>NZ_CP178864.1:5282500-6097500 GCF_047345005.1 Labrys okinawensis
CCATCGGATCCTGGAACACCATCTGCAAACGGGGTCGCACGCGCCGCAGCCCGGCACCCTCGAGCCGGGTGAGGTCCCTCCCCTCGAACAGGATCGTGCCGGCATCAATGTCGATCAGGCGCAGAATGGCGCGGGCCAAGGTCGTCTTGCCCGAACCGGAACCGCCCGCCAGACCGACGATCTCGCCGGGAGCCACCGCCATGTCGACGCCTGAAAGGAGGACATGCCGCCCACCGCCGTCGCGGACGCTGCTGGCGAGCCCCCTGATATCGAGCAGCGGCGCTTCAGCCATGCCCGCCCCCTGGCGCGCGCACGGAGAAATCGCGTTTGTCGATCTCGGCGAAGCGAGTCGGGCGCGGGGTATCAAGGTCGAGGCGCATCGCGAGGAGTGCCGCGGTATAGGGATGGGAGGGCGCCGATAAGACGCGCGCAGCAGGCCCCGCTTCGACCAGACGGCCCTCGTAGAGCACGGCGACATCGTCGGCGATCTCGGAGGCCAGCGCGATGTCGTGGGTGACGAAGACCAAGGTGAGGCCCCGCTCCCCGGCGATCTCCCGGAGCAGGCCGACGATGGCATGCTGGCTGATGGTGTCGAGCGCGCTGGTGGGCTCGTCGGCGATCAGCACCAAAGGTTCACTCACCAGCGCCGCCGCAATGGCGATGCGCTGCTTCTGCCCGCCCGAGAACTGATGCGGATATCTGCGCGCGCTCGCGCGCGAGTTGGGAATAGCCAGGCGCTCCAGCCAGGTCTCGGCCTGTTCGCGTCCTTCGCGCCAACCACCACCACGATTAACATGTCGGGCCTCGGCGATCTGTTCGCCGACCCGCATCAGAGGGTCGAGACTGCCGCTGGGGTCCTGAAAGACCATGCCGATGTCGCGGCCAAGCCGCGGCGGCGCTGCAAATCCGGCGCGGGCGAGGCTGCCGCTCGCCTCGGCATTGCGCGGCAGCAGGCCGGCGAGCGCCAGCGCCAGAGTGGATTTGCCCGATCCGGTCTCGCCGAGCACCACGAGGCGACGGCCCACTGCTATGTCGAGATCGATGGCCTGCAATGCCGGGTGCAGCCCACCGCCGCGATCGCGATAGGAAACGCCGAATCCGCGCAACGAAAACAGGCTCATGCCACCAGCTCCCGCACGCGCAGGGCCTTGGCGTAGCCGCGGCCGAGAAGGTGGATCGCCAATACGATCAGCATCAAAGCAAGGCCTGGGATGAGCGAGAGCGAGGGCGCGCTGCGCAGCATGGCCCGCCCCTCCGCTACCATGCTGCCCCAGCTCGGCCGGTTGGGATCGCCGAAGCCGAGGAAGGAAAGCGCCGCTTCGATCAGCACGGCCGCTGCGGCGATGATGGCGGCGAGCGAGATCACCGGAGTTAGAGCGTTGGGCAGGATTTCGCGGAAGGCGATGGCAAGGGGATGCATGCCAGCGACCCGCGCCGCCGCAACGAAATCGCGCTCACGCAGGGAGCGTATCTCGGCGCGGGCGATGCGGGCCGGCTGCGGCCAGGCGCCTGCGGCGATGGCAAGCACGATAGCCGGTAAGCTCGGCCCGGTGATGCTGATCAGGGCCATGGCGAGCAGGAACGCTGGTACGGTCTGGAAGGCATCGCTGATGCGCATCAGGACATCATCGACCCAGCCGCCGAGAAAGCCCGCCAATGTGCCGATAATGGTGCCGAGCGTCAAAGCGGCCAAGGCCGACGCAAGCGCCACGAGCAGCGTGGTCCGCGCGCCCCAGGCGAGCTCGGCGGCGATGTCGCGGCCGAGGCGATCGGCGCCAAGGGGGTGAGCACTGTCCGTGAAGGGGGCCAGCAGCGGCGGCGCGGTGATGCCGAGCGGATCGCCTGGAAAGACGAGCTGAGCCGTCAAGGCGAGCAGCACGAAGATCACCAGCAGGGCAGCACCCGCCCTCCCCTCGCCGCTGCGCAGGATGCGGGCCAGCGTGCTCATGCATAGCGCTCGTTGGCGCCGATGCGCGGATCGAGCCAGGCCTGCACGAGATCGGCCAGCATGTTCATCACCACGACGACAACGGCGCTGAGCAGCACCACCCCGAGCAGCAGGGGCGTATCGCGTCGCGAAACCGCCTCTGCGGCGAGTCGGCCGAAACCGGGAATGGCAAAGACGCTCTCCACCACCACGCTGCCGCCGAGCAACGAGGACGATTGCAGGCCGAGCATGGTGATCACCGGCGCGAAAGCGTTGCGCGCGACGTGGCGCAGCGCCAGGCGCAGGCCAACGATGCCGCGCGCGCGGGCGGCACGGATGAAATCGGCGTGCCAGACTTCCTCCATGCCGTCGCGCAGCAGGCGCAGGAACAGGGTCATGTAGAGGAGGCCGAGCGCCGAGACCGGCAGCGCCAGATGCCATGCGATGTCGGCGACCCGGGCGAATCCCGTCTTGCCCGAAGCGATCGTCTCGAAGCCACTCGAAGGCAGCCAGCGCAGGCTCACCGAGAAGATCAGGATCAGCACGAGGCTGAGCCAGAATCCCGGCATGGCATAGAGTGCAAGCGAGCCGACCGAGAGGATGCGGTCGAGCCAGCCATTGGGACGCGCACCGGCGATGAAGCCGAACAGGATGCCGAGCAGGAAGGCGAGCGCCAGCGCCGAGCCCATGGTGATCAACGTCACCGGCAGGCGCTCGAGCAGGACATCCCATACAGGACGCTGGAAGCCGGTGGACCAGCCGAGATCCCCATGCGCGAGCGCGGCGAGATAGGCGCCGAGCCGGTGCATCGGCCCCTGGTCGAGTCCCCAGGCGGCCCTAAGCTCCGCGATCCGGGCGGCATCCATGCCACCGATACCGGCGACATAGGCGTCGATAGCGTCACCTGAGGCAGCCTCCAACATGAAGAAGGCGCCGACGATGACGAGGGCGAGAACGGCGATGGCGCCGAAGAGGCGACGGAGCAGGCGCAGCGCCAAGGAAGGTTATTCCCGAGTGCGCGGACATCCTGTCCGCTCTTGGAAACGGCACGCTTTGTGAGAAAGGAAGGGCGAACAAGATGTCCGCGCACCCGGGGCCGGCGTCACGGCGACATCTCCGGCACGGCCGTATCGGCCCAGTTCGATACCGCCCAGCGCGGATTGTTCGAGACGTTCTGCACATTCTCGTTGGCGACGGTGATGAAGGAGAATTCGGTGACGTTGATCAAAGCGAGATCGTCGACCACCATTTTCTGGAACTGCTTGTAGAGATCGGCCCGCTTGGCGGCATCGATCTCCACCGCCGCCTGCGCGATGATGGCGTCGACCTTGGGGTTGGCATAGCCATACTGGTTCGAGAAGGGCACGCCGGCAGGAATGCCGCTCTGGAACAGGATGGTCGTCGAGATCGCCGGATCCTGGCGGTAGACCGGCGTTCCGACGGCAAGGTCGAAGGCGTGATCGGTGTAGATTGCCTTCAGATGTGCCGGCGAATCATTGGAGACGATCTCTGCGTCGATGCCGATCTTCGCGAGCGCCTGCCTGAGATAGGCGCCGAACTGCACCGTCTCGTTGAAGAAGGGCGCCGGCAGGAGCTTCAAATGGAAGCGGACGCCGTCCTGCCCCTTCTTGTAGCCGGCCTCGTCGAGCAGGGATTCGGCCTTGGCCGGGTCGAATTCGTAGCGCTCAACGTCCGGATTGTAGAAGGTCTTGTCCGTCTGCGGGATCGGTCCGGTGGCGGCGGTGGCGTAGCCGCGGAAGATTGCCTGCACCACGAAGCCCTTGTCGATGGAATGGGCGATGGCCTGGCGCACGCGCAGATCCGCCAGTTCCTTGCGGCTGTGGTTGATCTCGACGATCATCTGGTAGGTCAGTGCCTCATAGCCATTGGAATAGACTTTCATGCCCGGCACCTTGGAGATGCGGTCGATATCGGCAAGCGGCACGGCGGAAAAGGCTGCGAGCTGGATCTCGCCCGATTCAAGCGCGGCACCGGCAGAATCGCGGTCGGCCAGCACCTTGAACAGGATTTCGCCGAGCTTGGGCTCGTCCGGCGCCCAATAGGCGTCGTTACGCCGGAGCAGGTAATATTCGCCCGGCTTGTGCTCGACATATTTGAACGGCCCGGTGCCGACGAGCTTCTCGTTGGCCGGGTTGGTCATGATGTCGGTACCCGCGAAGACATGCTTGGGCAACACCGAGGTCAAGGCGGGCAGGCAATTGCGAATGAGCTGGAAGGGCGTCGGCGTCGAAAAATGCAGCACAGCCGTGAGATCGTCGGGCGTATCCACGCTTTCGAGATCCTTGAAGACGACTCGACCGAGATTCTGCAGCTTCTTCCACACCTCCAGCGCCGAGAAAGCGACATCGGCCGCGGTGAAAGGCTTGCCGTCATGCCACTTCACATTCGGGCGCAGCTTGAAGGTCACCGTCTTGCCGTCTGGGGAGCCCGCCCAGGAGAGGGCAAGCCGGGGCACCAGGCCGTCGGCGCCGCTATAGTCGGCCTCGGCCAGCGGCTCGATCACCTTGCTGGCAACGAAGAACACGCCGTTGGACGCGACGATGGCAGGGTTGAGATTGGTCGGCTCCGAATCGGCCGCGACGGTCAGACGGCCGCTCGGCGTATCTGCGGCAAGGACGCGATGCGGCAGGGCTAGCACCATGGCGGTCCCGGCGCTGGCAAGCAGGAAAGCGCGGCGGCTAAGCAGGATCGACATCAGCGACCTCCCGGGACGATGACTTAGAATCAGCCTGATTGGATGCCGCTCCGTCGAGAATCGCAAGGGCTGCGTTCACCCCGGCGCCGGCATCGGCCCGGATGCCGAGCTGATTCAACGCAGCACCAAGGGCGGCGACGGCCGTGACGGCGAGCATGGGTTCGGCGCTCGGCCCCATATGACCGATGCGCAGCACCTTGCCCGCCGTGAAGCCGCGGCCGAAAGAGAGCAGCACGCCATAGCGATCGAGCAGCGTATCGCGCAAAATATTGTCGGTGAGGCCGGCGGGAAGATGGAAGACGGTGGCCGAAGGCGCCGCGATCGCCTCGTCAATCGGCCAGAGCCTGAGGCCGAGGGCCTTCAGCCCGGCACGGGTCGCCGCAGCCGTACGGGCATGCCGGGCCCAGACCTGCTCCGGCCCTTCCTGCAGATAGAGGTCGAGCGCGACGTCGAGACCGCGGATCTCGGCGAGCGAGGGTGTGACCGGGAAGGGCTTGTCGATCTCGGCCGCGAGTTCCCAGTCGAGCAGGGAGAGAAAGGAGGCGCGCGGCGCATCAGGATTGGCCTTGATCCGGGTCCAGGCCCGCTCGCTGATGCCGAGCAGGGTCAGGCCCGGCGTGGCCCCCAGGCATTTGGCGGCCGACGTGACGAAGATGTCCACGTGGGCCGTTTCCGGATGCACGTCGAGACTGCCGAAGGATGAGACGGCGTCGGCGATGACAAAGGCGCCATGTTCGCGCGCAATCGCGCCGATCTCGGCCAGAGGATTGAGCGTGCCGGACGGCGTATCGTGATGGCAGACGGCGATGACCGTGATATCCGGTCGCGCAACCAGCGCCCTTCGCACCACCACGGGATCGATGGCCTCATTGAACGGAACTTCAAGCTCGATCACCTCGCCACCATGGCGCCGCGCCCAGCCGGCATAGCCTTTGCCATAGACGCCCGAGACGAGATTGAGCACCACATCGGTTCGGCCGATCAGCGAGGCAGCCGCGGCTTCCAAGCCCAGAAGAGCGTCGCCCTGCAGGATCAATGGCAGGTTGGTAAGGCGTAGCGCCGATTGCAGCTTGCCGATCACTCCGCGATAGAAATGCTGGAAAGCCTGGTGCCCGTCATAGATGGCGGGCCGCGACATGGCGTTGAGCACGGCAGCGTAGGCCGTGACCGGACCGGTCGTCAGCATGAAGGGCGGAGGCACAGGCATCGGACGTCCCGCTAGGCAGCGCATTTGAAGCTAGCTTTGCGGCGCTTTACTGACAACGCATTAATTACATATGTTTAATGTCACTATCATATAAAATACACCATATGCTTGTTATTAAAATTGTTTCAACCGGCACGCGCGTTCTCGCGATACCGCCGCTTATGCGTCTTGTCTTCGACACGTTCCCGTTGTTAATGGCTGTCTCAGTGCAAGCCTTGACGACCCGTTTCGAAGATAAGTTCGAAACCTTACCCAGACGGACGTGATGAAGAACAAGCTCGAATATGTTTGGCCGATCGTCGGGCTCGCCGCCGTCGTATTTTCGATCTACCTGCTTTCGAAAGAGTTGAAGGGGGTGGAAGTCGGCCAGGTCTGGCAGGCGATCGTCGATCGCGGCCCGCTGATGATTCTCTGCGCCTTCCTGTCCACCTCGCTCGCCTATGCGGCGCTCGCCTGGTATGACCGCATAGCGCTGATGCATGTAGGCCGGAAGCTGTCCTGGCCTATCGTCTCGGTAGTCTCGTTCGTGGCCTATGCGCTCGGCCATAACATCGGCGTCTCCGTCCTTTCTTCCGGCCTGGTGCGCTATCGCGCTTATTCGAAGATGGGATTGAACGCGGCCGAGGTCACCGTCGTCACCGCCTTCTGCGCCTTCACCTTCGCCTATGGCGCGGTCTTCCTCGGCGGCATCGTGCTGGTGGGCGAGCCCGGCCTGCTCTCCCGCCTGTTCAGCTTCCCGGTCAGCGCCGCCTTCATACTGGGCCTTGGCATGCTCATCCTCGTCCTTCTCTACCAGGCGGGCTCGATCCTGCATTTCAAGCCACTAAAGATCGGCAAGATGCTGATCGCCTACCCCAAGCCGAGCATCGCCTTCCGCCAGCTCTTCGCCGCGCCCATCGAGATCATCGGCGCCGCCGGCATCATCTATTTTGCGCTGCCCGACAGCCTTAATCCCGGCTTCTTCGTCGTGCTCGGCATGTTCCTGGCCTCCTTCTGCGCCGGGCTGATCTCCAACGCTCCGGGCGGGGCTGGCGTGTTCGAGGCGGTGTTCTTCCTGGTCATGCTGCCGGCCGGCGCCAATCCCGCAGATCCGGCGGTGATCCAGTCCAAGGCCGAAATTCTCGCCGCCTTGCTGTTGTTCCGCCTGTTCTATCTCCTCATCCCGCTGACGGTTTCATGCGTCATCGTGCTCTACACCGAGCGCAACAATTTCGGTGGCCTCATCAGTTCGATCTTCGGCGGCAAGGCGGCGGCGATCGACAATGTGGCGCCGGCTCCCGTCAAGCTCGATCCGGTGCGCCAGGATCCGCCACCGCATTCTTGAAAGCTTTCCCGGGACTGCGGGCAGCCTCCTTTCCCTCGGGCGCGGCGCTCCAAGAGCCGGCAAGGATGCCGACGGTCCCAGGAAAACCCGCCTCACACCAGCACGAAATCCTTCGGCTTGGGCAGCGATGGCAGGTCCGTTTCGCCGAGATCCTCGAGGATATTGACCTCGATCGTCCGGCAGATCGCCATCACTGGCAGGCTGTTCTGGGTGGTGCCGAAGGGCGCCACGAGTTCGTCCCCCAGCACATCCAATCCGAAGAAGGTGTAGGAGACGATAGCGGCGATCAGCGGCGCCCACAGCCCCATGCTGTCGGCAAGACCGAATGGCAGCAGGAAGCAGAACAGATAGGCCGTGCGGTGCAGCAGCAACGAATAGGCGAACGGCAGCGGCGTCAGCTTGATACGCTCTGCTGCGGTGAGATCGGCCGAGAGCGCCGAGACCCGCTCCTCGAGGGTCTGTGCCAGCTGCGCCGGGATCTGTCCTTGTGACAACGCATCCGCGATGGCGCCGCTCATGCGGGCGAGCAACCGATTCGGGGCGTGCCGTGCGTTGAGCACCAACTCGCGGTCGCCAGCATCGAGATGGCGCAAAGCCTCCTCGTCAGGCTTTTCATCGCGCAGATGACAGCGCACGAGATCGCTGAACGCCGTGGCATAGAGCGCGAGGCGCCGGGCCGTAGCGGGATCGGTGGCAAGGTAGGCGATCGCCTGGCGGGACAGGCCGCGGGCATCGATCACCATGGCGCCCAGGATCTTGCGAGCCTCCCACCAGCGGTCATAGCTCGCCGTGTTGCGGAAGGCCGAGAAGATCGAGAGCGCCACGCCGATCAGGGAGAAGGGCAGCGCTGCGATGGGCGCGACATGGATATAGCCACGCGTTTCCAGCAGCGTCACCGTCACCGAGATCAGCGCCACCACCAGCATCTGTGGCCAGATCTGCGGCACGATGGAGCCGCGCAGAATGAAGAAGAGCTCCCAGGGGCGTGGGTTTTTGCGGACGATCACGGCTGAGCCATCCTCGCGAAGGACAGGAAACGATGCATGTGCCACGCAGGATGAAGGATTTCGCCGTGCAAAAGCGACATGATCTTTATCGCAGTATCCAAATGGGAATGACGACAGCGCCCTTGCCACGACGCCGCTCGCAGGAAAGGATCGAGCATCCTGCGGAGATTCGAGATGAGCCAATATCTCGGCGCCCTGACCCTGGTGGTTGGGGACTATGACGAGGCGAAAGCCTGGTACACTGACGTCCTCGGCTTCGAGGCGATCGAGGACGTCGACATGGGTGGCGGCAAGCGCTGGCTGATGGTGGCTCCGCCGGGGGCTCGCGAGACCCGGCTGCTGCTCGCCCGGGCGGTGGGAGCGGAGCAGGCCGACGCCATCGGCAGGCAGGCGGGCGGGCGCGTCTTCCTGTTCCTGCATACCGATGATTTCTGGCGCGACTATCAGCTCTATCGCTCGCGCGGCGTGCAATTCTGCGAGGAACCGCGCCGGGAAGCCTATGGCACCGTGGCGGTGTTCGAGGATCTTTATGGCAATCGCTGGGATCTCCTGCAGCCAAGTGCCGCAAGTTCTTGAAATTCAAGATCTAAATATGTCCTAGAAGATACGCGCGCCCCTCCTCGCGTAAGGTCACCTCGTGAGGCAATAACCATACGTTTTGCCAGATTATTTAATTATACGATCTGTTTTCGGAACCTTGTGGGATCCACAAGGTTGATCCTGCAGTCCATATCCTTTGGGCCTTTCGAAACAATCTATGGAGATCGATTATGAAAGGCAGGTCTATTCTTTTGGCCGGAGCCCTTGCTTTCACTCTTATGGCGCCTGCTTCCGTCTATGCACAAGGTGTCATGGGCGGCGCGCAGGATGGTGCCGAACAGGGCGCCCATAGCGCCGGCCCGGTTGGCGCGGTGGTCGGCGGCACGGTCGGCGCCGTGACCGGCGGCATCAACGGACTGGTCGGCATCAAGCAGAAGCCGCGGTTCCGCCAATACGTCATCGAGCAGCATCGGCCTTCCTTCCGGTATGAAGAACCGGTAGCGGTCGGAACAGTGCTGCCGGGCGAAGGGGTGCAGTATTATGACGTGCCTTCCGAATATGGCGACGTCCAGTACCGCTATACCGTAGTCAACGATGAGGTGGTGCTGGTCGATCCGGGTACGCGCCGGATCGTCGAGGTGATGCCATAAAGCATTCATGGCAAGGAATCGCCGCTTGCGACGCTTCTCTACCGTGACCATCCGAGTAGCCGCCCTTCCCCTGGATGGGCGGCTGCTTTTTTTCAGGCGGTCAATCGCGAAGACCTTGCTCCCAGGGCGATCACTTCAGATTGACGAAACTTGCGAAGTGACGGGTTTGACGCAGACTCATGCGTCATTGCGGGCAGAGCGAAGCAATCCAGGATAATCGCACTGCCTTTCGCCCCCGGATTGCTTCGCTCGCCCGCAATGACGGCGAGGAAGCGCCAAATTGGGCTGAAGCGATTGCCCGTTCCCCTGAAGCCCGCCTGAACCCTGGCAGAAGGACGGAGTTCGCATATTGACGGCGAAGGCGCGATGATCTAAGTTAGCGTACGTTCACTCACTTAAGCCATCGCGGGACAAATGATGATCCATCTTTCTCTCTCCCAGCCCAGGTGCAGCGTCGGGCCCTTGTCCTGTTATGCCGTGGCAAGCCTTGCCCTCGCCGGTCTCTATTGGTTCGTCTTCCGCTTTCTCGACAGCCTGCCTTGCCGGGAATTCCTGTGTAACCTCGACTGGCTGATCGCCTTCTTCGGCCCGATCGTGGTCATCTTCGTCATCGCCCCGCTTGCCAATTGCGGCCTGCTGCTCTGGGAGCGGGGTAAGCCCGTGGCATCATGGCCAATGCTGCGCCTTTTCCTGAGCGCCGTTGGCAGCGGTTTTTCCATCCTCGTGCTGACGGCCTTCGTCGATAGCCTCATCAGCGGTGGACTCGAAAGCCTCGACGTCTCGCCCCAGAGCCTGACCGCCGCCCTGGCATTTGGCGGCCTGACCTGGCTCAATCTCAGTGGCGCCCATCTGGTGCTACGCAAGGCAGCGGGCACAATGTGAAAAACTTTTACCCTTTCCCACCTTTGTAGGGCCGAATGCGTCTCTACTTCGCGGAACAGGGCCCCTGCGTTATGCTGTTGGAAACGTACGAGACGTAACGCCCATGAGGGCTATGAATCATCCATCGGGACTGCTATCCGGATGGCATCTGCCCTGCCACGCCACGGACTGTCCGCACCCCATGAAGCCATGTCGAGACTGATCCTGCGACGTCATGCCGAAGGGCGAGCAGCAGGGGCGCAGTCGACAGAGGCTTTGCGGGTCTTGATAAATTGTGGCCATGTGGAAGCGACAGGATTCCCCTTCCATGGGAGCTGACAGCATCGCCCTTTCAAGACAAACGGCTACGGCAGGTGTCTGGACCATCGGCGCGCGCCTCGTCGCCAAGGGCGTCGATTTCGCGTCGCTGATCGTGCTCGCGCGCTTCCTGGGCCCCGGTGATTTCGGCCTGGTGGCGATGGCGATGACGCTCATCTTCATCATCGAGGCTGTCTTCGAATTACCGCTGTGGTCAGCCCTGACTCGGGTTCCGGACCCGACGCCGCGCATGTATGGCACGGCTTTCACGCTGAGCGCGCTGCGCGGCCTGGCGATCGGTGTCATCCTCGCATCGGCCTCCTGGCCGATGGCGCATTTCTACAACGAGCCGAGACTCATTCCCCTTGTGATCGCGCTCGCCATGGCCCCGATTCTTCGAGGCCTGATGAGCGCACGCATGGTGCAATTCGCCAGGCAGATGGATTTCCGGCGACAGGCCTTCCTCGACGTGACGAGCAAGGTCATCGCCGGCACGGCGGCAGTCACTCTCGCCGTCCTGACCAAAAGCTATTGGTCGATCGCCCTCGGCACCATCCTCACACCGACGGTCCTGATGGTAGGCTCCTATATCCTAGCGCCGATGCGTCCCCGCCTCACGCTGAAGGACTGGCCGCTCTTTGCCGACATGGTGAGTTGGAACGTGCTTTCGCAGATTCTGCTGGCAGTGAATTGGCAGATCGGACGGTTCATCCTGCCGCGTTTCGTCGATACCGTGTCCTTCGGTCGTTATGCCATGGCGAACGACCTCGCCGCCATCCCGACCCAGGTTCTGGTCTCGCCTCTCGGCTTTCCACTGAACGTGGCCTTCGTCACATCGAATGAGAGAGGCGATCTCAAGAACACCTATCTCAAGGCCATGGGCGCCATCGCCATCCTGATGTTCCCGATCTACAGCTTCATGGGCCTCGTCTCCAGACCGCTGATCGATCTTTTTCTCGGAAGCAAGTGGGAAGGGGCAGCGTTTCTCCTGAGCGGCCTTGCCCTCTCCAGCTTCATCCAGGCAGCCGCGGCGCCGATGCCTCCGCTGGCGATCTCGCTCAATCAGTCGCGCTTGATCACCTTTCGCAGTCTCACGCAGTGCCTGGTGCTGGTGCCGCTCGTCATCGCCGGCGTGTGGCTCTTCGGCGTGCCCGGCGCCATCTTCGCTGTCTGCGTGGAGGCCTGCCTCATCATGTTCATGACCATGCTGACGGTCAGATTGCTGGTCGCCGCATCCATAAGAGAGCAGATCACTGCCCTGGCTGGCCCGGTCGCGATCAGCGCCATCGCCGGCACCATGCTCTATTGCGCCACGCTTTTCATCGTGATTGGTGGAAATCCCCTTTTGCTCGCCCTTCAGATCGCAGTAGTCGGCCTTTTCTATCTCGCCGTCTACGCGGGAGGCATCTATCTGATCTCGCGTTGGGTCAAGTCGACGGCGGGCGCCGAGCAGATGATCATCTCGATCGGACTTAATACCCTGGCCAAGTTCCGGCGATCGGCCTCCGGGAACAAATGAGCCGCACCACCGGAGCGGAACGTTCGACGGGCCACTCGGTTCTACCCATGATCGGTGCATGGAGAGGACGGCATGCGCAAAGTCCGGCAAATTGGGCAGGCCTTGATCCTTGCCTCGCTGTTCTTGCTGCCGGTCCGAGCCCCTCTCGCGGAAGTCAATGCCGGCAACAGGACCTATGCCACCGGCCGCCCCTTCAAGTTCACGTCTGTTGCAACCTTCGACTCGCCCTGGGCGATCGCAGTCATGCCTGATGGCAGGCTCCTGATCACCGAGAAGGGCGGACGCCTTTATCTGGTGGCGCCGAACGGCCGCAAACAGGAAGTCCCCGGTGTGCCGCCGGTCCAGGCCGTCGGCCAGGATGGCTTGCTCGACATCGTCCTCTCGCCGCGCTTCGGTACGGACCACGAGGTCTACTTCACTTATGTCGAGCCTGGTGACGGCGGCGGCAGGCTGGCCCTGGCGCGGGCGAAGCTGGCCGAATCAGACGACACGGCCCGCCTCGCCGACCTCGTCGTGATCTGGCGGGCCACGCCCGAGGGCGGTGGCGGCCAGCCAGGAGGCATCATCGCCTTCGCGCCGGACGGACAGCATCTCTTCCTGACCTCCGGCGATCGCATGCGCCCACAGACTGCGCAGGATCCCGACGGCACCCTCGGCAAGATCCTTCGCCTGAACCTCGACGGCTCCGCACCCGCCGACAACCCGATGGCCGCGCAAGGCGGCGTGCAAGCGCAGATCTGGACGATCGGCCATCGCAATCCCTATGGCCTTGCCTTCGCCGCCGACGGGAAGCTGTGGGAGGATGAAATGGGCCCGCGCGGTGGCGACGAACTCAATCTGATCAAGCCTGGTCGCAACTATGGCTGGCCGCTGGTCTCCAACGGCGACAATTACGACGGCACCCCGATTCCCCGGCACCGCACGCGGCCGGACCTGGAGGCGCCTGTCGTCTACTGGACCCCGGTGATCGCGCCGGCGGGCCTTGCCTTCTACTCCGGTGCGATGTTCCCGAAATGGCGTGGCTCAGCCTTCATCGGCGCCCTGCGCCAGCACGCTTTGGTGCGCATCGCCTTCGACGGAAAGGGCGGCGCTCAGGAGGCGGATCGCTGGGACATGGGCCGGCGCATCCGCGACGTGGCGGTGGCTGCCGATGGCGCCCTCCTCCTGATCGAGGACGGTCCCGGTGGACGCCTGCTGCGGCTGGCGCCGGCCAAGTGATCTGTGCAAGGCTGTCATTCAGATCCGACATCGCTCTGACGCGCCTGCGCGTCGGTGGTACGATGAAGGGCTGCCGCACTCTTTTTTGAGACGGGAACCGCTTCCCCTTTTCAAGGCGCTGCTCTATGGCAAATACATCGCTCGACACTGCAAATGCGGATCGTGCAAGCTGTGAGGCGTTCTATTCGGCGCGTGTGGCAATAGCGGCTGCAGCCACCCGAAAGAGGTAGGGTTCGCCAGCCATGGCAGCTGAGAACAACGGATTATCGCGCAAGACCGCCAAGGCCGGCATCTGGACGGTCGGTGCGAAAGTCATCGCCAAGGGCGTCGACTTCGTAGCGCTGCTCTTCCTGGCCCACTTCCTGTCCCCGACGGATTTCGGCGTGGTCGCCATGGCCATGACCGTTGTCTATGTGGTCGAGGCCGTCTTCGAGCTGCCGCTGGCCTCGGCGCTCGTCCGCATCCCTGACCCGACCGAACGCATGTATGACACCGCCCTGACCCTGAGCGCCCTGCGAGGGTTACTGGTGGGGCTGCTGCTGATCGTCTGCGCCTGGCCCCTGTCGCGGGTTTATGACGAGCCTCGACTCATCCCACTCGTCTTCGTGCTGGCGCTCGCCCCGATCCAGCGCGGCTTGATGAGCCCGAAGATCACGGTTTTCTCCAGGCAGATGGACTTCCGCCGCCAGGCCGGGCTCGACGTGATAAGCAAATGCATAGCCGCGGCGGCTGCGATCGTGGTAGCGGCCCTGACGCATAGCTACTGGTCGATCGCCCTCGCCACCGTCCTGACGCCGGCGGTCCTCATGGTCGGCTCCTACTGGCTGGCACCGATGCAGGTGCGCTTCACGCTCAAGGACTGGCCGATGTTTTCAGACATGGTGAGCTGGAACCTGGTCTCACAGTTGGTGACCGCCGTCAATTTCCAGTCCGGGCGCCTGGTGTTGCCGCGCTTCATCGGCCCCCACCCCTTCGGCAATTATGCCATGGCCAGCGACCTTTCCAACGTGCCCTTCCAGATCATCGCCACCCCGCTCGGCTCTCCCCTCAACGTGGCCTTTGTGGCTGCCAGCCAACATGGCACGCTCAAGGAGACCTATCTCAAGGCTACCGGCGGCATCTTCATCCTGTTGGCGCCGGTCTTCTGCATCGCGGCGTTCCTGGCCGAACCGCTGGTCCGGCTGTTCCTGGGCGAGAAATGGAGCGAATCGGCGCCAATTCTCGCGGGCCTTGCCTGGGTCTGCTTTATCGACATTCTGCCATTGCCCATGGCCCCGCTTGCGATCGCCTTGAATCAGACGCGCCGCATCGCCATCCGCAACCTGAAGCAGGCCCTGTTCTTCTTTCCCACCACGGTGATCGGCGCATGGGCCTGGGGCATTCAAGGGGCCATCGCCGCGGCCATTGCGAACGCGATTTTTGTGACCTTCATCAGCATGCAGGACGTCAGGGCCATGACGTTGGCCACGCTGCGCGAACAAGTGGTTTCGCTGGCCGGCCCCGTCGCCGCCATCGTGGTCTGCACCCCCATCCTGATCTATGGGAACATGCTGATGAGCGGACAGCAGAATATGCTGTTGCTCGCCGCCTGTCTCGCCGTGACCGGCACGCTCTACATGGGCGTCTATTTCGCGATCATCTACGGCCTTGGCGTGGTGTTCAAGGAGCAGGACAATGCCGAGAATCTCGTGCGCCAGTTCGTGCAAATCGGCTTGGCGCGCCTTGGCCTGAGGCGCCCCGTCAGACCCTGAAATCGGCCAGCGGCACATGCGGCGCTGCCTCGCGCGGCAGATGTCCGGTCAACCGCGGATCAGGCTGCAGCTCCACCATGAACTGACAGGGCCGGAAACCCGAGCGGCGATAGAAGCCGACCGCGCCAGGGTGGTCGAAGGTACAGGTGTGGACCCACAAACGCTCGATCGGTTTCGCCCATGCCAGACGCAGCGCCTGGTCCATCAGGAAGCGCCCGGCACCCTGACCGATCGCCTCTGGAACCAGGCCGAAGAAGGCGAGCTCGCATTCGCCCCTCTGGCGGAAGTCGAGCTCCAGCAGGCCGAGCTTCCGGCGGGCGCCGGAGAGCGTGTAGACCTCGACCTCGGGGCTTTCGAGAATGCCCCTGAGCTTGTCATCCGCCATCAGGAGGCGTGAACACCACAGCCAGTCCTGTCCGACAGCACGGAACAGAGCACGATAGGCAGCGATGTCAGGCTCTTTCATCTGCACAAGCGTCAGTGGCTGCTCCATCGGGCGCGAGGCACGGGACCTCGGCTTCTCCCGCATCTCAAGGCAGGTCACGACATTGGCGAGCATGCCGGGAGGAACGGAAGCGTAACCGGGGGAAAGGGTCTGGGTCATGGACAAGGAAAGGTTGGAGATGTGCAAATCAGCGCCCGGAAATGCGGGCCGCCATCCGGTCCTTCCTATCCCACCACCCATGTTATTCCAAGCGGAGGCAATCGCACATAGACGGCAACTTTAGTCGATGGAGATGCCGGAAGCACCGTCATTGCTTCCAGCCCACTACAGTTATTGGCGTGGACAGGCAGCTCCACACTCGCCTCAATCCTTCTCCACCGTGTTCACCTCCGACTGCGAGCCGTCACGCCAGGTGAGCTGGATGCTGATCGACTTCGTATTGGCGGGTACCTTCAGATAGGTCTTGGCATTGTTGGGGATCTCAAACGGATCCTTGGTATTGCAGACCGGAAGGTCGAAACGCGTCAGCGGTGGAGCGCCATTGAGGCCATAGCGCACCTCGGTGATAGCGCACCGATAGCTGAGCAGCGTGGTGAAATAGACAAGGGTGCCGTTGAAATCGCGGAACTCAACCCAGCTTCCCGAGATCTGCTCGAGGTTCTGGCGCTGGGTCTGATAGAGCGCCACGTCCGGATCGAAGCGGATCGGGAATGGACCGACATCGGTGCCGTCGGCGGTGCGGTAGCGCACCTCGATGACGCCGGCTGGGGCACGCGGCGACAGGGGGAAGGATGGGTTGGGCATGCGCGCGCCCGTGCGCTGGTCGAGCACGTCCAGGAGCCCGGTCTCCTTGAACTCGCCGGCATCGCCCATCCGGTAAGCCAGTGCCGTGGCGGGCTCAGGCAGGGAGATGGTCACCGTCCAGCCGGAATTGGAGCGCATGAAGCTGGCAATCGGCGCGCGGGCGAGAGGCTGCTGCGTCTTGTTACCGAGCTTCGAATCGGGCTGCAGCAGCGCGAGCTGCGTGTCGGTCGGAGTGCCGCCCTGCTGGACATTGAGCGCCTTGGCGGGATCGCTACCGGGCGGATTGGCCTGGTTGCGGACGGCAATCTTGGCTTCCTTGTTGCCGATCATCACGCCGGCGCCGATCTGAGTGCCCGAGCCAATCTGCACGCCCGCACCCGCCTGTGTCTGGCCGGTGATGTTGATCTGCGTCTTGATGTTGGGGCCGACAGAACCTCTCGCCTCTGGGCCAGCGGTCTGCGAGCCCGTCTGCGCCGCGGCATCCGAGAGCACGACGTCGCCGATGACCTGGTCGTAATAGGCCGGCGTCTGGTCATGACCCACGCTGGCCGCAAGCGCTCGCACGTCGACCTGCGTCTTCTTGGCGATCTCGACCAGAGTCTGGCCAGGCTTGGCCAATTCGTTCAGGAAGCTGCGGGTGAAGACGGAATTGGGATTGCCGTCCTGGTCGGACAGGCGGTCAAGCGCCTCCTGTTTGGCACCGGCCGACATCAGCACAAAGACGCCTTCCGGCGCATCGATCCGGGCGAGGCCGCGGCCAAGAGCGGCCGAGCGTGAGAAATTGTTGGCGAAGGGATTGTCGCGACAGGCATCGAGCACCAGGACGGCAACACCTGCACCGCGCTCACGGATGCCGTCGATGATGCGCCCCACCGGGAAGGAAGCGTCGCGGATCAGGTCTTCCTGGTTGGCCTGCGCTGCCGGCACATCCGTCGGCAGCAGGTAATTGGTGCCATCGATTTCGAAACCGTGGCCGGCATAGAAGAAAAGCGCGCGGTCGCCCGGCTGGATATCGGCGTCGAAGGCGACGAGGGCACGGCTGAAACCACGCTGGTCGACATTCTCGGCGCGCCTGACCACATAGCCAAGCTTCTCGAGTTCGTCGCCGATCGCCTGCGCATCGCCAACGGCCTTCTGCAGCGATGTAACGTTGACGTAACTGTCGTTGCCGACCACCAGGGCAAGATTGCGGGCAGAGGCTATGTCGAGGGCCCAGCCGGACAGGCCGAGCGCCAACAGGCAGCCCATCAGAAAGCGGACAGGATGGCGCATCGTTTCCTCGATAAAAAAGGATCTGGCGAATATAATTTACACAGGACGGAATGCATCAACTTTCTGTCCCTTGCCGTGTGCGGACGCACATCAGCAGGCGGCCGGACTCGAAGGAACGCCCTTCCTGCTTGCAGCGTGGCATCGCAGCCGTACGTTGGGACGCGATGTCGCCCTGTTCTATCCCTTCGCGCGGCTATGTCTCTTCGCCTACGACTTATGGATGACATCCTCAAGCAGGATCTCCTCCGAAAATTTTACCTAATAATCGTCGAAATCGACCAGCTTCTCTCTCGTCTCAGAGGCAAATATTTGCGATATTCTCTTGAGACATTGCCTTTTGGCATGCGGAAATCCAATTGGGTTAGGATAAGTCTAATGCTGGACAGGCCACCGACTATTCAAAGCCTTCAGGGATGGACCACGATCGAGCCGATCGCAGAATGCCGCAAGATGCTCAACAACAATGCCTTCGTGGTGCACCATGCCCTTGCTGGCCATCCCCTGTTTACGGTCGAAGCTTTGGCGAAGGTCGCGGAAGAAGCGGCCAAGCGAAAGGATGATCTTTACTGGGATGCAGGTGATCTTTCGATAATGGATAAGTGGGGATCGGTACCCAAGCCCGACATGACGATACGGCAGGTCATTGACCGCATCGAAACAGCCGGTGCCTGGATGGTGATGAAGCATGTCGAGGTCGATCCGCGTTACAAAGCGGTTCTCGACGAATTCGACGCTTTCGTCCGCGAGATTGCCGGGCCGGAGGTCTCGAAACTCCTGAGCAACACCGAGATGCTGGTGTTCATCACCTCGCCGAACCGCAAGACGCCCTATCATTTCGACGCCGAGGTCAATTTCCTCACCCAGATCCAGGGCTCCAAGGACATCTGGGTCTGCCCGCCGCACGACCGGACAGTGACCACCGAGGACGAGCTCGAGCGCTATTACGCGGTGACGACGGCCGCCGGAAACTACAAGCCGGAGGCCGAGCGGACGGCGCGCAAATTCGTGCTGCGTCCCGGAGAAGCCATCCATCTGCCCGTGCATGGGGCTCATTGGCTGCAGAACCACAATGACGTCTCGGTCGGCCTTGCCCTCAATCTGGAATTTCCGAAGTGGATGTATGCCGACATCTACCGCGCCAACTACTTCATGCGCCGCATGGGCCTGAAGCCTCGCCCGCCCGGCAGTTCGAAGATCGTCGACCGCTCGAAGGCGGCGGCGTTCGGTGCCCTGCGCCGGGTCCACTCGATGGTGAAGCGATAGAGCCTGCATTCAATGGCGATCTCTGCAAGGGCCGGCGTTCTCGCCGGCCTTTTCTATGATGCCCTCTGTCTCCGCGCCCCTACGCACGGCATCACTGCCGAGCAGCCCTCACCAAAATACGCGCCGCTTCGGCCAGGTGCAGCACCGGCGCCTGCTTGCCGAACATGCGGGACGAAGCCCAGGCTCCCTCGATGAGGAGATAGAGCTGTTCGGCCAGTGCGCGCGGCTCCGCCGCATCGGCTTCCACCGCCAGGTCCTCCAGCCGGGCCAACACCCGCTTCTTGGAGGCCAAGGCGATGGCATGATTGGGATGGTCGAGCGCCGGGAATTCCAATGCAGTACCCTGGAAGGTGCAGCCCAGGCATTCCGGCTGGCGGGCGAGCCCCATGACGGCCTCGAAAAGCGCCTGGATTGGATCTGCCGCTTCGGCGACCGCCTTGTCCATCCACGCCGCCATATGATTGTCCGCCAGGTTGAGCCAGGCGGCGATCAGATCATCCTTGGCTGGGAAATGCTTGTAGAACGTCGCCTTGGCCACTCCGGACTCGGCGATCAGACGGTCGACGCCGACAGCGCGAAAGCCTTCCCCGAAGAACAGCCCCCCCGCTACGGCGAGAATTTTTTCGCGCGGCGAAAGGGCATCTTTTCTTGACATGTAGACAGACCTGTCTTTATGTTTTCTCATATAGACGAACCTGTCTGTCTATACCACACTTGGACGGCAAAGAAAGCCGGTGCCTCTGGCTAGACGCGGTTCTCCTTTGAAAGAAGGTCCAGGCGTCCGGTATCAAAAGTCTTTTCGAAACAATGGCTCGGGGCTGATACTTGAATCCGGGATTCGGCGGCGCGGGCGGCACTCTTCACCGAAGGAGATGACTTATGAAGATCGGCATTATCGGTTCGGGCGTGGTTGGCCAAACCCTCGGCGCCGCCCTCCGAGACAAGGGCCATGACGTCGTGCTCGGTGTTCGCGAGGTCAGCGAAACGGAACTCGACAAGCCGCGCAGCCAGGCCGAGACCCTTCGGGCCTGGACGGCGAAGACGAAGGTACCAGTCGTCACCTTCGCCGAGGCGGCGCGCTTCGGCGAGGTCCTGTTCAACGCCACCGGCGGCGGCGTCTGCCTGCAGGCCCTCGCCATCGCCGGGGAGGCCAATATCGGCACCAAGATCCTGGTCGACGTCTCCAATCCAGGCGATTTCTCGACCGGCGTGCTGACCTCCCTGCCCCACCTCACCAACACCACCTCGGTCGGCGAGGAGATCCAGAAAGCCTATCCCTCGGCGCGGGTGGTGAAGACGCTGAACTGCGCCTATATCGGCGTCGGCGTCGACGCCTCGAAGGTGGCCGAAGGCGGTGGCGACATGTTCATCGCCGGCAACGACCCCGACGCCAAGACCGCCATCGAGACCTTGCTCAAGCGCGACTTCGGCTGGAAGACAATCGTCGATCTCGGCGATATCGTCGGCGCTCGCGCCATGGAGCAGTTCCTCATTTTGTGGTTCCGGCTCTATACGCTGCGCGGCACGCCGCTGTTCGGGGTGAAGATCGTGACATGAGAGATGTAAAAAGGGCGGCATTCCCGCCGCCCCTCCCGGATGTCTCCAACGAGCCGCGCGCCCTTACAGCGCTCGCACCTTGTCGCCGAGCACCTTGCGGGCCGCCTCGGCCTTGATCTGGGCCGCCCTGATGGCATCGTCGAGCTGATCGAGCGCCTTTTCCTGGGCGAGCATCTTCTGCGAGTAGAGCCGGGCGAGATCCGAGCCCTCGGGGGCGGCGCTAAGATTTTGACGCAGGCGCTCCTGGTCTTGCGTGATGCCCTCGCGCTGTTCCTGCAGACGGCTGACTTCGGCCTGGGCCTCGTCGCTCGCCTTGGCCGCCTGGGCGACCACGGCAAGGCGCGCCTTGGTCCCGTCGTCGATGCCGGGGGCGACCATCAGCGCCTCGATGCGTTGGCTCGTAAGGTCCGAAATCTCGATGGCCTCGACCACCGGCCGCTCCAGCGTCACCTTGTACTGCTTGGACTTGTTCGCCTCGACATCGAAACGCAGGCGGTAGGCGCCGCCCGCGATGGTCGCCTCCTCGGGCTTGGGCTCGACCAGCGTCCAGTCGGCCTGACGCGGCTGCTCGATCACCATATGGCGCAGGTCCGGCGTGCCGTTCTTGACGCGATAGGTTGTGGTCTGGCGCATGCGGCTTTGGATCTGCAGCGTGCCATCGACCATCTTGACGCGGGTAATGGCCGAAGCCGAATCCGCCTCGCTGTCAACCAGCACCTTCTGGTCGGCGCCAAAGCCGATCAGGCGGAAATCGCCGGCCGGTAGCAGCGGGAACTGCGATTCACCGGAAAAGAGAGGCCCTGCATCCGTGGCCTCATAGATGGTCGCGGAGCCTGCCGGCAGCGATGTTGCGCCGTCATTCGTAAGCGTCAGCGCCTGCCAGGGATTGCGGCTGCCGCCCTGATACCAGGCCACAGCCTGCGAGGGCACCTTGAGATCGACAAAAGGAATCGTCAGGCTATCGCCCGCGCCGACGCTGACGGGCGTCGACAAAGTGAAGCTCGCGCCGGCGGCATTCTCCTCCGCAGCGCTGCCCGAATCCTGGGCCTCAGAGAGGTCTACGGTCTGATCGACCGCTCCGAAGCCTCCCTTTTGCAGCCGCATTTGAGCAGGACGGGGCGCGGCAGCCGCCATCGGGGCTGGAGGAGCCAGGTCAAACTGCGCACCTCCAGCTGCCTGTGGCGCTGGAGCCACTTCCTGCTGGCCCGCGTCCGTCCTGGGCAGAGCCGTGCGGCTCACAGGCGGCGCGATAGTCTGTCGCGCTACGTAGTAGGGATCGTAGAGCGCCTGGCGAAAGGTCACGGGCGCGGCGGAAGACAAGGTCACCTGCACGTCCTTCCAGGGATTGCCCGTCATGTTTTCCAGCACGACCCAGCCCTGCAGCCGCGCCTTGTCTTCGCCGGCCTTGGGCAGCGTCAGGCGGTAGGCTGCCTTCCACACCGGCGCCTCGGCGACATAGCCGACGCGTACCGTGCGCTTGCCGCCGTCCGCAAGCTGGATCGTGATGTCGCGGCCGGAGCGATCCTGCGCAGTACGCAAGGCCTTGAGCGCGCTCTCGACCTGCTCGCCGAGTCGGGCATCGGCAAATTGCAACCCTTCGGCTTCCTCGAGGATGAACTGCTCCATCGAGGTGCCGGTGAAGACCGAGACGCGCGTGCGTGTCATGGTGCCGCCGTCCTTGCCGGTGACGGTCTCGCTCTGCACGCTGGCGATGCGCCCGGAGATGCTGCGTGGCCCGGTCAATCTGATCTCGGCGCCCTTGAGGGCCGCGACCAACGCCGGCATCGAGTCGAGATCGGACTTGGCGAAGGGAAGAGAGGCGAAGACCTCGTCCGATCCTGCCTTGCCCGGCAGCGTGGCCGAGGCCGTGCCGGCCGGATCGAGGATCAGCACGCTTTTCAGGATGTCGTCGACCTGGTCGAGCCGGGCGCGCAGGGTGAGCGTGTCCTTGCCGGTGACCTCGGCCGTATATTCGAAATAGCCGACGCCGCCCGTGCCGAGCACGGCGCGCTTGAGGACGAGGTCGGCTGCTTGGGCCGTACCGGCGAGCATGGTCGAGGCCAGCAGGAGAAGGAGGATCGGAGAGCGCATGGGAAGCCCTTGTTTGAAAGTCACGCAGCTATCGGGGCTCCTTGTATCAGGCATATGAGCCCCGAGGGGTGTAATCGGCGATACAACCATGAGACGCAGCAAGGGTGCGATTGGCACAATGGCCGGAAGAGAATTTTTTCGGATTGCTTATGAGGAGGCGCGACGCAATGTCTCCCCCACGAAGCTGGGGGAGACTATTGTCGCGCCCTTCAATCACACGCCTCCTTCCCTCATCCCGCATTGACATTCGCTGCTCACGCTCCTAAACGAAGTTTTGTTATAACATAACGTTTATTGCCCTGGGCCTCGGCCCTGCCCGTCTCATGGAGAACATGATGCGTTCCCTTCTATTGGGCGCCGCCCTGGTGGCGCTCGGCTCGATGCTGGCCGGCCCGGCACTGGCGGCCGACAAGGTGAAGATCGTCGCCGCCGAGAATTTCTATGGCGACCTCGCCACCCAGATCGGCGGCGACCACGTCGACGTCACCTCGATCCTGTCCAATCCGGACGATGACCCGCATCTGTTCGAATCGAGCCCCTCCACTGCCAAGGCGCTCTCCAGCGCCGAGATCGTCGTTTATAACGGCGCCGATTACGACCCCTGGATGGACAAGCTGTTGTCGGCCTCCACCAATCCCGATCGCAAGACCATCGTCGCCGCAGATCTCACTGGCCACAAGAGCGGCGACAATCCGCATCTGTGGTACGACCCCAAGACCCTTCCGGCGGTCGCGGCAGCGCTTGCCGACGAGCTCGGCAAGCGCGACGGCGCCAATGCGCAGGCCTACAAGACGAACCTCGCCAGGTTCGATGCCTCGTTTGCCGCGTTGACGAAACAGGCCGAGGCACTCAAAGCCAAGTATAAGGGCACGCCTGTCACGGCGACGGAACCGGTCTTCGGCTATATGGCCGAAGCCCTCGGCTTCAAGATGCTGAATTATGACTTCCAGGTTGCGATCATGAACGATACCGAACCGAGCCCGAGCCAGGTGGCTGGCTTCGAGAAGAGCCTCAAGGACGGCTCGGCCAAGATCCTGTTCTACAACAGCCAGGTCAGCGACGAAACGACCAGGCACTTGTTGCAGCTCGCCAGGGACAGCAAGGTGACGGTGGTGGGCGTGACCGAGACGGAGCCTGCCGGCAAGTCGATCCAGACCTGGTTCGGCGGCCAGTTGAAAGAGGTCGGGTCCGCCCTCGACGGTCTGACGCAGTGAGCGCTATCGGCTTCGAAAAGGTCAGCCTGACGCTGGGGAGACGCCGGATCCTGTCCAGCGTCTCCTTTTCCATTGCCGAAGGCCAGTTCGTTGGCGTGCTGGGCCCGAACGGCGCCGGCAAGACCACGTTGATGCGGGCGGTGCTCGGCCTGGTCACGCCGCAGAGCGGGCGGATCAGCGTGCTCGGCGAGACGCCGCGCCGTGGCAATCCCAGGATCGGCTATATGCCGCAGATGCGGCGGAGCGCCGCCCAGCTCAGCCTCAGCGGCTACGAGCTGGTGCTTGGCGCCGTCGGCGGCACGCGCTGGGGCTGGCCTTTCTCCTCCACCGCCGACAGGGAGGCTGCCTGGGCCGCGATCGAGCGTGTGGGCGCCACCGATCTTGCCCGCCGGCCGATCTCGCAGCTCTCGGGCGGCGAGCGCCAGCGGCTCCTGATCGCACAGGCCCTGATCGGCGATCCCCGCCTGCTGCTGCTCGACGAACCCCTTGCCAGCCTCGACCCGGCTCATCAGCGCGGCATCGTCGAGCTGATCAAGGAGGTGGCGGTCGAGCGCGGCATCGCGGTGCTGTTCTGCGCGCATGAGATCAACCCGCTGCTCAACGCGGTCGACCAGGTGCTCTATCTCGGCAATGGCCGCGCCGCCATCGGCACGGTGAATGAGGTGGTGAACCGGCATGTGCTCTCCGACCTCTACCGCACGCCCATCCACGTCGCCCGCGTCAACGGGCGCATCTTCGTGATGGCGGAGGAAGGCGAGCTCGAAGGCCATGTGCATGAGTGACGGGGGCGGGTCTTCAGACCGGCCTTCTGATAGGGTGTCTATGAAGGCGGGTCCGAAGCCCCGCGCCCCGAGAGTAACTGATGTTCGAGTATGAATTCATGCGCAACGCCTTCATGGCGTGCACCGTCGTCGGCATCGTGGCCGGCGCCGTCGGCTATTTCCTGGTGCTGCGCGGCGAGACCTTTGCCGGCCATGCCCTTTCGCATGTCGGCTTTCCCGGCGCGACCGGCGCGGCTCTCATCGGGTTTTCTCCCTTCTTCGGCCTCACCGTCTTCACGGTGCTTGCCGGCATCGGCATCGGGCTGCTCGGCGAGCGCGCGCATCGCGATGTCGCCATCGGTATCGTGCTGACCCTCTCGCTCGGCATCGGTCTCCTGTTCCTGCATTTCTACACCGCCTATGCCGGCGCGGTGACCAGCCTGCTGTTCGGCAACGTGCTCGGCGTGAGCCAGATGACCGTGTGGATCCTGGCCGGGCTCGGCCTCGCCTGCCTGATCGGGCTCGCGATAATCGGCCGCCCCCTCACCTTCGCCAGCCTGCAGCCGGAACTCGCCGAAGCCAAAGGTGTGCGACTGGAATCCATCTCGGCCCTCTTCATGGTGATCGTCGCGGTGACGACGGCCGAAGCCATGCAGATCGTCGGCGTGCTGCTGGTCTTCGCCCTGATGGTAGCGCCCGCCGCCTCGGCCATGCACCTTACGCACCGCGTTTCTCACGGCATCGCCGCATCGGTGGCGATCGCGCTCATGACGGCCTGGATCAGCCTCACGCTCGCCTTCTACACGGATTGGCCGACCAGCTTCTGGATCACCGCGCTCGGCTCGCTCGTCTATCTCGCCGCCACGCGGGTTCGCACGAGGCGGGTGCGGTAGGGCAGCATGAGGCCCGAAGCCGGGTGGATACAGGAGGCCTGCGTCGAGGAAATCTCATGTCCCTTGTCGGATCGGCTACGCATCGTTCGTCCTCGGGGCATGGATCGGGCCATCCAACCCGCAATCCACGGAGGAAAGGACGCCGCATGAACACGAACGATACCCACCTTGCCGTCTTTCTCGGGAGCAGGAACAATCCGCGCATGCAGGCGTGGATGGCGCTTCCCGAGGCCGAAAGGCGTGCCAAGGAGCAGGAGGGCATCGCAGCCTGGAAAGCCTGGGTCGAAAAGCACCAGGCTGTGGTCTCGGCCATGGGTGGGCCGCTCGGCAGGACGAAGAAGGTCGGCGAACGCGGCATCGAGGATGTGAGCAACGAGTTGGGCGCGTTCATGGTCGTGCGGGCGGAATCGCACGAAGCCGCGGCCAAGCTGTTCGAGGACCATCCGCATTTCACGATCTTCCCCGGCGAGTCCGTGGAGATCATGCCGGTCCTGCCGATACCGGGTTCCTGACCGCGCACATCCGTTCCATCAACTCACGAGGATAAACAAGCATGCCCAGCACCGTACGCCTGCACCGCGTCCTGGCGACCAGCCCGGAGAAAGTCTATCGCGCATTCGTCGAAGCGGACGCGCTCGCCAAATGGCTGCCGCCCAACGGTTTCACCTGCACCGTGTACCACCTGGAAGCAAAGGTCGGCGGCACGTTCAAGATGTCCTTCCGGAACTTCACCACGGGTAACAGCCACGCGTTTGGCGGTGACTATCTCGAGCTCGTTCCGGGCGAGCGCCTGCGCTACACGGACAAATTCGACGATCCCAACCTGCCCGGCGAGATGCAGGTGACGGTGGCGTTGAAGAAAGTATCGGTCGGTACCGAAGTGGAAATCGTCCAGGCCGGCATACCGGACCTCATTCCACCCGAGGCCTGTTATCTCGGCTGGCAGGAATCGCTGAAAAACCTGGCGCGGCTCGTCGAACCCGAGATCAATCAATAGCGCCTCAGGATACCGGTACCCCGGCTAGTGCGAGAACAAGAGCCGGTCTCGCGCCTGCTGGCTGTTCGCGACATAGAAGCGCTCGAACCAGACCGGCTTGCCGCTGAGCGCCGTCGGCTTGGCCAGGACCAGTTCCGACGGCGTCGAAGCGGCCTGCATCGCCGAGCGGAAATGCAGGTGGTCGAAGAGCTGCAGCGCGTTGATGGCGAAGGCAGTGGCGACGCGCTGGTCCTCGATCAGCACCAGATTGTCGCCATTGTTCTTCTCGCCGCTCGGCGACAGGTTCGAGGAGCCGGTGAACACCTTTGCCGTGGGCAGGTTGAAATCGGTGACCACGAATTTGTTGTGCTCGTGAATGCCCTTGCCGCCCGACCATTCCTTGTCGAAGGGCTGGGGCGCATGGGCAGCCAGATAGGCGAAATCGACGAGAGCCACTGAGCCGTCGGGCTTCTTGATCTCCAGCTTGGTGTTGGAGTCGGCGATGCCATAACTGAACAAATCCCTCTCCATCAGCCTGTCGATCGCCTCGCGCGTCGGGCCCGAGCGGATCTGGTTGAGGAAGGCGATGGCGAAAAACACCGAGGAGGTCGCCTGGTCGATGGCATTGCCCACCGGGTTCAGCGACAGGCCGGTATCGGCATGCGGCGAGAAACCGAAGCTCGCCTTCGGCTTTCCATCCGGCGCGACGGCGTGCCACTGCGTGCTGATGGGGTCGGAGGCGAAGCCCGTTCCGCCCGCGAAGGCAAGCTCGAAGCTCTTGGCAAACAAGGCCGCGACATCCGGCGAATAGAACACCAGCGCATTGTTGGCCTGGATATAGATGCCCCTGAAGCTGAAATTGGTGGAACCGAACAGCACCTTCAACGGATTGCCGTCCCGATGGACGATAAAGACTTTGTTGTGCTGCAAGCTGTGGAAATGCATGCGCTTGACATTGCCGGCTCCAGCGGAGGCCTGCAGACGGGCCGCCGCCTGCGTTTCGGCGCTGTCATCCTTGCCGTGCTCGGCCGAATTGTCGATGACGGCCCGCACACGCGAACCGCAAGCCTCAAGCTTGGCGAGGATGTCGGGCTCGTTGAAGTCGTAGGCGAAAACGTCGATCGAAAGGCTGGGATCGTTCTGCGCTTCCTGCAGCAGGTTGAAGATCAGATCATAGGCTTCGAAGCCGAGCCATTGGTAGACATCGCCGGGAAGCTTGGTGAAGCTCAGGCCGCTGGCGGCGTCATCCGGTATGACATTCGGATTGGCGCCGTATTTTTCGACATAGGCCTGCGAGGAAGCGAAGCTGCGCGTGAAGCCGACGTCGAGGTAGTCGTCGTAGATCATCCTGCCCAGGGAGATGCCAAGATCGGCGACCTGCTCGCCGGCATGGAGCGCGCCTCCATTATCCATGTGCAGCTTGGTGACCCGGTAGAGATAGGCGCCTTCCTGCGGGTTGGCGGGAAAATGGATCCAGCGAAATTTCTGAAAGGGCGCCGAGGTCGAGTCGTAGTTCCGGAAGCCGTCCACGCCCGGGGACGCGCCCGTGTAGTCGAAGTTCAGCCTGTTCTTCAACGCTTTATACTGCGCATCCCCCGGCCTCTTCACCTCGATCGAGAAACCGACGAAATCGGGCTCGGGATTGGTGACATCCATGCCGATCAGGCACATGCGCTCCCCACGCCAGAGCTTGACCGACAAATTCCCGGACTGAGCGGCTTTCATGAAGGCGTCCATAGTGAGTGACTCCTTGGGTTGCAGGATGTTTCAAGGCTGGAAGGAGGAGACCCGTCCTCGGAAGATGCGGGCGGGGGGCCTGCATGGGCGCTAAGATAAGACGCGACATCCACCCTCGCCTTGATGGTCCGCAACTCACTTGAGTTGCGGACCATCAAGGCGAGGGTGAAGCGTTGCGACAACTCCGTCATATCTTAGCGCCTATGGGCGGGGGCCTGGGCGATACGGGCATAGCTCCCAGCCTGGAAGTTCTGAGCCTCACTCCAACAAGCAGCGTTCAAGCTTAAACGCATTTTGCTCCAGGCGGCGCCTACTGAGGGGGCACCTGGAGAATGGAGGTCAGGGACACCCCGGCCTGGCTGAAATCGAGGATCCAGAAGCGGTCGAACACGGTGCTGTCCCACTTCTTGTCCACGACGGGCGGCGTGCTGTCCACTACCGAGGAGGCAACGCCGAGCGCCTTGGCGAGCTTGGGGATGTGGCCGTGGTGCCAGCAGATGATGATCAACGTGCCGTCATAGGCAGGCTGGGACAGCAGATCGCCGGCAAGCCGTGCGTAATCGCCATCCGCATAGCTGGCGTTGAGGGTCATTTTCAACGCATCCGCCGTTGGCTGCAGGGTCTCCACGGGCCGATTGCTCTCCGCGGAAGGCGCCGCGGCGAACAGGAAGTTGGGGTTCGGGAAGAGCTGCGGGATCAGCTTCGCGAGCATTTGCGCGCGGGCCTGCCCGGCCGGGCTGAGATTGGGGTCACTTGGGTCATCCGGCTTTTCGGCATGACGCAAGATCACGACACGCTGCGGCGCCATGAGGATCTCCTGTGGATGGTTTCGGGGTGAGACGACGGGAGGGGGTCGCCTTAGCTGGCAGGCGGGTGAGGAGCGGCCGTGCGGGCGAATTCAGAAGGCGTGGTGTTTTTATTCATGGCCCGTCTCCGGTTACCAATGACGATCCGGTCGTGACGCAAGTACATTTCTGCCCGAGCGCGTGAAAAACGCGTGACCTGATCATTCTATACATTTGGGGGCGAAAATATCCACATTGGATTCCGGAGAAGCCCTCAAAAATGCAATCTATGGGTGCATAATTCCCCGAATTCTAGAATAACCAATATGATGCATGCATAGGTTACTTATCCGGCAACGTTTCCACCCATCGAAAAGCCGTCCGTCGCGGCAGGGCATCTCCTTGAAACGCTGGGCTCGGCTGATGTTCTGAAACGCTGAAATGAGCGCCGGCAGCCATCGCCACGCCATTCTCGGGCGAACGCTCAGTGAGCCTCGTGCCTTGTCGAAGGAACCGTTGGCTTCCAGCGTGACGCTTGCGCGCCTCTCCTTCTCTCTGAATACCAGCTTGCCGATTCCCTGGAGCATAGTGGCTTTAGACCAATAACCAACGAGGCAGGAGAGGCTGTCATCCCCGGCGCGCCTAGCGCGGGAAGGGGATCCAGGGGCCACGAGTGATACCCTTTAGCCCCTGGATCCCCTTCCTTTCGCCCTCTCTCGCCGTCACAAGCAAGAGCTTGTGACGCGCTCGCGAGTGGCTCAACCGGGGATGACAGCGCGCTGATTCCTTGACGATCCACAAGCGTCGGACTCTCTCACCTCCGCCGTCGTCCCACCGCAATGCACACACGCTCTCGTTCCCACGCCCTTTCCGGCTGGGTTGATGAAGAGACCGGGCGATGGCGGCTGCGGGGCAGCCGTGAAAGCAGGATCATGGAAGATGCAGGCCGCACTGTCGATGCGAGCCGCCATCGCCCCGTTCCGGCGGCCGGGCACGCTGACAAAGCATGCAAGGCCACCTGCTTTTCCGCCTTCTGAAGGCGGAGGCGAGCCTGGAGCGGATGGCACGGACCATCCGAACCCGAACCCAGCCGGCTCGGCACAGGGGCTGAGCGACATCCATCCTGGCCGGACGGTGGCATCAGCCGTCTTCACCGCATCGGCGGGACGTGGGGACGAAGGCGTTGCCGGGCTGTTGCCCTTCACGCTTCGTCCAGGGATCACAGGGCACTTCCATGGGGTGCCGATCCCGCCTGTCCCGCTCATCACCCCTGGCGGCCGGCTTCAAGAGAAGCAGGACCGCCGCGCGCGCCCATCGTCTGGACAGGCATCGGGGTGGATGGAGGCGTTCGGGGCCGGGTTGTACACACGCCGGCCGCTGACGCCTCATTCCGTTACGGAATAAAGCATGGGAACAAATGAAAGTCAATATTCGTTCTATTTCTATTCCTACGCCACAGGAGGCGGATGCCAGGCACGGTGCCGTCGATTAGCCCGGTCGCCGACGAGCGGTTTAACCGTTTAACCAAGGGATCGTTCAAGAATGCACGCTTCCAGCGCCGCGCCCGCACTCCCGACACTGGTCTGGCGATTCACTGATTTTTTGACGACCCCTGAGCGCTGCTGTCATCCCCGGCCGTATCCTCACAAGCTTTGCTTGTGAGTGCGCTCTTGAGCGTGGTGAGAGAGGGCGAGGGGAAGGGATCCAGGGGCCGATGGGGCATTACTTACGGCCCCTGGATCCCCTTCCCGGTCCTTCGGACCGCCGGGGATGACAGCCTCACAGCGATGCACTTATTCTCCGCACGTCGCTACCCCCCGTCAGCCCTCTCTATAGTAATAGCTGTACCCGTTGATCGCCGGCGCCCCGCCGAGATGGGCATAAAGAACCTTCGACCCCCTCGGGAAAAAGCCCTTGCGGACCAGGTCGATCATGCCCTGCATCGACTTGCCCTCATAGACGGGGTCGGTGATCATCGCCTCGGTGCGCGCCGCAAGGCGGATCGCCGCGTTGGTTTCCTCGGACGGCACGCCATAGGCGGGATAGGCGTAATCGGGGTTGATGACGATCTCGTCCTCGCGCACGGTGCGGCCGAGACCAACCAGCGTGGCGGCGTTGTCGACGATACCGCGCACCTGGGCGCGGGTCTGCGCCAAGGTCCCGGAAGCGTCGATGCCGATGATCCTCTCAGCACGATCCTGCGCGGCGAAGCCGACGATCATGCCCGCCTGCGTGGAGCCGGTAACGACGCAGACGATGATATAGTCGAACGTGAAACCGAGCTCGGCTTCCTGCTTCGCCACTTCCTCGGCGAAGCCGATATAGCCGAGAGCCCCAAATTTGTGCACGGAAGCCCCGGCCGGGATCGCGTAGGGCTTGCCGCCCGCATCCTTCACCGACTGGATCGCATCCTCCCAGCTCTTGCGAATGCCGATGTCGAAACCGTCCTCCACGAGCCGGCTGTCGGCGCCCATCAGGCGGGTCAGCAGGATGTTGCCGACCCGGTCATAGACCGCGTCGTAATGCGGAACCCATTTCTCCTGGACCACCACGCATTTCATGCCGATCTTGGCCGCCGTCGCCGCGACCATGCGCGTGTGGTTCGACTGCACGCCGCCGATCGAGACCAGCGTGTCCGCGCCCGAGGCAATGGCATCAGGCACGATATATTCAAGCTTCCTGAGCTTGTTGCCACCCATGGCGAGGCCCGAATTGCAGTCGTCGCGCTTGGCATAGATCTGGACCTCCCCGCCCAAGGCCTGCGTCAGCCGCGGCAGATGTTCGATCGGCGTCGGACCGAAGGTGAGCGGATAGCGTTCGAATTTCTGCAGCAGCGACATTGGCCCGTCTCCATGAGTGCGTCATGGACGGGGAGAGTAGAGGAATTGCGATGAAAGTGACCTGCCCCTGAGGTTTTCCTCCATCTTGGATTAGAGTCCGGCCTGCAGTTGAACCGCCCCCATTTGTTGGACCGCCTGAGGCTAGAGTTTCCGGCCTCTTTCACGGTGGCGGACTGGCAGCGCCACCGGGGTTCTGCAACGAGATCGGGGTCTTGTGGCCGATCGCACCGTGCGGTCTGACCTCGTTGTAGTATCTGAGCCAATCCTCCATCTTTTCGGTGGCATCTGCAAGCGTCAGGAACCAGTGCGTGTTCAGGCACTCGCTGCGGAACCTGCCATTGAAAGCCTCGATGAAGGCGTTGTCCGTCGGCTTGCCGGGCCGCGAGAAGTCCAGCGTGACACCCTTGGCATAGGCCCAAACGTCCAAATCTCGCGAGACGAACTCCGAGCCCTGATCGACCCTGATCGTCTTGGGATAGCCGACCTTGGCGCACACCCGTTCGAGTGTGGCGACCACGTTTTCTCCCCGATAGCTGAACCGGGGATCGATGACGGGCGAGAAGCGCAAGAAGGTATCGACGACCGTAAGGATGCGGATTTTCCTGCCGGTCGCCAATTGGTCATGGACGAAGTCCATCGCCCACACATCGTTCGGCCGCGTTGCCGGAGCGCGGTCGTCGCGCAGCTTCGCCTTGACCCGGCGCTTGGGTGTCTTGTTCCTAAGCTGTAGTCCCAACTCATTGTAAATCCTATAAGTTTTCTTGATGTTGATGCCCCAGCCCTCACGATGGAGCATGACGTGGACGCGCCTATAGCCGTAACGGACCCGTGTCTGGCAGATCTCCTTGATCCGAGCTGCGATGCCGGCCTGGTCGGGTTTGCGTGACCGATAATGGTAGGTCGAGCGATCGAACTCCAGGGCGGTACACGCCCTGCGGATCGAGACGTTCCACTCCTTACAGATCACACTCACGAGCTTTCGCTTACGGCCAGGCCTTAGAGTTTTCGGCGGATGACGTCCTGCAGCATCTCTTTGTCGAGAGACAGGTCTGCTACCAGCTTCCTGAGCTTGGCGTTCTCGTCCTCGAGCAGCTTCATCCGCCGCATCTCTGGCGGTGTCAGGCCCTCGTATTTCTTCTTCCAGTTGAAATAGGTCGCCTGGCTGATCCCCGCACGTCGGCAGATGTCCGCCACCGGTACGCCATCGGCGCCCTGCTTGAGAATGAACGCCTTCTGCGCCTCCGAAAACCTGCTTGCCTTCATCGTCCTCCGCTCCTCCCAGCCTGGGGATTCGGCCGCGGAAAACTCTAACTCAAAACGGTCCAGTTTCTTGGGAGCAGATCACAACCCGAATTATGCGGCAGCGGGAATTAGGGAACACTACCTCCTATTCATCGCTCGAGAAACCGAGATCGGTCCTCGCTTCGCCGGCGACATGAATTATGACCTTGGCATCTAGGTTATGGCGGCAAATGCCGATATCGACGTCGGCAAGATCGACAAGCCCAACCTAGTCATCAACTCGGTTGACTCAAAGGGACCAAGCGAACCAGTGATGGTGAACGCCTCCGCGGCCACGAGTTCAGCAAGCGCCGAAACAGATCACAGATATTCAAGCAGTTTCCTTGTTAGTTTTACAAGTCTCCTTTCCCCAATTTTATGGATACGCACTTTAGTAGATGGCGACATAGGTGTCACCGAGGAGAGTTGAGAGGGAGGGAACGAAGTTATTTCACAACAACAATTTGCCTTATTCTCCCCTAAACCAATCTATAACCTCCTGATAACTTTCCTCAGGATCAACGCCTATCATATACTCTCCTTCACTCATTCGACCAAAGATACGTTGCGCCGCGCCTCGTGCTTTGTCAACATCACCCACCGCAGCATAGTAACAGCCCAGAGTATGCAACATATATACCTCTGGCGCCACTTCCATATCGTAGCTAAGTCGCTCAACAAAAGACTCGAGCGGCTTGTCTGGAGACAACCTTCCAAAGACGCCCTGGCCAGACGGCCGCTCAATTAGGCGACTAGCGTAAAAGACAATATTGTTAGTGCGTCGCTTGCGCTCTACCACGTGAGCTGGGTCAACGTCGGTCGCCGTGTCGATTATCTCAGCGTCCAATAGTGTGCGACAAGCTTCCTCGAGGGCACTCAACTGTAAAGACGCTTCTGGAGTTGCGGCGTGGCCGACCCATCTTCGGCTCGCTTCGGGATGTCCTCGGAGCATGATCAACGCGTGGCGCCTTCGAATAAAGCTTTGTAGCCAATGCGGACCTCCTGAACGGTTAGGATAAAGCTTATCGTCATCGACAAGTCTAAGCGCATCGCTTATAGCTCTTTTCTCCAGATCATCGTCTCGTAACTCTCTTGCAAGATAACTCAATCTAAGTCTTGGGAGTGAGGCATATGGATAGTCAACGCAGATTTCTTCATATTCTTGCACCAGCTGGCGAAACCTTTCTGGCCTCACATAGTTTGGCTCAAGTGTCGCGTCTAGAAGTTTAGCGTATAGATAAGACAATTTTATGTGAAACATAAGCGATGGTCTAAGTTCTATTTCCCGACCTTCTTCTATAGCAAATGAAAGGGTTCGAATCACGTTTTCAATGACGCCTTCATGTTCGACTTGAGGAGCCGCCTTCAGCAACTTCCAACCCACATCTTCGTTGCTACGCAAAGCCGGTATCGCCCGCGTAGCCAAATCTGGGTATAGAAGCTCTATTTCCTCTATAATAGAAGAGGGGATGGAAATAGGAGCCAACGAGAGCTCAGGATTGTGAAATCTTCGAAGCCCCTCATAGATCTCACTTATCTCATCTCGCAAGAACTGAGCAATAAAATCGGTACTTGCCTCAAGCCCCTTCAACAAATCCAACAATTCTCTATGAAGATGCTGTGGAATGTTGGACGGCCTGCGCTGTGTCTTTATGGGGGGCGTAGCTCTCTCAATTCCTTGATCCGTTCCGAACAGCACATAACCAATGACCTCCATCGCACGCGCTCTATGAGGCAATACATCGGTCTGTCCACGCTCTTGTAAGCGTTGCAGCGTCTTCACAAGGTCAAGGTGTCGGATACTCGCACGCTCCTCTTGATATGTATTAAGGGACTCTACATGATGCGTTGTATCATAAAGAAAAAGCATCTGCTGCAGGGCTAGGCATCGGGCTTTAGATTCATCATCTGAAACTTCGTCTGCAGATTGGTCCAGGGCGGAGAAGTATTGCCCCAACATGTTGGACAACTCGGGGAAGTCCACCCCAGCTAAGGCTGCGTCGAGAAATTGTGCAGCCTGCTCACGCAGCCTGCGCTCCTTATTGACCTGGCTCACCTTAGAAAGCTCGCGAATGCACCATTCATAACGTTCTTTCGAATCCGACCAATAATCTACGGGATCGTCTAATTGATCTGCGTTTGATCCAAGACGCGCAATTTCTGCGCGCAACAATCGAGCCTCGTCCTCCGTCTCACTGTCGCGCTCGAGTTGGGCTAACTGTAAGGCGCTTCGAGCAAAAATAGCGGCTTGTTTCCACCGGCCAGCACATGCCAGCATAAGAGACCACACTAAGGGGCGCTCTGAGCCGTTCCGAACCAACGACGCAATCCTATCAAGAGAAAGATCCTCACTACCCCTCTCACGGTTATCGAACTGGGCCACTTGAATGGGCCCAACAGCACCAATCGCCAGTGGAGCGATGTAACACCGACAGCCGGTTGATACTTTAGTGACACGTGCCTGAAGGCTCAGCTGCAAATCGTCAAGCAAAAAGCGACTCGATGCGCTACCAAACTCATTAAATCTTTCAATTAGGGATTGATTGAGCGCTTTCTCGGCATTGGCATCGCTGCAAAATAGGGTGATCAACAATTCAGCAAGATCACGTTCGCTTAACACTTCTGATTTTGTCTCCGTTCCTTTTCTCCACTTCATTTCAACAGCAAGCCGACTCCCTTCAAAAGTATCCCAAGTCTCAAGGAACGCTTTGCACGGCTTTTCGAGCACCCTAACCTCGCCTATGTCTCCGACGGCAGTTCTCAAACGGCTTTTCACCTCGCCTCGCCACACGTCGAGAGCGGTTCCCAGAGCAAGCTCCGTAGCGTCATCTAATTTCGCGGCGTCGGCGGTTGTTAAGGCCAGCATCCTTGGATGTCGAACGAGTAAATCGTCTGAGTAATTGGACTGCATTTCCACCGCAGCTCGGAGAAGGCTCCGTGCTCGGCTGACGAGAAAAACCCTGATATTATCTATACCGTTGTCAAGAAGTCTCTTACGCAAGAGTTCAATATAAGACAACGCAGTTGCATCAGCTATATTTGCTTCAACGGTATTTTTACGATACGTAAAAGCTTCCAAATTTCTTTTTGCATCCGCAATGGTAGCAACACTCGGCCGGACGTGACGCAGTTTCTTAGAAATCTTTTCTTCAACCCCAAGACTTGACCAGGGGATATCTTCAAAGAGTGTTAGTTGACTGTCGTTTAAGATCGCCTTCAAACGCCTCTGCGGGCTAAATAGGCTGTCCCGCATAATTGCAGTAAGGGTTGGAGCATGAGTCTGAAAGAAACTTACAACTGCAAGCCGAAGCTCACGCTTGCGTTCCTCGGTTCCGTGCTTTGCAACATCCGCAAATTGCTCCATCCGATCCTTGTTTTTGCTTATCTCTTGACGGGCTTGCTGAACGAGATCGAGTATGTTATCTAATAATAGATGGAAGCGAAAGGCAATTTCTCTGTCCATCTCTTCAGCATGCGATGGTATTATACCACATATTTGTGACGGATCAAACAGTAACCCATTTAGAATTTGGTTGTGACGTAAATTTACTGTGGTGTGTCGTGCCTCATCTCCGAATTCATCCTCACACAACATCTTAAAACCTTTAAGATTGCCTGGTGCATCTGGATCGATGTAGGCTTTGATCTCGTGTGAGTCGAGAAACACAAGCATTCGAGCGCCTGGTGTTTCACGCAGGAACTTGCGATCGGAACTGTATGCCGCGTAGAGTTCTCGAAGGATCGCCGCCTCATGGTCCAAATTAGCTATTGAGGGCCTTTGCGTTAGTCGCAATTTATGCATTGTAGTGAGCCCATTTTCGGCGAAGGCGTGTAAATTCCCGTCGTGGAAGCTCAGGCGGTTGATTGGTTACAATCATCGCAATTGCTTCTGCTACTCTAGTTCGCGGCTTTATCCAGAGGTAGGTGTACTCCCGCTTACCTTCCGGATTAGTAATCTTTGCAACTCGCGATCTGGCCAACGCCCCAAACTGTCGAACCCCCTCTAAGACATCGTCTTCGTAATCGTAACCGCCTTGGCTTCGATCACTCTGAAGCTGTGGAGGCCGTGGCCGTAGTTCGATGGCATGATTTTGGTAATCTGACAGATGATGTATTAATAGAACCCCTAACTCGTCCTCGGCTAACGGCGCTAAGGCCCGCTCGAGCTGTTGGTAACCACAATTATCTAGCGAACAAGCTATGTTACGAGCCACATGCCCAAGTCGCGGCAAGCTCTTTCGATCTTGCAAACCCCGATGATCTCGGCTGCTCTCCCATTTGAGGTAGCGAGCGATAAGCGCGATTGCAGCCACTGGGTCAGTGCGCCGTGACTGTAAAGCAGCCGGTGCAAGCAACTCCATTTCGTCGCACCCAGGACTCTCTCGTCGAATTTGATAGTCGCAAGCCTCGACAGCTCTCTGGTTTTCCGCGATGCCCGGACAAGCCAAGCTTGCAAGCGCCGTGTAAGCGACGCGCCTTGCTGTTCGGTCCGCATTCGAGCGAAAAGTACGGGTGGTGATCGCTCCCATCAACGCGTCTGACGTCGTTGCGAGCTTACTGACAGCAGCAATACAAGCTAATGCGAGAACCTTAAACACATCACCGTCTAGAGCTGCTTTTCTTATCTCATGATCGAGTGTAGGGGCCAAATCTTGGTTGGTTGGGTGTCTTCGTTGGGCAGCCAGGGCAGCACGGGCCGGCCAAAAAACGGCACTCGGATCTCCAGCCGATTCGATTGCTGTCCGAAGAGAGGCATCAAGATCGAAGAGTGCCGATGGGTTTTCGCTGAAACTTCCTTCGAGTTTGACGGTCCAGTCTTGTAATTGCGACAGTAGCGGATCTGGAGCTCGGAACGAGTAATCTCTTAACTTTGCTACTCGGCGCTCCGCATCTGCGAGTTGTTCGTGCAACTCTGAACTTTCACCTTGCTGAATCGAGCGCCGCGCTAACTTCATTCGTTGTTCCGCAGCGCTTAGCATGGACTTGCGAAGCGCTGCCTCTTGGACCATCCCTCGTTCAAGCGCCTTCACACTCGCTCCCGCAGTCGCTATGAAGTCCTGCGCCACTTTTGGATCAGCGTCAGTGCGATCAGAAGTGGAATGAAGAGATTCTGGAGCCAACCTCCATATCCCGTCATCGCCTGGTACTGGCTCGACTAAACTTTTATTATCACGGAGTATTTTTTCGACCGCCCGCGCGCTGAGTCCAGTTAGCTCAGCCACATCGGCTACTCGAAATAGCCCAAGCTCTTTTGCGACATCTAAAACGCCGCTCGATCCGTTTTTCGCACTTTCTCTCAACCTGAAAGCCTTTCGAGTATCGAAAGTGCGCTGTTGTTGCCGTCAGCTGCGTTGAATGCGGCTATTATGTTGTGCAATTCACGTGGATCGCTTTCAAGCATAAATTGAATATTTACAAGATCTTTTACTCGCAGCGTAGGATCTCTAGTGATCGCGTTAAGGCGCAACGAAAATATTGTAATAGGATGTCGTGAGAAGGGAAGTTTATTTAGCTTATCCGAATAGCTTTGTACAACGTCATCAAATATTTCTCGACCTGTAGAAAGGTCCAAGTCTCCTTGCATTGAGACATCGTTACCATATCTTGCATTATGCAGATCTTCAATCTGGCGCATTGCATAGCGAACCTCGCTCCCACCATTGCGAACCTCGCTCTCGCTTTGTAAAGGAGTATGGCGGTGCAAGTTCAGCCATTGAACCGTAAGTTTGAACGCGAGTCGATCCATCCACCCTTCGGACCAGGGATCCGAGGGTTCTGCGTCCAATCGAATATCTGGTTTATCCAGAGACTGATAGGCATGACAAAGAATCTCATGCAAAAGAATATAAGATAATAGGTTAAATTGTTGCCACCCAAAAGATTCATCTCTAATCTCAAGCCCAACTTTTGTGAAGTATTTGCCTTCTTCTGCCAACGGCAACGATTGTGCGTAGCCGCTTACTGAAAATCTTTGAACGATTGCCTGGGAGTCCTCGAAAGTTCGACGGCTGGTTGCAAACTTTATGGGAAGGCTTGGCATGCTATTTCTATATGGGAGTGCGCACCACAGGCTTTCCACCCAATTCGATAAACTAGCAAACCGCTTCATGAGTGGCTGGATGCAATTGCCTCCACCGGGGGCAGAAACAGCGCCGTAGGTCGGATTGTGGCGGTCACATGCCGGGATAGATTCGCCATTGTCTTTTGGTTTACAATATGAGCAACGACGCTTATCCAGATGCTCAGTAAGTGTCTTCAGTTTATCGCTTAGCCCTGGCGTAATTTTCCCTCTAAAATCGTCACAGTGGATCCTGACCTTGTCTGCCAGCTGTGTGAAACTCTGATCGAGTCCACCATCTTCGGAGCCGAGGCAATCTGCATGTGCCTCTATGAGCTTGAGCACTTTTCTGTCGTACCCAGATCCCACGTGTATCCTTGCGTTTTCCGCCAATAGATAGCGAGCTGCGAATGGCGTTAGCTCGGATAGGTCAAGGTGCTCTGTCATGGCTTGTTCAATCACCTATGGCAGTGCGGTTGTCAGAACGAATCGCGGGAAGCAGTACTTCTTTCCATAGACGTGTCATACGTTCCTTCACTTCGTCCTTGACCATGCCAACAAAGACCGGAACGACAATGCTTGTCGCGGTCCAATGTATCACGGCGTATAATAGGGTGGGATCAAGGCCTGAAGGCGATTGAATTTCTACAGGTGGCGGCCCAGGATGCAAATCTTCTGGCTTTATCCTAAGCGCCGCGGCGATCCGCTTGCGGCCAAAGTCAGAAGCTAACGTCTCAGACCAGACCTCAGCAACGCGCTCATCAAGTTGCTGACGCGTCAGATCGCCACGCTTGTGTTTTGAAATACGATCTTCTTTTGTTGTGTTCGAGATGGACATTTCCTCTTCCTCATCCGATATAGTGAGTAGCGGCTGTTTCTGAAGTACATCCAAAACGTGCGTTCATGGTTTTGATATTCTGAATACGCGAATTTGCAATCCACATCTCAGTTGGAAGGACATATATATACAAGGTCGCTGTTATAAGCTTTTAATTCTTAGTATGCGTCACGTATGCGTTGAGATATTTTAGGAGTATGTAACACTATACTTAACACGACTAACTTGGCGCTTGACGACAAGCGATTGACATCGCTTCTGTGCTGCTTCAAGTGAGGAATTGGAATACAATAGTAGCAATACTCGCCCTTTAAACGTGACATCGCCGTGATTCGTGATATACGGAATTACGAATAGTGAAGGCTGGCGATAGCGCGATTTTCAAATTGGACACACAGTGCAATTGATCTACACCGCGTTGAAGCGCAGGAAGCGGCTGGCGTTCTGGGAGACGCTGAAGATATTGCCCGGCGCCAGCACCACGTCCTTCTCCAGCGCGCGCACGGCGAGGGTGGCGGAGCCGAGGCCCTAGGGGAGTTTGGCCCACAGGAGTATGCCGGCCTCGGGTTCCGTCCAGAAAGTGAGGCTGAGCCTTTGCAGCACCAGTCGGCGGTCGCGGCCACCGCCTTGGCGAGGCGCGGGCGGAGAGCTTCGAAGTGGCGCCCGTAGCTGCCATCGGCGAGGAGGCGGAAGGTGGTCTGGGCCGCGATGCCGCTGCAGCCGATGCCGGTGGCGCGTGGGAGGGCCTTCCCCGCCTTGCGCGACGAGGCCACACCGGGCGGGTTGAAAATTTCGCTTCTGCAGGCTTGGGTTGCTTGATGCTGCCTCTATTTCATTCCACACCGTTCGCGATGAGGAATGATCGGCCGGACCAGCAGCGGGTGTGGAGGTGGTGCTTGCTCGCCGCCATTGCCATGCATGTGCTCGCCGCCGTGCTCATCCTGCCATTGTCCCTGGTGTCGCCTCTCAAGGAGGAGCAGGTGATCACGGTGGAACTGGTGCCGGAGCCCAAGCCGCCGGAGCCCAAGCCGCCGGAGCCCAAGCCGCCGGAGAAGCCAAAAACGCAGGCGCCGCCGCCGGTCAGTTCGCCTCAGCCCGAAAAGCCGCCGGAGGCGACTGCGCCGATTACGCCGCCGACGAACGCTTCAAGCGCGCCGCAAGGCCAGGCTTACGTGCTGAAGTTCGGCGACAAGGATGCCGGCCCTCGAAAATCGCCTGGCCAGAACGCTGAAAGCGGTGCAGCCGCGCCCGCAGGCTTGCCCGATCTGGACCGGCATGGTCTTTCATGGACGCTCGCGGTGACGACCGACGCGCCCGACCAGATTCCCCAGGGCGCACCGGCCAAGGCGGCAAAGCCCGGGGATGGCGCCCAGATAAAACCGGACTCGGCGCTTCGTGAGGCCACGACATTATTTTCGCAGGACGCAACCAACGATGTGAGTTCCATGATGGCGATGGGGTCCACGTCGCGCGGCCAACGGGTCGGCAACCTTTGCTTCTCGGAGTTGGGCGCCCAACTGCTCTATAGCTCGCCTCCCTATACCATGGACATGGGTCCCAGGTTGTCGCTTCCGGAGGGCACCGTCCTCGAAGCGCCGCACGAGGCGTTCCACGCGAATTCGACGTGGTATGAGGTGAGCTTTCGTTGCGAGGTAGACGCGCAGGCCACGAAAGTCGTGAGCTTCGCTTTTCGGGTCGGAAAACCCATTCCGCGCAGCGAATGGGCGAGCCGTAGGCTTCCCTCGGAGTAGAGAGGAAGGGGATTGGATGGGGGTCTTGAATGACCTTCGCGATGGCGTCTCGATTTCTCCGCGCCTGATGCAGCAGGCAGTGGTGCCCGTGGGCGCTCACTTTGCGATATGAGGCGCAGGATTGGAGTGTCGATCTCCAGATCGACATCCCCCCTTCCGGCACACGCGGCGTTTCCAAGATGTCGATCTCACCACATCGGCTTTGGCCGATGTGGTTGTGGAGATCGACACTCCGCGTTTGGCGCGCCCTCACCTCGCAAAGTCGGCGCTGGCAGGCTGAAATGCCTCCGATCCCAGTATATTCCCCAGCACGTCGAACAACCGCTTGTCCCCACTCTGCGCCACGTTGAAGCGCAGGAAGCGGCTGGCGTTCTGCGAGACGCTGAAGATGTTGCCGGGCGCCAGCACCACGTCCCTCTCCAGCGCGCGCATAGCGATCGTGGCCGAGTCCAGCCCTTCGGGGAGTTCGGCCCAGAGGAACATGCCGGCCTCGGGCTCCGTCCACAAGGTGAGGCCGAGGCTTTGCAGCCGGTCTGATGTCGCGGCCATCGCCTTGGCGAGGCGGGGGCGCAGGGCTTCGAGGTGGCGGCGGTAGCTGCCGTCGGTGAGCAGGCGGAAGGTGGTCTGGGCCGCGATGTCGCTGCAGCCGATGCCGGTGGCGAGCGCCAGGTCCGTCAGGCCCTCGATCCAGTCGGCCCGCGCCACCACATAGCCGCAGCGCAGGGCCGCCGTCAGCGTCTTGGAGAAGCTGCCGAGATGGATGACCCGCTCGAAGCCGTCCAGCGCCGCCAGTCCCGGCGAGGGGCGGGCCTCGAAATCGGTGAAGATGGCGTCCTCGACCAGGATGAGGTCGTGCTGCTCGGCGAGCTTGAGCAGGCGGTGGGCGGTGCCCACGCTCACCGTCGCGCCCGTGGGATTGTGCAGCACCGCCGTGGTCAGATAGAGCCGGGGGCGGTGTTCGGCGCAGAGACTGGCAAAATGGTCGAGGTCGGGCCCGTGCGGCGTATAGGGCACGCCGATGATGCGGGCGCGCTGGGCCTGCAGCATGGCCTGGAAGTTGAAATAGCAGGGATCGTCGACCAGCACCGTATCGCCGGGCTGGAGCAGGAAGCGGCAGACGAGATCGATGGCGCGCGACCCGGAATCGGTGAGCAGGATCGACGCGGGGTCCACCGCAAGGTCCCGTTCGACCAGGCGGCGGGCGAGATGCTCGCGCAGTGGCCAGAAGCCCTGCGGCAGGCTGTAGGCCGACAGGTTCGCGCCCTCGTCCCGAGCCACGGCGCGCAGGCCGCGGCGGATGATGTCATCCGGCAGCCAGCTGTCGGGCAGCCAGCCGCAACCCGGATGCAGCACGCCCGCCCGCGGCGTCAGCGCCTGGCGGTAGATCCAGAGGGGATCGATGGCGCGGTCGAGCTTCGGCGTGTTTTCCGAAGGAGCGAAGGGCCTTACCCGTGTCGTCGCGAAGAAACCGGAACCCGGCCGGGCCTCGACCGCGCCCTCGGCTGCCAGCCGGTCATAGGCCTCGACGATGGTCGATTTGGAAACCCGCTGGCGTTCGGCGAGGCGCCGGATGGAGGGCAGGCGCACGCCGGGCGCCGCTGCGGCCAGCCGCCGGATCTCGGCCATGGCGAGTTCGATCAATGTGCCAGCCTTGGTCTGGTCGAGCATGTGTACCCCTCACATGTCCAGTACAGTTTGGCGTGATTGTACTGGCCTGTCCCTGTTCTGGCCAGTGCGATTCTGGGAAGGTTGGGGTGTGACGAGGCGCCCATATCTGCAAGCAAGTGAAAGCGTAAGACGATGGACGACAAGACGGCCGGCTGGCTGAACGGGTTTCTGGGCGTGGCGATCTTCTCCGGCTCGCTGCCGGCGACGCGTATCGCCGTGCATGACCTCACGCCGCTCTTCCTTACCACCGCCCGCGCCGCCATCGCCGGGCTGATCGGCATCGCCCTCCTGCTGCTCCTGAAGCAGAAATGGCCGCGCCGCGGTCAGATCGGCTCACTCTCCCTCGTGGCGCTCGGCTGCGTGGTCGGCTTCCCCCTGCTCACCGCCCTCGCCTTGCAGAGCATCACCTCCGCGCGCGCCACGGTCTTCATCGGGCTGCTGCCCCTCTCGACCGCCGTGTTCGGCGTGCTGCGCGGCGGCGAGCGCCCGCGCTTCGGCTTCTGGCTGTTCTCGCTCGCCGGCGCCGCCATCGTGGCCTTGTTCGCCCTCAGCCAGGGCAGCGCGGGCGATGCCTGGGGCGATGGGCTGATGATCGCTTCCATCCTGGTCTGCGGCCTCGGCTATGCCGAAGGTGCCCGCCTGTCGCGCACGCTCGGTGGCTGGCAGGTGATCTCCTTCGCCCTGGCACTGTCGCTGCCGGTGATGCTGCCGCTCGCCCTCACCTGGGCCCCCGGCAATCCCGCTGCGATCGGCTGGCCGGCACTCTCGGCGCTCGCCTATGTCTCGCTGTTCTCGATGCTGATCGGCTTCGTGTTCTGGTATCGCGGCCTCGCCCAGGGCGGCATCGCCACCGTCGGCCAGCTACAACTGCTGCAGCCCTTCCTGTCGCTGGCGCTGGCGGCCCTGCTGCTGCACGAACAGGTCGGTCTGATGGTCTGGGCGGTGGCGGCGGGCGTGGTCGTCTGCGTGGCCGGAGCCAAGCGCTACGCCTGATGGGAGTGGCGGTCTCCGACCGCCAATCTCGGGAACGCTGCGCTTTACAACACAGGAAGATGGCGATTGGAAATCGCCACTCCGCGTTTGGCGCGCCTCGCTCTGCGCAGTTGGCGTCAATAACGTCGCAGCCGGGACTCTATCCTTGCCCCGCGCCGCCGCATCTCTATGACAGGAACGCAACGAAGGATTTGCGTTTCCGATGACACCCCGCAACTTTCCGGTGTTGCTACGCCGCCGCACTGCGACGACCGCCGGCGCCATCATCCTCGGACTCGTGGCGCTGGCCTTTGCCTGGAGCGCCGACCAGGCCTCGAAGCTCTTCGAAGTACTGGTCGGGAAAGCGCCTTATGCGCCCGTGATCGTCACCCCTGCCGGCCTTGCGCTCCTCGTCTACCTCACCCGCCGCTTCGCGCCGCTGGCGCGCGGCTCCGGGATTCCACAGGTCAGCGCCGGCTCGGAGGATCCCGGCCACGCGGTTGCCTCCGGCCTGATCTCGATGAAGACCGCCGCGTTCAAATTCGCGGCAACCGTCGGCGCGCTGCTGATCGGCACCTCGGTCGGGCGCGAGGGGCCGACGGTGCAGATCAGCGCCGCCATCATGGCCTTCATGCACCGCTCGCTGAAGATCGAACTGTCCGCCGCCGTGGTGATCGCGGGCGGGGCGGCGGGCGTCTCGGCCGCCTTCAACACGCCGCTGGCCGGCATCGCCTTCGCCATCGAGGAGCTTGCCGCCTCCTACCACCAACGCCTGGCTTTGCTCGCCATGGCGGCGGTGATGATCTCGGGCCTGGTGAGCCTGGGCATTGCCGGCGACTATGTCTATTTCGGCGCCGTGCACGAGATGCTGTCGCTCAAGGCCTCGCTCCTCATCGCACCCCTCGCGGGCGTGCTCGGCGGCCTCTGCGGCGGGATGTTTTCCAAGGCTGTGCTGAGCTTCGGCGCCACGACATCGGCACCCATTGTGGCCTTGCGGCGCAAACCCATGCTGCTGGCGGCCCTGTGCGGCCTGCTGGTGGCCCTCACCGGCATCGGCACGGGGGGCGCAACCTGGGGCGCCGGCTATGACGCGGCCCGTCAATTGGTGGAGTCGCATGCCCAGCCCCTCTGGTTCGGGCCGGCCAAGTTCTTCTCCACCCTGGTGACCATGCTGAGCGGCGTGCCCGGCGGCATCTTCGCGCCCTCTCTCGCCACGGGCGCCGGCGTCGGCAATCTCCTCGCCTGGATCTTCCCTGGCCAGCCGCTCGGCGCCGTCGTGCTGCTCGGCATGATCGGCTATTTCGTCGGCGTGGTGCGTGCGCCGCTGACGGCCGTGATCATCATCTCCGAGATGACCGACAGCCGCGCCATGGTGCTGCCGCTGCTTGCCGCCGCTATCATCGCCGACGGCGTCTCCGCCCTCGTCTGCCGCGAGCGTCTTTACCACGCCTTGTCGAAGGCTTTCATGCCGACTGCCCAGCTAGACAAGCAAGCCCGAGAAGTTAAGGCCTGATTCAGCTTGTTGCAGATTTGTGGCATTACGCGCAATGAGCGGTGTTTTTCGAGATTTCCTTCAACAATTTTTAAGTTGGGGGCCCTAATTTCAAGCTCGCATGGTCATTCGAATTGTGTGAGCGTACCCATGACCGAAGTTCTTCGCCCCCGGGTGAAATATGTTATCGGCCCGGACGGCAGCCCGTTGACGGTTGCGGATCTTCCTCCGCCCGGCACGCAGCGCTGGGTGATCCGGCGCAAGGCCGAGGTGGTCGCCGCCGTGCGCGGCGGCCTCCTGAGCCTGGAGGAAGCCTGCAGCCGCTATGTGCTGACCACGGAAGAGTTCCTGAGCTGGCAGGCCTCGATCGACCGCCATGGCCTGGCGGGCTTGCGCACCACGCGCATCCAGCATTACAGGCAGTAGCTGTCGCTGGGAGCGCGGACTACCCCCGCAAATCCTTCCTCAGGATCTTGCCTACATTGCTCTTCGGCAGGTCCTCGCGGAACTCCACGAATTTCGGCACCTTGTAGCCGGTGAGATGCTGCCTGCAATAGGCCCTCACCGCCTCGGCCGTCAGCGTCGCGTCGGTGCGCACGATGAAGGCCTTGGGCGCCTCGCCCGCCGCGCCGTCGGGCACCCCGACCACCGCCGCCTCTTTCACGCCCGGCAACTTCACCAGCACATCCTCCACCTCGTTCGGGAAGACGTTGAAGCCGGAGACCAGGATCATGTCCTTGCGCCGGTCGACGATGCGGAAATAGCCGGTCTCATCCATGGTCGCGATGTCGCCGGTGAGGATCCAGTCGCCGCGCATCACCTTGGCTGTCTCGTCGGGCCGGCGCCAATAACCTGTCATCACCTGCGGCCCGCGCACCGCCAGCTCCCCCGGCGTTCCGGGGGGAACCTCGTTGAAATCGTCGTCGACGCAGGTCACGTCGGTATCGGGAATCGGTATGCCGATCGAACCGTTATGGCCGGAACCGAGCGGATTGAAGCAGACCACGGGCGAGGTCTCGGTGAGACCGTAACCCTCGCCCAGAGGCACGCCGACGATCTTCTGCCAGCGCGTTGCCACCGCCTGCTGCAGGGCCATGCCGCCGGCGATGCAGATCTTGAGATGCGGGTGGGGCATGGTCGTGAACCAGGCCTCGTTGAGCAGCCCGTTGAACAGCGTGTTCACCCCGGTGATGAAGCTGATCGGGTATTTCTCGAACGCCGTCTTCAGATTGGTCAGCGGCCGGGGATTGGGCACCATGACAACATGGGCGCTGCGGGCCGTGAAGGTGAGGAAATTCACCATGAAGGCGAAGATGTGATAGAGCGGCAGCGCCGTGAGGATGGTGTCGGCCTGCGAGATCTTGCTGCCGGCGAAATAGAGCACCTGCAGCACATTCATGACCAGGTTTGCGTGGGTGAGCATGGCGCCCTTGCTGACACCCGTGGTCCCACCGGTGTATTGCAGGCAGGCGATCGCCGAAGGCAGGATGGTCTCGGTGATGTCGGAGACCTTGAGGCCGCGTGCCATCTTGGCCCTGCCGAGCGCCAGCGCCTGCGGCAGGCGGATATGGGGGAAGCCCGCCGCCGGGATCTCCTTGCGCACATGTTTCTGGACGAGGCCAATCAAGGTGCGGGGGAAAGCCGGAAAAAACTCGGCTGCGCCGACGAAGATTACGGTCTTCACCGGCACCGCGGCGAGAGACTTGGCGGTGCGGTCGGCGAACATATCGATGACAACCAATACCGAGATACCGGCATCGGCGAAGACCGCGGCGGCCTCCTCCGCCTGGTAGAGCGGATTGATGTTGACGAGCGTACAGCCAGCCTTGAACACACCGAAGGCAACAACGGGATAGGAGAGGCCGTTAGGCGCCTGGATCGCCACGCGCGAGCCCGGCGGCAGGCGCAACTCGGCGTGAAGATAGGCGGCGAACTTGTCCGAAAGCTGGTCGACTTCGCGATAGGTCAGTGAACCCTGCATGCCATTGGGCATGACGCAGGTGAACGCGACCTTGCTCGGCGTTTCCCTGGCCCTTTCAACAGCGATATCGCCTAGCAGCCTGTAGGGCACCTCCTCAACATGGGATTTCATTTCTCCACTATAGGAAGCCAGCCAGGGTTTCTGGGCAGACGAAACCGCCATGATTCCTCCGAAACACTTGTCGTTGAGGACATCATGCCGCTTTTGCTGAGCCGGGCAAGTGCCGGTCGCGTGAAGCCTTGGAAAGCTGCTACCGTTACGGGAGAAGAATGGAGCGGCGGTCACCGACCGCCATCTTCCCTCTCTCGTAAACGTACAGCTTCCGGGAATGGCGAGCAGTGATCGCCATTCCAAATTACCCCATCTTCACCATCACATGCCGAGCCACGGTGTAGTCCTCAAGCGCATACATCGAGAGGTCCTTGCCGTAGCCGGAGGACTTCACGCCGCCATGGGGCATTTCGTTGGTGAGCATGAAGTGGCAGTTCACCCAGGTGCAGCCATATTGCAGGCGCGAAGCCATCTGCATGCCCTTGGTGACGTCGCGCGTCCACACCGAGGACGCCAGGCCGTAGTCGGAATCATTGGCCCAGGCCAGCGCCTCCTCGACATCGTCGAAGCGGGTGATCGAGACCACCGGGCCGAACACTTCGCGGCGCACGATCTCGTCGGACTGCAGAGCGCCGGCCACCACGGTCGGCTCGTAGAAGAAGCCCTTGCCGGGGGCCAGATGCCCGCCGGCCGCGATCTCGATATGCTTGTGCTCGGTGGCGCGCTCGACGAAGGAAGCGACGCGCGAACGCTGGCGGGCCGAGATCAGCGGGCCGATATCGTTGTCGTCATCGTTGGGCTGGTTGTATTTGAGGCCCTTCACGGCGGCGGAGAGATCGGCGACGAGGTTGTCGTAGACCTTCTTTCCCGCGTAGATGCGGCAGGCGGCGGTGCAGTCCTGGCCGGCATTGTAATAACCGAAGATCTTCACGCCCTCGACCACGGCCTCGATATCGGCATCGTCGAACACGATCACCGGCGCCTTGCCGCCAAGCTCGAGATGGGTGCGCTTGATGGTCTTGGACGCCGCCTGCAGCACCTTCTTGCCGGTGGCGACGTCGCCGGTCAGCGAGACCATCGAGACTTTGTGGTGGTGGATCAGCGCGTTGCCGACGCTCTCGCCGCGGCCGACCACCACATTGACCACACCTTCCGGGAAGATCTCGGCGATGGCGGTGGCAAGCTTGAGCATGGTGAGCGGCGTCTGTTCGGACGGCTTGATGACGATCGTATTGCCACCGGCCAGCGCCGGGGCGAGCTTCCAGGCCGCCATCATCAGGGGATAATTCCAGGGCGCGATTGAGCCCACCACGCCGATCGGATCGCGGCGGATCATCGAGGTATGGCCGGGGATGTATTCGCCGGCCACCAGGCCGTGCATGGTGCGGGCGGCGCCGGCGAAGAAGCGGAAGCAGTCGACGATGGCGGGGATCTCGTCCTGCAGCACGCGGATGCGCGGCTTGCCGCAGTTCAGCGCCTCCAGCGTGGCATAGGCCTCCGCATCCTTCTCGATAGCGTCGGCAAGCTTGAGGAGAAGGGCCGAGCGCTCGGCCGGCGTGGTGCGCGACCAGGTGGCGAAGGCCTTGTCGGCCGCCTCGACCGCGGCGTCGATCTGCTCGACCGAGGCCTCCGGCAGGTCGATCAGCGTGTCCTCGGTCTTGGGGTTGAGCACCTTCTCCGGCGACTCCGTGCCGGTGATGAATTTCGACCCGATCAGCATCTTGGTATCGAGCATGAGATCTTTCTCCTATTTGCCTGAACCAGCAATGTTTTCACCCTCGCGCGTGAAGTAGTAAGCCGCGAGGATGGGCAGCGCCGTGACGAGAATGACGATGACAGCGACGACGTTGGTGACGGGGCGCTGGCGGGGGCGGATCAACTGGTCATACATCCAGATCGGCAGCGTCTGCTGCTGGCCGGCCGTAAAGGTGGTGACGATGACCTCGTCGAAGGACAGGGCGAAGGCGAGCATGCCGCCGGCGAGCAGCGCCGTGCCGATGGCGGGCAGCACCACATAGCGGAAGGTCTGGAAGCCGTCCGCGCCGAGATCCATCGAGGCTTCCATCAGCGACGGCGACAGACGGCGGAAGCGCGCGACCGCATTGTTGTAGACGACGACGATGCAGAAGGTCGCGTGGCCAAGCACGATTGTCCAATAGGTGAAAGGGATGTCGGCCTGATGGAAGGCCGAGCGCAGCGCGATGCCGGTGATGATGCCGGGCAGCGCTATGGGCAGGATCAGCAGCAGCGAGATCGATTCCCTGCCGAAGAACCTGGTGCGAGACAGGGCCGCCGCAGCCAGCGTTCCAAGGATAAGAGCGATCGCCGTCGACATCAGCGCGACACGGAAGGAAAGCGACAGCGCGTTCCAGACGTCCGGCCGGTTCCAGGCGACGGAGAACCACTTCAGCGTGTAGCCGGGCGGCGGGAATTGGTAGGAATTCTCCTCCGTGGTGAAGGCATAGAGGATGATGAAGAGCAGCGGCAGGTGAAGGAAGACGAGGCCGGCACCAGCGGTGAGGCGCAGGGAGAGAGGGCTCCTGGGAGCGCTGACGTCTCGTCCGCTCGCCCTTCCCTTGCGCGCATCGTTTCCAAGAGCGGACGATACGTCCGCGCTCCCAGTGTCAGAGTGCATCGAACGCCCCCATCCGCTTGGCGATCGTCAGGAACACACCCATGATTACGATCGGCACGACCGAGAAGGCGGCCGCCAACGGAATATTTCCGGCATTTCCCTGCTGCGAATAGACCACCTGTCCCAGGATCAGCGAGGACGGCCCGACGATCTGCGGCACGATGTAATCGCCGAGCGTCAGCGAGAAGGTGAAGATGGCCCCGGCGATCAGCCCGGGCAGTGCCAGGGGGAAGATCACCTTCCAGAAGGTCTGGCGCGGATGGGCGCCGAGATCGCCCGAGGCTTCGATCAGCGAGCCGGGCACGCGTTCGAGCGCGGCCTGCAGCGGCAGGATCATGAAGGGCGTCCACAGATAGAGGAACACCAGCACCATGCCGGTATAGCTGACGGAGAGCGAGGGGCCGCCCACCACCGGCAGGCTCAGCCAGGCATCGAGCAGCCAGGACAGGCGGAGTTCGGTCATCACCCAGCCGACGATGCCTTCCTTGGCGAGCAGAAGTTTCCAGGCGTAGACTTTGACCAGGTAACTCGACCACAGGGGCATCATGACGGCGAGGTAGAAGGCGGCCTTCACCCGGCCCCTGGCATAGCGCGCAGCGTAATAGGCGATGGGATAGGCAATCACCGCCGAGAGCAGCGTGACGATCACCGACACCGAGAACGTGCGCAGGATGACGTCGAGATTGGCCGGCGTGAACAGCTCGGCATAGGTCTTCAGCGTCGGCTCTCGCACGATGGTGCCGGAGAACTCGTCGATGGAATAGAAGCTCTCCATCAGGAGGGCGAAGAGCGAGCCGAGATAGACGATGCCGAGCCATAGAAGGGGAGGCACGAGAAGCAGCATCAGATAGAGCCCGCGCCGGGCCACCAGCACGTCCGAGACGCGGCGCAACCAGGTCTCGCGGGGCGCAGCAATGGCGGCTGTCAGGCTCATGCGCCCTCCATCACATGCAGGGCATCGCGCGAGAAGGCGATGCGCACGGGCGCGCCCTGGGCCGGCCGCACGGGCGAGGAAGCCGGCACGGCGGCGAGCAGCCGCCCGCCCCCATCCGTCGTCACCTCCACGCGGTTGATGGCGCCGTGATAGAGCACCTGCGTGATGGTCCCGGCGACCACCACGCCTCCGGCGGCACCGGCACCATCCGCCAGAAGATCGATCTTCTCCGGCCGCAGGCTCGCCGGCTTGTCGACGCCGATCCAGGCCCTGGTCAGCGCCGGCTCGATCACATTGGAGCTGCCGACGAAATCGGCGACGAAGCGCGTGGCCGGGCGCTCATAGATATCCTCGGGGCTCGCCACCTGCACGATGCGCCCGTCGTTGAACACAGCGACGCGGTCGGCCATCGACAGGGCCTCGCCCTGGTCATGGGTGACGAAAACGAAGGACAGGCCGAGGGAGCGCTGCAGCGATTTCAACTCGCCCTGCATCTCCTCGCGCAGCTTGAGGTCGAGGGCGCCAAGCGGTTCGTCCAGCAGCAGCACCTTGGGCCGCACCACCAGGGCACGGGCCAGCGCCACGCGCTGGCGCTGGCCGCCCGAGAGCTGGCCGGGCTTGCGGGTCTCCATGCCTGCGAGCTTGACCAGGGCAAGCGCTTCCCGCCCCTGGCGGTAGCGCTCCTCCTTGGCCACGCCCCGCACCATCAGCCCGTAGCAGACATTGTCGAGGATATTGAGATGCGGAAACAGGGCATAGTCCTGAAAGACCGTGTTCACCGGGCGCCGGTAGGCCGGCATGCCCTCCACCGTCTCCCCGAAGATCTCGATATGGCCGGCCGTCGGCTGCTCGAAGCCGGCGATCAGGCGCAGGCACGTCGTCTTGCCCGAGCCGGAAGGACCGAGCATGGCGAAGAACTCGCCCGGCGCAATGTCGAGATCGACGCCGTCGACCGCGCGCACGGAGCCGAAATGGCGCTCGACACCGCGGAAGGAGACGGCGGGGGTGGATGAGGAAGAAGCCATGGTTCCGAATGAAAATGGAGCACAGGAGACGCCGCCGCTTCCTGGGATCGCAGGCGAGACGCCTGCGGTCCCAGGAATTGGGGGGCGGGTCTTCAGACCCGCCTGGCCTTGCAACGTCGGGGGAACAGGCGGGTCTGAAGACCCGCGCCCCGTTTTACCGCCCGCCGATCACGGCGATGTAATCAGTGACCCAGCGGTAGTAGGGCACGCAGGTGTTCTGCGTGGTGCATTTGGAAATGGGCGTCTTCCAGAACTTGATCTTGGAGAAGTTGTCATAGCCATTGGTCTGGCAGCCGGTATCCGTCAGCAGGGTCGAAGCCTTGCAGGCCGCGGGCACGGCAGGAAGCGACCCGAACCAGGCGGCGACATCGCCCTGCACCTTTGGCTCCAGTGAATGCTCAAGCCACATATAGGCGCAGTTGGGATGGGCCGCTTCCGCCGCCATCATGGTGGTATCGGCCCAGCCGGTGGCGCCTTCGGCGGGAATGGTGGAGGCGATCGGCTTCTTGTCGGCCTGCATCAGGTTGACCTGGAAGGGCCAGGAGCCGGAGGCGACGACACCCTCGTTCTTGAAGTCGTCGACCTGCACATTGGCGTCGTGCCAATAGCGCTGGATCAGGGCGTGCTGCTGGCGCAGGAGGTCGAGCGCCGCCTTGTACTGGTCCTCGTTCAGCTCATAGGGATCCTTGATACCGAGTTCCGGCTTCTTGGACATCAAATAGAGCGCGGCGTCGGCGATATAGATGGCGCCGTCATAGGCCTGGATGCGACCCTTGTTGGACTTGCCGTCCGGCAGGTTCTGCTCCTCGAAGACCACGCTCCAGCTCTTGGGCGCCTCCTTGAAGACATCGGAATTATACATCAGGACGTTCGGGCCCCACTGATAGGGCACGCCGTAGTGCTTGCCTCCGACCGTGTGCCACGGCGCGTTCTGCAGGCGCTCGTCCACCGTCTTCCAGCTCGGGATCAGCGAGGTGTCGACCTCCTGCACGCGCTTGCCGGCGACGAGGCGCAGCGAGGCATCGCCCGAGGCGGTAACGAGGTCATAGCCGCCCTCGTTCATCAGGGCGACCATCTCGTCCGAGGTCGAGGCGGTCTTCACATTGACCTTGCAGCTCGTCTTCTTCTCGAATTCGGTGACCCAGTCGTAATTCTTGTCGGTCTCTCCGCGCTCGATATAGCCGGGCCAGGCGATGATATCGACCTCGCCCTCTCCCTTGCCGAGTTCCGCCGCAAGCGCTGGCACGGCCAAAGCCGCGACGCCGGCGAGCGCCAAGATCCATTTAACCCTGGACATGATGTCTTCCCTCTGGTTGCCGTCAGATTGAACGTCGAATGGTGCTTGATGTTTTTTGGTCGTTTTTCGGATTATCGCCAGAATGACTCGGCTTGGCGAGGGGCGCCACACCATTCGGGAGATTGAAGATATCGGAAAAACCGATAGGAAAGGCAAGGGATCGCTGGGAGCGCGGAAGTCTCGTCCCGGGTCCGCGGACGTCTCGTCCGCATCTTGGAACCGATTGCGTTGAGGATAGGAAGATGCGGACGGGACGTCCGCGCACCCGGGAAAAGCTCCCAGCGTCACCGCCGCCTGTAAGTCCTTGCCACCGCCACGAACTGTTCAACAATAGGATCGAGCGGCGAGCCGCGGCGCCAGCCGATCACCACCTCCACCGGCGCCAGCGTCTCGATGAGGTCGCGGGCTTCGATCTTGTCGCCCTCCAGCGACCAGGGCCGATAGGTGAGCTCGGGCAAGATCGCGACACCCGCGCCCGTCGCCACCAGGCTGCGCGCGGCCTCTACCGAGCGCGTACGGATCGCCACCGGCGGGCGCACGCCAGCGCGGCGCCAGGCATATTCGGCCGCCTCGGCGATCTCGTCGAGCATCAGCAGCACGAATGGCTCCTCGGCAAGATCCCCGATGCCGATGCCTTCGGCCTCCGCGAGGCGATGGCCGATCGGCAGCCAGAGTCGGTAGGGCGAGGCCTCCATCGTCTCGACATGCAAGGCCGGCGCGCTCTTCTCCGTACCCGCCACCATCACGGCGACATCGAGCTCGCCGCCCACCAGGAGGTGGTCGAGATAGTCGCGCCCATCCTCGACGATCTCCACCACCACGTTGGGGAAGGCGCGGCGGAAACGGGCAAGTAGGTCAGGCAGCACATAGGCCGCCACAAGGGGCGTGACACCGAGCGCGAGCCGCCCCTCCACCGGCGCTGTCTCGCTGCGCAGGGCCCGTCGCGCGTCGGCGATCTCCGAGAGAATCTTGCGTGCATGGCGCAGGAACTGGTGGCCCTTGAGCGTGAGTTCCACACCATGGGCCCGGCGCTCGAACAGGGAAAAGCCGAGATCGCCCTCTAGCTCGCGGATCGCCTCCGTCACCGTCGACTGCGAGATCGACAATTCATGCGAGGCGCGCGACACCGCGCCGTTCTCGGCGACGGCGACGAAATACTGGATTTGGCGGAACGAAAAGGCCATGAGGGCAGTGAGCATAGACAGATACGGAAATAAAGAGAGCCCTTGGCCGTCCCCAGCGACATCATCATCATCGGCGCCGGCCCGACGGGGCTGATCGCAGCGGAACGGCTGGCGAAGAGCGGCCATAGGGTGGCGATCCATGAGCGCATGCCCTCCCCGGCCCGCAAGTTCCTGCTGGCGGGACGCGGTGGACTGAATCTTACGCACAGCGAGGACCTCGAGCACTTTCTCACCCGCTACGGCCCGGCGCGCGCCTTCCTCGAACCGGCGCTGCGGACCTTCACGCCGCAGGACCTGCGCGATTGGGCCGAAGGATTGGGTCAGAAGACCTTCATCGGATCGAGCGGCCGCGTCTTCCCCGAAAGCTTCAAGGCTTCGCCTTTGCTGCGTGCGTGGCTGGCGCGGCTCGGCGACCTCGGCGTGACGCTTCGCTCGCATTCCCTGTGGACCGGCTGGGATAGCGAGGGCGCCCTCGCCTTCACGGAGGCGAACGGAGCGAGCACCCTGCTGTCGCCACGAGCCACCTTGCTTGCCCTGGGCGGCGCCTCCTGGCCGCGGCTCGGCTCGGACGGGGGCTGGGCGCCGCAGCTGCGCGCGAAGGGGGTCTCCATCAGCGAACTCGCGCCTTCCAACAGCGGTGTCGAGATCGGATGGAGCGCGGTCTTCCGCGAGAAATTCGCCGGCGAGCCGCTGAAGCGCATCGCCGTCGGCCTCGGCGGGGAAAGCCGCCGAGGCGAGGCCGTGATCACCGAGCGCGGCCTCGAAGGCGGCGTCATCTACGCCCTGTCGCGGCCCATCCGCGAGGCAATCGCGCTCCACGGGCAGGCGCGGCTTTGGATCGACCTCAGGTCCGATTTAGGCGAGGACGCCCTCGTAAGACATCTGGCTCGCCCACGCGGCGGCCAATCTTTCTCGACCTTCCTGCGCAAGGCGGCGAAACTGCCGCCTGTCGCCATCGGCGTTCTGCGCGAGGCCACCGGCGGGAGCCTGCCGGCAGAACCGATCGAACTGGCTCGGCTGATCAAACGTGCAACCCTCACCGTCACCGGCCAGCGCGGCCTCGATCGCGCGATTTCCACTGCGGGCGGCATCGCGTTCGCGGAGATCGACCGGCATTACATGCTGCGCAGGCTTCCGGGTACATTCGTTGCCGGCGAGATGCTCGATTGGGAAGCCCCGACTGGCGGCTATCTCCTGCAAGCCTGTTTCGCCACCGGCATAGCCGCAGCAAAGGGAATCGAGGCGTGGCTGACGCAATCACCCGGCGACATCGCACGCTGAGGCGCAAGAACGATTGCAGGAAGGTGCGGGGTACCTCCCCGCACAAACCTTCAAGACGGGTCCGATACCGTTGAACTAGGTTTTCCGCATCACAACGGCGTTAGGGGTTTCAAGCCATGGGGCAACCCTTCCTCCCGGCCGGAATAGGGCCGGCTTTGCTTTCGCTCGTGCTGGCCTCTCTCGTGGTAATGGGCAGTCCTGGTCCATCGACGATCAGCGTCACCGCGATTGCCAGCGCCTTCGGATTGCGGCGCTCGTTGCCTTATCTGGCGGGAATTATCCTCGGCACTTGCGTGGTGCTCTTGTGCGTCGCCGCGGGTCTGGCTTCCATCCTGCTGTCGCAGCCGCGCCTATCCCCCTGGCTGATCGGTTTGTCGTCGATCTATATTCTGTATCTCGCCTACAAGATCGCGACCGCCCCGCCCCTGGCCAAGGCCGATGGCGAGGCTGCCGCGCCGGCCTTCACAGGCGGGCTGTTGCTGGCGCTCGCCAATCCCAAGGCCTATGTGGCGATAGCCGCCGTGTTTGCGGGCGCCCGGCTGGGCCTGGGATCCGAAGGCTCGGAATCATTGATCAAGACCGCCGTGCTGACGATCATGATCGTGCTCATTCATGCAGGCTGGTCGATCGCTGGGGCCTCCTTCGCCCGATTGCTCCAGCGGCCGGTCATCTCGCGGCTCGTCAATCTATCGTTCGCGGCAATTCTCGCCGCGTCGGCTGCCGCGACGCTGGCGACCGTCGCTCGCTGAAATGTTCGACAACCGATCGTATCAGGCCACCGCCTTCAGCAGCGTCTCGCGATAAAGCTCCAGCAGGTCCGGCCCCTTCACCTCCGTGCAGATCGCGTGCGAAGGGCGGCCGTCCCAGCCGTTCGGAGGGAAGCCGACATTGTCGGGGCGCTGGACGGTCTGGCCGAAGGCGAGCCCCTCGCACACCACCCGGATCGGGCCCTGGCGGGTCTCGAACAGGTCGGGCGCCACCAGATAGATCGCCGCCGAGGCGTCATGAACGGAGATACCGGCAAGCCCCTTCTTGAGATAGAAATTCTCGTAAAAGCGCGAGATCTCCCAGATGAACTGGCCGACCTCGCCCGCCTCCGTGGCGAGCGTGCGCAGGTAGTGCTGCGTCATCAGCACTTCATGGGTAACGTCGAGGCCGATCACGCTGATCGGCCAGTGCGCGGCAAACATCTCTTCGGCCGCCTGCGGGTCACCATAGATATTGGCCTCCGCGCAGGGCGTGACATTGCCGAGATGGCCCTTGAAGCCGAAGGCGCCCCCCATGATCACGACATCCTTGACGAGGCCCGCTATCTCCGGATCCTCGCGCAGCGCCAGCGCCAGGTTGGTCATGCGGCCGACCGCCAGGAGGCGCACCTCGCCGGGATATTTGCGCACCGTCTCGATGATGAAGCGATGGGCCGGCATGTCGATCGCCTGCGCCTTGATGTCCTCGGGCACTACGACTTCACCGAGACCGTTCTCGCCATGCACGCCGCTGGCATGATGGGCGTCCTGTCCGCTCACCGGCCCGGCGGCTCCCCGCGCAACCGGCGCCCCAATGCCGAACCGCTCCTTGAGGTAGAGGGCGTTGCGGGTCGTGATCTCCACCGAGGCGTTGCCATGGCCCGTGGTGATGCCGATCAGGTCGATCTCGGGATGGTAATGCAGGAAGAACAGCGCCATGGCGTCGTCGACGCCGGGATCGGTGTCATAGATGACTTTCTGGACAGGCATGTCGGCAACCGGGACAGGAGAGGGAGACTGTCGTCTGCGCCCGCGCCAGAGGGAAGTCAATGCCAGGAGTTCCCGGGTTCGCGGACATCTTGTCCGCATTTTGGAAACGATACCGGCCCGAGGCAAGGGAGATGCGGACAGGATGTCCGCGCACCCGGGAACTCCGCACCCACTCTGGAATCCTTATAAACTATTGAAAATAAAAGATTTTTTCTTGAATCCGCCATCCTGCCATGTTCCAATGGTTCCGCACCAATGCCAGGGCCTTGAACCCTGCGGATTGAAGGATCGGACCATGCCCCTGCCAAGCCCCGCCGCCGCGCGGCCCGTCGGCTACCATGTCGATGCGCCCGCCGAGAACCTCCTGTTTTCCGTCTATCGCTGCTGGATGGCCGGTTTTGCCACCAGCGATGCGGCTTGCTGGGACATCGCCTGGGAGGCGCTGGCCAGGGAAATGCCGGAGGAGAATGCCAAGCCGCTCTTCGGCGAGTTCCACCATTTCACCCGCACCTTGCGAGCCCATGCGGCCAACGAGATCGGCTGGCGCCCCGCCGCCTGCCGGGCGCTCTGCCGCGACGAATGCCTGATCCTCGCCATGGTCGATGCCGCCCAGCGCGAGGACCGCGTACAGCTCCTCTCCGCCGCCTCGCATCTCTTGAAGAGTGATGGCCTCGGCAAGGCGCTCGAAGCCACCGTGGCGCTCGCCAAGGCGATGGCGCGTGCAGGCCTCTTCATCGCCCCGGTGAGCGCCGGAGCGCTCGATGTCATGACGCGGATGAAGCCGCCCTCCGCGACGACGCATTGACGAGGCCTATTCACGGCGCCTGAGCTCGAATTCCGTTCACCTGCGCGATTAACGATTGCCCTCACACGGGTTTATAGTAGCGTCATGCGTGTCGGGACCATGAAAATGGAACGGCGCCGGGATGACATCGGCGTTCCTCATCATGCTAACCAAGGTGCGCTTCGTCTCCACCAGCGACGGTGAATTCCCGTGAATGCGGCAAAGGCCCCGTTTGTCACGAAACTGCACGATGTCTTCGTCCGGGAAGTGAAGGCCGGCGACCTGCTGAGGGCACTGGCGGTCATCAGCCCCCTGGCGGCAGCCTATTTCCTCTCAGGTGATCCGGCTCTGCTCAGCCTGGGCCTTATCGCCATCTCCCTTCTCATCCCCGCGCTGAAGCTCCAGCTTACCGGGAAGATGGTGGTCTTCCAGTTCCTCGCCATTCTCATCACCTTTGTCGCCCTCTTCCTGGCAGCCCCGGTGAAACCGCTCTTCGTAATGCTCACGGCGCTCACGGGCTTCCTCGCCGTGGCGGTGACGCGCTACGGCGACGCCCTGCGCACCATGGGAAACTGGGTGTTCATTCCGGCTGTCTATCTCGCCTGCGAGGTGCGTGAGCAGGTGAGCCCGGCGGAAGCCTGGCGGCATGCTAGCGTCGTCGTGGCGCTCTCGCCGATAGCGCTAGCCCTGGTCTGTGCCGTGCAGATCTATGACCGCCGAAACAGGCCCGCCGCATCTCCCGCCACTTATGGACCGGCTTCGCACGACTGGCTGCTCCCCGCTTCGGCGACCGCCATTGCGGTGTTCGCCGCAGCAGCGCTGGTGGAAGTCCTCAATCTCGCCCAGGGTCAATGGGTGATGTGGTCGGCGGCGAGCGTGGTGGTGGGAGACCTGACGGCATCCACAGGCAAGCTGAAGCTCAGAGCCACCGGGGCGATCGTCGGCGTGCCGCTTGGCCTTCTCGTGGGATTGGCCTTGCCGGCAAGCCGGGTCGGTTATTCCTTTGCCGTGCTTGCGACGACACTCACCCTCATTGCCTTCTCCCGTTACGTCGTGGGATTCGGCTCGCGCTGCTTTTTCATTACCCTCGCGGCGGCATTCGCCGGCGGAGCAAGCGGGATTGCCGAAGAGCGAGTGGCCAACGTGCTCACGGGTGGCACCTTCGGCGTCATCGCCGTGGTCCTGACCGAGGTCGTCTGGCGACGCTTTGCGCAGAAAGCCGGCGGGCAATCGGGACTACCTTCCTGAAGGGCGAGGCAACGCCCGCTTCGACCACCGCCAATCGCCCAGGAGACGCCTCCATGCTATGAGGCCTGATCGACAAGGGTTGAGTCTCGCATGCAGCATCCGGTCCGCACCATCGAACATCTGACCATCCCCATGGCCGACGGCGTAAAACTCGCCGCCCGGCTCTGGCTGCCTGAGAGCGCGGAGCGGCACCCGGTGCCAGTCCTCCTCGAATATATCCCCTACCGCAAGCGCGATGGTACTCGTTCGCATGACGAGGCCATGCATGGCTGGTTCGCCGCGCGCGGCTATGCCGCCATCCGCGTCGACATGCGGGGTTCCGGCGACAGCGAGGGCTTGCTGGACGATGAATATCTGCCGATCGAGCAGGAGGATGCCTGCGCGGTGATCGCCTGGCTGGCCAGCCAGCCGTGGTGCGATGGCAAGGTCGGCATGATCGGCAAGAGCTGGGGGGGCTTCAACGCCCTGCAGGTCGCGGCCCATCGCCCGCCCGCGCTGAAAGCCGTGATATCCGTGTGCTCCACCGACGATCGCTATGCCGACGATGTGCATTTCATGGGCGGCGCCCTGCTCTCCGACAATCTGTGGTGGGGCTCGGCCATGATGGCCTGGCAGGCCCTGCCGCCGACGCCCTCGCTTTATGGGGGGAGCTGGAAGCAGGCCTGGGAGCAGCGTCTCGACCACCTTCCCTTCTTTCCCGCCACCTGGGCCGCGCAGCAGCACCGCAACGCCTATTGGGAACAGGGTTCGGTCCGCGAGGACTGGTCGCGCATCGAGGTGCCGGTATTCGCCGTCGGCGGCTGGGCGGACGCCTATTCCAACGCCATTCCGCGCCTGCTCGAGCACCTCGCCGGGCCGCGGCTCGGGCTTATCGGCCCCTGGGCGCATCACTATCCGCACCAGGGCACACCGGGACCTGCCATCGGCTTCCTGGAGGAGGCGCTGCGCTGGTGGGACCACTGGCTCAAGGACCGCGACAACGGCATCATGGCCGAACCGATGCTGCGCGCCTTCATGCAGGAGCGCAGCTTGTCGCAGGAGGGGCGTGAAGGGCGCTGGATCGGCGAGGCGTCCTGGCCTTCACGCCTGATCACCAGGCGGCCGATGTTCCTCTCGCCCGGCCAGCTCTGGTGGCGGCCGGCGCCTTCGGCCGAGCTTGCGATCCGCTCTCCGCTCTGGTGCGGCGCGGGCGCCGGCGAATGGATGAGCTCCGGCCTGCCCGGCGAATCGCCAGCCGACCAGCGCCTCGACGACGGCCTTTCGCTCGTCTTCGATTCCAAGGAGCTTGCCGACAGGACCGAAATCCTCGGCGCCCCCGAACTGGTGCTGGAACTGGCTTCCGACGCACCGACGGCGCAGATCTGTTTGCGCCTGTGCGACGTCGCGCCGGATGGCTCCTCCGAACGCGTTTCCTACGCCATCCTCAACCTGACGCATCGCACCGGCCATGCGAAGCCGGCGCCGTTGGTGCCGGGCGCGTTCGAGACGGTGCGCATCAGGCTCAACGACTGTGCTCACGCCTTCGTAGCCGGCCATCGCATTCGCCTGGCGATCTCGACCTCGGCCTGGCCGACGGTCTGGCCGGCGCAGGACCAGGCGACGCTGACGATCCGCACGGGCGAGGCCGCACTGATCCTGCCCGTGCGCCGCCCCCGCCGCGAGGATGCCGCGCTGAGCTTCGAGCCTGTCAGCATGGCCGAAACGGGCCCAGCCGAACGCCCGCACGCGCCAAAGGCCGAACGCGTCTTCAGCCTCGACCTCATCGGCGGCACCGCCCGTCTTGTCGTCGACGGCGACGCCTTCGGCAGTGCGCCGGTGCGCTTTGAGGAGATCGCCACCGATTTCGCCCACAAGCTCAGGCGCGAATTCTCGATCCGCGACGGCGAGCCCCACAGTGCCAGCCAGGCGGTGAGCCATGTCTGCACCCTTACCTGCGACGACATGGAATTTCGCATCGAGGTCGAAGCCCGCATGATCGGCACCCATGACGCCTTCGAGATCACGGCGCGAGTGCGGGCTTTCCAGGGCTGGGTGGAAATTGCGGAGCGGAATTTCCGCGAGTCGATCCCGCGCAGGCTGGTGTAGCACCCGCAGGCCTCAGTTGGCTGCGAACTTCGGCGCGGCGATGCCGGCCGCGACCAGACCGATGCCGCCAAGCTTCAAAGGACATGCGCCAGCCTTCACGCCGCCTGCATGAGGAGAAAGGCCTCGTGCCGGACGAGGAAGTCCCGCAGCCGTTGCGGATAGTCCGCGTCGGCGGCCGCCTTCACGCTCGGCCGCCCGGCAAGAGCCCGGCGCCAGGCCACGATGCGAGGCAAGTCAGCGAAAGGCGCCGGCCCTGCCAGATCGTCGAACAGGTCAAAATAACGAAAGATCGGCGCGAAGACGGCATCGACCAGGCTGAAGCCGCCGCCAGCGAAGAAAGGTCCTTCGCCAAGAACGTCTTCGACGCGAGCGAATTTGGCGGCGATCTTGCGCCTTGCCTCCTCATAGCCATCCTGGTTGCGAGCCGTCTCCAGCGACCAGACATCGCCGAGGATGGCGGAGCCGAACTCCATCCAGGCCCGACGCCGCGCCCGTTCAAGCGGGTCGGTTGGGTGCAATTTCGGTCCCGTTGCGGTCTCCTCGATATATTCGCAGATCACGTTGCTCTCGAACAGCACCGCCTGGCTCTCTCCCGGCGCTTCGACCAGCAGCAGTGGCACCTTGCCGAGAGGCGAGAGGGCCTGGAACCAGTCGGGTTTGTGGGCCAGGTCCACCAGGCGCCGCCGGAACGGCACCCCCTTTTCCAGCAAGGCGATGGCGGCGCGCTGCACATAGGGGCACAGATGATGGCTGACGAGCGTAAGTTCGGTCATGGCATGTCTCCGATTGTCGCCCGACGCGGGCGGTTTCATCGGAACCAGTCTAGTCCTGGCGATATTGCAAGTGGCCTTGGGAGTGCACCAACAGTACTTGCGTGACTGCAAGCACTCGGGCTGCTATGGTCGGCCCATGCAAGACTGGAACGAACTGCGTCTGATCCTCGCCATCCAGCGCAGCGGCAGCCTGACCGCTGCGGCCAAGGCGCTCCTGATCGATCATTCCACCGCCTTTCGCCGCCTCAACATATTGGAGGCGCGGCTCGGTGTGCGCACCTTCGAGCGCCTGCCGGGCGGCGTCTATCGGGCAACGTCGGCGGGCGAGCGCATGGCGGCTGCGGCCGAGCGGATGGAGGACGAGGCTCTCGCTCTCGATCGCGACATTGCCGGCCGCGACCACCGCCTCTCCGGCCGGCTGCGGGTCACCTCCTCCGAAACGCTGGCCTACAGCCGGCTTACCCGCCATCTAGCCGATTTCCGAAGGGCCCATACCGGCATCCTGGTGGAGCTTGCCATCGACAACCGCGTGCTCAGCCTGTCGCGGCGCGAGGCCGATATTGCCTTGCGCCCGATCCGGCCCACAGAGGGCGATCTATGGGGCCGCAAGCTCGCCGGTGTCGCCTGGTGTTTCTACGCTTCGCCCGACCGTATCCAGGCGATGGGCGGGGCGGCGGAAACGCCTGGCGCGCTGGCAGGCGAGGCCCTGATCGGTTGGGAGGAGACGACCAGCGGCATCCAGGCGGCGGGCTGGCTCGCCAGCACCATGCCGAGCGAGCCGATCGTCTATCGCACCAACAGCCTGGTTAACCAGCTCACGGCAGCAAAGGCGGGTATCGGCATGGCGCTCCTGCCCTGTTATCTCGGCGATGGCGATCCGGGCGTCGTACGCGCCCTGGCGCAACCCATCTCGGAACTGGCGGGCGAACTGTGGATCGTCACCCACGCAGATCTGAAGGGTACCGGCCGCGTGCGGGCCTTTTTCGATCTCGTCGGAAACGGTCTCGCGGGCGAGCGTGACCTGTTCGAAGGCCGTGCCCGCCCGCTGGATAGAGTGCCGGACGCTATTGCATTACAGCCGCAAACTTCATCCACTTGACGATGGAATCGATGGTGCTGTTGTCGGGCATGCGCAGGGGGCTCTGCTGCGGTGTAAAGCCGCGCGAGAGCGCCGAGTCGGGGTCGGCGAGCAGGACACCGACGAAGGTCGAGGCCACCAGCCAGCTGCCGAGTTCACCGAGGCGGTTGCCGCCGTCGGCTTCGGCTTCCGCCAGGATATAGAACCACAGCGGCGTGCGCTGATGCAGGCCCGAACCAGAGCCCAGCAGGAAGGCGGCCAGCGCCGGCTTGCCGATGGCGAAGACGGTGCTTACATCGGCAATCGGCCCGGACTGCACTGCGCCATGGCCCTTGAGATAGGCATGCAAGGCCTGGCCGGTCGGCAGGCGCAGATTATAGCCGCGCCGGAGATTGCGGCGCGCCAGGTTCTTGAACAGATCCTTGAGCTGCTGCGTCAGGCCGGCGTCATTGCCTTCCTTTACCATCTTGCCCAGGGGCGGCGCGAGGCCGGTGTCGATCTTGCGGGCCTGTCTCGAGGGCTGACCGTCGGCGCTGTCATGGGGATTGGTGCCGAGGAAGCGCGACCAATCAATCACCCAATTGTGTGGCAGCCTCTTGTCCGTGTCGAGACGGCCGCCTCCGCCCGTGAAACCGAACAGCAGGTCCAGGGAGGCGGCGGGTATTATGTTTGTCGGCGGGGTCCCTCGCCCGAAGCTGCGGTTGTAGTCATAGGCGCCGCGCACCATGGAATGGCCGAAGCGATAGGCCGCCGCCGAGAATTCGAGCGGCATCGCGTTGCCGAGCCGGGTACCGGTGTGGCGTCCATCATATTCGGCGCGGAAACGGAAGAAATGCGAGGCCCGGTCGGCCACGACGGCGTCGACCACAGTCGGGTTGCACACGCCCTTGAGATAGCCCTCGACGATCAGCCACTGGTAATGCAGGCGCGTGAGCATCTGCGCCGAGCCGAAGTCGGGGATCCAGCCGGTCTGGTGGCCGGCGAGATAATCGACCACCTTGTTGTGGAAGCGCAGGAAGCTGAGATGGAACTGGGCGACGATCAGGTTCTCGTCGTTGCGCGCGTCGCCGATCAGCGCCCGCTGCGGCAGTTTCTCAAGGAAAGCCTGCGCATCGGCGGCCGGAAGCGAAGCCTGCGCCAGACGGGTTGCCGCATCGAGCACGGCCTGCTGCACCTGGGTGTAACGCGGCAGGTCACGATGCTCGTCGAGCGCATCGGGCAGTTCCGACGGCCCGATCGCCGTACCGACGCGCATCTTGTTGTGCAATGTCGGGTGGCGCATGCCGGAAATGACGCTGACGACATCCGCGGACACGCCTTCCCCGAAGGGCGAGCCGCCATAGACGCTGTCGAGATCGAAACGCGGCGTGCGCGCATTGCGCAGCTGCTTCTCGACGATCGAGGAGGATTGCGGCGGGTGGGGGCTCGCCATATTGGTGATGCCGCCCTCGCGATCGGTGCGCAGAGTCAGCTCATGATCGAGGAACTGGCCCCAATAAGTGAAGACCGGTGGCAGGGTCGAATCGCCGGAGGGGCTCTCGACGCCGGCATCGATCATGCGATTGCCGAGCTCGTCGAGATCATCGACCGTGGCCTGAGCCGCCGGCAGATAATTCTCGGGTGCGTCGAGCGGCGGGAGGAAAAAGCCGAAGTCGGCCTGCTCGTCGACTGCGATGTCGCCGCCCGTGGGCGCCAGGCCCATGCGATTGGTGGCGGCGACCGGCTGGGCGGCCGTTTCCTTGCCGCCATGCGATTTGAACACAATGGTCATCGTCATCTCCCTTCAAGGTTTCAGGTTGCAGGCGCTGCTCCGCTGGCGAGCGAGATCGCAGCGGCACAGCAGATCCCGGCCGGCGACCGGGGTCTTCCCGGCCGGTCTTCATTGCCCCAGAGGGGCGTAATCAGGGGGTGTGATCAGGAGGCGCTGTGACGCGGTGTCGGCGCCAGGAGCCGCCAAATAGGCGAAGGTTCAGGATGGGGGCAGGATGGACGGATGCTCGGGGGAATGAAGGTCGCAGCGGGAACCGCCTTGCGGTGAGCCGTCATTTTATTCCCCTCCCATTGTGCTTGAGCCGTTAAATTCGGAATCTCGTTCAGAAATAAAACGGAACCTCTTGCCAACATTACGTCTGTTGGCATCTGCAGATCCGAGCAAGTCCGAAGGTCAAGCAGTGCCAGAAATGACACCATACGGCCTGATACAATCTATGATTGCATTTTATATAAGATGCGCGTGACCGTTGCGTGATTCACGGGATGTCGTCTATTATCCGGCACCATGAATATTATCATTCGCAGTTATGGCGCGGGGCGGCGACAAACGCACAATCATCAGCCCGCGCGAGGGCGCGCAGCTCAGGCCTGCCCGCGCTTTCTGAGGCTGAGCCGGAAGCAGGCCCCCTCCGCGCTCTCAACGAAATCGATGCTGGAGCCGCTATTGGCGAGCAGAGAGCGGGCGATCGGCAGGCCGAGGCCCGTGCCGCCCTGCCCCCGCCTGGTGGTGAAGAAGGGCTCGAACAGGCGCTCGCGATCGGCTGGCGGCACACCGGGACCATCGTCGGAGACTGTGAGATCGAGATGGCCATCGATGCCGGCCGCCGCGATGGTCACCTTGCGGGCACCGACCTGCCGGCTGTTCTCGATCAGTGTGGTGAGCACGGCCTCCAGCACTTCCGGGGGCACGCTGACCTCGGGCAGGTCTGGCCCGATGCTCGTCTCGATTGCGAAATCGGGCGTACGCTGGGCATCGGCGATGTGGAGCACGGCCTCTCTCACCGGGGTCGAGGCGGCCTCGTCGATGTCGCCCATGTCGGCGCGCGCGAGTTCGAGCAGGCGTGCCACCAGGCGAGACAGGCGCTCTGCGTCCCCTTCGGCATTGGCGATGAAGTGGCGCCGCTCGGCCGCGCTCATCGTATCGCCATGCTCATCCAGCAGTTCCAGCACCCCGCGTATGCCGGTCAGCGGGGTCTTGAACTCATGGCTCATGGCGGCGGCGAAGTCGCGCAGATAGCGCGAACGCTGGTCGATCTGCCGGGCCATGCGGCGGAAATTGTCGAACAGGGCGCGGATCTCGATGGTGGCAGTGGCCGGGGTCGGCGGCACCTCGCTGCCGCCGCGGCCGACATGGGCGCTCGCCTGCGTCAATTGCTCGATCGGTTTGGCGATGGCGCGCGAGAGAAGGCCGGCGAGGCCTATAATCACGAAGACGATGATGAAGAAGCCGAACGCGATCTTGCCGAGATCGTCATAGATGCCACGGAACAGCGCGCGGGGCGAGCGCGAGAGCAGCAGCACGCCCACCGTGCGGTCACCGACCTTGATGGGCCTGGCATAGTGCACGCGGATGGCGGACGCCCGGCTCAGGACCTCGAAGGCGTAGCGCCGCTGATAGTCGCCGCGCCGGCGCAGCACCGATTGCGACCGCCCCGCCATGGCCGACTGCACCTCGGGCAAAAAGGCATAGCTCTTGCCGGCCAGGGATGTCGGCGAGAGCACCACCCCCTTTGCGTCCAGGATCACGGCGCCCACCAGCGTGGTGCGCCGGGTCTCGGCGATCAGCGGGTCAATCTGCCCGGCCGCCATCAGCGCCTCCGGGTCGGGCTGGAGCGGCGTATCGATGGGCTGGGGGCGTTGCACCAGGATCGGCATGGTATTGAGATCGATGGTGAGCGGTTCTGGCGTGAAGTAGGCGTCCGCCGGCGAGGTCTCCGGGCGGCCCATGGAGCGGCTGTTGCCCCCGGCGAGTGGCTGAGGCGGTGGGGGCTTCGGGCCGGGCCAGGCAAGATCGAAGGCGGCATCATAGGCCGCGCCCTGCGCGATCAGCTCCGCCTCGGTCTGACGCACCAACACATTTTCGTAGACGCGCAGAAAAATGGCGCCGAGGCCCGGCATCAACGCGGTGAAGAGCAGCACGCCGAGGAGGATGGAGCGCAGGCGCAGTGCCGGCCAGCGCGCCTTGAGGGCGTCCTTCAGCGCAAGGATCGGCGCCGTCACGCCGCCTTGCCTGTGCAGGCGCCGATGCTGTACCCGATGCCGGCCCGGGTCTCGATCACATCCTCCGCTCCCACGCCCGAGAATTTCTGGCGGATATGACGAATGTGGCTGTCGATGGTACGGTCAGTGATGGCGAAGCCCGGCCCGTGCAGGCGGTCGATGATCTCGTCGCGTGAGAAGACTTTCGAGGGCGTGGCGGCGAGGATCTGCAGGAGCTGGAATTCCTTGGCGGTCAGGCCGATGGCTTGCCCGTCCCATTGCGTGTGCCAGCCCTCGGGATCCAGATGCAGCAGGCCACGCGCCAGGGCCGCAGGGGCAGCGGCCGCCACGGGCTTCGCACCGGCCCGCTTGAGAATGACGCCGACACGCGCGACCACTTCGCGGGGCGAGAACGGCTTTACGACATAGTCGTCGGCGCCCATCTCCAGGCCGAGCACGCGGTCGATCTCGTCATCGCGCGAGGAAAGAAAGAGCACGGGCATATCGCCATGCACCTTCAGGCGGCGGCAGACCTCGAGCCCGTCCATGCGCGGCATGTTGATATCGAGGATAACAAGGTCGGGCTTGTGGTTGAGGGCCTTTGCCAGCCCCTCCTCACCGTCACCCGCCTCATGGGTGGTCATGCCAGCCTTGGTGAGGGCGAAGGCCAGCAATTCGCGAATATGCGGGTCGTCGTCAACGATGAGAATGGTGCGCGGCATCATGGATGAATGTCATTTCGGATTGGAGGTGTCAAAGCGCAGGCGAGCGATGTTCACGGGTTTGGCGCGCTGCGTATTCCCGGCCGGGAGGAATCCTGCGGTGGGTCTACGATGATGGCGATACCCTTCGGCAGCGGACCGGCGGCCCAGAGACGCCAGGCACCGGCAAGCGTCCACAGGCGCCAATCGGCCTGCCTGCTTTCCAACTCCTTCTGGATGAAATAACGCAGGTTGACGAGGGCATCCGAGGCATGGGCAGGATCCGGCGTCGCCTCGACGAGGGGGAGCAGGCTTCCCGAGCCCTGAAGCGTGTGAAGATAGTCGGTATCGAGATTCACGACACGCTGGGGGGCAGTGGCGCTCTGGACGCCGCTCGCGAAGACGATGTCGGCGAGAAGGGCCAGCCCGGCGGCGAGCACGACTTTCAGGATGAAGCTCAGCCGGTTGGCCGAGGGACTGGGGACCGGCAAGGTTTGCGCGAGCGTCATGGTTTCCTCCATGACGCCGATCTTGCCCCTCTCTCATCCAGCCGCGATCCAGGGGCTATGGCGGAGCGATGAGGTCCCCGTGCAAAAACGGTGCAGGGATCCGGTGGGCGACGCAATATCAGCGGCTATATAGCCGAATCACAGCAAAGGGAGACGAGTGTCATCCCCGGCGAGGCCGAAGGCGTCGGGAAGGGGATCCAGGGGCCGGGGATGACAGCTCAAGACTACCTGCCATCGGCATCATTCGCCCGGTTCGATCACCCGCGCCTCCTCGGGGAGCATGATCGGAAAGCCCTCGCGGATCGGATAGGCCAGCTTTGCAGCGCGCGAGATCAATTCCTGTCTCTCGGCATCATATTCCAGCGTCGTCTTGGTCAGCGGGCAGACCAGCAGCTCCAGGAGCTTGGGGTCGGTCAGGGGGGGCGGACGATGAGGCACGGGATTGCCCATGGGCGGCTCCGCCTATTGCAGCGGCGTGTCTGAGCCGTCGCCGCTCTTGGCGAGCTCGATCTGGGTGATGGCGACCAGGATCTCGGCCCGTTCGCGCAGGCTCGCCGCCTCGAGCAGGGCCTGCTTCTCGCGCCGGCCGAAGGGACTCATCATCGACAGCGCGTTGACGAGTGCTTCGTTCGGCGCCTCGTGGATCTCCTTCCAGTCGACCTGGAAGTGATTGACGGCGAGATAGGCCTTGAGCGTCTCGATCAGGGCCTTGCGATCCACCTCTTCCTCACCGGCACGCGGTGTGAAGTCGATGGCGAAAGGCGCGGCCGTAATGTGGCACTGGCGGTAGGGCGTGTCGACGTTGGCCTCCTCCTGCACCCTGAAGCGCGAAATGCCGGTAAGCTGGATGAGATAGCGCCCATCGCCCGTCTCGGCGAACTGGGTGATGCGGCCCACGCATCCCACCTGAAACAGCCGTGGCTTGTCTTCGGCTTCCTCATCCTCCGGCTGGATCATGCCGATGAGACGGGCCCCGCGCAGGGCGTCGTCGATCATCGCGAGATAGCGCGGTTCGAAGATGTTCAACGGCAACTGCCCTCGCGGCAGCAGCAAGGCTCCCGACAACGGAAAGACCGGGATGACGGAAGGCAGATCTGCCTCCGTCTGAAACAGCGGGTGCATGGAGCAACGTTCCCCGAGCTTGCAGGTGACCGTCAGGAAAACAGGATCGACGACAGGCGGCGCCGGCCGTAGATCGTGTTCTCGTCCATCGGACCCCAGGCTTCGAAGAATTGCACAAGTTGCTTGCGCGCGCCATCGTCGTTCCACTTGCGGTCGCGGCGGGCGATGTCGAGCAACTGGTCGACCGCTTCCTCGCGCTTGTTGGCGGCGGCAAGGGCGAGCGCATAGTCGAACTTGGCCTGGAAATTCTTCGGATCGGCCTCGGCCTGGCGGGCAAGCCCCTGCAGGTCGCCGAGCTCGCTTGCCTGCTCGGCCACTTCGAGAGCGGCGCGGGCGCTGGCAATGGCGGGATCGTTCTCCTTGCCCTTGGGAGTCAGCGACAGGGTGGCCTTAGCCTGATCCAGCTCGCCGGCGGCAACGGCGACCCGGGTGAGCCCGGCAATCGCCTTGAGGTTCTCGGGATCCTGCTCATAGATCTGCGCGAAGATCTGCGCGGCCGCCTCCCCTTCGCCCTCCGTGAGCAGGGCCTCGGCCTCGGCGAGCATCGCCTCGGTGTCGGGATCCCCGCCGGGGCCGGCGATGCGGGTGATGAATTCCTTTATCTGGCTTTCCGGAACGGCGCCCATGAAACCGTCGACGGGCTGACCCTTCGAGAAGGCGAACACGGCGGGAATCGACTGCACGCCGAGCTGACCGGCGATCTGCGGATATTTGTCGATATCCATCTTCACCAGCTTCACCTTGCCCTTGGCGGCCACGACAGCCTTCTCGAGCATGGGACCCAGCTGCTTGCAGGGGCCGCACCACTCCGCCCAGAAATCCACCAGGACCGGTTGCTTCATCGACTCCTGGATGACGTCAGCCATGAAGGTTTGCGTCGTGGTGTCCTTGATCAAGCCGTTCGTTCCAGCCGTGTCGTTGCTCATCGCCAATACCCTAGAAATCATCGTCTCCGGTTAGATGGGGGTAAATCACCGCGAAGGCAACCATCCGCTGACGACTCTCTGTACGAAACAATAGAAATGCCAATCCCCTAGTGGCATTGGAACAAATGGTACTTCCTTGGCGGCGATTCACTAAAGCCAGGCCCGAGCCGAACATTCATTCGACAACGCAGCTTTGTCCCAGTTGTAGCGCAGTTCAGTGGCCGCGTATTGCCGCCCCATTACCTTAAGATACACGCAATGTATCGGTTATTTTTAGCGTGTAATTTTCAATACGGATCGTATTCCCCAAATCATCTTAAATCACGTCGATTTCACATCCACTAATTTATAGCACCGGCAATCGAATCCAATGAAAGTAAATCGGTTCTGCCGTACTCGGATACCGTTTCCGATGACGATGCGTAATCGACCTTTTGGATTAAGCAACGGGGACTTTATCTTTAGCGGCATTTTGTGAGATAAAAGAGAGATATCGCCGATTAATATTTCTCAGCTCCGATTTGAATGAATCGTTTTACCTTCAATGGGATGCGATACCGCATTGCATGGCAACGATTACATAGCCAGGAAACAACGTCGCATCGAATGTTCGAGAACAAAAACACGCAAACGACCGAAAACAACTACGGCAGACAACCATAAGAACGCCGTTGAAGAGACTGGGAACCCTGCAATCGAAAATCCGCTTGGACCGAGTAGCGTCACAATTCGAGGGAGGCCTATCATGAGTGAGAATGTCGACTTTAACGACATCGAAGATCAACACACCCCGGAAAACACAGGCACGGTGATGGAGTCGTCGGCGGCCCGGAAGGTTGTACTTCTGATCGAAAATCGCCCCCTGCTGGCCGAAATTTTCTCCCACGCCCTGAAGGAAGCGGCAGAGGATCTCGAGGTCCGCATCGCGAGCAGTATGGAGGATACGGACCTGCAAGCCTCCCTCGCGGTGCTGAGCTTCATGCAGCGTAGCTCGGATCCCCTCTTCATTGCCTTCGTCATCCAGCAATTGAAGGGGCGGATCGGCAACCTGCCACTGCTCGTCATCACCGACAGCGCTGACCCTGCCATCGACCGCGTGATGGAAGAGACCGGCGTCCAGAATTGGGTGACGGCCTCAACGGGATTCGGTGCGATGGTCGCCGCAATTCGCCAATCGCTGGGTCCCTCGCCCCGGCTCAGCGTTCAGCCGTCCAGCCAACACGCATTCCTGGATCGCACGATGATACGCTCAATGCAGCCGATCCCAGAGCCGGATCCGCGTTCCGAGATCCATCTCAACCTGACGGGCCGCGAGATCGATGTCCTGGCGCTCCTGCAGAAGGGCAAACAGAACAAAGTCATCGCCCATGCCCTGAATATCTCCGAAAGCACCGCCAAAGTTCATATCCGCAACATCATGCGCAAGTTCCATCTGCGCAACCGGACTGAAGTCGCGCTCATGTGCGGCGCCCCGACGAGGCGGCCGGTCGATGCGGTCCTTGTGGGGCCCGATTTCGATGAAAGCCACAGGGCCATGCCGGCGATAGCCTATTAAATGCCGCCGCGAGCGGCGCACAAATTCATGTAATACGACATCTCCGGCGGCTGCCCCGATCAGGCAGGGTTCGAGACCGCGAGGATCCTCGGCTCGTGCCCGGTCGCCTTGAGGAAGGCGACGAGGTCTTCACGCGCGATCGTGGTGGTCGAGGTGTTGACCAGCGGGTGATGGTTGAGCCTGGCATTCTCCAGGAGCGCCTCGTCGAGCACCACCGTGACGCGGCCATCCCTGTCGTTGATGGCACCGAAGGGGGTCACGGCGCCCGGCAGCACGCCCCAGACTTCGGTGAGCAGGTCTGCCGAGCCGAAGGAAACCTTGCCCTGCCCGCCGATGATTTCATGGATGCGCTTGAGGTCGACGGTGGCGTCTTCCTCCAGGACAACGAGGAAAAGGGAGCCCTTGCGATCCTTCAGGAACAGGTTCTTGGTGTGGCCACCTTCGATCTGGCCGCGCAGGGCCTTGGAATCCTCCACCGTGTAGAGCGGAGGATGCTCGAGGGTGGTCACGGCAATGCCGAGCTTGTCAAGAAAGGCGAAGAGGTCGTCGGGCGTCGCTGGCATCAGAAGTCTCCGGAGGAGGCTCCTGACTAAAGCGCCGCCTCGTGCGGCGCAAGGCGAACCCACGCGGCAAAAAGGGCTCCGCCAACGCCAAGCCCCAAATTGCGGTTTTGGTCTGAAGGACTGCGTTCAGACTTTGTAGTTGACGGTCGCGCACACGGTGTTGAGGGTCACGTCCGGCCTTGCAGTGATGCGGCTGATAATGTCGCCCGTTGGCTTATCGATCGTCATGTACTTGCCGAGGTCGAGATAGAGATATTGGGCGCGAAGCCCATGGCCGTAGCCGTAGCCGTAGCCGTAGCCGGCATTAGCGCCCGCGTAAAAGCCCGTCCAGGTAAAGGATGGCTCCACGACGGTCGCCACCAGCTCTACCGGCTTGGGTGGCAGATCTGAGGCGAACGCCGCTGCCGAATTCTTATGATATAAATGCAACAGCGGGCGTTTATTTAATTGAAGCACAAGTTCTATACTTAGAGAACGTGGCTAATAGGTTAATTGGACATTAAACCATCTTTCTATTGCACTGATACTTGGACCCCTTACTGCTCCTGCGCGTATTGCAGCCGGTCAAGAACGCCGTTCCCTTATTGGTCAAAATCGCGTAATGGAGCGCCGTCGCAGAGACCTTGACCCTCTGTTGCTCCGAGGTTGCCATGTTGAATTCGCTCGACCTGCCGCGCCGGCCGCAGGATACCCGCGTCGTCGTCGCCATGTCCGGCGGCGTCGACTCCTCCGTTTGCGCCGCGCTTCTCAAGGAGCAGGGCTATGACGTGATCGGAGTGACGCTCCAGCTCTACGATCACGGCGCCGCGGTTCACCGCAAGGGCGCCTGCTGCGCAGGCCAGGACATCCATGACGCGCGCGAGGTCGCCGACCGTATCGGCATTCCTCATTACGTCCTCGACTATGAGAGCCGCTTCAAGGAGGCGGTGATCGATCGCTTCGCTGACTCCTACGTAGCCGGCGAGACGCCGATCCCCTGCGTCGAGTGCAACCAGCGCGTCAAGTTCCGCGATCTTCTCGGCACCGCCCGCGATCTCGGCGCCGACGTGCTCGCCACCGGCCATTATGTCGCCAGCCGCGCCGTGCCCGGGGGGCGAGCACTCTATCGCCCGCGCGATGCCGAACGCGATCAGAGTTATTTCATGTTCGCCACCACCAGGGAGCAACTCGACATCCTGCGCTTCCCGCTTGGCGACATGACCAAGCCGCAGACGCGCCAGGCGGCCGAGCGCTTCGGCCTGTCGGTGGCCGCCAAGCCCGACAGCCAGGACATCTGCTTCGTACCCTCAGGCCGCTACGCGCAGGTGATCGAGAAGCTCATGCCCGGTGCCGCGCGCCCCGGTGATATCGTGCATCTCGACGGCCGCGTGCTCGGCCAGCATGCGGGCGTGATCCATTTCACCATCGGCCAGCGCAAGGGCCTGGGCATCGCCACCGGCGAGCCACTGCATGTCATCAGGCTCGACGCCGACGCCGCGCGGGTGATCGTCGGACCACGCGAGGCGCTGGCGACCCGCAGTGTCGCCCTGCGCGACGTCAACTGGATCGGCGACGGAGCGCTCGAGGATCTGCCGGCGGATGGGCTGGAGATCGCGGTGCGCGTGCGCTCGACCCGGGCGCCCAAGCCGGCCTTGCTGCATTTCGGCACTGACGGCCCATCGATCGAGCTCGCCGAGGCCGAGGACGGCGTCTCGCCCGGCCAGGCCGCGGTCTTCTACGACCACGCGGATGGCCAGGCCCGCGTGCTCGGCGGCGGCTTCATCAAGGGCGCCCGGCCGCAGACGGTCTTCGCCTATGGCGCTGGTAGCGCAGACGTCCTCGTCCATGAGCGCTAAGATAAGACGCAATTGTCGCGACACGTCACCCTCCCCTTGATGGTCCGCAACTCACTTGAGTTGCGAGGGGTCGGCCTGAAAAGGCCGGGGTGGGGTGAGAACCACCATCCTCAGAAGGAAAAGTCGCGCTTTTTTATGATCTTTTGCAAGAAGTCACCCCACCCCGACGCTTCGCGTCGACCCTCCCCATCAAGGGGAGGGTGGGCGTCGTGCCTATATTAGCGCCTGGACGTCCTCGTCAGCTCTTGAAACGAAAACGTCGACGAAGGTCCGACAGCCCGGATCACAGGTGTTTGCTCATGCCTGCGGGTGCAACGTTTCAAGAGCGGACGAGACATCCGCGCTCCCTGCCCCCTACCGTACCATCGCCCGACTCCCCACATTGATGGCGTGTGCGAAACCCCGCATTAGGGTATTGTCTGGCAAGACATAACCGTCCCTGCTAGGGAAGGCATTGAATGAGACGAGTTCGAGCGGCGTGGTGCGATGGCAAGAGACCTTGATCCCTACAAGCTGTCTTCCCCACGGATCTTTTTCGTCCGTATGCTGGTCTTCCTGATCCTGGCCGCATGCGTGGTGACGCCGCTCTATCAGCAGCTCTTCATCGCCTTCATGGCCAATCCCTTCCTCAACGGCCTGATCATCTTCACGATGCTGCTCGGTATCGCCTTCGGCTTCCGGCAGGTCATCCGCCTCATCCCCGAAGTGCGCTGGGTGAACGCCTATCGCCTGCGCGATCCCGGCCTGGAGCTGCGCGACCAGCCGGTGATGCTGGCGCCGATGGCAACCCTCCTCGGCGACAAGATCGGCCGGCGCTCCATCTCGCTCTCCACCCTGCGCTCCATTCTCGAATCGATCGGCATGCGCCTCGACGAGCAGCGCGAGATTTCGCGCTACCTGACGGGCCTGCTCGTCTTTCTCGGCTTGCTCGGCACTTTCTGGGGCCTGATCGAGACGGTGGGATCGGTGGGCAATGTCATCAATTCGATGTCTGTGGGCGGCAGCGATGCCTCCACCGTGTTCGAGGGCCTGAAGAGCGGCCTCTCTGCCCCTCTCAAGGGCATGGGCGTGTCGTTCTCGTCCTCGCTCTTCGGTCTTTCCGGTTCCCTGATCCTCGGCTTCCTCGACCTGCAGGCCGGCCAGGCGCAGAACCGCTTCTATACCGAGCTGGAAGACTGGCTCGCCGCCACCGTCACCGATATCGAGGCCGAAGGCCTCGCCCGCGGCGGCTCGGATGCCGAGATGGCGGCGATCAAGTCCGCGATCGAGCGCATGGCCGACGGCTCGCGCGATGGCGGTTCCGGCCGCAATGCCACCGCCGCCATGGCGCAGCTTGCCGAAGGCATCCAGGGCCTCGTCCAGCACATGCGATCCGAGCAGCAGATGATCCGGGACTGGGTGGAAAGCCAGGCCGAGCAGCAGCGCGACATCAAGGCCGTGCTGCAGCGCCTGACGCAAGAGCGTGAGAGGAACTGATGGCGCTCAGTCGCGGCCGCCGTCGCACCGAAGGCATCAACTACTGGCCGGGCTTCGTCGACGCCCTGTCGACGCTGCTCCTGTCGATCATCATGATCCTGTCGATCTTCGTGCTTGGCCAGTTCTTCCTGTCGCAGGAGGTCACCGGCAAGGACGAGGCTCTCAACCGGCTCAATGCCCAGGTGGCCGAGCTCTCGCAGCTCCTGGCGCTGGAGCGAACGAACGAGCGCAATGCGCAGGAGCAGCTTTCCGCCCTCAATGCCAGCCTCGACAAGTCCAACAGCGACAAGACCCGGCTGCAAGGCCTGCTCGACACCGCGCAGAGCGACGCAGCTGCCGCCAACGCCAATAGCGGCCAGATCCAGCAGGTCCAGGGCGAGCTCGACAACCAGAAGCGGCTGTCGGGCCAGGCCCTGGCGCAGGTTGACCTCCTCAACCAGCAGATCTCAGCCCTGCGCCGCCAGATCGCCGCACTGGAACAGGCGCTCGATGCCTCCGAATCCAAGGATCGCGAAAGCCAGACCAAGATCGCCGATCTCGGCTCGCGCCTGAATGCGGCCTTGGCCCAGCGCGTGCAGGAACTCTCGCGTTACCGCTCCGACTTCTTCGGGCGCCTGCGCGACGTGCTCGGCAACCGGCCCGACATCCGCATCGTGGGCGATCGCTTCGTCTTCCAGTCCGAGGTGTTCTTCCAGGCCGGCCAGGCCACGCTGCAGCCCGAGGGCAAGGCCGAGATCGACAAGATCGCCGCCGCCCTGCTCGACCTTCAGGACAAGATCCCCAACGACATTCCCTGGGTGCTGCGTGTCGATGGCCATACCGACGACCGGCCGATCAACTCGCCGCAATTCCCTTCCAACTGGGAGCTTTCGGCCAGCCGCGCCATCGCCGTGGTGCAATATCTGATCTCCAAGGGCATCCCGGCACAGCGCCTCGTGGCGGCGGGCTTCGGCGAATTCCAGCCGATCGACACCTCCGGCACCGACGAAGCCCGCAACCGCAACCGACGCATCGAACTGAAGCTGACGGAGCGATGACACAGTCTTTCGTCACCCTCCGGGCGGCGGAGCCCCAGGATGAACCAGCCCTGCGGACCTTATGGTGCGAGACCTGGGCCGCCACCTACCCCGCCTTCGACTACAAGGTGCGCTGGCCGAGCATGTGGCTGAAATGGCAGGAGCTGAAGGCCGAGATCCATGTCGCCGCGCGGGGCCGCGACGTCGTCGGCCTGCTGGTGCTGGCGCCGGTGAGCGAAGAAGTCCTGCTGCTGGAGCAGATCACCCTCGCGCTTGCCGAGCAAGGATCCGGCACGGCCCATCTCCTCATGACCATCGCCAAGCAGAAGACCCGCACGCTCCTCAAGCTGTCGGTGAACGCCTTCAACAAGAGAGCGATCCGCTTCTACGAGCGCGAGGGCTTCGTGCGCACCGCCAGCGGCGTGAACGTCGCTTCGGGGCTGACGACTTATGACTATGAGTGGCGGCGGTAATGCCGGGAGCGCGGACGTCCCCTGTTACGCTTGCAAATAATTTTTGAAGCATTTGGTGAGAGGCTTCTGGCATAATTGGTTCAGGAAATCTCGAGGTTGATCGATGAGTCGCAAATATTTCGGCACGGACGGTATCCGTGGCCGAGCCAACAGTTTCATTACACCTGAACTTGCCATGAAGATCGGCATGGCCACGGGCCTGGCCTTCCAGCGCGGCGAGCATCGCCATCGCGTCGTCATCGGCAAGGATACCCGCCTCTCCGGCTATATGATCGAGTATGCCCTGGTCGCCGGCTTCACTGCCGTCGGCGTCGACGTGATGCTGCTCGGGCCGATGCCGACGCCGGCCGTCGCCATGCTCACCAATTCGCTGCGCTGCGACATCGGCGTGATGATTTCCGCCTCCCACAACTCCTATGACGACAACGGTATCAAACTGTTCGGCCCCGACGGCTTCAAGCTCTCGGACGAGACCGAACGCTCGATAGAGGCCCTGATCGACACCGATCTTGCCGCCAGCCTCGCTGGCTCCCGCGATCTCGGCCGTGCTCGCCGCATCGACGATGTGCGCGCCCGCTATATCGAATTCGCCAAGCGTACGCTCCCCCGCCAGATGCGCTTTGACGGGCTGCGCGTGGTGGTCGACTGCGCCAACGGGGCCGCCTACAAGGTCGCCCCCGAGGCGCTGTGGGAGCTTGGCGCCGACGTGATCCCGATCGGCGTCGAGCCTGATGGTTTCAACATCAACAAGGATGTCGGCTCCACCGCGCCGGACGCTCTTTCCCAGAAGGTGCGGGAACTGCGCGCCGATATCGGCATCGCCCTCGACGGCGACGCCGACCGCGTGGTGATCGTCGACGAGAAGGGCCATGTCGTCGATGGCGACCAATTGATGGCCGTGGTCGCCTCCGCCTGGCAGGATGACGGGCGCCTCACCCAGCCCGGCATCGTCGCCACCGTGATGTCCAATCTCGGCCTCGAGCGCTATCTTGGCGGTCTTGGCCTGATGCTGGAGCGCACCGCCGTCGGCGACCGCTACGTGCTCGAGCGCATGCGGGCTCAGGGCTACAATGTCGGCGGCGAGCAGTCGGGCCACATCATACTCTCCGACTTCGCCACCACGGGCGACGGCCTGGTCGCCGCGCTGCAGGTGCTGGCGGTGCTCAAGAAGGCCGACAAGCCGGTGAGCGAAGTCTGCCACCGCTTCGACCCGCTGCCGCAGATCCTGAAGAACGTGCGCACCCGCGGCGGCAAGGTGCTGGATGATCCCAAGGTCGTCACCGCGATCGACGGCGCCCGCAAGCAGCTCGGCGATAGCGGCCGTTTGGTCATCCGCCCCTCCGGTACCGAGCCGGTGATCCGCGTGATGGCCGAGGGCGATGACAGGAAGCGCGTGGAAAGCGCGGTGGACGATGTGATCGAGGCGATTTCCACGGCGGCTTGACTGCTGGGAGCGCGGACGTCCTTCCTGGGATCGCAGGCATCCTTGCCTGCTCTTCCTTTTCCTGAACGCACCGTTTCCAAGAGCAGGCAAGGATGCCTGTGACCCCAGTTACACCGCCGTCCGCTCCCCGATCCGGATCGCCAGCGGCGGTATGCCTACGCAAAACGCCTCCGCCACCTGCCCGATCTCAAGCGGATGCACGCCGGTTGTCGCACCGGCCGAAATGACATCGCCCTTTGCGAGGCCCCGTCCGCGGGTAGCAAGGTGATTGACGAGGAAAAGGCAGGCATCGAGCGGGCCGCCATTGGCGCCAACGGCCGCGCCCTCGCCGATCAGCGTGCCGCCGATAAGCATCTGCGTCTTCAACTCCTCGAAGGCTCCGGATTTCCAGCCGGAGATTTCTGCGCCGATCGCGATGGCGGTGTTGTTGCCGAAATCGGAAATGACCGCCATCGGGCCGATATCGTTGATGGTGGGCAGTGGCGAACCGGCGATCTCCATCGCAACATGCGCGCTGGCGAAATGAGGCAGCAGTTCCGCCAGCGTCCAGGGCGCCGGCCGCGGTGCAATGTCGGCGCCGACGACCAGGCCGATCTCGGTTTCCACGGCGATGAAGCCGTCGCGGATAACCGGCACCTGTGCGATGGCCCCTGGCGCCACCCGGTAGACACCCTTGGAAAAGACGGGCCCCGCCAGCCGGCCAGCGAGGAAACGCTCGCGCAGGTCCGGATGGATGGAGGCGACCTTCCAGCCAGCGACTGCATCGGGCCACAGGCTGATCGCCTCTTCCTGGACGGCATAGGCTTCGGCAAGGGTTTCAGGCAGGGTGCCGGGGAACGCCGGGAGAGGGCGAGCGTCTCGGCGGGCAGCGTGGAAGCGTTGGGCAATGGATGGCATATCGTCTGCTCTATCTGCTTCTGTTTGGCCCGCTTTGGCTATGATAACCAACAAGCCATTGCGTCTCTCGCAGCCTTCTGCCAGTAAACATTACGCAACGTAAACATTTGGTCGGAGCTGCACGTGAAATTTGTATATACCTTCGCAACCATAGGGGTATTGGCCCTCGGCGTCGCCGGCTGCGAAACCACTGGAACCACTTACGGCCCGTTGCAGAAGTTGCCAAATGGCTCTTTCATTCTCACGACGGACTTCAGGGCCGAGGCGGACAAAATCAACAAGGTCATTTTCATCGAGGACATGAAACCTGATTGCACTTTCAGGGATTATCCGCCTGTCACTGTCACTGAACAGCCTTCGCATGGTACTCTCACGATCCGCCAAGCCAAGGACGTGCCAACCGCTCCGCCTTATGATGCGCTTCAGCCTGCATGTTATCGCAAACCTGTCCAGGGAATTCTCATAGAATATACTCCGACCCCTGGCTATACCGGGTGGGACCATTTCGCCTATCAGATGGCAGCGAAGGAAAACTCCAGGTCCACCGCTTATCTTCCCGGGGTCTTCATTCGACATGTTCGAGCCGTTACAGTGCAGTAGACTGATGAGTAATTCCGAGAGCGACAATGCAATCGTTCTCGGGTCTTTGCCCTTCTGCTCGTGGATAAGTCTAGACTACGCCTTGATCCGGTACCCTGTCCTGAATATCGCCACGATGGCGATCAGGCAGAGCGTCATGAATGCCAGGGTCATGCCCAGGCTCACTCCAACGTCGACATCCGAAACGCCGTAAAAGCTCCAGCGAAAGCCGCTGACGAGGTAGACCACCGGATTGAACAGCGTGATCTTCTGCCAGAGTTCGGGCAGCATGGAGATCGAATAGAAGCTGCCGCCGAGAAAGGTCAGTGGCGTGACGATCAGCGTCGGCACGATCTGCAGCTTTTCCCAGCCGTCCGCCCACACCCCGATGATGAAGCCGAACAGGCTGAAGGTCACCGAGGTCAGGATGAGGAAGGCGATCATCCAGACGGGATGCTCGATCGAGAAACCGACGAAGAGCCGCGCAGTGATCAGGATGATGAGACCGAGCAGAATGGATTTGGAGGCGGCCGCTCCGACATAGCCGATGACGATCTCGACCACCGAGACGGGCGCAGAAAGCACTTCATAGATCGTGCCGATGAATCTCGGCATGTAGATCCCGAAGGAGGCGTTGGAGATGCTTTCCGTCAGGATCGCCAGCATGATCAGGCCGGGGACGATGAAGGAGCCATAGCTCACGCCATCGACCTGGTTCATATGGGCGCCGATGGCCGAACCGAAGACGATGAAATAGAGCGAGGTCGAGATCACCGGCGAGGCGATGCTCTGCAGGAGCGTTCGGAAAGTGCGCGACATCTCGAAGATGTAGATCGCGCGGATGGCGTGGATATTCATCAATGCGCCCCCACCAGGCTGACGAAAATGTCCTCGAGCGAGGACTGGCTGGTCTGCAGGTCCTTGAAGCCGATACCGCTTTCGCCGACATCGTGAAGCAGTCGGGCGAGCACTTCCGGATCATCCTTGGCGTCGAAGGTGTAGATGAGCTGGTTGCCGTTGTCTGTGATGTCGAGGCGATAGGCCGAGAGCGCGGTGGGCACCGTTTCCAGCGGCTGCTGCAGGGTAAGCGTCAGCTGCTTCTTGCCGAGCTTGCGCATCAGCTCGACCTTGTCCTCGATCAGGATGATCTCGCCCTTGTTGATGACGCCGATGCGATCGGCCATCTCCTCGGCTTCCTCGATGTAGTGGGTGGTGAGGATGATGGTCACGCCGCTCTCGCGCAGGCCCCGCACCATCTCCCACATGTCCCGGCGCAGCTCGACGTCGACGCCCGCCGTCGGCTCGTCCAGGAAGAGGATGCGCGGCTCGTGCGAGAGCGCCTTGGCGATCATCACACGGCGTTTCATTCCTCCCGACAAAGTATTGATCTTGCTGTCTTTCTTTTCCCACAACGAGAGGTCGCGCAGGATCTTCTCGAGAAAGGCCGGGTTGCGCGGCTTGCCGAACAGGCCGCGGCTGAAATTCACCGTGGCCCACACCGTCTCGAAGGCGTCGGTGGACAATTCCTGCGGCACCAGGCCGATCTTGGTGCGGGCGGCGCGGTAGTCCTTGATGATGTCGTGGCCGTCGGCGACGATGGTGCCGCTCGACGGGTTGACGATACCGCAGATGATCGAGATCAAAGTCGTCTTGCCGGCGCCATTGGGGCCGAGCAGAGCGAAGATCTCGCCGCGCCGCAAGGTCAGGTCGATGTTCCCGAGGGCCCGAAAGCCCGTCTTGTAGGTCTTGCTGACGCCCGAGACACGGACGATGGCGTCCTCGGCGGACGGGGTATTGTTGGCTTTCATGGTGCCTCCCCGCGCGGATGTGGCGTCTTTCGGGCGAGAACGCAACTGGGTTTACGATTTATTAGGGTTAACAAAGGTTTAAGAAATGCCGCTCACAGTGGTGTTCAAACACCTGAAGTGAGTCGCCGACGAAGGCGGCTAGGAACTCCGGATGCGCCGCCTCGCTTTACCGCTCCTCGCCAGTCTTGCCGCGTTGGCCGCGCCGACGCTTGCGCAGGCCGGCCTGCTGCCGCCCCTGCCCTCGCTCGATGAGACCGGCAGTCTCGACGACGGGGACACCGGCGCAAATTGGTATCTGCGCGGCACCGGGGGCGTGAGCCTGCCCGCCAGCCCCTCGCTGCGGCCCTACGCTGTGCCGGGCGTCACCACCACAGGCGAGGATTTGCATGCCGGCTGGGCCGTGGGCGGTGCCATCGGCTATCAATGGGGCTGGTTGCGCAGCGACATTTCGCTCGATTATCTCGGACGCCGCAACTTCTCCGAGCGCTTCGCCGGCGTCTGCGGCACAGGTTGCAACGGCACGCTCAAGGGCGAGTTCAGCGCGGTACCCATGCTCGCCAATTTCTACTACGACATCGGTACCTGGAAGGGCATCACGCCCTATCTCGGCGCGGGGCTCGGCGTGGCCCACTTGCAATGGGACGACCTGAAGTGCAGCGGCCCCTGCTCCGCCGCTTCGGGCGAGGGCCATTGGCGCTTCGCCTGGCAGGTCGGCGCGGGCGTGAGCTATGCGGTGAGCGAGAAGGTTTCGCTCGATGCCGACTACCGCCTGCTCGATCTGGGCAAGGCAGGTGCAGGCTCAATGTCTGGGGGAAATGTCGCGGCCAGCACGATCTGGGACAACGAGCTGCGCATCAGCCTGAGATACAAGCTGAATTGAGCATCCCTGCCTGCGATCCCAGGAGGTCCTCCCCTTGCCGGATGGCAAACTCTTCGGCTACCAATCCTGGCCCGACGAATTTGCCTGACAAGGAAAACAACCCTATGGCCTCCGTGGATGTCATCGACGTCAAGAAATCCTACGGGGCCCAACAGGTCATCCATGGCGTGTCGATCACGATCAAGGACGGCGAGTTCGTCACCCTCGTCGGGCCGTCCGGCTGCGGCAAGTCCACCTTGCTGCGTATGATCGCCGGGCTGGAACCGATTTCCGAGGGTGGGCTCAAGATCGGCGAGCGCTTCGTCAACGACCTGCCGCCGAGGGATCGCGACATCGCCATGGTGTTCCAGAGCTATGCGCTCTATCCGCACAAAACGGTGGCCGAGAATATGGGCTTTGCCCTCAAGATCCGGAAAACGCCAAAGGCCGAGATCGACGAGCGCGTGAAGAGGGCCGCCGAGATCCTCGACCTCGGCCCCTATCTCGCCCGCTATCCGCGCCAGCTCTCCGGCGGCCAGCGCCAGCGCGTCGCCATGGGCCGCGCCATCGTGCGGGCGCCGCAGGTCTTTCTGTTCGACGAGCCGCTTTCCAACCTCGACGCCAAATTGCGCGTGCAGATGCGGGCCGAGATCAAAGAACTGCACCAGCGCCTGAAGACGACGACCATCTATGTCACGCACGACCAGATCGAGGCCATGACGATGGCCGACCGCATCGTGGTGCTGCATGACGGCATCATCGAACAGATCGGCTCCCCGCTCGAGCTCTATGACCGGCCGGCCAACCTTTTCGTCGCCGGCTTCATCGGCTCGCCTGCCATGAACATGATCAGGGGCCGGCTCGAGTCCGGCCCCTCGCCCCGCTTCGTCACCGATGAAGGCATGGAGCTGCCGGTTGCCGGTGTCCCCGCCGGCAGCGAGGGCAAGCGCGTCATCTATGGCATCCGTCCCGAGCATTTCTCGCTCGGCGGCTCCCTGCAGGCAAAGGTCGTCGTCGTGGAGCCGACGGGCTCGGAGACGCAGGTCTTCGCCCATATCGGCGAGCAGAAGCTTCTCGGCGTATTCCGCGAGCGCGTGTCTGTTGGACCGGGCCAGATATTGGCGCTAACGCCGGCCGTGGAAGCGGTTCACCTGTTCGATGCGGAGACGGGCCTGCGCTTGAACTGAGGCACGCACGGGAGCCAACGGAGCGGATATCCCCTTCGATACATTGGTCAGACCTATCGCTGATATAATCCTGCTTGCGGAGCGATGAACGCCGAAGTTCAACGTCAGCGCCTTACAACTATCGAGATAATCTGCAAGAAAACAGTATAATAGCCCGCATCTAGCGATAGCTTTTACTGGGATACAAGTGGAATAATCTCGCGCGACCCGCGGTCTCGGCAGATTTTTCGTACGTATCGTACCCCTCTCGGTAAGAGAGATTGAAATATACCGGGCCTTCCGATCGAGCCTCTGGAGTGATGGGGCAAGAGCCGGTCACAGATTTACTCAGAAGCGCGCACTATTTTGTTGACAGCGGCGGAGACTGCTTTCTAGCATCCACGCGCTCGAAATCACCAGGGTTCGCGGCTCGAAGCCGCCTGCCGTACTAGGTGCGGCCGATAACAAGAACGAGCTGTTTCGAAACGGGAGGATTTGACATGAGACTGGATGATTACAAACGTTTCCTCGCGCTCCAGGCGAGCCGCCGTTCGCTCCTGAAGGGAGCAGCAGGCGCCGGGGCTATCGCGGCCTTTGGTGGCCTGGGTGCGAGCAGCGCCGTAGCCCCCGCCATGGCGGACGAGGCGAGTGACCTGCGCACCAAGATCCTGCAGATCCCTGGCGTCGGCAAGGGTTCGCCCACGGATGCGGACTGGCAGAAGGTCGGTGAACTCTGCCTCGGCGCCACCAAGGCGAATATCAAGGAAGGCGAGTTTGCGGGCGTCGAACTCTCCTTCATGGGCCTCAACAACCAGAACCTGCACAATCTGCTGTTCCGCGGCTTCCTGAAGCCTTGGGAGGCCTATACGGGCGCGAAGATCACCTGGATCGACCTCGCCCAGGCCGACTACAACCCACGCCTGCAGCAGGCGATCGCCACCGGCACGGTCGATTTCGACATCCTCGAGATGGGCGCGCCCTTCGAAGGCGATGTCTGCGGCAAGGGCCTGGCTTCGGAGATGCCGGATTGGGTCAAGAAGCAGATCGAATTCGACGATCTGGTCAACTATCTCAAGCCCCCCGTCGGCACCTGGGATGGCAAGCAATATCGCGTAACCATCGACGGCGACACGCATAACTTCAACTACCGCACCGACTACTTCAAGGACGAGGCGCTTGCCAAGGCCTGGAAGGATGCCGGCAACACTACGGAATGGGCGGTGCCCAAGACCTGGCAGCAGGTGCAGGCGGTAACGAAATTCCTCAAGGGCAAGCAGATCGGCGGCCAGGAGGCCTATGGCTATCTCGACGCCTGCAAGGCCTGGGGCGGCTTCGGTTTCTACTTCCTTGGCAGTCGCGCCACCGCCTATGCCAAGCATCCCGACGACAAGGCCTGGCTGTTCGACGTCGACACCATGAAGCCGCGTGTCAACAACCCAGCCTGGGTGCGTGCCATCCAGGACGTGATCGACGCCCTGCCGTCGGAACCGGCCGACCAGCTCAATGCCGACCCCAACACCACCGGCTTCCAGCAATTCCTGGGCGGCACGGGTTCGATGTGCGTGTGGTGGGGCGATATCGGCTCCAACGCCAAGACCAACGACTCGTCCGTCATCGGCGACAAATGCGGCTTCGACATCCTGCCCGGCTCGGATGATGTCTACAATGCCAAGTCGGGCAAATGGGAAAAGCTGGCCAGCGGACCGAACTTTGCGCCGAACCTCGCTTATCTCGGCTGGGGCGTCTACGTCATGGCCCGCGTCGACAAGGACGAGAAGAAGCATAAGGCTGCCTGGAGCGCCGCGGCTCATCTCGGCGGCAAGGACCTTGCCCTGTGGACGGCCGTCTATCCCTCCGGCTTCCAATGCTACCGCAACAGCCAGGGCAATATCGGCGAGTGGGTGTCGGCCGGATACGATAAGGACTTCATCACAAACTATCTCGCCTCGCAGTTCAACTCGTACAATCATCCAAACGGAGCGATCGAACCGCGCATTCCCGGCATCTTCCAGTATTACAGCCTTGCCGAGGACATCCTCGCCAAGACCTTTGCCGGCCAGCTCAAGGCCCAGGAAGGCGCCGACCAGATCGCCGCGGCCTGGGAGAAGCTGACCGACCAGATAGGCCGCGAGAAGCAAATCGCGCTCTACAAGGCCTCGCTCGGGATGTGATTTGGAATGGCGGTCTCTGACCGCCATTCTCGAACCCTTGCGTTTGCGTGAAAGGATGGCGGTCGAAGACCGCCACTCCCATCCCGCGCCGCAATCCGCCAAGTCGCGCCAATGGACATCGCGACATTCATTTGTGACAAATGCCGCGGTGTCCGCGCTCCCAGGGAACTCGATGCCGCAGTCTGCCACCTACATCCCCTCCTCGATCTCGAGTGGACGCCTCGTGGCCGGGCGTATCCTGATCGGTGTTGCCTCCGTCCTCCTGATCGCTGCGGCGCTCCTGCAATTTCTGCACGAGAATCAGGGGCTTGCCTTCGGCTTCGCCAATTGGCGCCCGGTGCTCTACGTCTTCGTGCTCTGGTCGATCGCGCTCGGCGTCGGCCAAGTGCTGATGCGCGGGGAGGCGGGAGAGCGGGCGCTTTTCATCCTGCCGGCAGTGCTGTTCACCGTGGCGATGGTGATCTTCCCCACTTTGTTCGGGCTTTACATCGCCTTCACCGACTGGAACCTCAGCTCCTTCGCCGGCCAGCGCTTCAACGGCATCGACAATCTCGTAACGCTCTTCCACGACGCCGATTTCTGGAACGCGCTGCTCAACATGGTCTTCTACGTGCTGATGGTGTTCGTGGAATACGCCATCGCCTTCGGCCTTGCCTTGCTGCTCAATGCCGAAATCAAGGCGCGCAAATTCTTCCGCGTAGCGTTCCTCCTGCCCTTCATGCTCAGCCCCGTGGCGGTGAGCTGGATGGTCGGCAAGTCGATGATGGAATATCGCTACGGCCCCGTGGCCCGGCTGATGCGCGACATCGGCTGGAAGAGCCCCTCTTTCTTCACCGACCCCTGGATCGCCCGTCTCAGCATCGAGGCGATGGATGCCTGGGTCTCCATTCCCTTCCTGATGATCCTGCTGCTGGCCGGCCTGCAGGCCCTGCCGAAAGAGGTGATGGAAGCCTCCAAGATCGACGGCGCCTCGGGCTGGCAGCAGTTCAAGGAGATGATCTTCCCCTTGATGCTGCCCGTCAGCGTCACCGCCATCGTGCTCAGGATCATCTTCAAGCTGAAGCTCGCCGATATCGTGATCAACACCACCTCCGGCGGCCCGGGCGGCGCCACCGATACGGTGTCGAGCTTCATCTATCGCGAATATCGGGATCGCTCGAATGTCGGTTACGGCACCACGCTGGCGATGTTCTATCTTGTCGTGATCATCCTCTTCGTCACCATGCTGCTGAACTTCGCCAGCCGCTTCATGCAGCGCAGCAACTGATAGGGAGGGATGGATCATGGCCAATACCGCTGCCGTAACCGCGATCGCCCCGCCCCGCGACACTGCCTTCAAGGCAACCGTCATCCTCAGCCGAGCGCTGATCTATGGCGCGCTGATCCTGTGGGCTTTCATCTGCCTGTTCCCGATCTACTGGACGCTGTCCACCTCGATGAAATCGGCCGTCGACGTCACGCAGGGCCACCTTCTGCCCTGGCTCGACTTCCAGCCGGACTGGAAGGGTTGGCGCTCGCTCGGCCTGTCGCCCGATACGATCTTCGCCACCTCGACGGCGCGTGCTGAATTTGTCGCCCGCTTCACCAACAGCGTGATCACCTCGCTGGGCGCCTCCTTGTTGGCCGTGGTGATCGGCTCGCTCGCCGCCTATGGCCTCAGCCGCTTCCAGTACAAATTCGCCTGGATGCGCAACCGCGACATCTCCTTCTTCTTCCTGTCGCAGCTGATCCTGCCGCCCGTGGTGCTGGCCCTGCCCTTCCTGGTGCTCTACCGAGAGCTTGCCCTGCTCGATTCCACGATCGGCCTGATCCTGCTCTACACGCTTACCGTTCTGCCGATCGTGATCTGGATCATGCGCGACCAGTTCGACACCATCCCGACCGAGCTCGACGAGGCCGCTCTGGTGGACGGTCTCTCGCTGTGGGGCGCGTTCTGGCACATCATCCTGCCCATCGCCCTGCCCGGCATGGTGGCCGCCTTCATTCTTTCGCTTGTGCTGTGCTGGAACGAATATTTCTTCGCAGCACTACTGACCTCCTCGGACGCCAAGACGCTGCCGGTGATGGTCGCGAGCCAGACCGGCTCTCAGGGCATCAACTGGTGGTCGATGGCCGCCCTGTCGACGACGGCAATCGCGCCGCTGGCGGTGATCGGGATCTTCCTGGAACGCTACATCGTCAAGGGCCTGACGGCAGGCTCGGTTAAGTAACCCGACCTGGGAGCGCCGACGTCCTACAAAGTGAGTATCGCAGGACGTCCGCGATCCCAGAAAATATCCTGCACCCGACCATCGAAAGTCTCTTGACGCCATCCTCGGCAGCGCGCATACGGGCGGCGGGACATTCCTCCCCAACGAGGGACGCCCATCTGCGAGGATGGAGACATCGCGATGACTTTGCCTATGCCGGCGGCCGAGACCGCCGTTGCCACGACGCCCGCTGTCAAGCCCGCTGTGGTGAATTTCTCTTCCGGCCCCTGCGCCAAGCGCCCTGGCTGGACCCCCGACGCCCTCAAATCCGCTGCGCTTGGCCGTTCGCATCGCGCGAAGATCGGCAAGACCAAGCTAGAGCAAGCCATTGAGCTGACGCGTGACGTCTTGGGCGTACCCGCCGACTACCGCATCGGCATCGTGCCGGCCTCCGACACCGGGGCGGTGGAGATGGCGCTGTGGTCCCTGCTTGGCGCTCGCGGCGTCGACATGCTGGCCTGGGAATCCTTCGGGTCCGAATGGGTCACCGATGTCTTGAGGCAGCTCAAGCTCGACGATGCCCGCGTCTTCAAGGCCGGCTATGGCGATCTCGTCGACTTCAGCCAGGTCGACGCCAAGACGCGCGACGTCGTCTTCACCTGGAACGGCACCACCTCCGGCGTGCGCGTGCCCAACGCCGACTGGATCCCCGCCGACCGCGAGGGCCTGACCATCTGCGATGCCACCTCGGCCGCCTTTGCGCAGCGCCTCGACTGGCCCAAGCTCGACGTCGTCACCTTCTCCTGGCAGAAAGTGCTGGGCGGCGAGGCAGCCCATGGCATGCTCATCCTCTCACCCCGCGCCGTCGAGCGCCTGGAAAGCTATACGCCGGCCTGGCCGCTGCCGAAGATCTTCCGCCTCACCAAGGGTGGCAAGTTGATCGAGGGCATCTTCAAAGGCGAAACCATCAACACGCCCTCCATGCTGTGCGTGGAAGACTATCTCGACGCGCTGAACTGGGCCAAGGCCGTGGGCGCCCTCGACGGACTGATCGCCCGGGCCGACGCCAATCTCGCCGCCATCGAGCGCTTCGTCGAGAAGACGCCTTGGATCGATTTCCTCGCCAGGGATGCAGCCACCCGCTCCAACACGTCGGTCTGCCTCAAGGTGGTCGACCCCAAGGTGGCGGCGCTCGACGCCGACGGCCAGGTGGCCTTCGCCAAGGCGCTCTCCTCGGCCATCGAGGCGGAGAAAGCCGGGCTTGATATCGCCTCCTATCGCGACGCCCCTCCAGGCCTGCGCATCTGGTGTGGCGCCACGGTGGAGACCTCGGATGTCGAGGCCCTGATGCCCTGGCTGGAATGGTCTTTCCAGAAGGCGATCGCCCAGTTGGGCTGATTTTTCCTGGGATCGCAGGCATCCTTGCCTGCTCTTTCTTGAACCGTTGTGTTCCCGAGAGCAGGCAAGGATGCCTGCGATCCCAGGGCACCATCCCCGCAAGGTTCCCATTTCCAAGAAGCGGACGAAATGTCCGCGCTCCCAGTAGAGAGCTCTCCCCATGCCCGCCCCCAAGGTTCTCATTTCCGACGCCCTGTCCCCCGCCGCCGTGCAGATCTTCAAGGATCGCGGCATCGAGGTCGATTTCCAGCCCAATCTCGGCAAGGACAAGGACAAGCTGGCCGAGATCATCGGCAATTATGATGGCCTCGCCATCCGGTCGGCCACCAAGGTCACCTCGGCGATCCTGGCCAAGGCCATCAATCTCAAGGTTGTGGGTCGCGCCGGCATCGGCGTCGACAATGTCGACATCCCCGCCGCCACGGCGCGCGGCGTGATCGTGATGAACACGCCTTTCGGCAACTCCATCACCACCGCCGAGCATGCCATCGCCATGTTGTTTGCGCTCGCCCGCGAGATTCCCGCCGCCGATGCCTCAACCCAGGCCGGCAAATGGGAGAAGAACCGCTTCATGGGTGTCGAAATCACCAACAAGGTGCTCGGCATCATCGGCTGCGGCAATATCGGTTCGATCGTCGCCGATCGCGCCGTGGGCCTCAAGATGCGGGTCATCGCCTTCGATCCCTTCCTCAGCGCCGAGCGCGCCCTGGAACTGGGCGTCGAGAAGGTCGAGCTCGAGGATCTCCTCGCGCGCGCCGAAATCATCACGCTTCACACGCCGATGACGCCGCAGACGAAGAACATCCTGTCGCGCGAGGCCCTCGCCAAGACGCGCAAGGGCGTGCGCATCATCAACTGTGCCCGCGGCGGCCTGCTCGACGAGGAAGCGCTGGCCGAGCTCCTGAAATCAGGCCACGTCGCCGGCGCCGCACTCGACGTCTTCGTTGAGGAGCCGGCGAACGCCAATCCCCTGTTCGGCCTGCCCAACGTCGTGTGCACGCCGCATCTCGGCGCCTCCACAACCGAGGCCCAGGAGAATGTCGCCCTGCAGGTGGCCGAGCAGATGTCGGACTACCTCCTGCGCGGCGCCATTTCAAACGCCGTCAATTTCCCCTCCATCACAGCCGAGGAAGCGCCACGCCTGAAGCCCTTCATCTCGCTTGCCGAGAAGCTCGGTTCCTTTGCCGGCCAGCTCACCGAGACCGACATCAAGACCATCCGCATCATTTATGAGGGCGACGTTGCCCACATGAAGATCAAGGCGCTGACCAGCGCCGCGGTGGCCGGCCTGCTGCGCCCGATGCTGGCCGACATCAACATTGTGGCGGCCCCGAGCGTCGCCCGCGAACGCGGCATCGTGATCGAGGAGACCACGCGCGAGAAAACCGGCGACCATGATTCGCTGATCACGCTCGAGGTCGAAACAGAGGCCCTCACCCGCGCGGTGGCCGGGACCATCATCGCCGGCACCAAGCCGCGCATCGTGCAGATCAAGGGCATCAATGTGGAGGCGGACCTCCTGCCGCGCATGCTCTACATCACCAATCACGACCGCCCCGGCTTCATCGGCCGCATCGGCACCGTGCTGGGCGAGAACGGCATCAACATCGCCCATATGCAGTTCGGCCGCGACTTCGAGGGCGGCAATGCCATCGCGCTGGTAGGCATCGACCAGGCGGTAAGCGAGCCGCTGCTGAAAGAGATCAACACGATTCCGAACGTCGTGCAGGTGAAGGCACTGACGTTCTGAGATAATAAGGCAGCGGTGAGGGCGCCTCCGCCGCGCCTAACCGCTGTCTGAGCATGGTTACGCTTCCGGCACGTGACGCGACGCTCCTGGGACCGCAGGCGTCTCGCCTGCTCTTGAACCGCATCGTTTCCAGGAGCAGGCGAGACGCCTGAGGTCCCAGGAAGGCCCCTCGCCGGCCGCGACAATTGATATCAAACGCTTCATTTTCATTCCTTCATGTCTATCTTGTATGGAGCATTACTCTTTTCCCGCGTGGAGCCGGCTGCTAAAGCCTTCCACAACAAAGCATGATTTCAGGTGTGCGATGCGTCTCCTCGTCGTCGAAGGCAATGTGCGTGCTGCGCGTGAACGTCACCGTGCCACCTATGGCCTCACTCCCTCCGAATCCTACGCGGCCGTGCTCAAGAGCCTTGCTCCCGATGCGATCTGCGACATCGCGCTGCCGGCAGACGAAGGAGCCAACCTGCCCGACGCCTTGGGTCTGGAGGGCTATGACGGCGTCGTTATCACCGGCTCCGGCCTCAATATCTGGAAGGCCGAGCCGGAATCGATGCGCCAGGTCGAGCTGGCGCGCGAGGTCTACAAGTCCGGCACGCCCTTCTTCGGCTCCTGCTGGGGACTGCAGGTCGCCACGGTGGCTGCCGGCGGTTCCGTGCGCGCCAATCCGAGGGGCCGCGAGGTCGGCATCGCCCGCGACATCACGCTGACGCCTGAAGGACGCGACCATCCCCTCTATCAGGGTAAGGCGCCCATTTTCACCAGCCCCTGCGTGCATGGCGACGAGGTGGAAGCCCTGCCTGAAAGTGCCATCGTTCTCGCCGCCAATGCGGTCAGCGATGTGCAGGCCGTCGATATCAGCCATGATGGTGGGCGCTTCTGGGGCATCCAGTACCACCCGGAATTCTCGCTGAACGAGCTGACGGTGATTCTGCGCCGCTACAAGCCGACGCTACTCTCGGAAGGCTTCTTCCGCGATGGCGAGACGGCGGACCGCTTTCTCACGGATCTGGAGGCTCTGGTGGCTGACAAGCGCCGGACCGACATCTCCTGGCGCTACGGCATCGGCCCGGACATCCTGGATTCCAAGCGGCGCCTGAGGGAGATCGAGAACTTCATCGAGTTCCGGGTCAAGCCTGTGCTGTCGGAACGCGGAAGAGCCTGATCTGGGAGCGCGGACTTCCAGTCCGCCCTCGAAACGAAGACGTTTCGAAAAAGATGCGGCCTCCGGGTCGAGCTTCGACCTAAATGGGGCGCTGCCGAAACCGCTGGCAGCGCCCTTTTGTTCTTCGTTTTCGTTTCAAGAGCGGACTGGAAGTCCGCGCTCCCAGGAAAACGCTTCCGGCCTACGCCGTTTCGGCGAGCAACGCTTCCAGCGTCTGGCCCACCGAGGTCGCCTGGATCGAGGCGACATAGCCGCCATAGGCCTTGGCGAACGCCGCGTGATCGGCAAGGCCGAGCTTCTCGAACGGGCTGGTGCGCAAGAGGTCGATAGGATTGCCACTGCGCAGGAGCGTCCAGTCATTCTCCGTCAGGCGCGGCTCGGCAACTTCGAAAACCTCGCCCTTGTCGTCCTTGCCCGTGAGATAGGCGCCGAAACAGGCGAGGAAGAAGGCCTCGCGGCGGATGTCGCCGCCGTCCTTGACCAGCATCTCGATCGTCCGGGAATGGAAGACCGGGATCTTGGCCGTGGTGTCGAAGGCGATGCGCAGGAGCTGGTCGTTGACGGCGGGGTTGGAGAAGCGCTCCAGCACGGCCTTCTTGTAGGCGTCCAGCGAGACGCCTTTCGGCCCTTCGATGCGCGGAATGGCATCGCGGTCGAGGAAGGTCTCGAGCAGGCGATAGAGCCTGGCGTCGCCGAGCGCCTCATGCACGATGCGGTATCCCAGCATGATGCCGGGCATGGCCAACAGGATGTGCGAAGCGTTGAGCATGCGGCCCTTCATGAACTCGAAGGCCGGAACGTCGTTGCGCAACTCGACGCCCACCTCGTCGAAGGGCGGGCGGCCGGCGCGGAAATCATCCTCTAGCACCCACTGGATGAAGGTCTCGCCGAGCGCAGGCACGGTATCGTCGATGCCGCTGCGCTGGTTGAGGCGGTCGCGCACGGCCGGCGGGATCTGCGGCGCGATGCGGTCGACCATCGAATTGGGGAAATCGACATTGGCGTCGATCCAGTCGGCCAACGTCGCGTCCTTTCCCCTGGCGAAGGAGACGATGGCCTTGCGCGCGGTATCGCCATTGTGCCGGAGATTGTCGCAGGACATCACGGTGAAGGGGGCAATGCCTTTCTCGCGGCGCCGGCGCAGCGCTTCGGTGATGTAGCCGAAGGCCGTGCGCAGCGGGCCGCCGGAAAGATCATGCGCCACATCGGGGGTGTCCAGCTTGAAGACGCCGGTGGTCTCGTCGAGATTGTAGCCGCCCTCCGTGATGGTGAGCGAGACGATCCTGGTGTCAGGATTGGTCAGGCGCGCCAGCACCGCTTCCGGATCGGCGGGGGCGTGCAGATATTCGACCATGGCGCCGATCACACGGGTGGAGGCGGATCCATCAGGCGCATATTCGGTCACGGAATAGAGGCAGTCCTGGCCGCGATAGGCTTCGGCCTTGGCCTGCGTACCGGGATTGTCGATCAATTCCACGCCGCAGATGCCCCAGCCTTCATTGCCGGGCCGGTGCAGGCAGCGGTCGACATAGACCGCCTGATGCACGCGATGGAAATTGCCCAGTCCAAAATGCACGATACCCGGGCGCACGGCTGAGCGGTCATATTTGGGAATGGCGATCGAAGCGTCGAGGCTTCCAAGGGACAGTTGGGAAAGCTTCTTCAAGACAGTCTCCATGATGACAAATGCCGGCAAGCCGACAACGGTCACGAGGTCGAGCGGCATCGGCGAATGCCGGCCGCAGCCTCTTCGTTTCAGTGATTCTTCCAATACCGGGAAAGGAGCTGCCCCTCCTCTCCACGACATGCCGGACGGCGCTTGGCCGTGTCCGTGACCTGAGGCCTCGGCCCGCAAGGTTCTCTAGATGCTCCTTCTTTCGGCCGTTTTGCAAGAGCTTGTTCGCGGCCTTAGCACGAATCGCTTGTCAAACTCGTTTGTACACAAACGAATTTCTGCTATGGATCAAGCAGGCAAACGTGGATCGGTTCTAATTCACGCAAATCCACGTTTATTTATTTGATTGCCAGATTGTTAGCGTATATCTGCACTGCGATATGAGAGACGAGTGAGTGGCGAGGCAGCCGGCATGAGCAATTTCAACGAGGAAAAGGTCCTGAGCGTCCATCACTGGACCGAGACCCTCTTCAGTTTCACCACGACGCGCGACCCCGGCTTTCGCTTCGAGAACGGCCAGTTCACCATGATCGGCCTGCCGGTGAACGGCCGTCCGCTGCTCCGCGCCTACAGCCTTGTCAGCGCCAACCACGAGGACACGCTGGAATTCTTTTCCATCAAGGTGCCCGATGGTCCGCTCACCTCGCGCCTGCAGCACCTCAAGGAAGGCGATAGCATCATCGTCGGCCGCAAGGCCACGGGCACGCTGCTGCTCGATAATCTCAAGCCCGGCCGTTACCTCTACCTCGTCGGCACCGGCACGGGCCTCGCCCCCTTCATGAGCCTGATCAAGGATCCTGAGACCTATGGGCGCTTCGAGAAGATCATCCTGATCCATGGCTGCCGTCAGGTGCAGGAACTCGCCTATGGCGAGCGCATCACTCACGAGTTGCCGGCCCATGAGTTCCTGGGCGAGAGCGTACGCGACCAGCTGATCTATTATCCGACCGTGACGCGCGAGGCCTTCCGCAACACCGGCCGCATCACCGACCTCATCAAGTCCGAGAAGCTGTTCGAGGATATCGGCCTGCCGCCGCTCGACGTTGCCCTCGATCGGGTGATGATCTGCGGCAGCCCGGAAATGCTGCGCGACCTCAAGGCCCTGCTCGAGGAACGCGGTGCGGTGGAGGGAAATCACGGCGAACCCGGTGATTTCGTTATCGAAAAGGCTTTCGTCGATCGCTAGTGCACGCTAGCCTTGCCCCGAGCGAATACCATCAGCTCGTGTTATTGGCTCATCGGCGCGGAATAGCGCTGTCATCCCCGGCAATTCCGGCACCCTTCTCATGCGGAAGACAAAGTGGCTGAATTCGACATCAAGCTGCCCGATGCTGCGGCGGATTATGTGCTGGATGACCAGGTCGGCTTCATCCTCAGGCAGGTCTATCAGCGCCACGCGGCCCTCTTCGCCGAGCAGTTGGGGGAGGACCTCACGCCGATGCAATGGGCCGTGCTTGCCAAGCTCGCCGAGCTTGGCACCTGCAGCCAGAACATGCTGGGCCGCCTGACCGCGATGGACGTGGCCACTGTCAAGGGCGTGGTCGAAAGACTGACGAGACGCGGCCTGATCGAGACGAGGCCGGATGCGGACGACCGCCGCCGGCTCGTGCTCTTCCTGTCCCCCGAGGGGCAGGATCTCTATGCCCGTCTTGCAGCCGTGGCGAGGCAAGTATCGCATCTGACCCTGGAACCGCTCGACAAGACGGAGCGCCATGCGCTTCTCGGCCTCCTGAAGAAGCTGCGCTGATCAAACCCGCGAAAAACGGGCAGTCGCCACGGGGTACCAAGTCCTACCGGGGGTAGGGCTTTTGCCCCAAAGCGGAAATAAATCGATTGCCCCTGCCAATCCTCCGCTTGCGCTGTGCTCTGATGAATGCATTCTAAGGGGCAAAACTGGGCGTTCGCGGGTAGCCTGGGCAAATACTCAAAAGGGTGGACTGGAATGAGCGACCTGGGCGATCTGCAAAGCCGCAAGCTCGATCTCGCAACCAGGGCGGCGTGGCTGTACTACATCGATGGCGCGACACAGGATGAGATCGCCGCGCAATTCGATATCTCCCGCCAGAGCGTGCAGCGCCTCATCGCCATGGCGGTATCCGAGCGTGTGATCGAATTCCGTATCCAGAGCCCCGTCGCCGAGTGTACGGCGCTGGCCCAGCAGTTGCGCCAGCGCTATGGCCTGTCGATCTGCGAGGTCGTGCCAAACGGTTTGCACGACCCCCTCGGCGCGGTAGGCCTGGCCGCCGCCCAGATCCTGGAAACCCAGTTCGGCCAGCGCGGTTCGGGCGTCTTCGGCTTCTCCACGGGCCGCACCTTGCTGCGTATGGTCCGGGAGATTTCGGCCCGCTCGCGCCCGGAACTGAAGATGGTTTCGATCGTCGGCAATGCAGCGCGCGACGGTTGCGTCAGCCCCTTCGAGATCGCCATGCGCCTCGCCGACAAGCTGGGAGCAAAATGCTACCCCCTGCAGATGCCGGTGCTCGCGGCCACCGTCGAACATTGCGAAGCCTTGAAAAGCCAGCCGGTTCATAAGCTTCTGCGCGAGATGGTGGAGACGGCGCGTGCCGTCTATGTGGGCGTCAGCGACGTCACCTGGGGCTCGCCGATCCAGCAGGACGGCTTCGTGCTGGAGTCCGAGATGCGCTATCTGATCGAGAACGGCGCCATCGGCGAGATCGCCGCCTGGCCCTATGACAAGGATGGCCGCATCCTGCAGAACGACTACACCGACCGCCTGCCGGGCTTCCGGCCTGACCGGCTCGCCCGGTTCGTCCCGGTGGTCGGCGTCGCCGCAGGCCAGCGCAAGATCATGCCGATCCGCGCCGCGCTGAAGGGCGATCTCCTCTCCGGCCTGATCACGGACGAGCAGACCGCCGCAGCCCTGCTCGAACAGCCCTGACCGGCCTGCCGCCCCTGTTTGAGCCATACCGGGATACCGTCTACGCGCACGCGCGGCGGAGCGTTTGGGCGAATGCCCAGCCCTACCCACCCTGCCCTGATTTTGCTGCAGTGCATACAATGTTGTTGCATGCACCCGCTTGACATTCTGCCTCACCGTTGAGAACATGCCCGCGTCTTGGGCGTCTGCTCAATGCCCAATAAGCCGATCAAACGGCATCGTACTTTCTCACGGGAGGTTTTGGTGAAGACTGCAAAAACCCTAATTGCACTGGCGGGGATGCTCGCCTGCAGCGTTTCTTTCGCTTCGGCGGAAACGCTGACGATCGCCACGGTCAACAATGGCGACATGGTTCGGATGCAGAAGCTTTCGTCCGAGTTCACGAAGGCCAATCCGGACATCACCCTCAACTGGGTCACGCTCGAAGAAAATGCGCTGCGTGAGAAGGTCACCCAGGATATCGCGACCAAAGCCGGCCAGTTCGACGTCCTGACCATCGGCACCTATGAAGTCCCGATCTGGGCCAAGAAGGGCTGGCTGGTCTCCCTCGACAAGCTCGGTGACAACTATGACGTCAACGACCTGATCAAGCCGATCCGCGACGGCCTCTCCCTCGACGGCAAGCTTTATGCCGCGCCGTTCTACGGCGAGTCCTCGATGATCATGTATCGCAAGGACCTGTTCGACAAGGCCGGCCTGAAGATGCCGGAAAGCCCGACCTGGGATTTCGTGGCTGATGCTGCCAAGAAGCTCAAGAGCGGCGACACCTACGGCATCTGCCTGCGCGGCAAGGCCGGTTGGGGCGAGAACATGGCCTTCCTGACCGCCATGTCCAACTCCTTCGGCGCCCGCTGGTTCGACGAGAAGTGGGCTCCCCAGTTCGACTCCCCGGAATGGAAGAACACCCTTACCTTCTATGTGGATCTGCTCAAGGCGGCCGGTCCGCCAGATGCCTCGTCGAACGGCTTCAATGAGAACCTGACCCTGTTCAACCAGGGCAAGTGCGCCATGTGGATCGACGCCACGGTGGCTGCCGGCTTCGTGACGGATCCCAAGCAGTCCACCGTATCCGACAAGGTCGGCTTCGCCCTCGCCCCGAACACGGGCATGGGCAAGAACGCCAACTGGCTGTGGGCCTGGTCGCTGGCCGTTCCCGCCGGCTCGCAGAAGACTGAAGCTGCCGAGAAGTTCATCTCCTGGGCAACGAGTAAGGAGTATGCCGCTCTCGTCGCCAAGACCGAGGGCACCTGGGCTGCTGCCCCTCCCGGTACTCGCACTTCGCTCTATGACAATGCGGACTACCAGAAGGCGGCTCCCTTCGCTCAGTTGACGCTCGACTCGATCATGTCGGCTGATCCGACCAAGCCGACCGTCAAGCCGGTGCCCTATGTCGGCGTGCAGTTCGTCGCCATCCCTGAGTTCCAGGGCATGGGCACCCGCGTGGGCGGCCTGTTCTCCTCGGCTCTGGCGGGCTCGCTCTCGGTCGACGATGCTCTCTCGCAGGCTCAGACCGACGTGACCCGGACGATGACCAAGGCCGGTTACATCAAGTAAGACTTCCTCCCAGGACGGCCAGTTTCTGACCTTCCTGATACTGGGCTGCCCCGGGTCTCTCATAACCGGGGCAGCCTCTTTCAATATAAATTAGAAATCACCCAAGGTTCGGTCTGTGGGGAGGACCAAGAGATGGCAACGCAGCAAACGCGTGTGCTCGCCAGGGTCGCCGTTGCACCTTCAGTATTGATGCTTTTCATCTGGATGATCGTGCCGCTTGTCCTGACGATTTACTACTCGCTGAACAATTACACGCTCGACGATCCGACGAACTTCTACTGGAACAGCTTCGCGAACTACAAGTTCTTCCTGACCGATCCTGCCTTCATCAAATCCTTCGTGGCTTCGCTGGAGATCGTGATCAGCGTTCTGGTCATCACCGTGGTCGGCGGCATCCTGATCGCCCTCCTGATGGACCAGCCCTTCGCGGGCCAGAGTATCGTGCGCCTCATGGTGCTGGCACCCTTCTTCGTGATGCCGACCGTGGCCGCGCTGATCTGGAAGAACCTGTTCATGAACGCGGATGGCGGCCTGCTGACCTGGGTCTCGCAGGTGCTGCATCTGCCAGTCGTGGTCTGGTTCACCAATTATCCGCTGATCTCGATCATCATCATCGTGGCCTGGCAATGGCTGCCCTTCGCCACCCTCATCCTGCTCACCGCCATCCAGTCGCTGGACGAAGAGCAGAAGGAGGCTTCCCAGCTCGACGGCGCCAAGCCGCTGTCCTACTTCTTCTACATCGTGCTGCCGCATCTCTCGCGTGCCATCACGGTGGTGATCCTGATCGAAACCATCTTCCTTCTGAACATCTTTGCCGAGATCAAGGTGACCACCAATGGCAGTTTGAACACGGCCAACCTGCCCTTCTTGGTCTACCTCACCGAGGCGGGCGACCATGACATCGGCTCGGCCTCCGCCGGCGCTCTCGTCGCGGTCGTGCTGGCGAACATCGTCGCCTTCTTCCTCATCCGCTTGATCGGCAAGAATCTGGAGGCTTGAGAAATGGCGCGCGCAGTCTCTACCCAACGCAAGGTCGTCGTGACCGCTGCCGCCTGGCTGGTCGGCTTCCTGATCTTCTTCCCGATCCTGTGGATGGTGATCACCAGCTTCAAGACCGAAGGCGAGGCCGGCGTCCTGCCGCCGAAGTTCATCTTCTTCACCTGGACGCTGGAGAACTACCGCAACATCTTCATCGAATCGAACTATGTCCGGGCGGCGCTCAACTCGATCTTCCTGTCGCTCGGCTCCACCATTCTCGGCCTGATCTTCGCCGTTCCCGCTGCCTGGGCCATGGCCTTTGCACCGGGCAAGAAGACCAAGGACCTGTTGATGTGGATGCTCTCCACCAAGATGATGCCGGCGGTCGGCGCGCTGATGCCGCTCTTCCTGCTCTTCAACGCCTGGGGGCTGCTCGACAGCCGCTGGGCCGTGATGGTGGTGCTGTTCCTGATCAACCTGCCAATCGTGGTGTGGATGCTTTACACCTACTTCAAGGAAATCCCTGGCGAGATCCTTGAAGCGGCCCGCATGGACGGTGCCTCCCTCTGGCGCGAGATCATCTACGTCCTCACGCCCATGGCCGTGCCAGGCATCGCCTCCACGCTGCTGCTCAACACCATCCTCGCCTGGAACGAAGCGTTCTGGACCCTGAACCTCACCACTTTCGACGCCGCGCCGCTGCCGCAGTTCATCGCGGGCTACTCGGCCAAGATGGGCCTGTTCTGGGCGACCTTGTCAGCCGCCTCTACACTCGCCATTCTGCCGATCGTGGTCCTTGGTTGGTTCTCACAGAAGCAACTCGTCCGTGGCCTGACCTTCGGTGCGGTGAAATGATGCAAAACAACACTTTTAATTGGGGAGTTGCGTAAAATGGGGCAATTCAACCTTCGTGGCGTGCGCAAGGCCTTCGGCGAGGTCGTCATCATCCCGAACCTTGACCTCGACATCAACGACGGCGAGTTCGTGGTCTTCGTCGGCCCTTCGGGCTGCGGCAAGTCCACCCTGTTGCGCCTGATCGCCGGCCTGGAGGACACAACCTCCGGCGAGATCAAGATCGACGGCGTCGACATGGCCAACGCTCCTCCCGCCAAGCGCGGCCTGGCCATGGTGTTCCAGTCCTATGCGCTCTATCCGCATATGAGCGTACGCAACAACATCGCCTTCGCCCTCAAGATGGCGGGCGAATCCAAGGACGTCATCGAAACCAAGGTCGCCAAGGCGGCGGCGTCGCTGAACCTGACCAACTATCTCGACCGCAAGCCGCGCCAGCTCTCCGGCGGTCAGCGCCAGCGTGTCGCCATCGGTCGCGCCATCGTGCGCGCTCCGAAGGCCTTCCTGTTCGACGAGCCCTTGTCGAACCTGGACGCCGCCCTTCGCGTCAACATGCGCCTGGAAATCACCCAGCTGCATCAGGACCTGAAGACCACGATGATCTACGTGACCCATGATCAGGTGGAAGCCATGACCATGGCCGACAAGATCGTGGTGCTCAATGCCGGCAATGTCGAGCAGGTAGGCTCCCCGCTCGAACTCTACAACAAGCCGCGCAATGTCTTCGTGGCCGGCTTCATCGGCTCGCCGAAGATGAACCTGCTCAAGGGCAACCAGGCTTCCGGCTACAACGCTGCAACTGTCGGCATCCGCCCCGAGCATCTCGATCTTTCCCCGACCCAGGGCACCTGGAAGGGCAAGATCACCATCGCCGAGCATCTGGGTTCCGATACCTTCTTCCATATCGACCTTGATGACGGCACGCGTATCACCGCCCGCGCCCCAGGCGAGTTCAGTCTCGGCGCCGGCGATACCATCCATCTGACGCCCCAGGCGGATCGCCTTCATCGCTTCGATGACAAAGGGCTGGCCATTCGGTGACGATCGCGAGGCGGGCATGTCCCGCCTCGTTTCGTCTCAGCATGGGCGATGAGGCGCGCCGGCCGGCCCGGCGCGCCTCCCCTCGCCCGGACATGCGGCGCCTGGGTTCATCCCGGAACCGCGCCGCCATGCCTTCGCTGTTCTTGAAAGGCCATGTCGATGTATATGCAGAAATATTTGCTGACCGGCCGGCATGCGCTGGTTACCGGCGGCGCCCGCGGCATCGGCCTCGCCTGTGTCGAGGCCCTGGCAGAAGCCGGCGCCAGGGTGGTGATCGCCGATTTCGACATGAAGGTCGCGCAGGATGCCCAGGCCGAACTGCGCGGCAAGGGTCACGAGACCACCATCGTGAAGATGGACGTTACCAAGCCGGATCAGGTTACCGCCCTCGCCGACGACCTCGCCGCCGATGGCCGCGGCATCGAGATCCTGGTCAACAATGCCGGCATCGCCCGCTCGATGACCCCGGCCGAGACGGTGACGGACGAGCATTGGCTCAATGTCATCGACGTCAATCTCAACGGCGTGTTCTGGTGTTGCCGGGCCTTCGGCAAGCATATGCTGGCAGCAAAAAAGGGCTCGATCGTCAATATCGGTTCGATGTCCGGCTTCATCGTCAACAAGCCGCAGGAGCAGGCCTACTACAACGCCTCCAAAGCAGCGGTGCACCATCTCACCAAGTCGCTGGCGGCCGAATGGGCCTCGCGCGGCGTGCGCGTCAATGCGGTGGCTCCGACCTATATAAATACGCCGCTCACCGCCTTCGCCTCCCAGAACCCCGACAATAAGAAGATGTTCAGGACCTGGCTCGAGATGACGCCGATGGGCCGCATGGGCGAGGTCGACGAGATCGCCTCCACCGTGCATTTCCTCGCTTCGGATGCCGCCAGCCTGCTGACGGGCTCGGTCGTCGTGGCGGACGGTGGCTACACCTGCTGGTAGTCACCTTGATGCCTGCGCGAATAAATTTGTGCTGAATTCCAACAAACCCCCTTGGGTGGACTTCGACGAATCGTCGGCGCGCATTAGATTTCGCGCCCGGCGCACCGTCCCTTAAGTACAGCCTGACTGCGCCAGCCCGATGGTATCGGGGCAAAACGCACGAGAGGACGTCTGAAATGTACAAGAACAAGCTCGACCTCACTGGCCGCCATGCGCTGGTCACGGGCGGTGGCCGTGGCATCGGCCTCGCTTGCGCCGAGGCGCTGGTGGAGTTCGGGGCCAAGGTGGTGATCGCCGATTTCGACATGAAGGTCGCCGAGGAGGGCCAGGCGGCCCTCGCCGCCAAGGGCTACACCACCGAGATCGTGCAGATGGACGTGACCAAGTCCGAACAGGTCACCCGGGTGGCCGACGACCTCGCAAGCCAGGGCCGCGGCGTCGAGATTCTCGTCAACAATGCCGGCATCGCCCGCTCGATGACCCCGGCCGAGACGGTGACAGACGAGCATTGGCTCAATGTCATCGACGTCAACCTCAACGGCGTGTTCTGGTGCTGCCGTGCCTTCGGCAAGCATATGCTGGCAGCAAGGAAGGGGTCGATCGTCAATATCGGTTCGATGTCGGGCTTCATCGTCAACAAGCCGCAGGAACAGTCCTATTACAATGCCTCCAAGGCCGGCGTTCACCATCTCACCAAGTCGCTGGCGGCCGAATGGGCTTCGCGTGGCGTGCGTGTGAACTCGGTGGCGCCCACCTACATCAACACCCCGCTCACCGCCTTCGCGGCGAATGATCCCAACAATGCGGACATGTTCAAGACCTGGCTCGAGATGACGCCGATGGGCCGCATGGGCGAAGTCGATGAAATCGCCTCCACCGTGCAGTTCCTGGCCTCGGACGCCGCCAGCCTGCTGACGGGTTCGATCGTACTTGCCGACGGCGGTTATACCTGCTGGTAAGCGAGCGCCCACGGAACGACAAAAAGCCCTCCATGGCAGACATGGAGGGCTTCTTTGAACGGCGAACCCGGAGGGCGATCACCGATCGCCCTCTTCCCGCCCGACAAACACAGCACTTGCAGCATGTCGATTGGTAATCGACACTCCCATGCTACGCCAGCTTACGAAGCAGCGCGGTTGTAGACATCCTCGAGGCGGATGATGTCGTCCTCGCCCAAATAGCTGCCGGTCTGCACCTCGATCAGTTCCAGGTCGATCTTGCCCGGATTCTCTAAGCGATGGGTGGCGCCGAGCGGGATGTAGATCGACTCGTTCTCATGCAGCGTCTTGACGTTGGTGTTGATGGTGACGGTCGCCACGCCGCGCACCACGATCCAGTGCTCGGAGCGATGGTGATGCTTCTGCAGCGAAAGCTGGCCGCCGGGCTTGACCATGATGCGCTTGACCTGGTGGCGCGAGCCGAGATCCAGCGACTGGTAGGAACCCCAGGGGCGGAAGGACTGCAGATGCTCCTGCGTGAGCTTGTTGTGCTTCTGCTTCAGCTTCTCGACCAACGCCTTGATCCCGGCGGCGTCATCGCGCCTGGCCACCAGCACCGCATCGCCGGTAGCGATCACGGCGAGGTCATCGAGACCGACGACGCAGACCACCGGTCGCTCTGAGGAGACCAGATTGTTGCGCGCATTGACGAAGACGCCCTCGCCCAGCCTGGCATTGCCGGCCTCGTCCTGCGGAGACAATTCGCGCACCGCGCTCCAGGAACCGACATCCGACCAGTCGAAGCTGGCGGGGACCACGGCGGCGACGTTGGTCTTCTCCATGACCGCATAGTCCACCGAACGCTTGTCGGCGTGGCTGAAGGCGGCAGCATCGAGACGGATGAAGCCGAGGTCGACCTTCGCTTTGGCGACGGCCTCCTTCACGGCTTCCACCGTACGCGGTTCGCGCTCGGCATATTCGGAAAGGAACTTGCCGGCCTGGTATAGGAAGTTGCCGGAATTCCACAGATAGCCTTCGCGGACATAGCGCGTGGCCGTCTCCGCATCCGGCTTTTCGACGAAGCGCTGCACATGCTGCACGCCGTCGGTGAGGGGCTCGCCCACTTCGATATAGCCGTAGCCGGTGGCCGGATGATCCGGCGTCACGCCGAAGGTCACGATGGCGTTCATCTCGGCGCCATTGCGCGCTGCAATGCAGGCGACGCGGAAGCCCTCGACGTCACGGACGCGATGATCGGCCGCGAGCGAGAGAACCGGTGTCTCGGCGCCATTGCGCTGGGCGATGTAGGCCGTGCCGGCGGCGATGGCCGGGCCGGAATCCCGAGCCTCGGGTTCGAGCAGGATATCAGCCTCGATGCCAACCGCCAGCAACTGGTCGGCTACCAGGAAGCGATGGTCCTGGTTGGTGACGATCACCGGACGGCCGAACAGGCTGACGTCGCTGACGCGGCGCACCGTCTCCTGGAAGGTGGAGAGATCACCGAAAAGCGGTAGGAACTGCTTGGGGCGGCTGGCGCGCGAAGCGGGCCAGAGACGGGTGCCGGAACCACCACAGACAATCAGGGGAACGATCAGGGAAGACATCATCCGCTCTTGCTTGGAGAAAAAGGGAGCCGTTTTGGCGCTTGCTATGCCATATCTATACCGCCGCGGACACGCAAATTTCAGGCCCGCTTTAGACTACCATACTCCCCTATTGGGATCTTGGTACGACAATTTCTAATGCTTCCGGATAAATTACTTAAGGTAATGTTTGAAATTCTGCCATAAATCAGGGCGATGCCTGCCTCGTTCAACGACGGGGAGACACCGCATGCATCCCGGTCTGGTTCTGATCGGTCTTTGGCTCGCCTGGGCGATATCCTGGGTCATTGCCGCGCGCTGGTCCAGCAAGGCCCTGCACGTGGAGGGTGGCCGGGCGGTCATGATCTACCGTCTGCTGATGCTGATCGGCGGCCTCATCCTTGCCGTACCGGCTCGCACCAGCTGGGCTGTGCATCTGTGGTGGCCCAGTTTCACCGGAGCGTGGCTGTGCGTTCTCGGCGCCTTTGCGGGCTTTGCCTTCTGCTGGTGGGCCCGTCTCCATCTCGGCTCGCTCTGGTCCGGCTCGGTCACCATCAAGGCCGATCATCATATCGTCGATACCGGCCCCTATGGCCTGGTGCGCCATCCCATCTATAGCGGCCTGATCGTGGCCCTGCTGGCGACCGCCCTGATCAAGGGCACGCTTGTGGGCCTGATTGGCGTCGCCGTGATCCTTGCCGGCATCGTGATGAAGGCGAGGCTGGAGGAAAACGTGCTGCGTGGTGACCTCGGTCCACAAGCCTATGACGCCTATGCCCGCCGCGTGCCGATGCTGGTGCCGTTCTGGCGATCGTGATTATCCCTGAGGCTCCTGTCATTGCGGTTAGCGCTGGAGCCGTTGCTATTATTCCGCCGCAGCCGCTAACCCGCGCTCGTCCTGGGCCGGCCCGTTGGGATCGCCGGGCGCGGTCTCCCAGCCGAGATCGGGGATGACGGCGATGCGCGCGCCGCGCATGTCGACCCGCGTCATCACGAAATCGGCGTTCTGCAGATGGCGGATCTGGCTGCGGGCGCGCCCACCCGAATGGCTGCCGCAGCGCCGTGCGATCTCGGCGTCGGGCGGACACGGTCGGCCCATCATCGCCGCGCCGGCAAGGATCAGGAAGACGGCCTGCAGGTCTGCGGGAACCAGCCGCGCCTGGTCGAGCGCGCGCTGCCATTCCTCGGTATCCACCGCCTCGGGATCGAGGTCGGCCCGGGCGGCGTTGAGCAGGAACTTGAATTGCGCCATGGCCGGCGGCGTGCCGCCGAGCCGCTCGATGCGGCAGCGCACGATGAAATCCTGGTAGAGCACCGCCTCGGTTCGGAAGGTCGCGTCCGGCTCCTGCAGGATGGCGAAGGCGATACGGGCAAAGGCACGTTGCAACTCGGCTGGCGGAATAGCGGGCGCAGCCTCCTCGCCGCCCCCCTCTGCCGGCTTGTCGCGCACAAGCTGTTCGAGAATTTCGGTGGTCGACAACGGCGCCGGCGTCGCCACCCGTCGTTCCGGACGGGGCCGCGGCGCAGCAACGGGCACGGGCGCCAGGATCAGGTCGCGCGCCGCATCGCCCGCTTCCGGCAGCGGCGTCAGCTTGGGTGTCGCCACGCGCGGACGCGTCTCCACCGGACCCACCTTGATCGGCAGGGGACGGCGTGACAAGGCCGGGCCGAGCGCCACGAACTGGCCGCGCTGCAACTCGCGGAAGGTCTCGGCCTGGCGGCGGTCGAGGCCGAGGAGATCGGCCGCGCGCGCCATGTCGATATCGAGAAAGGTGCGCCCCATCAGGAAGTTGGAGGCTTCGGCCGCGACATTCTTGGCGAGCTTGGCCAGGCGCTGCGTCGCGATGATGCCGGCAAGTCCTCGCTTGCGGCCGCGGCACATCAGGTTGGTCATGGCGCCCAGCGAGACCTTGCGCGCATCCTCCGACACCTCGCCCGAGGCAGCGGGGGCGAAGAGCTGGGCCTCATCCACCACCACCAGCATGGGGAACCAGTAATCGCGCTCGGCATCGAAGAGGGCGTTGAGGAAGGCTGCCGCCGCCTTCATCTGCATCTCGGCATCGAGACTCTCGAGCACCAGCACGGCGGAGACGCGGTGCTGGCGCACGCGCTGGGCGATGTGCTCGAGTTCGGCAAGGCTGCGCTCGCCGTCGATGACGACATGGCCATAGCGGTCGGACAGGCTGGCGAACTCGCCTTCGGGATCGATGATCACCTGCTGGACGTGCGGCGCGCTCTGTTCCAGCAGCCGGCGCAGGAGATGCGACTTGCCGGAGCCGGAATTGCCCTGCACCAACAGGCGCGTCGCCAGCAATTCCTCGACATCGAGCATTGCAGGCGCGCCGCCGGGCCCGGAGGCGGTGCCCATGTCGATTTCGATCTTCATTGCAAGCAGTGATTCCGGTTCAGCTCTCAGGCATACAATCTGAACACCTCCACCAACAACCCCCGCTGGGAAACGGCAGCGGATTTCCACATGCGCGGGCGGAGCAGGCGCGGCCCGTCGTGCCAATCCTGCAACGGAGGAGGAGAGTTTTCAGGGCGCTGAGGCACAATTAGCTGCGTGGAAAGAGCCCTCACTCCCCCGTCCGATACTCCGCTAGCCGCCGCTTCATGCGCTGGAAGCGGCGGACATGGGCTTCGTCGCGGCGCAACGCGACGGCGGTCGAGAGCACGTCGATCACCACCAGCGCCGCGATGCGCGAGATGGTCGGCGTGTAGATGTTGGTATTGTCGAGCGTCTCAACCAGCAACGTGACGTCGCAATGACTGGCGAGCGATGTCTCGAAACCGGTAATGCCGATCACCCTGGCGCCGTTCTCCTTGGCGGTTCGGGCGACATCGATGATGGAGCGGGTGCGGCCGGTGTTGGAAATGACCACCGCCACGTCACCGGGCTTCATCATCGAGGCCACCATGATCTGCTGGTGCGAGTCGAGTTGCGCGCCGCAGGGCACGCCGAAGAGCGGGAATTTCTGCTGGGCGTCGCGCGCCACGATGCCCGACGCGCCGAAGCCGAAGAACTCGATGTAGTTGGCCTGTTCGAGGATATTGATCGCCTGCTTCAGCGCCTCCTTGTCGAGATGGTGGCGCGCCCAGTCGAGGCTGGTGATGGTGTAGTCGAAGATTTTCTCGACCACGGCCTCCGGCGGATCGGTGTCGAGCAGCACCGAGTGGGTGGCCGGCGTGCCCAAAGCAAGGCTCTGGGCGAGGCGCAGCTTGAAATCCTGGAAACCGCTGCAGCCGATGGCCGTGCAGAAACGGATCACCGTGGGCTCGCTCACGCCAGCCGCAAGCGCGGTTTCCGCAACGGTGGCGTTGAGGATGCGATGGGGATCGGCCAGGATGAGATCGGCCACCTTGCGATCAGACTTGCGCAATTCACCGAGCATCACGCGGACGACTTCGAGCACATTCTGGATCGTGGCCCGGGGCGCAGGCTGGGAGGAGGCGGCAGAATACGGCGAGGCCATGGCTTTGGTCACCCTTCTTAGGTTCCCTCTCTTGGCGGGAGGGCTGAATCCGCAGCGTCATGCTGGATTCACAGCCTATACTCGATTCCTTCCCTGGCCCGAAGCAGCCTCGTCTTGCCGGCCATGGCGGCCGCCTTGGCATCGACGGCCTCGGGCGCTATCGTGTTGAAGGCGAACATGCCGTAATGATGCGCCAGAAGTATCGGGATGGCGCAGGCCGCGGCGACTCCGGCGGCTTCGTCCAGGGTGAAATTACCGGCAATGCCAGCCGAACGCAGCGCTTCCGACCTGCCATTCACCGGAAACAGCGCGATATCGGGCTTCAGAGCCTCGATCTCGGTTAGTTGTCCCTCGAAGGGGATGGTGTCGCCCGAATGGAAAATTCTGGCATCACCCAGCCTGAAGCCATAACCGAGGAAAAGGTGGTGGCCGTCCTCATCCTGCGTCAATTCCTCATGCGCCGCCCTCACGGCGGTGACTTCGGCGCCTTCGCCCAGGACAAGCGTCTCGCCGGCATCGATGCCGATGAAGCTGCCCGGCCCAAGACCGGTCTTCTCCTCGACGACCTTCAGTGAAGCCCTCGGCACCAGGATGCGGACGGCAGGAAAACGTTCGGCGATCGGGGCCAGCGTCGCGCCATCCATATGATCGGTATGGAAATGTGTGCAGGCCATGAAATCGATCGGCGGCAGGTCGGCGATCTCGATTGGCGGGGGCATCATGCGCTCATGCGAAAAGCCGCGATCGCGATATTTCCGCGCCAGCGAGTCCGACAGATAGGGATCGATGAGGAAGCGCATGCGGCCGGTATCGAACAGGAAGCCGGCCTGTCCGAGCCAGTAGAGCGAGACGCCCGTTCCGGGACGCCAAGCAGCGAGCTTGTGCGCCAGCGTCCCGGAAAACCGCAAGGCCGCGAAGGCCATCACCCCTCCCCCGGCCGCAAGGCATCCAACAGATTGGCGACGGCGACCTCCGTGGCCCGGTTGACGCTTTCCTGGGTGAAGCCGCCGATATGGCTGGTGGCGATCACCCGTGGATGAGCGGCGAGCAGGAGGCTCGTCGGCGGCTCGTCATCGAAGACGTCGGTGGCATAGCAGGCGAGACTGCCAGCATCGAGGGCAGCAAGCACCGCCACCTCGTCGATCAGCGTGGCACGTGCCGTGTTGATCAGGATCGCTCCGCTCGGCGTGGAGGCAAGCTCGGCGGCACCGACCAGCGGCCTGCCATCGATCGGCGCCGGGCAGTGCAGCGTAACGATATCGGACTGCGCCAAAATCTCCGGCACCTCGGCCCAGCGCAACGCGCGCTCCCCGACATTCACATTCGGACGGAGTGGATCGAAGGCGAGGATGCTGGCGCCGAGCGCGGCGGCAAGGCGCGCGACCTCCGCTCCGATCGCCCCACAGCCGATCACACCGACGGTACGGCCGCGAATTTCGGCGCCGAGGCGGCGCGGCCACTGGCCCTGCTTGATGCCGGCATCGCAGAGCGGGATCTGGCGCAATGCTGCGAACATCAGCCCGATGGCGAGTTCCGCCACCCCGGCTGCATTGGCGCCGGCGGCGATGCGCACCGCGATCCGGCGCTCCAGCAGCACCTCGATCGGCAGATTGTCGACGCCCGTGCCGTTCCGGCTGATCGCCCTGAGCCTGCCGGCAGCCTCGATCACGCGTGGCGAGATCTTCTCGACCCCCGCGAGCCAGCCGGTGACACCAGGCACCAGCGCCAGCAATTCGGCTTCTTCGGGCGACTTGCCGGGCGTCGGCATGACGATCTCATGGCCCTGGTCGCGCAACTGCTCGATGAGTGGATGGGGCGTCGATGTCAGCGAACGCGGCGTGACGAGGATGCGTTCCATCGCTCAGCCCTTCGCCGCCGCGATGGCGATCTCGCCGAGCTTGTCGAAATCCGGACCGGAGGTGGGAATGTCGATGTGGAAGACCTCGGCGATCACCTGGGTCCAGCCATGAATGAAATAGGTCCAGCCATCCTCGATCTGCAGGTGCCGGCGGGCCTGCTGCCGGCGGGCCTGGTCGAGGAAGACGAGGTCACCGCGATAGTTGAGGTCCCAGACGATGCCGTGGTCGGGGAAGACGACCGCGTTGGTCAGCGGCGAGCCTGGTGCATCCTTGCCGAGGCCGGTGGCATTGATCACAACCGAGCCCGACTTGAGCGCGGCGGTGACGGCATCATTGTCGGCAGGCGTGGGCGCCAAGACATAGTCGACCGGCACGGTAAGGCCGATCTCCCTGTGAATCCGCTCGATCTCATCGAGCCGGTGCTGGCTGCGATTGGAGACGATCATGCGGGAGGGCCGGTCGGCGCCGCGCTCCTGCCGGCCCATATGCCAGGTCAACGCGATGGTGGAGCCGCCGGCGCCAATCGAGAACAGCTCGGCCCCGGTCTCCTCGAAATGACCCTTGGCAATGAAACCGTCGAGCGAGAGGCCCGAGGAGATCGGATCCTTGGCATGACAGATCAGCTTTCCGTCCTGCTTGGAGATGCAGCTCGTCTCCTCCATGCGCAGCGCAAAGGTATCTGTTACCTCGAACATGTCGCGGCAGGCCTTGTAGAGATCGATCTTGTGGGTGGTGACCAGCGCACCCATCGATAGCGGATCGGCCTTGATGAAAGCCACCGCCTCGCGATAGGCGCCGGGATCGGCGTGGAGCGGAAAGTCGATGCCCTTGATCACCGCATCCTTGAGGCCGAGATGCTGAGCCCAGGCCGGGAAGACCCGCATGATCGAACTCTTGGTGGTGGTGACGCCGATGAAATAGAGCGTCGGCTGGGTGGCGGGCCGATAGGCGCTCATGCTTCACCTGCACGGATGGCCCTGGCGCGCTCGACCGCGGCCTTCGCCTTGGCGGTGATCTCAGCGAATCTGCCCTCGCGCATATCCTCGGGCCTGGCGATCCAGGTACCGCCGACCGCTGCGATGAAGCGGTGCCTAAGCCAATCGCCCATCGTCTCGAGGCTGACGCCGCCGGTTGGAATGAAACGCACGCCGAGATGGTTGAACGGCGCGGCGATGCCCTCCAGCGCCTTGGGGCCACCGGCGATGCCGGCGGGGAAGAATTTGCACAGGCGAAATCCCGCACGCGTCGCCAGCGTCAGGTCGGTCGGTGTCATGATGCCTGGGGCGAAGGGCAGGCCGATATGCCTCGCGGCCGCGGTGATCTCCGGGTCGAAGCCGGGCGAGAGCGCAAACTTCGCACCATTGTCCTTGCAGGCCTTGACGGATTCGAGATCGAGCACGGTGCCGGCGCCAGCCAGGAAATCGGGGCGCTTGTCCTTCAGGATGGCCAGCACTTCGGCCGCCGCCTTGGTTCGGAACGTAATCTCCGCGATCGGCAATCCGCCCTCCGCCAACGCATCGGCGAGCGCCAGGGCATGAGCGGGATCTTCGATCGCAATAACCGGCACGACGCCGATCTTCTCGATCGTTTCAAGGGGGTTGGCGGCCATGTCTCGATTCTCCCGGGGTTGGCGTGCGGGCAACCCCTACCACTAAAATTATGTAGCAATGCTACATATCAAGGTAAAAGATCGCAAGATATGGAATATATTTATTGCGATGCAGCATAAATATGCTCAATTTGCGGTTGACTGGCCTGAGCGTGCGTAGCATCACTCCGGAAATATGTCTTCCTTCCAGGCAGGATGCGCGCGTGAGCGAGAACGGAAAAGGCCAAGCGCCGAAAGATCAAGAATCGAAAGATCTGGCATGACCACCGATCTGATCCTTGCCATCGATGTCGGTACCGGCAGCGCCCGCGCGGCCCTGGTCGATGCGGGCAGCGGCGCCATTCTCGAAATCGCGGCGAGCGAATATGACCAGATCGTGCCGGCCTTCGGCTGGGCCGAACAGCGCCCGGCCGACTGGTGGACCGGCACGGTGACGGCTATCCGCACAGTCCTCAGCAGGCATGCCGATGTGAAGACCCGGATTGCCGCCGTCGCCGCCTGCGGCCAGATGCATGGCACGGTGCTGGTCGACAGCCGTGGCCGGCTCACTCGCGACACCGCTCCCCTGTGGAACGACAAGCGCACGGTCGGGCTGGTTGCCGAGTTCGAGCGTTCGAACCCGCCCTCTTCCTATCTCGCCGAGAGTGGCAATCCACCGACGCCGGCCTGGCCCGGCTTCAAGCTCGCCTGGCTGCGCGACAACGATCCTGAGGCCTATCAGGCGGCCGCCACTGCGCTGATGCCGAAGGACTACATCAATCTGCGCCTCACCGGCGAGATCGCCATGGACGAGGGCGATGCCTCCTGCAGCTTCCTGATGAACCCGCAGACGGGCCGATGGTCATCAGCCATGATAGAGCGCCTCGACCTCGACGCAGCCAAGCTGCCGCCGATCCGCTCGCCCCTCGATATTCTCGGCCATGTCACCGCCGAGGCAGCCCGGGAGACAGGCCTGCCCGAAGGCATTCCTGTCCTGGTGGGTGGCGCCGATTATCCAGTGGCTGTACTCGGTTCGGGCGTGGTGAGCCCCGGCACGGCCTCGGACGTGATGGGCACCTCCTCCATCATCACCCTGATCACGCCGCAGCCATTGCTCGATCCGGAGATCTGCAACGTGCGCACCGTCGAGGGCCATTGGGGACCTTTTACCCTGCTTGAAACCGGAGGCGACGCCATGCGATGGGCGCGGCGTGCCTTCCACGAAAAATCGCTCTCCTATGGCGACATCGTCGCCAAGGCGGCGGAGGCGCCGGCCGGCGCCGATGGCCTGTTCTTCCTGCCCTTCCTCGCCGGCGAGCGGCTCGGCGCCCACCGCAATGCGCGCGCCCAGTTCTTCGGCATCGGCGCCAAGCATGGCCTTGCCCATCTCCACCGCGCCACGCTGGAGGGCGTCGCCTTCGCGGTGAACCGGCATATCCGCGTGATGGAGGCGTCCACCGGCCAGAAGCTCGAACGCGTCGTCGCCTCCGGTGGCGGCGCCAGGACCGAGCTCTGGCTGAAGATCAAGGCGAGCGCCTACAACGTCCCCATCCTGGTGCCGCGGGAGACCGAATGCGGCATCGTCGGCTGCGCCGCCATGGCGGCGACCGCGCTCGGCGGTTTTGCGAAGGTTGAGGACGCCATCGCTCATTTCGTGCGCTACGAGCAGGAGATCCTGCCCGACCCGGCCTGGGCCGAGACCTACGCTCGCATGCAGCCTGTGTTCGACAAGCTCTACCGCCATTCGCAGGCGCTCTACGACGACCTCGACCGGTTGGAGCAGAAATGAGACCTCCGGCCTGTCACTATCGGACTGACAAAGGCCCCTCTGTCATCTCTGGCAAAACCGAACCGGCCCGAGACCGGTCTAAATGACAACTCCCAAGGAAATCCCCATGCAGGACATTCTCTCCGCCTTCCGTCCCGATCTCTTCGCCGGCAAGACCGTGGTGGTCTCGGGCGGCTCCAGCGGCATCGGCCTTGCCCTCGCGCAGGGCTTTGCCCGCCTTGGCGCGGAGGTAATCGCCACCGGCTCGACCAGCGCGCGTCTCGCCGCGGCAAAGGCCGCCAATGCGGAAAGCGGCATCCGCTTCGAGCAACTCGACGTGCGCGACAGGCAGGCCGTGGATGCCTTCTTCGCCGTCCTGCCCAAGCTCGACGTGCTGGTCAATTCCCAGGGCATCGCCCGCCCGGACGCGGAATGGACGGAAGAGACCTATCTCGAGGTCGTCGACGTCAACATGAACAGTGCCATGCGCCTCTCCATGGCCGCCCATCCGCTGCTGAAAAAGTCGCAGGGCGTGATTATCAATATCGCCTCGATGCTGAGCTACCTCGCCGATGACAGCGTTCCCGCCTACTGCGCCTCCAAGACGGGCATCATGGGTCTGACGCGGGCACTCGCTCATAAATTCGGCCCCGAAGGCATCCGCGTCAACGCCATCGCGCCTGGCTACCACAAGACGGACATGACCAAGGCCCTGTGGACCGATCCCGTGCCCGCCGAGAAGATCGCCAGGAAGTCCGCCCTCAAGCGCTGGGGCACGGTGGACGATCTCGTCGGCACAGCCATTTTCTTCGCTTCCCCCGCCTCGATGTTCGTGACAGCCACGACATTGCCCGTCGATGGTGGCTATGTTGTCGGCGGATTCTGACGAGGGAAGGAACCAGCCATGGATCTCGGGCTGCAGGACAAGGTAGCGGTCATCACGGGCGGGAGCGTGGGCATCGGCCTCGCCATCGCCGAGGGCCTGGCCGCCGAGGGCACCCATGTCGTGCTCGCCGCCCGGCAGGCCGAGCGCGTGACCGTCGAGGCCGAGCGCATCGAGACTGAGTTCGGTGTGCGTGCGCGCGGCGTCTCCTGCGATGTCGCCACCGTGGACGGGATCAGTGAGCTGGTGGATCAGACCAAGGCGGCCTTCGGCGGCGCCGACATCCTGATCAACAATGCCGGCACGGGATCCAACGAGACGATCATGGAGGCCCCGGACGAGAAATGGCAGGCCTACTGGGACCTGCATGTGATGGCGGCGGTGCGCCTTGCGCGCGGCTTCGTGCCGATGATGCGCCAGCGTGGCGGCGGGGTGATCCTGCACAATGCCTCGATCTGCGCCCTGCAGCCGCTTTGGTACGAGCCGATCTACAACGTCACCAAGGCGGCGCTGATGATGTTCTCCAAGACGCTGGCCGAGGAGGTGATCAAGGACAATATCCGCGTCAACACGGTCAATCCCGGCCTGGTACTGACGCCCGACTGGATCAAGACCGCCAAGCAGCTCACCGCCGGCAAGGGCGGCGACTGGCAGGGCTATCTCGATGGCGTCGCCCACGAGAACGCCTCGATCAAGCGCTTCTCCTCGCCGGAGGAAATGGCGAATTTCTTCGTCTTCCTGTGCTCGAACAAGGCGACCTATTCGGTGGGCTCGGCCTATTACGTCGACGGCGGCATGCTGAAGACGGTGTGAGCGAGAATGAATCGGACGGGATGAGGTGTGTATTATTCCGAAAGGCGCGACCCGAGCCTTCCCCCAATTGTGCCTCCTCCCCTCACTGCCTGTAACGTCCCGTCAAATCTCAGTGACTTCGCCTCCTGGTTGGTAGTCCGGCATCATTTCTGCGCTTTTCCTTAAGCAAAGCAGCGTTGAAATTTTCCGATATCCACCAGCAGGTCGTTTCGATTATGTCCTTGTCCCCTTCCCGTCGTCACATCCTTGCCCTCCTGGCCGGCGGTGCCGCATCGACCGCCCTGTCGCGCACCGCGCTGGCCAACGATCTTGGCCTCGGCCAGATGGAGATGAGGGAGGGGTATGATTCGATCGCCAGCCCGCTCGATGCGGCCGTAAGTTCCTCCCCGCTGCTTTCATCAGGCACGATCGAGGCAACGGAACGGGCTCTGGCGAAATACCAGGAACTCGCCGCGCAGGGCGGCTGGCCGCAGGTGGGCGGGAATGAGCGCCTGCAGCTCGGTGACGACAATGCCGACGTGGTGTCGTTGCGCGCCAGCGCCTCGTGAATTCCGGCGACCTCGCCCCCTCGCTTGGACGCTCGCCAGTGTTCGATTCCTATCTCGCCGGGGCCGTGAAGCGCTTCCAGGCCCGGCATGGCATCGAGGCCAGCGGCGTGGTTGGCGATACCTCGCGAGCTGCCCTCGCCATTCCCATCGACGTCCGCATCAAGCAGCTCCAGATGAACATCGTGCGCCTGCGTGAGATGGGCAATCTCGGCAGCCGCTACATCATGATGAACATCCCGGCGACCGAAGTGGAGGCCGTCAGCAACGGCGTGGTCGAACAGCGCCACAACACCGTGATCGGCAAGCCGGACCGCCCCTCACCGATCCTCTCCACCGTGGTGCAGAACGTCAACTTCAACCCGTTCTGGACGGTGCCGCTTTCCATCATCAAGAAAGACCTGATCCCGCTGATGCAGAAGGATCCGGGGTATCTGACCGAGCACCATATCCGTATCTACAACCCCCAGGGCCAGGAGATCCAGGCGAGCCAGATCGACTGGAATACGGACGAGGCGACCCGCATGCGCTTCACCCAGGATCCCGGCTTTGACAATTCCCTCGGCCAGGTGCGCATCAACATCGCCAACCAGTACGGCGTCTACATGCACGATACGCCGGAAAAGTCGGTGTTCGGCTCCGAGTACCATTTCGATTCTTCCGGCTGCGCCCGCGTGCAGGATGTGCGGGACCTCTGCGCCTGGATCCTGCAGGGCACCGAATATACCCGCGACCGCATCGACGAGGTGATCCGCTCCGGCGCCCGCATCACGGCAATGCCGACGGCCAAGGTGCCGGTATTCTGGGTCTACGTTACCGCCTGGGCGACGCCGGAGGGCCTCGTCGAGTTCCGCGACGACGTCTACAACAAGGACGGCTATGCGAACCTGGCCGTGGTGACGAACGAAGACAACGGCTGAAACCGGCATATCTGCGCGTCGACGGGCGCCGTCATTCCGACTGCAGCGAATCCTCACAAGCTTTGCTTGTGAGTGGGAACGCCGGAATCCATGAACACGGCGCTCCCAGGATGGGGTCCGTGATTTCCGGTTTTGGAATCGCCAAGAATCGCAAAGTCGCGTTAAAACAAGGAGTTAGAGCGATTTGCTTTAGCGAATAGCAAACCGCCCGGCCTTTGCGGGCCGGGCGGCTGTTCAGCCTGCCGACGAGGCGGCAGAACTCACTGGCAGGGCGGCAGGCCCGGACGGCCGCAGGGGCGTCCGGCAGGCGCAGCGGGAGCACGCGGCTGTGGCTGTGGCTGCGGACGGACCTGCGGCTGCGGGCGCATCTGCTGTTGAGGTTGCGGCCTGACCTGCATCTGGGGCTGCGGGCGCGGCTGGAACTGCGGCTGAGGACGCGGCTGGAACTGCGGCTGAGGACGCGGCTGGAACTGCGGCTGAGGACGCGGCTGCTGTTGCGGTTGCGGCCTCACCTGCATCTGGGGCTGAGGACGCGGCTGGAACTGCGGCTGCGGGCGCAGCTGCTGGCGAGGCGTCTGCTCGCCCCCCGGAGGTTGGAACTGCATCCGCGGCCTCTGGCCGCTCTGCGGGTTGAAGCGCTGCGGAGGATTGTTCGTCTGCGGCTGGCCGCCCTGCGGCGGCGCCGCCTGGTTGAAGCGCTTGGCCCGCGGCAATGGCTGCTGACCGCCTTGTGGCGTGACACCCGGCTCCAGGGCGGGCTGACCCGGCACGGGCGGCTGCCGGCCGCCAGGCTGGACAGGCGTCGCAGGCAGCGGTTGCCCGGATCCGGCGCCACCCGGCGCACCCGGTTGCTGGCCGGGCAGGCGCCTACGGCCGGCTTGTGGCTTGCCTGGAGTTATACCGGGCACAGGCTGACCCACACCTGGCACAGGCTGACCCACACCGGGTACAGGCTGGCCGGTCTGCACATTCGGCTGGACCTGCCCGCCTTGCAGGGGTGCGTTGCCTCGCTGCTTGCGGAAACGGAGGTTTCCCTTCTGCCCCGGCTGGCCGGCAACTCCAGGCGCGACCCCGGCACCCGGCTGGTTGAGCTGGTTCGGCTGATTCTGCTGCCCCGGCAGGAAGGTGCCGGGCTGGTTCTGGTTGCTCGGCTGCAGGCCGGGCTGGATCTTTCCGCCCGGCTGCTGGCCGGGAATGACGCCGGGCTGTGGCAAAGGCTGACGACCCTTGTTGAGCGGCAGGGGCTGACCGTTCATGCCGGGAAGGGTCTGGGCCGGTGGCAAACGCCCCGGCTGCGGCGCGACACCGGGCAGCACGGGAGCGCCACCGACGCCGGGCTGCCCCTGCGCCGGCGGACGGTTCGCGCGGTTGCGCAGGAACAGCGGCAGGGCAACGGCAGCGGCGCCGGCGCCGATGGCAAGCGCTGCTCCCGCCTTCTCGCCGGGCGTCAGGCCCTCCTGCCGCGGCGCTTCGTTGATCCGTTCATTGATCACCCGCGCATCGTGGATGTTGTTGAAGATGAAATTCTGTGGTGGCGGCTCGACATAGCGCGGCGGCCTCACCCAGTCCGGCACCGCAACGAAGGGGGGCGTCGGCAGGAGATAGGGATCAGGCGGCGGTGGCGGCGGCGCCAGCACGATGAACTCGCGCGGTGGGGGCGGCAGGAAGATGATCGGCGGCGGAGGCGGCGGAGGCAGGTCGAAATCAGGATCCGAGAAAATGAAGACGGGGCGATCGACATAGACGATCTCGTCCTCTTCCGGCGGCGGCACGTCGTAGTCGATCACGTCGAAGGTGGGCGGCGGCTCGAGTGCGGCCGAGAGATAGTCGAGGCGGCGACGCGCATCCCAGGCATGTGGCCCCCGCCGATAGCGTCTGAGGTAGGACCAGTAGGCATTGGGCGTGTCGCGCGTCCAGGTCTCGCGCCAGGTAATGGCCTCGCGGCGGGCTGCGATGATGGCACGCACGCGCTTGGCCATCGGATCGCGAGGATAGGCGGTGATGAAATCCTGATAGGCCGGCAGGGTGTCGCGGGCCACGGCGGCGGCATAGGCATCGCGCGCATCGAAGTCGGCAATGTGCTTGGACTGCAGCGACTTGTCCCCATAATAGGTCGCCTGAGGCGGCGGTGCGCCTTGCCCACGATCGAAGAACACGAAGGGCTCGCTGATACGCGAGACGCTCCAGGGCAGCATGCCGCCCTGCGTCTGCTCATTGACGCGCAGGCGCACGCGGTCGAACACATCGGCAACCGGGAGGCCGCCGACCCGTATTGTCTCGGCGAGAGCCTGGGCATAGGCGCCATAGGGTCCCTGCTCCTGCGGCGCCACCGTGCCGGGCGCCGCGTTGAAGGCGACGAGCGAATTGGGGTTGGCGTCCATCAGCGCGAGGCCACCGGCAAGAGGCTGGTCGCCCTGGGCAAATTTATTGGCGCGGGCGGCATCGATGACGACCATGTCCGCCCTGAGATGCAGCCCGGCCAAAGGCTGGATCAAATCGGAAAGTCGGACGGCCTCGGAGGGAATGGCAGCCGGCGTCGCGAGCTTCGCCTCGACGGGCACGAAGTAGTTCTGCCCCTCGAGCTGGACGCCATAGCCGGCGAGATAGACGAAGGCGACGGTATCGGGGCCGGACTGCCCGGCCTTGTCGAGGAAGTCGCGGAAGGCGTGTCGCAGGGCATCCTGGTCCAGGTCGCGGGCGCCGACAACGTCGAATCCGGCCGCCTGCAGAGTCTGGGCGATCAGGCCGGCATCATTAGCGGTCGTTGGCAAGGTGCCACCCGCATAGGACGAATTGCCGATGACCAGCGCAATGCGCTTTTCCTGTTGCGATTGGGGCGATGGCGCCTGGGCATCCTGGGCCCAGGCCGGCGGAAGCAGCATCGTCACCACCATCAGAACAAGCAACGTTCCGATGGCAGTCCTCATCCTTGAGATCATATCCTGGCCCTCGTTTTCTTACCGGGCTCGCCTGCGCGCAGGTGGCACATACAGGGCAGGCGATGTGGCTCCCAGCCTATCTTTACGCGCTACCGACATGGATAGCGCGCCTTGTTTGTATAAAGGCTGAACGAAACGAGGCAGCTTTGCGGCCATACCGCAGGGATTTTGTGGAAATCCCGACGGATGCACAAAGGATTATGAAAGGTCGCTCAATGCTGATCGGCGCATAGGATGACGGGTGCGGTCAGGGAGCCCACAAAGCCGGTGCCCTGATAAACGATCGCATTGTTGGCCCCCTGTGGCAGCAGAAAGGATCCGCTCACGACCTGCGGGACATTGTTCGGCAGGAGCAGGCTCCAGCTGAAATTGCACAATTGCGCCGGCTTCTTAGGCTCGAGGTGGCTGCAGTTGAGCTGGGCGCCGCCGAGCATGGCAGCCCCGCCGCAGCTGACGAAATTGGGCGCCGCGCGGGCAGTTTCCGCCCCCAGCGTCATGATGAAACCAGCGAGCGCCAATGCGGCCCCCGCGGCGAAAACCATCATCAGACGATCAAATTTCATGTGATAGCGGCCCATTTCCTTCACCCGAGCCATTTCAGCGATTGCAATCCCTGCAACCTTGTTATAGATAACATGGATCATAAGCAACCTCATTATCAACAGAGTCTGTCCTGATCATGCTCACACAACCAACCCTTGGCTTTGTCCTGCATGACGTGGCGCGCCTTTTGCGCAAGCGTTTCGAGCAAAGGGCGCGCGACCTGGGACTGACTCGTTCGCAATGGCAAACTCTTGCTTATCTGTCGCAGAACGAAGGCATCCATCAGGGCGGGCTCGCCGATATCATGGAAATCGAGCCCATCACGCTGGTGCGCATCCTCGACAAGCTGGAGGCGCGCGGCCTGGTCGAGCGGCGCCAGCATGCGGCGGACCGGCGGATCTGGCTGCTTTTCCTGACACCCGAAGCCTACCCCCTTCTTACCGAAATCCGGGGTATCGGAGAAGCAACTCGTGCAGAGGCCCTGGCCGGCATATCGGACCAGGAACGTATTCAATTGCTCAACACCTTAACAATTATGAAGTCCAATCTGCTGGAAGCCTGCCGCTTGCCGGTCGATGGCAAAGAGGCAAGTCATGGCTGACGGAAGTAATAATGTCACGCGTATCGAAAATCGCGTCGCCCCCGACAAACCCGCAGTAGAGCAGCCCAGCGAAGCAACAAACGCTTCCCAGGCACCGGCTCCTGCGACGCCAGTCGCCGCCCCGACCCCCAAAAAGAAGCGCTCGCTGCTGCGTCCGCTCCTGTTCCTTTTCCTGCCCGTCGCCCTGGTGGCGGGCGGCTACTACTATGTCACCGGCGGACAGGTCATGGAGACCGACAATGCCTATGTCGGTGCGGCCACCGTGGGCGTCTCCACCGATGTCGCCGGGACGGTGATCGAGATCGACGTGCACAACAACCAGACGGTGAAGAAGGGCGATCTGCTCTATCGCCTGCGTCCGGACACCTACAAGATCGCGCTCGCCGGCGCGCAGGCCCAGCTCGGCACGGTGCGCAACCAGGTGGTGACACTGCAGGCGAGCTATACGCTGGCTCTGGCCCAGATAGAGCAGGCCAAGGCGGACATCCCGTTCTTCCAGCTGCAATACAAGCGCCAGCAGGACCTGCAGACGAGTTCGGCCGCCTCCAAGGCCAATTTCGACTCGGCCAGGCATGACCTCGACGCCGCCAACCAGAAAGTGCTGGTGGCACAGGCACAGGCCCAGGCGATGCTGGCCCAGCTCGGCGGCGACGCCTCGCAGCCGGTGGAGCAGAACCCCTTCTACTTGCAGGCGAAATCGGCGGTCGACAACGCCCAACGCGACCTCAACGACACCATGGTGAAGGCGCCCTTCGACGGCATCGTCACCAATGTCGACAGCCTGCAGGCCGGTGCATATCTCCAGGCCTCGCAGCAGGCCTTCAACCTGGTCTCGACCAACGATATGTGGATCGACGCCAGCCCGAAGGAGACCGAGTTGACCTATGTCAAGCCCGGCCAGGAGGTGACGATCGCCGTCGACACCTATCCGGGCGTGGAATGGAAGGGCAAGGTGCAGACCATCAGCCCTGCCTCCAGCTCCAGCTTCTCGCTGCTGCCCGCGCAAAACACCACCGGCAACTGGGTGAAGGTGGTGCAGCGCATCCCGATGCGGGTGACGATCGAGAATGATCCGAACAAGCCGCCTCTGCGTGTAGGCATGAGCGCCGAAGTCAGTGTCGACACCGGCCATGCCCGCGGCCTGCCCGACTTCGTGCAGGACCTCATCGACCGCTGGCAGGGCAAGAAGGCCGAACCAGCCAAGGGCTGAAAGGCGGCGCGGAGCGGTTTTCCTGCCCCGCGCATCCCTGATATTTTACACTAAGTTTTTCGAACAAATCCTTTTGCTAAAAAGTCTTTTCAAGGACAGCCTACCATGAGTGCGTCCGCTACCGCCGCCCCCGGCAGGGCGCCGCTTGCGATCCCGGCCTTCGTGCCGGTCGCCAATCGCGGCGCCATAACGGCTTGCGTCATCCTCGCGGTGATCATGCAGGCGCTGGACACCACCATCGCCAATGTCGCCCTGCCCCATATCCAGGGCGACGTTGCCGCCAGCGCCGACCAGATCAACTGGGTGCTGACGTCCTATATCGTCGCCGCGGCGATCATGACGCCGCCATCGGGCTTCCTCGCCGCCCGGTTCGGACGCAAGCGCGTGCTGCTGTCGGCCATCATCGGCTTCGTGGTCGCCTCAATGCTCTGCGGCATGGCGCAGTCCCTCAACCAGATCGTCGGCTTCCGCCTGCTGCAAGGCTTCTTCGGCGCCTCGCTGGTGCCGCTGTCGCAATCGATCCTCCTCGACATCTATGCGCCCGAGGAGCGCGGCTCGGCCATGGCGCTGTTCGGCGTCTCGGTCATGGTCGGACCGGTGCTCGGGCCCGTGATCGGCGGCTGGCTTACCGACAATATTTCCTGGCGCTGGGTGTTTTACATCAACCTGCCGATCGGCCTTGCCGCCATGCTGGGCGTGATGGCCTTCGTGACCGAGACCAAGAGCAACATGCTCGCCAGGCTCGACTGGCTCGGCTTCGGCATGCTCTCCATCGCCATCGCCGCCCTGCAGATGTTTCTCGACCGCGGCGAGCAGAAGGACTGGTTCTCGTCGGGTGAGATCCAGATCGAGGCCCTGATCGCGGCCTGCGCCTTCTATATCTTCCTGGTGCACACCTTCACGGGCGAGAACACTTTCGTCAAACCGCGCCTGTTCCTCGACCGCAACTTCTCGGTCGGCATGCTCTTCATTTTCGTCGTGGGCGTGACCTATCTCGCGTCGATGGCGCTGATGACGCCCTATCTGCAAACGCTGATGGGCTACCCCGTCGTCACCGCAGGCCTCGTCATGGGCCCGCGCGGCGTCGGCACCATGATCTGCATGTTCCTGATGGGCCGGCTGATCGGCAAGGTCGACACGCGCATCCTGCTGCTGATCGGCCTTGGGCTGACGGCCTGGGCCATGTACGACATGACGGCCTGGACGCCGGATGTCTCGCAGACCCGCATCGTCGTCACCGGCTTCGTGCAGGGGGCCGGCCTCGGCTTCCTGTTCGTGCCATTGACGACCGTGACCTTCGAGACCCTCAACGCGTCACTTCGCGGCGACGGCACCGGGCTCTACAATCTCTCGCGCAATATCGGCTCGAGTGTCGGCATCTCGGTGGTTTCGGCACTGCTGACGGAGAACACGCAGGTCAACCACGCCAACCTTGCCACCTATGTGACGCGCTACAACCCCGCCATGCGCGAAATGGCGTCGACCCACGCCATGCATCCCTTCTCGACGAGCGGCCTGACCGCGATCGAAGGCATGATCACCCAGCAGGCAACCGTCATCGCCTTCATCGATGACTTCAAGCTGATGATGATCATGTCGCTGGCGGTGATGCCGCTGGTGTTCCTCCTGAAGAAGGCCAAGCAGGCACCGAAGATGGATCACAGTGCGGTGATGGAGTAGCTGCGCTGGGAGCGCGGACGTCCTCGGCAGAACCCCGGGTGCGCGGACGTCTCGTCCGCATCTTCCTCTCCTGCCAACGTTAAGGTTCAAGATGCGGACGAGACGTCCGCGCACCCGGGAATCATGCCGCCCTCCGCGCCTCCACCGCGCTGATGAAGCCCGCATAGCTCCAGGCGAGGTGCTTTGCCGAAGTGTGCTCGCCCGTCTTGCGGTCGAACTGCTCTGACATCTCGCCATCCTCCGGCGTGAAGGCCCGGATGGTTTCGAGATAGCCATCGCCCCGGGCTTTCAGTCGAGCGGCGGCTTCGGGATCTTCGGCCTTCAGCACGGCGGCGCGCAGATAGCAGAATTCGGCCGCGGCGTGGGTGGAGAAATAGTAGGCACCCCCCGAATAATATTCATCGCCCCGGTAGCGCCCGAGCGCGGGGCCGCGCCCCGCCGGTCTGTCGTGATTGATGTCGTAGTCTGCCTCGAAGACGGCATCGAGCGCATCGAGCGTCTTCTCCACCCTGGCGTCGGCTGGCGAATGGGCCGGCGAGGCGCCGGCGGCGTGGATGGCGGCGAGGATCACGGCGATGTCGAGATCCTTCGGCGTCGGCTTGCCGTCCTCGGTGAGGCGGGAGCGGTAGTAGCCGGGCTCGTGATGCCAGTAATGGTCAAGCCGCCCACGGATATCGAGGGCCGCCGCGCGAGCCTGGTGCGCGCTCTCCGGATCGCCCTGTCCCGCCAGCCAGGCCGCACCCTCTTCCAGCGCTGCGCATTGGAGGCGCAGCGTATAGTAGTGATGCGCCTTCTCTTCTTCCCAGATGTCGTAGCTCGGCTCGCGCCAATGGGCGAGCACGAAGCGGATATCCTCATCCAGCAGTTCGGAAACCGCGTCGTCGTTCAAGCCGCCGAACGGGCCGCGGCTCCTGGCCCAACGCAGAACCGTCAGCACGCGCGCGGCGATGCCGTCATATTGCGGGCGGTTCCAGCGCGAAATGTCGAGCGAACCGTCGGGATTGACGCGGGTCTCGCCCCGCACCGTCACGGAGGCGAGGTCGTGGTCCTCGCGCACGAACTGGCGGAAATCCTCCGCGACGCCGTCGCGCCAGCTCTTGTCGTCGACGAGATCGACGCCGCGCAGTTCGTTCAGGCTGAGGCTGAAATTCACGAAATCGCAGAAATGCTCGCTGGCCTCCTCGGTCTCCACCAGCCTGAGCGCATCCATCACCACGGCCGAATCGCGGTACCAGTGGAAGAAATAATCAGGGTCGGGATCGTAGGAGGCGGGCACGGGTGAAGCCACCACGGAGCCTCTCGCCGGCACGATGGTCTGGCCGAAGCCGGGACGCGGCTTGGTAATGTCGGTCGCCGAGATGCTGCGCAGCATATTGGTGACGGCGATGGGATACTGCCGCTCGATCCAGCGCTCCAGGCTTTCTGTCTCGCTCATTGCATCTCTCCGATTGGGGCTGGCCGCAGGATTATCGCAAGGGTGACTTGAACAGAAGACACGAGGCGTTATGCAAGAGGAAGAGTTTCGTTCCTGGGACCACGGTTGGAAGGCCTTTGGTCCCAGGGAACCAACGCGCAAGGATAACCCATGAGCCGGATCGATACTCTTCTTGCCAAGATGACGCTGCGCGAAAAGCTAGGCCAGCTCAACATGGTCGCCTCCGGCTATGCGGTGACCGGTCCCTTGCTCGGCGGCGATTCGCCCGATGCCATCCGCTCCGGCGATATCGGCAACCTGCTCAACATGGTGGGGCCCGATCATGTCAACGAGGTCCAGCGCATCGCCGTGGAGGAATCGCGCCTGGGCATCCCGCTGCTGCTCGGCTTCGACATCATCCATGGACACAAGACCGCTTTCCCGGTGCCGCTGGCGGAAGCGGCGATGTTCGACCCTGTGGCCTGGGCTCGCACCGCGCGCGTCGCCGCTGTCGAGGCCTGGAACGACGGCGTGGCGCTGACCTTCGCGCCCATGCTTGACGTCTCAAGGGATTTTCGCTGGGGCCGCATCGTCGAGAGCGCGGGCGAGGATCCCTGGCTCAACCAGCAGATGGCAACCGCCAAGATCAAGGGCTTCCAGGGCTCCGACCTCTCGACCGTCGGGTCGCTCGCCGCCACCGCCAAGCATTTCTGTGCCTATTCCGCCGTGCTGGCCGGGCGCGAATATGCCAGCGTGGACGTCTCCGAGCGTGCGCTGCATGAGGTGTATCTGCCCCCCTTCGAAGCGGCGGTGCAGGCCGGCGTCGCCGCCGTCATGCCTGCCTTCACGTGCTTCGACGGCATTCCCATGACCGTACATGAGCCCTTGCTCAAGGACTATCTGCGAGGCAAGCTCGGCTTCGACGGTGTCATCATCAGCGACTACAACGCCGTCGCCGAACTGCTCAACCACGGCGTCGCAGCGGATCTTGCCGAAGCTGCGGCACTCGCCATCCGCGCCGGCGTCGATATCGACATGGTCTCCAACGCCTATCGCAATCATCTGCCGGAAGCGCTCGCGCGCGGTCTGGTCACCATGGACGAGATCGATGCCTGCGTGCGCCGGGTGCTGATGCTGAAGGAAAGGCTCGGCCTGTTCGACGCGCCCTATCGGCGCGGCGCCGCTCCGCTTGCAGCCTTAGCCGGCAACATCGACCATCATGAGGTGGCTCGCGATGCCGCGCGCAAATCCTGCGTACTGCTCACCAATTACAACGGCGCGCTGCCGCTTGCTCCCCATGAGCGCATCGCATTGATCGGCCCGCTCGCCGAAGCGCAGGCCGACATGCGTGGCCCCTGGGGTGGTGCGTCGGTGGCCGAGGACAGCATCACCGTGCTGAAAGGCCTCAGTGAAGCGGTGGGCAGCGTCAGCCATGCCGCCGGCGTCAGCATCGACGGCAATGACACCTCCGGCATCGCAGCCGCGGTCGAAGTGGCGCGGGGCGCGGATACCATCGTGCTCTGTCTCGGTGAATCCGCGCCGATGAGCGGCGAGGCCGCAAGCCGCGCCCATCCGGAGTTGCCGGGCAAGCAGCGCGAGCTTGCGGAGGCGATCCTGGCCCTGAACAAGAAGGTCATCGTCGTGCTGTTTGCCGGCCGTCCTCTCGCCGTGCCCTGGCTCTTCCCCAAGGCCTCGGCCGTGCTGATGGCCTGGTTCCCAGGCGAACAGGCGGGCCCTGCCCTCGCTGACCTGTTGACCGGCAAGGTCTCACCCTCGGGACGCCTGCCGGTGAGTTGGCCGAATGCTGTGGGCCAGGCGCCGCTCTTCTATTCGCAATATCCCTCGGGCCGCCCCTTCAATCCGAACGATCACTACACCTCGAAATATATCGACGCGCCCAATGCGCCGGACTTCCCGTTCGGCCACGGCCTGACCTACGGGGAGTTCGCGCTGTCGAAGCTGGCGGTGAGCAAGCCGGTCTTCGGCCCAACCGACACGCTCGAGGTGACCGTGACCGTCACGAATACCGGCAAGGCCAAAGCAGAGGAGACCGTCTTCCTCTTCACTCACGACCTCGTCGCCAGCGTCTCCCGCCCTTTGATTGAGTTGAAGGGTTTCAGCAGGATCACGCTGGATCCCGGCTCGAGCGGCACTGTCACCATTGCCCTGCCCGCCCAGGATCTCACCTTCCACGGCAAGGATCTCAAGCCCGTGCTGGAAGCCGGCGATTTCGAAATCAAGATTGGCTCCAGCGCGCGGCGCAGCCAGATGCTCAATGCCAAGGTGACGTTGAAACTCTAAAGCGTTTTGCGATTTGACGGAATCGGCAAGAATCGCAAAGACGCGTCGAAACAAAGAGTTAGAGCAAAGCAGCGTTTACGCCTAAACGCGCTTTGCTCTAGCCCTGTCCAGGCGACACAGGAGCGCCAGCCCCAATAAAGTGGCGTGGCTGGCTGTCCGCGACAAAACTTGGACAGAGCAAATTCCGTGTCCTTTTCGACACATCCCGATTTTGGGGCATACCCCGAAAATCGAAAAGTGGTGTTTACAGCACACATTTTCGTGACATGAATGGAGGCTCATAAAATAACCGGCGTCGCAGTTCGGCCGGAGCCATCCAGTCGCGGGAACCACTATGCGCTACCTGCCCACCGCCCTTGCGCTCGCCACCCTGCTGGCCGCGCCATCCCTTGCCTATGCCGATTGCACCGCAGACTTTGCCGCGGTGATGCAGGCTTATCATGACGCCGGCCCTCGCAAGGTGGAAACCGAGCTCACTTTCACCACCAGCAAGCCCGGCGAATCCAGCACCCGCACCAGCGTCGCGAAGATCGTTCTGCCGGATGCGCTGGACCTGCACAGCGAGGACAGCGGCAATCGCAATCACAGCGATGCCATCCTGATTGGCGGCAAGGGCTTCACGAAGGTCGACGGTGGCTGGACGGCCCTGCCCGCCGAGGCCGTCGGAGAATTGCGCATGCTCTTTCTTGCCGATGGCTTCATGGGCGAGGAGCCCAGGAACATCCAATGCCTGGGCGGGAAGAAGCTGGGGCATAAGCCGGTGAGCGTCTACAGCTTCGAAATCCCGGGCTCGCCGAAAGCCATGACGGTGATGTTCTATGTCGACACCTCTACCAAACGCCCCCTCAAGGCCAACGGAATTGCGGCGATGCAGGCCGGCGGTGAAGACATGAAGGTCAGTTACACCTACGACCCGAAGATCAAGGTTGTGGCACCGAACTGACGACATCCCGCGCTTTCAGCGCAGGCGCTTTGTCATATAGACCCGCTTCAGCCCCTTCTCCTCGCCCCGGCCTGTCTCGACATAGCCGATCCGGGAATAGAGGCTGACATTCTCTGTCATCGCCTCGTTCGTATAGAGCCGGATTACGGAAAAGCCGGCACCGAGCGCGGCCTGTTCAGCCCACTGCAGGAGCGCCCGGCCGACGCCAGAGCCCTGATGCGCGGGATCGACAGCCACATTGTCGAGGAGCATGGTGTCGGGTTCGGGGAGAAGAACGAGGAGGCCCAGGATCTGTTCCCCTTCCCCGATCACATGCACCCGGCCGTCACGGATGAGCGCGTCATAGTCATCGCCCATCGGTCCGGGTTCTCGGCCGATGCGAGCCACGTAAGGCGAATAGGCAGCCCAGACCAGGGCCCGGACGGCGGAACTGTCTGCGGCCGTAGCGAGACGGATCTCGCGGTTCATGAGGCGATCGGGCTGCTCAACCCCGCACCATCACCGGGCCACCCGCAGCCTTCTCGGCTTCGCTGAACTTGGCGGCGGCATAGAAGAAGCTGACGCCGCCGACCAGCAGGGTAACCTGGATCCACAGCGCATTATGACCCGTCAGCAGCAGCACCTGGCCGAAGGCTGCCACCAGAGACAAGAGGAAGAACACCAGCAGGCTGTGGCGACCCAGCACGATCAGCGGCTGCAGGATGCGCAGCGATGCGAGCTTGGGCGAGATGCCGAGGCCGTAGATGAAGTAGGCCAGGCCCAGGAAGTGAATCAGGCGGCCAAGGCCGAGATTGGTCTTGTCGAGATCCAGCCAGTTGTAGACGGCATCACGCACGCCGAAGGAGAGCCCGAAGCCGTTGGTGACAACGAAGGCACCCGCCAGAACGATCACGCTTGCCAGGATGAACAGCGGCTTGGAGCGCACCAGCCGGTTCTGTTGCATGGCAAGGCCGGCAGCAATGCCGATCGCCATGATGAACTGCCAGGCGAAGGGATTGAAGAACCAGCCGCCAGGAATCGGCCAGTTGGGCAGGTTCCAGCCATAGAACCGGGTCAGCGCATAGAGCAGCGCCGAGGCCGCCAGCATCAGGCCGATATGGATGCGGGCAAGGTAGAGCAGGCCCGGCACCACCACGATGAGGGCAACATAGAGCGGCAGGATGTTGAAATAGCCGAGTTGATGGCCGAGCGAGACGATGCCGAACAAGAAGGTGTTGGCATCGTGCACGAACAGGTCGCGCCCATGCATGTTCATCAACCCGGGCGCATGCAAGGCAATGGCGCCGGCTGCAAAGATGGCGATGCCGGCGAGCGACAGCAGGAGATGCACGCCGTAGAGCTTCACCGCCCGCTTGACCAGAATGAGCGAGACGTCCCATTCCCTACCGCCGTTGAACTTGCGCCCATAGGCAAGCGCCATGGCAACGCCGGACATGAACACGAAGGCCTCGGCCGAATCGGACAGGCCGATATTGCGGAAGGTGATCGCCTCGAAGACGTTGCCCGGCATGTGGTTGATGAAGATCGTGCACAGCACGAAGCCGCGCCACATATCCACCGAGACAGCCCGCTGCTTGGGCTTGGCCGCCTCCGACGCGCCCAGTGCCTGGTGAGAGGCTTTGTGCCTGATATCAGAGACATGCTGGACGAGCAGACGCACGCCCTCGCAGGCGCCGAAAATCACAACTGAGGTCAGGGCATAGAGCGCCAGCGCCGGCAGTTGCGCGGGCGAGAACCAGAGGGTGTAGATCGGCTCGATGAAGAAGTAGGTGGCGATGAATACCGTCAGCAGAATGGCGAACAGGCCCACGCCGAAGCCGAAGAAGATTTCGGCCAGCGCCACTGCCGGCAGGAACAGGAAATAGGAATAGCCGTGCCAATGCAGCGGCCCCCTCAGCAGGCAGAATGGCGCCACGAGCAGGACTGTCAGCAGGAAGGGACGAAGGGATCTCGCGAACTGGGAAGGATCAACTTGAATATTCATGAAATATGCCTTCCACTTCCTAACTTCAGACCGCAGCATTAAGGCTGGGCTATAGCGGCCTCCGATAAGGGGAAGCCTGTATTCGATGCTCCGTTCGTGTCCCTTTTACCGGAACACGTGTGACCCGACTGGGAAACACCTCGCCGAGTCCTGGAGCTTGCGCACATGGTGATGCCCCCATCCTGTACGGGGGATGAACGAAATTAGCGGGGAAAGGTTGCATGAGCCGACGATGCTGCTGTTGCTCCCCGGCAACGCCGGCAAAAAAAGTAAGAATAAAAACCTCGTTAACTAAAATTCTGCCCCCACCCTTCTAATTTGTGACACAAGTTAGCGCCAGTAAGGGATGATCAATTTGAAGTGACATGCAATGTCGCCGAGCCGGAGGCCGTTCAGGTTTCGTGGCCCAAATTCTGCATGATTTCGCCTGATCGCGCACCGCACAACTCGAGCTCTGGATACGGCATGCCCTGGCCCGCTTTTGCAAATTCTTCGCGGCTTTTCCGCGCTCTCCCGCGCCTGCTGCTGGGCGCGATGCTGGGATTGACCGTGCTTTGCCTGGCTGCAACGGCGAGCACGCTCGAGGAAATGTCCTTTCCGAGCAAAACCCTGGGCCGCTCCCTGACGGTAACGGTCTATCGGCCCGATCTTCCGGCCCCGCCCGAGGGCTGGCCGGTGCTTTATCTCCTGCACGGCCTCGACGGCAACAACCGCGACTGGTCGGCCCTCGCCAATATCAAGTTGACGCTCGACGGCATGATCAAATCGGGCCGCATCCACCCGATGCTCGTGGTGATGCCGTCGGCCGGGAATAGCTGGTATGTCGATTCCGCAGATGTGAAGGGCCCCGGCAATTATGAGACGGCGCTGCTGAGCGATCTGCCCAACGCTTTCGAGAAGCGCTTCGCCCCGCATTGCCAGCGTAGTTCGCGGGCGATCGCCGGCATTTCGATGGGTGGCTTCGGCGCCTTGCGATTCGCGTTCAAGCGGCCCGATCGCTATGTCGCCGTCGCCAGCCTGTCCGGCGCCATCTGGCAGAACATTCCCACCTCGCAGGCGCGTGATCCCTGGGATGGCTCGAGCGGCGCCTATTTCAACCGCATCGACCAGGCGACCGTGATCGGCGGCATCGACTTGCCGCCGGAAGGCGCCCATTTCGGCAGTGCCTTCGGCACGCCTTTCGACGCTCGTCGCTTCAACGATGCGAATGTCTTCACCCTGCTCGCCAGACAGGTCCAGGCCGGCGCGCAGCTTCCCGCCATCTTCCTCACCGTCGGGGACAATGACAGTCACAATCTCTGGCGTGGCTCGATGGCGCTCTACGAGACGCTGATGGCAGACAAGGTGAAGATCGAGTTCCGCGTTACCGACGGCGACCACACCTGGTCGCTCTGGCGCCGTACCATCGAGGATGCGCTGGAGTTCGTCAGCTCAAAATTCGTGTCGCCCGATGCAACGCCACTGGTCGCCTCTTCTCCTGCTTTGCCCAGCGCCAATGCCGCAGCGCCAAATCCGAAGATGGCCGGCGGCGAGGCGATCGTGAAGTAGGGTTGTCATCCCGGACAAGCCGGACCGCACGGCGACGCAGCGCTGATCCGGGACCGTCAGCAGGATGAGCCTTACGCCGCACGGTCCCGGTCATGGTAGCGCTCGCTCCTATTCCGGCAGGACGATGCCGAGCTTGGCCATCACGCCGCCATCGACCTTGAAATCGGCGCCGGTGATGAAGCGCGCCTTGTCGCTGGCAAGGAAGGCGACCATCTCGGCGATCTCCCAGGGCTGGCCGACACGGCCGAGCGGATGGCCCTCGCCCCAGGCCGCGAGCGTCGCTTCCGCCGTGGAATTGCCCTTATGGAGGTCCGCCGCCCTTCGCAGCATCGGCGTGTCGACCGAAGCGGGGCAGACCACGTTCACGGTGATGTTGTCGGCGGCATGATCAAGCGACATGGCACGCACGAGCGCGTTGATACCGCCCTTGCTGGCTGTATAGGCGGCCACTGAGGATTGCGACGCATAGGACTGCACCGAGGAGATGGCGACGATCGCGCCGCCACCGCGCTTCCTGATCTCCGGCACGGCATATTTGGAGGCGAGGAAGATGCCCTTGAGGTTGATGTCGAGCACATCATCCCAGACTTCTTCCGGCGTTTCCACCACGGTGCCGTAGCGCTGGATGCCGGCGCAGCAGACGAGGATGTCGACGCCGCCGAAAGCAGCAGCCGCCTTCGCCGTCGCCGCCTGCATGTCGGCAGCCTTGCGTACATCGCCGACGAAGCCTTCGACATTGGCGCCGAGGTCCTTGACGGCCGCCTCGGTGGAGGCCGTGTCATCGGCAACGATCAGCACCTTGGCGCCACCATTGGCAAAGCGGGTGGCACAGGCCAGGCCCATGCCGAGGCTGCCGCCGGTGACAACAACGGCCTTGCCGGCGAAATCGTTCATTGTTCCTCCAATTGCGCCTTGTTCCTTGAGCAAAATGCGCCCAGGCAGGAGCGGATTTCGAAATTAACCAACTGGTATCAAAAGCATTTTTCGATATTTGCCGACGCCGTCAAACCGCAAGACGCTATGGCGACAGCTCTGCCTCAGCCCTTTCGTCCGCCTGTCTCTCGGCTTTTTCCGCCCTTGCGCGAAGGCCAATCGTCGTTACCAGGACCTCCGCCATGAAGGCCATGAGCGCGACAAAGATGCATATGACGGCGAGACCGAACAGCGTGTAGAGCACGCCTCCCGATCCCGCCTCCCGCAGCGTGCCGATGAAGAGGGTTAGGGTTGCTGCGCAGGTCATGGCCCCGGCCATCGCCCCCATGCTGACGGCGACTTCGAGGATTCGCAGGCGCCGGCGCAAATAGGTGAGTTGCGCCGTTAGCTTGGCGGAGTTCCCGCCCGTCTCGAGCGCGCCCGTAACGATATGAAGCCGATCGGCCACCCGTGCCAGACGATTGGCGAACACGCCCAGCAGGGCCGCGATGCCCGAGAGGAGGAAGACCGGCGTCAGCGCGATCTGAATGATGTGTACCACACTGGCGGTCTCAAGAGGCTCGTTGATCATCAGGCCCGGATCTCCGTTCGCACTGAACCGAAAGTCCTGATGCCACGCGTCCATCGGGCTGGCGTTGGCGACGGTACCCCGCTTCAGAATACTTCAGAATTTCTAATGGAGCTTAATTCGACACCACGCTGGGTTAGTCCTACATGTCTCGCCAGTTGTAAACACAAAGCGGGAATTGACCGATGACTACCAGAACTCTCTACACAGCCCATGTCCACACGACCGGTGGCCGGGATGGCGCGGCACGCAGTTCGGACGATCAGTTGAACATTCAACTGGGAAGCCCCGGCTCCAAGCGGCCTGGTACCAACCCGGAACAGCTCTTCGCCGCCGGCTGGTCCGCTTGCTTCGAGGGAGCACTGGGCCTGGCTGCGAACGAGGCCGGCGTCACTTTGCCCCCCGAAACGGCCGTCGATGCCGAGGTCGATCTCAATCGCGGCGATGACGGCTTTTTCCTCACCGCCCGGTTAAAGGTGAGCCTGCCTGGTGTCGGCCGCGAGATCGCGCAGTCGCTCATCGAGCGCGCGCACCAGATCTGCCCCTATTCCAAAATGACGCGCGATGGAATTGAAGCGGGTGTCATGTTGGCATGACGTTGCCGGCGCCAGGTGCTCGAGGCTAACCGACAGAACCATTTGAGCCACCTCGGGCTCCACGCTCGCGCATCAACAAGAATCGGCGCCACTGCGAAGCAGGAGGCAGCGACATGGAACTGACAATCGTCACCGTGCTGGTTGCCTTCGCCGGCGTGTTCCTGATTTGCTTCATGAAAGGGGCATTCGGAGGTGGATTTTCCATCGTCGGCATACCGCTTCTGTCGATCGTCATGGATCCGGTCGTCGCCGGTGGCCTCCTTGCCCCTATGTTCATCGCGATGGACTTGTTCGCCTTGCGGTATTGGAAGCCCTCGACCTGGTCCAGGCCGGACCTGGTCTTGCTGTTGCCAGGCCTCGTGACCGGCATCGGCCTGGGCTTTCTGGCTTTTCGTTTTCTCGATCATCGCGCCATTGCAATCGTCATGGCGTCGGTCACGCTGATCTTTGTCGGTCTGTGGTTCGTTGGAGGCGGGAAGGTAACGAGCCGGCAGCGATCGACGCCGCAGGCGATGGCCGCCGGCTTCGCCTCCGGAGTCACCACCATGGTGGCGCATGCGGGCGGGCCGCCGCTGGCGATGTATCTGCTGCCGCTCGGTCTTACCAAAGAAGTCTACGCGGGAACGACCAGCCTGTTCTTCACCGTCGGCAATGCGATCAAGGCTGTGCCGTGGCTGTTGCTGGTAAAACCTGGCACCGACGTCTGGACCCTGATGGCACTGTGCCTGCCTGCAATTCCAACCGGCGTGTGGCTGGGATGGCGTCTTCACGGAATATTGGATCAGCGCCAAATCTATCGCGCATGCTATGGGTTGCTGGTTGTGACAGCGTTGAAACTGCTATGGGACGGCATCTCCGGGTATTTGGCGTGATTTCACCGCAACCGCCGTTTCACAATGCCGATCTATCTTGAGGCGGAACCCTTGACGCGTTCCGCCTCGACTGTTTTACGAATCGTGCCTTGTCCAACGATCTAGATGAACTGGCGCATCAGCACGAAGAGCCCAAAGGACAGCGCCATTGCGATCGGCAGGGTGAGGACCCAGGCCAGCGCCAAATTGCGCACCGTCGACATCTGCAGCCCCGAACCGTTGGCCGCCATGGTGCCGGCGACGCCCGAGGAAAGCACATGGGTCGTCGATACGGGCAGGCCCATATAGTCGGCCGCGCCGATGGTGGCGGCGGCAACGATCTCGGCCGCGGCACCCTGGCCATAGGTCAGATGCGTCTTGCCGATCTTCTCGCCGACGGTGATGACGATGCGCCTCCAGCCCACCATGGTGCCAAGGCCGAGCGCCAGCGCGACAGCGACCTTCACCCAGGTCGGGATGAACTTGGTCGTGTGGTCGGCGGCGGCGTGATAGGCCTTGATCGTCTTGAGGTCGGCGTCCGACACTGGCAGCAGCTTCTTGCTGTCGATCAGCTTGAGGGCCTCGCTGATCAGGTACATGTCATTGCGGGTGTTGGTCACGAGGTTCGGCGGCACGTCGGCAACCGAGCCATAGGGCGAGATTTCGCCGTTGGTCTGCTCGATCAGCAGCTTCAGTGCAGGAGTGGTCTCGTCGGTCCAGACACGGGTGCGGACAGCCTGGGCCACCTTCGCCTTGGCATCGCCGGGCGCAACCGTAACACCAGGCTTGATGTAGTTGCCCAGCGCATCGCCGGCCGAGGCCGACGCCGCCTTGTAGGTCTGCAGATAGTTGGCGTCCGGCGTGCGATTGAGGGCAAAGGCGGTTGGCACCACGCCGATCAGGATCAGCATGATCAGGCCCATGCCCTTCTGGCCGTCATTCGAACCGTGGAAGAAGCTGACCAGCGTGCAGGTCAGGACCAGGAGGCCGCGGATCCATAAAGGAGGCGGCGCATCCGTCTTGGGTTCCTGGTAGAGCGCCTTGTTGCGGACGACGAACTTCATCAGCAGCAGCAGGCCGCCGGCCAGGAAGAAGCCGAAGATCGGCGAGACCAGCAGCGACATGCCGATATTGTAGGCCTGCGACCAGTCGACGCCGCTGGTGGCCGAACCGGCGGGGGCCAGGAACTGGTTGGCGAGGCCGACACCGATGATCGAGCCGACCATGGTGTGCGAGCTCGAAGCCGGCAGGCCGAAATACCAGGTGCCGAGGTTCCACAGGATGGCGGCGATCAGCAGCGAGAACACCATCGCCATGCCGGCTCCCGAGCCGACCTGCATGATGAGTTCGACTGGCAACAGCGAGATGATGCCGAAAGCGACCGCGCCGCTGGACGTAAGCACACCGAGGAAGTTGAAGAAGCCCGACCAGATCACGGCGATCTCGGCGGGAAGGGAACGCGTATAGATCACGGTGGCCACAGCATTGGCCGTATCGTGAAAGCCGTTGACGAACTCGAAGCCGAGGGCGATCAGCAGGGCGATGCCGAGCAGGATCCACGGCACAGCCACGGCGCCGGTGAGATCGGCGGCAAGGGCGTAGCAGACATAGCCGAGCCCGCCGAGCACAATCAGGACGACCACGATATTGGGCGCATTGCCCAGCCCGCTCGGTCTGTCGAGCGGATGCATTGGGCGAGAAGTAACGTCTGCCATTGGACACCCCTTGAGCCGGCTCAATTGTTCAAAGCATATGACTACGTGATGTCGTCCAAGTGACAGGTGACCTTCGATGACGCGTGCAGTCAATCGAAATCGGTGCCTGCAAAGTAATGGTTGCGGCAATGACTGGCCAGACCCGCATTGCGGCCGCAAATGCATAGCCGCGATCTTGCCTTCCGGTCCATCGAGCGGGCGCGGCGGGCGGATGACAAGGCTGTCAAGGCTATACCTTGAGGCCTTCCATGAAATGTCGCCTCAGGAGTGCGAAAGCAGCAAGAGGAGGGATGCTGGCGAGGAGACTCGCCGCCAGGGCCACATTGGGGCCCGTCGCAGCGTAATTGCCCTGGAAGACCTGCAGCGCATTCATGATCGAACGAATCTCCGGCCGGTTTCCCAAAACCATCGAAAACAGCAGGTCATTCCAGATCCACGTAAATTGGAGAAGGAACAATGCAACCAGCGAGCCCGAACAGTTTGGCAGGATGATGGACCAAAAGATCCGGAATTCCTGCGCGCCATCCATGCGTGCTGCCTCATCGACCTCCCGCGAGATCTGAGACATATGGCTCCTCAGAACCAGTGTCGGGAAAGGCACGCATATCGCGGTGTAGAGCAGCAACATACCCCAACGCGTATTGAGGATGCCGGCATGCTGATATCCGAAAAACAACGGAATGAGATACATCTGAAAGGGAAATATAGTGCCCAGGAAAATCAGCATGAACCAGAAGTTCTTGCCGCCGAAGTTAAGCCTGGCAAGCGCAAAGGCAGCCATCGCGGCAAAGAAAACAGCCAGTCCGGCCCCGACAACACCGTAAAGCGCACTGTTGGAAAATGCACTTGCCATGTTCGCTTGGGTCCAGGCCTGCTCAAGATTGCTCAAGATGGGGGTCAGGCCCTCAGGCAGGCTTAGAGGATTGTTATGAGCATACTCTTCGGTGGTCTTGAAGATCGATATTGCGAGGTAATAGAACGGCGCCAACCAGGCGAGCGCGCATATGAAAGCGAACACGAAAACCGCGCGACGGCCAAATCCGGTCCTGCGGACAGGAGGCTTGCGGATGAGTGCCTCTTCGAATGGAGTGTTCTCGATCGCATCAGCCATGATCAACCGCGTAATCTCTCCGCACGCGCCTGAAGCAGCGCCTGCACCCATGTGACGGCGATCGATATCGCTCCAAGAAACACGGCGATCGCCGCCGCATAGGCCCATGATCCCTTATTGAAGCCGACGAAATACATATAGACAGACAGCGACAGTGTTCTCTGGCCTGGATAGCTGATGCCCATGACCCACAGGAGGTCAAAGGCTCCAAATCCGGCCAGGATGGAGAGCATCGAAACGACGAGCAGCGTAGGCGTCAGAAGCGGAAGCACGATGTACTGAAGCACCTGCCGATTGCTGGCTCCGTCCATTCTTGCCGCTTCAATGGGATCTGTCGGAATCGCTGCCAGGCCGAGCAGGAGCAGCACCATCACGAGCCCGACATTCTGCCAGACATAGGTGGCAATGATCGAGGGCATCGTCGTCTCGTCCGTGTAGAGCCAGCCGGTGTCGACGGGATGGCCGCTTACCAGACTGAGCGCGGAGTTGAGCACGCCGTGCGGCGCATAAACGTAGAACCAGATGACACCGATCGAGGTGGGCGCCAGCACTCTCGGCAAGAAGATGATGTTCTTGAACGTGCCCTCCATCGGAATGCCACGCAACATGAGCGCAAGCAGGAGACCGAGGCCGACAGGAATGATGAGCGAGGCGGTAACCCAAACGACCGTCGAGGTAAAAGCCGTTTCGAACTGAGGATGGTTGAGCAGAAGCTGGTAATTGTCGAGGCCGCCAAACTGATCGAGGCCCTTGAACCTCTCCCAGCGCGTGAAACTCAAGTAAATATTGAAAGCTATGGGCAAGAGCAGGACGATGCTGGTGAGCAACACCGCAGGTGCCATGAAAAACAAGGCGATCCGGAAGTTACGCCTGCGCACGGCGCGTTCGGAGCGCTGCAGGTTTTCGTAGCCCAGCTTCTCGATAATGGCTCGATCGTCGTCCGCGGATGCCATGTTGTGTCCGTGCAAGCTGCTGGGAGGCGGGCTGGGGGACGGCCCGCCTCACATCGATCGGATGCTATTTCTTGTGCGAGGCCCAATATTGCTTATGCAGAGCCTCGATATCGCTCATGACCTTGTCGGCTGTCGCCGGGGTTGGATTGAGCATGAAAGAATTGAGCGCAGCTACCGACTCGCCCTGGAGCTCGGCCGGCACAGCTTCCCACCAGCGTGGGTAGAGTTGCGTGGACTTGTCCGCGGCAATCGCGTCGCTCACCTTCGATACCACGGCGTTGGGTGGCGTCGCCTTGACGTTGCCCATGAAGTTTCCTGAAACCTCACCCCACTTCGCTGCGGCATCCGTGGATATCCAGCACTTGAGCGCCGTCATGACATCCGGCTTCCCTTTGCCGGCCACGGAGACGACCAGAGGAGAGGCCTCGAAAATCAGGCCAGGTCCGGCCGCCGGATCCACGTCCGGCGTAATGAAGCCGTCGAGATCCTTGCCGATCTTCATGCCGGAATCCTTCATGAGGCCCATGGCCCACTCGCCCATCAGGTCCATCGCGCCCTTGCCCGCGGCGAAGTCCTGAATTTCCTGGTTCGACCTGGGATCTGTGAAATAGCCCTTTGCGAACATGTCGCCCCAGATCTGGAAGACCTTCCGGACCTCCGGGCCATCATAATGGGTCGTGCCGTCGAACAGACCGAGATAGGCCTTCGGATTCGTCCGGATCATGAGCTCTTCGAACCATATGAAGCCGCGCCAGCCATCCTGGGTGGTGGTCACGAAGGGCGTGATGCCTGCTTTCTTCAGCTTGTCGGCATCACCCATGAGCTCGTCCCATGTCTTGGGGGCGGCCGTAATACCGGCCTTCTGAAAGAGCTCAGGGTTGTAGAACATCACCCAGCGATTGAAGTGCAGGGGCACTGCATAATAGTGGCCTTCGATCTTGAAGGGCGCGCCGGACTCTTCCTTGAAATCGCCGCTCTTGAGCATGTCAGCCCAAACATCGTCCAACTGGGCGATCTGGCCGGTTGCAACGAGATCGTCTCGAAATGTGGCGCCGCTCCACCATGTAAACATATCCGGCGTGCTTCCGGACGCGATGGACGATTGAATGAAGGCCTTGTACTGGTCGGGCGGCGAATAGGCTTGCTGGACAATCTTGACGCCTGTCTTCGTGCCGCAAAGATCGCCTACGGCCTGAAGCTGGGGTGACCAGAAGTTTTTGTCGTGATTGAGGATTACATCTCCCGCACAGGCAGCGCCAACACCCGTTACCGTGGCAGCCGCCGCAACCAGCAGGGTCCAGTATAAGCTACTCTTCATGTCTGCTTCCTCCCGTTAAGTTTTTGTTTGCCTTCAGGTTACCTGTACCGCTGACGTCGATAGCGCAGCGCCGCTTGCCGCGTCGAAAAGGTGGACGCGGCCGATATTGATGCGGAAGGTCAATGTCTCGTCGGGCGACACCTCGCGCGGTTGCTGCATGCGGGCGACGGCCTCCTTGCCTGCGATGGTGATGAACAGCAGCGTTTCGTTCCCCAGCATTTCCGTCAGGCTTACGGGCGCTCGCACTTCCAGCGCATTTGTGGGCGGCAGGCCATGCCCATCCGGTACGATATCCTCGGGACGTATGCCCAGGCAGACCGACTTCCCGGCCTCCAGATCCGTGAAGCGCTCCGGCGAGAGTGGCACCTCGAGCGTCCCCGACCGAAAATAGGATGCGCCGGATTTCTTCTCGATGACACCGTCGATGAAGTTCATCGGCGGGGAGCCGATGAAGCCGGCTACGAAACGGTTCGCGGGACGTTCAAAAACCTCAAGCGGGCTGCCGATCTGTGCAATCAGCCCATCCCTCATGACGACAATGATATCCGCCAGCGTCATGGCCTCGACCTGGTCATGCGTCACATAAATCGTCGTGACCTTGAGGCGCCGCTGCAAGCGCTTGATCTCCAGGCGCATTTGGCTGCGAAGCTTGGCGTCGAGATTGCTGAGCGGCTCGTCGAAAAGAAACACTTCAGGCTCGCGAACCATCGCACGCCCCATTGCCACGCGTTGGCGCTGGCCACCCGACAGGTTTGCCGGTTTACGGTCGAGGAGCATTTCCAGGCCGAGAATACGGGCGACCTCTTCGACTTTTTGTGAGATTTCCTGCCGCTTCAGGCCGGCGAGCCTCAGCGAAAAGCCGAGGTTCTTGCGAACGGTCATATGAGGGTAGAGAGCATAGGATTGGAACACCATCGCCGTTCGCCTCTCGCGCGAGGGCAGATCGTTGGCCAGCCGCCCACCGATCATCAATTCGCCATGCGAAATCGTCTCGAGGCCAGCTATCATCCGAAGCGTCGTGGTTTTTCCGCAGCCGCTTGGGCCGACCAGGACCACAAACGATTGATCCGGAATGTCGAGGCTTATGCCGCGGACACCGACATGGCTACCATAAACCTTGTAAATCTCCCGCAGCGATACCGCCGACATCCGTTGAAGTACCCTCCCTGTCTCGATCCGGCATTTCTTATGTACAACTAAACGCGACTTCGAATAGAAAAATGACTCCAATAAAGAATATTAACACATATATACTATAACAATATTTCTATATTGCACCTAGTATATTTTCCAAAAGGCAAAACATTATTTAAAAATGACATTTATAGCATTATTAAGTTATAATCAACGAGGCACTATGGCACGCTATTCTCAAGTCTTCTTCTCTTTAATTACTTTAATATAGAAAGTAGGTTGGGTCAATATAGGGCGGAGCCAATGGCAGGTACCACACCAGGCCGTTACGGGAGCTTCACGACTAGGGATGAAGCTCCGGCTCAAGCAGTGTTACCCGGGACAAGTCGAAAGAATTGTGATGCGCAATTGTCGCCGCCCCTATCGCACAGTCGAATCTTCCGAGCTGAGACATCCGAATCTCAGGCGCGGTGACACCGAAAAGTACGCCTGAGGCTATCGCCGCCTGCAAAGCTTCCGCGCGGTGCCGAAAAATGGGGAGCATTGGACCACCGAGAATGACGACGGATGGATTGAATGCGCTGACGATCGAAGTAAGGCCGATCGCAAGACAGCGCTCCATCTCCGCGGCAGCTTCCAGCGCGGCCGGTTCTCCCGCAGCGGCTCGAGTGGCAACGTGGCCCGGCAGACCGCCCAGATCGCCATCCGGAATTTTGTCGGGGCCATAATAGCTGCGCGCCAATGCCCTCAGGTTGGTGCAGCTTTCCAGGCAGCCATTGTTGCCGCATGAGCAGCGCTCGCCATTGGTCTTCACCTTCACATGCCCGAGCAAACCCGCCGTCCCGTGAGCGCCCCTGAAAAGACGATTGTTGATGATGGCAGCGCCGCCTACGCCTGTGCCAAGCCACAGATAAAGCGTGCAGATACTCGAAATCGCCGATTGCGTATAAACTTCTCCAAAAGCGGCAGCGTGCGCGTCATTCTCAATATAACATGGCGTCTTGATCGTCTTATGAAGAAGTTGTGCAAATTGTACGTTGTTCCAGCCAGCAGCGGGAAAGTTTATGACTATTCCATCCCGGGCGACAAGAGCCGGAAGAGTGACGCCAACACCCAGAATTTTTTTCTTGTAACGATCGTCGCGCAAAAGATCCTTGAAATAGGTGGCAATGACCTTCACTGCCGACTGAGGCGTATGAGCGGATGCGATCGCCATCTCGCTCGACGTCACGGTCATGGCTGCCAGATCGATCAGCGCGAAACGAACGGCGTCGACAGCAATTTCAACACCCAGAAAATAGGCGCCCTCCGAGTTGATGGCGAGGCCGACGCTTGGTCTCCCAAGTTCCTTGGGCCCTCTCGTTTGCGCGGCTTCCGACTCCTTTACCAGTCCCCGCTCGACGAGACGATTTATCAGGCGTGTAATCGTGGCCGGCGTAAGGGATAACCGCCGCGCAATATCGGCGCGACTCGCGACGCCCCGATTTCGAAGCATCGTAAGAATGCTCAATTCGTTGACGTATTTCGCTAGCGTTTGATTGGCCATACTCGCTTCACTGTAGTCGGTTAATGCCTCGGACGGGCCAGCCCAAATTTCACAAGCCCCTATTCGGCAGCACGCGGCAGGGACGCTTCCGTGTGAAAATCCACCCTATAGGGCTTGGCCGTTGGCGGCAGCTTGCGCGTAATGAAATAGTTTTCGTTCCGCAGCTGTCGCAGGAGGGCAGGAACCATCTCGCGATAACCGGCCAGGATAGACGGGTTGGCAGGAGGGAGGTCGTGCTTGATCAAATCATGCAGTTTGGGCAGCGCATGGTAGGGGACCATTGGAAACATGTGATGCTCAACGTGATAGTTCATATTCCAATATATGAAACGACTGACCGGATTGATATAAACCGTGCGGGTATTGAGCCGGTGATCCGTGACGTTGTCGGCAAGACCACCATGCTGCAGAAGCCCGACCAACGTAATATGCCAGATTCCGTAGATGCGAGGTCCACCGATCAAAACAAGCGGAAGCCATGTACGGTATAGGACGGCGGCGGTGACAGCAAAGATATAGATTGCAAGGTGTACGCGGGCTACAAGCACGGCTTTTGGCCGCTCCGCCTCAGGAGTAAACGCCTTCTCGTCTTCGGAAAGCACGCCGAAGGCGTTGCGGATTATGGCTCGACCGAGATCCCAAAGATCGACCAAACCCACGAAATTCAAGAGGAGACGGGCGAGATCCGGTGGACGCATGACGGCGATCTCTGCATCGCGTCCGACGATATACGTATCGGTGTGATGACGGGTATGGCTCCACCGCCAGATAACCGGGTTACGCATCTCCATGAAACTGGCAATTTGGTAGACAGCATCATTCATCCAGTGTGTCTTGAACGCCGTACCGTGACCACACTCATGCCATCGGGCGTCCGATCCCGACCCGTATAAGACCCCGTATACGAGAAAGAAGGGTACGGCCCACCACGAGCCCCACAATGCGATCCCGACCGCGCCGCTGATCGCCATTGCACCCAGCCACAGGACCGTGTCCCGGATCGCCGGCGAATCGGAGCGCTGCATCAGCTCCTTCATGACTTTTCGCGGTATCTCGGTATGGTACCACTCTGCCGAGGCCAGGCCGGTCTCTACGGCAGAGCGCGTGCTGGCGCCGTTCAAGCTGTAATCTCTTTGCAAGCGGTCGCTGCCGTCCAGCGAAAGGCTCATGCGGCCCTCCTATTTTCCAAAGAGCAGAAATATAATATCTTTCTAAAAGAAAATATCAAGACGCTTGGTTCGTCGTGCAGGGCGCAGAACTAGGGGGCCGCCAAAATCAGAGAATCGGCAAGCCGGTCTTGAGAGTGCAGGAGAGGCGCGACGCTTGAAGCGCTCAGTCTTGAACGATCCCCTGGTTACCTGGTCAAACCGCTCGTCGGCAATCGGATCAATCGACAACACCCTGCCTGGCATCCGCCTCCTGCGGCGGGGGGGATAGAAACAGAACGGATCTTGACTTGTGTTCGTTCCCATGCTCTATTCCGTAACGGAATGAGGCGTCAATGGCCGGCGCAGGTACAACCCGGCCCCGAACCCCTCCATCCACCCCGACAGCCTGTCGAGGCGATAGGCGCATGCGGCGGTCCTGCTTCTTTCGAAGCCGGCCTCCAGGGGTGACGAGCGGGACAGACGGGATCGGCACCCCATGGAAGTGCCCTGGATCCCTGGACGGAGCGTGAAGGGCTTGAACCCGGCAACGCCTTCGTCCCCATGTCCCGCCGATGCGGTGAAGACGGCTGATGCCACCGTCCGGCCAGGATGGACGTCGCTCAGCCCCTTTGCCGGGCCGGCTGGGCCGGGTTCGGATGGTCCGTGCCATCCGCTCCCGGCTCGCCTCCGCCCTTAGAAGGCGGAAAAAACAGGTGGCCTTGCACGCCTTGTCAGTGTGCCGGGTAAGCCGGAACAAGGCGATGGCGGCCTGCACCGACAGTGCGGCCTGCATCTTCCATGAATCCTGCTTTCACGGCTGCCCCGCAGCCGCCATCGCCCGGTCTCCTTATCAACCCAGCCGGAAAGGGCGTGGGAACGAGAGCGTGTGCGCATTGCGGTGAGAAAGCAGCGGAGGTGAAAGAGGCTGACGCTTGTGGATCGTCAAGGAATCGGTGAATCGGCAAGCTCGTGTTCAGAGCGCAGGAGAGGCGCGCAAGCGTCGTGCCGGAAGCGTTGATAAAGACGGGAACGTCATTCCCCTCTCGATCGCAGGAAAGCGGGCAATCAGCCACATCATAAGCCAGACCACGCGAGGCAACCCATTCTGCGGGCCTCCACCTGAAAGAAGACGCGTTGTACCAGCGTGTGTCAGCGGCTAGGCCGGCCACTCCCTACGAGATTGACTGGAGCCGATGGACTGTCCGGACCTGCGGCCTAGCGTGTTTTGCCTTCAGATCGAACCACCAAGAACCGCAAAATGCATTTGGTGCCAACGAGTTAATCTGACGATCCGCTCCTGTCCGAATGCATTTTGCTCTAGGGTCGAGACTCAATCAGAGCCACCAGGTGACGGCAGCAGCGAGGTATACGCCTGCAGCGAAGACGATAGCGAGTTTGTCATAGCGTGTTGCGATGCGCCGCCAGTCCTTGAGCCTGCAGAACATACGTTCGATAAGATTTCTCTCTCTGTAGAGGGGTGGATAGAAGGGATGAGGTCGCTTGCGGGTTGGATTGTTGGGTATGACCGGCCGAGTTCCGCGCTCCAGCAAGAATTGGCGGAGGCCATCGCTGTCATAGGCAGTGTCTGCCGCACACAAGGCGGCTGGCGGCAAAGAAGCGAGCAAAGGCAGGGCTACTCTGACATCGCCCAATTGGCCGGGGGTCACTTCGAAGGCTATTGGTCGTCCCCAACCGTCTACAACGGCATGGATTTTGGTCGTGCGGCCAGCGCGTGAGCGCCCGATCGCTTGAATTTGGTCCCCCCTTTTCCGCCAGCGGCGGAACGATGGGCCTTGGCGGTTGTGGAGTCGATCATCTGCGCCTCGCCAGGAGTAACCTCGATCAAGGCGAGGAACAGGCGACGCCAAATTCCCTGCATCGTCCAACGTCGAAAGCGATTATAGACGGTGGTCGCCGGACCGTACCGAGCTGGGCAATCTTGCCAGCGGCACCCACTTTTGAGGACGTGGACAATGCCGCTGATGACCCGGCGATCATCGACCCGATGCGCGCCGGATCGATGCTTCGGCAAGAGTGGCTCAATCCTCGCCCATTGATCGTCACTGAACCAGAACTCATTCGCCATGATCCAAGCTCCAAGCTTCATTCAAAGCTTTGAATCACATTGGAAAAATTCTTTCAATAGCTTGAATGAGTTTCGACCCTAGCGCAGAACACTGCGCATGAATGCCCCCGCGGCTGAAAGTGCACGGCGCCCGTCCTCCAGAGCCGCGTTCCACACGGGCCAGGCATGGATCATGTGCGGCCAGATCTCGAGCCGAACATCGACATCGGCAGCGCCGGCTGCCTCGGCAAGGCGCGTGGCATCCGACAGCAACGTTTCGGCCGAGCCAACTTGGATCAGGAGCGGCGGAAAGCCCTTTAATTCGGCGAACAGCGGCGAGATCAAGGGCTCGCGGCGCTCAATCCTCGCGGGCACATAGGCATCCGCGAGTTCTTCGAGATAGGTCTTGTGGATGATGGGATCGACGGCGTCCTTGGTGGAAAGCGTGGGGCCGGACATGGTCAGATCAGTCCATGGCGAGATCAGCCACGCACAGCCCGGCAAGGGTTCGCCCACAGCGCGAAGGCGATTGATGAGAGAGAGCGCGAGATTGCCGCCGGCACTATCGCCGCCGAGCACGATGCGCTCGGGGGCAATGCCGCGCTGTCGCAGGAAACGCCAGGCCGTAATCGCGTCCTCATGCTGGGCGGGAAAGGGATGCTCGGGTGCACGTCGATAGTCGATAGCGAGCGTGCGCATGCCCGCCGCGCGACCCGCCTCCGTTACCAGGCGGCGATGGCTCTTGATCGAGCCCGAGCAGTAGCCGCCGCCATGGAAGTACAGCAGCACCCTGTCCGTTTCGCTGCCCGGCGCGATCGACCATTCACCGCGGACGCCGTCGCAATCGACACTTTCGCATTCGATGTCAGCGGCAACCGGCCAGACCGCTCCGACCTCGTCGAGCCGCTCACGGCGTTCTAGCCATCCGACCGGGCGCGGCTTGGAAGACAGCAGTTTGCGGATGGCGTCAATTTCCTTGAGAGCCTGCTCGTGATCGGTCACCGCATGTTCCTCCATAAGCAAATTTCCTGCTTGGACATGATCGAGCGCGTGGGTCGGGCCGCCCCGCTTCCGAACGTACTGAGTACAGGCCGGCGCGGATTTGTTCGGACAGCTAGAAGCTACCGGATGCGCGTATTTTCAGCTCGCACTATGCCATTGCCGGGATAGGCATTGGCTGGTTGAAGTAGGCCTGATCGGGCGTCTTCCGGTCAAGGCTCGACTGAGCCTGCGAGTATTGTAGAGAGTCAGATATCTGCCGATCAAGGCGCGAGCCTCGGACACCCTATCGTATGCAGGCAGAAGCATCCGCAATCCGTTCAGCTGAATTTGCTGGGTCGCTGACCGTCCTCGTGCGGGGCAGAGTCGGCAGACAACCCATGGAAAGCTTCGCCAGGCCAAGCGCGCGCCGATGCTTGCGGGCGAATGCATCTTCGAGTCGCGAGAAGGGCGACCGGAGCCATCGCAACTACCGATTTCGCAGCTCTAAAGACGCTCTACAACCCTGGCGCGCTTGTTGCGAAAATGTCTCATTGTCCGTGACTTAGCCGAAACAATTGACCTTTCATCTCCCCGGCCATTGACCCGATGCGGGCGGGCTTCCTAGATTGGAAGCTCGGCTACTTATTTGATTTGTGTTTTCGACTTTTGGTACCAGTCCGTATTGTGGTGCGGCGTCGTTCCTGACGCCCAGATGAGATCCGCAGCGGCTGGCATCCACATGGCAGGATTGGCGATGGATCTACCGATTGTATGGCGTTTAGTTATCAACAACGCATCCGTCGCTCCCCCCCTGTCCCTACGGGCCCTGGCGTTCGCTGTCCTGCTCGCTTCGACGACCCTGCCTCTCTCGGTCACACCGGCCTCGGCTCAGATGCCCAATGGCCCGCCGCCGGCCATCGGCTACATCGTCGCCAAGAAGACGCCGATCACCCAGACGCAACAATTCATTGGCCGCATCGAAGCGGTGAACCGCGTCAACATCGTCGCCCGCGTCACGGCTCAGCTCGAGGAAACACCGTTCATCGAGGGTTCCGAGGTCAAGAAGGGTGATGTCCTCTACCGGCTGGAACGCCCGCCTTTCGAGGCGTTGGTCGAAGCCAATCAAGCCACGATCACCCAGTACGAGGCGCTGTTGCGCAATGCCAAGCTGACCACGCAGCGCGCCCAGCAATTGTTGGCGACGCCCGCCGGCCAGCAGTCCTCGGTCGATAGCGCGCTGGCCCAGCAGCAGGCCTATGAAGCCCAGATCCTCGGCGCCCAGGCGCAGCTCAAGACCTCCCAGATCAATCTCGACTACACCACCATCACCTCGCCGATCGACGGCAAGATCGGCCGCACTGCCGTTACCGTGGGCAATGTGGTCACGCCGACCTCGGGCACGCTGACGACCATCGTCAGCCAGGATCCGATGTATGTCACCTTCCCCGTGCCCTCGCCCCAATTCCTTGACCTCGGCTCCTATTATGCCGGCAAGGGCGGCTTCAACTCGGTGCGCATCAGAGTGCGCCTGCCGGACGGCAAGCTCTACGGCCCCGAAGGCAAGCTAGATTTCGTGGATCCCTCGGTGGCGTCGGGCACCGATACCGTCAATCTGCGGGGCCAGATTCCCAACCCCGTCAATCCCGACACCAAGCCAGGGGATCTCAACCGTCGCCCGCTCGTGGACGGCGAATTCGTCACCGTGCTGCTGGAGGGCGCCGAGCCGATACTGGCACTCGCCATCCCGCGCGCGGCCGTGCTGAGCGACCAACAGGGCAGCTACGTTTATGTCGTCGGCGACGACAACACCGTTTCCCAGAAGCGCATCACGCTTGGGCAGACCACACCCGCCCTCGCCACGGTTTCGGCCGGGCTGAACGAGGGGGACAAGGTGGTGGTCGACGGCATCCAGCGCATCAGGCCGGGAGCCAAGGTTACGCCCTCCCCTGCCCCCGATGCGCCGGCGGCGACCAACGCGGCCGGGCAGTAAGCCATGTTTTCAGCAATCTTCATCGACCGGCCTCGCCTGGCGATCGTCATTGCCATCGTGATCACCCTTGCTGGCGCGCTGGCCATGACGCGCATCGCCGTCGAGCAGTTTCCCAACCTGGTGCCTCCACAGGTCCAGGTCTCGACGACCTATCCGGGCGCTTCGGCCGCCGTCGTGGAATCCTCCGTGGCGCAACCGCTGGAAGCGCAGGTCGTCGGCGTCGACAAGATGATCTACATGAAGTCGACCAGCGGCAATGACGGCAGCTACAGCCTCACGGTCTCCTTCAATCTCGGCACCGACGCTGATATCGACACCGTCAACGTCAACAACCGCGTGCAGGCCGCCCTCTCCAAGCTGCCACAATCCGTGCAGCAACAGGGCGTAACGGTTCAGAAGCGCTCCTCGGCCATTCTGCAGTTCCTGTTCCTCTATTCGGAGAGTGGCAAGCAGGACCCGCTCTTCATCACCAACTACGCCACGATCAACGTGCTCGACCGCCTGTCGCGCATCCCCGGTGTCGGGCAGGCGAGCCTCTTCAGCCGCCAGAACTATTCGATGCGCATCTGGTTCGACACGCAGCGCCTCACCAATCTCGGCCTGCAGGCGTCCGACATCGCCAATGCCATCGAGGCGCAGAACGTCCAGGCCCCGGTCGGGCGCATCGGCGCGCAGCCGGCGGCCGCCGACCAGCAGCTCCAGCTCAACCTGCAGACACTCGGCCGCCTGGAGACGCCGGAGCAGTTCGGCAACATCATCGTCCGGGCCAACCCAGATGGCTCCGTGCTGCGCGTGAAGGACGTGGCGCGCATCGAAATGGGCGCACAGAGCCTCGACACCACCTCGCGCCTCAACGGCAAGCCGGCAGTCGCCATCGCCATCTATCTGTCGCCGGGCGCGAACGCCGTGCAGACCGCGCAGCGCGTCACCACCGCGCTCGCGGACATGCAGACGCGCTTTCCTGAAGGTCTGAAGGCACGTGTCGTCTACGACACGTCGGAGTTCGTCTCCGACACAATCAGCGAAGTCATCCGTACTTTGGGCGAAGCCTTCGTGCTCGTCGTCATCGTCGTCTATCTCTTCCTCGGCAGCCTGAGAGCTACCATCATCCCGGCCGTTGCCGTGCCGGTGTCGCTGATCGGCGCCTTCGGCATCATGCTGGCGCTCGGCTATTCGGCCAACACCGTGTCGCTGCTCGCCATGGTGCTCGCCATCGGCGTGGTGGTCGACGACGCCATCGTGGTGGTTGAGAACGTCGAGCGCGTGATGGAGGAGGAGCCCGATCTCAGCCCGGCCGACGCCACCAAGAAAGCGATGACGCAGATCACCGCGCCGGTGATCGCCATCTCGCTGGTGCTGCTCTCGGTGTTCGTGCCGGTCGCCTTCATTCCCGGCCTCACGGGCCAGCTCTTCCGCCAGTTCGCCGTGGTGATGACTTCGGCCATGGTGATTTCGGCCTTCAACGCGCTGACGCTCTCGCCGGCCTTGTGCGCGGTGTTCCTGCGCCATTCGCGCAAGGGCCCGATCATGGGCCGCGTGCTCGGCGGCATCGACCGGATGCGCGACGGCTATGCCGCCATCGTGCGGCGGCTGGTGCGCATTCCCATCTTCAGCCTGATCGCCGTCGCGGTCTTCGGAGGCGTCATCTATTACGCGGCGCAGCCGAACGTGACGCCGACCGGCTTCGTGCCGGAAGAGGATCAGGGCGCTTTCTTCGTGGTGGTCCAGCTCCCCGATGGTGCTTCGGTCAACCGCACGAGAGTGGAGGTCGAGAAAGTCGAGGCCATCCTCAAGCAGATGCCGCAGATCCAGGATACGCTCGCCATCGTCGGCTTCTCGATTCTCGATGGCGGCGCGCAGCCGAATGCCGCCTTCATGGTGGCGCGCCTAAAGCCTTTCGCCGATCGAAGAACCGCGGCGGATTCCGCACAAGCCCTGATCGGCAAGGTGATCGGCCAGGCTCAGGCGATCAACACTTCCTCGGTGTTCGCCTTCAACGTGCCGCCGATCATCGGCCTCTCCACCTCGGGCGGCTTCGAATACCAGCTCGAGAATCTCGAGGGTGCCAGCCCGGCTGCCATGGGCAGCGTGATGAACGGCCTGATCGCCGCCGCCAATCAGGATCCGCGCCTGTCGCGCGTATTCTCCACGTTCACCGCCACCAACCCCTCGATCTATCTCAATATCGATCGTGACAAGGCGCAAGCGCTTGGCCTCAACATGGCGGATGTGTTCAACGCCCTGCAGGCCACGCTCGGCGGCGCCTACATCAACGACTTCAACCTCTATGGCCGAACCTGGCAGGTGAACCTGCAGGCCGAAGCCACGGACCGCAGCGACATCGACTCGATCTGGAAAATCTATATCCGCAATCGGGCCGGTGAGATGGTGCCGCTACGCTCGATCGCCTCGATCTCAACCCAGCTGGGACCGCAGACCATCAGCCGCTACAACAACTATCGGTCGATCACCGTGAACGGCTCGCCGGCGCCCGGTATCGCCTCGGGCACAGCGCAGCAGGTGATGACCGAAGTTTCCGCAAAGACGCTGCCCCCCGGCTATGGTTTCGAATGGACCGGCACCGCCTATCAGGAACATGAAGCGCAGGGGCAGACCGGCGTGGTGCTCGGCCTCGCCGTGCTGTTCGCCTTCCTCTTCCTGGTGGCGCTCTATGAGAGCTGGACCATTCCGATTCCCGTGCTGCTCTCGGTGTCGATCGGCGTGCTGGGCGCTTTCGCCGCCATCCACTACATCCCGCTGCTGCTGATCATGCTCGGCGCCATCCCGGCGCCGCTGTCGCTCGACATCTACGCCCAGATCGGCCTCGTGGTGCTGATCGCGCTGGCGGCGAAGAACGGCATCCTGATCGTCGAATTCGCCAAGGAGCGGCGCGAGGAGGGCCTGCCGATCCGCGACGCCGCCATTCTCGGCGCTCGCATGCGATTTCGCGCGGTGATGATGACCTCGATCGCCTTCGTGCTCGGCCTCCTGCCGCTCGTCGTTGCCTCCGGCGCCGCCATGATCAGCCGCCGCGACGTCGGCACCCCGGTGTTCGGCGGCATGATCGCGGCCAGCCTCATCGGCATCTTCCTGATCCCGATGCTCTACGTGCTGTTCCAGTCGATGCGCGAAGGCGTGAAGCGGCGCTTCGGCGGCAAGCCGCCGGGGCCGAATGATGCACCCGCCCCGCGCGATGCGTCACCGCCGCGTTGAGCCGCCGCCTTTGTGGATGCGCAGCAGTGTAAAGAGACGGAAGGGGGCAACCTGACGCTCTTCGACGATCTCGGCATCGGGGTGCTCCTTCAGCCAGTCGCCGATCACGGCATAGGGGAAATAGGGCCGCCAGCCGAGCCAGGCCCCGGCGCCCGCCAGGCGTTTCTCCACTTCGGAGCGCAACCCCCTCTCGGCCGAGAAATGACCGAGGATAACCATCTCCCCGCCCGGCCGCGTCACCCGCCACATGTCGTCCAGCACGCGATCCGGCTCGGTGGCGACGCTGAGGAGATAGGGCGCCAGCACCACATCGAAGCTCGCATCCTCGAATTCGAGCGCGCCGGCGTCCATCAGGCGCAGCGCCTTGACATGGTCGAGCCCTTTGTGCGCGACCCGCGCGCGGGCGAGATCGAGCATGGGCCGGGCAAGATCGACGCCAATGACCCCGCCGCTGCGCGGCAGCAGGCCAAGCTCCAGCCCCGTCCCGACGCCGGCGACCAGCACCCGGCCCCTGGCGGGAAGCGCCTTGGCCACAGCTCTCGCCGCAGCAAGGCGACCGGGATAGAAGGGCCAGTCGAAGATGAGATCGTAAAAGCGGGCCCAGCGATAATAGGTGCGTGCGGTCGAGGGTTCAGCGGACGCCTGCTGTTCTTGCCGTGCCAGGTCCATATTCACGGGACACCCCCTTTGATTTCGGACAGGTCTTATCGCCGTCCTTGGAACACATCGCAATCGGCTGGATTATCCCCGAAGGGTGGTGCGCTAGCAACCAATTTGCAACCCGCGCGGTTCCCTACAGATTGTATCAACCGTGGATCGGCCCACTGCCTATCAATCTAAGATACTGAATCTATTTAGTTCTCTGGAGAAAGAGTGCCGGCGACAGAGGCTGCGAGTCGAGCATTCCTTCAGTTATCTCACTCCCGCTGCGGAAGAACTGGTTGGGCATCCACGGTTCATGGGCCTGCTTCATTGACATCAAGCATGAATTTCAGTCCTGATGATAACATGCGCGCTGCTGAAACATTCCAACTGCTCCCTTTCCTCGACACGGTCCTCAGTTTGACCGAGGCATTCATTCTCGGCGCCCTGATCGGTGCCGAGCGCCAGTATCGTCAGCGCACTGCGGGATTGCGAACAAACGTCCTTGTCGCCGTCGGCGCCGCGGCTTTCGTCGATTTGGCCATGCGCATTGCCGGAACGGACGGAGCAGTGCGCGTTATGGCCTACGTGGTTTCCGGAATTGGTTTCCTTGGTGCCGGCGTTATCATGAAAGAGGGCATGAACGTACGAGGGCTCAACACTGCGGCCACGCTATGGTGTTCGGCGGCGGTAGGGAGTTGTGCCGGAGCCGATATGCTGGCGGAAGGAGCGTTACTGACGGTTTTCATCATCGCTGGCAACACGTTGCTGCGCCCCATCGTCAACGCAATCAACCGAATTCCCTTCAATGAGGAGGCTTCGGAGGCTACCTATGAGGTACGCCTTGTTACCGATCCTCTATCCTTGCCAAGAGTTCGTGACCTGCTTGTTGATCATCTGGAGGCCGCCAAGTACCCGGTAAGCGATGTTGAAATCATCGAGCATGGCGACGACCAGGTTGAAGTCGTGGCAGTTCTCGTCAGCACCGCGGTGAAGCCAAGTGAAATCGACGCGGTTGTCACGCATCTGGAGAAACAGCACGGCGTAGTCCACGGCACATGGGAGGCGAGCACACGCAACTGAAGATCTTCCATTCATGCCGGCAAGCGTTTCGTACATCAGCGTTTGGCCTGCACCGTATTGTACAAGACCGGTCTACTGAAGCCAGGCTTCGGCCCGAGACGATTCTCCGGTCTTTTCAGCGATATCGACCTTCGGTCGATATCGCGCGAACGCCGCAGGGCTGGACTGTGAAGCGGATGCAGATAGGATGCCCGCGCCGGGCGTCAAGGCACCGACCGACGCCTCAAATCCGTGACCCCGCATGGGAGCAACATATGGACAATCCACAAGTTGGCTGGATCGCTGCGATCATTTTAGGCGGCATCGCAGGATGGCTCGCCGAGATGTTCATGAAGAGCAATATGGGCCTCATCATGAATATTATCCTGGGCGTCGCCGGCGCTGCCCTGGCAAACTTTCTTCTCAATCTGCTGCATATCGGCATCGGAGGCGGATGGATCAACTATCTGATCGTAGGCTTCGTCGGCGCCTGCATCCTGATCGCCCTTGGACGAATGCTGCGCCGTTAAGCCCGGCACCACGAAATCGAAAGCGCCGTTCCGCCGGACGGCGCTTTTTCATTGGCTTATCGGAGCGCAATTGGTCCGGCCCGAGGATACGCAGGTGAGCTCGTCATTCTTCTCCTTGAGCTCGGTGAACACCCAGATGCAGGCGCCGACGAGCAGGACCACGAAGATCAGGGCGGCGATGGTGGCGCGGTCGTTCGACTCGGGCGGCTTGTTCTTGTCGGCAGGCATGACTGCCCTTTCGTACAACAGATCCGGCCCCGTCCAGCGAAGGCCCTGTTGCCCGAGAAGGCCGGGAAATGCAATGGCGGTCTTGGCCGGAGTGCTCGCCTCGTGCCCGAACGGATGGCCTCTCATGTGAGAAAAACTCACATAGCCTCCCGGCCGCGTGTATCCCTGTCGACAGGCCCTTTGCCTATTGCGGAAACTTCCTGACCGCCGACGCCGTGGCTATTGGCGTGCCCTTCGCGTTCAACGCCGAGACGGTCCACTCGTAATCGTGGACCTGTGGCGGGGGTGGATGCGGCCCGTCGAAATTGCTGGCCTTCAGGCCGCCGCAGGGAATGGAAACGCTGCGGCCATCGGCGGGATACTCGCCCCCGCCATGCGGATAGCTCGGCGCCTGGTGGTCCCGAAGCCGGAAACGCAGGATCGCCGTGCCGGCCGGGATGCCGGTGACCTTCGTGGCGGGCGTGGCGGTGCCGCACCAGGTGAAGGACACGGCCATCTTCACCGGCGCCGCCTCGGCTACCCCGCCTGCCCAAGCGACCAGGAGGCAGCAGGCCGCCGCGGTCGAAGTCAACCTTTTCATGAGTGTCTCCATGAGCTTGCGTGGCGAAACCCACCGGGACATTCTACCACCCATGTGATCTCGCCCCTATCGTGGCCGCAGCAGCTTGCACACCGAAGGCCAGCAGCGATACCGACGGCGGCAAAAAAACGAAACGGGCCCGATCTGGCGATCGGACCCGGGCGGTGAACTTGCTGTCTTGTGACGGAGGCAGGGCATCGGGGGGGGGGGCGGGTCTTCAGACCCGGCATTTGACGGCACCTGTCCCGGAAGGCGCGGGGTCTGAAGACACGCTCGCCGAAAATGACCGCGCCTCAAACGTTCTCTATACCCGATAGCCGTCCGGATTGGCCGACTGCCAGCGCCAGGTGTCCTGGCACATCTCATCGAGGGAACGTCGAGCCCGCCAGTTGAGCTGGCGTTCAGCCTTGCTGATCTCGGCCCAAATGGCGGCGATATCGCCGGGGCGCCGTTCGACCAGCCGGGACGGCAGGTTCCTGCCACAGGCGTGGCTGAAGGCGGTGAAGAGCTCGAGCACGCTGCGGCCCTGGCCGGTGCCGAGATTATAGGTATGCACCCCGACCTGCCCCTTGTGGGTGCGTAGCGCCGCCACATGGCCTTCCGCCACATCGAGGACGTGGACATAGTCCCGCACGGCCGTGCCGTCCGGCGTGGGATAGTCGCCGCCGAAGATCGGCAGGTAGTCGCGGCGCCCCACGGCGACCTGCGCCAGATAGGGCATGAGATTGTTTGGCACGCCCTGCGAATCCTCGCCGATCCTGCCGCTCGGATGGGCGCCGACCGGGTTGAAATAGCGCAGGATCGTCAACGACCAGTCAGACTCGGCCCGCGCCAGATCTTCCAGGATATGCTCGATCATCAGCTTGGTGCGGCCATAGGGGCTCACCGCCGAACGCGGGCTATTCTCTGTCACCGGCATCTGCTTGGGCTCGCCATAGACGGTGGCAGAGGAACTGAAGATGAAGTCGCGCACCCCGGCTTCCTGCATGGCGGCCAGCAGGTTCAGCGTTCCCGTGACATTGTTGCGATAATAATCCAAGGGCTTGGAGACCGACTCGGCCACGGCCTTCTTGCCGGCGAAATGAATCACCGCCTCGATCTTGCGGCTGCGCAGCAGTTCGACCATCAGCGCGATATCGCCGATGTCGCCGACATGGCATTCTGGCGTCTTGCCTGTGAGGCTCCCGATGGCTTCAACCGCCGCAAGTTTGCTGTTCGACAGATTGTCGAGAATGACCGGCGTATAGCCACTTTCGATCAATGACACACATGTCAGGCTGCCGATATACCCCGCGCCTCCGGTTACCAGGACATTCACGCGCCACCCTCGCCTCTTCAACCTATCATGCCGGCGGCCCACCGCCATTGTTCCCGGCCCATGATCTTACCAAATACGATTTCGATTCTGTACCAAATCGAACATTGCAAGCCGCCCCGAACAGATTGCGAATGTCATCTAATCGCATCTGCTTCAACTCCTGCTCTTGTTGCGTGTTCCCGATCGAAAAGTCCGCTTCTTCTTCTCAGGAATGCTTGGGCCGGGTCATTTTAGCCGAAGGCGGCCTCGTTTTTCGATGCGAGGCCGCCTGTGCTTACTTTCTAGCTTGCATAATAAGTCTGAAACGCCTTGCCCCGATAAGCCTCGCTCTGTCGCAGGGCGGATGGCTCGGCCCGGTTCAACAGGATGCCGATCAGCCGCTCGCGGATCACATCGGAGCTTGAGAGCGCCTCCAGGACGAGCTTGCGGCTGCTGGCGCCCCACTCGGCAACATAGACGAAGCCATCGACGAGATGGGCTGCAGCCTTGGCGTCGACGACAGGCATGAGAGCGGCAAAGTCGACGAAGACATAATCATATACGCTGCGTGCCTCGGTCAGGAGGCGGTTCATCTGGGCCGAGCCGAGAATCTCGGCGGCGTTGACAGGCCGTTTCTCGGTCACGCAGGGTAGCACGTCGAGGCCCGAATTGCTGCGTGTCTGAACAAGGTCTGCGAGCCTGAGCGGGTCCGCCAGAGCCTCCAGCAGACCGTACCCCGCATCCCGTGCGAACGCCGAGGTCACGGCCTTGCGGTGCAGATCGGCGTCGATCAGAAGCGTGCGGTGCCCAGTGCTCGCCACCAGGCTCGCGAGATTGCCGGCGATGGTGGTCTTGCCTTCGCCGGGCACGGCCGAGACGATACCGATGACCCGGACATCGCGGGTGAGGCGGATGCCGTCTATCGACACCTTGACGTTGCGCAGCGCCTCGCTGAAGCGCGAGAAGGGCTCGTCCAGCACATTCTCGCACACGGTGGCAGCGGTAAGCGATCGGCGATCGCCCCAGCGCTGCCCCTCCCGCAGCCGGCGAAGGCGGCTCTTGCGGCTGATCTTCACGACAGGCGCCGTGCCCAGGCATTCGAAGCCCGTACCACGTTCCACTTCGTCGGAGTTGCGGAAGACATCGGCCGTCAACTCACGGGCAAGGGTGGAGCCTGCGCCGGCGAACAGGCCGAGTAGCAGGCCGCCGGCGATGAACAGCAGCGTCTTCGGCGAGCTCTTGAACAGAGGCGGCGTCGCCAGGGTGATGATGCGGGTATCCGTCACCGGGGCGCTCTGCTGCTGGATCGATTCCTGGAACTTCTGCAGGTAGCTGTCGTAGAGCGTGCGATAGGTATCGGCCGAGCTCTCGAGATCGCGCAGCTTCACCTGGGCGATGTTGCTGGTGTCGTTCTCGTCGACCAGCGCAGACAGGCTCTGCTCCAGGGACTTCTCGCGCGCGCTGGCTATGGCATAGTCGCTGGCATACGCCGCCGCGATCCGCTGCACCTCATTGGCAATGGAATTGCGCAGTTCGGCCATTTGTTCGCGAAGCTTCACGGCAGCCTGGTGATTGGGCCCAAGCCGCTGCGAGAGGTTGGCCTCCTGGGCGGAAAGGTCGAGATATTGGGCCCGGAGCCGCGTGATGACACTGTTGTTGAGCGCATCGGTCACCGTGCCGTCGAGCAGCGAATTGCCCTCCACATGCTGGATGCGGTCGAGGCGCGCCTTGGCCTCAGCCGTCGCGGTCTTGGTCACGACGAGCTGGCTGTTCAGGTCAGCAAGCTGCTGCTGATTCATCAGGCCGCGGCCGGTGTCGATGATGTTGCTATCGCTCTTGAACTTCTGCACGGCGGCGTCCGCCTGCGCAGCCTGCGTCTTTATCTCCTTGAGACGATCCTGCAGCCAGCCCGCGGCGCGGCGGGTGGAGTCGATCTTGGAGTTCAGGCCCTGGCCGATATAGGCATCGGCAATCGCATTGGCGATGCGGGCCGACTTGTCGGGGTCTTCCGATGCAAAGCTGATGTCGATGACATAGGTCATGCCGACGCGCTTGGCGATGAGACGCTTGGAAAAGGTCTCCACGGCAATCCGCTCGGGTGTGTCGTCGAGACTGTTGGCGCTATCGGGACCGAGGCCGAAAGCCTGCTTCAGATTGGTAAAGGCCTTGTTTGCCTGCCACATCAGAACGCCGAAAGTACCGACCGGAGGACCGACGAACTCCCTGTCCTTGTCAAGGCCGAGCTTCTGGATGACGGACAGCGCGATGCTGTCCGAATTCAGCAGCTCGACCTGGCTGTCGACGAACGAACTGTCGACCGAGGAATCGGCGATGATGTCCTGCTTCTGCAAGAACTGGTTCATACGCGTATCGAGCAGGATGCTCGACGTAGCGGTGAACATCGGCGTCGCCAGCACGATATAGGTTCCGGCCAGGGCAACGCCGATGAAGGCGCAAACCAGAATAAACAGCCTACGCCGGCGCAGCGCATTGAAAAGGTTGCCGAAGCTGATCGATGACTGCTCTTCGGGGCCGAAGGGGCTGTCCATCGGGATCGGCAGTGAACCATTTCGAGTGAGCATGTTACCTTCTTTTCCGGTTCTTGAAGCGAAAAGACTCGATGCGGCCGGGATGGTCAATCTCCCGGCAGGCGCGTTGGATCGGGTATCTCGAGGTTTCCCACGCCCGTGGGGCCAGGCTTGGGCATCAGATCCAGCCCGGCTCCGAAACGGTCCTCGAGCTTGGGTGCGTCCATCCCGACCGGCTGGTAGGTGTCCGTGTCGTCGCTGAGGGACAGGGCCTGCTGGTAGGCAGTGACGACGTCGTGCATGGGTAGTCCCACAACCCATTTTTGGATGCGTTCGGACACGGCGCTATCTGCAAGTCGACAGAAGATCGTTGCGCGCGCCAGTCCAAGCCCGATGGCTGCGCGCTGGCGCCTGTCTGCGCTCATCAGCACTGTCTTGAAGACATCGAGATCACGTGGGCGCACTGCCGCGAACTGCATGGTGAATACGCTCAACCCATATTCGGTCGTGTCGTGTCCAAGCACCTTGGTGGGATCCTGAATGAAATGATTGGCAATCGTGGGCGTGAGGCGTGGCCCTTCCTGTGGCTCGCAAGCGGCCATTGCTCCACCGGCGGCCAGCGGCGCGCACGTCAGAAATGCAGCAATGGCGGCCCAACGGCACCGGCGGGCGCCGTTCTCCGGTCCGGCCGTGTTGGCCTTCGAATGTCGCGGAGCGCTTGTCACAAGCAGCGTCGTTTCCTTTCGGTGTAGTGGCGACCCCGCAGCCAACGGCTGCCCGCCGAGACGATCGGAGAATGCCGGACTGGCTCGCAGTCCCTTACTACACGCCATCATCTCAGATGCATTGCTGCACTGCAAGATAAAAAGCATAAACAAGCACAAAATCTAGATATTCAATGTAAAAACAAAGTAAAAGGCACAGCTCCGCCATAAGCGCGAAAATGCCAATTTTCACCAATTATAGGCAAAAATTTGGCAATTTATGCAACTAAGTAGCCTAGATGGCAATGTTTTATTTCATCTCAACACAATCACCAATTATGCTGCATCGCAAAAAGGTACTAGACGTTTTGCGTTATAGGAGATAATGTTGCTTCAATTGAACGATGGTCCGAATGTGATTTGGCGAAAATTACCAATTTTAGCCCAACCTCCAGAAAAATCATCGCCTTCAATACCTAGGAAAAGAACGCAGGAGTAAGCGATGCGGATATGCATGGTTGGATCTGGATATGTCGGACTCGTATCCGGCGCTTCGTTCGCGGATTTCGGACATAACGTGATCTGTGTCGACAAGGACGAACTCAAGGTCGCGAGGTTGAGGGCCGGTGAGATACCGATCTACGAACCCGGCCTGGATACGCTCGTCGAAGAGAATGTCGCCTCGGGACGGCTGACCTTCTCCACCGAGATCGCGGCCGCCGTCTCCAAATCCGATGTGGTGTTCGTTGCAGTCGGTACGCCGTCGCGCCGCGGCGACGGTCATGCAGACCTGAGCTATGTCTACGCCGCCTCCCGCGAGATTGCGGCGGCGATCAGCGGCTTCACCGTCGTTGTCACCAAGTCCACGGTGCCGGTGGGCACGGGCGACGAAGTCGAGCGGATCATCCGCGAAACCAACCCTGACGCAGACTTCGCCGTGGTCTCAAACCCCGAATTCCTGCGCGAAGGCGCTGCCATCGACGATTTCCGTCGTCCGGATCGCATCGTCATCGGCACCGAGGACGAAAGAGCCCGCGAGGTGATGTCTCAGGTCTATCGTCCCCTCAGCCTCAACCAGGCGCCCCTGGTCTTCACCTCGCGCCGGGCCTCGGAACTGATCAAATATGCCGCCAACGGCTTCCTCGCGATGAAGGTCGCCTTCATCAACGAGATCGCCGATCTCTGCGAGCAGGTCGGCGCCAATGTCCAGGACGTCGCCCGCGGCATCGGTTTCGACAAGCGCATCGGGCCGAAATTCCTCAACGCCGGCCCGGGCTATGGCGGCTCCTGCTTCCCCAAGGATACGCTGGCCCTCGCCAAGACGGCCCAGGATGCCGGAACTCCCGTCCGCCTGATCGAAACCACCGTGGCGATCAACGACCAGCGCAAGCGCGCGATGGCCCGCAAGGTGGTCGCGGCCTGCGGCGGCGACATCCGCGGCAAGACGATCGCGGTTCTCGGCATCGCCTTCAAGCCGAATACCGACGACATCCGCGAGGCCCCCGCCCTTTCCATCGTCCAGGCCCTGCAGGACAATGGCGCCCGCGTCAGGATCTACGATCCCGAGGGCATGAAGCACGCCGCCTCGGTTCTCGACGATGTCGCCTTCACCCAGAGCCCCTACGAGTGTGCCGAAGGGGCCGAGGCTCTCGTCATCGTCACCGAGTGGAACATGTTCCGGGCCCTGGACTTCGAGCGCCTGCGCGGCATCATGGCGGCACCGGTGCTGGTGGACCTCAGGAACATCTACCGCCGCGAGGAAGTCGCCCGCCACGGCTTCGCCTATTCCTGTGTGGGACGCCCCGACGAAGAAATCCAGACTGAAAAGCAGCAGCGCCAATCGGCGGCGTGAGCTTGAGGTCGGACAATCGAGGGCGGGACGGTTCGGCCGTCCCGTCTTTTCTTTTCACGTCGCCGCTGGAGCAAGATGCGTTCAGACGGGACCGGACTACCAGATTAACGCCTCGGCATCGAATGCATTTTGCGATTCTTGGTGATCCGATTTGAAAGCAAAACGCACTAACTCGTTGTTTCAACAAGTCTTTGCGATTCTTTTCGAATTTGGCAAAACGCTATAGTAGCCCTTCGTCCCGCCAGCTCTTCACCAAGAAATCGGCTCCCTCGGCGGTGAGATGGCCATAGTCCCATTGCATGGGAACTTCATCGCCGACGGTGGTGCGGCAGGCCTGCATAGGCTGCGGGCACAGGGTCTGGTAGGGCGAGAGATAGGCCACGTTGCGGTGCCCCGCGAGAGCCGCCTTCACCATCTCATCTACCGCGCGGGGTTCGTCGCTGCGCTGACTCAGCAGCAGGCCGGGCGTGTTGTCGAGCGCGGCGCGGGCGAGCACCCGCGGCAGGGCATCGCGATATTCGACGATCGGGCCGGAGACATAGATGCGCGGCACGCGCGTCGCGAGGCGATCGACCGTCGCGACCAGCAGCGGAACATCCTCGGCCTCCCATCGGGCCGAGAGGATGACCGCATCGAGCCCGCCTTTCGCCGTCTCCTCCTCGAGCCCGCGCTGCATCAACGCCAGGCAGGTCGGATGCCCCCGCCCGCCCAGCACCGGCTTGCAGCCTGAGGCTGTCATCTGGAGGATGGAGGCCCCGGGCAGTTCGTCGGCCAGCCCGCGCCACAGATGCGCGGCATGGCTGTCGCCGATCAGCAGCATGGCGGGTTTGCCGGGTGCCCGCGCAAGGCAGGTGCCGGCGTCGAAATCGGCGAGCGCGTTGGCATGTGAATCGAGGAAGCAGGTGCCGCGGCGATAGACGGCCTCATCCTCGTAGTGGACATAGCCCGCGAGTCTGACGACACCAGCCGGAAAGGCGCTCGCAAGCCCGCCGGATACCAGGAGCCCCACCCACACCACGACCAGGCCGGCAACCCCGCCCGCCGCCGAGAAGCGCAGCACGACGGGTGATGCCGCCACTGCCTTGCGCTGGAAGGGCTGCTCGATATAGCGCCAGGACAGGGCGGCCGCTGCAAAGCTGAGCACAAGCAGCAGCGCTCCTTCGCCCACCCCGACCGGCCGTGCCGACCAGATGCGGAAGAAGATGATGATGGGCCAGTGCCAGAGATAAAGCGAATAGGAGATCAGCCCGATGAAGACGAGCGGGCGCAGCGACAGGAGGCGCCCGACGAGCGTAGGCCCCGAGGTTCCGGCATGGATCAGCAGCGCGGCGCCGATACAGGGCACGAGCGCGCGTTCGCCGGGAAACGGCATGTTCTTGTAGAAGAGCAGGCAGCCCGCGACGATCAGGGCGAGGCCGAGCGCCGCCAGCGTTTCGCGCAACCAAGCCCATTCGATCTTCGGCACGGCGCCGAGTGCGAGAAGGGCCCCGACGAGGAGCTCCCAGGCCCGGGTCGGCGCCATGTAGAAGGCCGCAACCTGATGAGAGCGCACGAAGACCACCGAGAGGACAAAGGAGCCAAGCGCCAGGAGCGCGACAACAGGCAATGTCCAGCGCCGGCCCGCTCCGCCGAGCGCCCAGAGCAGCAGCGGGAAGACAATATAATATTGCTCCTCCACGGCGAGCGACCAGGTGTGGAGCAGCGGATTGCTGTCGGCCGCGACGTTGAAATAGTCCGTGGCGGACATGAAGTAGAAATTCGACGAGAACAGCGCCGCCGCCAGCCCGCTCCTGGAGAAGTCGAGGATGTCGGGCGGCAGAAGCAACACCACCGCCAGGATGGTGGAAGCCAGCAGCACTGCGAGCAGCGCGGGAAAAATGCGCCGGATGCGCCGGTCGTAGAAGTGCAGCAGCGAGAAGGTGCCGGCCTGGATCTCGGATTGCAGGATGCCGGTGATCAGAAATCCGGAAATGACGAAGAACACGTCGACGCCGATATAGCCGCCCTTCAGCACCTCGCTGCCGAGATGGAAGAACAGCACCGGTACGATCGCCAGGGCGCGCATCCCGTCGATGTCCAAACGGTGTCCCGCCGCGGTGGCAGCCGGCGCCATGGGCTTGGCGCCCACCGTGCCGGCGGGAACGTAACCGCGATGCTCTGCCAGATCCGTCATTCTATATGCTAGGCCTCCTTTGAAGCGGGCGCGGGACTTGGAGTGGCAGTCTCCGACTGCCATCTTCCGCTCCTCCGGCGAGCGCCCTGTTCCCAAGATTGGCGGTCGGAGACCGCCACTCCATTCAGCCCCTGGCCGCGAAAGCCTGCGCCATGGCCTGCCGCATGGGCTTGGGCTTCAGGTCCCCGTCGAAGGGCAGGCCGCGCGAGAGCTGGCCGTCCGGCCATTTGTAGTCGGGGTAGTTGGACAGCCAGGAATAGCGGTCCGACAGGCCCCATGTCAGCACGCCCAGCATGGCGGGGCTCGCGAGGGAGACATCCATGAAGCTGCGGGTGATGGCGGCGACATCGGCATCGCGCTCGGCGATATCGGCGGGGCCGCCCCTGTCGGCGACATCGAATTCCGTAACCATGATCTTCAGGCCGAAATCGGCGACGTCGCGGAGGAAACGGGCATAGATGTCCTCGTCGAAGCGGGCCTTGTAGGGCTTGAGATGGCCCTGCACGCCGAAGGCATCGATGGGGGCGTTCTGGTTCTTCAGACGCTCGAGGACCTTGAGAACCGCAGTCCGCCGCTTCTCCTGCCAGGAGGCGTCCATCTCCACGTCGTAGTCGCCGTAGAACAAGAGGGCGTTCGGATCGGCTTCCCGCGCGGCATGGAGGGAGATCGCCATGTAGTCCTCGCCGAAGGCCTGGAACCAGGGCGACTTGACGCGCAGCCCGTCTGGATGGCCTTCCGGCGGTTCGACCACCTCGTTGAGAACGTCCCAGGAATGCAGCCGGCCGCGAAAATGCTGGCAGGAACGGGTGATCATCGTCGTAAGCAGGCTCTCCGAGCGCGTCTCCTGCAACTTGGCCTCGAGCCAGGGCGGCGTTCCGTAGTACCAGACGAGCGTATGCCCCCTCATCTTCTGGCCGTGCTTCATCGCGAAGGCATAAAGGGCATCGCCTCCGGTGAAGTCGAACTGGCCCTCGACCCGCTGGACGAATTCGCGCTTCAACTCCCATTCCGGCACGATGATGCCGGCTTCGGCCGCGACGAGGCTGGCGAAGGAGGGATCCGCGGCGATGCGGTCGCTGCCGACGGCGCAGCCATAGAGGAGCCCCCTGGCTGCGGCATCGCTGGCAAGGGAGCCGGTTGCCGCTGCCGCCGGTCCCAGCCAGCTGGCAGATGCCAGGCCGAGGCCGGCGGCGAGAAGCGCGCGCCTGCTGATGTCAGTCATGCGGATTTCTCCGTTCCGACGGTCGAGCGCCGCCAACTGCGGATGGCGACCACGACATCGGCCCCATCGCGATAGATCCGACCGGGCACGACGATCTGCGCCAGCACAACCATGGCAAGGCGCGCTCCGTATGAGCCGCTGGTGACGGCGGCGAGATAGAGGCTGAGGGCGGCGAAGGGCCGCGTCTTGAACAGGCTCTTGGCGACGTGCCAGCCGCGATAGCCGAGATAGGCCTGGCGCGAGATCAATGGCCTGAGGTCATGCAGCCATTTCAGGTCCCCGCCCTCCATCCTGGTGTTCGACAGCCTGCCGGGATCGGGACCGTCATACCAGACGACCCCCGGCCGATCCGCCATCACGAAGCTGTAGCCGGCGAGTTCAAGGCGGATGGCGAAGTCGGTATCGTCGCCATAGCGCACGTCCTCGCGGTAGCGCACCTGGCGGGCGGCAGCGGCCGGCACCACCAGGCCGCTCGTCTGCACGAAGCCGCGCTCGCACATCAGATAACCAGCCATGGTCTCGCCCTGGCGGATCGCCCGGTGTGGCTTGACCAGATAGCCCTGCGGCCCGCGATAGGCCCTGACGGGAGCATAGGCGATGAGGCCCTGCGTTCCCCGTACGAGATCGGCCATCGCCTCGAGGTGGTGCGGCAGGAAAGTGTCGTCCGAATCGAGGAAGGCGACGAAATGGCCACGCGCCAGATCGATGCCGCGATTACGGGCCGCACTCGCCCCGGCGTTCCTCTGCACGACCAGACGCATCCGAGGATCCGCCATGGTTGCGATGCGGGCGCAGGAATTGTCGGTGGAGCCATCGTCGACCACGATGATCTCGAAATCCTGGAAGGATTGCTTCAGCACCGAATCCACCGCGTCACGAATGACGCGGGCCCGGTTGTAGACCGGTATGACAACCGAAAAGAACGGCTTCATGGGGCACCGCCCGATCCGGCGAGATGCAAATGCCGAATGAGGGCAGGCGCCCCGTTCACCCGTGCCAACTCCAGCCCAGGAGGGCTTGCGAAATTGCTCCTTGATTCCCTTCTCCTCGCCCTCTCGCGCTCCGATCGCGAGTCCACCCCCAAGCAACGCTTGGCAGGATAAAGTCGGGAACGACAGGTCGTATCCCCAGCGCAACGATTCAGTCTTATTGTATGAGCGTTCAAACCTGTGTCCCCCTCCGGATCAAGCTTGCTGCTTCTTGCGGCTACCTATCAGTTGGACAACGACATCGGAAAACCGCCGATAGAGGCCGTCCGGCACAAAAATCTGGAAAAAAACGACGCCGGCAAGCAGCGGCGTATAGCAAAAATGCATGAGCGCCGTGAGATAGAGCATCAGCGCCCTGGTCTTGCTGGTCTTTGCCACCCCCTTTGCGATATGCCAGCCCCGATAGCCGTGATAGGCCTTGGTCGAGATGATCGGCTTCATCTCCTCGATCCAGGGCAGCAGTTGTGCGCCCTTGCGGGCGGCCGAGACGCGGCGCGGATCGAAGGCATCGTTCCAGATCGCGCCGGGTTGCGGGGCCATCACGAACCGGCAGCCCTCGCGGGCAAGGCGGATGGCGAAGTCGGTATCCTGGCCGAAAGGCATGCGGTCACGGTAGCGCACGCGCCTGGCGAGCGGCGTGGGGACCACGAGCGTGCTCGTCTGCACGAAGCCGCGCGAACAGCACAAATATTCCGCCATGTCCTCTTTCTCGCCGATGGCACGCGGCGGCTTCAGGAACGTCTTGCCGCTCTGCCGGTCCACGATCACCTGGGCATAGGCGACGACATCGCCGCGTCCGCCGAGGAGCTGGTGCATGACCGACAGGTGATCCGGCAGGAAGACGTCGTCTGAGTCCAGAAAGGCTACGTAACGCCCGCGCGCCTCGTCGATGCCGCGGTTCCGGGCGGCACCACCGCCGCCGTTCTCCTGCCAGACATAACGGATGCGGGGATCCTCAAAAGTGGCGATGACACTGGCAAGGTCATCCTTGGAACCGTCGTCGATTACGACGACCTCGAAATCATCGAAGGTCTGCGCCAGCACGGAATCGAGCGTGTGCCGTATGACGCCTGCCCGGTTGTAGGTTGGAATAACGACTGAAAATTCGGGCCCGCTGGCCATGATTATAAGCTCCGTCGCAATAGAACCGCAGTGGTCTCAGGTGCTGGCGAGGCGCCTGCGCAAAGTGCCAACGATGCCGCCGATGCCCTTCTCCTTCATGCGGGAGGGCAGGCGCAGGACGAGGGAGCGGGTACGCTCGCCGATTGCGCTGGTCATCCGCGTGCTCAAGGCGACGGCGGTATGCAGCGAACTGAAACGGGCATTCTCGAATTCCAGCCGGCAGACCTCACGGTTATAGATGAGGGAATACTGGGCGTTGACGTTGTAGTGAACGAGGACTGGATCGGACTCGACATTGCTCTTGCGGAAGCGGGCCAGCCCCTTGAGCACGTTGATCGAATGGCCGCTCTGCATGTTGATGGCCGTCTGCATGCCGTTGTTGCTGTCCCAGGGATCCATCTCGATGCCGCAATGCTCCATCGCGACGGCAAAGGCCGGTTCATCTGCGATCGGCGCGTTCTTGAAGCTCACGAAACCGAGGCTGTCGCGCTTCTCGTAGATGGTGCGAGCCTCTTCGAAGAGCCTGACCGCGAGGGGCTCCTTGGTGAAGAAGAAGACGCCGCTGTTGAAATGGGGCAGCCGCGCAATGCCGTTGCGGCGCAGGAAGTCCGAAGTGTTGCGCACCCATTCATAGGGATTTTGCCGCTCATAGTCGGACTTGCCTGTCAGATAGCGCCAGCCGCGGACGCTGAAGGGCTTGCCGGCGTAGAGATTCCACAGCCGCTCCGGGGACTTGTAGAAGATGCAATCGGAATCGATGAACAGCGTCTCGTCGTAGGGCGAGTAGAGATCGGCGTGCAGCTTCTGCACCACGCCCGAGCCATAGGCGGGATTGTAGGGAATGACCTGGTCGAAATAGGCCGACATCTCGGCGGCGTTGGCCTGATCCGTGACGATGGCCATCGGCAGCGTGGGATGAAGGCGACGGTAGGAAAGGGCCAGCGCCCGCGCCATGCGGATGTATTTCTTCGGTCCGTATGCGATCGTCATAAGGCCTTGCGACATGCGAACCTCTCTCTGATTGAAGGCGGGTGAAGCGGCGGACGGTTCAGGTCTCGCCGCGATTGCAGGTTGTGCGGGAGGAAGGCCGGCCCGGTCAGGCCTGGCTCTTGTCGAAGCACGACGCCATGGCGGTCCACATCGGCTTGCGGTTGAAATCGCCGTCGAGCGGCAGCCCGCGCGACAGCTGGCCGTCCGACCATTTGTAGGCGGGCGTCAGCGACAGCCATGAATATTTGTCGGTCAGTCCCCAGGTGATGCAGCCCAGCACGGCCTTCTTGGAAAAGGCAACGTCAAGGAACATCCGGGTGAGGTCCGCCACCGCGGTGTCGCGCTGAGCAGGGTCGGCGGGGCCGCGAATGTCCGCAACGTCGAACTCGGTGATGAGAATTGGCAGGCCGAAGGCCGCGATCTCGTCGAGGAACTTGGAAATGACGGCCTCGGAATATTTCGAGCGGAATGCCTTGAGATGGCTCTGCATGCCGAAGCCCTGCAGGGGCACGTTGCGGGCGAGAAGCCTTTCAATGAGCTTCAGCGTCGCGGTCCTGCGGGGCTCGAACCAGGCATCGTCGCCCTCCAGGTTCGTCTCATTGTAGAAGAGCGGTGTCTTCGGATCGGCCTCCCTGGCGGCATGGAAGGCGGTCTCGATGTAGCTTTCCCCGAAGGCCTCGTACCATATGGAGTTCGTGCGCAGTCCCAGCGGATGACCGTCTTTCGGCTCTATCACCTCATTGACCACGTCCCAGGACTGGAATTGCCCCTTATAGCGCCCGGCCACCTTGGCGATGTAGTCCGTCAGCAGCCGTTCGTCCTTGGAAACCGGCAATTCCGCCTCGAGCCAGGCCGGATTGGCCTCGTGCCAGACCATGGTGTGGCCACGCATGAGCTGCGTGTTGCTGTGGGCGAAATTGAGGATGGCATCCGTGCCTCCGAAGTAATACTGGCCCTTGGCGGGCTCCATCGCCTTGCGTTTGGTCTCGCTCTCGGCGACCAGGATGCCTGCTTCCGTCGCCACCGCTTGGGCAAAGCGAGGGTCGGCCTTGAGATTGCGGCTGTCCACGGAGGTGCCGTAGAGGCGATGATTTCGCGCGGCACGGACCCTCAGCCCATCGCCGCCCGACTGCGCACTCCAGGCTGGAGACGCGCACAGAGCAGCCGACATGGCCAGGAAGGTCCGACGATCGATATTCAGCATATATCCGCTCCTGTGGTTTTCTTCAGGTCAGGCCGGCCGTCACAAGCGCTCGCGCGCAGGAAGCATCGGCCGGCTCTGCGGCATGAGCCATCGCGGCAGCTCACGGCGCCTCTTCAGTTCTCGTTCGCGGTCCACGGTCACGTTCTGCACGAGGCAGATGGCGATCACCACGAACATCCAACTCTGCTTGTCGGCCGCGAAGAACTGGCTTTCCGTGAAGTTCTGAAGGACACCGAACAGCCAGAGCGACATGCAGAGCGCGCCGAGACTGGCATCGCGTGGCTCGATGGAGAGGAAACGGTAGAAAGGCCAGAAGATCAGTGCGTAGAGGGCCAGCATCAGCCCGACAACGCCGCAGGTAACGAGGATTTCGAAGTAGCCGCTATGCGAATGACCCACGCCATAGACGAACGGCTCGATCGCGATGGCATAGATCGGGGAATTATAACCGATGGCCCAGAACGATCCGTAGCCTGATCCCAGCCACAGATGGCCCTTGATATAGGTCAGCAGCGATGTCCAGATCGCCACGCGGCCCGAGATATTGGCCGGATCGCTGAAGAAGATCGTGATCTGGTCCCACAGGGTGAAGCAGATCACGGCCCCTGCCGCCAGGAAGCAGAGTACCGAGGCGAAGAACAGCTTCAACCCGCCCTTTAGGGCGGCCATGCGATACAACAGGCCGACCCCGAGGATGAAACCGTCCAGGGCAAGCGAGGTCTTCGACTTGGTACCGACCAGGAAGATGACCGAACCGACGAAAAGCAGCCAGTCGATCTTGCTCTTCCGGTTCAGGGCAAAGTGCAGGAAGATCACAGAGGCATGGGTCATGACCGCGCCAGCGACGTTCTTGTGCATCATCACACCGCGCCAGGCGCCGATCAGCGATGTGTCGACCTCATCCGCGGGATGGAGGGCGAAGGAGAAGACGGTAATGCCGGCCAGCGCACCTACCACCGCCACAAAGGAGGTCACAAGGATAATGGCCATGAACCAGTAGACGACCTGCAATGTCCGTCTCGACCCGAGAATCCGTGTGCTGGTGCCGATGACGAGCAGGATCATCACCATCGACAGGGAGCGGCGGATGGAAATACCGGGATCGATGGCCCAAAGGCAGCTCATGACGCTCCATACCGCCGCAAGGCGGTAGGGAATGGAGATGGAATCGAACATCTTCCGCCAGCCTGAGAACATGAACACGCTGGTGAAGAACAGGATGTAGAAGAATTTCTTCGAGTCATCGCCGTCGGCGGCCTCGAGCAAGGCCGCCACGTTCTGGTCGGGATCACTGGCCGGCGCGGCGGCCAGATAGGTGATCTTCACCAGAATGAGGCTCATGCAGCCGAAGAGAACCGCGGCGCAGATCCACTGCGAGAGCTGCATGCCCTTGATTGTGGACCGGCCCGCCCTTTGCGGAAGGCTGACGACGTCTGCAAATGTCATACTGGATTTCCACTCTGTCCTTGCGGCCTGGGAGTGTTCCGGCGCCTCAATTAGGCACCGCCTTGGCGTAGCGGAGCTTGCCGACCATGAGAAGTTCGGCCATCGACAGGAGCCATTCGCGGTTGATGAACCAGCTGCAGGCGAGATAGACGGCGGAACCGGCCACCCCGCCGATGATCAGGCGAAGCAGCGGCGCTTCGACGAAATGAAGAACAGCCAGGCCACTGAGAGCCGCAAAGAGCGTTGTGATTGCTGGGAGGAGCAGAACCTGGTGGTATTCGGCAAAGCCCGCCCCGCAAGCCGGCCTGACGAGCGCGGCCCAGAACACCGGCACCAGGATCGCATAGAGCACGGTGAGCGAGATCGGAATACCGAGTATGCCGAACGGCGCCCCCAGATAGACGAAGACGAAGACCGCGATCGCGACGCCAAGGGCGGAGTAGGTCGCGCGCTTGGTTTCGCCGGTGGCGAAGAGGAGGCTGCCGACAGGATTGCCGACTGAACGGACCGCGCACCAGATGGCGAGGACGCGCATGATCTGGCCGGAGTCCGCCCATTTCGGGCCGAGCGCGATCGCCACCACTTCGGGTCCGAACACCGCCAGGAAGGCATAGATCGGGAAGTTCACCGAGGCGGTCATCTTCATCGCCTTGAGATAGACCGACTTCACCCTCTGCTTGTCATGCGAGACGGAGGCGAGCAGCGGGAAGCTCACGCGGGTGACGATGGGGTTCACGACCAGCATGATGCGCATGCAGATGTCGCGCGGCTGGAAATAATAGCCAAGCGCCGAGCCGGTGATCAGGCGCCCACCGAGTATGATATCGCCGTTGAGCGCCACCGCGTTGAACATCGAGATCGCGACGACATTCGACCCGAACTCGACGAAACGTTTTGCCGCCTCCCAGCTGAAGGAGAGGGACGGCCGCCAGCCATCGGCGAGCAGCAGCCAGGACAGGAGGGTGACGCCGGCGACATTGACGAGATTGCCGACCACGATGGACATGGCGCCGAAACCTGCAAGCGCCGAGATCACGGCGACGGCAAAGCCCACGATCGCCGAGGACATGTCGATCTTGAACAGCACGTCGAAGCGCAGGTTCTTTTCCGCCATCGCCCTCTGCTGCTGCCCGAGCGCGGTGACGAGAAAGACCGTGGAGGCGACGAGCACAAGCGGAATGAGGTGCATGTCGCCATAGAACATTGCGATCAGCGGGCTTCCGGCCGCCACCACCAGCGTAACGAGCCCGCCCATGAACACGTTGAGCCAGAACAGGCTGTTGAGTTCTTCCTTCGTGACATCGCGAAAGCGGATGAGCGCGCTGGAGATGCCCATATCGGTGAACACGATGCCGATGCCGACAATGGTGACGGCGATGGCGACCTGGCGGAAATCGGCGGGATCGAGAATGCGCGACAGAGTCACGATCTGCGCGAAGGCAATCGCGGCCCGGCCCAGCATGGCCATGCTCGTCCATCGGATCGCCGAGAAGGCGGCGTGGCGGATCGTCATGATACTCCTTGCGATAAAAAGGTCGCCCGGGCGCGGCCCGGGGGCGAACCGTCAGTTCTGGGCCGTCTTCTGTGTGCCGGCATGGCCGGTACTGAACAGAGCGGGCGCGATACGGGAAACGATCAGTTCGGAGCCTTCCGGCGTCAGATGGCCGTAGTCGAACTGGATCGGCTTGTTGTCATCGGTCCACAATGTGCAGGCACCGGCCGGGCAGATGGCGTCGTAGACCGAGACATAGTCGGCGCCAGTCTTGGGCACGGCCTGCGCGAACAGCCGGTCGGTGCCCTTCACTGCGGAAACGCGATGGGTGGCAACGAGGGCCTCGTCCTTCTCGTAAAGGCTTTTCGCCAGCACGCGCGGCAGAGCAACATCGTAGAGGACGATAGGGCCGAGCACGACCACGCGCTTGGAATAGCGCTTCAGCTCAGCGATCTCGCGCAGCAGGCCGGGCAGGTCGGAGTCGACCCACAGGGCCGACAGCACCACCGTATCGACAGGATGGCGCGGCAGGAAGTCGTTGAAGACGAACTTGACGAGATCGGTGCAGCGCTTGTCGCCATAAGTGTCGAAAATCGGCTTGCAGCCCGAGGCGCTGGCCTGGAGGATGTTGATGTCCTTTCCTTCGGCGAGCATGCCCGGATACATATGCGCGGCATGGCTGTCGCCGACCAGCAGGTAGTTCGGCTTCTTGTCGGACAGGGCAAGGCAGGAATCCTGCCGGTACATCGAGAACTTGTTGAACTCCGACGTCAGGAAGCATTCGCCCGTGCGGTAGCTCTTGTTTGCGTCATAGTTGGCGAAGGCGGCCACTTCCTCGACCTGCGGCGGAACGCGCCAATAGGCGGAGGCGGCCGGCGGCACGAGCAGCGAGGCGATGAGTACCGTCACCATGCCGAGGCTGGCATAGCCGAGGGTGCGGACGGGTGCGGTACGATAGGGCCTCACCCGGAACGGGGCCTCGATGAATTTCCAGGACAGCGCGGCCAGGACGAAGCTCAGCCCGATATAGCTCACGCGGATGGCGAAGGTGTGCGCCTCGTGCACCTGGTTGCCGAAGACCCAGACCGGCCAGTGCCAAAGATAGAGCGAATAGGAGATCAGGCCGACGAAACGCACCGGTGGCAGGCTGAGCAGCCGGCCGACCATGGTCTGCCCGGACGAGCCGGAATGGATGAGGAGGCAGGTGCCGAGGCAGACCGGCAGGGCGCCCAACCCCGGGAAGGGCGAGGTGTTGTTGAGGAGGAAGATGCTGCCCGCCACCAGGACAAGCCCGAGCACCGCGAGCACGTTGGCGGTTCGCGGCGAGGATAAGCGTGGCGCCAATCCGAGCGAAAGGAGCCCGCCGGCCAGCAATTCCCAGGTACGGTATTGCACCAGATAGAAGGCTGCCGAGGCGTCCTGCTGTACCATGAAGACGGAGGCGGCGAAGCTCAGGACGGCCACCACCCCAAGGATTGTCAGCACCACCCTTCGCGACAGATGGCGCATGAAATTGAGCGCCAGCGGGAAGAAGACGTAGAACTGTTCCTCGACCGACAGTGACCAGGTGTGGAGCAACGCGTTGAAATCACTGCTGGTGTCGAAATAACCCGCCTGGGAATAGAAATTCACATTCGAGACGAAAAGCAGCGAGGAGATGGTGTTGCGGATGACAGCGGAAATTTCCGAGGGCATCAGGATGAGGAAAGAGGCCGCCAGCACGAAGGCATAAACGGTGAACAGCGCCGGAAAGATGCGGCGCACGCGTCTGTTGTAGAACTCGACCAGGCTAAAGCGCCCCCGCTCGATGTCGGAGGAGACGATCCCCGTGATCAGGAAGCCGGAGATGACAAAGAAGATGTCGACGCCGACGAATCCGCCCGGGAAATACCGCGCAAAGCCGCAGTGGTAGAGCACCACCGACACCACCGCGACGGCACGCAGGCCGTCGATGTCGTTGCGATGGAAGGAAGCTGAAGCTGTCATCGGTCAGTCCGGATAAGCTGCGACGCGCGGCGATGGGACGGCGGCCTCTTCCCGGCTGCTCACGGCTGGCGGAAAGCCATAGGCCTCGATCATCGCGGCGATCTGGATATCGTTGCCGTCCTCGCCGACGACATTCTGGTTGTAGAGCGCAACGTCCTGGCCGCCGCGCCAGAGGATGAAGCGCCTGACGGGACCCACCTTGCGGAAGCGAGCGCCGTTGAGGGCCACCATCCAGAAGAGCCAGATGTCGTCACCCGTTGGGCAATAGCGGCGGAAGAGGTCCTCGCGCATTGCCTCGGCGGGAAGAATGCCGGGGCGGTAGAGAACCCCGCCGAGGCCGGTCGGAAAGGTCGACAGCGAGGATGAACCATCGGGCGTGTCGAATTCCCAGGTCCGATACGGTGCCGGCAGCCCGTCGCCACGCAAGGCGATGCGATGGCCGCGATGACAGAGCACTTCCCGACGATCGGGATCATAGGCCGCGACGAGCTCTTCGAGCCAGGTCGGCCAATAATACGCATCGTCATCGGCGGTAACGATCACCGCGTCGGGATGGGCCGAGAGCGCTGGAATGATCTTCTTGTAGGAGCGCAGGTCGCTACAGGCACGGATCGACAGGCCGTGGGCGCGCAGTTCCAGCACCGCCTGCGGCAGGGCCGCCATGTCCTTTTCGGCGATCCAGAGCTCGACATGGTCGGCCTGAACGCTTTGCATCAACAGGCTCTTCAGCGTCGCCGCCAAGGTCGGGAACCGGGGCGGGTAGGAGGTGAGCGAGAGCACGAGCGGATGAGGAAGGCCGCTTGGCTTTCCCTGCCGTCCGGCATGCCGGCGCCAACGCAGCCCCACACGGAGCGCCATTGCCTCGGACAGGATGTCCCGCAGGACCTGCTTGGCCGCCTCTAACACTCTACGCAATGTCATCAATCCCTAAAGGCCAGCCTTGGAGGCGAGCGGCGTGCCGCGCCCAGATGAAAGATCGGTCTCCCTGCCCTGCCCCGCAGCGGCTGATGCCGCGCCATATTCCCGGTAGCGCAGACCGAACAAGCCGGTGATTTCGCCGAGCGAGCGGGCGGCCAGCGACAAGGCCTCCATGCGCCGTCCGAGCTGGGAAGGTCCTCGCAGGACCGTTAGAGCGGCGAGACCCAGCCTTCCAAGCGCCTTGGTTAGCACGATGGGGCGGCCGAAACGGCCGTAGCGCCAGCGCAACTGCACCAGAGCGTTGGTGCTGCCGATCCGGAAGGACCGGCGGAAAATCCAGCGAGGCTGCAACCGGCTCTCCGGCACGTCCTCATGCATGACACCAGCACCGGCCCAGGCGAAACGGGCACCCCTCGCCTTGGCGCAGGCGAAGAATTCCATATCCTCGCCGCCGGTCAGCCCGAGCAGGGGATCGAACCAAACGGGGGCCGTCCGCTCCAGTATGGCGCGGGTAAGCAGCACGTTGCAGGTACCCCACACCATTTCGGATGGGCCATCAGCCTGCTCCTGGCGATACAGCTCGAACGTCCTGGCCCAGGCCGGCGGTTCGACCGCGAAATCAGGCAGGAGCGTGCCGCCGACGATATCGGCCCCGCAGCGCTGCTGCATGGCAAGCAATTCCTCCAGCCATTGCGGCTCCGGCCATTCGTCATCGTCGAGCAACGCTACGAATTCGACATCGGGCGTGGCCAAGGCGGCGGCAAAGAGAGCATTGCGCACCTGGGAAACCCCGCGCTCGGCGACGTCCATGCTCTTGATCTCGAAGCGGTGCCCCGGCGCGAGCAGCCGCACGACCTCCCTGCCCTGCCCGCCGGCGGGATCGTTCTCCGCCACAAGGATCGATATCTCGGCTTCGGTGCGAAGCTCGCCGAGGCGGGCAAGCGCCTTCGCCAGGCCCTGGGGCCGGCGGAAGGTCGGGATGAGGATCAGGCCGCGACGCATCACAGAACGGGGCTCGTCTTGAAGGAGGCGGCATCGACGGCGGCGCCGGGTTGGCTGCGCTTCAGCCGATGTTCGAGCAGCACCATCGAAAGGTTCACGGCGGCCTGGCCAAGGACGATGCCGAACAGCGAGTAGATCGGCGCGACGGTCAGGACCAGACCGACCACCGCCAGGATCGCCAGCACCGCACAGACGACGCCCCAGATGGCCAGCGGCCTGAACCATTGCGCGGCCTGCAGCAGGATGCTCGAGGGCGTCGACCAGCATTGCAACAGCGAGATCACCGCCCACAGGCTGAAAGCGATCGACAGCGATCTGAGATCATAGGAGCTCTTGAACAGCAGATGCGGGTACCAGGCCAGCACGGCGACGCCCGCGGCAACCGTGACGGACCACACGCACAGCACTGCCACGCGAAAGCGCAGCATGGCGCGCAGGGCCTCGGCGAGATTCCCACTTGTCAGATAGCGGGCCATGGCGGGGCGTTCCAGCTGGGTGAGCGAGGTCAGGGCAAGGGCAATCGGCTTGACGAAGAGCGAGGTGGCCGCGATCGGCGCGAAGGCGGCGGGCCCGGCGCAGAGGGTGACGGCATAGGCGTGGGCGTTGGCGGTGGCCTCGGAAGAGACGACGCCAAGCAGCGTCCAGCGTGACTGTTCCCGCCACACGCCACCATAAGGCCGCAGCGATCCGGACCAGGCGCGGCGGAATTGCTCCATCAGGAAGCCGCTTCCGAGCGCGGCCAGGCCGGCGATGGTCGCCAGGCTGATGGTGAGCGCTCCCATTGCCAGCGAGAGGCCCATCAGGCAGGCCGCGCCAAGGATGGCGACCAGGGCAAGGGAATAGACGAGATCGGAGGCCGCCGCCTGGATCGGCCGGTGCAGGGCATAGAGATGGGCGCGGCCGAACCAGCGGATCATGGCCAGGAAACCAAGCAGGGCGAACAACCAGGCCTCATGCGTTGCGCCGAGGATCGCGGCCGCACCACCACAGATCGCGCCCCACCCCGTCGAGAACAGCAGGTTGACGGTGAAGAATGACCGGGTTTGCGCGGGTTCGAGCACGGAGCCATTGAGGTTGACCGTGTAGGGCGTCGAGATCAGGGCGTTGGAGAGGCCATAGCCGAACTGTACGAGGCCGAGCACGAAGGCGAACTGGCCGAAAGCGGCGGTGTCGACGAAGCGCAGTAGCGCGAGCTGCAGCAGGAACTGCGCAGCCGCCGCCGTGCCCGGCGCCGAAGCGGCGAGCCCATAACGGATGAGGCCTGAGGCCTTTGGATTCACGCGTCGGCTCCGCGGGGACGCGAACTTGTCTGCGTCAGCAGCAGATAGATCGCCACCGGGTTGGTGGTCAGGTAGCGCCAGAACAGCTTGCGCGGATTGGTGAGAAGGCGATGCAGCCATTCGAGCCCGGTGCTCTGCATCCATTGCGGGGCGCGCGGATAGTTGCCGGCAACATAGTTGAAGCAACCGCCGCAGGTGACGAGCCATCCCGCTTTCAGCCGGCTGCGGTTGCGCACGCAAAAGGCCTGTTCGTTGGGCTTGCCGAGCCCGATCCAGACAATATCGGCGCCCGAAGCGTTGATCGCCTCACAGATGGCGGCTTCCTCGCCCTGAGCGAAATAGCCGTTCCGCCGCCCGACAATCTGGAGGTCGGGATAGAGCGCCCGCATCCGCGCTTCGCAAAGCGCGTTCACCTCTTCCGTCGCTCCCAGCAGGAAGAAACGCAGCCCCGCGCGGCTGGCGAGTGCCGCGGCATCGTGAAAGAAGTCGGTGGTGGCGCTGCGCTCGGAAATAGGCGTGCTGGTCAGGAAACGCGAAGCCGCGACGATGGCTTGCCCGTCGGCATGGACGAGATCGCCGGCGGCGAGATCCCTGCGGAAATCCCGGTTCCAGAAGGCCAGCGCAAGCGCATGGCCGTTGACATCGAAGACCAGCTTCTGCGTCGAGGCGCCGGAGCGGGCGGCCAGGCAATCGCGCAGCATTAGATTCGCCATGTCCTCGCGTGACAAACGCGCGGTCGCGACGCCGCCCACCAGGACGGTGTTGAGGCTTTCCATCGGAGCTTTTCCTGGAATTGGGGTGGCGGTCTTCAGTCCCTTCGGTCGGCCGAAGGGGCGGGACCGCCATGCCTGGGATGCGAGTCTTTTGCCGGCGAGGAAGATGGCCTCACCACATCGGCCAGAGCCGATGTGGTGGTGGAGACTGCCACTCAGTGTTTGGCTCGTCCGGCTCAGTAACTGTTGTGACTGACGGCGGCACTTTCCGAAATCGAATAGGCGTTCGAGGTAATGGGGCTCAGAATGTTGAGGAACTTGATCAGATCGGTGGAGGGTGACTCGGACACGAAGATCAGGTCCTTGTCCCTGATGTTGAAACTGTTGGCCATGAAGAAGTTGTCGCCCTTCCTCAGGTCCACCGTGTAGACGGTCGGCACGAGATCGCCCTTGTACTGGGAGATATCGACGCCTGCCGCCGTGAGGGTGCTGCGGTGCTCGAGCCGGAAGAGGAAGACCTCCTTCGGATCGGCCCTGGTGGTGTCGAGACCGCCCGCCTTGGCGATAGCCTCGGACAGGCTCATCGTATCGTTGTCGAAGGAGAAGCGCCGGTTGTTGGTACCGCCGATCGAGCCGGGGCTCGGGGTAGCGCCGAGCACCATGAACACCTTCTGGTCCCGGGTGAGATAGATCACATCGCCGGGGCGCAACGCCACGTTCTGGCTGGGGTCGCGGATGACGGTGGACATCGCCGCACGCCGCGTTACCCCGTTACGCTGGATCGTCACCGTGGTTTCGTAGGGCGGATTGCGCGGGCCGCCGGCCCGGGCGATGGCCTCGAGCAGCTTGATGCCGCCGGGATCCATCGAGAAATGCTGGGCCTGGTTGACCTCGCCGAGAACGCTGATGTCATTGCCGCGATGCTCGACCACCGAGACGACGACCTGCGGCTCGATGGCGCGCGACTTGAGCCGGCCGGAAATCTCGGCGGAGACCGACCGCGTCGTGCGCCCGGCCACATGTACGGGGCCGTCGACATAGGGGATGGAGATTGCGCCGGAACGGTCCACCTGCTGGTTGGGGATCTCGACGAAATTGCCGGAACGCGATCCCGCCTCCTTGGGGATGAACAGGCCGCCCGACTCCGCCTCGAAGATGGTAACGCTCAGGATGTCGCCGACGCCGACGCTGACATCCGGACCGGCACCGCGTGCCATCGACGTGAAGCGAGGCGTGGCAGAAAAGGTGCCGCGATTGGCTGCGCCGAGAGAGGCCGGGTTGAGGTCGACAAGCACATAGGGGATGGTCTTGGGGACATTCGATGCCGTGACCGCAGCGCCTTCGCGCACCGCCGAGCCGGTGGGTCCGTCTTTGGAGACCATCGAGCATCCAGCCAGACCAGCCGCCAAACAAACCGCCAGAGCGCGGACGATGTACTCTTTTGCGTTCAATGTACTGCCTCTCACAAAGCCCAGTCGCTCATGCTTGCCGGCATGGCGGCGTGGTACGCCTACTCGTCGAATACCCTGCCCCTACCAAAGATTGCATTACCCCCCAACGTGCGGATGACAGTGCTCCGCCTTCTGTTGGCGCTGCCGGGGAGCGCTGCCCCCAAGCTACCGCAGTCCGGGTGAAAACAGGTTTCACCCGGATAAAATAGAAAGTCCAGACGCCGCAGCTTCAGGCCGCGACGAGATTGCTGCGCTTGACCTCGGCGTAGACCGACATGCCGAACAGGCTAAGCAGAAGGTTGACCCGGCCGCGGCCATCCAGCGAAACGACCTCGCCGAGGACATCCGCGAAGGGACCTGCCAGAAGACGCACCCTGGCGCCCGGCTGGATCGGATCCGTGAACTTGACCATCCCGTCAGGCCCGATGGACTCGAGAATGGTCTCGACGATGCCCGGGCGCGCCGGCACGGGGCGGTCCCCGCTCATGACGAGATTGCCGATGCCGCGCGTGCCGTTGATGGACCGCCATGCCGTCACCGCCGGGTCCATGCGGATGAAGATGTAGCCCGGGAACAGCGGATCGATAGCCTCGACCACACGCCTGGCGTGGCGCTTGGTGACGCGCAGGCGCGGCAGCAGGAATTCGAAGGACTGAGCCTTAAGGTTCTCAGCCGCCACCATCTCCTGCCGAGGCAGTGTGGTGGCGGCGAACCAGCGCATGTCCAGTTCAGCATTCATCGGAGTCGCCTCATTACGGGGTGATGGCCGATATTTCGGGCCGTAGGTCGCCTTGCGGTCGGCCGTCGGGCGTGCTTTTTGGACAGTTCGGTCAATAGGCGGCCCTGTCGTGGAAGGCCAGCAGAGCGGTCTTCGCGACGATGTAGAGATCGAGCCGCAGGGAGAAATGGTCGATGTACCAGAGGTCGTGGGCGACACGGGCTTCCATGTGCTGGACGGTCGGTGTCTCGCCTCGGTGGCCGTTGATCTGTGCCCAGCCGGTGATGCCCGGCTTGACATGGTGGCGCATGGCATAGGTTTCGATCAGCGGATCATACTGGTCGTCGTGAGCCTGGGCATGCGGCCGCGGCCCGATGAGCGACATGTCACCCACCAGCACGTTCCAGATCTGCGGCAGCTCGTCGAGGCTGTGTTTTCGCAGGAAGGCGCCGAACTTCGTCACGCGGGGATCGTGGCGCTCTGCCTGCCGGACGACGGCCCCGTTTTCCATGACGCGCATGGTCCGGAACTTCAGGATCTCGAAGGTCCGGCCCGCGAAGCCGCGCCGATGCTGGCGGAAGAGGATCGGCCGGCCCGAGGTGACCAGGACGCCGAGCGCCACCATGCCGAGGAAGGGCGCGAGCAGAGGCAGGGCGATGCCGGCGACGGTGATATCGAGCGCGCGCTTGACTGCACGCTCGCTCCACGTCAGCGGGGCGCGCTGGATCTCGAGCCCGGACAAGCCGGCCAGATCGACGGGCCGGGCATTGTGGGCATCAAAGCCGAAGGTGTCGGGCAGCAAGGTGACCGGAACCGGCACGCGGCGGAGCAGGCTCTGTAACCGGGTGAGCGCATTCTCCATCTGCCAGGGGGCCATGACATAGATCACGTCACAGCGGGAGGCCGATACCGCCAGCCGCGCATTGTGCACGGCCTTGGCAAGGACCCCGTCCCGCATCTGGTCTGAGCCGGTGAGGCTGCTGGCGGGGATGGAATAGAGGCCGGATACCATGATGCCGCGGGAACGCATGCGGGAGACCATGGTGTCGGCGTCGCGCCGTTCGCCCAGCAAGATGAGAAAGGCCGAAGAGACCACGATCTCGTGGCGCCGCAAACGCTGGCGCAAGGCATCGAATATCGCGAACCGGGCGCCGCAAGCCAGAGCCAATCCCGGCACAAATGCAAAGAGCATCCCGCCTCGGGAGTAATCCGCGCTCGTCTGCGTCATGAAGGCCTCAATCATGACGACCAGGAAGCCTAGCATCCAGGCCTGCAGATAGGTCGAAAACTGGCTCCGGAGGGACATCAGGTTCTGGAATTCGTAGCTGCGACGCACAATCAGAAAGAGTACGGCTACAACGCTCGATTCGAGCGCAGCCTTGAGAAACGAAGAGATTCCCGGGTTTGCTCCGGTAGAGAAATAGAGGTAGATTACTGGAGTAAAGGTGATGGCAGACAAGATCAATGTCAGATCAATGCCTGCCATCGTGATACGGAGGCCATTTTCCGAAAAACGAAATGGCCGTGAAGATCCAAATTCAGCAAGTTCGGCAGCCGTCACGAGGGATTTCTGCTGGAACATAATTACCTCTGGCGTCGTACAGTTGCGTGAAACGAGTACCCCCGCCCCCGAAACTCCAACCCTGCAAGGCGGAAATCTCGGATGCCCTCGTTTCAACTTTCGAGCGAAGCCTAGCTGGGTTGGCCTCCCATGTCCACCCGTTCGGATTTTTGGCATACGCCTTTTGGATATAGATCTGCTCAAAAGGGGAGCTTTTATCGCACCACAACTACGCCTTTTTCGCTTAAGGTTTGTGCAATGCAACATGAAATAAGATTAATCTTGCGAAGAACTGACTAAGGAATGAGCTTCTCGATGTGGCGAAATGTCGCGACTCCACAATTGCAATCGAGAACATCAAAGTTGCAATGAGAATGCATTTTTGCAAATTCTACGATCCGACGAGTAATCCTCTCTTGAGGGCTCCGCCTCGATGGGCGCCGCCAAATAGAAACAAGGATGCATGCGCCCGGTATCGACTTATGCCTGTCCGGTAGGTCCGAGCAGGACTTCCGGGGCTATCGAGAACACCTGTAGACGTAGCAATTTCCAAAGGCAGGCAGAGTTTTACAAAGTTTTGAAAGCAAGAGGCGCACTCCATTTGACTCCGCTTTATCAGGTCCCTATCCCTGCTTTGTTGGCGCTATTCGGAACTCCAGACAGAAGGACGCCAGGCCAGGGAATTGGTGCCATGAATGCGCTCATAGCTGCTTTTGTCCTGCCGCTTCTCCTGGGCCGATTCTTCTCCTTCCTCGCTTTCGCGATCGTCTGGCTGGTGGGCATGATCGTCTACGCCGTCTGGCTTCTGCCGGGTGATCTTACGATGTCCCAGAGCATCCTGATGGTGATCGCCGCAGGCGTCCTGGCCCAGGCCGGCTATTTCGCGAACATCTTCATCCGCTCCATGCTGGGCGACGGCGAGCAGGGTCAATAGCGCCGCATTCTTTTCGCAAAAGCGTACTATTCACCACTTGGTACGACGGCCCAGATCCTAATTTCCCCCCGCAGTCCGAAATGGGATCTTCCCCCTTCCGAGGCATTCATGGCGATCCATCGGCTCGACGCCACCACCTGGCACAACACGCTCGGCTCCCATGCACCCGTGCTGCGCTGCGCCGATGGCCACACCGTCGTCACCGGCACCATCGACGCAATCGGCTACGACAAGGACGGCGTGCGCCGGGCCTCGCCTCCCAATCCGGTGAACGGGCCGATCTTCATCGAAGGAGCCGAGCCCGGCGATTCGTTGCGCGTCGAGATCGTCAGAATGACGCCGACGCGCAGCACTGGCTGGACCAATTCGGTGCTGGCCAGCAATGTCGTCGACCCCGACGCCGTGCGCAGACTGCCGCAACCCGAGCGTGTCACCTGGCTGATCGACCGCGAGGCTCTGACAGCGCGACTGGAGGCCCCACCCGAAGGCCTCGAGAATCTGGTGCTGCCGCTCGCGCCAATGATCGGTTGCTTCGGCGTGGCGCCACGTCATGGCGGCGCCATCTCGAATGCCACCAGCGCCGAGAATGGTGGCAACATGGATTATCGCGGCTTCGGGCCCGGCACGACCGTCTGGTTCCCCGTGGCCGTGCCCGGCGCCCTGTTCGCCCTGGGTGACTGCCACGCCGTACAGGGCGATGGCGAAATCGTGGGTACCGGCATCGAGACCACCTTCGAGGTCGAAATCCGCCTGAATGTCGAGAAGAAGCGCAGAATCACCTGGCCGCGCGGGGAAACCGCCACTGACATATTCACCGCCGGCAATGCCCGCCCCCTCGACCAGGCGCTGCAGCATGCCACCACTGAAATGCTGACCTGGCTGACCACCGACTACGGCCTGTCCATCACCGCCGCCAGCCACCTGATGGGGCAGGTCGTGCGCTACGATGTCGGCAATGTCTTCGATCCCGCCTATACGATGGTGTGCCGCGTCGCCAAGAAATGGTTGCCGGCCAAGCTCTGACACCAAGATTCGCCCACCTGGCCTCACTTTGCAACTCGGTGCGAGCGAGACACGCAGATGTTGGCGGGCAATGAAGCACCCTGACAGGCATGGCCGTCGCTGAATACATTACCAATTGGTGTTCCATTGGTTACAGCCAGCCATTGGTTTTTGGGCAATCCTCCGGCATTCGGGGGGCAGTGCCATGAAACAGTGGAAGTTCCTCAGACATTTCGGATTGGGCGAGAGGACGCAGGCGACGTCGCCTGGCAGGCATCTCTCTCAATTGACCACATTCGATCTGGAACGCTGCGGACTTTGTCCGGAGCGGGACCACGCCCCGGTCATTTGGACCCACGCCACAGATTATGGCTGGCAGGCGGAGCGATCCTGTTGGGATAAAAAGAGAGATACGGAAATATAGATCGAAAGAAGTATCTCAAAAAGAGTCTTCCGCCGACAACCAGCCGGCTGGTCTCTTGGTGCAGCTCTCCGAAGAGAGAAGCGTAACACCAGCGTGACTCTTGGGGCTCCTCGCCATCTGCGACTCAATTATTTGATTGAGAGCATTCGGCATTCGTGAAATCTTGCGGATCGGGGGGTTCCGTGAAGTCGCATTGTGCCGGCGCCCACAGCATTCCGTATCGAGTTCTGCCTGAACGACTTTCGCGACCAGTCGAGCAGTGCACTGGTCACGGGAGGCCAAGACGATCTCGTGGAGGACGTCATGCCGCGCCCAGCCAATCCGGCTCGCCGCCCGGCGGCTATAGTCGGTGTCGCAGCCGAGCGGCGCAACCTTACCGTTCTGTTCGTCGATATCGTCGGTTCCACGGCCTTGGCGAGGCAGATGGATCCGGAAGATCTGCGCGAGGTCCTCCGCGGCTTCCAGCGCTGCTGCCGCGAGGCGATCGAAAAATATGACGGCTATATCGCCCGCTATGTCGGCGATGGCCTGCTCTCCTATTTCGGCTTTCCTGTTGCGCACGAAGACGATCCCGAGAGGGCCGTCAACGCCGCGCTCTGCGTCCTTGCTTCGGTTTCCAGCCTGTCGTTTGCCCACAACACGCATGTGCAGATCCGCTGCGGCATTGCGACCGGTCTCGTCATTGTGGGCGACTTGATCGGCGAAGGCCCGAATTCCGAATTCACACTCGTTGGCGAGGCCCCCAATCTTGCAGCACGTCTGCAGGAACACGCAGGCCCAAACCAGATCCTGCTGGCGGAGCATACGCGCAGCCTGATCGGCGAATCCTTCGAACTGACCGATATCGGCGATCAATCCGTGCATGGCTATGACAAGCCGGTTCGCGCCTGGCGCGTCATTCGGCCCAATGTCGTCGGAAGCCGCTTCGCCGCCTATCGTGCCGCGCAATTGTCGCCATTCGTCGGGCGCGAGCGTGAGCTTGCGACCTTGATGGAGCGCTACGAGCGGGCAAAATCCGGCGACGGGCAGATTCTGGGTATCTGTGGTGAAGCAGGCATCGGGAAATCGCGGCTGGTCGCCCATTTTTCCGATCAGCTGAAGACCGATCCTCACCGAATCCTGCTCTTCCAGTGCTCGCCCTATCACAGGAGCAGCCCCTGGTATCCCATCAGCCGGTTCATCGAGATAGCAGCGAGGCTTGATCGCACCGTTTCGAACGACCGCAAATTGCCAAAATTGGAGGCGTGGCTGAAAGGGACCTGTGGTGGCGCCTGGCGGGAATGCGTTCCCTTCCTCGCGGCGTCGATGTCGCTTCCCAATCCGGAGCGCTACCCGGCATTGGATCTTACGCAAAAGCCGCAGAAGGCGCAGGCGCTCCTGTCGCTGCTGGATCTGCTCCGCAAGGATGCGGCGCGACAGCCGGTCGTCCTCATCGTGGAGGACCTTCAATGGATCGATCCCAGCTCCCTGGAGCTTCTGACGCTGCTGGCTCGTGATCTCAGAGACTTGCGGGTTCTGACCATTCTCACCTATCGGCCGCAATTCGTCTTCCCCTTTGGCTCAAGGCAGAGTTCTACTTCCTTCGTCCTCAATCCCCTGGAGAAGGATGAAGCTATCCAGCTGGTCCAGTCACTGACGCCGGATAATTCGCTCCCCTCCACGATGATCGAACGGATCGTCCGCAAGACGGACGGAATCCCGCTTTTCGTGGAAGAGGTCACGAAAGTGGTCCAGCTGGACGCGGATATCAGCCAGGATGTCGCGCCCATCCCGGCGAGGCGGGTCCGCTCGGTTCCTGAAACCCTGCACGACTCCCTGATGGCACGACTGGATCAGGTCGCCCCGACCAAGGCCGTTGCGCAGATTGCAGCCGTGATCGGCCGCGAATTCTCGGTCAGCCTGCTGAAAGCCGTCGCTCCCCTGTCTGCCCACGCCGTGGACGAAGCCATCGCCGGCCTGTCGCGGGAAGGGCTCCTGTTCGAGACCCGACAAGAGGCGGAGGAAACCTATGCATTCAAGCATGCCCTCCTGCGGGATGCCGCCTATGCAAGTCTGCTCCATGTCGAGCGTTTCAAGCTTCATGTCCGCATCGCGGAGTCGTTGTGCCACGATTTTGCAAACCTGGCCGAGACAACCCCGGAACTCATCGCCCATCACTATGCGCAAGGCGAGGAATACTGGCAGGCAGCCAATTACTGGCTGAAGGCTGGCAGGCAGGCCAGCAAGCGCTCGGCCTTCATCGAGGCAATCTCGCACTTCCAGAATGCGCTCAGTGTCTTTCACAACCTGCCTGAAAATGCCGATCGCGACGCGCTGGAGCTGCAGATCCAGCATTCGCTCGCCAACGCTTTCATAGCCGCCAAAGGCTATGGGGCCGGCGAAACCATCCAGGCTTTCAGACGAGCCCGGACACTGTGCGAGAGGGACCCAAACGGCTCCACCATCCTTGCCGTTCTCACCGGTCTCGTCGGCATTCACTACATGCGGGGCGAATTCGAACAGGCCCGCGTGGTGGCGCAGGATTTGCTGGAACGAGCACAAAGTCAGCAAAACACCACCGCGATGCTGATGGGGCACCGCATCCTGGGCATGTCACGCTTTGCGATGGGCGAGCTTAGGGAAGCTCGATTGGATCTGGAGAAGGCTCTTGCCCTTTACAGTCCCGAAGTTCATGCGCCGCTGGCGCTGATATACCCCCACGACTTCAAGGCAACGGCGCAGGTCTATCTCGGGCTCATACTGGTTTTGCTCGGAGACATCGACCAGGGCCTCGGGCACTGTCACGAAGCGCTCGACTATGCGGAGAAGCTGAACCACCCCCATACCCGATGCTACGTGCTGCCTTTCGTTGCCGGCGCCTATCTGCTGGCGGGAAAGACAGCCCTGGCCCTTCCGATCGCCGAGCAAACTATTGCGCTGGCAACCGATCATGAATTCCTGCAGTGGATAGCAGGCGGGTTGATGCTGCGCGGATGGGCGCGGCTCGAGCTGGGCCGGCTCGAAGCTGCGGTTGAGGATATTCGCGAAAGCATTCGCGGGCTGGAGCAAACCGGACTGCATGTCTGGAACCAGTTCGCTCATCTTCTTCTTGCCCGCGGACTTGCTGAAACCGGCCAGCATGCTGCAGCCATGGAACTGATCGAGGATATCGTCGAGCAGATCGGCAATTCAGAAGGGCGCTGGTATGCAGCCGAGGTCCAGCGCCTCAGGGGCGATCTGTTGGCCGCCGCGGGAGCGCCAGCGCTGGATGTCGAAGCAAACTACGAGACCGCAATCGCAATAGCGGCCGACCAAGGAGTGCTGATCTGGCACCTGCGCGCCCTGAACGCGCTTGCCTCGTTCTGGCGAGCATGCGGGCGGCAGGTCGAGGCACGCGACAGGCTTGCGGCCTTCCACAGCGGCCAGAAAGGACAGGTCTCGAGCTCCGAACGGCAGAGAAGCATGGCGCTCCTCGCTTCGCTCGATCCCAGAGTCCCGTCTTGAGGAGCGGTCCCATGTCAATAAAAGACGTCGACGAACTGGATTTCGAAGAGCGCTACTACGAGGACGACCCACAGCTTGAGAAGGAAAGCATCGACGAATTCATCGTCATGATTTCCCAGGTGATCGGCCAGCACTTCGATAGTGGCGAGCGCCCGGCCCGAAGGGATGCCCATGCCTTCGATATGGGATGCGTGCGGGCATCCTTCGTGGTGGAGAGCGACCTTCGCGCGGAATTGCAGCACGGCATCTTTTCCAAGCCCGGGAAGACCTATCAGGCCTGGATCCGTTTCTCCAACGGAAATTTCTTCCCCACGACGCCCCGCTCCCCCGACGCCAGAGGCATGGCGATCAAGCTCATGGGTGTCGAGGGGCAGAAAATATTGAGCGACGAGCGGTTCACCCAGGATTTTATTCTGATCAATCACCCGAATTTCTTTGTCAACGATCTGAAGGATTACATCGAGGTATTGAGGAAATACCTGGAGGGGGGCTTCTGGAACCAATGGGTCCTGGCGCCCTTGCGCCTGCGATCGCTCCGGCTGATCTGGATTGCCCTGCACGTCAACCTGACAATCGCATCCAGCCCCTTGGCTCGGCGCTACTGGTCCATGACCCCTTACAAATTCGGCGACGGCCGCCCGCCCTACGCCGTGAAATACACCGCCATTCCCAAGCTGCCGATTCCCGGTCTTCTCCAGAGGATCCGCAACCTCCTGGCCGCGAATTTCTCACCCAAGCGCGCCATGCAGGAAATGCTCGAGCGCCACGAGGAAGTGCGGTTCGATTTCTACATTCAATCTTTTGTCGACTCGCGCAGCACCCCCATCGAGGACACCAGCGTCGAATGGAGCGAAGAGATTGCGAGGATCGACCGCGTGGCACAGATCGTCATCCCTCGACAGGACATCATGTCCGAGGAACGCGGCAAGTTCTGCGAAAACCTGTCCTTCAGCCCCTGGCACTCGCTTCCGGCGCATAAGCCCCTGGGGCTCATCAATCGCGTCCGGAAAAGGGTCTATCTGGCCATCAGCGACCACCGGCATGACCTGAACGGGGAGAAATCGCATGAACCGATGGCCAAGGAACCTGAAGAAATCCGGTGAACCGCGCTGGGTTTGCCGAAGGCATTTCGTTTGAGCCACGCCACGACGGCGAACTCGGTTCCTTGTGCCCAATTGCACTCTGCCCGCCTACCGCCATGCAGCTTGATCCAGAGCCTGGAGGAAATCGCCGGCGTGCGCCAGCCTGTCGGTCAGCTCCTCGCCTGCCTTCGCCTCGGCCCTGGTCATCTTGCGTCGCAACGCCTGGGCATAGAAACGGTTGAGCGGCGACAGATTGTAGAGCGCATAGGCGACAACACGGTTCTTCGGCACGCTGAGGCCGTAGTCATACATCGCAGCCAGCGATGACTGGCCGACGGGGTCCTTCAGGGCGGCAGCCTTGCGATACCAGCTCATCGCCAAGGCATGGTTCTGGTGCACGCCCTGCCCGCTCTCATACATCAATCCGAGACTGGTCTGAGCCTCCACAACGCCCTGTTCGGCTGCCTTGAGATACCATTGGATCGCGATCCCGTCGTTCTCGTCGACGCCCTCCGCTCCGGCATACATATCACCCAGCTTTTTCTGCGCCCTGGCATCGCCCTGTTCCGCCACGGGGCGCCATTCGCGAAGCGCAGCGTCGAAATCGCCCTTGCTGTAGGCAGCCTTTCCCTCATCAAAGCCAGCCTGTGCCAGCCTGCACGCCATCATCACCAGCAGCGCGGCCGATGCCGCTTGTGCTGACCACCTATATCGCGTGCGCATTCCCTTCTCCGTCCCGCCTCGATCACCGCAAACCTTAAGGCATTTCCGCGCATATCCCCTGTGGCAACCTGCCGCGATCACGCTCGCCCGGGCTGGCGGCGGCAATCGATGGAACATCTCAGCAAAGGACAAGCAATATTAGCGAAACACCGGGCCGCTATGTTACAACTTCACGCAATGGGAACGGGACGATGGGTCCGTGGACTGATTTTATTGGCTCGCTAATCGTAGTGGGGCTTATGGTCACCCTATACCTCGCTACCATATTCTGACTTACAGGCAAGCCAGACGGCTCGCTACCAATCCCGGCTGCCGTTCGGCATGGCGGAATAAGCTTCCTTTACTCCGTGCGGCAGGATTTGGTGGGCTGGCGAGGGACGGCAGCGCAGCTCTTATCCGGACTTGAGATAGGCGCGGCTAACTTTCTGTCACCTATCGCGCACGCCGTCAGTTCTCCTCGTGGCCGAAGTCCCTCCTTGAAACGGCTCCCGGATGGTAGAAGACTCCCGCCGAGGCAGCAAAGGAGGACGCAGATCTGAAGGCAAACTCTCCAGCAGCACTCAAGAGTTCACCAAAGAGGAATATTTTGCTATTATTCCCTCCGACGGATCCACGGAAATTAGATCCGTCAAGACGGGCGAGCCCGAAGACTCAGCCCAGGGCCTCTCGGGGCCCAAGTCACCATCGAACGCCGGATAGCCAGGCGTGACTTTGGCGGCTTCAGAGCAAACCGCCGCTTCTCCAAAGCCTTACGCATGGAGACTTGCGATCCTGGAACGGGATATGCAAGGCGCTCGGTGAGTTGAACTTCGGTAACCGCGCGGCCGTCCCAGCGTCGATGGCGATGAAGCAGACTGGGCGTTTTCGGCCAGGGCCAGACATTCAGGGGCGCCGGCCTCCGCGAAAGCCAGAGTTCAAACACGCAACGCGTTGGTCGTCATTGCCACCTAATGCTTCCCAACATCGAGTTCGCGCAAATCCAGGCGCACCGTCGCAGTCGCGGCAGCATCAGTCGCCGACTGGCCGACAATGACTTTGTAGGTTCCAGGCGCGATCTTCCACTTTTTGGAAATTGTATCGAAGGTGGCCAGCAGCAGAGGATCTATGTCGAGCGTGATCGCCTTTGTTTCGCCAGCGCTCAGTTCGATCTTCTTGAAAGAAACGAGACGTTTCGGCGCTTCCCAGCTTCCGCCTTCTGGTGCGATGTAGGCCTGCACGACCGATTTGCCTGCAACCTTCCCGGCGTTTCGAACCGATAACGAGACGCGCAGGCCGTCGCCTTCGCGCTCTGCCCTCAACCCATCAAAATCGAACGTTGTGAAACTGAGGCCATAGCCAAATGGAAAAAGTGGTGTCAGGGCGTGACTGTCGAACCACTTATAGCCGATGGCGGCGCCCTCCACATTGTAGTTCGTGAAGGGGTGAGCGTTTTCATCCACTTTGGCGTCCCCATCGAGTTCCGGACGCGGAAGCTGGGAGAGGCTTGCCGGGAAAGTGACGGGCAGGTGACCCGACGGGTTTACCTCCCCCGTCAAGATACGGCCGATTGCCTCACCGCCTGATGTTCCCGGATACCACGCTTCGAGCACGGCGCCGACCTTGGAAAGCCATGGCATGAGCACCGGCCCGCCGGTTTCGAGCACGACGATCGTTCGCGGGTTCGCCTTGGCCACCGCGGCGATCAATGCGTCCTGACCATTTGGCAAATCGAGATTCGGCAGGTCCAGGCTTTCGGCTGCCCATTGTGTCGCGAAGACGATGGCAACGTCACTCCTGGCGGCGAGGCTGGCCGCTGCATCAAGGTCTTTTCCATCGGCGTAAGTGAACGCAGCGGCGCTGCGTGATTGGAGAGCCTTCATGGGCGGGGATGGGTAAAAAACCATCGGCCCCGGGAAATTCTCCGGGCCTTCATTTGGCAGCGCCAGGCCACCGAGCGGATAGACCTGTGAAGACCCGCCGCCCGACAAGACGCCCTTGTCGGCATGCCCGCCTATGACCGCAATGGACTTCACCGCCGATGTGAGGGGCAGAAGGCCCTCGTTCTTCAGGAGAACCATGCTCTCTTCCGCCGCAGACCGCGTCACATCCGCATGGGCACGAAAATCGATCAGGGCGGATTGGTCCGCTACGACCGGATCATCGAAAAGGCCGTTGGCGAACATGGCAAAGAGGATGCGGTGGGCCATGTCGTCGAGCCGAGCCTGGTCGACATGGCCATAGTTGAGAGCTTCGCGAAGGGCGTCGCCAAAATATGCGGAGGCATCGAACGCCCAACCGGATTCCTGATCGAGACCGGCGTTCGCTGCCTCGACGGTAGAGCGGACCGCACCCCAGTCGGACATGACATAGCCTTTGAACTGCCAATCCGTTTTCAGAACTTGATTGAGCAGCCAGTCATTCTCGCAGGCGGCTGCGCCGTTGACTCGATTGTATGCACACATGACGGCGCCGGGCTTGCCGATCTGGTTGGCAAGCTGGAACGCCAATAAATCGCTCGCGCGCGCCGCCGCCTCGCCAATGGTCACGTCGATCGTCTGGCGATTGGTTTCCTGGTCGTTGAAGGCAAAGTGCTTCAGCGTCGAGATTATGTGGTTCGACTGGATGCCCTGGATCTCGAAGCCTACGATCGTGCCGGCCAGAAGAGGATCTTCGCCCGCATATTCGAAGTTTCGTCCATTCCGCGGCTCGCGCATCAGGTTCACGCCACCGGCAAGTTGGACATTGAATCCCGAGAGGCGCGCTTCGTTGCCGATCATTGCACCGCCGGAAAAAGCGACCTGCGGGTTATATGTAGCCGCCAATGCGATGCCCGAGGGAAGTGCCGCGCGTTCCCGCGGTGTGGGGGAGCGCTGGGTTGCGACACCCACGCCCGCATCGGTCTCCCACAACGCCGGAACACCTAAGCGCTCTATCCCGGGAACGTAACCGGCCGAATTCGGCCTCCCGGCGGGTGGCGCGGCGAAATTCTTCGTCCCGGTTATCATCCAGGGCGCCTGCGTGGAGAAATATCCGAACACCAAGCGCAGTTTCTCTTCTCGATTCATGGCAGCCAGAACGAGATCCGCTCGCTTTTCGGCGGGAAGTTTCGCATCCAGCCATTCTCCCGAAACCACGACTGGCACCGCGGTGGGTTGTTGACAGAGGGCAGCCGTTACATCGACGGTGAGAAAGAGGCCCGACATTCCAGTCAGGCACGCGACGAATAGCAGCTTACTTTTTAGGGAAATGCCACCTACCACAGTCGGAATGGCCATGAGCTTGACGACCCTCGAAGCATGCGATGGGCCGCTTCAGGGGAAATAATCCCCGGTTGGCACCGCTGTCGTGACATGGAATACGGCAGACAATTTCCGTCAAGCCTGAAATGGGGACAGCGCTCAGATTACAGCTGTACGGACTTACCGAACCGCCTTGGGATTGCCGTAGGCATATTCGTTTGAGCCACGCTGCCCTAGGCGAGCTGCCCAAAAACGGCGAAGCATGTGGGCTTGGGCTTCAGCCAAGATTCTTTCTTAGCCGAGGTATTACGAAATCGAGAAAAGCTCGCAGCTTCAGCGGCACCTGGCGCTGCGCGGGATAGATTACATTCACCGGTATAGGCGGCGGTTCATACTCGCTCAACAATAAGACGAGGGAGCCTGAATTCACCAATGCACCGGTCAGATACGACAATACCCTTGCGATGCCGGCGCCCGCGGCTGCGGCAACGACAGCGGCCTCACCTGAATCCACGACGAGGCGGGACGGAACCCGGACTGCAACCATCATCTCATCCTGGCGGAATTCCCAGTCGTAGGAGCTTGCGTAGCCCTCGTGAATGACACAATCGTGCGATCGAAGATCGGCGGGTCTTCTCGGCACGCCCCGGCTCTCCAGGTAAGCAGGGCTCGCGCAAAACACCGGCCGGATGAGTCCGACGCGCGCGCCGATCATGCTGCTGTCCGGCAGCTCACCGATACGCACGGCAACATCGACATGTTCCTCCAACAGGTTCACAGCCCGGTCGGTCAATTGGACCCGGACGCGAATGTCCGGAAACATGTTCAGAAACTCCACGACGATCGGAAGAACATGGGTTCGACCCAAGACCGCGGTCATGCTGATAGTCAGTTCTCCTTGGGGGGCGCGATATTCGCCAGACGCGGTGCGCTCAATATCTGCGATTTCCTCCATGATCCGTCGGCATGAGGCTACATAGCTGCGCCCCGCCTCGGTCAATTCTACCTTGCGGTGACCGCGGTTGAGCAAGCGGACATTCAAATGAGCCTCCAGTTCCGCAACCCGTCGGCTGACCGTTGCGAGCGGAAGGCGAAGCCGGCGGCTTGCGGCAGAAAGACTCCCCGTATCCACCGTCGCCAACAGGATGGTCATGGCCTCCAGGCGGTTCATAGCCTTTCACCTGTGAGAGGAACGTTCTCAAAATTACCGTCTACTCACACAATTTGGAAGGGCTTACGTCGTTTGCCAAGGCGAGCCGCTGACTTCCGGCGGCGCGTTGGACAAGGAGCAGGACGATGAAGGCAATCCAGTATCAGTCCTATGGCGACTATCGCGAGAATCGGCTGGTGGACCTGCCGCGCCCCCAGCTTCGTGAGGGCGAAGTGCTCGTCGAGATGCGCACGGTCGGTATCAATCCGTTGGATAACACCTTTCGCTCGGGCCATTACTACATGGCGACATCTGCGAACCTTCCACGTGTCGGCGGCCAGACCGGAATGGGCGTGGTGACCGCGAGCAACGGCGAAAGGTTTTCGGTAGGCGATCGCGTGTTCGTCAGGGGAGCGGGTCTGGGCCTCGTGGCCGATGGGACGTGGCGAGAATTTGTCGTGATACCGGAAGCAAGCCTCTCCCATGTTCCCGAGGGCCTCGATGACAATCGCGCGGCGGCCTATCTGGCTGGCGCCGGGTATCTCACGGGCTACCTGGCACTCACAGAGATTGCCAGGTTCAAGCCTGGGCAGACCGTGCTTGCGCCGGCCATAGGCAGCGCCGTCGGCATGGAGACTGTGCAGGTCGCCCGCCGTCTCGGCGCCGCGATGGCGATCTCGACCGCAGGCAACAGCCAGAAGGCCGAGCTGGCTCGCGCTGCCGGATATGAACACGTCATCGATCTTTCCAGGGAGAGCCTGAAAGACGGCGTCCTGCGGATCACGGAAGGCAAGGGTGTCGATGTCGTCGTGGATGGCGTCAGTGGAGCCCTGACCGGTCAGGCGCTGGCGTCGATCGCCTTTGGCGGCACGCTCGTCATCGCCGGTTACGCAGGCGGACGCGAGGCAAGCGTCAACGTCACCGACGTCATCTGGAAGGCCGCCACCATCCGCGGGTTCACATTCAGGCTCTTCCCGCCGCAGGTGATTGCGACAGCCAACACCGCGCTCCTGGACTACCTGAAAGAAGGAGCGCTTCAGCCGACGATCGGCCGAGTCTTCCCCATGTCCCAGGCGGCAGAGGCTGTCCGCTATCTGATCGAGGATCGCCCCTTCGGGCGGGTTCTCATGGACGTTCAGCACTGATCACCGCATCGACCGATAAAGGAACTCTCTCATGACTTCAGAAACTCTCGAAGGGAGGCGCTCCTTTCTTGCCGCCTCTGCAGCCGCAATTGGCACGGCTTTGCTGGCACCAGCAGCTGTTTCGCCGTCAACGGCTGCGAGCGTCCGCTCGGGCACCGGCTCCGTTTCCGAGGCGCCAGACCTGCCACAAGGATTCACGCAAGTCTTCAAGAGCCACCATGTCGATATCGGCGGCCTGCACCTGCACGCGGTGATCGGAGGCAAGGGGCCTCCCCTGCTGCTCGTACATGGTTGGCCCCAGACCTGGTATCAGTGGCGATTGATCATGCCCGCGCTAGCGCGCGATTTTGAGGTCATCGCGGTTGACCAGCGCGGTGTAGGGCTCTCCGACAAGCCACAAACGGGATATGATTCCGGCAGTCAGGCCAATGACCTCGCCGCGCTGGTGGATGTTCTTGGCCACAAGCGGTTCGCCATTGTCGGCTTCGACACCGGCATGGGGATTGCCTACGCGCTGGCCGCCGATCATCCGGATCGCGTAGACAGGCTGGTCGTGGGCGAGGCCATCATTACGGGCGTTACGCCGTCGCCACCCCTGCTTGTTCCGGGACCACTCAACAAGCGGCTTTGGCACATCGCATTCAACCGGCTCGGCGCCGAGGTGAATGAAGCGCTCGTCAGAGGGCGCGAGGAAGTTTATTTCGGCGCGGAGTATGCGGGCTCGGCCGGCACGCCGCTGCCCGAGAGCGTGGTCCAGTACTATGTCGACCGCCTGAAATCTCCCGATGCCCTGCGCGGCAGCTTCGGATCCTACCGTGCGATCGACACCACCATTGCGCAGAACGTGGAGCGCAGGAAGCACCGGCTGGCTCTTCCGGTCCTGGCGATTGGTGGAGAGAAGGGCATCGGCCAAGGCGTCGTGAGCACCATGAAGCTCGTCGCGGATAATGTGCAGGGCGTGATCATCCCAGGCAGCGGGCACTGGGTTGCCGAGGAGAGGCCTGACGAGTTGTTCGCCGCGCTGGCTCCTTTCCTGTCTCCCTACCGCACACCGGCACTGTAATCGACTTCCACAGCAAAGCGCGTTCAAGCGTACACGCTGCTTTACTCTAACTCTTTGTTTCTACGCGTCTTTGCGATCCTTGCCGCGGCCGTCAAATCACAGAACGCTTTAGGACGGCTTCGACGCCACGATTGACGAAGGAAAAACAGATGAGAAGCGCAATGATCGCCGCAGGAATGCTGCTCCTGATTCATGGCGGTCCTGCTTTTGAGGCGCATGCTCAGCAAGCAGGGATTACGCGCACTGAGCTGCAACGTCACGATCTCAGCACGCCGGGGCGCGAGATGGTCCAGGCTCGCATCGACTTTGCACCGGGAGCCTCTTTTCCAAGACACTCCCATCCTGGCGAAGAAATCATCTATGTCCTTGAAGGATCGCTCGAGTACGAGGTCGCCGGAAAGCCGCCGCTGACGCTGCAAGCAGGCGGCGTCTTGTTCATCCCTGCCGGCGTGGTCCATTCGGCGAGGAACGTCGGACATGGCAATGCTGCGGAGCTCGGTACCTATCTGGCCGAAAAGGGTAAGCCGCTTGTCGTCCTGGCCAATTAGTGGCCCGTCCATAAGCACACAACGCAGAAGCCAATGACTATGTCCCCCAATATGCTGCAGATCCTCGACGCACCGCCAGTGCCGGTAGCCGGCAGAAGTCCCCTCTCCCGAATCCGGGAGAGGGATAGAGCAAATTCGGTCAGGAAACTCAGCTCTTGACCGGGTCCAGCGAACCCATGCCGGTCGGTGTCTTCATGGTGACGCAGGTGCCCTTTGGGACGAGCTTGAACGACTGGCCATCGTAATCAATGGTCGATGTTCCCGCACAGGAATGATTGCCGGCTGCGCAGTCATTCTGGCCCTTGAGCGAAATGCCGAAGCATTTTTCTTTCGTGCCGTCGTTCGCCACCGGGCCTGCGCTGGCTAGCGTCGAAAACATCGCTACAGCGGTAGCTACAGCGCTGGCGAGCGCGAGGGCGGAAGCAGGCTTGTTGAAAACGGACATTGGGTGTTCCTTCCTGGTTGAGATCAGGGTGCGCAGCGTGTGGACCTGGCACCTTCTGTCTCTACGTGGCGTGACGGGTTTTCATTACACCACCCAAGGAAGTCTTCGCTCGCCGGCCCAATTTTGTTCCGGCGCAATGTGAAACAGGAAAATAAGCCATTGATTCACATGGAAGATTTTTTATTCTTCATCCGTCGCCAAACTTCCGGGGCCCGCGAAGGAAGGCAGGCCCTCAACCTGCTAATCGAGGCCCGCGAATGATCAAGGCTTTCGTTTTCGATGCTTACGGCACGCTCTTCGATCCACAGTCCATTTGGCATTCGGTGGAGGAGGCCTTTCCGGGCCATGGCATGTTTATCACCTCTGTCTGGCGCCAAAAGCAGCTCGAATACACGTGGCAGCGCACGGTCATGGATCACTTCGCTGATTTTGCGACGGTGACGCGCGAAGCTCTCGATTATGCCATTAAAACAGTCGCTCCCGACCCAGACGTTCAAGTAATCGACAGCCTATGCGCAGGCTTCAATCGTTTGGAATTGTATTCCGATGCGAAGGAGGCCTTAACCAGCCTTAAGCGACATCGTCTCGCAATTCTCTCGAATGGGAGCCAGGCGATGCTTGGTACCCTATTGAGCAATGCAGGCCTGGATGGCGTTTTCGAATGTGTTGTAAGTTCGGACAGCGTACGAAAATACAAGCCCTGCCCTGCTATCTATCGTGCTGTCGCAGCCAAACTGGACCTTCCCCCGGACCAGATCGCCCTCGTGTCATCCAATGGTTTTGACTTGGCAGGCGCCAGGCATTTCGGTCTTCGAACTCTCAGGATCGAGCGTATTTCTCCTGACAGGTTGCGCAGGTCCTTTGCCACCTCCACGTCGATCACGGCAGAAAGTGCGTTCCTGGCCTTGAGGTCGCAGATGGACGAGTTTGCGGGACAGTCGGATTTCACCTGCGCTTCGTTGCGTGACATTGCGGAAATCGCAGCTTCCAATGCCGCGATCAGGAATCCTGAGGACCGATGAGCAGATTTGCGGAGCCGTCAGCGCATCTGCATCTACTCGTGGGTTGAGACAGGCGTGAGGACATTCGCGATGAGCGCTGTCCATCCTGTTTGATGTGATGCGCCCAGGCCACGCCCGGTGTCGCCATGGAAATATTCGTGAAAGAGCAGGTGATTGCCGATGAGCGCGGGAGAGCCGGCTTCGTCGACAGGCCCTGCGGATGGGCGTCCATCCCGTCCCAGCAGGAATAGCCGGCTCAAGCGCCTGCCAAGTTCGTCGGCGACCTCGCTCAGGTTCATTTTCTGCGACGAACCGCTAGGGCATTCGATCATGAACTCGGGGCCGAAATAGCTGTAAAACCTTCTTAGCGCATCGATGAGAAGGAAATTGACTGGCATCCAGATTGGGCCACGCCAGTTGGAGTTACCGCCGAACAAGCCACTCATCGCCTCCCCTGGAGTGTATGGCACTTCTATCTGCATGCCACCAAAGTCAAGCCTGTAGGGTTTAACCGCATGCGCTTTCGACATTGATCGAATGCCGTAATCGGAAAGGAACTCGGTCTCGTCCAGCATCCTGCGTAACAAGTCTTTCAATCGCTGGCCACGCAAGAGCGAGAGGAGGCGCCGTTCGCCGGAACCGGGCTCGGTCCAACGCGAGACCAGCTGTGCCAGTTCGGGCCGGTACTTCAGGAACCAATTGAGGCGCCGTGTAAAACCTGGAAGCTTTTCGAAAACATTGTGATCCAGCACCTCGACTGCAAAAATCGGGATAAGGCCGACCATTGAGCGCAGTCGTATCGGTGTGAGCTGACCGTCTGCCACTCGCAACGTGTCGTAGAAGAATCCGTCCTCATCGTTCCACAGGCCTTGTCCCGTGCCGCCCACGTCCGCCATCGCTCCCGCTATCGACAGGAAGTGCTCAAAGAACTTGGTCGCGATGTCTTCGTAGACAGGATTGGTCATCGCCAATTCAATGGCAATCCGCATGAGGTTAAGGGCGTACATCGCCATCCAGGCCGTACCGTCGGCCTGATCGATTGAGGTACCGTCCGGCAGCGGGTCGGAGCGATTGAAGGGGCTGATGTTGTCGAGTCCGAGAAATCCGCCCTGGAACAGATTGCGTCCGCCGGCGTCCTTGCGATTGACCCACCACGTGAAGTTCAGCAGGAGCTTGTGAAGCACGCGCTCGAGAAAGGCGGTGTCGGCGATACCCGTGCGCTCACGATCCGTTTCATAAACCCGCAGCGCGGCCCAGGCATGCACAGGTGGATTCACATCGCCGAACATCCATTCGTAGGCCGGCATTTGGCCATTGGGATGCATGAACCACTCACGCGTGAGCAGCACAAGCTGGTCCTTTGCGAACGCGGGATCAATGAGCGACAGCGGCACGCAATGAAAGGCAAGGTCCCAGGCGGCATACCAGGGATACTCCCAGGTATCGGGCATCGAGATGACATCTGCGTTGTTGAGATGAAGCCACTCACAGTTGCGCCCCCCTCGCCGCTCGGCAGGGGGAGTGGGCTGGACCGGATCGCCTGCAAGCCAGATTGGAACATCGAAGAGATAGACCTGCTTTGACCAGAGCAGCCCGGCGAGAGCCTGTCGATGCACGGCTCTCGCATCCGAGTCCATCATTCCGCTCTGTATCGCCGCATAGAACTCATCAGCCTCGTTCCGGCGTGCTGTAAGGATCTCGTCGAAATCGACGAAGGGCTCGCGTGCCGATCCGTCCGGACGCCATCGCAGGCGAAGTGATGCCGTGCCACCGGCAGGCAACGCGAGGTGACAATGGGCGGCTGCCTTGCTGCCTTCGCCCGAGCGGCTGAGCGCTTCCTCGGATCCCTTCACGACGAAGTCATTTATGCCATCCTTGAAAGGGCCCGATGCGTCGACGCCGAACAGCAAGGGCGTGTTGGTTTCGTTCTCGCATAAGAGCCACGCCGTCGGCCGATCGATACTCAACCGCCTCGTTTTCTTGCCTGTGCGAAACGCCAGCACATCACCTGCCTCTTGCCGCAAGCGCGGGCGATCGGCGCCTTCAGTCCAGGACCAGGTGTTCCGCGCCCATAGCTGAGGCAGGACATCGAGGCTTGCCGGCGCCTTCGAGGCATTTTTTATGGAGATCTGCATGAGAATGTCGTCGGGATCTGCCTTGGCATATTCGACCGTTACGTCGAAGAAACGTCCGTCATCGAACGCGCCGGTGTCGACCAGCTCGTACTCCGGCTCGCTCCGCGATCTTGCCTTGTTGACACTGAGGAGATCTTCATAGGGAAAGGCAGACTGGGGGTAACGGTACACCATCCGCTGATAGGAATGGGTCGGGGTGGCATCCACGAAGTGATAGACTTCCTTCACGTCCTCACCGTGATTGCCCTCGGAATTGCCAAGCCCGAACAGACGTTCCTTGAGCATGGCATCCTTGCCATTCCATAGAGCAAGCCCCAGGCACCAGCGCATCGCTTCGTCGCAGAAGCCTGCCAAACCATCCTCGCCCCATCGATAGGCCCGGCTTCTCGCGTGATCATGAGGAAAATATCGCCAGGCATCGCCCGCAGAGCTGTAGTCCTCGCGAACCGTGCCCCACTGACGCTCAGCCAGGTAAGGCCCCCACTTGCGCCAGGGCGTGCCGGTCGCGATTTCGCGTAGCCGGCGACCTTCAGCCGTGTTGAACAATGCGTGTGGCTCTTTGACTGACACGGTGTTTCTCCCACGTTCAACTCCATGATGAAGGCAAGATCCAGATAAGGCTATGGGGATACCCGTTAAGCCAGCGGCTACCCTATCCTCAGGTCTGCGTGAGCGTTGCCGGCGCCTCGTCCTCGCTGACCGGGCGGCATTCTGAGCATCCCCTGTCCGGCACGCTCGGCGATGCTGCGCTTGTCTGCTCGAAGCGACCGGAAGAATCCTCATGGTCACGACTGAAGCGGTTCATCGAGAAAATTCTGCTTTGACTGACGAACAAAGAATGATAAAAAAGAAAAATATTCACTCTTCAGGATTCAGTCTGTGGCCATCAAGTCACGCTATGAGCCGGATGAAGCCCGCGAGCACATTCTCGATGCCGCCGAGGCTTTGTTCCGCCGCATCGGCTACGCCAAGACCACGATCGCCGACATCGCCAATGCGCTGGGCATGTCGAGCGCCAATATCTATCGCTTCTTCCCCGGCAAGAACGCTATCAACGATGGGCTGTGCCGGCGCATGCTCGGCGAATTGCACACCTTTGCCGAAAGCTTCCTGGCGGGCCCCGATCCGGTCTCGATGCGCCTGGAGGCGATGATTGTCGGCGTTCACCTGCACAATAAGTCGCGCTTCACCCATGAGGCCACGGTGCATGAGATGGTCGCCGTCGCCATGCAGGAGAACTGGCAGGCGGTGGAGGAGCATATCGGCTATATGGGCCAGCTTTTTGGTCAGCTGATCGCCCAGGGCATCGCCAGCGGTGAGTTCGCGCCCTGCGATGTCGAAGCTTATGCCAGGACGCTCGGCTTTGCCTGCTGCGGCGCCTTCCATCCCACCATGATCGCCGAGGCAAAGCCCGACGCCACGGAGGACGATGTCCGCCGCCTCGCCCGCCTGCTCGTCCGCGGCCTCGCCAACAACACCGCATCCGTCGCGCCATCAGCCGATGTCGGAGGTAACGCATGACCCTCTTCCCGACACGCCGTCTTGCCCTTGTGGCGGTCCTGGTCGCTGGAAGCGCCCTCGCCGCCTGCAGCAAGCCCGCGGAGGTCGCCAAGGCCAAGCCCGAGCGGCCGGTAAGCATCGCGACGGTGCATTTCGCGCCTGCCTCGACGCCGCGCACGCTTGTTGGCATCGTCCGCGCCCGCATCGAGAGTAATCTCGGCTTCCGCGTTACCGGCAAGATCGCCGAGCGCCTCGTCGACCGCGGCGCCATCGTGAAGGCCGGCCAGCCGCTTGCGATCCTTGACCAGACCGACTGGAAGCTGCAATTGCAGCAGGCGGAGGCGGCGCTCGTCGCGGCGCGGGCAGCCCGGGACCAGGCCGTGGCCGAACGCGGTCGCATTACTTCGCTGCGCGGACGCGGCTGGTCGACCAATTCGGACTTCGACAAGGCGAACGCCACCGCCGACCAGGCAATCTCGGCCTATGATCAGGCTGCCAAGGCGGTGACCTTGGCCCAGAACACTCTCTCCTACGCCACACTCGTCGCAGATGCCGACGGCGTGGTAACGGCGACCCTTGCGGAGCCCGGCCAAGTCGTCACTTCCGGCCAGGCCGTGGTCAGCCTCGCCCATGCCGATGCGCGCGAGGCGGATGTCTCGATCCCCGAAACACTGATCGACGAAGCCCGCACCGGCACCGCGACGGTGACGCTGTGGTCGCGCCCCGACAAGACCTACCAGGCGAAATTGCGCGAGCTCACCCCCTCCGCCGATGCGGCGACCCGAACCTACCCGGCTCGCTTCTCGATCGAGGGAGCCGGACCGGAGATCGATCTCGGCATGACCGCAACGGTGACGCTGGCCGATGCATCGCCCGAGGTCGCGCGCCTGCCGCTCGGCTCCATCCTTGACGAGGGCCACGGACCGACAGTGTTCGTCATCGATCCCGTTACCAAGGTGCTGACGTCGCGCCCGGTGACGGTCACCGCCTACGATGCCCAGGACGCCATCGTGTCCAAGGGCCTGTCCGAGGGTGAGACCGTCGTCGCACTCGGTGTCCAGAAGCTGCATGCCAGCGAAACGGTGCGGCTTGCGAGCAACGCCGCCGGCGGATGACATCGCCGACTGCATGAGATGTCCCTCCCCTCGACGGGGAGGGCGTGGCAAGCGCGGCGTTCGCAAGCGGGGCGCCCAGACAGCACTTTATGCAAGCGGTCCGGCCAGGCAGGCCTGCCGCCCGTCCAGGAGCATGCGTGATGGCGAGTGACAAGACCAGACCGGCCGATGCCGGCCATGCCGATTACGGCATGCGCGACCGCTTCAATCTTTCGGCCTGGGCCGTCGCGCACAAGCAGCTGGCGCTGTTCTTCGTCATCGCGCTCGCCATCGGAGGGGCACTTGCCTACACGAATCTAGGCCGCGCCGAGGACCCTAACTTCACCATCAAGGTCGCCAACGTCACGGCGGTGTGGCCGGGCGCCACCTCGCAGGAGATGCAGGATCAGGTCGCCGACCAGATCGAGAAGAAGCTCGAGGAGCTGCCCTATTTCTATCGCGCCCGCACCTATGTGACGCCGGGCTTCATGGCGCTGCAGCTTTCGCTCCAGGACGCGACCCCGCCAAAGGAAGTGCCCCAGCTGTTCTATCAGCTGCGCAAGAAGCTCACCGACATCCAGCCCAACATGCCGGCCGGCGTGATCGGCCCGAGCGTCAATGACGAATTCGGCGACGTCGACAGCCTGCTCTTCATGATCACCGGCAAGGGCGCGAGCTACCGCCAACTCAAGGACCAGGCCGAGGCGATGAAGAAAGCCTTGCTGCGCGTGCCTGACGTCACCAAGGTCGAGCTTTACGGCGACCAGCAGCAGACCATCTTCGTCGATTTTGACACCGCCAAGCTCGCCAGCCTCGGGGTGACCCCGCAGACCATCTTCGACAGCCTCGCCAAGCAGAATTCGGTGACGCCGGCCGGCACCTTCGATACCGCTGCACAGCGCATTCCCCTGCGCGTCACCGGCGCCCTCGACGGCGTGGAAGCGGTCAAGGCCACACCTGTTTCGGCCAACGGCGTTCTGTTCCGCCTGTCAGACATCGCCACCGTCACCGCCGGCTATGCCGACCCGCCGAACTTCGTGATCCGCCAGGGCAGCGAACCGGCACTGGGCCTTGGTGTCGTCATGGCCAAGGGCGCCAACATCCTCACCTTCGGCAAGAATGTGAAGGCGGCGGTAGACGGGTTCATCGGCGGCATGCCCGTCGGCATCGACGTGACCCAGATCGCCGACCAGCCGACCGTGGTCGACCACGCCGTTTTCGAGTTCCTGCGCTCCTTCCTCGAAGCGCTCGTCATCGTGCTTGGAGTGTGCTTCATCTCGCTGGGATGGCGGACCGGCATCGTCGTTGCAACCTCGGTGCCGCTGGTGCTGGCCGTGGTCGTGCTGGTGATGAGCATGCTGGCCATGGATCTCAACCGCATCACACTCGGCGCCCTTATCATTGCGCTCGGCCTTCTGGTCGACGACGCCATCATCGCGGTGGAGATGATGGTGGTGAAGATGGAACAGGGCTGGCCGCGAGAGAAGGCCGCCGCTTTCGCCTGGACATCGACCGCCTTTCCGATGCTCACCGGCACGCTCGTCACCGCCATAGGCTTCGTGCCGATTGGCTTCGCAGTATCGGCGGTGGGTGAATACGCCGGCGGCATCTTCTGGGTCGTCGCCATCGCCCTCATCGCCTCCTGGCTGGTGGCGGTATTGTTCACTCCGCTCTTCGGCGTCCTGCTGCTGCCCGACTTCAAGAAGCATGCTCACGCCAATCCCGACGCGATCTACGAAACGCGCCTCTACAATATGCTGCGCGCCGTGGTGCGGTTCTGCGTGCGCTGGCGCCTCACCGTGGCGATGGCAACGCTCGCGATCTTCGCCGGCGCCATCGTCGCCTTCGGCCATGTGCAGCAGCAGTTCTTCCCGATCTCCGACCGGCCCGAGCTGTTCTTCGAAATCCGCATGCCGGCCGGGACATCGATAAATGCCACCAAGGCGGCCGCGATCGAAGGCGAACGACTGATCGCAGGCGACCCCGACGTCAAGAGTTACACCACTTATGTCGGCCAGGGTTCGCCGCGCTTCTGGCTCGGCCTCAATCCGCAATTGCCCGACACCGCCTACGCCCAGATCGTCATCCTGCCGGGTGATGTCGAGGCGCGCGAACGCGTGAAGACAAAGATCGAGACGGCGCTCGGCAACGGCGCGCTGTCCGAGGCGCGTACCCGCGTCACCCGCTTCGACTTCGGGCCGCCGGTCGACTATCCCGTCGAATTCCGCGTGGTGGGCACCAACCCGCTCAAGATCCGCGAAATCGCCGAGCAGGTGCGCAAGGTCATGCTCGCCGACAAACGCGTCATCGACCCTAACCTGCAATGGAACGAGCGCGAGCCCTCCCTGAAGCTGATCGTCGACCAGGACCGCGCCCGAGCGCTCGGCCTGACGCCGCAGGACGTCTCGCAGACGCTGCAATTGCTGGTGAACGGTGCCACCATCACCACCATCCGCGACGGTATCGAGGACATCGCCGTGGTGGCGCGCGCTTCCGACGGCGAGCGGCTCGATCCCTCGCGCATCGCCGATCTCAACTTGCTGGCACGTGACGGCCGCGCCGTGCCGGTGGCCCAGATCGCACGTATCGAACACACTGCCGAGGAACCGCTGATCTGGCGCCAGAACCGCGACATGATGCTGTCAGTGCGTGGCGGTGTGATCGATGGGGTGCAGGCGCCGGACGTAACGGCCGCGATCTATCCGCAGCTGAAATCGATCATCGACGCCCTGCCGCAGGACTATCGCATCGACATCGGCGGCGCTGTCGAAGAATCCGGCAAGGCCAATGATTCGATATTCAAGCTCTTTCCTCTGATGTTGGCCCTGATGCTCGCCGTGCTCATGGTGCAGTTGCAGAGCTTCTCGCGCCTGTTCCTCGTCTTTCTTACTGCCCCATTGGGCATCATCGGCGCTTCGCTCGGTCTGAACGTCGCCGACCGGCCCTTCGGATTCGTTGCCTTGCTCGGCCTTATCGCACTCGCCGGCATGATCATGCGCAACACCGTGATTCTGGTGGATCAGATCGAAGCCGATGTCGCGACCGGCAAGCATACAAGGCGTGAGGCGATCGTCGAGGCTACCGTGCGGCGCGCAAGACCAGTGATCCTGACCGCGCTGGCGGCGATCCTTGCTATGATCCCGCTGTCGGAAAGTGCCTTCTGGGGGCCGATGGCGACGACGCTCATGGGAGGGCTGTTCGTGGCCACCTTCCTGACTGTGCTGTTCCTACCGGCCCTCTACTCGCTCTGGTTCCGCAAGAGCCTGGACCAGCGCGCACCGATGGCGCGGGACGAGACGAATGCGGACCCTGCCCTCGACAAGGCTGAGCCCATCTTCGTGGGACAACTGGCGGCGGAATAGGTGTTGCCACGCGAGCGTGGCAAAATGCGGCCATCGAGGCAGGCTGAGGTGGCATGCATTGGTAAGAGCAAGGCTCGCAAGCCCTGCAAGTATCTGGCCGGAGATTGGTTCGTTGAGGCCAGGCGCGACGACCTTCGTCGCGTCTCACCTGCCGGCGAATCTGGCCTTCGCGGCATCCGTGGCGTGCATGAACAGCGCCACGATCGTACCCTCGGGATCGCGGAACTGTGCCGAGCGGTTGCCCCACGGCAGCATCTTCGGTTCATGCACGACTTCGACCTTATCCTTCAGCCGCTCAAACTCGACATCGACATCTTCGACCCTGAATTCGAGGATCGCCGTCCGATTGGAGGCTGGCTCAGCACTTCCCTCTTTGAAAAGCGCCACCGTCTCCGTGCTGCCGATTGCAAGTGTTGCCGAGGGCGTGACGATCTCGGCGAATACCGGTGCAAGCCACGTCGCCGACAGTCCCGTGACCAATTCGTAGAAGCCGACGACGGCCTTGATATCGTTGACGACCAGGCGTGTGGAAGCGAACATCATGACGGGAACCCTTCTGGGAGATTGCAGCTCTACTGCGTGACAAGATCCTTTTCTCACAGGCCTGCTGCCAGCATACTGGCAGCAGGAGTCACCAGCGATGCGCCGGGCCGAACGATTGTTCCAGATCATCCAGATCCTGCGTCGGTCTACCCGGCCGGTGACCGCCGCCGCCATCGCCGAGGAGCTTGAGGTCTCGAAACGCACGGTCTATCGGGACGTGGCCGACCTCATTGGCCAGCGGGTGCCAATCGAGGGCGAGGCGGGATTCGGCTACCTGCTCTCACCCGACTACGACATGCCGCCCCTGATGTTGACGCCGGATGAGATTGAGGCTGTCGTTCTGGGCGCGCAATGGGTGGCCGGGCGGGCCGATCCGGTGCTGGCCACTGCCGCTCGCGATGTCGTAGCCAAGATCGCCTCGGCCGTGCCGGAGCATCTGCGTCCCTACATCGCCGATCCGAGCGTCTCGCCCAAGCCGCCAGTTGACCGATCCGGGACAGAAATTGACACGCGCTGCATCAGGTCGGCGATCCGCCGCGGCATGAAGCTTCGGCTGCTGTATCGATCAGAGACGGGCGACGAAACGGAACGGACGGTCTGGCCGGTCATCCTCGGCTATGCCGACACGAGCTGCCTTCTCGTTGTATGGTGCGAGACGCGGCAGGACTTCCGTCATTTCCGCACCGATCGCATGATCACGACCGAGGTCCTGGGCGAGCCGCACGGATTGCGCAGCGGCGAACTAAGTCGGCGCTGGCGGATTTGGCGCCAATCCGAACTTGCAAAACGCGGTTTCGGATGACTATGAAAAAGAGGTGCCAATTTAGACTGGCCGCAATTCGAATAACTTTCAATTTAACGGACTGATGACCTAAAGTGTCTCGCGATTAGACGGATAAGGTTAGTCACCGTGCCGTATGAGCCGTGCAAGGCGCCGCGCGGTTTCGCGGACAAGTTCGTCAAACTCCCGATTCTTCGCCGCATCACCGAAGTCGACCACATCGAGTTTCAGGCTGCGCAAACTGGGTCCGCCGCGAACCGATTTCAGGCGGTTCGGGTGAGCACGCGTGAATGCCTCCAGGAAGGTGCTCTTTTCGGCTTGCGAAAAATGGCAGATCTCGAAAATGATTTCGAGATGCGGCGCCGGGATAGGCACCGGATACGCCGGACTGGAAATGTGCGAGACGAAGCTGCGATTTTTTCCTAGAGCGGTTGCAAGCCGCTGCCGCGTGCCAGACGGACGCTGATCGAGGATATCACGAAGAATCCTCTTGTAGGTCTCGACTTTGGCGGCCTTGCTGCTGAGGTTCGGAGCGTTATTCATCAGGCGCTCTTGATCCCGGCAAAGTGCCCGGCGGCCTGTCCACCCGGCGCAATCTTGTCAGTGAAGCGAAGCCCGCTCATGTGCCTATCAAGCTCCGTCATCGCTGTGACCTGCCTGATCCTCGTGAAAGCCGAGATCGACCAGTTCCTGCAGCGCGGCAAGCGCGGCGCGGGCATCATGGCCCGAGGCGCGGAAGTGAAGGACCGTGCCCTTTGTTGCCTTGACCGCCATGACCTTGACGATGCTCTTCGCATCGACCCACGGGCCGCCTGCCGCTGTTGCGACCTCAACATGCGCCGCAAAGGTCTTGGCGAGCTTGGTGAGCTTTATGGAAGGCCGCGCATGAAGCCCGACCGGATTCGTCAGTGGCGTCGACGCGGTCGCCGTGAAGTCATCCATGTAAGGTCTCGATCCCATGCATTTGATACCGCCAGGGCACGCCTGATGGTGGCGTTGGCACTCCAATGCCGCACGGCCTTTGTCGCGCGGCAGCAGTCATCGCGAGAACTCCTCCGCAATTTGTCGCACCGTGGCCAGGCTGGCGCCGCCCGAGGCTTCGGTCGCGGCGATCACTGCCCCTTCGACGATGGGCGCGTTGCATATCACAACGCGGTCGCGCCAGTCCTCGCGAAGCATTTCAACCGCCATTTGGCTATTGGTCTCGTCTCCTCCAAGATCAACAAGGATGGCAACCCCGGCTTCTGACCAGGCGCGATGAATAGCCTGCGTGATGGCCTCGAAGTTTGTCCCAAGACCGCCGGCCGTATCGCCGCCAGTCCAGGCGACAGGAACGTCATCGCCGACCATCTGACGCACCATATCCGCAGCGCCTTCGGCAACTTTGGGGGAATGCGATACAATGACTATGCCAACGTTAGTCATCAGCTATCTCCGTGCTCATCGCAAAGAGCGGCGGTCATAGGTGGCGAAGAGCGGGCGGCGGGATCCACCTGACCGATCGGCCCCCGTTTCCGCCCCTTCGCGAACCGGCAACCTTCGTCCCTCAAAGGCATGTTGTTTTTTCTCACGGCGCGCATATCAGGAGCCTTCACGTCGCAATTCGAATTCCGTCCTGGTCGAAGAACAACGGCCTAACGAGAACGATGCCGACCTCGTCGCCCACCGCGAGTCCGGCGTCAGGGTCGACAAGCGTAACCACTTCGTGCTGGTCAATTTTGATGTGCAGATGGTTCTGGTCGCCTAGGTGCTCGATCCAGGTCACACGGCCATGTGCCTCAGCTCCCCGCGCCTTGGCGATTCGAAGGTGCTCGGTGCGCGCACCGATTGTCGTGGCCTCCGAGGGCGCGGCAATGCCAGGCAACAGGCGGCGCGGTAAGAGGTTGATCGAGGGTTGCCCGAGGCGGGCCGCGACATAGAGGCTGTTTGGCGTCTCGTATATCTGGCGCGGTGTGCCGATCTGCACGATCCGCCCCGATTGAATGACGCCGATCGTGGTCGCCATTGTCATCGCTTCGATCTGATCGTGGGTTACATAGAGAAGGGTCGCGCCGAGCTCCATCTGAATGCGTTTAAGCTCGAGTCGCAGATCGGCGCGTAGTTTCGCGTCGAGCGAAGACAAGGGTTCATCCATCAGATAGATGGCTGGGCGGCGCACCAGCGCCCGACCCAGCGCCACACGTTGCATCTCGCCACCCGACAGGTTCGTCGCGCGATTGCCCAGCTTGCTCTCGATATGCAACAGCTCGGCCGTTTCCGTCACCTTGCGCCGGATCTCGTCTTCAGGCGTTCGCCGCGTCGGGGAGCGCAACGGAAAAGCAAGATTGTCGTACACCGACAGATGCGGATAGAGAGAATACTGCTGGAAAACGAACGCTACATCTCGCGCAGCCGGCGGCTCCGCCGTGACGTCGCGGTGTCCTATGGCCACCCGCCCGTGGTCAGGCACCTCAAGGCCCGCGACAAGACGCAGCGTGGTGGTCTTGCCTGCGCCCGTCGGTCCGAGCAGGACCATGAAGGAGCCGTCGGCGATCTCGATCGTTAAGTCGCTGACCGCGACCATGTCGCCGAAGTGCTTCGTGACATTGGCAAGGACCACATCAGCCATGAAGAGGCCCATCGGTTAGAGCCGTCGAGATTGCGCGTCCGCTTGCCTTGTCGAAGAGCGAGAGCTTCTCCGGCTTGAGCGCGAGGCCCAGCCGCTCACCGATGCGCAGAGCGAAATCGGCGGGCGCGCGAGCCCGCAGAGTTCCGTGCGGTGTCGTCATGGTGACGATCTGGGTCGTGCCGAGGTATTCGACGCCGAAGACGACCCCCCGCAGTGCGCCACCATCGGCGAATTGCACATGTTCCGGACGCACGCCCAGAATGTATTCGCCTTCGCCCAGGCTTTCATGAACCCTCGGGACGCCGATCTCGCCGCCTTCGACTTGAACTTTTTCCGCGCCCTTCTCAACATTGCCATGGAAGCTCAGGAAGTTCATCGGAGGCGAGCCAATGAAATCGGCGACGAACAGGCTTGCCGGCTTGTCGTAGATGTTGCGGGGCGTGTCGAGCTGTTCGACAAGGCCACGGTTCATAACGGCGATCTTGTCGGCCATCGACATGGCCTCAAGCTGATCATGTGTCACATAAATCGTCGTTGACTTGAGCCGGTCGTGCAATGCGCGCAGCTCGCCGGTCATGATGTGCCGGAATTCTGTATCGAGGGCGCCGAGCGGCTCGTCCATGAGGAAGGCTTTGGGCTGGCGCACGATCGCGCGTCCGAGCGCGACACGCTGGCGGTCGCCCGAGGACAATCCGGAAACCGAACGGTTGAGGAGATGGGGGATGTGCAAGATCTGGGCCGCCTGGGCAACGCGCTCGCGTATCTCAGTACGTCCCATGCCCTGGCTCTTGAGCGGGAAGCCTATATTTTGGCGCACGCTCATATGAGGATAGAGCGCGAAGAGCTGGAAGACGAAGGCGATGTCGCGCTGCGCCGCGCGCTTGAGGCTCACATCCTCGCCATCGAGAAAGATGCGTCCGGAAGTCGGCAATTCGAGGCCGGCTATCATCCTGAGCGTCGTCGTCTTACCGCAGCCCGATGGACCCAACAGGCAGAAGAACTCGCCGTCCTGGATGGTGAAGGTCGAGTTCTTGACAGCGACGAAATCACCGAAGGCCTTTTGCAGATTGTCGACCTTGATTTCCGCCATTGCGCAAGCCTCATTCAGGCAACTTGGTGACAATCGTAAACATCACGACGCCAACCAGGATCGTCACGAACGAATAGGTGTAAAGCACCAGAAGGAAGGGCTGGCAGAGCATCACGACGCCGAGCGCGATGATTCCGGTCGCGACATTTTCCCACGGCCCACGCCGGAACAGCCGACGCCGAGGCGCCGCCTGCGTCTTTGCTTCCTGCCTGATCACGGTCATCGGCGCATCGCCCCAAATGTAATGCCCCGCAGCAGGTGCTTGCGCAGCAATATCGTGAACACGACAATGGGGATCAGGAACAAGGTCGTGCCCGCAGCAACTGCCGGCCAGTCCTGACCGCCCTCGCCGATAATGAAGGGGATAAAGGGCGGCGTCGTCTGCGCGTCGCCCGATGTGAGCAGAACCGCGAAAGCGTATTCGTTCCAGGCAAAGATCAGGCAAAAGATCGCAGTCGCGGCAATGCCGGTTGCCGCTTGCGGCAGCACGACCTTGCGAAAGGCCTGCAGGCGCGTATAGCCGTCAATCATCGCGGCTTCTTCATATTCACGCGGAATCTCGTCGATGAAGCCCTTCAGGAGCCATACCGCGAGCGAGACATTGACCGCCGTATAGAGAAGGATCATGCCGAGCTTGGTGTCGGTGAGGCCGAGTTCGCGGTACATGAGATAGATGGGGATTGCGACCGCGATCGGAGGCATCATTCTGGTCGACAATATGAAGAACAACAAATCGTCCTTGAGCGGCACCTTGAAGCGGGAGAAGCCATAAGCGGCCAAAGTGCCGAGTGCGACGGCGAGAAAGGTCGATCCGAAGCCGATGATGAGTGAGTTGATGTAGCGTGGAATGTATTTGGATGGACCTGCGATCACCATATTGCGCGAGCGCACCAGCCGACCGTACCAAGTCTCGGCTGGCGGAAGCGTTGCGATGAAGTCTGGCGTCTGACGGGTGCGCGTGGTGAACAGGTTGACATAACCCTCGAGCGATGGCTCGAACAAAATCTTCGGAGGGTAGCTGATGGAGTCCGGCGGCGTCTTGAAGCCAGTCAGAACGATCCACACCAGCGGCACCATCGAGACGAGCGCGTAGAGGATGACGAGCGCGCCAGCAATCCGCTTGGTGACACGGCTCGGTTCGACAATCGAGTGAGCGGCGATGCTACCTGTCATTTCTGTTTCACCCGGTTGAGCGCTTTCACATAGATGTTGGCGAGACCGAAGATGGTCACAAACAGGATGACCGCGAAGGCCGAGGAATAGCCCGTCGTCCATTTCTCGAAGGCTTCGCGTTTCAAGGTGATCGAGGCCAGTTCCGTGGTCGAACCGGGGCCTCCATTGGTCAACAGATTGACCATGTCGAACATCTTGAAGTTCTCGATGCCACGAAACAACACGGCGAGCATGATGAAAGGCATGGCGAGCGGCAGGGTGATCGACCAGAACTGCCGCCAATTGGACGCGCGGTCGATCTCGGCGGCCTCATAGATGTAATCCGGAATTGAGCGCAGGCCCGCCAAGCAGATGAGCATGACGTAGGGCGTCCACATCCACACGTCGACGATGACGATCGACCAGGGCGCCAGTTGCACGTCGCCAATCATTTGAAAGGAAGATGGATCGACGCCGGTGAAGAAGGCAATGACGTAATTGAACAGACCGGTCTGCGGCTGGTAGAGGAAGGTCCAGAAATTGCCGACGACGGCCGGCGAGAGCATCATCGGGATCAGGATCACCGTCGTCCAGAATCCATGCCCCCTAAATTTGCGATCGATCAAATAGGCGAGCGCGAAACCGAGCACCGTCTCGATAGCGACCGTGGAGACGACGAAGCGCGCCGTAACCTGCATGCCGTGCCAGATGTCGGGATCGCTGAGCAGGTCGGAATAACGCTCCACACCCAGCCATTTTATCGGCGCATTCGGCCTGTTCGCCTTGTAATTGGTGAACGACAGCCGAATGGTCCAGATCAACGGAAAGATGTTGATCGCCAGAAGCAGCAGTATGGTTGGTGTGATGAAAAGCCAGGCGATCGCCCGATCCGAGAGCCCGCGAACGCGCTTGGCGATCTTTGGGGAGGTCAGGCCAGCGGTTCGCTCGGCCAGCGTCTCAACGGGGCGCATTTCCAGCATTCGCATCACCCATCAGAGCCTTGGAGTGGGCTCCACCCACCGCGCCACGGCGAGGAAGTGGAGCCCAAGCACAGGCTTTCGAGGAAAAGGGCGGCTCAGTTGATCTTGCCATCTTCCTTGAAGACTTTTTCCCAGTCCTTGACCAGAAGATCGAGCGCCTCCTTGGCAGTCCCCTTGTCGGCGACGACATAATCATGAACGCGCTTCTGCATGTCGAGCAAGAGCTCGGCATAGGTGGGCTCCGCCCAGAAATCCTTGACGATTCCCATCGACTCCAGGAAGTCCGGTGCGAAGGGCGCGCTCTTGGCAAATCCTGGCGCCTGAACTACGGCCTTCAGGGCCGAATAGCCGCCGAGTTCCCACCACTTTTGCTGCACCGCCGGCTGCGCGAACCACTTGATGTATTGCAGGGCGGCGTCTCGGTTATCGGAATAGGATACGACCGAAATGCCTTGGCCGCCCAGTTGCGTGAAGTGCAGCTTGGCGCCCGGATTGACGAAGAAGCCGATCTTGTCACCGCCGACATTCGGATCTTTGTATAGTCCGGGGAAGAAGGCGAACCAGTTCATCTGCATGGCGACCTGGCCGGACTTGAACGCATCGAGCCCCTCGGACATGTAGGCGTTGGTCATGCCAGGAGCCGTGCAGCACTTATAGAGGTCCTTGTAGAACTCGAGGCCCTTGACGGCCCCCTCCGAGTTCACGAAACCATCCATTTCGTAGGGTTTTTTTGGATTGTCATAGTCGAAGCCGTAGTCGTACAGCACGTTGGTCACGCCCATCGTAATGCCTTCCGAGCCACGCTCGGTAAAAATATAGGCGCCGTAGACTTTCTTGCCGTCGATATCACGCCCTTGGAAGAACTCGGCAATCTGTTTGAGTTCTTCGTAGGTCTTGGGTGGCGCAAGGTCACGACCATATTTCTTCTTGAACTCCGCCTGAAGCTCTGGGCGTGAGAACCAGTCCTTGCGATAGGTCCAGCCGACCGCATCGGCCATTGCCGGAAGGGCCCAATAGTTCGGCGTGTTTTTCGGCCATTCCGAATAGCCGACCACTGTCGCGGGCATGAAGTCATCCATCTTGATGCCTTCTTTATCGAAGAAGTCATTCAGTTTGACGTAGTGCCCATTCTCCGCCGATCCGCCGATCCATTGGCTGTCGCCGATGATGAGATCGCAAAGCTTGCTGTGTGTGTTGAGTTCATTGAGGAAGCGGTCGGCGTAGCTCGTCCAGGGGACGAACTCATACTTCATCTCGATGCCGCTCTTGGCCGTGAAATCCTTACCGAGCTCGACCAGGGCATTGGCGGGATCCCATGCGGCCCAACACAAAGTGAGCGATTTTCCTTGCGCGTGCGCTCTGTCTACTGGAGCGGCAATCGCCAAAGCTGCGGCCACCGTCGCCGCCAATGCCAATACTTTCCTCATGCTGAACCCTCCCTCTGTCTCGCCGGCTCTCCACGGTCGCTGTTCAAGCAAGCGCACCGCCCAATCGACCATTTGGCCGAATGTTCACCAATTTGCGTTCCCTCGCCACCGGTCCTGATCTAGCGTCAACTCGGCAGCCGTTTGTTTATTGAAATGCTTATTTATAAACAAAGCAAGCGAAAAACTGCCCGCTGAAGACAGCAACGACGAACGGCCCTTTCTTCGGATCGAAATCTATCCGTGGTCAGCTCCGAACCCGTCGACGAGGAGGTTCGCAGCCCGCTATAGATTCCGCACCGAGGCTACTTACCAAGGCACCTCCATAATGCAGAGTAAATATTCGGTCCGATGATGGCACTCTCAGCTTGTAGATCCGCTTATAGCGCACGAGGCAGACCATAGAAAACTTGCTCTACTTCAGAATATTGAGATAGCCGTTGCGGGATATTCCATTCAAATTGATAAATCTATCGCGCCATCATCGAGCACACCGACGGCATGATCATCCAAGTAGATTGGATGCCCAAATCTTGGTTTCATAGCCGCCGTAGCTTGGGATCCCCTCTTCGGTGCACAGGACCACAGGGTTGATGTGCTTGCCTGCCCAACCCGGCGAGGTGTTGTCACGTTAACGCCGACGTGGCACCTGTCCGTGTAGTGGAGCTGGCATGAGCCCGCCTCCCGTCAGTTACAAGCGCGCTCGCTGTCGCAGCGGTTGAGTAGAGCCGCAAAAGGGAAGAGGGACTGACGTTCAGACCCCTTCGGTGCGTTGAAAGAATTCCATAAGCACCGCTTGATCCTCGCCCCCCAGACCCCAAGCTGTCAGCATCCGGTGAATTTCCGCGCATACCGCCGTCATGGGCATGGCCGTATTGGTCCGACGCGCCAAGTCTTGCGCACCATTGAGGTCCTTGACCATGTTGTCGATCCGACCTGTGCGGCGATAATCCTTCGCGACATAACGAGGCATATATTCCTGCAAGATAGCGCTGTCCGCTCGCCCTCCTTTAAGGGCCTTTGGCACCTTGGCGGCATCCACGCCGGCATCGAGCGCCAACTGCGTCGCTTCGGCGACGGCTAGAAAATTCAAGCCGCAAAGGACTTGGTTGATCAGCTTCGTGGTCTGACCCGCTCCCACCGACCCCATATGGGTGAAATTCGTCGCCAAGTGCCGAAGGACCTCGCCAGCCTCCGCCACATCCTGTGGAGCGCCGCCCGCCATCAGCGTCAATTCACCGATCAGGGCCTTGGGCGCGCCGCCCGAGAGCGGGCTGTCTACCCAGCGCAGGCCCTTTTTTGCCGCCTCGGCCGCGAGCTCCTTCGTCGCCTCCGGATCGATGGACGACATATCGATGATCAGCGCGCCAGGTCTGGCGCCCTGAGCGACGCCCTCGTTCCCGAACACCGCTGCGCGGACGATCTTCGGCGAGTTGAGGCTCAGGATGATATAGTCGGAATCAGCCGAGGCCTCGGCAGCTGTTCTTCCAGGCTTGGCGCCGAGCGAGGTCAGCGCCGCCACCTTTTCGGCATCGAGATCGAAAACCGTCAGGGTCGTGCCGGTGTGCAGAAGGCGCGTGCCAATCGCGCCCCCCATGGCACCCGCGCCGATAAGGGCGACGTTGTTGCTCATCTTGTTTCCTCTTCCAGGCAAGTGGCAATACTCAAATGATTTCCTCGAGCGGCCGATCGACAGCCACATAGAGGCAGGCCAGCTACGAGCTGAGGGCGATCCGCATCATCTCAGAGCGAGGCCGTTATGCCGCCATCGACATAGAGGATATGTCCGTTGACGAAGGAGGAGGCTTCGGAGGCAAGGAAGATGCAGGCGCCGACCAGTTCCTCCACCTTGCCCCAGCGTCCCGCCGGCGTGCGTTTTTCCAACCAGGCGCTGAAGGCCGGATCGCCAACCAAGGCCGCGTTGAGCGGTGTGTCGAAGTAGCCCGGCGCGATGGCATTGCACTGGAGCCCGTGCCTGGCCCAATCGGTCGCCATGCCTTTGGTCAGATTGCCGACCGCGCCTTTGGTCGCCGTGTAGGGAGCAATCGACGGGCGTGCGAGGGCTGTTTGGACACTGGCGATATTGATGATCTTGCCACGGCCCCGCTTGAGCATGTGTCGCGCAACGGCCTGCCCGACATTGAAGACGCTTGAGATATTGGTCTTCAGCAATTGCTCGAAGGCTTCCTGCGGGAAGTCCTCGAGCGGGCTGCGGTGCTGCATGCCGGCATTGTTCACCAGAATGTCGATCGCCCCCTTCTGCGCCTCATAGCCATCGATCGCTTGGCGCGTAGCATCATGGTCCGTCACGTCGAAACTCAGCACATCGACCACCGCGGGCAGTTGTGCAGCAACGCGGGCAAGTTTGTCGGGGTCACGCCCGTTGAGGACAATCGATGCGCCAGCTTGCGCCAAACCTGAAGCAAGTGCCAGCCCGATGCCCTGCGACGAGCCTGTGACCAAGGCGCGGCGGCCGGTGAGATCGAAAAGACTCAGCGACACCATTTCCTCCAATTTTTGTCTCGACAATTCGTCGTTGGTCTATTTATGTTATCGATAACATTAACATGTCAAGATATTCCCAGGGGAGGTGAAGTGAAATGGCGAAGCCGTGCATCCTGCAGATAGGCCCTTATCCCCAGTGGGACGAGGAGGCGCTGAACGCCTTTTACGATGTCCATCGCTATTTCGAAGCACAGGACAAAGGGGCCTTCCTGCACAAGCTCGGTCCGGCCGTCCGGGGCATCGCCACGCGAGGCGAACTCGGCGCCAACAGGGCCATGATCGAGTCCTGTCCCAATCTCGAGATCATCTCCGTCTATGGGGTCGGTTTCGATGCGGTGGATCTTGCCGCATGCCGGGAGCGCAGCATTCGCGTCACCAACACGCCTGATGTGCTGACCAATGATGTCGCGGATCTGGGTGTCGCGATGATGCTTTGCCACTCGCGCGGGATGATCGGAGCGGACACCTGGGTGAGAGATGGCAGCTGGGCCAACAAAGGGCTCTATCCCCTCAAGAGCCGGGTGTGGGGCCGCAGGGCCGGCGTGCTGGGTCTGGGCCGCATCGGTTTCGCAGTGGCCAGGCGATTGAAAGGCTTCGATATGGATATCGCCTACAGCAGTGTCGGTCCAAAGGCCGATGCCACGGGCTTGGAGTTCATCGCCGATCCCGTTGCTCTCGCCCGGCGCTCGGATTTCCTGTTTGTCACCCTCGCCGCATCGCCTGCCACCCGTCACATCGTCAATAGGGAGGTGATTGCGGCCCTCGGTCCCCAGGGTGTGCTGATCAATATCTCCCGCGCGTCCAACGTCGACGAAGAGGCCCTGCTTGAAGCGCTGGAGAGCGGCGGTTTGGGTGGTGCCGCTCTGGACGTCTTCGAAGGAGAGCCGAAGATCAATCCTCGCTTCATGAAGCTCGACAATGTTCTGCTGCAGCCCCATGTCGCCTCGGGCACGGTGGAGACCCGTAAAGCCATGGGCCAATTGGTCCGCGATAACCTGGCAGCACATTTTTCCGGGCAGCCGCTGCCGACGCCTGTGCTCTGAGGAGAAAAGCAATGAAAGCGATCGTCGCACATGCGGCCAAGGACATCCGCATCGAGGAAATCGCCGAAGAGCGGCCGGGGCCCGGGGAGGTCAAGATCCGGCTTGCCACGGGCGGCATTTGCGGCAGCGACCTGCATTACTACAATCACGGCGGCTTTGGGACAGTACGGCTCAAGCAGCCGATGATCCTTGGCCACGAGGTGTCAGGCGTCATCTCGGAACTGGGTGAAGGCGTATCCGGCCTGACGCTCGGACAACTGGTTGCCGTATCGCCTTCCCGCCCATGCGGACAATGCCGCTACTGCCAGCTTGGGCTGCGCAATCAATGTCTCAATATGCGCTTTTATGGAAGCGCAATGCCTTTTCCGCACATCCAGGGCGCTTTTCGCGAAAACCTGGTGGCGGATGCCATCCAATGCGTCCCGGCGGATGGTCTGACGCCCGGCGAGGCGGCCATGGCCGAACCTCTTGCCGTGACGTTGCACGCGACCCGCAGAGCCGGCGAAATGCTGGGAAAACGCGTGCTGGTCACAGGCTGTGGTCCGATCGGCGTTCTGTCGATCATCTCTGCCCGCCGCGCTGGCGCGGCCCAGATTGTCGCTACCGATCTTTCAGATTTTACCCTCGCCATGGCCAGAACGGCCGGAGCCGACTTGGTGATCAACACGAAGAAGGAGCCAGATGCCCTCGAGCCCTACTCGCAGGACAAGGGGACATTTGACGTGCTCTACGAATGTTCAGGCGCCGCCCCCGCCCTCGTCGCAGGTATTGCTGCGCTTCGCCCGCGCGGCGTCATCGTACAGCTTGGCCTGGGCGGTGACATGAGTCTGCCGATGATGGCGATCACCGCCAAGGAACTCGACTTGCGCGGCTCCTTTCGGTTCCACGAAGAATTTGCGGTTGGTGTGGACCTGATGCGCGCGGGCCTCATCAACGTAACCCCGCTGATCACCGACACGGTGAAGCTTGATGATGCAATTTCCGCCTTCGAGATAGCCTCCGATCGCAGCCGATCCATGAAGGCGCAGATCTCTTTTTCTCAAGTTTGAGGCCGGATTCGCTTCATTCCCGCAATCCGTGCTCATGTCGAAACATGGTCACAAGAATGCGAAGAGGCCTGGCAGGAATTCGAAGGCGGCACCTTCACCCACGCAGGCGCTGCTCCGGCTGCCTTGCGCCATGCCGGTCGAAGATGGCCCTGCCATCGACGAGATCGTCGAAATCTGAGGATGCAGGCCAGCGCGAAAGACCCTTGACTCCTTCGAAAATGTTATCGATAACATCACCACTTGGCCGGAGAGCCGATACAGGGGAAATGCGGCTTTGGCCGAGGGAGGGCAGGCGATGACGAACGAGGGGACTCTCCGGTTCGAGAATATCGTGAAAACCTTTGGCGGCACTCGAGCCCTGAAGGGGGTCAGTCTCGATGTGAACCGGGGCGAGGTCGTTGCCCTCCTTGGCGAGAATGGCGCGGGAAAATCCACGCTCATCAAGATCCTGGGCGGTATTTTCCAGCCCGATTCGGGAGAGATTTCCATCGCGGGGCGCCCTTACCATCATCGCGTCAATGGCGCCGGCGAACGCCAGGGCGTTGCCTTCATTCATCAGGATCTCGGACTGATCGAATGGATGACGGTTGCGGAGAACATGAGCCTGCCGCAGCGTTTCTCAGGTCGCCGATGGCCCGGGCTCATCGATTGGCGCAAGGCCGAGGAACGGGCCGCGTCGGCGCTTGCCCTGGTCGGCTGCGATATCGATCCAACCCTGCGTGTGCACAGCCTCAGCCGAACCGAAAAATCCCTGGTCGCGATCGCCCGTGCGCTTGTGGTCGAATGCGATTTCCTGGTCTTGGACGAACCCACCGCGAGCCTTCCGGCGGACGAGGTCGAACGCCTGTTCGACGCCGTTCGCAGATTGCGCTCTCGCGGTGTGGGTATGATTTATGTGTCGCATCGCCTCGATGAAATATTCCGGATTGCCGATCGCGTGGTGGTCATGCGCGACGGGCTCAAGGTCGGCGAAAAGCCGGTTGCCGAGACGACCCCCGATGAATTGGTCAGCCTGATCGTCGGACGGACCACGCTCGACCTGTTCAAGAAGGCCGAATATCGCGAAGGTCCTTTGCGCGTGACTTTGACGGATGTGGTGACGCCGACTGCCGGGCCCGTCAGCTTCAGCGTCAGGCAAGGAGAACTCCTCGGCCTCGTGGGCCTGCGCGGCGCCGGCCAGGAGGAAATCGGCCGAGCGCTCTTTGGGGCTGTGCCCTCGCGTGGCACCATCACGCTCGATGGCAAAGTTCCCGATCTTTCGTCGCCGAGGGCGGCGCTGAAGGCCGGCATCGGCCTGATTGCCCGCGACCGGATGGAGGAATCGCTCGCTCCATCCCTGAGCATCCGGGAGAACGCCTTTCTCAATCCGGGAGCGGTAGGACGGGGACTGTTTTCACCGCGCGCGCCCTCCACCGAGAGGCGCATGGCGCGCCAGATGGGCGATGCGGTCGGGCTGCGCCCCAACGATCCGGATCTGCCGATCGAGGCCTTGTCCGGTGGCAATCAGCAGAAAGTCGTGGTGGGCCGGTGGCTGGCGACGGGACGGCGGCTGATCGTCGCGGAAGATCCTACCGCCGGCGTCGATGTGGGAGCGAAGGCCGAGATCTACCGGCTCATCGCACGGGCGCTCGACGACGGGCTTGCGGTCATTGTGGTTTCGACCGACTTCGAGGAGATCGCCCATATCTGCCACCGTGCCCTGGTCTTCAACCGCGGCCAGATCATCGCGGAACTTGCGGGTTCGGCCCTCACGACAGAGGCGGTGATTTCGGCGTCCTCGGCATCCGAAGCGGCATGAGCCGGCAACAGGAAACACCATGTCCACCAATTCGATAAAGTCAGACGCACTGGAGCCCACGCGCGGCGAGCTCAAGAATGTTTCCGCTTCCGAGCGCCTGCTCCGGCGCCTGCCGGTTTATGGTCTGCCGATCCTGACAGTGGTGCTGGCGCTGCTGTTTTCGGTGCTCTTGCCGCAAACTTTCCCGACCCTGCTCAATCTTCGGTCGATCATTTCGGACAAGGCGATCATCGCCATGCTGTCGCTCGCAGCCATGATCCCGATGGTGACGGGCAAAATCGACCTGACCGTGGGCTATGGCATCGTGATGTGGCACATCCTGGCGATCAGCCTGCAGACGATGCTGGGCCTGCCCTGGCAGATTGCCGTGATCATCGTGATCCTGCTCGGTTGCCTGGTGGGTTTCCTGAACGGCCTGCTGGTCGAGGTTGCCCGCATTGACAGCTTCATCGCCACGCTGGGCACGGGGACCGTACTGTATGCGGCTGCGTTGTGGCACACAGGCGGCAGGCAGGTGGTGGCCACGCTTCCCCAGGGCTTTCTCTCGCTCAACGGGACGATGGTGTTCGGACTGCCGATCACCGGCTTTTACGTTCTGGGCCTGGCATTTGTCCTGTGGCTCATTCTCGAGCACCTCCCGATCGGCCGCTATCTCTATGCGATCGGGGCCAACCCGAAGGCCGCTGCCCTCAACGGCATCCCCGTGCAGCGCTATACCATGGGCGCCTTTGTGGCATCCGGCGCCCTGACGGCTGTCGCAGGCGTGCTGCTCGCCTCCAAGCTGCGCATCGGCCAGGCCAGTGTCGGGCTCGAATATCTCTTGCCGGCGCTCGTCGGAGCGTTCCTTGGCTCCACCACCATCAAGCCCGGACGCGTCAATGTCTGGGGTACGGTCGTGGGTGTTGCCATCCTGGCTGTTGGCATTGCGGGCATCCAGCAATTCGGCGGCTCGTTCTGGGTCGAGCCCATGTTCAACGGTGTCACCTTGCTGATCGCGATCGGTATCGCAGGGTATGCACAGCGGCGTCGAGGCTCGGCGACCCGTAGTTTCAAGAAGACGGGCCCATAAAACTCAATCGTGAAAACTCAGTCGTCAACAGGAGGGAACTATAGTGAAACGCGTATTCAACTTGGCAACGGCCAGTGCACTAGCGCTCATGCTGGCCCCCTTGGCTGCCCATGCAGACTCGTTCGTCGACCAGGCAAAGGCGATCGTCGCTAAGGCAACGACCCGCGCCGACAAATGGGATGGTCCGACCACAGGCCCCAAGGCGGTCGGCAACAAGACGATCGTCTATGTCGCGGGCGACATGCGCAACGGCGGCATCCTCGGCGTCGCCCAGGGCGTCAAGGAAGCCGTAGGCGTGATCGGCTGGACCTATCGTGAGATCGACGGCCAGGGCACCGTTTCCGGCCAGGCGACGGCCCTCAGCCAGGCGATTGCCCTCAAGCCCGATGCCATCATCGTTGGCGGCAGCGACGCCGTGGAACAGAAGGCAGGCCTCGAGGAAGCAGCCAAGCAGGGTATCCAAATCGTCGGCTGGCATTCCGGGCCCAAGCCTGGTCCCCTCGACGGTACGCCCGTCTTTGCCAATGTCACCACCGACGCCATGGAAGTGGCAAAGGTCGCCGCCATGAAGGCGATCGCCGACTCGGATGGCAAGGCCGGTGTCGTCATTTTCGCGGACTCCACCTACGCCATCGCTATCGCCAAGGGACGCGCCATGGAGGCCGTGATCAAGCAGTGTTCCGGCTGCTCGGTGCTGGCTTTCGAGGACACGCCGCTTTCAGACGTTTCGACGCGTATACCGCAGTTGACCACGACGCTGCTGCAGCAGAACGGCGCCAAGTGGACGCAGTCCCTGGCGATCAACGATCTGTACTACGACTTCATGCCCCCTTCCCTCGCCGCTGCTGGCATTTCGGGTGATGGCGATCCCCAGAATATCTCCGCCGGCGACGGCTCGGAGGCCGCTTATCAACGTATCCGCGCGAAGGATCATCAGGCAGGCACGGTGCCGGAACCGCTGACCATGCAGGGCTGGCAGCTAGTCGATGAACTGAACCGCGCCTTCTCGGGCCAGAAATGGTCAGGCTATGTGCCGGGCGTCCATCTCGTTACGCCTGATAATATCGAGTTCGATGGCGGACCAAAGAACGTGTACGACCCCGATAACGGTTATCGCGACGTCTACAAGAAGATCTGGAGCGGCAACTAGGCCGGGCGCAACACCAATCTCGGCGGCATCAGTGCCGCCGATTCCTTCCTTTGTTTCAGGTCCTTACGCATGTTTATCCGTTGCGCCTTCTTTCGCGGCCGTGTGAAGCCAGGCTGTGAGGATGCCTTTAGCCAATTCGTCCAAGACAAGCTGGTTCCGCTATGGACCCAGTTCCCCGGTGCCCAGGAGGTGCGCGTTTTGCGCCAGCAGGAGGCCGATGTTACGGACCCGCACTATGACATGGTTCTGGCTATTCGCTATTCCTCGCGCCAAGCCGTCGATGTTGCGCTGGCCTCCGAGGTGAGAGCGCAAAGCCGTGCCGTAACAGCCGAACTCGTCAAGATGTTCGACGGCGATATCTTTCACACCCTCTTCCGTGCCGATCAGTTTCCAACAATGGCCGCAGCCCTCGATATCGGGTTGCCGCAATGAGCGACGTTGAGATCCTCGACGAGCGCTTTGCGGCTTTGACGATCGGTCACGCCAAGCTCGAGCGGCTATGGACAGGATGCCGCTGGGCGGAAGGCCCGGTCTACGTGCCGGCGGCCAAGTCCGTCCTGTGGTCGGACATTCCCAATGACCGCGTGTTGCGCCTGGATGAGACGGATGGCTCGGTCAGCGTCTTCGAGAACCCTTGCGGCTATCACAACGGGCATGCGCTCGATGCTGCCGGCCGCGTTGTGGCCTGCGAGCATGGAGGGCGCCGCATATCAAGGCTGGAACCAGACGGGCGTTGGGTGACGTTGGCCGAGCGTTACAAAGGAAAGCGGCTGAACTCGCCAAACGACGTCGTGGTGAAGTCCGATGGATCAATCTGGTTCAGCGATCCCACCTACGGCATCGACAGCCACTATGAAGGACATGCCGCCTCCTCGGAAATCGGCGCATGCCATGTCTATCGGCTGGACCCGGACACTGGAACCTTGACCGCCGTCATCACCGACCGCGTGTGTCCGAACGGATTGGCCTTCTCTCCCGACGAAAGCATTCTTTACGTGGCGGACACCGGCGCGAGCCACGTCCCTGGACTTCCAAAGGCGATCTACGCCTATCGAATGGACGGACACGATGTGGCCGGTGGCTCGGTCAACACCTTCGCGACGTGCGATGCAGGCTTTTTCGACGGTTTCCGCGTCGACAGGGCAGGCAATCTGTGGACATCCAGCGCCGATGCCGTGCTGGTTTACGCGCCCGAGGGAAAGCAGATTGGCCGAATTCCAATACCTGAAATTGTATCCAATCTGTGCTTTGGAGGCCCCAAGCGTAACCGCCTCTACATCACGGCCCAGACCTCGCTCTATGCCCTGTATGTCAATGCTCACCCGCCAGGCTGGTGAGAAATCCTCGCATTCTCTATTGCCGCGATGGCGAAAGCTCAGCCGGATACCTTGATGGCAACTCAACCCGACATGATACCGAAAGGCCAGCCGACCATGGCTGACGTAGCCAGGCTGGCCGGCGTGTCGACCATGACGGTCTCTCGGGCCTTGAAGAAAGGAGGCTCCGTCTCGGAAAAAACGCGCCGCAAGATCATGGATGCGGTCGATCAGCTCGGCTACGTGCTTGATCAGATGGCAGGAACGCTTTCCTCGAAGCGCTCCGGTTTCATCGCAGCGCTTGTTCCCTCCATCAACAACTCAAATTTTGCCGACGCGGCCCGCGGCATCACGGAGGCGATTGCCGATAGTGGCCTGCAACTTCTCCTGGGTTTCACGGACTACCAAATCCAGAAAGAAGAGAGCTTGGTAGAATCCATGCTGACTCGCCGACCGGAAGGAATTGTCCTCACCGGGGGACGGCATACGGATCGAGCACGAAGGCTCATCGAGTCGGCCGGCATTCCGGTCGTTGAAACCTGGGATATCCCTGACAACCCCATTGAACATGTCGTGGGTTTTTCCAATGCCGCGGCAACGAACGCCCTGGTGCACCACCTCTATGGGCTTGGCTATCGCAATATTGGATTCGTTGGGGGCACCAGCAATCGCGATACTCGCGGCGCCGACAGGCGATTGGGCTACGTGCAGGCCATTGAACAGCTCAATCTGCCGCGGGGGCGCATCATATCATTCGGCAATCCGCCGATCTCCATGGAACAAGGTGGCGAAGCCATTGTCCATTTGATGACACAGTGGCCCGACGTCGACGCCGCCGTGTGCGTTTCGGACCTTTCTGCGTTCGGTGCGCTGATGGAATGCCATAGACGCAATTGGGCTGTTCCTGGCCGCATCGCCATTGCGGGCTTTGGAGATTTTGAAGTATCCCGCTGCAGCTTTCCCCGCATCACGACAGTTGCCGTCGAGGCCTACGCGATAGGTCGCGCAGCGGGCGAGTTGCTTCTGCGTGCGATCGAATCCAACAGGATCGGCCGGTATGTTCCTACCGAGCTCATGCTGATGCCATATAAGGTTATCCAGCGCGAAACGACCTGACGCGGCGCCTGCAGTCAATCGTGAGAATGCGGCCAGTCCTATCAAATGCCGTGCTTGAAGAGGAGGTTCAATCCTTCAAATTCCCGCTTTGACTACAATAATCGACTTTGACCGTCCTCATCGGAGAATCGGCCTTTACGCTGAGACTGCGCAAGCACCGATGATTTGCCAGATCCCGCCTTACTAATTGGTTGGGAGCCTATGGCTGATCTTCATCTGCGCCGTCGGGAGGTCTGTCTGCGTTTTGGCGATCGACGACCGCTTGCAGCTTTTCGAAATCGGAAGGCGACATCGTCAGACCTTCAACCTTGTCGCTGCCAATTTCTTTGATTGTCTCTCGCAATTTGTCCGCGGGGACGACGCGCACATGGCCATCCCTCAGGATGATGGCAATCGTTCCGGACGGAATCAGCTCATTGTGCGCAATACCGAGACCATTCAGCAGGATCAAATCTTTGCTCATGGGCGCTTCGATCCTTAATTTGGTGCGACCTCGATGCAGGCGGGACCGGCGCATTGCGACGGGTCCGTCCAACATGGATTTGTCGCTGGATACCGGCCCTGAAACGCCACCATGGCCCGGGCATTGGGTCGACCGGCTTGTCCCGAGGTGGCGCTACGGCGATCGGTGCCCGACTGCCCATGACTATGCTGCCTGGTAGACATTCCATAAGGTAATCCTCGTCGCTGCTGGCGACTTCGTCAAGCCACCGAGGCGATGTCGCGCCACCGGCATCTGTTGCGGCCAGAAACCTCAGCAAGAACTGCGCTCGCGATCGAAGCTCGTCCTCCCGGAGCGGCAAAAGGGCTAGGTCAGCCGACCAAGGCATCCTTGGAGGCACTGAGGCGCAGGTTGAATGCTCCCACGCTCGTCGTCGCCCCTCCAACACACCCAGCCGGTCTTACTTGTCCGCGAGGCGCTCTCTCGTACCGTATCGGCGCAAATGCCGAGCCGCCTCTTCCAGCGCTCGGCGGGGCTCCACCCCAGTTCTGTTGCCCCTGAAGCCGGCACCGGCGGCGAAGGTGGAGTCGATCGCGCTTTGAGGCGCTGTCCTAACCCTGGCGCGGGACGCCGGAACGCGGTTGGTGATAGAGTGGTTTTAGCCTCGGCCATCGGCAAGGATGCCAAACCAAGGCGGCGCTTATGACCGCCCGGAAAGGCCCAAACCGCCGTACATATGTTGGCCGGCAAAACGCCTCACTTGCTGGTCGGCGGTGCGGGGTTCGCCCTACGCCATTCCTCATACTCGGCGCGAGCGTCGTCATGGAGGGGGTAATAGCGTTGAAGCGGCGCACCCTGCATCAGTTTCATTCGGGAGAAATCCTCCCATTCGTGATGCACCTTAGAGGTCTCGATGACCTTGGAGGCGAGGGCTACCGGCACGACCACAGCCCCATCATCATCGGCCACGATGATGTCGCCGGGGAGGACGGTGACACCGCCACAGGCGATGGGCACGTTGACGGCGAAGGGCATCAGGCCGGTCTGGGTGTGGAAGTTGGGAGTCCAGCCCCGAATCCACAGCGGCAGGTCGAGCTTCTTGAGATTGGGATAATCGCGCAGGCAGCCGTCGATCACCATGCCAGCGCCGCCACGACCCTTGAAATAGGTCGACATCATGTCGCCGAACACACCGGCGGTCATATCGGCCCGTGCATCCACGACAACCACATCGCCCTCCTGTACGTGATAGAGCACGTGACGGTGGAGCTGCTTTTCGGGATCGGCATATTCGCCCTCACCATAGAGATCCTCGCGCTTGGGCATGAACTGCAAGGTCAGCGCCGGACCAGCGATCGCCTTGCCAGGGTTCCAGCTTGTGGGTCCGAGGATGTGCGGATTGCGGATGCCGATATGACCCAATATGCCGGCAACGCTTGCCGCGCCGAGGTGCTTGAGTGCGTCGATGATGTCCCTGGGCGGACGAGTGATCCCCGGGGTGTGGGTCATGGCAATGCTCCTTGTTGGCTGTGAGGCCCTACCAGTTGGTGATCGAACCGTCGGTGCGCCGCAGATGCGGCGGTTCCCAGAACTTGAAGCTCTGCTTGGTGATTGCGGCTTCATCGACCTCGACGCCGAGGCCCGGCGCATCGCCGACATCGAAGACGGCGCCGTTCAGGCGCGGCTGGGTGGTGAAGATGCCGCCATCGTCGAAACCGAGATAGAGTTCCCCCGGGGAGGCGCGGGTTTCCAGCCAGGCAAAATTGGGCACCGCCGCCGCAAAATGAATGGTCGCGGCCGTGCAGATCGGCCCCAGCGGATTATGGGGCATCATGTCGACGTAATGCGCCTCGCTCCAGCCGGCGACCTTCATCGCCTCTGTCAGGCCACCGACATTGCAGACGTCGATGCGATTGAATTGATGCAGATCCTGCTCGATATAGGGAAGGAACTGCCATTTGCTTGCGAATTCCTCGCCGATGGCAAAGGGAATGTCGGTGAGCTTGCGCAGCGCCTCATAGGCGGCCGGCGTTTCGTCCCGGATGGGCTCCTCCAGGAAATCCAACGTGCCGGAGGGCATCCTCTGGCAATAGGAGGCGGCCTCCGCGACGGAAAGCCGGTGATGATAATCGACGCCCAGCACCACGGTGTCGCCGAGCGCCTCTCGGGCCTTCACGCACCATTTGGCCGTCTCGCTTATGCTCTGCCGCGGCTCGTAGACGCCTCTGCTGTCGTGATCGGCGGGGAAGAGGCGGATGGCAGTCCAGCCGCCCGCCACCAATTCCTTCGCCTGCTCGATGATCTCCGGGCCGCACGGCCCCCTGGTGGTGGCAAAGGTGGGAATGTGCTCGCGCTGCTTGCCGCCGAGGAGCTGGTAGACGGGCACGCCTAGCGCCTTGCCCTTGATGTCATGCAGCGCGATGTCGATGGCCGAGATCGCGGCGGTGAGGACGCGGCCGCCCTCGAAATACTGGCTTCGATACATCTCCTGCCAGAGCGCGCCGATCGCCATGGCATCACGGCCGACCAGGAATTCGCGATAATGTTCGATGGCGCCGATCACGGCCTTCTCGCGGCCGGAGAGACCGCTTTCGCCCCAGCCATGAATGCCCTCGTCGGTCTCGACCTTGACGATGAGCTGGTTTCGTTTGCCGACCCAGACCGGATAGGGCGTGATCGCACTGATTTTCATGAGGATTTCCGAATTCCGCTCGATCTCTTAAGCTGCCTTGAGCGCCATGGTGGTCTGGCCGTCGAACAGATGCATCCTGTCCTGGTCGAACTCGATCCAGACCGCCTCGTCGGGTTGAATGACGACACTGGGATCGAGGCTGATATTGACCATTTCGGCATCCACGACGATTTGGGCGAAGGTGACGTCGCCGGTGGGCTCGACACTGTAGACTTTTCCGGGCACGGCGCCGGGCAGAGCCATCCGATGCAGCTTGAGGGTGGAATGGCGCGCGCCGAGCACGGCCTTGCCGTTGCTCGAACCCTGGGCCTTGCGGGCGTTGATCGCGGAGAGCGGCAATGTCCAGCCGCTGGCGCCCCTGAGCACCGTGCCGCCGCCTTCCGTGCCGACGTCGACGGGTACGAGGCTCATGGCCGGACTCCCAACGAAACTGGCGACGAAGGTGTTGACGGGATTGGCGAAGACATTGGCGGGCGTGTCGAATTGCTGCAGGCAGCCGCCATGCATTACCGCCATCTTGTCGGCCATGGTCACGGCCTCGAGCTGGTCATGCGTCACATAGATGATGGTGGCGTTGAGGTTGTGATGGAAGCGCTTGATCTCGCTGCGCATCTGCACACGCAATTTGGCATCCAGGTTGGAGAGCGGCTCGTCCATCAGGAACACGGCGGGATCGCGCACCAGGGCCCGGCCGAGTGCCACACGCTGCTGCTGGCCGCCCGAGAGCTCGCGCGGGCGGCGGTCGAGCAGGTGCGTGATATCGAGGACCTTGGCGGCGTCGCGTACCTTCTTGTCGATCGCCTCCTTGGACTGCTTTCGCATCTGCAGCGGAAACGCGAGGTTGTTGAAGACCGTCTTGTTGGGATAGAGCGCGTAGTTCTGGAACACCATCGCGATATCCCGGTCCTTGGGATCGAGATCGGTGACCACCCGCTCGCCGATGACGATCTCGCCATCCGTCAGGGGAATCAAGCCCGCGATCAGGTTGAGTGTCGTGGTCTTGCCGCAGCCTGATGGCCCGACCAACGCGACGAACTCGCCATGCTCCACCTTGAACGACACGTCCTTGACGGCATGCACGGCGCCATAGGCTTTCATCACGTCCTTGAGGACCACTTCGGCCATCAGCGTCTCCTAAGGAAAAATGTGTTCGGGTCGAAACGCGTCTGTGGTGTAACTGACTGGAAACATGAGCATTTTTCGATTCCTGGTGATTTGGCCTGAGGGTAAAACCTGCTAGTGCTTGACGGCGCCTTCGGTGAGGGCACGCACGAAATATTTCTGCAGGACGAGGAAGAGCACCACGACAGGCACGCTCATCAGGAAGGTCGCCGCCATCAGGCCGGGCCAGTCGGTGGCGAATTCGGTGAAGAAGCGCTGGATGCCGACCGGCAAGGTCATCGTGTTCTGCTTGGAGAGGAAGGTGTAAGCGTAGACATATTCGTTCCAGGCGCCGATGAAGGAGAAGATCGAGGTGGCGATGATCCCCGGTGTCGAAAGCGGCAGCACGATCAGCAGGAAGGCCTGGAAGCGCGTGGCGCCATCGATACGGGCGGCCTGCTCAAGCTGGACCGGGATGTTGTCGAAGAAGCCCTTGAGCAGCCAGATCGAGAGCGGCAGGCCGAAGGTGAGGTAGGTCAGGATCAGCGAGCCATGGGTGTTGACCAGCCCCATCCAGCGCATCAGCAGGAACAGCGGCATCAGGAACACCACGGCCGGAAACATGTTGCGCACCAGGACCCCGAAGAACAGCAGGGACCGGCCGGGGAAGCGGAAGCGCGAGAAGGCATAGGCCGCAGGCACCGCGATGACGACGCCCAGGATCGTGCTTAGGAGTGAGACGTAGAAGCTGTTCCAGAAATAGAGCAGGAATTCCTGCCCGATCGAGTCGGCCGGATTGATCAGCCGCCAGTAGTTGCCCAGCGTCGGCTCGGCCGGCCACCATTGCGGCGGGTATTGCAAGGCCGCGAATTGCGTCTTGATCGATGTGAGCACCATCCAGAGCATCGGCAGCACGGTAAAGATCAGGAGGAGCACTAGGGTCAGCCGGCCGGCCCAGCGCCACCAGTCGGTGGGTTTGCGGGCGGCGCGGCGCGTGGGTTGCACGATCTGGCTCATTCCGCCCTCGCCTCGTCGCCGCGCGTCAATGCCTTCACGTAGAAATAGCCCAGTACCATCATCACGATGAACAGGATCACGGCATAGGCCGAGGCGACGCCGTAGCGCTGACGGCCGAAGGCGATGTTGTAGATGTCGGTGATCCAGATATCGGAGGCGCCCGCCGGCCCGCCGCCGGTCATGATCCAGGGGATGATGAAGGAATTGAAATTGGCCACCATGAGCAGGAGCACGGTGACCATGGACACGCCCTTCAGATGCGGGAAGGTTACGTGCCAGAAGCTCTGCCAAGTGTTGGCGCCATCGACGCGGGCGGCCCGCAGCAGCTGGTCGGGCACGGTCTGCAGCCCAGCCATCAGCATCACCATCGCGAAGGAGAATTCCTTCCAGATGTTGACCACGATCAGGGAGGGCAGGACGGTGGTGGTGTTGTCGAGGAAGTTGATCGGCTTGTCTGCCAGGCCCAGTTGCACCAGCAGGGCGCCGATGACGCCGAAATCGGAGTGGTAGAGCCATTTCCACACATAGGAGGCGGCGACCGCGCTCACCACATAGGGGATCAGCAGGACGGCGCGCAGCAGACCGCGTCCAGCGAACTCGCGGTGCAGCGCAAGGGCCGCGGCGAGGCCCAGCAGAAAGGAGAAGCCGGTCGAACAAACCGTCCAGATCAGTGTGTTGACGGTCACACGACGGAAGGAGGCGCTGGAAAGGATGGCGGCGTAATTGTCAAGGCCGACGAAGATCTTGTCCTTCATCTGGAGGTTCGGCGGCGTTTTGAAGAAGCTCAACTCTATCGTGTAGTAGATGGGATAGGCGATGACGACGAGCATCACCAGAATGGCCGGCAGCACATAAAGATAGTCGGCGCTATGATCGACGATGCGCTGCAGGATGTTGCCGCGCTCGCGCCGCCGGGGCCGCGCAGGCGCGATGATCTTCTGGTCGGTCGCGATGCTCACGGGCGCGAGACCTTTCAGCGCTGGATTGAACCTCCTGCCGGGGGCTGTGCCGCCGGCAGCTGCACCTTGCCTGACAAGATTATTTTCCAGCCATCAGGTCCTGGACCTTGGCCGCCGCATCGTCGGCCGCTTCCGATACCGACATCTTCTGGGTCAGCACGTTCTGCATCATGTCCGGCACGATGTTGTTCATGATCTCGGTGGATTCCGGGACGACGGGGAAAGGGATGCCATTGGGCAGCATGGATGTCGTGACATCGAGGAACTTGATGGTATCAAGCCGCTCCTTCATCCATTTGGTCTTGAAGCCGCGCAGATTGCCCGGGTTGGAATCGACCCAGGCCAGTTTCGTCGACCACTCCGGACCGGTCCAGAAGCACACGAGCGCCTTGGCTGCCTTTTCGTCGAGCCCGCCATCGACATAATCGCTCTTGATGATGTGAATGTTGGAGCCGCCGAACACCACGGCACGCCGGGCCGGCCCCTTGGGGATCAGGCCATATCGCATGTTCTGGACCACCTTGTCGGCCACGGCCTTGTCGGCGCCGGTGGCTTTGGAAGCGAGGTCCACCATCTTGGCGTATTCGGCCGGATGGGCGATCATCATGCCGAGCCTGCCGGCAATGAAGGGGTTCTGGTTCTCGTTCTGCGTATTGGTCAGCGCCGACACGGGCGCAGACTTGTCGCGCACATACATGTCGAAGATCGCCTGGAGGGCGGCCTTGGCGCCGTCATTGTTGATCTCGACGGTCTTATAGGTCGGCTTGTCGCTGGATTCGTCGAGGGCGCCGCCGCCATAGGCCCACAATTGCGGCATGAAGCGGAACGGCGTGTTGCCGGCATTCTGCTTGGCCACCAGACCGTACCCGGGAATGCCCAGCTTGTCGTGAATCTGCTTGGAATAAGTGACGACATCATCCCAGGTTGCCGGCGGGTGCTCCGGATCGAGCCCGGCCTGCTTGAACAGGTCGGCATTCCAGATCAGGGCCATGGTCTCGTTGTTGGTGGGAATGCCATAGGACACCCCGTCATACATCACCGACTTCATGGCCCCTGGCCAGAAGTCGGAGGTTTTGTAGCCGACATCCTCGGGCTTCAACGGCATGAAGTAACCTTTGGAAGCGAATTCGACGCTGCCCAGGATCTGCAGCCGCACCACCATCGGGGCGGCGTTGCCTAGTGTCGCCGTGCGCAATTTGTCGAGAAGCTGATTGTAGTCGATGTTCTGGTAGTCGAGCTGGATGTTGGGATAGGTCGCCTTGAACGCGGCCCAAAAATCCGCATGGACCTTCCGGGACAGGTCGGGCGAGGCATCGTTCGGCCCCGTCCACCAGACAGTTACCTTGCCCTTGTAGTCGAGCGGCACGACCTTGGAGCACTCCGCCGCCGTGTCCACGCTTTCGGTGCCGGCGATGCTGCGGATGTACTGCGGTGACCATTTTGAGAGGTCGACGTCCTGTGCGCAAGCGACGGTCGCCAGCATCGACACCGTCACACCCAATGCCACCGTCCACAGGCGCATCGGCCGTTCTCGTTCCGGCCGTGCGGCGGCGACGCGATCCTGCGAATTCCTCATCGGGATATCTCCTCCTCACGCCGGCAAGCGCTTTCGGCCGACCGCGCATGCGCGTCTGAATCTGGCGCAGTTCCACCCTCGACGGTCGGCATTCTCCGACTTCGTCCAAAGTCTCTAGACACTTCCAAACCAAATCGTATCTGTCAATCTAAATCAGATCGTACATTATTTTGAGCCATTAGCGTATGATAGGCTTGGCTTGCTGTAAAAAGGTGCTTAAACAGGCATTCATGGACAAAACGAGCCCAATCCCTCCGCCGTCTGGGGATACCTTCGACCAGCCAGGCTGGGTCTATGAAAGGATCCGCGACGAAATCGTTTCGGGCCGGCTCGGTCCCAACGAGCGGCTGAAGATCGCGGAGCTGGCCGCTCGTTATGGCACCTCGACCAATCCGGTCCGCGAGGCGCTGCAGCAGCTGCGGGGAGAGGGTTTCGTCCTGATCGAGCCCAATCGCGGCGCCCGTGTGCGGCCGATCGACGAGGACTTTGTCCGCGACATTATCGAGATCGAAGTGCTGATCGAGCCGGCGCTGACGCGCTGGTTCGTCTCGATTGCCGGCGACGCGGATATCGCTGCGCTCGAAGAGGTGCAGGCCGAGATCGAGGAGCTCAATTTCCGCGATCCCATCAGACATGCCGCGCTCGACACACACTTTCACCAGCTGATCTATGACCGTCACTACAACCGCCATGCCGCGGTGCTCTGGTGGACGCATCGCGAGATCCTGCGCGCCATCAGCAGGCGGTTTCCGACTTCGCTCAGCCGGCGCGTCGCCGTGATCCGCGAACACCGCGAATTGATCGAATGCATCAGGGCCCAGGATGCCGATGGCGCCGCCAGGGTCGTGGCCCGGCACGTGGAAGGATCGGGCCGCCACGTTATCGAGCAGATGGGCGCGGCCAGGCGAGCGAGCCAGGCAGCCCCTGTGCTCGCCAGCAAAAGAGAAGAACGATAGGGAACGCCAGCATGCCGCTTGATACGATCGAAAACAATGTCCGGACCGCCTCGCACCCGAGCGAACTGCGCATCACGGACATCCGGACCGCCACCATCGTCGGCCACGGCTATTATCCGATGCTGCGGATCGACACCAATCAGGGCATCTACGGCCTTGGCGAGGTGCGGGACGGCGCCCATCATGACACCGCCATGCGCCTCAAGCATCTGCTGGTCGGGCAGAACCCCTGCAACGTCGATTATCTCTTCAAGTCGATCAAGACCTTCGGTGGCGACAGCCGTGAGGCCGGCGGCGTCTGCGGCATCGAGATCGCGCTGATGGATCTGGTCGGCAAGGCCTATGGCATTCCCTGCTACCAGCTGCTCGGCGGCAAATATCGCGACAAGGTTCGCCTCTATGGCGATACGCCGGCACCAGACAAGATGACGCCGGAGGGCTATGTCGAGGTGGTCAGGCAGCGCAAGTCGCTCGGCCTCACCTTCATCAAGTTCGACCTGCCGGGCCAGTTGTTCGAGGCTACTCCGGGCGCCCTGATCGGCAGCAACACCAAGTATGAATATCCGCAATACAAGCAATGGTACGTGCCCGGCCGAGGGCCGGGGCCGCGCATCAGCCAGGCTGGCGTGGAACTCGCAGTCGAGATCACGCGCGCCGTTCGTGCGGCGGTGGGCGACGAGATCTCGCTGTGCACCGACCATTTCGGCGAAGGTTTCTGTACGGCTGACGAGGCCATCAAGATCGGCCATGCCCTCGAGCCGTTCAACCTTGCCTGGGTCGAAGATCCCCTGCCCTGGACCGATATCGCCAACCACAAAAAGGTAGCCGATGCCCTGCTAACACCGGTGGCGGCGGGCGAGGATCTTTATCTCTGGGAAGGTTTCCGCGAGGCCATCGAGACCCGGGCCTTCGACATCATCCATCCTGACATGTTGTCCTCGGGCGGCCTTATGGAAACCAAGCGCATCGCCGATCACGCCGAGCGTTTCGGCATTCCGACTGCGCTGCACGCCTGCTGCTCACCCATCGGATTCATGGCCAATGTGCATCTGGGTGCAGCCGTCGCCAGCCTGGTGGCGGTGGAACATCACGGGCTCGACCTGCCCTTCTTCACCGGCCTCGTCACCGGCATGACCGACGATTATATGGCGGACGGTTATGTCACCGTGCCCGACAAGCCGGGCCTGGGCATAGACCTCAACGAGCCCGTCATCCGGGAGCACTTGCGCGAGGGCGCCAGGTATTTCGGTGACACCAGCGAGTGGAACCATCTGCGCGTTGGCTTCGACCGCGTCCCGCACTAGAGCGGGCGCTCAGATAGAAGCAAGTTTTGCCATAACCCTTTGTTTTCAAGCGTCTTTGCGCGTCATGCCGGTGTCGGCCGACGCGAGATGCACCAAGGATGTTTTCCATGAAGATCACCGACCTGCGCTGCGCCGTCATCGGCCGCCATCCCATCGTGCGCATCGTCACCGATGAAGGCCTCCACGGCCTCGGCGAAGTCGAGTACACCAAGCCCTATCTGAAACCCTGGGTGCTGCATTTCCGCGAGGCGCTGATCGGCGAGGATCCGACCGATGTCGAGCGCGTGATGCTCAAGATCCGCCAGCGCGGTTCCTTCAAACCGTATGGCGCAGCTGTTAGCGCCATCGAGCACGCTCTTTGGGATATTGCCGGCAAGGCCGCGGGCGTACCCGTCTACAAGCTGCTGGGTGGCAAGGTGCGCGATAAGGTGCGCGTCTATAACGGCTCCATCCGCAAGAAGCGTACGGGCGACCGCCCCGAGGACTATGCGGATGACGTGAAATGGATGATGAAGCGGCCTGAAAATTTCTTCATGGTGAAGCAGGGCATAAGCTTCCACTCCAACATGAAGCGCAGCATCCCGGGCTTTCACTACGGCGTCAGCCAGCCGCCGGATTATCACGGCGCAATGGACCAGGGCCCGATCAGCGAGCGCGGCATGGCCCATATGCTCGACTGCGTCATTGCCATGAAGGAAGTGCTCGGCGACAAGGTCAGCCTGGCGCTGGACTGCGGCCCGGGCTGGATGTTGCCCGACGCCATCCGCTTCGCCCGCGCGGTGGAGAAATACAATCTCGCCTGGCTCGAGGACATGCTGACGGGCGACTACGTTCCCTGGGTCAATCCGCAGGCCTATCGAGAGCTCACGGTATCGACCACCACCCCCATCCACACCGGCGAACAGATCTATCTGCGCCATAATTTCAAGGAGTTGATCGAGACGCAGTCGGTGCGCGTCATCGGCCCGGACCCGGCCGATATCGGCGGCATCGCCGAGCTCAAATGGGTGGCCGAGCACGCCCACATGCACTCGATCCTGATGGCCCCGCACGGCACAGCCAACGGTCTGCTCGGTCTCGGAGCCCTGATCAATGTCTGCGCCACCTTGCCAGCCAACTACATCGCTTTCGAATATCCCTCCGCGTCCGATCCCTGGTGGACTGACATCGTCACCGGCCTGCCGAGGCAGATCGTGACCGACAGCATGGTCGACCTGCTGGAAGCACCAGGACTGGGGCTGGATATCGATGCCGAGGGGGCGAAGAAATATCTCAAGGAGGAAGACGCGGGGTTCTTTGACTAGAGGCCGCGAGGATCGGTCGCATTAGCATCAGTTTCTGGCACCGTGGGCAACGGATATGGCGAACCAGCCGAAATCTGGTTCCCGGACGAGAACCGATCGTGTCTCCAGACTGGTGTAGCTCGTTGTATCCAACTGGGAGCTGTACCGACCGCGTCGATGGCGAACTCTTATTTTTTGGTGATTGTGATTCGCACCCTCCATCGCGTCGTACCTATTCGATGGGGCTCGCCACCCTATGCATTAGCGAAGCCTTGGATGGTCTGGATAGACTGCTGCGATAGAGCTCGCGTCCCGGGGCGTGGAGGAGCAGGGCCCCGCAATCGATCGGTGAGGAGTGCTCAAGCTGCGCGAGGGGCGATGTTGAGTTTAGTCTCAGCAGCCACAGTAAGGTGAATTCGCCAGATGGTGGCCTGACCTGAGACCCTCCTCTCCTCCGGTTTGAGAGAGAGTCTTCGATTTCATTTCTGGCCTTAAGCGGCCTGATTTTCCATTGTTGCTTTCAGCCCGAACTCGGCAGGCGTCCTATTGCTGAGGGCTGAGTGTGGTCGGTGGTGGTTGTAATCTTCTTCCACGAGGTGATGGCGCTGCGGGCTTCGACGAGTGTGGAGAACAGTGTGTGATTGAGGCACTCGTCCATAGAGCGTCCGTTGAAGCTCTCGACGAAGGCATTTTTCATGGGCTTTCCAGGCGCGACGTCGTGCCACTGGGCAGCGGTTGCCTGGCACCATCAGGGGAAATGATGATGCAAAACCAATAACTGATTGTACATTTAGAAATGGTAGCGAGGAGTGGACTCGAACCACCGACACGCGGATTATGATGATTGTAACTCACGTTGATTCATAAAGCAAATCTGACTCCATGTCGCGCCTATGTCGCGTCAGGCCAGCAGTGACCGCTCCGCCTCAGCAAGCTCACTACCGTCGTCTCCTCTCGGAAACAGGTGACCATAGACGTCCATCGTCATCACAATCGACGAATGGCCGAGCCGTTCCTGGACGACTTTCGGCGGCAGTTCGAGTCCACCGTCGGCTTTCCGATTGATGCACCACGAAGCATAGAAATGCCGGAGTGCGTGCATGCCGGTGTACTTCGCCGCCAAGATCGGTTTGCCTTCCTCATCCAACCTTGGGGTACCATCTGCTGCCACTACCGGAACGCTGACCTTGCCGGCCAGTTGTGGGGGAACCAGGCCGCGATTGATGATATTGCCAAGGGACTCGACGTTGCCGGTCCCGGTCGGGAATACGAGGTGCAGCTTGCCTTCGTCGTCCTTCTTCTCCTTGCGACGTGGGCATGACAGCTTCCATTCTCGCAAGGTGTTCAGGACCAACGGGGGCAAGGGGACGACCCGCTCGCCGGCCTCCGACTTTGGGGCTCCGATTTCGTTGTACCGGTCGGCTCGCTGTCGGACATGGATCTGACGCGCATCGAAATCGACATCGGACCAGAGCAAGCCGCGAAGCTCCGAAGCTCGCAAGCCTGTAAAGATCGCAGTCAACAGCAGAGGGCGCCAACGGCCGGCGACGGCGCCGACGATCGCCTTGATCTCTTCACGAGTCGGAATATCCACGCCAATCTTGAGCTTGCCCTTCTGACGACGCTCAGAGCGCCGCTCCTTGCCGCGGGTCCGCTTCGAACGAAGATCCCGAACGACGTTGCGCGCGACCAAGCCGCGCTCCTGGGCATCGCCAAGCAGCGAACCAAGGCTGACCAGCACCTTGCGGACCAGTGCTGCCGAGCGCGATTTGGCTTCCTTCTGCCCAGGCGCGGGCGTGCCCTTCCGCAGCCGGTCCTCGAACTCCCGCACCAAGGGTGCCGTAAGTTCAGACAGACGATGGTCTCCCAAATAGGGATTGATGTGCAGCGTAATGTGCTGGCGGTATTGGTCCAGCGTCGAGCGCTCGAGGCCGTTCTTTTCGCCAGTGCCGAGCCATTTGTCGGCGGCCTCCTTCACCTTCACGCTCTGGCTCGAAGCCGTATGCGTGCCGTCGCGGACCTCGCCCATGACAGTCGTCTGGTACGTGGTTGCATCCTTTTTCTTGTCGAAGGTCTTGATATGGCGCTTGCCGGCCTGGTCGACATAGTCGAATACCCAGGCCTCTTTGACCTCACCCTTCGCGGTTTTCCAAGTGCGCTTGCGGATCGACATGACAGATGACTTCGCTTGATTACCAACAAAGCCATCATGTTGCAAATTAATCCGCTTGTCAACGCGTACTTTGTGCCCTTCGCAGATCTACTCTCGATTCTCAATTTTCAGGGAAAAGGATGAAATTGGCAAAATAAAAAACACAAAGACCATATGACATACCAAGAGTTATGGCGTTAAGCTTAGTAATTCGTAGAGGCACAAATAAAAATGACATGGTGCCACCGATCGACACAAGCAATAAATACCTGAGCAGGAGACCTAAAAGAAAACCTGCCGATTGATGATTCAACAATTCCGGATAATTGTGTTGAAGGCGAGAAAGATTTAAGAGAAAGTCAATCAAGCCCGAAATTAATCCTCCAATCATACAATAAAACAGACGAATTTGACTTGGCATTAACAAAGTTACAACAAATCCGTCCTCTTCGATTGCAGATTTCTCTTTATTTTCCTTTGAGTTTACAAGTAAATGGGTGTCCTCGGGTAATCGCTCTAAATCATTTTGTTTCCTATAGAGTTCGATTTCGTATCTTAATTTCAAAAGTTCCAGTTGTGAGCGCTCTTGCTTTTGATGGCGGTTTTTCGCTGTCAAATCGATTACCGCCTGTGATAGGCCGGGCCAAAGAGCAACAGAAACTGACAATAATATTAGCGGGGCAGATAGCCACTGTGGGAGAGTGGGCAGTAACGTCTGTATATCAGACATGTCGCTTATCCCGATTGATGCGGCTTGAACCCGCTTTCATAGCTATACCGTCCCACCTTCGCAGTAAAACGCAGACACCCAATGGATATGCTTCGTCCGTCATCTGCTATTTAAAAGATACTGTCACAATTGGCCCAAATCTCAAGGACTTGCATCGAGCGACATGAACTGGAACACACCAAAGGGGCGAGCTTATTGCCGCCCCTTTGGCTTCGAACAGATCGTTTCAGCGAAAACTCCTGTTGATCAGGCTGCACAACTGCCTGCGTACCACCCTCACGTCTCTCTGTGCCGCCCGGATCCGCGCCAGCCCGCCCAGATTGAGACGGGCGAGTGCGGCTTGCTCCAGGGCGAAAAGCGACTCAGCAAGGGCGGCCGCAATGCTGCGGGCAGACTTGGCTACCATTGGCCCTCCCGCTGCTTCAGATTTGCTGCCATACCCGTCGCGTAGACGCCCACGGTGTTCATAAATCCAATGACCATCCCGTTTCGGCCACCAGGGAGCATGTCTACGACGATACCGCCCAAAAGAGTGGTGTTGCCATAGGTCGGATAGAGCCCCAAGAAGGCGATGTATTCCTCAGCAAACGCCTTGCCGGCTGCATAATCGTCGCAATAGTTGCCCGTCGGTTTTACATCCCAGTAGTTGGAGCCACCGCCTCTTGGCTTCCGCCTGGTAACAAAGGACAGTGCATCGGCGAGAGGTGGCGCGGACGCCTTTACTGCCCTCTCGCGCGCTTTGCGGACCTTACCCAAGCTAACGATGTTTCCCATCCTAGCTCCTCCAGTCGCAGCCAACGGCGCTGAGGACGATCGCGGCGCGCCGCGAGGCGTGTTGTCCTGAGCTCCAATCTCGATAGTCATCCGCGTGAAAACGGGCGCCACCGTTCGCCATGGGAATGAAGTCGCAAGCCTCATTCCATTCTTTCGGGTACATCTCGGCCATGAGGAGACGGCGCTCGAAAGCGAGCCATGCGCTATAGCTGTCGAGCAGATCGTGCGTGAGGGGCTCGGCGGCGGCCGTAGGCTGGCCTATGAGGGTGACGCCGCCACCGATGAGCGGAAGAGCGGCAAGGCCACGCAGGATGCCACGGCGATTGAGGAAATCAGCCATTGGTCTTGTCCTTCTCCTGCTCGCGCAGCAGCCGCCGGCTCAGAGCAAGGATTTCGCTTTTCTCCTCCGGAGACAGGATCCTGAACGCGGCCAGCAGCCAGGTTAGTTGATCGAGTTCGGAGCCATTCCTAGGCGCCGGCCCGAGCGGACGAGGACGGGAGGTTTCAGGCAAGCCGGTAGCGGCTGCCGGAACGTGTGTGTTCGGCATGGGATTGCTCCATTTTCAAACTGATGGCGAAGCGGCCCATATTGTGGTATCGCTTCCAGCATCATTTCTAGCTTGACCTCTGACATTTCGTCAAGCATCATTTGGAGCATCGTTTACAGCATGGATCAGGAGACGAAGGTGAAGGAGAACAAGCTGCGCCGTATCGCGGACCGCCGCGGGTACCGGCTCGTAAAAAGCCGTTCTCGCGATGAAGGCGCCATGGACTACGGCCTTTATGCCGTCATCGATATCAGTACGAACGGGGCAGTAAATCCGGCTATTGCTGGGCGATGGGTCTGTAGTTGGACACTCGACGCAGTCGAAACGTTCTTCGAAACTCCAGAAGCTTGATATGACAAAAGATCGCAAAGATGCTGAGGCGGTAGTGCGTTATGTGATCGCGGACGGCGCCCAACAAGGCGTGAGCGATTATGCAGCGCGAGGACGGCGGTTAAGGTCGACCAGTGATGACGAACTCCGGTCGTTGTTTGTTGCGGCCTATGGTCGTTGGGCGCTGAATCCCATGGCGCCAGATATTCAGCGCGAAACGGACGATATCAATGCCGAATACACGCTAAGAGGACAAAGTTGCCCCTTCGACTTGGTCTCCGAACAAGTGGAGGCGGCGATCAATAAAGTAGCAGCGGGCCTCCTGAATTTAGATGAGGAAACGCGTGCCCGCATCGACGGTGAACTCCACAGAAGGTACGATGAGGCGCATCGAAACAAGAATTAGCCTCCCGACCTACCCAATCTTCGTCGCCGAGAATGGCGAGGGGCCGGGCGTGAGGCTGAGGAAGGCTGCCGCGGGCGGCATCGTTGGCAACGGCTGAGGGAAAAGGGATACCTTGGGAAATGAGCGACGATCAAAAGCCGCCGGAACACGTGCGCATTACCGCGCCATCGACCGATCAGGCCCGGTCGCCGATGCAATATCTTTGGCCAATGCCTCCAGCCGAGCCTAGGAGAACTTTGACTAGTGCTGACTTTCGGAACGCTTCCATCGACGGCGTGATCGACGCGCTGGGGCAGCTCGAAGCACGGTTCCCAAAGGACGACCCTGTGCGTGAGGCCATCGTGAACTGCAGGCGCGGTGTGGCCAAGCACTATGTCGCGCCGACGGGGCCTTCTTCGGATGGACTCAAAATTGTGAAATGACCTGCGGGCCTAACGGCGCCGCCGGTGTTATCTACGTCGCGGAGAATGGCGAGAAGGCCACGTGATACCGAAAATCGACGATCCGCTATTCAGCCCAAAGTGCAAGCTGGCGAGAGCTAAGACCTTGATCGCGGAGATTGAGGAAAAAACTCAAGATTTCGTTCGCACCGCTCCGATCGAACTAGCGGACACACCGCATCCCAACACGGCTAGTAAGCGCGCGGTGTTTCTAATGGCACCCACGCCCCCGCCAGTTGAAATCTCGCTGATCATCGGTGATGCAATTCAAAACCTTCGAGCTGTTTTTGATCACATCGTCGCCTGTCTCGCATTGGCCGAAGGCAACTCCTATACAGGCGTATCCTTCCCTTTCAATATAGATTCAACCAAGTTTGAACAAGACTACAGGCGAAGCACAAGAAAGATTTCCCCGCGCGCTCGAAAACTCATTTACCGCCTGAAGCCTTATGGAGGTGGTGATTATTGGCTCTACTTACTGAATAAATTGTCCAATGCCGACAAGCATCGCACCTTGACGCTTTGCGCGGTATCGGTTGGTCGACTTGTACACGAGGTTTCATGCGATACGCCGTTTGAAGCAAGCAAGGATTTTACTGGACGATTAACGCAGGGAATTCATTTGTTTACCTATCCGGCCGATGCAAAATTTGAAATCAGGAATGCCAAGGCCGATATTGCACTGGCATTTTTGAGTTTTTCCGAGGCGGAAGATAGGCCGGTGTTGGATATATTGCGCTCGCTATGTAATCGCTCGGAGCGAATTCTTATTATGTTTGAACGCCTTTTCTTCAAGTGATGTGGAGACATCACGCTTTCCTCGGCCGGCGCTTACCCGTGAGTGCAACGGTTTCCTCGGCCCAGTCCAGAAGGGCGGCGACTTCGCGGTGATGGTTGAAACTCAAATCTAAGCGACGCCGCTTACTTTCGAAGGCCTATCCTGCGGTGTCCCGCTCTACGTTGAACTGCGAGCTGTTCGTCAAATCTCTTGAAGCGACGCCTGTCAAGGAAGTCGCGGGCGACGTCCTCGAATCGCTCAAGCGCAGCGAAGAACAGTCCAATGAGGAAGATGCCAAGTACGAACCCAATGAGGTCATGCATCACAATTAATCCTCTAGCTCGAGGCCAGGCTCATAATCGCATATTTTCTTCCGCTAGGAGACTGAAAATTGCAACGGGCCAAGGTCTCGGGCGCGATCCGCAAGATTCTTGTCTATGCCCACCTCGGATAGTGTCGGAGCTTTGGGTTTTTCCGCAACCCATTGCTTGTGCTGATTACTCCCGTCTCCGCCGGGCTTGAGAAGCCCTGTATCCCGCTGCGCCGCCATCAATTCGCCAATGCGGCGCTCGGCGCGGATGCGGATTTCAGAAGCGTCGATTTCAAGCTGGCGGTTGGCTAAGTCGGCAAATTTGCCTATCCTGCCGCTCGCGGCGCGCCCTGAGGCAGCACCTATCCCCGACGAGGTGCGGGCCTGCCGCTTCCAACTGCAAAAGCCTTGGGGCGCGCCGATCCTTCTGGAGGAAACAATGCGGTTCTTGGGATTGGCGGTAGCGCTTCTCTGTGCCGGGCCGGCGGTGGCGGCCGAGAAGGTCAACGTCTGGATAGACATATGTCCCAAGGCAATGGTGCCGGCAGATTGCACCTTCTTTACAGCGATCCACTGGTATCAGATCCCTGAGCCACAGGCTAACTCTGCTTCACCGGCCGTTCGGTCCGCTCAAAAGCGTCTTCAGAAAAGATTGCCGGCGGGCACCTACATGAAGGTCGAGCAATTTGCCGTCGGCCAGAGCATGGGAACGGATTCTTATATGTTCTTCGCATGCGACCTCAAAGGCCAGGACCCAGCGACTTTACCTGATAATACCGAGGCGGCCGTGAAGGGAAGTTGCCTGAGGTAGGCGCTCACGGACATGTGGCCGATATCGAACAAGGTCAACAGCCCAAGCTACAACGAGCCCGATGTGGCGGATTCGGTCGATGCGCCACCGGCGCCGGCTGGGGACTATAGCGAGGATCCGGGCCTCTTCTAAGTCGAAGCCGGCCCCTCCAGGAGGGGTGAATCACACCGGAGTCACGCTTACAATCCTCATCATCGAAATCAATGAGGGAGGACAGAATGACAGATAATACCGTGGTTCATCTTGGAGAAAATTCTCCGGAACAGGTTGCCTACAGGCTTTTGGAAACCATAGCTTCAAATGAAGGTAAGTCATTGGAAAGCAACATGGCGGGTAAAGCTTTGGCCGAACGGGCGTGGCTGCTTGATACCTATGCTGAGTGCCTGTTGGTGGTTAGAAATCCAGCGGGTCGCAAGAAGACCGCTAGCTAAGGCTTCGATTATGTGAAGGAGACACGGGAACCTTCTTCTCCTCTGGAAGAAGGTCTTGACCGGAGTGAGGCGAATTGCGCCAATCAGCTCGTCACGGGCCTACCAGCGGTGACTCGGTTTACGCAAAATTGAACTTTCTGATGATATCTTGGGTTATTGACGGCGAACGCTTCCCGCCTATATACGTTACAGCATCACCACCCCTCGGGAAACCACCCGCTGTGTCGGCCATGGGGAACCGAGATTCATGACCCCGGGGACGCCTTGCGCGTCCCCGTATTTTTTGAGGCGAGAAGTGACTGCAGTTCCACCGGTTCCGATCAGCAGACTTCGCGTCAGGATTTTTGTTGATTGGTGGAACTTCTCACTTTCCCTCAAGCGGAAAGATAGCAATTTCAACACGGATTGGCGTCCAATTGGTCCGCTTCTGGCATCGGAGGCGGGAAAGATGGTCGATCCGAGTGCTCCCGCAATTTTTGAGGGTATGCACGTCTACGGATCGTTCGATCCCAATAAACCCAACGACGTTCGACTGCGAAACTGGTTCACCAATAAATTAGACAAAATGCCCGGTACGCATGTTGTCCTTCTCGCTCGGCAGAAGAAAAAGGGTTACCCAAAATGCCCTCAATGCCAGGCAGAAGCTACTCACTGCCATGCGTGCGGTGCTGATATGCGAGGCACTGAGGAGAAGGGTGTCGACACTAGAATCGTGGCCGACATGATCAGCCTTGCGTGGGCGCAGGCCTACGACGTGGCCGTGCTCGTCTCAGCGGACCGCGATTTTGTGCCGGTAGCCGAATTCTTGCAAACCAAAGGCATAAAAGTCGTCCATGGTGCTTTTCCTCCCAACGGAAGTCATCTTTCGCAGAAGTGCTGGGCGAATATTGATATTTCTAAATTGATGGCACAGTTCAAGAGACCGTAGCTCGTCGCCATCCTCGATTGTCCGGATGCGCGAGAACAAGTCCCTCAATGAACCGCGCCGCTCTCCATCGGCCGGAACATGGCGAGGATCTCCTCGCGCAGCCGTTCGAAAAACTCGACGGTGGCGCGGCATGACGGTTCGCCCGTGAGGTCATCGGCGATTTGCGCCATGGTGTTGAAGGCGAGCACCAACTCTTCCGCGGTAACGAGAGCGGGCTCCCGGAAGTAGCTCTGAAAGGTCAACTCGTAGTGGTCGAGCGCGTCCAGGAGGGGCTTGCCGGCAGGGGTCGACGAGCCCAGCTTGCGCGCACCTACAAGCATCGCAGACGCCTCGGGATTGAAAGGCGGGATGATCGGTTCAGGTTGGTCGTGATCGTTGCCCATGTTATGCCGGTCCATAATTCGCGGTGGCGGTCATGGTGGTGCGGCGAATCTGGTCACTCAGCGCCATGGCGATGCCCCGCGCGTCGCGCGCCATGGTGTGGATGGTGATCGGGCCGGTAACGTTGGTCTCGTTCGAGATCGAGCTCGTATTCAGGCCACCGGCGCCCACGCTGCCACCGCCTCTGGCCTTGGCGGCGGCGCCTGCACCGGACGGAAGGGCCCCGATTCCTCGATACCCGTAGATCCCGTGAGCGCTAGCGCCGTGCCAAGGCGACCAGCCGCCCTTCCTCGCCTGATCGAGCGCGAAGTCGACCTGCTGTTTCCAGGTATTTGGATTGCGAGCATTAAGCCCAGTGGTCCTGGTAAAGGTATCCCCAAGGCCACCGTTCATCATGCCGCGGGCAAGGCCGCCGTAATGCAATTGGAACGGGCCGAATGACGTTCCAAGATCGCCGCCATGATCAGGCTTCGTCGGGTCGTAACCACGCAAACCTTCGGATGCGGCAACACGTAGCGCGATGTCCGGGTCTATCCCGCGCTTGATGGCAGCCTGACGGATATAAGCGACGACTTCTGCATTGCTGCCGGTGAGACTTACAGCGCCACCAAGATTGGAGCCATAGCCGCCGCTGCCTGGATGACGCGGGCGACCTCCGCCGCCGCTACCCATGTTGTTGCCATCGGGGGTGTAGCCGAGGTCGGCGCTACCACCGAAGAACATGTCGTTGATGTCGTTGCCCCAACGCACCAGGGCGACGGGGACCGGGTTGCCGTGATCGACAGACCTGCCCTGCACCTGGAGATCGCCGCCGAGCGCGTGGTTGGGCGTGATACTGCCGCCAGCGCTGCCGAGTTGAAGGAGCTCAGGTCCGCGCTCGCCGACGAGATAGCGCTTTCCAGCACCTACGGAACCGCCAGATGCCTTGTGCCCATCGACCGGCCCAGGCCCGATCACACCGGGGACATTGCGCACCCCGTTTTCATCGACCCCATCACCCTTGGTTTGGGCGAAATGTGAAATGACGTTCTCGCCGGGTTTCAAACCGAGCGGGTTTTGGGCCTTCTGCATGAACTTGTCGAAGGCATCACTGTACGAACTGATGGTCACGATGCCGTCGGCTATCGTCTTGATGGCGCTGGCCGTCGCATTCGCCGCACTGGCGAAGTCGCCCATGCCCTTTGTGACCGCCTGCCAGTTGATGCGCTGCAGAGCGTCTGCAACAGAGGTCAGGATCTCGTCGACCTTCGAATTGATCAGGTCGCGGTTCTTGTCGACCCATTCTGCCATGGCCTTCAGAACCGGCGTAAGCGCCTTGTCGAGGATCGGCAGCACTGTGTTGCCCAGCGACGTCGCAGTCTGGACGAGCGCTTCCCATGCCGCATAGAGGTCCCGCGATGCCTGAATCTGGGCTTGTGTCGGGGCGAGCTTCTCGAGCGACTTGACGTAGGTATCGAGCGCCGAGCCGCCCTGCAGCATCAAGGCGATCGTACCCTGATCGATGCCGATGGCCTTCAGATAGTAGGCGGCCTTCGACGGGTCGGTCTGCGCGAGGACATTGGCGGCCTTGGCCAGGTCCTGCATGAATTTCACAGGGCCGTGCTCGGTGTCGATCGGCCGGTTCGCCGCCGCCATCAACTGGTAGAAAGCCAGCGGCAAGGTCTGGCCCTGCGTATGAAGGGCGTTCAGCGCGTCAGAGATCTTCTGGAATGAGCCGGCCGTCGCATCCGCGCTGCCGCCCACGCGCTCCGCCGCCTTGCCCCAGGCATCGATCGTCTGCGGCGAGGCGCCCAGCGTGTTGGCGAAATTGCCAAGCTGGGTATTTGCCGAAACCAAATCGGCAATGAAACCCTTGAGCGAGTTGGCACCGGTGATCGCAGCATACAAAATCAAGATTTCGGTCGCGATTTTCGAGATGCCGGCCGCAACGCTCTTGGCGCTGTCCTCCATCTCCTTGCCTGCCTTGGTGAAGGCAGATTTGGTCTTCGCAATATTCGTCTCGGCCTCTTTGCGGCCCTTTTCTAAAGGCTTGGTGTCCCAGCCGAGTTCGAGGATGAAGGAATCGAGCAGCGTGGCCATAGGGTGTCATTTCAATCGCAGTTAGAGGGGTTGCCGGGCGCCCGGCCAAGTACTCCGTCGCCCGGCTGCGCATCGTTACTGCCGCCACCAATGCGCTGGGCGGCTTGCGGCTTCCAGTCCCCGCAAGAAGCTCAAATCTCCGGCAAAGGCGCGTTGGCATCGATCAGCAGCGCTCGAAACGCGGCGTTCCAGGCCGCCCGCATCTCGTCGAAGGCCTTGCTGCCGCGGCTATGCTCTTCCTCCCCGAGCACCGCCTCCGCGGCGCGCTGCAGAGCCTTCGATTCAACGGTGGGCGGCCAAGTTGGAAATCCGGCATCGCGAACGACCGTGCATGCGGCCCGGATGCGCAGCCAGTGAAGCCGGGCTTCCTCCGCTTTCTGAATGAGATCCGCCGCCAAGGGCGCCATGACAGCACCGGCGGCGTTGCCGATCTCCTCACGTGCGCGGCTTGCCTCTGCCTCCGATTCCTCATGCTGACCGCGTACCGTGTTGAGGGCCGCCTGCGCTGCCTCGAGCGCGTCCTCGGCTTCCGCCTCTGCTAGTCTGGCGCGCCTCAAGACTTCGCCGGAACCCTTCTGGCGCCCTTCGATCACCGCAGCGAGGGTCTCGCTCGCCAGCCCCTTCCTAGCCGTCTCTACAGCGGCCTTGGCGCTCCCGAGTGCACTCTCGGCATCGCTCACCATGCGCTCAGCGCGCTCCACGGCCGCGCGGCGCAGTTCGAGCGTCCCGCGCTGGCCGGATGCCCGTTCGATCGCCTCCGCAAGCCGACGGCGCGGCTCGCTCAAGGTATTCCTGTCATCGTTGGCCACCAGGCCGATGATCTTCGCCATGGCGCCCTCACTTCATCGCGTCAGGAAACATTTCGGCAAACGATGCACGGGCCTTGGCGCTCGGCGCCTTGTGACGGTCGGCAGGGCTGCCGGTTGACACACCGAAGCCAAAGCCGGTGCTGACTGCCGGCGCGCCCGGATGCATGTCTGCGAAGCGCTTGCGCACAGCGCCGTCCTGCGCACCCTTCATCGGGTCCATGGTCCCACCGGGGCGAGGCCGGCCAGGGAACGGCTCCGGCTCGTCGCCGGCCATGTCGGGGTCGTCGTCCTCTGCCTCTTCTGCCTTTGCGGATTTGCGCTGCATGAAGTCGATGAACGCCTTCTTGTTCGTCTCGAAGTCTTCCGGCGCCAACGCGCCGATCGTGCGTACGACCCGATGCAACGGGCTCAGCTCGCTCTCATCGGAATCGGGGTCCTCGTCCGTGGCAAGGCGGCGCCGGCCAACATAATCGTGACGGCCGCCCTTTTTCAGGTCGTCCAGTGTCGGCGAACGATCGAACGAGCGCTTCACGGTGGGTGCGCCCGTCAACAGCGACGCATCCAGGCCCAGGGCCCGCACCGCTGCCTCTGGCGTCTTGTACTTTTTCACCAGCGCATCCCGCAGAGCGCCGTCCGCGGCGTACTCTTTGGGGTGGCTGATGTGCTCATCGGCCCACAGATGCCAATTCGCCAATTCGTAATCCGATAAGGCCCGAGTGGGGTGACCTTCGCTAAGTTGCAGTTTCATGGTTTCCTCATTTTCCAAATTTGTCAGAATACGATCCGACGAAATTGCTGAAGACTTGCTGTGTCGGCGGTGAATGCGGGTTGGAGTGGTCCGACAGGCTGCCCTGAAAGCTCATCGGCATCCGCGGCATCCGCCGATCGATCGACATCGGGCGCCCGTAGCGCGGGTCTGGCGCCATACGCCGCATGTTCTGAATCAGTTCGTCGGAGATGATCATCGGGGTCTTGGAAGATGCAGCCCAGATCGCACCACCGGCCGCGTTGATCACGTCGTCGTGGCCGTTCCCGGTCTCAGGGTGATTCACCTGATCCTTGCCGCCGGGCCCGACGCGACGCTCAAGACTGCTCAACTGGTCGACAAGCCGAGCATTGTCCAACAACTCGACCCGCCTGGAGTTCAAGACCGGCAATATCGTCTTGTAGATGTCAGACCGCGATATCTCGCAGCGCTCGTACGTGACGCCGTGCTTCCGAAATGCCGAAACCGGCCACTCGCCGCCGTAGCTGTCGCCGATGACCTTCCCGATACGGTAGATCTTCAGCACCTCACTGAATTCCTCAACGACGGCATCAGGGCTGAAAGGTGGTCGTACTTCCCTCACAAGATCCAAGACGATCATCTCGCCTTGCCGGTGGGCTATTCCAAGCGTCATGCTGTCTGAGCGCCCTCCAGAAGGGTCGCAGAACGCATGGAAAACCTTCCCAGGGATATAGGGCAGCTCTCGGCGCCCTTGCATTACCAGGCTTTCAACGAGCTCGCGGTCGATAAAGCTTTCGATGTCGGTGCGGAATTGGCCGCCATATTCAGCACTCGCTCGGGCGGTGTCCTTCTCATAGGCGCGCTCGACGACCTTACGGCTCAAGCTAGGGTTCAGGTCCAAGCTGGCGGCTTGCGCAACGAGGATAAGCTCGTCGCCGTCGGGACCGTAATGGCGTTTGTATGTTTGGTACGCTTCGCCTTTTCGTGCATGCGGCGATGAGATGCAGGCCAGCATGCCGCCCGTCGTGGCCAAGCTCGGCCGGGCTGCGCCAAGGATTTCCGTGTCGGGATTGGCGACACCCTCGCCACTGCGCCAAAAGCAGATCTCGTCAGCCACGATCAGCACGCTCGTCGAGCTGCGAATCGTCCTGAAGCTCGCTGCCGCGATGGTGATCTCGATCTGATTGCGAAGGGTGATGCTGTCGGCAGTGACGCTCTGGACGAGGTCTTGCCATTCGGGCACGGTCCTCAGCGTGCCTTCCACATACTCCATGATCTTCTTGGCCTGCCCCTTGCTGGCGCTCAGCACTTGGATGGCGCCCCACTCGCCCGGCGCCAATACATGCTGGTGGCGCACGATCACGGCGAAGAAGACGACCAACGCTGCAATCGCGCGGCTCTTGCCCGACCTCCGACCGGCGATTACCCAAAATTCTTCTATAATGCGCCCAGGCTCGCGCTCGCGCTTGGTGAGCCTTTCGAAGATGCGGCGCTCCTTGCGGCTCAGCTTCTCGCCAAGGGCCCCAATCAAAAGGACATGCCAGGCGGCCCAGCTCGCGCCTTTCAAGGTCGCGCCGAGCAGGTCCTCCCGCTCCAATGCCTCGCGCATGCTGTAGTCGGCTACGAGGCTCACCGGGCAGCCCTCGCGCGTGCAGCCTTCTCAGCCTCTACCTTGGCTGCCCAACGCTGGCCTGGGGCAGGCTCCTTCGTGCGCCGCTTGATGCCCAGGCGCTGCAGGAGGCGAGCACTGACGTTGCTGACGCGGGTCAGCTGTTCGAAATCGATATCGTCACCTCGGATGATACTGTGCTGCATCTTCTCGCTAGCAACCACACTCGCCGCGGCTTGCCGGATCAATGCGCGCTCGGCCTGAGACAGCGCCGCCTCGCCGCCGAGATCCTCCGTGAAGGCCAAAATGAGATCCACGAAGCGACGAGCGGTTGCTGAGCGCTTGTCAATATCACGGGGCAGCAACGATCCATTGGAGATGGCGGAACGGGTGCGCGGCGGCCTTGCGATGATCTGGGGACGGGTGGCTGTCATGGCTCACATGAATGCGGACAATGTGCGCGACATGCAAGCAACACGGCAATGTATCTATTTGTAATCGTTCGGATTAATTGTCGACAAGCGGATATATAGTCTGCTTGTTCGTAACCACCTCACGCGAACGTGAACGGAGGTAATTTGCCGGCGGCTCCAGCGCGGAAAATCAAGCAATTTCGCACACTTATTTTGCCGCCTCCATGAAGGAACAGGGCCACCTTATCACCAGTCGTTCACACCCTGCGTTCACACCCCTCCCTTTCAGGGAGGAGGGGTGGTGTGAACTGTGAACGCATTGGGGTTTTGTTCACACCTCTGTTCACATGTGAACGCCTTTGATTTCAGGCACTTGCAGCGTTCCCGTTCACGCCTGTCGTTCACTGTGAACGGTGTGAACGAAATCGGCCCTTTGTTCACACCAGGTGTGAACGCTATTTCAGGCTCCTGGGACTGCTGTTTTCCCCTTGGGGGTGATGCTCCATTTGCCAAGCGTGACCTCGACGAGCTTCTCCTTGGCCATCGCCTGGAGCTTACGGTTGACGTTGGATTTCGTTCTGCCAATCGCAGCGCCCCATGTCGTTTGCGTGCCCGTGGGCTCTTCGAGCATGGCCTTCAGCAGCGCGACCTTGATATTGATTTCGGCGTCGTGGCGCTCCTCTGCGAACTCCTCGGCGCTCGGGCGCAGCGTCGGCAATTGCACTTGGCGACCTTTGGCGTCGATCACCTCTGGGCTGCCCGTGATTTCAAACCGGAAATAGATCGGCTTGAATTCGAGGCCGCGGAGCTTGCCTTGCCAATGCAGGGTGACGAGGCCTGTATCGGCTTGCTTGGCTAAGCAGAGGTTTCCGTCGACCTCATTGAGGATGGCACCGCCGCCATATGGAACGAGATTTTCCTCGCTGGCATTCTTCACCGGGTGTGCAGCGACCAGGACGGACGGCAGGCCAGAGATTCGGGTAAGCGGCCGGATCCTTCGCATGAATTCGCCTCCCTGCACATTGTCGTTGATGTTGTCGCCGTCGAACCATGCCGCCAGCGTATCGACAAGGATGAGGCTGAAGGGGCGCTGCATTGCCATCGCGTCCAGCTTGGCGAGAACCTCCTCAGGCTTCAGACGAGCGTCCAGAATGACGAGGTCATCTGCCAGCTCGGCAAGATCGATATTCAACAGGTAGGCGGCGATCTTGAACCTCATTCTGGCATCGTCAGGATTCTCGAAGGCAAGATAGGCGACGCGTCCGCGCGACACCTCGACACCCAGGATATCTTGCCGCCCGGTGGCAATTGCTAAGGCAGCAACGATCTGGAAGGCCGTCTTGCCTGCGCCGGTCCGAGCCGTAATGGTGTACAGGGATGCCGACCGCACGATCGGTTCAATCGCATAGGAGAGCGGCTGGTATTCCGCACAAAAGGCCGCCGCCGACTTAAAGCCGGGCGACGTCGCAAGCGGCTGATAGCGCTCGGCGATGACAAGGCCTTCAGCGCCGGCCGGAACCGCAATTTTCCTCATTGGCGACCACCAAGGATGGCGTCGTTGAGGTCGTTCAATCCCACATGCGCAGTGCGGACGAGAATGACTTCTCTGCCTGCGGCGCTCCAGGATGAAGCACACTGCTTGGCAGCTCGTTCTCCCGCCGGGTCCCGGTCTATGAGGATGCTCAAACCTTCGATCCCCGCGAGAACCGGAAAGCTTGCTATCGCGCCGGAAGTGCTCGCAGCCCATGCGGGTCGAAAGCCAAGCTGGCGAGCGGCCTGGACGGTCTCGATGCCCTCGCCGATGACGAGGCCGTGAGTAATGCTTTGGTCCGGATCCAGCTTGATCACACAACCAGCGACCGGCCCAAGCATGGCGCGGTCCATCTTCCGGCCTTCCGACGAGAAAACGGTGCGGTGGATGGCCTTCGGCTGGTCGGTGATGATATCGCGATAGAGCGCGATCATCGCAGGATGGCGTGCGCCCTTGAAGGGACATGAGGGATGAAACCGGATTACGGCCGCACCGGCCTCCGGAAGCTCCAGACCGCGGTTGGCGAGATAGGTCTCTACGAGGGTCTTCCCAGGCTCGACCGCCTCTTTCCAGATTCCAATCGCCAACTCTGAACGATCAGTGTCATCACTGGCGCCATCAACCAAACGGCTGCGTGGAGGTAGGGCAAGATCGCGGCGGTGTGACATTTCAAGGCCGAGGCGCTCCATCGCATAGCGCTTGCACGCGATCGGGTCGTCGCCGGCGTGGCTAAACACCACGAAGCCATCTGGCGCACCCGGATTGATCCGAATTGACAGGGAGCGATCCCGCGCGCTGTGGCCTGGACCTGGTGCAAGGATCTGATTGCGCCCGACGGCGTCGCCACCGAGAGCACGAGCGATCGAAAGAGGCGAAAGCATCCCGCGGCACCTCAGAACGGAATGTCATCATTGGGATCGTCGACACGGGAGGCACCCGGGCCTGCATTGGAAGTCGGCGACGAATTCTGAGTCTGCTTCCGTTTCTGACGCCGCGCGGCAAGGACACAGTCGACCAAGATAGATAAGGCGATGCGGGTCTCTGTGCCTTTTTCGTAAGTCTCGACTTTCAGCGCTCCGCTCACCGAGACTGCTTCGCCGTCGGTAAGTGTTGCAAGATCATCAGCCGCATCGCCGAACGCGATGAGAGACCACCAGGCTGTACCGTCCCCCTGCCCTTCCCGCACCTTGGCGGTGACATAGGACTTGCCGGCCTGCGACGTCTTGCGTTCCGGCATGCGGAATAGTTTGCCTGAGACCATTGCAATTGCCATTTCAGCCTCCCCTCGCTTACCGCTCCTCAGACGCGGATTCGGGAAGCTTTCCGGCTGCAATGTTCGAAAAGAAGGTCTTCAGACCGGTCCGCGATGCACACCACGCTCGGCCGACTTTCTGCGCGGGGATCATGCGCTTTTCCAACATATAGAACGCCCGCCGGCGATCGAGGCCGAGTTCGGCAGCGATTGCGTCAGCGCCCCAAATCAAATCTTCCTTCACCGAGGTCATAAGCCTCTCCCATAGAATCTAAGTCCGAACTTAGGATTATATCGGATGGGAATGAACCGCAAGTGCGGACTTGAGATTTATATGCGAAAGCTCTACTGTTCCGTAATCAGACGAGATAATGGGGATCGATGTGTACAGCTATAAGCAGGTCGAGGCAGCGCTCGCGAAAGTGCAAGGTGCCCCGGAGCGATCGATCGGTGTCATTCGAGGGCGCATAAAAAGGCTGCAGACCCTCGGTCTATCGCCAAGCAACCCCGGAAAAGGGAAGCGTCTTACCTATCAATTTAAGGACATCGCCCTCTGGGCATTGGCCCTGGAAATGGCACAACTCGGCTTAGATCCGACCTACATCGCCAAGTCCGCAAAATTCGCAGGAGAGAAGGTCGGTGCTGTTTTGTTCGAGGGACGCTCGTACGAAGGGGAGCCTGCCGATTTCATTTACAGCTTCGCGCCAAATCACATGAGCGCGGATGCCGTCGACGAAGCCTTCCGAAAAGGGATGCCAGAGCTTCTCACCGACACGGCGAGTCTATGGCTGAAAAGCGCCGGAGCAACAACGGCTGCCATTCAAGCTGCCTTTGAGAAGATCGACGACAAGGCGAAACAGTCAGAACGAGCTAAAGACGCTTGGCTCCCCCCTGTCCGCTCGTATTGCTCAATAAACGTTTCGAAGTTGAGGCGAGACTTATTGGTGGCGCTCGATTCGGTTTCAAAATGAGCCCTTCCACGCATTTCGTGTCGCAGCCGTGTCGCGCGGACCTGCCGACAATCTCAAAAAATCGTTTGAAATCAACGGTAATAGCTTGCAACACGTGCAACATGAAAAAGCCCCGGAGATTTTCTCAGCCGAGGCCTAACATATTGATCTTGAAGAAGAAAAATTGGTAGCGAGGAGTGGACTCGAACCACCGACACGCGGATTATGATTCCGCTGCTCTAACCAGCTGAGCTACCCCGCCACAGGGCCCGGATGAACCGGAACGGCGCGGGTTATGAAACGCCGGGCCGGAACTGTCAAGCGTTTGGGGGCGGAAATCTTTTCCCGGCCCCGCTTTGTGGACAACCGCTCCGTCAGGCCTTGGCGAGAGCGCCGAGCAGGCCCTTGTGGATGGCCTCGTTGCCGGCAACGATATCGCCGGTCTCAAGCATGGTGTCGCCGCCCCGGATGTCGGAGACGAAGCCGCCGGCTTCCCGCACGAGCACGATGCCGGCCGCAAGGTCCCAGGATTTCAGCCAGCGCGAGGCGAGGCCATCCAGGCGGCCGGAGGCGACATAGGCGAGTTCCATGGCAATCGAGCCGAGATTGCGCGCGCCCGCGACATGGCCGAGCACGGCGCCGAGATCGGCGATATTGGCGCCCTGGTGGCCATGGCCGAGATGCATCAGCCCCATGCCCACCAGTGAGTCCTCCATCAGGCGGCGGCCGGACACGCGCATGCGGCGGTCGTTGTGGAAGGCGCCCTTGCCGCGCTCCGCGACGAACAGGTCCTCGGTGGCGGGATTGTAGACGACGCCGGCCACCAGCACGCCCTCGCGCTCCAGCGCCACCGAGGTGGCGAAGAAGGGCATGCCATGCAGGAAATTGGTGGTGCCGTCGAGCGGATCGATATGCCAGCGATGCGTCTTGTCGGCCCCTTCGACGACGCCTGCTTCCTCCATCACGAAGCCATAGCCGGGGCGCGCCTTCTCCAGTTCCTGATGCAGGGTGCGCTCGGCTTTCTTGTCGGCAATTGAGACGAAGTCGCCGGGTCCCTTGGTGGAAACCTGCAAGTTCTCGAGCTCGCCGAAATCGCGCTTGAGACCCTTGCCGGCCTTGAGCACGGCAGCAACCATCACATTCATCAAGGGTGAACGCAGCATCACGGAACTTTCAAATAACGGGCGCGCGACAGGACACGCGGGAGGGTATGAGTTGGAGGAGGCCTGTCTAGTGGAAAACGGCGCAGGATTGAACGGGAAAGTGAGGGCGGCGGTGAAAAAGGCTGGGCTCGCGGAGAGGGGGTGGGGAGGAGGCCGCCCCTTTACGGCAGGGATTCCATTTGCCGGGACGCCGGCCTCCCTCACAGGCCGTGATAACGGGCGCCTTCCATGGCTGCTGCCTGCACCTCGGGGGTCTGGCGGGCCATGAATTCGTCGAGCTGCTTGTCTTGCAGTCCAGCCGCCTTGGCGAGGATGTTCCACATGCAGGCCAGGATCGGATTGGGCGCCAGGCCGACACCCGCCGCATACATGCGCGCCAGGCGGTTGCGGGCGATCGGGTTGCCGCGATCGGCGGCGCGCTCGAACCAGTCGCCGGCGAGCTCCTGGTCCTCCTGCACGCCGTCGCCATTGAAAAGGGCAATGCCATATTCCACCATGCCATCGAGATTGCCGGCATTGGCGGCGGCCTGGAAGAAGTCCGCCGCCTTCTTGGGATCAGCCGGCGTCCCCCTGCCTTCCTTGGTCAGGATGCCGAGGGAATAGAGCGCCTCGCCATTGTTGGCGATAGCCGCCTCGCTGAAGCGCTTGTAGGCGGTGGCATAGTCCGGCGGCCCGTTGGTAGGCTTGAGCGCGATAATGCCGAGATTGTACGAGGCCTCCGGCACCATCATCCCCGCAGCGCGGTTGAGCAGCAGCATGCCGCCCGCCTCGTCCTTCGGCACGCCGTTGCCCAGGAGCTTGATCATGCCATAGGCGAAGATGGCGTTGCGGTCGCCGCGCTCGGCGGCTTCCGAATACCATTGCGCCGCCTTGAGCTTATCCTGCGGCACGCCGAGACCGCCGGCATAGAGCTGGGCGAGCAGGGTCATCGCCGCCGGGTCCTGCGCGGCGGTCACACGCTTGGTCGCCTCGTCGAAGGCCTTGAAGTAGAAACCACGCTGGAAAGCGCCGTAGGCCAGATCCGGCGGCGGGCTGCCCGCGACCGGCTCGAGATCCTCGCCATCCGGGTCGGACACAGCCGACCTGAGCAGGGTCTCCCGCGGGTTGGCATCATCAGGCGATGGGACGACGTTCGTTGGGAGTGTCCCGGCCCTGGGCAGCATGTCAAGCGGCGTCGGCCCATCGGCGGGCGAGGCGGCGTCCGCGGGCTGCGTCGTCGTGGCCGGGTTGGCAGTATCAGTTGGCTTGGAATCATCGGCAGGGTTTGAGCTGTCGGCAGCCGGCGCCTGAGCGGGGGTGGCCGCGTCCGCGGGCTTGGGTGCGTCCGCGGGCTTGGGTGCGTCCGCGGGTGCTGGAACATCAGCGGGCTTGGCTGCGTCAGCGGGCTTGGAGCTGTCGGCGGCCGGCGCCGCTACTGGCGTGGCCGCGCCAGCAGGCTTGGGAGCATCCGCGAGTGCTGGAGCATCTGCCGGCTTGACCGTATCGGCGGGCTTGGCCTGATCCACCGGTGGCGATGGCGTCTGTTGCGCGAACGCGGCCCCGGTCGGTCCGAGGAGGGCAGCCGGCAGTGCCAGCGCAAGGACAGCAGCAGCAACGCGCCCCTTCATGCGTGGTCCCTTTGTTTCAGCACTCGATCGGCCAATGCGACGGCCTCGGCCGGGCCTTTGTCGTGATCCCAGACGGCATTGCCCAGGGCGATGAAATCGGCGCCGGCATCGGCGAGCACCGGTACGGCGGCGAGATCAGGCGCGAAGGCGACGCAGGGCACCTCGAACAGCTCGGCCCACCAGTTCGTGCGCTCCACCACGCCCTCGAGCGGCGGCAGGCGGCCGTCGCGATTGGGTTCGCCAAACATCACATAGTCGACGCCCGACTCGGCGATCGTCATGGCGTCGTCCTTGGAGCGGATGCCGCCCGCCCCGACAATGCGTTCGGGTTTGAAGCCCTCGAGCGCGTCGGTGAGGCCCTTGCGCCCGTCGCTGAGATGCACGCCATCGGCGCCGGCGCGCGCCACCACGGCCGGCCAGCCGCTGACCAGCAGGGCGGCGCCGGCGCCCTGCACTGTCGGCGCGATCTCCTTGATCAGCTTCTTAGCGCTCTGGTCGTCGCCGGCCACGGGGGTGAACAGCACGCAGGCGACCTCCCCTGCCCCCAGCGCCGCCTTGAGCACGGGCAGAAACCCCGCCACGTCGGCGATGGCAGGAGTGACCAGGTAGATCTGAACGGGCGGGCGGGGCGGACTATCTGCCATGCTGTTTCCTAGAAACGCTGCGTCCTCTTCGCATCATTGCCGCTTCCTTGGCGACAGCCGGCATTGAATCGGCATGCCAGGCAGGGTCAGCGGTCTTTCCGGCAAAGATGCGGCAAGCGGGCTCAGGTGCGCAGGATCTCGACACCCGGGAGCGGCTTGCCTTCCATCCATTCCAGGAAAGCGCCGCCGGCCGTCGAGACATAGGAGAATTGCTCGGCGACCTTGGCATGGTTGAGTGCCGCCACCGTATCGCCGCCGCCGGCAACGGAGAGCAGCTTGCCCACCCTGGTGCGCTTGGCGACATGCTTGGCGGCTTCCACGGTGCCGTGATCGAAAGGATGGAGTTCGAAGGCGCCGAGCGGGCCGTTCCACACCAGCGTCTCCGCCTCGTCGATGGCGCCCTTGATGCGCTCGATCGACTGGGGGCCGGCATCGAGGATCATGCCGTCATGCGGGATCGATTCCAGGCCATAGGCATGGCTCGGCGTATCGGCGGCGAAGTGATAGGCAACCACGGCGTCGACGGGCAGGATGATGGCGCAATTGGCCTTCTCCGCCTTCTCCAGGATGGAGCGGGCGGTATCGGCGAGGTCGCGCTCGGCCAGCGATTTGCCGATGCCGACGCCCTGGGCATAGAGGAAGGTATTGGCCATGCCACCGCCGATGATCAGGGCATCGACCTTGGCGACGAGATTGCCGAGGAGCTCGAGCTTGGTCGAGACCTTGGCGCCGCCCACCACGGCAACGACCGGGCGCCTGGGCTGCTCGAGCGCGCGAGAGAGCGCCTCGATCTCCGCCTGCATGGTTCGGCCGGCATAGGCCGGCAGGAGATGGCCGAGGCCTTCGGTCGAGGCATGGGCGCGATGAGCGGCCGAGAAGGCATCGTTCACCCAGATATCGCCATTGGCGGCCAGCGCCTTGACGAAGTCCGGATCGTTCTTCTCCTCGCCCTTGTGAAAGCGGGTGTTCTCCAGGCAGAGGATGTCGCCGGGCTGCATCGCGGCCACCGCGCTCGCAGCCACCTCGCCGATGCAGTCATCGGCGAAGGCGACGGGGCGCTTGGCAATCTCGGCGAGCTTGGCCGCCACCGGCTTCAGGCTCTCTTTCGGGTCGACGCCCTTGGGACGGCCGAAATGCGCCAGCAGGATCACCTTGGCCTTGGCGCGAGAGAGCTCGAGGATGGTGGGGATCACGCGCTCGATGCGGGTGGCGTCGGTGACGGCACCATTCTCCATCGGGACATTGAGATCGACGCGCACCAGAACGCGCTTGTTCTCGACGTCGAGGTCATCAAGGGTGCGAAAAGCGCTCATGCCTGTCCTTGTCCATCCATTTTTCGGCGCACTGCCTGAACAGCGCCACTTCACCAATCAAACGGGGGAGCAATAGACCAAGCGCGGTCGCTGTTCCAGCGCGGAAGGTGAATTTGGTTGGCGGATTTTTGAGAAGGACCGAAGGAGAAAGACGAGAAGCCAGCAGGCTCTGGCCGCGCGGCCGTTGCTGTTCGGGCTAAAGCCAGGTTCAAGGTGAGGGAACAGGCCAACGGCATGGCCTCCCGCCAGACGAAAACAGCGCCCCGGTTTCCCGAGGCGCTGCTCCAAACTCAGATCGAGCGCAGCGCTCAGATCAGGCTGGCGAAATGCACCGCCGTGTCGGCCATGCGGTTCGAGAAGCCCCATTCATTGTCGTACCAGCTCAACACGCGCACGAACTTCTCGTCGATGACCTTGGTCTGGTCGAGCGCGAAGATCGAGGAGTACGGGTTGTGGTTGAAGTCGCGGCTGACCAGCGGCTCGTCCGTATAGGCCAGCACGCCCTTCAGCGAGCCACGCTTGGTGGCCTTGATGATGGCTTCGTTGACCTTCTCGACACTGGTGCGCTTGCGGGTGTTGATCTTGAGATCGACCACCGAAACGTTGGGCGTCGGCACGCGGATCGAGGTGCCGTCGAGCTTGCCCTTGAGTTCGGGCAGCACAAGGCCGACGGCCTTGGCGGCGCCGGTCGAGGTCGGGATCATCGACAGGGATGCCGCGCGGGCGCGGTAGAGGTCCTTGTGCATCTGATCGAGCGAGGGCTGGTCGTTGGTGTAGGAATGGATCGTGGTCATGAAGCCACGCTCGATGCCGAAGGCCTCATGCAGCACCTTGGCGACCGGCGCCAGGCAGTTGGTGGTGCAGGAGGCGTTCGAGATCACCATGTGGTCCTTGGTGAGCTGATCGTGGTTGACGCCGTAGACCACCGTGAGATCGGCACCATCCGCGGGGGCGGAGACCATGACGCGCTTGGCGCCGGCGGCCAGGTGGGCGGCGGCCTTGTCGCGGGCGGTGAAGATGCCCGTGCATTCCATGGCGATGTCGACGCCCAGGTCCTTGTGGGGAAGGTGGGAAGGATCCTTGATCGCGGTGACCTTGATCTTCTGGCCCTGGACGATGATCGAATCGCCCTCGATCTTCACTTCGGCCGGGAACTTGCCGTGGATGGAGTCATAGCGCAGCAGATGGGCATTGGTTTCCACCGGTCCGAGATCGTTGATCGCGACGATCTCGATATCCTTGCGCTTGCCTTCGACCACGGCGCGCAGGATGTTGCGGCCGATGCGGCCGAAGCCGTTGATGGCGACACGAACTGTCATCCGACTTTTCCTTTTTTCTCTACCTTCGAAATTGGCGTCACGGCATTTCCCGGCAGCTTGAATACCCGTTCTCGCGTGGGAAATGCATCAGGCAAAAAGAGAAGCACTTTCCAGATCCGTATGACCGGGAAGTACCTGAGCTCGCGTCAGCCGTTGTGACGGCGCAAGGCGGTCTCGGCCACGGCCTCGGCGGTGATGCCGAAATGGCTGTACAGATCCTTGATCGGGCCGGAGGCGCCGAAGCCGGTCATGCCGACGAAGCCGCCACTGGGTCCGATCACCGCATCCCAGCCGAAGCGCACCGCGGCTTCCACCGCAACCTTCACCGGCGCATCGCCGATGATGCTGGCCTTCACCTCGTCGGGCTGGGCCAGGAGCAGTTCGAGCGAGGGCACCGAAACCACGCGGGTGGGCACGCCGCGCTGGTTGAGGATGGCGCGGGCGTTCATGGCGATCTCGACTTCCGAGCCCGAGGCGAACAGCGTCACCGCGGCCGTGCCGCCGCCGGTGCCGGCCAGCTCATAGGCGCCCTGGGCGCAGAGGTTCGCCGCAGTCGCATCGCGCAGCAGCGGCAGGTTCTGGCGGGTCAGCGCCAGGATGGTCGGGCCGTTGGTGCGCTCCAGCGCGAGCTGCCAGCACTCGGCCGTCTCGATGGCGTCGCAGGGACGGAACACACGCATGTTCGGGATGGCGCGGCAGGCGGCCAGATGCTCGACCGGCTGGTGGGTCGGGCCGTCTTCGCCGAGGCCGATCGAGTCATGCGTCATCACATAGACCGGCGAGGTGCCCATCAGCGCCGCGAGGCGGATGGCGGGGCGGGCATAATCGGTGAAGATGAAGAAGGTGCCGCCGGCCGGCACGAAGCCGCCATGCAGATAGATGCCGTTCATCGCCGCGGCCATGCCGTGCTCGCGAATACCCCAATGGATATAGCGGCCCTTGAAATCCTTCGGCGTGATCTCGACCAGGCCCTTGGCCTTGGTGTTGTTGGAGGGCGTCAGGTCGGCCGAGCCGAGCACGAGTTCGGGCATCACCTCGACGATCACGTTGAGCGCGGCCTCGGAGGATTTGCGCGTGGCCATGGCGGTCGGGGTGGCGGCCAGCGCCTTCTTGTGGGCGAGGATAGCCTTGCCGAGCTTGGCCGGGCGCTCATGGCCCATGCGGCGCTTGAACTCGGCCTGCTTGCGTTCGGACAGGGCGGCGAAGCGCTCTTCCCATTCCTTGCGGGCGGCGACGCCCCTGGAACCGGCTTCGCGCCAGGCCTTGAGGATGTCGGCGGGCACCTCGAAGGGAGCGCCGGTGATGCCGAGATTTTCCTTGGTGAGCTTGGCCTCTTCCGGACCCAGCGGCTCGCCATGGGCCTTGGAGGTCCCGGCGCGATGCGGGGAGCCGAAGCCGATGGTGGTCTTGCAGGCGATCAAAGTGGGCTTGTTGGACTTCTGCGCGGCCTCGATTGCGGCTGCGATGGCGTCCTGGTCATGGCCGTCGACGTTCACGGCACGCCAGCCGGCGGCCTGGAAGCGCTTGACCTGGTCGACCGAGTCCGAAAGCGTCAGCGGGCCGTCGATGGAGATGCCGTTGTGATCCCACATCACGATCATCTTGTTGAGCTTGTAGTGGCCGGCCAGCGCGATGGCCTCCTGGCTCACGCCCTCCATCAGGTCGCCATCGGAAGCGATGACGTAAGTATAGTGGTCGACCACCTTCTTGCCGAACTGGGCGGCCAGCATCTTCTCGGCGAAGGCGAAACCGACGGCGGTGGAAATGCCCTGGCCGAGCGGGCCGGTGGTGGTCTCGACGCCGACGGTGTGGAAATTCTCAGGATGGCCGGGGGTCTTGTGGCCGAGCTGGCGGAAATGCTTCAGTTCCTCGACCGTCATGCCGGGGACGCCGGTCAAATAAAGCAGCGAATACAACAGCATCGAGCCATGGCCGGCCGACAGGATGAAACGATCGCGGTCCGCCCAATGGGGCTCGGCGGCATCGAATTTCATGAAGCGCGTGAACAGAACAGTGGCGACGTCGGCCATGCCGAGGGGCATGCCGGGATGGCCCGACTTTGCCGCCTCTACGCCGTCGATCGCCAAGCCACGGATGGCGTTCGCCAAGCGGTTCTGCATTTCGCTGAGTGCCATGGAATGCTTCCTGATGAAATCCGCCGGAAATTGGCGAAAAGGGCGTCGGGTTCTTAGCACCTCATCCCCGACTGTCAATGATTGCCAGGTTTTTGCACGAAATTCGTCGGAAGCCATGCCGTCAATGCGATGGAATGGTGCTATTGTGAGAATCAGGGGAGCGCGCCCGGCCTTGGCTGCCGGGTCGATCCGCGTTAGCTTTATACTTTGGAGCCAAAGTCAGCCTTTTGATGATTCGAACCCGGGCTGTCATAGCGAAAAAGAGTGAGTACGCCCTTGTCTGTGGATACTGCCTTGCACCGCCTCAATACTGCTTTAGCCCAGCTTGAAGAAGTAGCCGAGCATCGTGCAGAACTTGATCGTACTATCGCCGGGCACCGTATCGAAGTGCAGGCCCTCTCGGAAGATCGCAGCCGTCTCGCCATGGAGCTTGACGCGAGCTACGCTCGTTTCTCCACCCTGGAAACGGCCAATCGCGATGTGTCGCGTCGGCTGGACCAGGCGATGGACTCCATTCGTCACGTGCTTGAGCCGCAGGACCGCTAAGTTATGGCCCATGTATCCGTCACAATCGCGGGACGCGCCTATCGAATGGCTTGCGACGAAGGGCAGGAAGAGCATTTGCTGGGCCTCGGCCGGCAGCTCGATGCCAAGATCGATGCCCTGCGCTCTTCCTTCGGCGAAATCGGCGACATGCGCCTTGCCGTGATGGCCGGCATCATGGTCGCCGACGAACTCGCCGAGATGCAGCGCCGCGCCGCCGCCCTCCAGCAAGACCTCGAGGATCTGCGCCAGACCCGCGACGGCGCCCTGCAGCGCGAGCAGCAGACCCAGATGCGCGTCACCCAGGCCCTCCAGGACGCCGCCCAGCGGGTGGAGAAGCTGGTCGACACCCTGTCGAAGACGGGCGTGTGACTTCCTGGGACCGCTGGCTTTCAGCCGGCTCTTGGAAACGCCAACGCTTCGGACCGAGATTGGCCGTTGACGACGCTAGAGCACGGTGGCTTTAGATCCGATCGCCGATGAGGCCGGAGAGGCTGTCATCCCCGGCGAGCATGTCACAAGCTCTTGCTTGTGACTGCGAGGAAAGGGGATCCAGGGGCCGAGGTCTCTGCCCTGTCGGCCCCTGGATCCCCTTCCCCTCGTTCTCTCTCGCTGCGCTCGCGAGCAACTCAGCCGGGGATGACAGCCAAAGCAATCGAACTTGATGCCACCGTGCTCCAATGGCGATGTCGCTGCTGGATCCCGAACATCATCGTTTCCAAGAGCCGGCTAAAAGCCAGCGGTCCCAGGCAGGATTCTTCTCGTTTCCCACTAGCGCAACCCCCTCCCCGTCCTTATTATCTCGACTGCGGTGCTGCCTGGTTCGTCAGGACAACTGTATCCCCGGGGCCATACGACTCCCAAGGGAGCTGTCACTGTCCTTGCCCCTGGGCTTGGGCATTACGGCGCCCACCTACATTAGTAGGCGCCCGGGATCGAACCGTCCAACGGCCGAGGTGGCCCGCTCCTTCCTTTTTCGTGCGTCTGATGACTTCCAGCGATCACAAGACCCATCTGCGCCAGAAGGCGATGGCGGCGCGAGCAGAGATCCGCGGCCATCAGCGCCAGGCAGCGACGGCGAGAGCCGCGCATCACGCCTTGAGCCGCCTGAAATACACCAGCGGCGTCGTCGGTCTTTACGAGGCCTTTCGGGACGAGATCCATCCCGGCGAAATAGCCGAGCGCCTGCACCATGCCGGCCGCAGGCTGGCTTTGCCGACGACACCGAAATATGGCCAGCCCCTCACCTTCCGCGCCTGGGCCCCCGGCGATCCGCTGGTGGTAGGGCGCCACAACATTCCCGAGCCCTCGCCCGAGGCGGAGGAAGTGCATCCGCAGGTGCTGCTGGTGCCGCCCGTCGCCTTCGACCGGCGCGGCTATCGCATCGGTTATGGCGCGGGTTTCTATGACCGCACCATTCCCCAGTTGCGGGCCCTGCATCCCGTCTTCACGCTCGGCTATGCCTTCGCCTGCCAGGAGGTCGAGTATCTGCCGGCCGAGCACCATGACGTGCCGCTCGACGCCATCGCCACCGAAAATGAAATCATAACCGTGTCGGGGCGTTGAAATGCGTATCCTGTTCCTCGGTGATATCGTCGGACGCACCGGCCGCAACGCCGTGATCGAGCGCCTGCCCGGCCTGCGCGAAGACTGGAAACTCGACGCCGTCATCATCAATGGCGAGAACGCCGCCGGCGGCTTCGGCCTCACGGAAGCGATCTTCGACGATGTGATCAATGCCGGCGCCGATGTGGTGACGCTCGGCAACCATTCCTTCGACCAGCGCGAAGCCCTGGTCTTCATCGAGCGGGCACCCCGCCTGATCCGCCCCGCCAACTATCCCAGGGGCACGCCGGGACGCGGCGCCACCCTGGTCGAAACCAGGGCCGGCGCGCGCCTGCTCGTCATCCAGGTGATGGGCCGTATCTATATGGACGCGCTGGACGATCCCTTCGCAGCCTTGGAACGCGAGCTTGCCGCCTGCCCGCTGGGCCTCGGCGCCGATGCCGTCGTCGTCGATGTCCACGCCGAGGCGACCAGCGAGAAGCAGGCGCTCGGCCATTTCGCCGACGGCCGCGCCAGCCTCGTCGTCGGCACGCACACGCATGTGCCGACCGCCGACCACCAGATCCTCGCCCACGGCACCGCCTACATGTCCGATGCCGGCATGTGCGGCGACTATGACAGCGTGCTTGGCATGGACAAGGAAGAGCCGATCCGCCGCTTCATCCAGAAAACGCCGGGCAACCGGTTTGAGCCGGCGGCGGGCGAGGCGACGCTATCGGGCATCGCGGTGGAGACGGACGACCGGACGGGGCTCGCGGTGAGGATCGCGCCGGTGCGGATTGGCGGAAGGCTGTCGCAGGATGGGCCGGCGTTTTGGGGGTAGCGGGGGCGGAGCATTGGGAATGGATGCTTACGGGTGTTAGACGCCGCGCACGCTCCACAGGGCACTGACGGCGGCTTTGCGCCCCATGCACGAACCCGCTCCGCGGGAGTGCCGCCTCCTTCTGAGATGGCGGGCTCGTCATTGGCCTTGAGCGGGTAGAGGCCGCGATCTGACCATGGAGTTCCTTCAACGAGAGGAACTCGCCATGGCTACCTTGTCGACCAATGCATCGATCACGCCGCTGCGCCAGCGCATGCAGCAAGACATGCTCATGCGGGGCCTGGGCTCCCATACCCAGCAGGACTACGTTCGTCACGTCCAGCGCTTCGCAGTCTTCCTCCGACGCTCTCCCGATACTGCGACGCCCGATGACATCCGCCGCTTCCAGCTGTACCAGCATGAGAACGGCGTCGGCCCTGCGACGATCAACGGTGCAGTCTCGGCACTGCGGTTCCTGTTCCTGGCGACGCTGAAGCGGCGGGATCTGGCGCGTGCGCTGGTAATCATCCGGCATCCTCGCAAGCTGCCCGAGGTGCTGAGCGTCGAGGAAACGGCGCGGCTGCTCGAAGCGGCACCGGGCATCAAGTACAAGGCCGCGCTCGGTGTCGCCTACGGCGCGGGCCTGCGCGTGTCCGAGGTTGCACACCTCAAGGTCGACGATGTCGACTCGACACGCATGCTGCTCCGTGTCGAGCAGGGCAAGGGCCGCAAGGATCGCAACGCGATGCTGTCGCCTCAGCTTCTTGAACTGTTGCGGCTGTGGTGGCGTGAGGGCAAGCGGCGCGGGGTCATGCTCCCGCATGGCTGGCTTTTCCCGGGGCGGGGCTGCACGTCGCCGATCTCGTCGCGGCAACTGCACCGCGCGGTCCAGGAAGCGGCCGAAGTCGCCGGCATCCGCAAGCGCGTCAGTCCGCACACGCTGCGGCACAGCTTCGCCACGCACTTGCTCGAACAGGACGTCGACATCCGCGTCATCCAGGTACTGCTCGGGCACAGCAAGCTCGAGACCACCGCGCTCTACACCAAGGTCTCGACCCGGACGATCCATGCGGTCGCCGGGCCGCTCGACCGGCTGATGTCGTTGATGGAAGGCAAGACGCCGCCCGGCTGACGTGCGCACCTGTGTGGAGGTCGCCGACATCTTCCGTACTGGCGGGCCCGCCTACAAGGCCGTCCATGCAGGGCACCTCAGCCTGCAGCAGCTCAAGGTGATGTCGGCGGTCGAGCACTGCCGCACCGCCGCCCTCGGCGGTCACGTCGAGGCTTGCGAGGACTGCGGCCAGTGGCGGATCGCCTACAACTCCTGCCGCAACCGGCACTGTCCGAAGTGTCAGGGCGCGGCGGCGCGGACCTGGCTTGCCGAGCGCGAGACCGACCTGCTGCCGGTCGGATATTTCCACGTCGTGTTCACGCTGCCGGCCGACGTCGCCGACATCGCCTTCCACAACAAGGCACTCGTCTACGACCTGCTGTTCAAGGCGGCATCGGAGACGATGCTGACGATCGCGGCCGATCCCAGGCACCTCGGCGCGCGCATTGGCATCACCGCAGTGCTCCACACCTGGGGCTCGGCGATGACCCACCATCCGCACGTGCACATGATCGTGCCCGGCGGCGGCATCGCGCCGGACGGAAGCCGATGGATATCGTCGCGACCGGCCTTCCTGCTGCCGGTGAGGGTTCTCGGCAAGTTGTTCCGCCGGCTGTTCCTCACCCGGCTGGTCGCGCTCCACGAGGCTGGTCGGCTCGCCTTCTTTGGGTCGCAGGCGCACCTCACCGAGCGGCGGGCATTCCTGCGCCATCTTGCTCCCGTCCGGAAGACACGTTGGGTGGTTTACGCCAAAGCGCCCTTCGCCGGGCCGGAGGCGGTGCTCGCCTATCTGTCGCGCTACACCCACCGGGTCGCGATCTCGAACGGGCGCCTCATCCAGTTCGATGAGAGCGGCGTCACCTTCCGCTACAAGGACTATCGCCGCGACGGCGCCGACCGGCAGCAGGTCATGACGCTCGCAACCGACGAGTTCATCCGCCGGTTCCTGCTCCACATCCTGCCGCGTGGCTTCCACCGTATCCGCCACTACGGCTTGCTCGCAGGCGGCTGCAAGGCCGGCCTCGCGCTCGCCCGCGAATTGCTAAGCGTGGCGTCGCCGCCCGATGACAATATGCCGAAAGAACCGGCTGACGTCCGCCCGCCATGCTCATACTGCGGCGGACGCATGATCGTCATCGAGGTGTTCGAACGGTGGAGGCAGCCGCGCGGACCGCCCCACCATTCCCCTTCGACCGGGAGCCGCACGCCATGACCCGGCATGGCATGGTCCAGCCTTCAGCCTCAGGCACTCAGCCCTCGGCGACGAGCCCACGCGCGTCCACGGTGATCCTCGATGCCGAAGGGGCCGCGTCTGGCCGCGCGACGGGCCGACAACATCACGTGGAGACGCAACGAAGCGGTCTGTCCGCGTCTATCGCGGCGCTTCCCCGCAGCGGTCGCGCCATCGCCGACATCAGTCGCAAATCGAAATCCCCATAGCCATCGACTGTGGCCCGCGGGTTCCTGCATGAGAGGCTTTCGTACGCCTCACGGCACCCGAAACCCTTCACCATCTCGGACCTTCGCAATGTCCGCTGCTCGGTTAGACGAGCCCGGGAGTTGCGGACGCGAACCGACCTGGCTCTATATATGCCGCGCGGTGCATGAGACACTGAACCTTAAGAATGCGAGGGAGGCGATCTATGGATGCCGAAACGCTGCGCTCTCTTCAGGCGCCGATCAAGCAGCGCTACCGCGAGACACCCGATGCGGCACTGGTTCCGGCGAGGGCGGAGGCGCGGATGGGCATCGATGATGTGGCATGTGTCGTGCCGACCTGGCATGGTGAGACGAAGGCCGGTCTCCATCCGGCGGCCGGCGGCGATGGTACGCTCGCCTGCTCCGCCGACATGCTGCTGGAGGCTGTTGCAGCGTGTGCTGGCGTAACCTTTCGCGCTGTCGCCACCGCATCGGGGGTAAAAATCCGCAGCGGTCGGGTGATCGCCGAAGGTAAGTGGGACGCGCGCGGTACCCTGGGTGTTGACCGCAGCGTTCCCGTCGGGCTCACAGAGATCAAGTTGCGATTCGAGGTAGATTGCGACGCCGATCCGGCAAAGCTGGCGCGAATGATTGAGACCACCGAGCGCTATTGTGTCATCCTACAGACACTGGGCAATCCGCCGCGCATCCGCGTGGAGTAAGTCGGCTTCACCGGCTACACTGAGCCCGCTCGTCGGAGAGCGCTGCCATTGGCGTTGAGAGCAGGTCAATTGGCGTCAGTACGGCCGCCCTCATCCGCGACCTGAGACCGCCACTGCTTGACCAGATCCCGCCGACGGCTCGGATAGCGGTCGGTCTGAAGCTCAGCACGCTCGATCCGCTCCGTGCGGAAGGTCCGAAAATCCTGCCGCATCTCGCACCATCCGGCGACGAAACGCGCGGCCTCGATAAACCCGAGCGAGATCGGCCAGATGACACGCTCCGTCGAAACCCCCTTTTGATCACGATAGGCCAGGCGAACCTTGCGCTGCTCGCGCATGGCCTGGCGCAGCATTCCCAGATCCACGGATTGTAGCTGTGGGGGCCGGCGACCGACATGAAAGACATTGTCATGAAGTTCATGCCGCAGATCAGGGGGAAGCACCGCATCGATCTTGGCGAGCGCGTTGGACGCCGCGAACGCGAGACCATCGTCTGTTTGTCGGCTAACCCATTGAGCGCCGAGTGCGAGAGCGTGAATTTCCTCCTGTGAAAACATAACCGGTGGCAGCAGGAAGCCGGGCCTCAAGACATAGCCGACGCCTGGCTCCGGGCGGCACTCAGCGCCTGTCCAGTTGTCTCAATCATCACTTTTCCTTTCGTGAGGGGCGATGAATTGACACTATCGCAGCACAGGGACAGTTTTTGTCACCATGATGGTGCGAGGATGTGACCGGCTCAAAATGGGGTAGTTAAGGGCTCTAGTGAGGCCTGCTTCGATGTCTGCTATCATTTTTCGGATGACAGAATTAGGCTGACCGCCTTCGGCCCCCTCCTGCATTTTCGCGGAAGCCTTGGTAGGAGTGAGTGAGATCATCAGGTTGAGCGCGGCGACGGGAGCTTTGGGGGGCGTCACCCCGTTCCATTGGTGCTGCAGCAAGCCGGCATAAGAATATCTAAGCTGTGGCGTCTGTTCCCTGTGTTAGCCAAGCTCGGTCGAACAATTCCACCACCCGCCCATATGTCGCCAAGGAGATCTGGTCGATGCCATTTCCAGCGCCGGAGAGAAATTCACCGAGCCGCTGGTCGACTGCGGCAGGATTCGCAATCGGCAGGCCTAGTGCTGCTAAATCGTGAGATATCAGGCCGTTGGCTGGGAGGTAGGCTTCTGCTTCATGCAAGAGCCGTGCGCTGGTCGCAGGCAGACGCACAATGGCAATGCGGGTGACGGAGGGGCGCGCGTCAAGATCGATGATCGTCCCGCCGCACATCAATCCACCGAGGATGCTAACCGGCGGGGACGGAGGAAAGAGGCAAAGGAAGAACTCGGCGTCACCCGCGCGCTCTCGCAGGTTCAGGCGCATGAGGCGCTTGCCAACGGTAACGGTGCCTTCGAGCTGAAGTCGTCCCGTTGGCAGGACCTCTGCATAACTCGCAACCAGCCTGCGGGGATTTGGCACTATCGCAATCGACAGTTCTCCCCGGATCAGCCGGCCGCGATAATATGGCGACCAAGCGTGCGAATAGCAGGCGAAGATGCCGGTCAACGCCAGGTCCGGCTCCTGTCCGTGTGCCGGCGCGATCGACGCTTCAGCGCGTCCCCGAAGTGCGTCGGGCTCACGATGGTGACGGGCACATATCTCATCCAGGAAGGACTCGGCATCGCATTCAGCGACCCAATCACCAGACCGATCTAGCTCGAGCACCTTCGCCCAATCCTCGTACAACTGACGCTCACGTGGACGGGCGCGTCCTTGCAGCCATTTGTAGGCGCGATTGACATCAAATGAGGTGGACGAATTGGCACGCCGAAACATCTTGGCAAGGTCTTTGGAGGTGACGGCGCCCAGGAGAGCCGCCGTTAGGCGCAGCTTCTTGTCGATATCGCGTGCCACTCGCCACCCTACCCGACCATTAGGCCGCCTGGAATTCCAACCCCATCTTCCAGGAAAAGACAAAGAAATCCAGTTCTTTCCTCGCGGGAGGTCTTCCAGAATTTGGCCCAGAGCGTAGACCCAGAGCGCACAAGCGCTGCATGCACCAGATGTTCGGATTGGCGTGGATCCACCATGTCGATGAAGCTTCGCAGGTGTACTACAAGGCAAGTTTTGTCCGGGGATAAACCATGGCTCTGCAACTCAACGACACGGTTCCTGACTTCGATGCGGTAACCACCGAAGGCAAAATCCGTTTCCACGATTGGATCGACAACAAGTGGGTGGTGCTGTTCTCCCACCCGAAGGACTTCACGCCGGTCTGCACCACCGAACTTGGCTATATGGCCAGAATCAAACCGGAGTTCGACAAGCGCGACGTAAAAATCATCGGGCTGTCGGTCGATCCGATAGATCGCCATGCAGGCTGGGCAAAGGACATCGAGGAGACCCAGGGTTTCGCGCCGAACTATCCTATGATTGCCGATGTCGACTACAATGTCTCGAAGCTCTACGGAATGCTGCCCGCGGCCGTATCGGGAGACCCAACTAAACGGACCCCCGCCGACAACCAGACTGTGCGCAACGTTTTCGTCATCGCGCCGGACAAAAAGGTGAAGCTCATTCTTGTCTATCCGATGACCACCGGCCGCAATTTCGACGAGGTGCTACGCGTCATCGACTCTCTCCAGCTCACCGCCAAGCACAAGGTTGCGACGCCCGTGAACTGGAAGAACGGCGAGGATGTCATCATTGCCGGCTCCGTCTCGGACGACGACGCCAAGAAGCAGTATCCCGACGGCTGGAAGGCGCCGAAGCCTTATATTCGGATCGTGCCGCAGCCCCAGGCGTAGCTGTCCTGGCTAGCGGTCGCGAGACTTCAGGAGGAACGCGACAGAAATGATCTCCCGTCAGCTCTTCGAGGCCATTTGAAGCACCTCCTCCTGCCTACTCGCAAACCGCCAGGGCGACGAGGCCCTGTTCATCGATCCTTGCTGGATACAGTCGACCCCTGTCTGCAGCTCGTGCGCGAACTTGACCTCAAACTGGTCAAGGCCGCGGACACGCGCCTGCACGCCGACCACATCACAGGTCTCGGTGCGTAGCGCGACCTAAGGCGAGCGACCCGCTCACGCGCCAGCAACTCCGTCTATCATTGCAGGTCGTCAACGTCCCTGGGAACGTTCAATTCGTGATTTGGAGATCGCCGTGGACCACGTTCTGGATCGCTTTATCGCCGACGCGCACGCGATAGTCAGCCGCTACGAAGATTCGGCAGAGCGGGTGACCAATATCGCGCCGTTGATGCGGCGCTTACTGGACTCAGACAGATCGTTCCTGCAGCCCGAACACTTCCGCTCCAACCCGGAACACTATCAGCGTAATGCTATTCATATCTCGTCCGACGGACATCTGTCGCTGTTTGCACTGGTGTGGTTGCCGGGGCAATGGACGCCGGTGCACGACCACGGCAGCTGGGGCGTAGTCGGTATCGTCCAAGGGCTGCTGGAGGAGCGCTCTTACATGGCGATCGACGGCGAGATCACAGGGGACACCGGCATCCGCCTGCGTCGAGGCGGGGTGATTCTGCTAAATCCAGGCTCGGTGACCAGTTTTGTGCCGAACCCCGATCATATCCACATGACCGGCGTGGCCGAGGGGCTGGAAACGTGCGTCAGCCTGCACTTGTATGGGCGGAACATGAATTCGTTCCACACTTACGATGTTGCCGCCGGCACACGGTATCTGATCGATGTACCGCATCAGGAAAGCCGATAGCCTGGCATATTCGACATGAGCACGTCGCCAACAGAACTCGCGCTTGGATATCACAATTGCTGCCGCGCAATACGAGACGTACACCTGCCTTGCGGAAATTTGCAGAATTCTCGAACCACACGTCACTCAGCCCTGAGCTAAGAACAACTGGATGATGCTTACATCGCCGGAGTGAAGATCGATGCCGATGTCAGCCAGCTCGCCAATTCTATTGGAACCCAATTTGGCGCTGGCCCTTATGTTTGGTCGTCAGCTTATGCGGCCCGGTGTAGACGTTACCGCGCTGCTCGTAGACGACGTTTTTCTCCTTCCTCAGAACCTCGACCGCGCGCTAGAGGAAGTCCAAGGTCCCGACCATTTCCGCTAAGCAGACATTCTGAACGTTTTGTGAGGGTCAATCTCGACCCTTTGCTCAGGCGAAGCAAACGCCCTCTATCGATCCCTTGGACAGCAGAAGCCCCCAGTCAGGTTCCGGCCCCTAAGCGGATAATTGCGGCCCCTCTCGGACAGTTGCCGGAGTTCCCACAAGCGGACCTTCCGATTGTCCTAGGAGAGTCAGAAGAGACCGTATTGCTTCCGGAACATATGGCATACGAGAATTGACATTTCTTGCGCTTTATGTCGTAGTCTCCCTCGGAATGAAGCGCAGCGCCGATCCGGGTCGGCCGGCCGCTTCCGCCCAACTCGGTTGATCAGGCTTTTGCCGGCGGCGTATCAGCCGCTTTGCCTTTTCTGCCCGGCTCTTCTTGGCTGCACACCAGGATGGGGCGGAGGAGCGAGGGATCACGCGGCCGGCTCGTCGCCTTCGGGCGGCGAGGGTTCTCGCCTTCGGCTTTGCCGGAGGTTCGATCCGATCCGTTCGGCCTGCGTACGGGGCTTGATGAGGAACCTGTGGGATCGGCGGTCCGTGGAACCGCCCTGCGATCCCTTTGCGATGGGAAGGGCTTTTCGGTCCGGCGTGCAAGGCTGGAGCGGAGGTTCGTCTGGAACCAGGGCCGGTTCGCCGGTCCCGGCGGTGGCGACAGCGAGGACAGGGCTGTCGGCGCCGGCAAGCGGGGCGAGAAATCGTCGCGCACGCTCCTCTCCCCATCGCCCGTTCCGTGGGCGAGACGATGTCAGGGTCGCTGGCTTGCCTGGCTCGCAAGCTGCAGGCGGCCGCATCGTCTGACCGGCATGGCTTGGATGAGGAGGGACCGCGCCCTCCTGTCCTCTTCATGCCGTCCATCCGGCGGGCTGGAGGCGCAGAAACCGGCGAGTTCGAAGGAACAAGCCGGGGACGAGGCTCCGGGCGATGGACATGTCCGGGCCTGACGCGCTCTGTCGGCGCGCGGGCTGGGGACGAAGACAGGGGCGACGGCGGCCGCATCGACAGGCTGCCAGGCACTCCACCGAACACAGGATCGCGGCTGCTCTGCGGCCGCCGTCGCCCCGCTCTTCCCCATGCTCCGGCCTGCTCAGGGCGCGGAAAGGCGAACCTGTGGCTTGGTGCCAGGGACGCGCCGAGAAATCTTTCCCCACGAAGCCGCAGAAGGGAACTGCGCCTTGTGCACAAAATCCACCGGATTGTTTAGCCCCTTCGCAACAGTGCTTGTATAGTGCCAGGGACCTCTCCTTCATTTCAGATTCTCCGGCCGAACGACTTCCCTCTTTTTCCCGACAAGCCTACAAACAAAGTGATTTCAGGAGAGTGCCATGGCTGGCGCACCGGTTGCTTCGTCATCCGCCACCGACCCTCGTCCCGCCGAAAGCGTCCCGACAGGACGGGTGATCCTGGTTTCCGCTGCCGCGGCGATGGGCGGCTTCCTGTTCGGCTATGATACCGCCGTGGTGAACGGTGCGGTCGGCGCCATCCAGAAATGGGCCAATGTCGGCAATGCCCTGCTCGGCTTCTCGGTGGCGAGCGTGCTGCTCGGCTCGGCGGTCGGCGCATGGTTCGCCGGGCCGCTCGCCAACCGCTATGGGCGCCTCGCCATGATGCGGGCCGCCGCGATCGCCTTCTTCGTCAGCGCCATCGGCGCCGGACTGCCCTGGGATATCTGGTCCTTCACCGTGTTCCGCCTGGTCGGCGGTGTCGCCGTGGGTATCGCCAGCGTGATCGCCCCGGCCTATATCGCCGAGGTCTCGCCGGCCAATCTGCGCGGACGCCTGGGATCGCTGCAGCAAATGGCGATCGTCACCGGCATCTTCGTGGCGCTCTTGTGCAACTACGTCCTGGCCTATGCAGCGGGCGGGGCGGAGAAGACGCTGTGGTTCGGGCTCGAGGCCTGGCGCTGGATGTTCATCGTGGAGGCCGTTCCCGCCATCGTCTATGGCGTGATGGCGAGCCTCATTCCTGAATCGCCGCGCTATCTCGTCTCGAAGGGCGACATGAAGGACGCGATCATCGTCATTCGCCGCTTCCTCGGCAATACGCCGCCCGCCGAGACCCGCGTCGCCGATATCCGCAGGACGCTCGGCGTCGAGGAAAAGCAGACCCTCGCCGACCTCAAGGGCCCGGCTGCGGGCCTGCTACCGGTGGTCTGGGTCGGCATTTTCCTGTCGGTGTTCCAGCAATTCGTCGGCATCAACGTGATCTTCTACTATTCCTCGGTGCTCTGGCAGGCCGTCGGCTTCACCGAGGCGGATTCGCTGAAGATCACCGTGATCACCTCGGTAACCAACATCGCCACCACGCTGATCGCCATCGCCCTGGTTGACAAGATCGGCCGCAAGCCCTTGCTGCTGCTCGGTTCCCTGGGCATGACGCTGACCCTTGGCACCATGGCCTATATCTTCGGCACCGCGCCGACGGCGATGGTCAATGGCGCCTCGCAGCCCGTGCTCAGCGATACCGCCGGCCTCGTCGCCGTCGCCGCCGCCAATCTCTATGTCGTGTTCTTCGGCATGAGCTGGGGGCCAGTGGTGTGGGTGCTGCTGGGCGAGATGTTCAACAACCGCATCCGCGCCTATGCCCTGGCGCTGGCCGCCGCCGCCCAATGGGTCGCCAACTTCCTGGTCTCGCAGACCTTCCCGCCGCTCGCCGCCGCCGGCCTCGGTCTCGCCTATGGCTTCTACGCCACCATGGCGCTGATCTCGCTGTTCTTCGTCTGGCGCTTTGTCACCGAGACGAAGGGTCGAGAGCTGGAGGAGATGGAATAGCTGGGAGCGCGGACGTCCTACGACACTCAAGAGAGTGTCGGACGATCCGCTCTTGAACCTCTATCGTCGCAGGAAGAGGTGGAGCGCGGCTCGACGCACAGCATTCTTCTCGGCATCACTTGTGGTTCAAGAGCGGACGAGACGTCCCGCTCCCGGGGATTACGCGCTCCCAGGAATCATGCACTCCCATGAATCACTTGGCCACGCTCTTTGCCGCCTCGACGATCACATCCGCCACCTCCCGGGGATGGGAGAGGATCAGGGCGTGGCTGCCCGGCACGGTCACAGTCTTCGCCTTGATTGCCGCTGCCATGCTCTGCTCCAGTGAAACCGGCATCATGCGGTCATCGCCGGCGACGATGTACCAGCTCGGTCTGGTCTTCCAGGCCGCCTCCGTCACCTTTTCGCCGAAGGCGCTGGCGGCGATGGGAGCTTGCGCCACCGCGAGCACACGGGCCTCGGCCGCAGGAACATCGGGGGCGAAATCCTTGACGAAGGCATCCGGTGCCATGGCCAGGAAACCCGCGGCGTCGGGCTTGATTTCAGCCCCGCCGGGAGTCGGCGGCGCAGCCTTGAGGAGGTCCATCACGGACTGGCCCTGCGCCGGCGCCGTGGCAGCGACATAGACGAGCGCCTTGACCTTGTCATCCGTACCGGCCTGCGTGATCACCGAGCCACCCCAGGAATGTCCCACCAGGACGACCGGTCCCTCGGCATCGGCGATCGCCCGCCTTGTGGCTGCGACATCGTCGGCGAGCGAGGTCAGCGGATTCTGCACCGCCACCACCTTCAGCCCGGCCTGCTGGAGGATCGGAATGACCTTCGACCAGCTCGAACCGTCGAGCAGGGCGGCATGGACCAGTATGACGGTATCCGCGCGAGCGGCGCTGCCCAGGCCGGCGGCCAAGGCGAGGATGGTCCCCGCAACCGTTCCAAGGATTTTCCTGCGCATGGCAATCTCCCTTGCGTTTCGATGGCGTGGAGATAGCAATCCAGTTCATATATATCCAATATCGTATTGGATAAAATCGATATTGGAACGATATGTCGATACAGCGTCTGCGCCACTTCATCGCCCTGGCCGAGGAAGGCAATTTCGCCCGCGGCGCCGAGCGCTGCGGCATCAGGCAGCCGCCTTTCTCGCAATCGATCGCCAGGCTGGAACGCGACTGCGGGGCGACCTTGTTCCTGCGCGCAGCCGGCGGCACGAAACTGACGCCGGCCGGCGAGGCGCTGCTGCCGGAGGCTCGCATTACCGTCAGCGCCTTCGATCGAGGCAGCGCGCTGGCCCGGCGCACGTCGCAGGCGGGGCAGCCGGTCCGTATCGGCCTCGTCCATGCCGCGCTCTGGGGGGTGATGCCTACGCTCCTGGCCCTGGCACATGACGAGGAAATTCCGGTCGAACTCATTCAGATGCGCAGCAACGAGCAGCTTCAGGCTCTCGCTGACGGGCGGCTCGACCTCGGCGTCGCCTCTCCGCCCTTCGCGATGACGGCGCGCATGCGGGCCATAGCCTTTCATGGCGAAGAGATCGTCGCCGCCGTGCCCGCCGCTCAGGCTCCAGCGATGGGCGATACAATCGCCCTCGGCGAGATCGCCGATCGACTGGTGATGTTCCCGCGCCAGCAGGGCCCGGCTCTGCATGAAGCGATCCTCGCCATGTTCGCCGCCCAGGGTCTGACGCCGCGCATCGCGCAGGAGACGCCGGAGATGATGACCACCTTGGCGCTGGTTGCCGCCGGCATCGGTGCCGCCTTCGTGCCGGCCTCGGTGGCGCAGGCCCTGCCGGCCGTGGGCGTCCTCTATCGCCGCATCGCCGATGACGTCACCGTGCCCGCCTGGCCGCTGTCGCTGGTGCACATGCCGCTGCCGGCCACCAGTCCGGCGGGGCGCCTCCTTGCGGCCTGGCAGAGGAAATGACACGTGTGGGATGGATTTTTGCCGCCGTCGCTTCTATAAGCCGCGCCACAATTCACGCGGGCAGGTGCGACAGCCGCCGCCCGCCAAAACAAACCAAGGCAGGACAGATGGCCGGTCACTCCCAATTCGCCAACATCATGCACCGCAAGGGCAAGCAGGATGCCAAGCGCTCGAAGCTCTTCTCCAAGCTCGCCCGCGAAATCACCGTGGCGGCCAAGCTCGGCCTGCCCGACCCGAACATGAATGCCCGCCTGCGCGCTGCCATCCTCGCCGCCCGTGCCGAGAACATGCCCAAGGACAATATCGACCGCGCGATCAAGAAGGCGGCCGGCGCCGATGGCGAGAACTATGACGAGATCCGCTATGAGGGCTACGGTCCCGGCGGCGTCGCCCTGATCGTCGAGGCGCTGACCGACAACCGCAACCGCACCGCCTCGGATGTGCGCTCCTACTTCACCAAGGCGGGCGGCAACCTCGCCGAAACCGGCGCGGTGTCCTTCATGTTCGATCGCGTCGGCGTGGTCGAATACGCCGCCGACAAGGGCACGCCGGACGCCATGCTGGAAGCCGCGCTCGAAGCCGGCGCCGACGATTGCCTTTCGTCGGAGGACGGCCACGAGTTCGTCTGCGCGGCCGAGAACCTCGCCGAAGTCACCAAGGCGCTGGAAGCCCAGCTCGGCGAAGCCCGCAAGTCGGGCCTCGTCTGGCGCCCGCAGAACACCATCGCCGTCGATGACGAGACCGGCGAGAAGCTGATGCGGCTGGTCGATACACTCGACGATCATGACGACGTGCAGCATGTCTATGCCAATTTCGAGCTGTCGGACGCCATGATGGCGAAACTGGCGGAGTAATCCTTCCCGGGTGCGCGGACGTCTCGTCCGCCTTCGCCCTCTCCGCGAGCAGTACGGTTCAAGATGCGGACGAGACGTCCGCGCACCCGGGAAACACCATGTCCCAGCACCCCACCCGCATCCTCGGCGTCGATCCAGGCCTGCGCCGCACCGGTTGGGGCGTGATCGAGGTGCTGGCCAACCGCCTCTCCTTCATCGCTTGCGGCACGGTGTTCTCGGATGACAGCGAGGAACTGGCCCACCGCCTGCTCGCCCTGCACAAGGGGCTGACCGAGGTGGTCGTCAATTATGAGCCCGACGAGGCGGCGGTCGAGCAGACCTTCGTCAACAAGGACGCGACGGCGACCCTCAAGCTCGGCCAGGCCCGCGGCATCGCCATGCTGGTGCCGGCGCAGGCCGGGCTGTTCGTGGCCGAATATGCGCCGAACCTCGTCAAGAAGACGGTGGTCGGCTCCGGCCATGCCGACAAGAAGCAGATCCGCCTGATGATCAAGGTGCTGCTGCCCAAGGCCGACCCGAAGTCCGACGACGCGGCGGATGCGCTGGCGATCGCGATCACGCATGCCCATCACCGGACCAGCCACAATCTCGCGACGGCCTTGAAGTAACCTGGGAGCGCGGACGTTACGGCATTGCCTTCCTTGATTTTACCCTATAGAACAAACCGTGAATTCATAACCCCGGAGGAATCATGTCCCAGGCCCAGAAAGCAGCTGCCTTCGCCGATCTGCATCGCCGCTCCGAACTCTTCCTCCTGCCCAATGCCTGGGATGTAGGCTCGGCCAAGCTCCTGTCCTCGCTGGGCTTTTCGGCTATCGCCACCACCAGCGCCGGCCTTGCCTTCAGCTATGGCCGCAAGGACGGCCAGATGTCGCGCGAGGAAACCCTCGCCAATGCCGGCTCCATCGTGTCGGCGAGCGAGCTTCCGGTCAGCGCCGACCTCGAGAACGGCTTCGGCGACAGCCCCGAGGCGTGCCAGAGCACCATCCGCGATGCCGTCGGCGTCGGCCTTGCCGGCGGCTCGATCGAGGACGCCACCGGCCGCCCGGACCAGCCGATCTACGAGATCGGCCTCGCCACCGAGCGGGTGCGTGCCGCCGCCGAGACGGCCAGGGCGGCAGGCTTCGTGCTCACCGCCCGGGCCGAGAACTTCCTGCATGGCATTCCCGATCTCGACGACACCATCCGCCGCCTGCAGGCCTTCCAGGAAGCGGGCGCCGAGGTGCTCTACGCCCCCGGCCTGAGCCGGCTCGACCAGATCAAGAGCGTGCTCGGTTCGGTGGACCGGCCGGTGAACATCCTCGCCACCCTGGCGGGGCAGGAATTCTCCATTCCCGATCTCGCCGGGCTCGGCATACGCCGGGTCAGCGTCGGCGGTTCCTTCGCCCGCGCGGCCTTCGGCGCCTTGAAGCGCGCCGCGCTTGAGCTGCGCGACGAGGGCCGCTTCGGTTTTGCGAAAGACGCGATGCCCTATTCTGAGCTGGCGGCGATCTTCGGGAAGTGAGCCCCCGGGATCGCAGGCTTCCACCCTGCTCTTGCAACGACAGCGCCTGTGGGAAGGGAAGAAGCAGGCTGGAAGCCCGCGATCCCAGGAAGCCCGAATCATGGCAAAGCGCTAAAAGCGCCCTGAGAGGACTTTCATGATCGGCAAACTGCGCGGCATCATCGACAGCTACGGCGAGGATTGGGTGATCCTCGACGTGCAGGGCGTCGGCTATATCGTCTATTGTTCGAGCCGTACGCTCGCCACCCTGCCCTCCCCGGGCGAGGCGGCCGCGCTCGCCATCGAGACCTATGTGCGCGAGGACCAGATCCGCCTGTTCGGATTTTCCAGCGACAATGAGCGCGACTGGTTCCGCTTGCTTCAGACCGTGCAGGGCATCGGCACCAGGGTGGCGCTCGCCATCCTCTCCACCCTCAAGCCGGCCGACCTTGCTTCCGCCATCGCGCTTGGCGACAAAAGCGCTGTCGCCCGTTCGCCCGGTGTCGGCCCCAAGGTTGCCCAGCGCATCGTCACCGAGCTCAAGGACAAGGTGCCGAGCTTCGGCCATGTGCCGTCCGACGTGATCGGCCTGCAGGCCGAGCTCGGGGACAAGCGCGCGCCCGGACCGGTCAGCGATGCCGTCTCCGCTCTCGTCAATCTCGGCTACGCACAGACGCAGGCTTCCGCGGCTGTCGCGGCCGCCCTGCGCGAGGCCGGTGAAGGCGCCGAGACCGCCAGGCTCATCCGCCTCGGCCTCAAGGAACTGGCCCGATGAAGCCGCCGCGCAAGACCAATGCCGCGGAGCCGCCGAGGCCGGGCCGCCTGATCAGCGGCGACTCGCGCGAGGAAGACGCCGTCGACTCCAAGCTGCGCCCGCAGGACCTGTCCGAGTTCGTCGGCCAGGCCAAGCTGCGGGAAAACCTCGCCGTCTTCATCGAAGCGGCCCGCAAGCGCGGCGAGGCGCTCGACCACGTGCTCTTCGTCGGGCCGCCCGGTCTCGGCAAGACCACGCTGGCCCAGATCGTCTCGCGCGAACTCGGCGTCAATTTCCGCGCCACGTCCGGCCCGGTAATCGCCAAGGCCGGCGACCTTGCCGCTTTGCTCACCAATCTGGAAGAGCGCGATGTGCTCTTCATCGACGAGATCCACCGCCTGAACCCGGCGGTGGAGGAAATCCTCTATCCGGCCATGGAGGATTTCCAGCTCGATCTCATCATCGGCGAGGGGCCGGCCGCGCGTTCGGTGCGCATCGATCTCGCCAAGTTCACGCTGGTGGGCGCCACCACGCGCGCAGGCCTGTTGACGACGCCGCTGCGCGACCGCTTCGGCATTCCCCTGCGCCTGCAGTTCTACACGGTCGAGGAGCTCGAACTGATCGTCAAGCGCTCGGGCCGCGTGATGGGCGCGCCGATCGCCGATGACGGCGCCAACGAGATCGCCCGCCGCGCCCGCGGCACGCCGCGCATCGCAGGCCGCCTGGTGCGCCGCGTGCGCGACTTCGCCTCGGTGCTCGGCGCCGAGACCATCACCCGCGCCATCGCCGACAAGGCCCTGCTCGCACTCGAGGTCGACCAGGCCGGGCTCGACGCCATGGACAACCGCTACCTCAACCTGCTGGCGATGAATTTCGGCGGCGGGCCGGTGGGCATCGAGACCATCGCCGCCGCCCTGTCCGAGCCACGCGATGCCATCGAGGACATCATCGAGCCCTATCTGCTGACACAAGGATTCCTCAACCGCACCCCGCGCGGCCGCATGCTGACCGCGCATGCCTTCAAGCATCTGGGTCTCGCCGTGCCGAGCTCCACCCCGCCGCAGATGACGCTGTTCGCGGACGAGGAGTGACTGGGCGTGCTTGTAGAAGCTAGTCCGTTGGAGTAGTGTGGTTATGCCTTATCTGCCGCCGGTCACGGTCGTTGAAATGCAAGAATATTTGTCTGCGGTCAGCAAATTGATGGACGAGACTGATCAGGCTCTGTTGGTGGATTACCTTGCCTACAACACTACAGCAGGCGATCTGATTCCCGGGACCGGTGGCGTACGCAAGTTGCGGTGGGCACTTCAGTGGGCGTGGAAAACGTGGTGGTGCTCGAGTGATTTATTTCTATCACGACCGAGATATGCCGCTTTTTCTTCTGACTGCCTATGCGAAGAACGAGCGTTCAGACGTCAGCCAGCAGGACAAAAACGCATTCAAACAGATAACAACCCTCTTGGCCGAGGCTTATCGGGGCAAAAGAAGATGAGCAGGATTGCAGACAGTATCAAGCGGGGCCTCGAAGAGGCACTGGCCTACGCCAAGGGCGAAGCGGGAGAAGGCACTTATCGTGTCCATATTCCCAAGGTCATTGATGTGAAGGCTACCCGTGCGAAGCTCGACATGAGCCAGGAAGAGTTCGCTGCGCGTTTTGGCTTCAGTGTGAACACGTTGCGTCACTGGGAGCAGGGTCTTCGGCAGCCCGAGGGTCCTGCACGCGCCTATCTGCTGGTCATCGAACGAGCCCCGGCGGCTGTACAGGAAGCATTACGCGCAGCCTAATTAAGACGCGTCCGAGTATGGGCTTCCAGTCCGATCTTGAAGCGGCAAGGTAAAAAGAAAAGACGAAGAGCCTGTGACTGGCTCTCCGCCTTTTTCGATAATGTGATGGTTCAGGAGCGGACTGGAAGTCCGCGCTCCCTAGTTACGAATTCCCGGCGCCGTTCAGCACGGTGACGGCGCGACGGTTCTGGGACCAGCAGGAATTGTCGTTGCAGGTCGCGACGGGGCGTTCCTTGCCGTAGGAGATCGTCTTCATGCGGCCGCCGGAGATGCCCTGCGCCATCAGGTAGTCGCGCACGGCCTGGGCGCGGCGCTGGCCGAGGGCGAAGTTGTAGTCGCGGGTGCCGCGCTCGTCGGCATGGCCTTCGATGGTGACGGTGTAGCGCGGATAGGCCTTCAGCCATTGGGCCTGCTTGTTCAGGGTCTCCTGGCCGATGCTGGTGATGTCGGACTGGTCTTCCTCGAACAGCACGCGGTCACCGACATTGACGACGAAATCCTGCGGGCTGCCGGGCGAGGCCGCGCCGCCGGCGCCATAGCCCGCACCGCCGGCGCCACCTATGCCGTTGGCACCCGTGCCCGATGTACTCTTACAAGCCGCGAGCGCGAGAACACAGGTCAGCGCAGCGGCAAAGCGCAGTCCGTGGACCGCACGCAGGGACGTCATCATTCCGGTTACTCCTCCGGTCGTCAGAATTGGTGAATGAGGCATAGCGAAAGCTGGTTAATCGAACGTTCTGGAAACCTTGTTCGCGGAGTTTTCCCGAGCGTTGCAGCCCGGTAACACCGTGCCGCTACCTTTAAACTGCCGTTATGGTTAAGGAAGTGCTGTGAAAATCCGGCGCAAAGGTGGCCCGGAGCGGGCAGGCGCAAGGCGGGAACCCTTTGCCACACAGCGATGCAATATTGTCACACATGCTATGAGTAACACATTCCATGAGTGTGAAATATCAAATTTCCCATAAATTTTTGCGTATTATAGATTGACATTGTCGATTGATTTAGTGGACATTACGGGCCAGTTGATATTCCTGGTTGGAAACGGACCCGATGAACGACCCTCTTTGGAACAACTCGCTTCGCCTTGCGCGCCTCCGGGACACCCTGGCCGTGCTCCTTGCCCTGGCCTTCGTGCTGTGGATGACATTCGCCGCAGCCCCCGGTGCTCATTCCGCCGAGCTTCTGAACGTCTCCTACGATCCCACGCGTGAACTCTACAAGGATCTGAATGTCGCCTTCATCGCCGACTGGAAGGCCAAGACAGGCGAGGACCTCACCATCAAGCAGTCGCATGGCGGCTCGGGCAAGCAGGCTCGCTCGGTCATCGACGGGCTGGACGCCGATGTGGTGACGCTGGCGCTGTCGGCCGATATCGATGCGATCGCCTCCGCCACCAACAAGATCCCGGCGAACTGGCAGACCCGCCTGCCCCACAATTCCTCGCCCTATACCTCCACCATCGTCTTCGTCGTGCACAAGGGCAATCCGAAGAACATCAAGGACTGGGACGATCTCGTAAAGCCCGGCGTCTCCGTGATCACGCCCAATCCCAAGACCAGCGGCGGCGCACGCTGGAACTACCTGGCGGCCTGGAGCTTCGCCCTCGACAAGAACAATGGCGATGAGGGCAAGGCGAAGGACTTCGTCGGCGCCCTCTACAAGAATGTTCCCGTGCTCGATTCGGGTGCCCGCGGCTCCACCATCACCTTCGCCCAGCGCGAGACCGGCGATGTGCTGCTCGCCTGGGAGAATGACGCCTTCCTTGCATTGCAGGAATTCGGCGCCGACAAGTTCGAGATCGTCAATCCCCCCACTTCGATCCTCGCCGAGCCGCCAGTCTCCGTCGTCGACGGTAATGTCGATGCCAAGGGTACGCGTAAGCAGGCCGAGGCCTATCTGAACTTCCTCTACACCCCGGCCGCGCAGAAGATCATCGCCCACGACTACTACCGCCCGAGCGATTCTGCCGCCGCCGACCAGGCCGATCTCGCCCGCTTCGCCAAGATCAAGCTCGTCAGTATCGACGATCCCAGGTTCGGCGGCTGGAAGAATGTGCAGGGCAAGCATTTCGACGATGGCGGCATCTTCGACCAGATCTACAAGCCGCAATAATAGAAGCGACCCTCGTTGACACGGAAGCGGGCCCCTGCGGCCCGCTTTTCGTTGGAGTGGCGGTCTCTGACCGCCATCCCCAAAGCGAAGCGCCCGAGACAAGAAGGGGGCGGTCGGAGACCGCTACTCCAAATAACACACATTATTTGTGGAATTTATCCAATTTAACACATTGACATTGTCGATTGATTTAGTAGATAAGGCCTCAGCGACGTAGAATTATCCAATGCCGGCCCAGGGCTGTGAAATGACCAGAACTTCCTTCGCACGCCTCAGGGACACGCTCGTCGTCCTGCTCGCGCTCGGCTTCGTGCTGTGGATGACCTTTGGCAGCCCCTCACGCGCCCATGCGGCCGAACTCCTCAACGTCTCCTATGACGCCACGCGCGAGCTCTACAAGGAAATCAACAAGGCCTTTGCCGCCGACTGGAAGGCCAGGACCGGCGAGGACATCACCATCAAGCAGTCGCATGCCGGCTCGGGCAAGCAGTCGCGCGCCGTCATCGACGGGCTCGATGCCGATGTGGTGACGCTGGCCCTCTCCAACGACATCGACGCCATCGCCAAGGCAACGGATAAGATCCCGGCCGACTGGCAGTCCCGCCTGCCCCGCAATTCCACGCCCTATGCCTCGACCATCGTCCTGGTGGTGCGCAAGGGCAATCCCAAGAACATCAAGGACTGGGACGATCTCGTCCGCCCGGACGTCGCGGTCATCACCGGCAATCCCAAGACCGGCGGCGGTACGCGCTGGAACTACCTCGCCGCTTGGGGCTACGCGTGGGACAAGACCGGCGGGGACGAGGCCAAGACACGCGATTTCGTGGCCGCTCTCTACAGGAATGTGCCGGTGCTCGATTCCGCCGCCCGCGGCGCCACCATCACCTTCGCCCAGCGCGAGGTCGGCGACGTGATGATCGCTTGGGAGAACGAAGCCTATCTGACCCTGCAGGAATTCGGCGCCGACAAGTTCGAGATCGTCACGCCCTCGGAATCGATCCTGGCCGAGCCGCCTGTCGCGGTCGTTGACGGCAATGTAGATGCCAAGGGCACTCGCAAGCAGGCGGAGGCCTATCTGAATTTTCTCTACACCCCGGCCGCGCAGAAGATCATCGCCCATAATGGCTATCGCGCCTTCGACACTTCGGCAGCCGATCCGGCTGATCTCGCCCGTTTCGCCAAGCTGAAGCTGTTCAGCATCAACGACCCGCAATTCGGCGGCTGGAAGACCGTGCAGCCCAAGCATTTCGAGGATGGCGGCATCTTCGACCAGATCTACAAGCCCAAGGGCTAGGATATGCATGACTTTTGGCCGGCGGTCGATGAACATGCCCAAGCAGGAAGGGCTGTCATCCCCGGCACCGCCGTAGGATAGGAAATCCCCATGGCCGATACCGCCCTCCGGCAGGCCGCAGTCGCCCGCCCCCGAGCCTCCTTCGTCGCGCCCAGCGCCCTGCCGGGCTTTGGCCTGACCTTCGGCTATACCATCCTCTACCTCAGCCTGATCGTGCTGATCCCGCTGGCGGCCCTGCTGCACAAATCCGCCGTGCTCGGCCCCTCAGGCATCCTGGCGATCGCGCTGGAACCGCAGGTCTTCGCAGCACTGCGCGTCACCTTCGGCATCTCCTTCCTGGCGGCTATCGTCAATGTCGTGTTCGGCGTGATCGTGGCCTGGGTGCTGTCGCGCTATGATTTCCCGGGCAAGCGTCTGGTCGATGCGGCGGTGGACCTGCCCTTTGCCCTGCCGACCGCGGTGGCCGGCCTGGCGCTATCGAGCCTCTACGCCTCCAATGGCTGGATCGGCCAGTTCTTCGCCATGGGAGGCATCAAGGTCGCCTACACGCCCAAGGGCATCTTCGTCGCCCTCGTCTTCATCGGCCTGCCCTTCGTGGTGCGCACGCTGCAGCCGGTGCTGGCGGAGATCGACAAGGAGATCGAGGAGGCTTCCGCCACGCTCGGCGCCACTCGTTTCCAGACGGTGACGCGGGTGCTGCTGCCACCCTTGCTTCCTGCCGTCCTGACGGGCTTCGCCCTCGCCTTCGCCCGGGCCGTGGGCGAATATGGCTCGGTGATCTTCATCGCCGGCAATATTCCCTACGTCTCGGAGATCGTGCCCAGCCTGATCTTCCAGAAGCTCGAGCAGAACAAATATGCGGACGCCGCCGCCATAGCCATTATCATGCTGGCGATCTCCTTCGCGGTACTGCTGATCATCAATCTCATCCAGGCCTGGAGCCGCAAGAGGACAGGCGATGTCTGAGCTCGCAATCGAACTTTACCGCGAGCCGCCGGTTTCGCGCGAACACAACGTCACCACCGAGTCGCGCTGGGTGCGGCGGATGCTTATCGGCATCGCGCTGGTCTTTCTTGCTGCCTTCCTCGTGGTGCCGCTGATCGAGGTGTTCTACGAAGCCTTCCGTACCGGGGCGGCAGCCTATTTCGCGAGCTTCGAGGATCCGGACACGCAGACAGCGATCTGGATGACGCTCGGCGTCGCCGCCATCGCCGTGCCGCTCAACGTTGTCTTCGGCGTGATTGCCGCCTGGGCCATCGCCAAGTTCGAATTCAAGGGCAAAAGCCTGCTGATCACCCTGATCGACCTGCCCTTCTCGGTGTCGCCGGTGGTGGCGGGCCTGGTCTTCGTGCTGCTGTTCGGCGCGCAGGGCCTGTTCGGCCCCTGGCTCAACGCCCATCGCATCCACATCATCTTCGCCTTGCCCGGCATCGTGCTCGCGACGATCTTCGTCACCTTCCCCTTCGTGGCGCGCGAACTGATCCCGCTGATGCAGACGCAGGGCAAGTCGGACGAGGAAGCGGCCCTGACACTAGGAGCCTCGCCGCTGCGGATGTTCTGGACGGTGACCATTCCCAACATCCGCTGGGGCCTGCTCTACGGCGTGCTGCTCTGCAATGCCCGCGCCATGGGCGAGTTCGGTGCCGTCTCCGTGGTCTCCGGCCACGTCATCGGCGGCACCAACACCATGCCCCTGCACATCCAGATCCTCTATGAGGGCGGCGGGGACGGCGCCACAGCCGCTTTTGCCGTCGCCTCCCTTCTCGCCATGCTCGCCCTCGTCACCCTCGTCGCCAAGACCATCCTGGAATGGCGCTATGGGGATGAGCTGGCGCGCGGCGCCAAACATTAAGGAGTTCGTGACCATGGATATCCGCGTTACGGGCCTCACCAAGAGCTACGGTATCTCGCCTGCCCTGCACGGCATCGATCTCGACATCAAGTCGGGTGAACTGCTCGGCCTGCTCGGCCCCTCCGGCTCGGGCAAGACCACGCTGCTGCGCATCATCGCCGGGCTCGAGCAGCCCAGCACAGGCACCGTCTTCTTCGGCGCGGACGACACCTCGCGCCTCAGCGTGCAGGAGCGCCGCGTCGGCTTCGTCTTCCAGCATTACGCCCTGTTCCGGCACATGTCGGTGGCCGACAATGTCGCCTATGGCCTGCGCGTACGCCCACGAGGCAAGCGCCCGGCCGAAGCCGAGATCGTCAAGCGCGTGGCCGATCTCCTCGAACTCGTACAGCTCGGCGCTTATGGCCAGCGCTTCCCGGCCCAGCTTTCCGGCGGCCAGCGCCAGCGCGTGGCGCTCGCCCGAGCTCTTGCGGTAGAGCCCAAGGTGCTGCTGCTGGATGAGCCCTTCGGCGCACTGGACGCCAAGGTGCGGAAGGATCTGCGTTCATGGCTGCGCACCATCCACGACAAGACCGGCCACACCACCATCTTCGTCACCCATGACCAGGACGAAGCGCTGGAATTGTCGGACCGCATCGCCGTGCTCGACAAGGGCCGAATCGACCAACTCGGCGTGCCCGACGAGATCTACGACCATCCCGCCACGCCTTTCATCTTCGGCTTCATCGGCGAATCCAGCCGCGTGCCGGTGACGTTGACCGGAGGGCGGATCCGGTTCGAAGGCACCACCCTGCCCTTCAATGCCGAAGGCCTGCCGGATGGGCCCGCCACGCTCTTCGTGCGTCCGCACGATGTCGCCCCCGTGGAGCCGGCGTCGGGCACGCTCAACGGCGTGGTGGTGGCGCAACGCCGCGTCGGCGCCACCCGCCGCCTGGAAGTGGCACTCGGCGCCCAGCGCACCATCGTTGAAGCCGACCTGCCGGCCCTGCGCGCCGGCGAGACCAACAAGCCGGTGGGCTTGAAGCTCCTCAACGCCACCATCTTCGCCAGCAATGGCGAAGTGCGCTACTTTCGGGGCCCGAATATCGACCCCGTCGTCGTAAGGCCGAGCGCCTTTCAAAGGGCGTAGTAGTCCCGGGTGCGCGGACATCCTGTCCGCCTCTTGGAAACGATACTGTCGCAGGAATGGAAGAGCGGACAAGATGTCCGCGCACCCGGGACGAACTGGCTGGAAGCGACCATCACCCCATTTTGAGTGCAGCACGGCGGCAAGCCGTCTATGCTTCCTCGTCCCAGTCAATAGCGGCCATCCCTTTGCTTTCCCGATTTCGCCCCGATAATTTCACCCTGATGCTGGTCGCCACGGTCATCCTGGCGAGCTTCCTGCCCATCTCCGGACAGCCGGCCGTCTATTTCGGCTATGCCACCAATTTCGCCATCGCCCTGCTGTTCTTCCTGCACGGCGCGCGCCTGTCGCGGCAGACGGTGATCGCCGGCCTCTCGCATTGGCGGCTGCACCTCACCATCGTGCTCTCCACCTTCGTGCTCTTCCCCATCCTGGCGCTTGTCCTCGATTATGGGCTTGCCGCGGCACTCACCCCAGCGCTGGCCAGCGGCATCCTCTATCTGTCCATCCTGCCCTCGACCGTGCAGTCCTCGATCGCCTTCACCTCGATGGCTGGAGGCAATGTGCCGGCGGCTGTTTGCGCGGCCTCCGGCTCCAACATCATCGGTATCTTCGTCACGCCGATCCTCGCCGGCCTGCTGTTCAGCGCCCGCGGCGTCGGCTTTTCCACCGATGTGCTGCTGACCATCGTCAGCCAGCTGCTGCTGCCCTTCTTGCTCGGCCAGGTGCTGCAGCCCTGGATCGGCGACTTCATGCGCCGCCACAAGGCGGGGCTGAGCTACGTCGACCGCGGCTCGATCCTGATGGTCGTCTATCTCGCCTTCTCGGACGCGGTGGCGACGGGCCTGTGGAAGGAATTCTCGGCCATGGCCTTGCTCACCATGGTGCTCGTCAACGCCCTCCTGCTGGTGCTGGTGCTGCTGACCACCACCTATGCCAGCCGCTGGCTCGGCTTCTCCAAGGAGGACGAGATCACCATCGTGTTCTGTGGCTCGAAAAAGAGCCTCGCCAGCGGCGTGCCCATGGCGACCGTCATCTTCGCCGGCCAGAACATCGGCGCCATCGTTCTGCCTCTGATGCTGTTCCACCAGATCCAGCTGATGACCTGCGCCGTCCTGGCCCAGCGCTACGCCAAGCGCCTGAAGTCCGATGTCATCGTTGCGACGGAAGGCACGGCCAACGCACCGGCGAAGTCATAGCGGACGCCGGATAGTCACGATGTCTCCGAGGTCGCCTCGGCATCCTCGACAATCAGGCCGACGAGCCGGGTGAGTTCTCGCGCCGCGGGGGTACGCGCCTGGGTTTTGAGGAAATCGATCAGGGAGATGACGCGAATATCGCCATCGCCGTTCGCGCCCGCCCGACAATGATGCTCGACGAACAGCTCACCCTTGTCGTCCTTGGCGAGTAGCCAGCTATTGCCCTCATGATCGGTATCGAGAAGACGCTTCTTGATATCAACGACGACGATATCCTCTTCTCCCCGCAGATCCAGGTCAGCCATGGCGACCTCCTTCCATTGGGGCCTTTGCATCTCCACTATCCGGCGCGGGATACGTTCCCCAATGCCCAATCTCCCATGCAAAGGCGCCTATTTGATGGGTCTCAGAGGGAAAACACCCAGCGACGGAGGGATGTTCCGCCCAGAGCGGATCGTGACGCCGCTATAAAGAAAAACCCTCCTGACGAGGTGTCAGGAGGGCGGCTTCACGTTCAATCTGAAACTGTCGTCAGTTCTACCGGGAGGCCATCATATTGGTCGACCAGGCCGGATCCGAGGCATAGCCCTGGGTCGGCACGCGCTGCTCGGGCGTGCCGAAGATCGAGGCTTGCCAGAGCTGCGGGCCCTGGCCGAGATCGCGGAACCACATCAGGTAGAGGCCGTTCGGCGCCCAGGTCGGGCCCTCATTGTGGAAGCCCTCGGTGATCATGCGCACGCCCGTGCCGTCCGGCTTCATGATGCCGATGCCGAACTTGCCGCCCATCTGGCGGGTGAAGGCGATGAGGTCGGAGCGCGGCGACCAGACCGGCGTCGAGAAGCGGGCACCGCCGTCACCCGAGGTGATGCGCTGCTGGTTCGAGCCGTCTGCGTTCATGATGTAGATCTGCTGGGTGCCCCCGCGGTCGGACTCGAACACCACGCGGCTGCCGTCCGGCGAGTAGGAGGGCGACGTGTCGATGGCGCTGCCATCCGTGAGTTGGGAACTCTGGTGCGACTGCAGGTTCATGACCTGGATGGTCGAGGCGCCGTTGTTCTCAAGACTCATGATCACCTTGCGGCCATCCGGTGAGAAACGCGGCGAGAAGGTCATGCCCGGGAAGTTGCCGACCACCTCACGCTGGCCGGTCTGGATATTGGCAAGGAAGACACGCGGATCGGCATCGCCGAAGGAGAGATAAGTCAGCTCCTGGTTGGTCGGCGAGAAGCGCGGCGTCAGCACCAGGTCGTTCCCGCGGCTGAGATAGACGACATTGGCGCCGTCCTGATCCATCACGGCAAGACGCTTCACCCGTTTGTCAGCGGGCCCGGACTCGGCAATGTAGGCAACGCGTGTATCGAAGGCACCTGGTTCGCCGGTAACGGCCTTGAACACCGTGTTGGCAGCCACATGGGCAAGCTGGCGCCAGTTGTTCGCGGACGTCGTGAATTGCTGGCCGGCGATCTGCTTGCCCTGAGCGACGTCCCACACGCGCACCTGAATGCTGAGACCGCTGCCTGATGGGACGACCTGGCCGGCGACGATCACCTGCGCATTCAAAGTCTGCCAACTGCCGAAATTCGGCTGGGCATTGGGGCCGACCTGTTCCACGAAGGCCTTGGGATCGATCGGCTGGAACAGCCCGGAGCGGCTCAGGTCGTTGGAGATGATGCCGGAGAGGTCCTTGCCGCCGCCGCTGATGTTCATGATGGCGACGGAGGTGGGCGTTATTCCTGCTCCACCGTCAAAGTTGAGTGTCATGATCCTATCTTGCGCTACCGCCGGTACGGTCGCGCTCGCGAGAATGAGAGCCAAAGCGGCCGCGCACAAACGGACTTTGGCTTGTAAGAAGGAGGCGATGGACATTCTTATCTCTCGTATTTGCAGACTCTACGCGCCGTCTCAGAAACTGCCCGGCCTGACGACGTAGTTAAAGACCTTCCACGAGGCGTAGAGTTCGGGTTTGAACTTGAGCGGATTATCCGATGTGATGCATCGCTTGATGGCGCGAGTGACCGCTCCGGCGACAGTCGTACTCGTCGAATCGACAAGTTCAGTTTGAGCGACTGTGCCGTCCTCATTCATATGAAGCCGGATTGTTGCCTTCTCCTGGTCACCATTCACGCCAAGCTGAAGATTGAGGCAGCCTCGGATCTGGTTGTTGATCATGCCTTGCATAGCCATTTGCTCGGTCGCCGTGGCCTTTCTGCCTGTTGCTTCAGGAGCACCGGTCGATGCAGTCTGGCCGACATTGTCCCTGGTATTGCCGGCTCGTCCGGACGGCTTGCTTGGCGTGGTGGCAGGGCCGGCACTAGCGAGCTTGGTACCTTCCTTCGCCTGGCGCTTGGCGAGCAACCCCTGGATCCCATTCAGCGCAGCGGCTTGCTTGGCAGCCTGTGCCTGCTGTGCAGCGAGCTTATCCGCAGCAGCCTTCTTGGCTGCGGCAGCCTTTTCAATTGCAGCTTCAGCGTCGGCCAGCTTCTGCTTGTCGGCAGCTGCCTTCTTAGCCGCGGCCTCCTGGGCAGCTTTCTCGGCAGCAGCCTTGGCGGCATCCTGCGCGGCCTTGTCGGCAGCGGCCTTCTTGGCGGCTTCCTGGGCCGCCTGATCCTGCGCGGCCTGCGCCATCTTCAGAGCCAGCGCTTTTTGATCTGCGGCTTTCTGCTCGGCAGCCTTCTGTTCCGCGGCCTTCTGTTCCGCAGCCTTTTGCTGAGCCTGCCTTGCGGCCTCGGCCTGTTTGGCCTGCTGCTCCTTGGCGGCGGCATCCGCCGCGGCCTGGGCCATCTTGGCCAATGCGTCCGTGCTGACCTTGTCGGGCTTGGTGTCCGGCTTGGGGGGTTGCGGCGGCGTTGGAGGCATGGGTGGCGTCGGTACGGCGTCGTTCTTCGCCTGGCTGGGCGGCGGCGGGGGCGGCGGCTGGTCGTCGGAATTGTCGGCGACCTGCTGGTCCGGCACATCGCGCATCGGCGGCATAGGTGGCGAGGGTGTGGGCGAACTGGCGGATGAGCCGCTGGCCTGGTTGGAAGTCTGTGGGGTGTCGGAAGATTGCGCAGACTGTGCGGACGGATCACCCTTCATGATCTCGTTATATTCCGCCGTGGAAATGGTATCGATCACCGTTTCGGGCGTCGATTCAAGCGGCGCGGCAGCCGGCCACGCAAATAGAAGCGCGCCAATCAACACCGCGTGCACAATCGCCGAAACGGGAAGTCCATAATCACGCATTTTACTCAAACCGGCCTTTTCGATTGGCGCCTGTCGGCCATCGCAGTCGTCGTCAATTCTTCTGATCGGTGATCAGGGCCACCTTCTTGTAGCCGGCCGCCGACATCATCCCCATGATGTTCATGACCTGGCCGTAATTGGCGTTCTTGTCGCCGCGCACGAAAATGCGGTCATCGAGCCCCGCGCCGTTGTCGGCCATCGACTTGAGCTTGTCGAGGAGGTTGGGCTCCGGCGTCTCGCTGTCATTGATATAGGCGCCGCCATCCTGCTTGACCGAGATGGTCAGCGGCTTCTTGTTCACGGAGACCGCTCCAGCCGCCGTCTTCGGCAGGTCCAGCGTCACGCCCGAGGTCAGCAGCGGTGCGGCGACCATGAAGATGATCAGCAGGCAGAGCATGACGTCGATGAACGGCGTCATGTTGATATCGGCGATCGGCGCTTTGCGGCGGCTGCGGCGACGGCGCGTGCCGCCACCCGAACCGCCTGCCCCTGCCGCTACACTTCCAGCCATGATGCAATCCTTGGAAAAAGAGAGTCGGTCGTCACAGCCCTTTCGGGCGGCCAGATTCAAGCAGCCATGCGCTCGTCGATCTGGCGCGACAGGATGGCGGAGAACTCGTCGGCAAAGCCTTCGAGCCGTCCCTGCTGCTTGGCGACTTCGGCGTTGAACTTGTTGTAGGCGATCACGGCCGGAATGGCGGCGACCAGGCCCATCGCGGTGGCGAACAGCGCTTCCGAGATGCCCGGCGCCACGGCGGCGAGCGAGGTGTTCTTGGTGGCGGCGATCGACTGGAAGGCCGTCATGATGCCGATAACAGTGCCGAACAGGCCGATGAAGGGCCCCGACGAGCCGACGGTGGCGAGCACCAGGAGCTTGGATTCGAGACGCTCGGCCTCGCGCTGGATGGTGACGTCCATCACCTTCTCTATGCGGGCGTGCAGGCCGAGGAAAGAGCGGTTAGGCGTCTCCAGCGAGCGCTTCCATTCGCGCATGGCGGAGACGAACAGGCCGGCCATGCCATAATTGTTCTGGCGCTGCGACAGCGAGCGATAGAGGTCCTCCAGGCTCTGGCCGGACCAGAAGACCTGCTCGAAGCGGTTCATGGCGGCACGGGAGCGGGAGAACAGGATCGTCTTGTCGATGATGATGGCCCAGCACCAGATCGAGGCGATCATCAGGCCGATCATGACGATCTGCACCACCAGTCCCGCGTGAAGAACCAATCCGATCAGGCTCACATCCGCGACGGGAGCCAGTGCTGTCTGGGCAATATCCGCTGTCGAGTCCATACGTCCAAATCCTCGTCCTGAAGCCGGCGAGCCTACCTCACACCAAACGATACTCAGGAAATCCATGGGCGACGTTGTGCAGGGCAACAACGTCAGCGATCCCTGGTCCTTTTGGCTTTTGAATGTGACCGCAGTACGGCACCTTTCCCTCGCCGCAAAGCGCGGCAGATTTCCGGCCTATTGACCATCCGTATCGTTAATGTCGGGTTACGGCAGGGAAGATTTTAACATTTCTTGTTCATGATGCGGTGCAACATGGATCGGAAGGTGCGGCGAATTAAGCCAGGCACGGTCTTCTCAGGCCTCCCCCTTCCAACTTGCCAGCACCTTGCGCAGCACCTCCGGCAGCCTTTGCGGCCTGCCGCCCTTGATGCAGACCACCAGAACCTCCGCCGTGGTCAGCACTTCCTCGCCGCGGCGGATCGTCTGCGAGAGGTTGAGCGAAGGCCCGCGCACGAGGCCGGCCTTGGTCTGGACTTCGATGATGTCGTCCATGAGGGCGGGCCGCAGGAAGTCCACCCGTATCGAGCGTACGGCAAAGGCGATGCCTTCCTCGCGATGCAGCGCCATCTGGTCGACGCCCAGCGCCCGGATGAACTCGGTCCGGCCCCTCTCGAAGAAGCGCAGATAGTTGGCATGGTAGACGATGCCGGAGAAATCCGTGTCCTCGTAATAAACCCGTAGCGGCAGGTGGTGGCCGTCGCCATTAAGCACGCCGCCAGAATTACTGATCATTTGGCTAATTCTCTCATGGGGAAAGCCGGTTCTTCAAAGTTTCGCCTGACTTGGCCTGTGTGGTATCGACATGTCCAATCCTGGATCGATTTGCAACCCCAAGAGCCGCCCTATGAGCCGCCCCCTGCTCCGCCCCGTCTCCGCCGCGCTCCTGGCGACCGTGTCCCTGGCCGTGACACTGGCGCTGTCCCCGGGCCTGGCTCGCGCTGCCCAATATGATGATGGATTGATGCCGCCCGGCTCGGTTGGGCAGGACCAGACCTATCAGGATCGGACATATCGGGACCCGCAGGCCTATCCCGACCCGCGCCCCCAGGATGGCTATGGCCGCCAGAACGACGGGCAGGCCACCTATGACCAGAGCCAGCAGGACAGCGGCCAGGCCGCACCGCCGCAGGATTATGGCCAGGCCCCCGCGGCGCCATCGTCCCCGCGCGGCGGCTATGTCGTGGCCCAGGATTCCACCATGGGCGATCTCTTGGTGCGGGTGCAGCGGCTGGAGGGCGACAACCGCCGCCTGAACGGCCAGATCGACGACCTGCAGTCGCAGATCCGCAAGCTCCAGGACGACATGAAGCGCCAGCAGGAGGATACGGAGTATCGCCTGCAGGCCCTGGAAGGCGGTGGTGGCGGAGGCGGCAAGGCGCCGCCACCCAAGCCCGTGCCGCAGAAACAGCGTAGCGGCCAGAACGGGCCGGGCACCCCGCCTCAGAATCTCGGCAGCATTCCGCCCGACAACCAGAACACCGACGTGGCGATGCAGGACCAGACCGGCGACGACCAGCCGGCGGCGGCGCCCCCGCCGCGTCAGCAGCGTGTGAACTCGCCGACCTCGGCAACCGGCCTGCCGGGAATCGCCGTCGACACCAACCGGCCGCTGGCCAGCAACGCGCCGGACGCCGGCATGGACGGCGGCGCTCCGGCTGCTGCAGCGCCCGGAACGCCCGAGGAGGAATACACCGCCGACTATCGCCTGTTCGAGAACCGGCAATATGAGCAGTCCGAGGCCGCCTTCCGCAGCTTCGTGGCGAACCACCCCAAGGACAAGCGCGTGCCGGATGCGATCCACTGGATCGGCGAGAGCCTCTACCAGCGCAAGCAATACACCGATGCGGCCGAGCAGTTCCTCAAGGTGACCAAGAGCTACGCCAAGTCGAGCCGCGCGCCGGCGAGCATGCTGAAGCTCGGCATCACCTTGGCCGCCATGGGCGAGAAGGACGCGGCCTGCGCCGCCCTCCAGGCCGTGGCCAGTAAATATCCCAAGGCCGGACCGACGATCCTGAGCGGCGCCGATCGCGAGATCAAGCGCAACGCCTGTACGGCTGGGTGAGCTGGGAGCCTAAGCTAAGGGCGCGACGTGAAGCCTTCCCCACGAATCTGGGGAAGGCTCGTGCCTACTCTTGAGAGAAGAGCGCCCTTGCCCGACCCCATCGCCCTGGACGAACTCCACTCGCTCTTCGCTGCTTTCGCCGCCCGTTCCCATGTCGTCCTCGCCGTCTCCGGCGGCGCCGATTCCACGGCGATGATGTTGCTGGCGACCCGCTGGCAGGAAGCGCATCCAGGCACCCGCCTCACGGTCGTCACCATCGACCACGCCCTGCGCCCCGAAAGCGCGGCCGAATGCACTGCCGTCACTGGCCAGGCGGAGAGGCTCGGCCTGCCCTGCCTCGTCCGCCACTGGAGCGGCCCCAAGCCCTCCTCACGGCTGCAGGAAAGCGCCCGCACGGCCCGCTACGCCCTGCTGGCGGAGGCCGCCGTGGAGATCGGCGCCGATGCCATCGCCACCGCCCACACCCTCGACGATCAGGCCGAGACCGTGCTGATGCGCCTGCTGCATGGATCGTCGGTCGATGGGCTTGCCGCCATGCGCCCCGAGAGCATGCGCAACGGACTCACGCATCTTCGCCCCCTCCTCGCTATCCCCAAGGCGAGGCTGGTGGCGACTCTTGAGGCCGAGGGCATCGCCTGGACCGAGGATCCCTCCAACCGCAACAGCCATTTCGAACGGGTGCGCCTGCGCCATCTCCTTGCCGAGTTCGCTCCGCTCGGTCTCGATTCCCGGCGTCTCGCCTTGCTGGCCGAGCGGGCGGCGCGCAGCGCCGACGCCCTGGAGGCGATCGCAGCGGCCGATTTCGCCCGGGCCTTCCGGCAGGATGGCACCGAAGGCGTTCTGGATGGCTCTGTCTATCGTGCCGCGCCGGCCGAGATCAGGCTGCGGCTTCTCGAACGCGCCATCGATCGAATCCGGCCGGGCGAAGCCGGGAAACCCTACGGCCTGCGGCTGGAAAGACTGGAAACGCTCGCGCAAGCTATCGGCGTCGCCTTGCCTGCCGGCGGAGCCCGGCAATGGAGCCTCGGCGGCGTGCTCGTCCGTCTGGCCCGAGGTGGCGATATCCACCTCGCCGCCGAGCCGCCTCGCCTGCGCGGACAGGTAAAAAACAAGGTGTAGAAAATGTCATTTACAGGCATTATGGACGCAGCTGGGAGGTGGGGACCCTAAAATGGGCCGCCTGTTCAATATCTTATGAAATGAGGTTCCTGCAGCGTCTTGGCCGTGACAAGCGCGCTGCGGCCCTGTAAGGGAGCGTTCGGTAATCTATCCCGAGGGCTTGCCTTGGCATTTGAGTTCCATATGCCTATTTTAGCCAGGATATCCTGTGGCACTCGCCGCGACACCGCAAAACGGCTGCCACGAAAGGCAAGAGATGAACGCGAACTTCCGTAATTTTGCACTTTGGGTGATCGTAGTGCTGCTGTTGCTGGCGCTGTTCACCCTGTTCCGTCAGACAGGTGGCCAGAGCGCTTCCGCCAACAGTGCCATCTCCTATTCGGAACTGGTGAAGTCCGCCAAGGATGGCAAGGTCAAGGCTGTCACCATCACCGGCAGCGAGTTGACTGGCACCTATACGACGGGCGAGCCATTCAGCGCCCAGTTGCCGAACGATCCGAACCTGGCCAAGACGCTGAACGACTATAATGTTCAGGTCAGCGCCGCCCCGCCGGGCGAGACGCCCTGGCTGCTCCAGCTCCTGCTGCAGGCCCTGCCGATCCTCGCTCTGATCGGCGTATGGATCTTCCTCTCGCGCCAGATGCAGGGCGCCGGCGGCAAGGCGATGGGATTCGGCAAGTCCAAGGCCAAGCTCCTCACAGAGGCGCATGGCCGCGTCACCTTCGATGACGTCGCGGGCATCGATGAAGCCAAGGAAGACCTGCAGGAAATCGTGGAGTTCCTGCGCGATCCCCAGAAGTTCCAACGCCTCGGCGGCCGCATTCCGCGCGGCGTGCTGCTGGTCGGCCCGCCTGGCACCGGCAAGACGCTGACGGCTCGCGCCGTCGCGGGTGAAGCCAATGTGCCCTTCTTCACCATCTCGGGTTCGGATTTCGTCGAAATGTTCGTCGGCGTCGGCGCCAGCCGCGTGCGCGACATGTTCGAGCAGGCCAAGAAGAACGCACCCTGCATCATCTTCATCGACGAAATCGACGCGGTCGGCCGCCATCGCGGCGCGGGTCTGGGCGGAGGCAACGACGAGCGCGAGCAGACGCTGAACCAGTTGCTGGTCGAGATGGATGGCTTCGAGACCAATGAAGGCATCATCATCATCGCCGCGACCAACCGTCCCGACGTGCTCGATCCGGCCCTGCTGCGTCCAGGCCGTTTCGACCGACAGATCGTCGTCTCCAACCCCGACCTGTCGGGCCGCGAGAAGATCCTGCGCGTACATGTGCGCAAGGTGCCGCTGGCGCCCGACGTCGACCTCAAGGTCATCGCCCGCGGTACGCCCGGCTTTTCCGGCGCCGATCTGATGAACCTGGTCAACGAGGCCGCCCTGCTTGCAGCCCGCCGCAACAAGCGCATGGTCACCCATGTCGAGTTCGAGGACGCCAAGGACAAGATCCTGATGGGTGCCGAGCGCCGTTCCGCCGCCATGACGCAGGAGGAGAAGGAGCTGACCGCCTATCACGAGGCCGGTCACGCCATCGTCGCGCTCAACGTGCCGCTGGCCGATCCCGTGCACAAGGCAACGATCATACCGCGTGGCCGCGCACTTGGGCTTGTCATGCAGCTCCCAGAGGGGGACCGTTACTCGTATAAGTACACCTTCATGACTTCGCGGCTTGCGATCCTGATGGGTGGCCGCGTCGCCGAAGAACTGCAATTTGGCAAGGACAATATCACCTCGGGTGCGACAAGCGACATCGAACAGGCAACCAAACTGGCAAAGTCGATGGTCACGCGCTGGGGTTATTCCGATATCCTCGGCACCGTCGCCTATGGCGACAACCAGGACGAGGTCTTCCTCGGCATGTCGATGGGGCGCACCCAGAGCGTGTCGGAAGCCACCGCCCAGAAGATCGATTCGGAAGTGCGACGCCTGGTCGGCGAGGCCCTTGACGAGGCACGTCGCATCTTGGTCGACAAGAAGGGCGACTTTGAGAACCTGGCCCATGCCCTGCTCGAATACGAGACGCTGACGGGCGACGAGATTAGGGATCTCCTCAACGGCAAGCCCCCGTCTCGCGATCCCCTGGAAGAGCCCGCGCCCAGTCGCGGCTCGGCGATTTCGCCGGGCAAGCCCCGCCGCCGCCCGCCGTCGGCGGACCCTGGCATGGAGCCGGCGCCGTCGGCGTGAACACTTGCCTAACACGAACTTCGGAAAGGCCGGTTCCTGGGACCGGCCTTTTTCATGTCCTCAACGCTTATCTTGCGGAAAATAGTACCTTCACACCGCAATCACGGCATCGGCGTATCCTTTGCGAGCATAGCCACAATGGCGAGCACATTGAATGGAATGCAGCAGATCTCAGGAGAATAAATCAAGCTCTCGAGGAGCAAGCTCATGCCTGACACGCCTCTCTTCGATTACACACTTCACTATAGTGGCCAGCTGGCCACTTCGAAGACGATCAACAATATCCTATTCGTTTCCGCGCATCTGCCTTTCAACATGCAGACCCAGACGCAGACAAATTGGTGCTGGGCGGCGACATCGACGAGCGTATCGCACTTCTATTGGCGTTGGAGCGGCTGGACACAATGCCTGGTAGCCAATGGGGAACTTGGCTTCAACAATTGCTGCTCATCGCCTGTGCCAAGCCCCTGCAACGTCCCCTGGTATCTCGACCGCGCGCTGACCCTGACGCAAAACCTCGATCACATGGTGTCCGCCACGATCACCTTCCAGGCGATCAAGGCCGAAATCGATGCCGGTCGGGTCATCGGCGCTCGCATAGGCTGGTCCGGGGGTGGCGGCCATTTCGTCGCCATCTATGGCTATAGCCGGGTCGGGCCCTTCGAGTTCCTCGATATAGACGATCCGATATACGGCAAAAGTCATCCGTCCCTTGCCACATTCACCAGCAATTATCGCGGCAGCGGACAGTGGACCCATACCTATTTCACCAAGAGGTGGCCAAACTTGCACGTGATACTCGCCGACCTTCCGCCATTGGTTGCCCGCAGGATCCAGGAGATCCGCCCGCTTGTCGGCATGAAGAACGCCGTTCCCGAGCAAACGGAGTCGGCAGATGCTTCCCTTGCGGCCGCCCATCTGGTCTATGTCGCCGGCATCACGGACATCCAGAAGGCCAAGGGCGACGACATCTTCTCATCGTCCTCCCAACGCTTCCTGCGCGTGTTCGATGTCGAGAACGGCAAGGCGACGGCTCTCTACGATCTCGACCAAGGCGAGGCAGCGGGCCTGCGCAGTTTTGAGAGCGATCCGGCGACCGTCGAACTGATGCAGCAGGGCGCTGACGAAGCTTCCAGGCTCGCGACGAAAGGCAAGGCTCCTCCCGAATTGCGTTTCGTCAGCATTCCCGCACTCTATGTCGAAGCCTTTTGGCTTCACTACGAGGATGCAGGCGAGGATATCTTCGTGCCGGTTCGGGGTATCGGGCTGTTCAAGCCGCTGGAAGCCATGCCGGCTCGCAAATTCAACGAAATCGTCATGGCGGCGGCCCGGGATCGCAAGCCGGCCGATCCCACGGACAGCATCGCGCCGTGACAGCGCTGCTTCGGCACAGCAGGGAGGCACGGCCGCCGTGCCTCCGACACCCCGGCGATACTCGATAAAGAATTCATGATTTTCCGGGATGACACGGGCCAGATCCTGGCCCCGCTCGTCTTGTTTAGACCATTTCAGGTAGCATCCGAAATAAAGGCCTACGCCGCGTCCCTGAACTGCAGCTGTGCCAGGCGCGCATAGAGGCCGCCCCTCGCCACCAAGGCATCGTGCGTGCCCTCTTCGACGATGCGACCTTCATCCAGCACCACGATGCGGTCCGCCGCCTGCACGGTGGCGAGGCGGTGGGCGATCACCAGCGTGGTCCGCTCGATCATCAGGCCGTCAAGGGCGCGCTGCACCGCCTTCTCGCTTTCGGAATCGAGGGCCGAGGTCGCCTCGTCGAGCAACAGCACCGGCGCATCCTTGAGGATGGCGCGGGCGATGGCGATGCGCTGGCGCTGGCCGCCCGACAGGGTGACGCCGCGCTCGCCGATTGGCGTGTCATAACCCTGCGGCATGGCGCGGATGAAACCATCGGCGGCGGCAAGGCGCGCAGCCTCCTCCACCTCGGCATCGCTGGCGTCCGCGCGGCCGAAGCGGATGTTGTCGCGGGCGCTGGCGGCGAACACCACCGGATCCTGCGCCACCACAGCGATGCGCTGGCGCACGCGCTTGGGGTCGGCGGTCGGCAGGGCGATGCCATCGAGCGTCACGCGCCCCTGCAGCGGATCGTAGTAGCGCAGCAGGAGCTGGAACAGCGTGCTCTTGCCAGCGCCGGAGGGACCAACGATGGCAACGGTCTCGCCTGCCTTCACGTCGAGGTCGATGCCGTGCACCACCGGCCGGTCGGGCTGGCCGGGATAGGCGAACTCGACCTTCTCGAACGTGATGGCGCCGCGGGCGGGCTCTGGAAGCGCAACGGGCCGTGCCGGTGCCGCGATGGCCGGCACTTCGTTGAGGAGTTCGCCAAGCCGCTCGGCCGCGCCGGCGGCCTGCACGATCTCCGACCAGACCTGGCCGAGCTCGGACAGCGCGCCCGCGCCGAACACGGCATAGAGCACGAATTGCGACAGCGTGCCCGGCGTCATCGTGCCAGCCACCACGTCATGAGCACCAAGCCAAAGCACCGCCACGACCGAGGCGAACACCAGGAAGAGTGCGATGGCGGTGAGCACGGCGCGCGAACGCGTGGAGGTCGCGGCAGCCTCGTAGGCCTTCTCGACCTCACCGGAGAAACGCCCGATCGCCAGGCGCTCGGCCGTGAAGGACTGGATCACCCGCATGGCGCCGATGATCTCGGCGGCATAGGCTGAGGCATCGGCGAGCGTGTCCTGGGCCTTGCGCGAACGCGTGCGTACGGAACGCCCGAAGGCGACGAGGGGCAGCACGATGATGGGAATGGCGATCAGCACCAGCGCCGACAATTTCGGGCTGGTCCACACCATCATCGCCACTGCGCCGGCGAAGAGGAAGAGATTGCGCAGCGCAATCGAGGCGGAAGAGCCGAAGGCAGCCTTGATCTGCGTGGTGTCGGCGGTGAGACGCGATACAACCTCGCCTGTCTTGGCGGTGTCGAAGAAGACGGGCGACAATTCGGTGAGATGAGCGAAGACCGCCGTGCGGACATCGGCGACGACCCGCTCGCCGAGCGTCATCACCAAGTAATAGCGCGAGGCGCTGGCCAGAGCCAGGATCAGCACCACGCCGACCATGGCGAGGAAATAGGAATTGATCGTATCGGCATGAGAGGACAGGAAGCCGAAATCGATCATGCGGCGCACGGCCATCGGTACCGCCAGCGTGGCGGCGGAGGCGACGAGCAGTGCGACGAAGGCGAGGAGAATGCGCCCGCGATAGACCATGGCGTAGGGCGCGAGCGCCGTAAGCGGCCGCAGGGAACGGCTCCTTCTGGCCATCTCAGCCGCTGTTTCCGGGGTTTGGGCGGTTATTTCTGTAGCCACGAAACAATCTTCCTCACGAGCGCGCGGGACAATGCCGTGCCGCGGCCCCGGCTGCAATCGCGCCGTTTCGAACCGCTACAGTTTGCCGCGGCATATACCCCCGTGCACCGCGCAAAAAAGCGCTTGACTGCGACGGCGCAGAAGCGCAATTCGCCATTGTTCCGGCTCACGAATTTATTCGTATCCCGGACCCCACGAGACCCCAAGATCCATGCCAAGCGACAGTACCAGTCGAATGTTCGCGCCGTTGACGGCTGAGATGGACTGACCGCATTCGCGGGCTCATCCTTCCGGCCGGCAACGGCCGATAGGAAGGAAGAGCCATGGAAGACCTGGCCGAAAAGAATGTCGACCTCGCCGACCGCGACATCCTCGATGTCTGCCTCGGTCTCGAGCATGTCGCCGATATCGTCGAATTGCTCAATGAGCAGGATATCGAGGAGCAGGCCCGCGTCCTCATCCACCTGCCCGACGAGCGCGCCATCGAAGTGCTCGACCAACCCGGGCTGGACGATCCCGCCGCCCTGATCGAGGCGCTGCCGACCGATCGCGCCTTGAAACTGCTCGCGGGCATGTCCTCGGACCGTGTGGCGGATGTGTTCCGCTACATGAACGATCCGCCGCGCTCGGACCTGCTGCAGCGCCTCGACCCGGAGACCCGGACATCGCTGGACAAGGTGCTGTCCTATCCCGTCGACAGCGCCGGTTCTCTGATGACCACCGAATTCGTCTCGGTGCCCTCCTCCTGGACGGTGGAGCAGACGCTGGACCATATCCGCCGCGTCGAGCGCACCCGCGAGACGATCTATTCGGTTTATGTCCTCGATCCGAAGACCCGTCAGCTTCTCAAAGCCGTGGCGCTACGCCGCCTGATCACGGCCGATCCCAAGGCCTCGGTGCTCACAGCCGCCCGTTTCGACAAGCCGATCACGGTCTCCCCCACAGCCGACCGCGAGGAGGTGGCCAAGCTCATCTCCAAATACGACCTTCTGGCCGTGCCGGTGGTCGATGAGAGCTGGCATGTCATCGGCATCGTCACCGTCGACGACATCATCGACGCCATCGTGGCCGAAGGCACCGAGGATGCCCAGAAGTTCGGCGGCATGGAGGCTCTGGACGAGCCTTACAACACCATTGGCTTCTGGGCGATGATCAAGAAGCGCGCCGGCTGGCTGTGCATCCTGTTCCTTTCGGAAATGCTCACCGCCAGCGCCATGCAGCACTTCTCGGACGAGCTCGACAAGGCGGCGGTGCTCACCTTGTTCATCCCACTCGTGATGTCCTCGGGCGGCAACTCCGGCTCGCAGGCGACCTCGCTGCTGATCCGCGCCATCGCACTTGGCGAGGTCAAGCTCAGGGACTGGTGGCGGGTAGCGCTGCGCGAACTGCCGACCGGCATCTGCCTCGGCGCCATTCTGGGCGTGCTCGGCGTGCTTCGCATCACGGTGTGGCAAACCGCCGGCTTCTTCGATTATGGCGTGCATTGGGGCCTCGTCGCCTTCACCATCGCCATGGCGTTGACGGCGATCGTCACCTTCGGCTCGCTGGCGGGGTCCATGCTGCCCTTCGCCCTGAAGAAGTGCGGTCTCGACCCGGCCAGTGCCTCGGCGCCCTTCGTCGCCACGCTCGTCGATGTAACGGGGCTGGTGATCTACTTCTCCGTGGCCTTGCTCATCCTCAAGGGCACTTTGCTGTAGCGGCGCTGAGCCCTGGAAAGGCGCAAATTTTGTCATGCCCGGGCTTCGTCCCGGGCATCCAGTCTTAACTTCCATCGAGCATCGCGCCCCCCTCGATCACCGGCACGAAGCCCGGTGATGACGAAAGGCCGAGTTTCCCGATCTTTTATCGACTTCTGTCGACCGGCACTTGCAGACAGACGCTTGAACATTGGCGGGTTTTGCGCTATCGACCCGCCACTCATTCGAATTTGACCTTATCCGACCGGGGTAGCGCTCCGGCAAAGAGCAGGATTTGACCCCCATGAAGGCCGACATTCATCCCGACTACCACAAAATCAAGGTCGTTCTGACCGACGGCACCGAGTTCTACACGCACTCCACCTATGGCAAGGCAGGCGACACGCTGCAGCTCGACATCGACCCCAAGTCGCATCCGGCCTGGACCGGCGGCACGCAGCAGCTCCTCGACCGCGCCGGCCGCGTATCGAAGTTCAACCAGCGCTTCGCCGGCATCAGCTTCAAGCGCTGATCCGAGCTACCATCGCGGTGACGCTGAAAGCGGGCCTTCGGGTCCGCTTTTGTTTTGGGAGAAGCAAGCAAAAAGAAGCCGCGAGAAGATCGCGGCTTAATCCAAGTCAGAAACAGGGAGGCGTCAAACAGAGTGAACAGGAGCCACTCGAACATCCAGGAAAGCTGGAATGGGCACAGGCTACCTGAGAAAACTTACTGTTCGGTTAATCCGGGGGCACGCGCTCCCAGCGTCTATTTCTTGAAAAACGCGCTCGCTGCCGACATCGAGGCGGCCTTGCGCTCTTTCGCCTCTTCCATGCGCTTGATCTCGTCCTTCAGCGCCGCAATGCGTTCATCGAGCTCGTGCAGCGAAAGCGTGGAAAGATCCTGGCCGATCTGGTGGCCCGCAGCAGCCTTGCGTGGTTCGTCGTCGAAAACGGCCATGTCTTTCTCCTGCAGCCCCGGGCTCGCGGCCCCTCTTCGGCCCGTTGTGCCGCCATCTCCTGCGTCGTGGCAAGCCTTATCCCATCCGCGTTCGCGATGAAGAGTTCGTAGCGACTTCCTGGCGTAACAGTCGGGGGACCGCTCGCTATCTGCACGACGTTGAGCCGATCGAATACGTCTCGCTCCCGAATTCCGAACCTTGCGCAGCGTCATGATACCGGTACATCGGCTTTTGTCGACGTCCTGCACCCTCGAAAATGCGTAACAGGCTTTCCTTTCGGCCCGACGACGACTATATGGGGGATGAATCCCGACAATCAGCTCGCGTCGGGCTTCGCTCCGGGAGGCCGGTGCGAGGCGGCAGCGAGTTCATGCTTCCGAGGAGATGCTTATGTCGACCGCCCCGCTGATGCCGAAGGCCACCGCTGTCTGGCTGGTTGAGAACACCGCCCTCACCTTCGACCAGATCGCCGATTTCTGCAAATTGCACCCGCTGGAGGTCAAGGGCATCGCCGATGGCGAAGTCGCCGCCGGCATCAAGGGCCAGGATCCGGTGATTGCCAATCAGCTCACGCGCGAGGAGATCGCCCGTGCCGAGCGTGATCCCAACTACCGCCTCAAGCTGGCGGAGCCGAAGGTGAAGATCGCCATTGCCAAGGTGAAGAAGGGCCCGCGCTATACGCCGGTCTCACGCCGCCAGGATCGCCCGAACGCCATCCTCTGGCTGGTCAAGAACCATCCGGAACTCAAGGATGCGCAGATCATGCGCCTGGTCGGCACGACCAAGACCACGATCGCCGCCATCCGTGACCGCACGCATTGGAACACCCAGCAGCTCACCCCGGCGGATCCGGTGATGCTGGGCCTGTGCACCCAGATCGACCTCGATTTCGAGGTGGCCCGCGCCTCTAAGGACCGCGCACCAGAGCCCGAAAGCGCCACGCTGCTGCCGGCCGAGATCACCACGGGCCCAGCCGAGCGTGCCCACAGGGTCGAGGATCCCTTCGCTTCGCTCGGCAACAAGCCGCGCCAGAACGAAGACGAAGAGGTACTCGATGTTGCCAATGTCTTCGCCAAGCTCAAGGGCATCAAGCAGAAGGACGATTGAGGCTTCTCGGCCGTCCGGCATCGATGCGCCATTGCAGCGCGATCACGGCAAGGCGTGGTCGCGCTTTTCCTTTGTTGCCTGCCGCCGCACTTCCTTCGAACGGCGATCCTAAAACACCCAAAGGCGCGGCCGGCTTCCCGGTCGCGCCTTTCAGATCACGGTCACCCTGCTCCGAGATCAGCCGATCGGACGGCCGAACTCGTCGCGAACCCCTTCATGTGGGGTGTAAAGCACGGGGAGCACATCCTCGTCGCTGTAGGCGTCGTGCAGGCGGGACGGCCTCGACAAGGCGAAAAGCTCTGCCTGGTGCCGGTCATAGCGCTCCGCCGCCTTTTCGATCAGCGATTGTAGACCTTCGAATAGCGTTGCAAAGAGCGGATAACTTACCCGAACCTGCGTCCCGTGCAGGGCCGGGGAATAGCTCCACTGACGGCCCCATTCATCCTCGTGAAATTCAACGCTCGACATGACACATATCCTTAACAAAAAGTTAGTTCTTGGTTTCCCTATGACATTCATTTTCAATGTTTTATGTGGATTCATCAAGGCAGATGACCTATCTTCATCATCAAGAATAACTTGATGATTGCAGGCATGTGATGAACAAATCTGGCACAGGGCTGGGCGCGCTGTGGACGTTCGCCGCCGCCGCTCGCCATCTCAGCTTCGCCAGGGCGGCGGCGGAGCTCGACGTCACGCCGGCGGCGGTGAGCAGTCAGATCCGCGCCTTCGAGGAGCGTCTTGGCACGCGCCTGTTCTTCCGCACCAGCCGCAGCATGCGCCTCACACATGCGGGGGAGGAATTGCTGTCCTCCACAGCCGGAGCGCTGCGTACCATCGACGAGGCACTGCGCCGCGCCGCCAACACCACGCATCGGGAGACACTAACCGTTTCTTCCGGCCCCTCCTTCGCGGCCAAGTGGCTGGTGCCGCGTCTGCCGCACTTCCGGCAGAAATTCCCGGAGATCGAGATGCGCATCGATATCTCCGACACGCTGGCCGATTTCGGCCGCGAAGAAATCGATGTCGGCATCCGTTTCGGCCGGGGGGTCTATCCCGGCCTGCGCTCGGACAGGCTGTTCGACGAGGTGGTCTTTCCGATCTGCAGTCCCAGACTATTGGAAGGCCCGGTACCGCTGCGCGAGCCCAACGACCTGCAGCATTTCACCCTGATCCATCTTGACTGGTACGGACAGGGCGATGCCTGGCCGGACTGGCGCATGTGGCTGCTCGCCGTCAAGGCCGACAAGCCCGACCCCAGCCGCGGCCTGCATTTCAGCCAGTCCGTCATGACGCTGCAGGCCGCCATCGATGGCCAAGGCGTGGCGCTTGGCAACACCAGCCTTGTGGGTGACGACCTCGCCGCAGGCCGGCTGGTGCGCCCCTTCGATCTCTCGCTCAGGATTTCACCGGAATTCGCCTATTATCTCGTGGCGCCCAAGACAAAGGCCGACAAACCGATGATCAAGGCCTTCCGCGAGTGGATGCTGGGCGAGATCCAGAGCAGTACTGCGCCAGGGTAGGGCCGGGAGCGCAGACGCCATTCCTGGGAGTATCCGTATTCGGTCAAGCAGCTTTAGGCGTCCAAATCCGATTATCTCGCAAGAGGGCGTTAGCGAGGATGATGAGCTTGCGCATGATGGCGACGATGGCGATTTTTTTGGGTTTTCCGGCGGCGACCATGGCCTGGTATTTAGCGGCGAGGTCGGGGTTCCATCGGATAGCGGCGACCATGGGCATATAGAGGGCTCGTCGCAGAAGGGCTCTTCCCCCGCGAATGAAGCGCTTGCCATTTTTGCTGCCGCTGTCGCGTGGGACAGGGGCGAGGCCGGCCAGGCTTGCGGCTTGAGGGGGAGACAGGGTGCCCAGTTCAGGCATGTGGATGAGCATGGCGTGAGCTGTGATGGGTGCCACGGCGGGGATGGAATCGAGGATTTCGGCTCTGCGCTTGAAGGCGGGATCCTTGTCGGCCCGCCTGGCGATCTCCTCGTCGATGGCGTTTATCTGCGCTTGGGTCAGAGCCAGTGTCTTGGCGAGTTGGCGCTTGATCAGGGGGAGTTCGGCGGTTTGCTGGCGGGTCTGGGTTGCCACTTTGATCTTCATCAGGGCGTCCCGCGCCGCGGCCAATTGCTTCATCTCCTCAAGGGCCTGGCTGACGATGAGGGTCGGCTCGGGCTGGACGGCCTGGCCATAGCGGGCCAGGGTCATGGCATCGATGCGATCGGTCTTGGCCAGCCTGCCAATACCTTCGGCAAAGCGTCGGGCCTGGCGCGGGTTGAGCTTGACGGCCGGCAGGCCGGCCTGGTTGAGCGCGCGTTCGAAGGCGCGATGATAGGCCCCCGTTGCTTCGAACACCACACGCTCGACAGTCCAGGAAGAAAGCCAGGCAAGCAGGGCGCGATGGCCCGCCTGGGTGTTGGCAAAGCGCTTGATGAGGCCTGCCGGGTGGACAGCCACATCCAAATGATCCTTGCCGATGTCGGTGCCGACATTGTGTGCTAGGCTGCTCGTCATCTTTTCCAAGTCCTCTGCTTGTCTCCGGAGCAATGCCGGTATCCGTTCAGGCCTCATGGAAAAGAGAGGGGTGGTCAGACTCCTAAGTCAGTCCTTCGATTATCGCAGGCACGACCCGTCCCCTCCCGCCTCCAGCTCGGCGGCCACCGAGCTGGAGGCATCCAAAAGCTAGGCTTGCACGATGGGATTGAAATAGACAATCGCAGGCATCTCTGCCTGCTCTCGGATACGGATTGCTGTCCGGCAAGGGAAGAGCAGGCTGGAGGCCTGCGATCCCAGGAACTACGCAATGATATCCGGCGTCAGCATGTCCTCGATATAGGAGATGCGGTCTTTCAGATGAAGTTTGCGCTTCTTCAGGCGCTGCAATTGCAGTCGATCCGGTGAGCCCACCTGTTCAAGCGCGGCGATTGCAGCATCGAGGTCGCGGTGTTCCTGGCGCAGCTGGCCCAGTTCCGCCACGAACGCGGCTTCCTCCTCCTCACTCAGCGGATCTGACAAGCCGTTACCTTTCCGTTCCAAACCGCGCAGCCTTGGCTTGAAAGCCACACTGCGATTCTTGTTCGCTTTGCCCCGTTGCCGCGCGGGGAAGGATTATAGCGCAAACTATGCCGGTGCGATTCGTCACCCGCAAGCGCTGTGGAAAGATATCGCCATCTATTTACACGCGTTTGGTGGGCATTGGCGGGGGAACCATGAAACAAGGCTGCTACATCCTTGTTTCCGCACCCTTTTCAGCGTCAGGCACCTTGGTGTATCGCCTAGTAAACTATTGTTCCGACTAATGTAATTGCTGCTTTGCACAATTGATGAAGGCCTAAAAATCTCGAATTTTCCTTCGACAAGCCTTGCATTTCGTGAGAACGTTAGATGTCGGAACTGTGACAACAAGGAGCCGTTAATGCCTGTGCAGTCGCATCTGGTTGAGTTGGAGCGTAAGCATCACGCTCTCGAAACCGAACTCACCATCGCCTTGTCGCATCCCTCCTCGGATGATCTCAAGATTGCAGAGCTGAAGCGTAAGAAACTCCTTTTGAAAGATGAAATTGAGAAGTTGAAGAGCACCGGGACGGTGCACTGACCCAGCCAAAGCTGGAGCATTCCCAACCGCCGGCCTGGAGTTGATCCGGGGCCGGCGGTTTCATTTTGGGCAACCGGCAAGGCGTCAGCCGATCGCCGCTCGTGTGCCAAATCATACGGACAGGTCACGCCGACGAGCCCATGATGTCACACGATTGAGGTGACATCCCACATGAGGGGCATGCGATGGCCGGCACGAGGGGAAATATCGGAACTGTGCTGTTGACATCGGCGATGCTGGCCATGTCCTCGCTCGTGCCGATCGCCGGGCTGACCGCACCCGCGCAGGCGGCACCCGCGGCGGCGGTACAGCCCCAGCCGCCCACACTCGAGGACTTCAAGACGACGCTGTCGAATTTCGGACAGTTCATCTATTCGGAGCGTTACGGCAATGTCTGGCAGCCAACCTCCCTGCCCGCGGGCTGGCACCCCTACCCCGCCTGCCACTGGGTCTACGACCGCACCTATGGCTGGACCTATGACGACCCCACAGCCTGGGGCAAGATTGTGCACCACTATGGACGCTGGGCGCATGACGACCAGGCCGGCTGGGTCTGGATCCCCGGTACCGAATGGGCGCCCGCCTGGGTCATATGGCGCAGTGGCGGCGACTGGACCGGCTGGGCGCCGACGCCCCCGAACAGCGACCAGCAGGAAATCACGCTGGCAAGCTTCAACGCCGACAAGCAATGGACCTTCATCGAGACGGCCAAGCTCGCCAATCGCTGCGACGCTGAGCCGGCCGCCGCCCCCGCTGCAGCCTTCTCGGGCAGCGCACCAGTGACCAGCATCAGGGTTGTGCGCGGCATCGCCGTCTATGTGCTACCCCCGCCGGCCACGTTGATCGACTACGATACAGGTCCGGTGATCGCGTGGAAGCCGGACTTCCTGGGCGAATGGCTGCTCTGGCTCAATACCGCCGCCTCGGCTGCGGCTGTCAATATCGGCCCGGGCCATGCGGCCGTCTGCCCACCGGCCGTGGCGCCGGCCGCCGCTCCCTACATCTCGACGCCGCCGCCTCCGCCGCAGGGCCAGAAACCCCTCAAGAGGCGCGCCACGCGCAAGGACTACCAGCCTCCCCGCCAGGGCCGTCCGCCCGTGCTGGTGCAGGAAGGCCCCGCTTACGAGCCGCCTCCCGTCTATGTCGACCCGCCGGTTCGGCGCCGGCCCGCGGACTGGGTACCGCCCTATGTGCGCCCGCGTCCCTATCCAAGGCCTCGGCCGGTGTTGACGCCGCAGAACTATCCCGACCGGCCCTATTATCCCCGCAGCCCACGCCGCATACCCGGTCCCTATGACGAGCCGTTGATCCGGTAGAAGAGAGCGTGCGCTGACCTGAGATCGCAGGGCGAGCCGTTTTGCCTCAATATCGTCTCGACAGCGCACTGGAAGTCCGCGATCCCTCGCTCTATCGTCCGGCCTTTCCTTCCTGCCCGGACCTTGCCATGCCCTCTTCCGTTGCCCTGCCCCGTCGCCATTGGTTCGAGATGACGACGGAGGAGTTCCGCACCTCCGACACCTCCTCCTGGATTGCCGTGCTGCCGATCGCGGCCGTCGAGCAACATGGCCCCCATCTGCCCGTCGGCGTCGACAGCATGATCATGCAGGGCTACCTCGACCGGGCCATTCCCCTCATTCCCGCCGACATTCCCGCCACCTTCCTGCCGATCCAGATGATCGGCAAGTCGAACGAGCATCTGGAATATCCCGGCACGATCAGCCTGTCGGCGGAGACCGTGTTGCGCGCCTGGGTCGAGATCGGCGAGAGCGTTCATCGCGCCGGCGTAAAGAAGCTGCTGATCGTCAATTCGCACGGCGGCAACATGGCGGTGATGGACATCGTGGCGCGGGAACTGCGGGTGCGTCATGGCATGCTGGTCGCCTTCACTTCCTGGCATATGTTCGGCTATCCCAAGGGTGCCTTCGCGGAGGATGAGATGCGGCTCGGCATCCATGCAGGCGAGGTCGAGACGGCGCTGATGCTCGAATTCAGACCCGAGCTTGTCCATATGGACCGCGCCAGGGATTTCCGTCCCGTGACCTACGAGATGGAGCAGACCTTCAAATATCTGCGCACCGGCCGCCCGGGGGGCTTCGGCTGGATGGCGCAGGACATCCGCCCCGAAGGCGCTGCGGGCGACGCCTCGAAGGCAACGCGCGAACACGGCGCGCAATCGGCCGAGTTCGGCGCGCAGGCCTTCGTGGACCTGCTGCGGGATGTCAGGGATTTCGACCTGTCGAGGCTGAGGAAGGGCCCGCTCGGGTAACCTGGGAGAGCGGACGTCCCTACGACACTCAAGCGAGTGTCGTAGGGACGTCCGCTCTCCCAGGAATTCACGCCGCCTTGGCGGCGTCGTCCAGCAGCAGCAGGTCGTCGCGCCCGAAATTCAGGGCCACCGTATCGCCCGCCTTCGGCGGCACCGCGCTCGACGTGTTGAAAGTATCGAGCGACAGACGATTCGATCCCAGATTCACGTGGATGCGCACGATCGAACCCAGGAAGCTGACGAGGTCGATCTTGCCATGGAGCGTGTTGCGGGTATTGCCGCCTTCGCCGAGTTCCACCGTCTCCGGGCGCAGCGCCAGGCGACGGGTTTCGCCATTGCGGGTGCCCTGAAGGCCGCGGCCGACCACGACCTCCTGGCCGTCGATCGAGAAACGCCCGCTCGCCGCATCGGCAACCGTGCCGGTGAGGTAATTGAGATGGCCGACGAAGGAGGAGACGAAGCTGGTCTTGGGGAAATTGTAGATCTCGAAGGGCGTGCCAACCTGCTCCATCTGTCCGGCGCTCATCACGACGATGCGGTCGGACATGGAGAGGGCTTCCTCCTGGTCGTGGGTGACGAACAAAGTGGTAATGCCGAGCTGTTGTTGCAGCACGCGGATTTCGTCGCGCAAGGAGACGCGGATCTTGGCGTCGAGCGCCGAGAGCGGCTCGTCGAGCAGGAGGATCTTGGGCTGCACTGCGATGGCGCGGGCCAGCGCCACGCGCTGCTGCTGGCCGCCGGAAAGCTGGAAGGGATAGCGGTCAGCGATGTGCGGAAGCTTGATCATGTCCAGCATCTGCTTGACGCGATCGGCGGTTTCCGCCGTCGACTTCTTGGCGATCTTCATGCCGAAGCCGATGTTCTGCGCGATCGTCATGTTCGGGAACAGCGCATAGGCCTGGAATACCATGCCGACATTGCGCTGGTTGGGCGCAAGCGAGGTGACTTCCTTGCCGTCCATCTGGATGGAACCGGAGGTCGGCGTTTCGAAACCGGCCACCATGCGCAGCACCGTGGTCTTCCCGCAGCCGGAGGGCCCGAGAAGGGTGATGAATTCACCCTTGTTCACCGAGAGATCGAAGTGCTTCACGACCTGGTTGGGGCCGTAGCTCTTCTTGAGATTGGAGATATTGAGGAATGACATCGTGACCTCCCAAGGCGCTCAGCGCGCTGGTCTGGCGGCGCGCGAGCGGCCAGCGAGTTGGAGCAGGCCCATGCAGGCCCAGGTGATGATGAAGGCGACAATGGCCAGAGCCGACGGCTCGTAGGCGCGATTGGCGCCGATCAGCTGCAGATAGGTACCGAAGACCGGACGATTCAGCAGGCTGGCGAAGGTGAATTCGCCGATGACGATGGCAAAGGCGATGAAGGAACCGCTGAGCACACCGGACCGGATATTGGGCAGGATGATCTGCGAAAGGATGGTGAAACCGCTGGCACCCAGGCTTTGCCCAGCCTCCGTCAGCGTCTTGACATCAATCGCCCGCAGGCCGGCGTCCACTGAACGATACATGTAAGGTAGCGCCAGCGTGACGTAGCCAAGAGCGAGCAGGAGATCCGTCGTCCAGGCATTGGTCGTCAAGGGTAGCCAGGATGATGAATTGAACATCCGGATGTAGCCGAACACGATGATGATTGCCGGAATCACCAGCGGCAGCAACGTGACGAACTCAACCGGGGAGCGCCAGGACGGCAGGCGCAGGCGAACCAGATAGGCGGCCGGAACCACCAGCAGAATGCTGAGGATGATGGTCGCGAACGCCAGCAGGATCGAACGGCCAAATGCGATCTGGAAATCCGGCTGCACGAAGACGACGCGATAGGCCTCGAAGCTGTACTGGCCACGCAGCATGCGCAGCGAGAACTCGAAAGTCGCGAGCAGCGGGACGATGAAGTAGCTGATCGCCAGTATGATGATCAGCCAGGAGAGAATGTTGACTTTTTTCATCGCACCCACCGTTCGCTATAGCTGCGCAGCCAGATATAGGCGCCGCTCGACAGGCTGGTGATCACCACCATGCCGAACGCGATCGCGTAGCCGAGATTGGGATTGTTCAGCACGTCGCCACGGATCTGGGCCATCAACTGGATCGGAATGATCGGCAGGCTCGAGCCCGTCAGCGCATAGGCGGTCGCGACGGCACCGAAAGCATTTGCGAAGAGCAGCAGGGTGGCGCCCAGGATGCTGGGAAAGAGGATCGGCAAGGCGATGCGGCGCCAGTAATCGGCGTTGGTGCCGCCGAGTACGGCATTGGCTTCGCGCCATTCCTTTTTCAGGCCGTCCATCGCAGGCGCGATCACCAGAACCATCAGCGGGATCTGGAAGTAGAGATACACCAGCGTCAGACCGAAGAAACTCAGGATGTTGAAGCCGGTCGCATAGAGGTTGAAGCCCAGCCAGTCACGCAGGAGCACGGTGACGAGGCCGACCCGGCCCAGCGTGGCGAGGAAGGCGAACGCCAGGGGAATTCCCGCGAAATTCGAAGCAACGCCGGAAAAAGTCATCACGGCGCCCCGCATCCAGCCCGGCAGGCCGCCGAGGATGATGGCGTAGGCGACGAAGAAACCGACCAATGCCCCGCCAAGCGCCGAGGCGAAACTGACCTTGATACTCAGCCAGAACGAGGAGACGATGGTGGGATTGGTGAAGAGCTCGCCAAGATTGGCGAGGGTGAAATGTCCCTCGCGATCCAGGAAGGCCCCGACCATCAGCAAAGCCGTCGGGATGATCAGAAAAATCGCGGCGAATAGCGCGAAGGGCAACATACCGACCGCGGCCCAGGTCTTCGTTCGCGCTTCGGTCCGCCCTTTGGGGGCCGGAGAAGCAATTTCGATAGTAGCGCTCATCGTCCTGCCGCCATAAATTGAAATCCTGCCCGGAGGCTCCGGGCAGGATAACTATCGTAATGAGAACGACTTACTTGACAGCGGCGCCGACCTGGCTGTCCCACCCCTTCGCGATCACAGTGCTTCCTGCATTCTGCTGGTCGAGAGTGGGGAACACGGCCTTGGCGTAGGATTCTGCCGGCGGCAGCTTGGCGAGCAAGTCCGCGGGCACCTTCTTGTTGGCGACCAGGTCGTTGAAGCGGATCGGATGGCAGTAACCCTTGAGGAAGCCGAGCTGGCCTTCGTCCGAGTAGAGGTATTCCATCCACAGCTTGGCGGCGTTCGGATGCGGCGCGTAGGCGCTGATGGCCTGGACATAGACGCCGGCGATCACACCGGTGTTGGGAACCACGACGTCAACGTCCGGATTGCCCTTCAGGGTGTCGCGGTCAGCGAGGGCGTTGTAGTCCCAGCGGATGATCACCGGGGTCGTGCCCTGGGCAAGCGAAGCGGACTTGCCGATGGTGGGCACGAAATTGCCCTTCTTGTTCAGGTCGGCGAAGAACTTCAGGCCTTCATCGCCAGCCTTGCTGGCATCGCCCTTGGCGCCGGAAAGTCCGGCAGCATAAACGGCCATGGTGGCCTGGTTGGACACGCGGGGGTCGCCGGCCAGCGCAACGGCATTGGCGAAATCGGAGCCGAGCAGGTCAGCCCAATCCTTGGGCGAGGTCTTGATGATGTCCTTGTTCACCTCGAAGGTGAGAACGCCATAGTAGTCGCCATACCAGGCGCCATCGGCATCCTTGGCGGTGTCCGGAATCGTGCTCCAGGTCGAGACCTTGTAGGGCTGGATCAAGTTGTCGGCCTTGCTCTTGGGGCCGAAGGAAAGACCCACGTCGATCACGTCCGGAGCCTGCGGGCCGGTGTTGCCCTTGTTGGCCTTGATGGCCTCGACTTCGTCGCCCGAACCGGCATCCGGGTTGAGTTCGTTAACGGTCAGACCGTACTTGGCCTTGAAGCCGTCGATGATCGCGCCATAGCCGCACCAGTCGTGCGGCAGCGCGATCACGGTGAGCTGACCTTCCTTCTTGGCGGCGTCGATCAAATCCTGGCTCTGGGCAAACGCGCTGCCCATCGAGGCCATCAAGGCCAGGGACGATACCGATGCGATACCAAGCCACGTTTTCCTGCTCATGTTCAACTCCTTGATGGTGCCGCGCTGGCCCATTTTTTCCCCGTACGGGTTTTTACAGCGGCGCTGGTATCAATGACGGTTGACACTTTTGTGTCAATCCTGATTGTCATATATGACAATCAGTATTTTAGCGGTTTAGGGCGGAATTTTACGGGTTTACGTGCCTGTTACAATCCGTTAGGAAGTGAAAAAGCCCGGCCATCGGATGAGCCGGGCTTTTGCGCGTCCGGGCTGTCGCACACTGAAATTGGCCCCGGGCCAGAGAGAAAGGGAGAGTGCTTGTGGCCAATGTCGTCGTGGTCGGGTCGCAATGGGGTGACGAAGGCAAGGGCAAGATCGTCGACTGGCTGTCGGAACAGGCCGATGTCGTCGTCCGCTTCCAGGGCGGCCACAATGCCGGCCACACCCTGGTGATCGGTGAGAACGTCTACAAGCTCTCGCTCCTGCCCTCCGGCATCGTGCGCGGCAAGCTCTCGGTCATCGGCAATGGCGTCGTGCTCGATCCCCGTGCCTTCGTGGCCGAGGTGAAGAAGCTTGGCGACCAGGGCGTGAAGGTCACGCCCGCCGTGCTGCGCATCGCCGAGAATACCCCGCTCATCCTCTCCTTGCACCAGGAGCTCGATCGCCTGCGCGAATCGGCGACGGACGGCACCAAGATCGGCACCACCGGCCGCGGCATCGGCCCGGCCTATGAGGATAAGGTCGGCCGTCGCGCCATCCGCCTGATGGACCTCGCAGACCTCGAGGCCTTGCGCCCGAAGATCGCCCGGCTTCTCAATCACCACAACGCCCTGCGCCGCGGCAATGGCCAGGCCGAGATCGACCCGGAAGCGCTCTACGGCGAGCTCGCCGATGTCGCCCCCCTCGTCCTTCCCTTCATGGACGATGTCGGTGCCCTGCTCGACAAGAAGCGCAAGGCAGGCAACCGCATTCTGTTCGAGGGCGCGCAGGGTGCCCTCCTCGACATCGACCACGGCACCTATCCCTATGTCACCTCCTCCAACACGGTGGCGGGACAGGCGGCGATCGGCTGCGGCCTCGGGCCCAGCGCCATCGACTATGTGCTCGGCATCACCAAGGCCTATACGACCCGCGTCGGCGAGGGCCCCTTCCCCACCGAGCTGCATGACGAGACCGGCCGCCTGATCGGCGAACGCGGGCGCGAATTCGGCACGGTCACCGGCCGCGCCCGCCGCTGCGGCTGGTTCGATGCGGCTCTCGTGCGCCAGACCATCCGCACTTCCGGCATCACCGGCATCGCCCTCACCAAGCTCGACATCCTCGACGGTTTCACGACGATCAAGGTATGCGTGCGCTACGAGCTTGACGGCCGCGAGATCGATTATCTGCCCGCCAGCCAGGCGGCGCAGGCACGCGTGAAACCGATCTATGAAGAGATCGAGGGTTGGCAGGAAACCACTGCCAAGGCACGCTCCTGGGCCCAGTTGCCGGCGCAGGCGATCAAATATGTCCGGCGCATCGAGGAACTCATCGGCGCTCCCGTGGCGGTGCTCTCCACCAGCCCGGACCGGGATGACACGATCCTTGTGCAAAACCCTTTTCAAGTCTAAGAGCGAACCTATTCCGGTCAGATTCGGGCGGTAGTGCGTGAGTGCCGTAGGTCAGGCTAGGCGGTTTCTTAAGCAAATTCGCTTAGCTTGCCAGGTGTTTGGCAGTCTTTGATTCCGCCTGGAATGGCGGATCAATCGTGGCGAAGGCCATGCAGCGCTGCCTGGAGTCCCTGCAGCAGCCCATCTGCCTTTCAAGAGATTGAGCCAGGACGAGTGTCGACGGATTATTTCCCTCCCATCCAGCGAGCGGTACAGGGGCTGTTGCCCAATACCCAGGAGACCCGCAGCGCTCTTTACGAAAAAGCGCGCGCGGCGCTGCTCCGGCAGCTCAACGCCGCCGACCCGGCCCTGACCCCCGGCCAGATCTCGCGGGAGCGCGGCCTCCTGGAGGAGGCCATCCGGCGGGTCGAGCACCACTACGACGAAGCCGAGCTGACGCCCGAGCCGATGGCCTCCGAGCGCCCTGCGGCGCCCAAACCCGCGAACGCGGCCGATGACGCTTCACTGCCTGAGGATGAGGCCGCTGCGGAAGAGCCCGGGACTGCGCCCGCCTGGCAGCCCGAAGGCCTGCCGGCTTTTGTCGAACGCCGGGCCGAGAGGCGCCGCCCTCAGGCCCCGCGCCGCAACGCTGCCGGAGGCGGTCTCCAGCGCTATGCCGTGATGGGGCTTGTCGGCCTTCTCATTGTCGGTGGCGGTGCGGCCACCGCCCTTTATCTGCGCAGCCATGACGAGAAGACCGTGCTCGTGCCGGCGCAACCTGCGCCCGGGCCGCAAGCCGCCGCCAAGCCAGCCGATCCCGATCCCGCCAAGCTGAACGACCGCCTCGGCGGCGGGCCCAGCGCACCGCCCCCGAACCAGGTCGCGGTGGCAACACCGACGGTGCAGACCCGCTCGATCACGCCGGAGCCCGAGCGGACGCCGGCGCCTCCCCCGCCGACGACCGCGCCGGCCCCTCTCCTGCCTTCTGCGCCGACACAGGCGCCCGAGGGACAGCGTGCGCGCATGCTGGAGGAGGATCCGACGGCCCCCATGAAGGGACGCGTCTTCGAGGGGACGGTGAACTGGCGTACGGAGTCGCAGGCAAGCGGCACCAATGGTCCGCTCGAAACGGTGGTTATCGGCGAGCTCAACTTCCCCGACCGCAAGATGAAGGCGCTGCTCACCCTGCGCCGGAATTCTGACCCGGCCTTCCCGGCCGCCTTCCTGCTGCAGATCCAGATGACGGTGCCGCCCGATTATCCCAACGGCAATATTGGCTCGCTCAGCGGCGTCAACGTCAAGCACGCGCCGCAGGTCACCGGCACGCCCCTCGATGGAGTGCTGATGAAGGTGACGACCGGCGTGTTCCTGATGGGCATCGCCGACCCCTTCAACGAGAAGGGGCGTAACGCCAAGATGCTGCAGGACAATGAGTGGTTCGACGTCCTGTTTGCCTTCGACAATGGCCGCAGGGCCGTGATCACCTTCGAGAAGGGACCGGCCGGCAACAAGGTCTTCAATGACGCCATGGTAGCCTGGAACAACGGCACGGCTACGATCCAGTAAGATCGAAGCGGCAGTGGAGCTCCCGTCACAGCGAGCGCAGCGAAGCAATGACGGGAACGGCACTCCAACAAAAGAAGCCGCCCTTTCGGGCGGCTTCCTTGCCTTGACGGTATTGACCTTAGGCCGGGGCGTGCACCGCCTCGAGACGGGCGACGCCTGAGCGCACGGCGGCCTGCACCTTCTCGAAGGCGCGGACCTCGATCTGGCGCACGCGCTCGCGCGAGACGCCGAACTCGTCCGACAGCTCCTCGAGCGTGATCGGATCATCGACCAGGCGACGAGCCTCGAAGATTCGCCGTTCGCGATCGTTCAGGACGTTGAGGGCCTGGCGGAGCGCGGTGGTGCGATTGTCGCTCTCCTCGCTCTCGGCGAGACGGGCCTCCTGGTTGCTGGTCTCGTCGACCAGCCAGTCCTGCCATTCGCCGTCGCCATCCTCGCGCACTGGCGCGTTGAGCGAGGCGTCGCCACCGAGGCGGCGGTTCATCTCCACCACTTCCTGCGCTTGCACGCCGAGCGATTTGGCAATCGACTGCACCTGGTCGGGACGGAGATCGCCCTCGTCCAGCGCGGAGATCTGGCTCTTGGCCTTGCGCAGGTTGAAGAAGAGTTTCTTCTGGTTGGCCGTGGTGCCCATTTTCACGAGCGACCAGGAGCGCAAGATATATTCCTGTATCGAGGCGCGGATCCACCACATGGCATAGGTGGCAAGGCGGAAGCCCTTTTCCGGCTCGAAGCGCTTGACGGCCTGCATCAGGCCGATATTGCCTTCGGACACGACTTCGCCCAGCGGCAAGCCGTAGCCGCGATAGCCCATGGCGATCTTGGCGACCAGACGCAGATGCGAAGTTACAAGCTGGTGAGCCGCATCACGATCGCCATGCTCGCGCCAGCGTTTCGCAAGCATGTATTCCTGCTCCGGCTGGAGCATTGGGAAGCGGCGGATTTCATCGAGATAACGCGAAAGGCCACTCTCGGCGGCCAAGACGGGAAGCGCGGCAGAAGCCATATGTTCCTCTCCTCTGAACCCCCTTTTTGGGCGGTTCAATCGCCATCCCCCGTACTGGGCAGACGACGCCTACGTGATATGGGGACGGCACATGCATTTGTGAAGACCCCTTCAGGAACCTTCCTGCACCACCTGGCGGCCCCGCATGTGCCCTTGCAGACACGGACCAATCCCCTATCGACCGCGTATCATGCGCCCGATTGCGGCGATTTCACGTTGCAATTTTGGGAGGTCCGCCATGCATTGCGCTAAGGGCTCCGAAAGACTCTTGCAGCATGACCGGCAGGTCTGGGCCCTTGCGCTGGATCAAGATAGCCGCGGCCGTGGTGTTTACCGTAACCACTCGTTTACCTTGTGCTATCAGCCGGGTTCTCTATCTGTTGAGGGGAACAAATCTGCCCCAAGGAAGTTCCTCGCACACCAAAACGAAGACCGCATTTCATCGTTCACCAGTACGGGAGACATGAGAATGGATGGAGACAAGCGAGTGGAACAGGCCAAGGCACGCATATCCGATGCGCTCACCACGGATATCGACGCACTGCGCGCCGAGGTTGCCCGCCTGACGGAGCAGCTCAGCAGCTTCATCGACGAGGAAAAGTCCACCTTGTCGAAGCTCCTTTCCAAGGAAGCCAAGAGCGCCAGGCAGATGTTCGACAGCACGCTGAGCGATGTCGGAAGCAAGGCAGGCGAGATCAGCGATGCGGCCAGGGAGCAGGCCTCGGACCTGCAGAAGGCCACGATCGACTATATCACCAAGAAGCCGCTGCAATCGGTGGCGATCGCCGCGGGGATCGGCCTGCTGCTCGGCCTGTGGAGCAAGAACCGCTCGTGATGCGCCTTGTTGCTCTCGGCAGCCTCGCCAAGAAGGAAGTGGGCACGGCCCTGCGCCAGCGCGGGGCCGTTTTTCTGTGGCAGGGCATCGCCGGGCTCTGCGTGGTGGCCATTGCGGTCATCGGCCTTATAAGTCTCCACCGTTTCGTCGGCGAGCGCTACGGTCCCTATTGGGCGGATGCCGCCCTTGCCGGGCTGTTCGCGGTGACCGCCCTGATCGCGCTTGCGGTATCGATGCAGTTGGACAAGCGCGCCAAGCGCCGCGAGGCGCTCGCCGCCACCATGCTCGCCGCCGCCGGCCTTGCCTCGGAAGTGCTGCCTGACAAGAAGTCCGTCACCCAGGCCCTGGTCATCGCCGCCCTCGCCGGCGGCTTCTGGTTCGGCCGGAAGAGATAGGCACGCTGGGATCGCAGGCCACCTTGCCCGCTCTTGGAAACGATACACCTGCAGGAGAGGAAGAGCAGGCTGGAAGCCTGTGGTCCCAGGGTCATTACCCCCGCAAAGCCTGCGCCAAGGCGGCCAGATCCGCCGGCAGCTGGCTCTCGAACACCATATGCTCCCCACTCACGGGATGCTCGAAACCGAGCAGACGGGCATGCAGCGCCTGCCGGTCCATCGCGGCGAGAGCGGCCTTCGCCTCCTCCGGCAGCAGCGCGGCCTTGGTCTTGAAGCCCGAACCGTAGACGGCATCGCCCAGCAGGGGATGGCCGAGATGGGCCATGTGCACGCGGATCTGATGGGTGCGGCCGGTTTCGAGCCGGCATTCCACCAGGCTGACCAGCGGCTGGCCCGCCTGTTCGCCGAAGGTCTCGACCAGGGTATAGTGGGTGATCGCCTCGCGCCCTCGCCCGAGCGGCACCACGGCCATCTTCTCGCGGTTGCGGGTCGAGCGGTCGATGCCGGTCTCGACGGTGCCATGCGGGCGGGTGCCGCCCCAGACGAAGGCGAGATAGGCGCGCTCCAGTGGCCCCGTGCGGCCGTGATCGGCGAATTGCGCGGCGAGCCCCTGATGGGCGCGATCGTTCTTGGCAACGACCAGCAGGCCGGAGGTATCCTTATCCAACCGATGCACGATGCCCGGCCGCTTCACGCCGCCGACGCCCGAGAGCGAATCACCGCAATGGGCGATCAACGCATTCACCAGCGTGCCGCTTTCATGGCCGGCGGCCGGATGCACCACGAGGCCCACCGGCTTGTCGATGACGAGAAGGTCGTCGTCCTCATAGACGATGGCGAGCGGGATATCCTCGCCCCGCGGCTCGGCCGGCGCCGCCTCCGGCACGCCCAGCCCCACCGTCTGCCCGACCTTGAGGATATGTCCGGCATCGAGCACCGGCTTGCCGTCGAGCAGCGCATGGCCGGCCTCGATCAGCGCCTTGATGCGCGTGCGCGAAAGAGGCTGTGCCTCAGGGCCCTGGAACTGGCGCGCCAGGAAGCGATCGATACGCTCACCGGCTTCGGCAACCTCGAAGGTGGTGTAAACGGGATATACTGGATTGGTCATACACGCCTAAGGCGGATGGCGCTCCCAACCGGACTCGAACCGGTGTTTTCGCCGTGAGAGGGCGACGTCCTGGGCCACTAGACGATGGGAGCAGCGGCAAGGAGTGGGCCTATAGCGGGAAAGCTCGTCGCGAGCAAGGACCAATCTGCGCTTTTTCGCATTCGCAGACCGGCCGCCGTTGTTCAGGGCCTGGCGATGCCATTTGCGGGAGGAGGAAGCCGTCGGGCGATGGCTCCCTCGAGACTTGGGGTAAGCCGCGACCGGCGCGGATAGCGCCCTAGCGCACGCCGACCAGGCGCTTGGGCGCGCGGTATTCCACCACAACGGAACGCGGCGCGGCGGAGGCGCGGGGCTGCCCGATCGGTAGGCTCAGCCGCCGCTCGGTCGGCTTGAGCGGCGCCGGGCGCTTGGCGACGGCGCGCACTTCTTCTGCGCCGATACCGAGCAGGGATGCAGCGATCTCGATCTGCTGCTCGAAATCCTCGCTAAGGCATTCCGCGGCAATCATGGCTTCCTCGATGGTGGGAAGCGCCTGCTTGACACGCCGGCTGCCATATTTTGTCTTCCAGGTCTCGCTCACGGGAGTGAATGCCTTCTCTTTGATCGCCCTCAACATAGCAGGATTCGAACGATATTGCACCGCAGCATAAGCTGACCTGCCATGCGCTTTAAGGGTGACGAATCGCTCCTGCATATCCTTTCGAATCGGTCTGTGCGATTTGACACACCCCAGATGGGATAGTGCTGAAGCGATTCAAGGGAACCTTTCAGCCGATATCCTTCGTAGCGGCAGGATCACGATCTTCCGCCGCGACCGCCGACCTGAGGTTGGCTTCTATTGGAGTTCCACCCACCCAGCCCTCGCCGCCCAGACCTGACAAGTCATGACGACCGCACTTGACAGCATGGTTCCATGTGCTATTTTGAATTTAATATCATTAGTGAATAAATATTCAAATCCCGGACGGGGAGGACAGATGACAGCGCCCTATCGCCAATCAGCGTTGCAGGACGCCGTGATGGCAGCCCCGGACCCGGAGTTGCGAGCCGTGGCCTCCCCCGCCTTCGGCGCCACGTCTGATCCGAAGGCTCTCGCCGAGATCGCCCGCCAGGTGCGCATCAAGATCGTCAAGACCATCGCCAAGGCGCGACTTGGCCATGTCGGTGGCGACCTCTCGGTGACCGACATCCTCACCACCCTGTATTTCGGCGTGCTCGACATCGATCCAGCCAATCCGGCCAAGCCGAACCGCGACCGTTTCATCCTCTCCAAGGGCCACTGCGCCGCCGCCTTCTACAGCGTGCTCTCCCTGCGCGGTTTCTTCGATCCCGAAGCCGTCGACACCTTCATGCAGCCGCTCGCCGCGCTGAACGGCCATCCGAACCGCCGCAAGATCCCCGGCGTCGAGGCCAATACCGGTCCCCTCGGCCACGGCCTGCCCATCGGCGTCGGCGCCGCTGTCGGCGCCAAGCTCGCCGGGCAGGACTGGCGCACCTTCGTGGTGCTCGGTGACGGCGAACTGCAGGAAGGCTCGAACTGGGAGGCCGCGATGACTGCAGGCCACCGCAAGCTTGCAAACCTCACCGCCATCGTCGACCGCAACCGCTTCCAGCAGGGCGCCGGCACGGAGGCCACCAACACGCTCGAACCGCTTGCCGACAGGTTCCGCGCCTTCGGCTGGGACGTGACCGATATCGACGGGCATGACACGGCGGCCCTGCTCGAGGTTCTTGCTGCCCCAGGCACCGACAAGCCCCGCGCCGTGATCGCCAAGACCTATAAGGGGCGCGGCGTTTCCTTCATGGAGGACAGGGTGGAGTGGCACCACAAAGTGCCGAGCGCCGAGCAGGTCGAGATCGCATTGAAGGAACTGTCGAAATGAGCGCTCTTGAAACTCCGCGCCCTGCCGGGGCGGCCGAAACCTTCGCAAAAGAAACGTTCGACTGCCGTGTTGCCTTCGCCGAGGAGCTGACCGCTCTTGCCCGGGCCGACAGCCGCATCGTGGCCGTATGCAACGACAGTGTCGGCTCCAGCAACCTCGGTGCCTTCCAGAAGGAATTTCCCGATCGCCTCGTCAATGTCGGCATCGCCGAACAGAACATGGTGGGTGTCGGTGCGGGCCTTGCCAATGCCGGCATGATTCCCTTCGTCTGCGCCGCCGCGCCTTTCCTGTCGGGCCGCGCTACCGAGCAGATCAAGGCGGATTGCGCCTACTCGCAATATCCGGTGGTGCTGTGCGGCATGTCGCCAGGTATGGCCTATGGCGAACTCGGCCCGACCCATCACTCGATCGAGGATTATGCCTGGATGCGGGCGATCGCCGAGCTCACCGTGATGGCGCCTGCCGATCCGCAGGAGACCCGCCAGGCCGTGCGCTGGGCCGCCGGCGCCGGAAAGCCTGTCTACATGCGCATCCCCCGCTTCAAGATCCCGGCCGTCAACCCGTCCGAGTCCCGGTTCGAGCCGGGCAAGATCGCCATGCTTCGCGAGGGCAATGACGTCACCATCGCCGCCATCGGCACCATGGTCTCGCGAGCGCTCGATGCCGCCGACATGCTTGCACAGCAAGGCATTTCGGCCCGCATCCTCAATGTCTCGACCCTCAAGCCACTCGATGAAGAGACCATCCTCAAGGCCGCGCGCGAAACCGGGCGCATCGTCACCGCGGAGGAAGCGGTTGTCGGCGGCGGCCTCGGCGGCGCGGTAGCCGAAACCGTATCGCAGCACCATCCCGTGCCGATAAAGATCCTCGGGGTATCAGGCTTTGCGCCAACGGGCGACACGCAGTTCCTGCTCGACCATTTCGGCCTGAATGCGCAGGGCATCGTCAAGGCAGCGCTCGGCCTCCTGGGCAAGGGAATACATTGATGGCAGGCCCGCTCGTCCTCGCGATCGACCAGGGCACGAGCTCAACCAAGTGCCTGCTGGTCGACGGCTCCGGCGCCGTGGTGGCGCGCGGGCAGGCGTCCTTGTCCGAAAGCCATCCCCGGCCCGGCTGGGTCGAGCAGGACGCCAACGAAATCTGGGCGAGCGTCAAGTCGGCCGTCGCGGCCTGCGTCTCGCCGGACCTCGCCTCTCGTGTCGTCGCGGCCGGCATCAGCACGCAGCGCGAATCCTGCCTGCTGTGGGACCGCAGGACGGGTGCGCCGTTTTCTCCCGTCCTGTCCTGGCAGGACCAGCGAACCTCCGCGCTGGCGCACAAGATCGGCGCGCCCGACACCCTTGCCATGGTGAGGCGCGCCAGCGGCCTGCCGCTCGACCCGATGTTCTCGGCGCTGAAGCTCAACTGGCTGCTCGATGAGCTCGACCCGGATCGGGCGAAGGCAAGGGCCGGCGACATCCTTTTCGGCACCATCGACAGCTGGCTGCTCAGCCGCCTCTCCGGCGAGCACTTGATCGAAGCCGGCAATGCCTCGCGCACGCAGCTCCTCGACGTCGCGAAGGGATGCTGGGAGCAGGGCCTGCTGGATCTCTTCAGGGTGCCGGCCGAGGCGCTACCGCAGCTCACGGCTTCGACCGGCCCGTTTCCCGCCCTGCGCGGCCTCGCGCCCCTGCCGGACGGCATCCCCGTGCTGGCGGTGATGGCCGATTCCCATTCCGCCCTTTTCGCCCATGGCGCCATCGCGCCGGGCGAAGCCAAGGCGACACAGGGCACGGGCTCCTCGGTGATGGGCCTCGTCGCCGACGGCGCCTCACTCGATCCGGGCCTCTGCCTCACCATTGCCTGGGCCATCGACGGCGTCACGCCCGATAAGCTTGCCCTGGCGGCGGAAGGTAACATCCGCGCCGCCGGCTCGACCCTGCGCTGGGCTGCCGGCATCCTCGGCGTTACCACTGAAGAACTCGCCGCGCTCGCGAGGACCACGCCGAGCAACGGCGTCGCGCTCGTGCCCGGCTTCAACGGGCTTGGCGCACCCTGGTGGGATGCAGAAGCGACGGGACTCCTGACCGGCTTGACGCTTGGCACCGACCGCAAGGCCATCGCGCGCGCGGCCCTCGACAGCATCGCGCACCAGATCGCCGACGTAGTGGAAGCCCTCGACCGCAGCGGCACCCCGCTGCGCCGGCTCCATGTCGATGGCGGGCCGACCCGCAATGACCAGCTCATGCAGATGGAGGCCGACATGATCGGCCGTCCCATTCTGCGCGGCCGCACGACCGAACTCTCCGCCCTCGGCGTCGCCCATCTCGCCGGCCTCAAGGCCGGGCTCTGGGACACCAAGACCCTCGCGGGGCTGGAACGTCCGCACGATGTCTTCGAGCCTGTGATGGAGGCGCGCGCCCGGAAAGTCGAACGCCGGCACTGGCTCGACGCGGTGGCGCGCTCGCGCCTTCGGCCTGCGCCTGAACGGCACGGATAATCGCGCAAAGCGGACGAACTCGACACGGGAAGGAACAGGAATGTCAGCTCAAGCGGAGAATACGGGCCAGACTACGTCCCGTTTCAAGATCGACCTGACCAGTGGCATTTGGGGGCCCCTGATCGGCCTCCTCGTGCTGATCGCCTTCTTCTCGATCCGGGCGCCGCATTTCTTCACGATTCAGAACGCCATCATCATCTTCGACCAGGTCACCGTCTATGGCATCCTGGCGATCGGCATGACGCTGGTGATCATCACCGGCGGCATCGACCTTTCGGTCGGCTCGGTGCTGGCATTTTCGGCGATGACGACCGGCTGGCTGTTCTCGATCGTCGGCCTGCCCTTCGTGCTCGCGCTCTTCATCGGCATCCTTGCAGGCGCGGCCTGCGGCCTTGTCTCGGGCCTCCTGATTACGCAGGCGCGCCTGCCCCCTTTCATCGCCACCCTCGCCATGATGACGATCGCCCGCGGGCTCGCCAACAAATACACCGACGGCAATGTCGTCTCGGGTTGGCCGGACGCCTTCAACACCCTCAATACATATCGGCATTTCGGCCTGATCACGGTCACCACCGCCTTCTTCCTGGCTCTGGTAGTACTGACCTGGGCCTTCCTGAAATACCGGCCCGCCGGCCGCAACCTCTACGCCATCGGCGGCAATCCGGAAGTGGCGCGCCTCGCCGGCATCTCCGTGAAGCTGCAGATCGTGATCGTCTATGCCGTGGCCGGCGCGCTCTCGGCCGTCGCCGGCATGGCCAATGCCGCCCGCCTGCAGACCTCCCAGCCCTATGACGGCCTCGGCTATGAGCTCACCGCCATCGCCGCGGTGGTGATCGGCGGCGCCAGCCTCTCGGGCGGGGTCGGAAGCATAGGAGGCACGCTGATCGGCGTCCTGATCATCGGCGTCCTCAATTCCGGCCTCAGCCAGGTCGGCGCCCAGACCTACGACAAGGACGTGATCATCGGCATCATGATTGCGGCGGCCGTGGCCTTCGACACCCTCATCCGGCGACGCCGGTAACCAGATCGGGGCGGGCCGTGCCCACCCGGTGCCCTAGTAGACCTTCAACAAGCAAACCACCAACTGAGGAAACTGCTCTATGACCATGAAAACGCGCATGCTCGGCCTGGCGCTCGCTCTTGCCGTCTCCCCGCTCGCTCTCTCCGGCGCTCTCGCCGCCGACAAGATCAAGGTGGGCCTCGCCGTCGCCAACCTCCAGGCCGACTTCTTCAACCAGATCAAGCAGTCGGTCGAGAAGAACGCCGATGCCATGGGCGCCGAGGTCATCACCGTCGATGCCAAGGGCGATGGCGCCACGCAGGTCAGCCAGATCCAGGATCTCATCACGCAGAAGGTGCAGGCCCTCATCTATATCCCGGCCGGCGCCGCCGCGGCCAGCGTGCCGGTGAAGGCGGCCAAGGCTGCCGGCATCCCGGTCGTCGCCGTCGACCGCAACCCGGCCGACGCCCCCGGCGACACCTTCATCGCCACCAATTCGGTGGTCGCCGCCAAGACGCTGGGCGATTATGCCTGCAAGCAGACCGGCGGAACCGGCGTGCTGGGCGTCATTCAGGGCCAGATCGGCACCACGCCTGAGCTCGATCGCGACAAGGGTTTCAAGGAAGCCATGGCGGCCTGCCCCGGCATCAAGGAGGTGGCCCGCGAAGCGTCCAAGATGTGGATGAAGGACGAGGGCTTCAACATCGCCCAGAACATGCTGCAGCGTGACCCGACCATCAGCGTCTTCTTCGGCCGTGCCGATGCCCTCGCCCTTGGCGCGGCTCAAGCCGTCAAGGCCACCAGCCCCGACCACAAGGTCTGGGTCTTCGGCTTCGACGGAGACCTCGCCGGCCTCAAGGCCGTGAAGGACGGCACGCTCGATGGCACGATGACCCAGCGCACGCAGTTCATGGGCAAGCTCGCCCTGCAGTCGGCCCTCGACCTCGTCGCCGGCAAGAAGTTGCCGGCCGAGCAACTGCAGGATGCGGCGTTGACCACCAAGGACAATGTGGATCAGTACATCGCCGAGCATCCGTAAGCGGTCATCCTGTGCGCGGTGCGGCATGCAATGCCGCACCGCTGACACGGGACGGTAGGACCCGAAGAGCGCCCTACTCCTCGAACGGTCCCGGATCTGCGCAGCATCGCTTCGCGCTGCAGCGCGTCCGGGATGACACCCTGGAGACCCACCATGTCCCAATCCAACGAACCTCTCGCCGTGGGCCTGTCCGTGCGCGGTGCCGGCAAGAAATATGGCCCGGTTACCGTGCTCGAAGGCGTCGACCTAGACGTCGGTCCGGGCGAAGTGGTGGCCCTGCTCGGTGAGAACGGGGCCGGCAAGTCGACCATCTCCTCGATCATCGCCGGGCTGGTGCAGCCGACCACCGGCACCATGACCTGGAATGGCCGGCCCTACGCACCCGCCAATCCGCGTGATGCCCTGTCCCAGGGTATCGGGCTGATCCACCAGGAGATGCGGCTGCTTCCCGATCTCTCCATCGCCGAAAATGTCTTCGTCGGCCGCCAGCCGACCAGCATGGGGCGTATCGACCGTGCCGGGATGGAGAAGCGCGCGGCCGAGCAGCTCCATCGCCTTGGCCTCCACGTGCCGACCTCGACCCTGGTGCGCAATCTGCGCGTCGCCGCCCAGCAGCAGGTCGAGATCGCCAAGGCCCTCACCCTCGATGCCAGGCTGCTCATCCTCGACGAGCCTACTGCGGCGCTGGGCGGCGAGGAGACCGACCACCTCTTCGAACAGGTCGAGCGCCTGAAGAAGGAGGGCATGGGCTTCATCTATATCAGTCATCGCCTCGACGAGATCGCCCGCATAGCCGATCGCGTGGTGGTACTGCGCGACGGGCGCCTGGTCGGAACCTATGCCACTGCGCAGGTGCCGGTGAAGACCCTGGTCGAGGCCATGGTGGGCCGTTCGGTCGAGCGCATGTTCCCCGCCATCACCGCCGCCGGCAGTCGCGAGGTTCTGCGTGTCGAAGGGCTGAGCGCGCCGGACAAATCCTTCAGCGACGTCAGTTTCAACGTGTATGCCGGTGAAGTCTTCGGCATCGCCGGCATTGTCGGTGCCGGGCGCACCGAGCTGGTACGCGCCATCGCCGGTGCCGATCCGATCGCCGCCGGTTCCATTACCATCGACGACAAGCCGCTGGCGCCCAGAAGCCCGGCGGACAGCCTGGCTGCCGGCATCGTGCTGGTCCCGGAGGACCGCAAGGACCAGGGCCTCATCCTCGAACATACGATCGGCGATAACATCGCCCTCGGCAACTACCCGCGCGTGGCGCCCTCGGGCTTCGTCACGCCGAGCGCGGTGCGCCGCTATGCCAATGAGAATATCAAACGCTTCGGCGTGAAGGGGAGCCCCGGACAGCCGGTCAATCACCTCTCGGGCGGCAACCAGCAGAAGGTGGTGCTGGCCAAATGCATCTCGCGCCGGCCCAAGGTTGTCATCCTGGACGAGCCGACGCGCGGCATCGATGTCGGCGCCCGGGCCCAGATTTACGACGTCATCGCCGGACTCGCCAAACAGGGCCTTGCCGTCATCGTCGTCTCCTCCGACCTCGACGAAGTGCTGGGCCTTGCCAATCGCGTGATGGTCCTCAGCCGAGGCCTCAACCGCGGCATCCTCGATCACGATCAGGCCAATCGCGTGTCCGTAATGGAACGCGCCACGCTTTGACAGCAGGAAATGGGTTCATGCAGATCTTCAGACTGGACGGGCAAACCGCCTTCGTCACGGGCGCCGGCAGCGGCATCGGCCAGCGTATCGCGATCGGTCTTGCCGAGGCGGGCGCCGACATTGCCGGCTTCGACCTGCCGGGTTCCAAGGGCATCGGCGCGACCGTTGCCGCTATCGAGAAGCTTGGGCGCAAGGCCATCGCCCTCGCAGGCAATGTCACGCAGGCCGACGATCTCGCCAGGGCGGTGAGCGAAGCCGAAAAGGCACTCGGACCGCTGCAGGTCGCGGTCAACGCCGCCGGCATCGCCAATGCCGCGCCGGCCGAGGAGATGCCGCTCGACCAATGGCAGCACATGCTCGACATCAACCTCACCGGCATCTTCCTGTCCTGCCAGGCGCAGGCGCGGGTGATGCTGCCGAGGAAGCGTGGCGCTATCGTCAACATCGCCTCGATGTCCGGCTCCATCGTCAATCGCGGCATTCAGCAGATCCACTACAACACGTCCAAGGCCGGGGTCGTACATCTCACCAAGAGCCTGGCGATGGAGTGGGTGGATCGCGGCATCCGCGTCAACGCCATCAGCCCCGGCTACACCTCGACGCCGATGAACCTGCGTCCCGAGGTTGCCGAACAGGTCAAGCGCTTCGAAGCCGAGACGCCGATGGGACGCATGGCTCTGGTCGACGAAATGGTCGGGCCGGCGGTCTTCCTCGCCAGCGCAGCAGCCTCCTTCGTGACGGGCGTCGACCTTCTCGTGGATGGCGGCTTCGAGTGCTGGTGACCTGGCCATGGGGGCATGCGACGGTGCACGAGTGAGATTGGCGCTTGTCGGTTCCCCGCGATCCGGTCGAGAATGGAGGCTTCCGCACCGCCGCGCCGCAAGCGCACGGAACACTCATTCTTGCCAAACAACGATAAGAACCATGTCCAGGGTCGACGAACTACGCCTCATCACCCGCGTCGCGCAGATGTATTATCTCGACGCCGTGAAGCAGTCGGACATTTCCGAGCGGCTGCACATTCCCCAGGCGCGCGTCTCGCGTCTCCTGAAACGGGCCCTTGACGAGAACATCGTCCGCATTTCGATCACGCCGCCCCCGGGCGTATTCGCCGAGCTGGAGGCGGGGCTGCGCGATCGCTTCGGCATCGATGAAGTCATCGTCGCCGAAGCGATGAGCGAGCGGGATGAAGCCATCCTTGCCGCCATCGGCGATGCCGCAGCGCATTTCCTCGAGAGCACGATCGCCGACGATGAAGTGATCGGCATCTCATCCTGGAGCCTGTCGCTCCTGCGCACGGTGGACGCCATCACGCCGATCAAGCGGGTGCAGGCGAGCAAGGTGGTGCAGACTTTCGGCGGCATGGGCAATCCGACCATGCAGTCGCACGCCCAGCACATCGTCACCCGCCTCGCCCAGCTAACCAACGCCAAGGCGCAGTTCCTGCCCGCCCCCGGCGTCGCGGGCTCTCCAGAGAGCCGCCGCATCCTGGTGAACGATCCCTTCGTGGAGGAGACCTTGCGCTGCTTCGCAGAGGTGACGCTTGCGCTGGTCGGCATCGGTTCGATGACGCCCTCCTACATGCTGGTCAATTCCGGCAACGCCTTCACGCGCGAGGAACTCGACGAACTCGCCGAGCACGGCGCCGTCGGCGACATGGGGCTGCGCTTCTTCGACGCCCAGGGCGCCCCGGTGATCACGCCACTGAACGACCGCGTAATCTCGATGACGCTCGCGGAAATCAAGGCGGCAAAGCGCGTGGTGGCGGTCGCCGGGGGCTCACGCAAAGTGCCGGCCATCCGCGCTGCCATGCTTGGCGGCTATATCGACGTGCTCATCACCGATCATTTCACCGCCGGGCAATTGCTCGCCGGCGGACCGCCTCCAAAGCTCTGATCAACACGACCTGAAAGGACATGCCATGACTTCCCCTTCCCGCTTTGCTGGCAAGACCGTGGTGATAACGGGCGCCAGCCGCGGTATCGGCGCCGCCATCGCTCGCCGTTTCGCCGAGGAGGGGGCGGCCGTTTTGGTCAGCGCCAATGAAGTGCGGGTCGAGGAAGTGGCGGCCGGGATCAGGGGCAACGGCGGCAAGGCCGTGGCCTTCGTGGGCGACGTCACCGACAAGGAAAGCGTCGCAGGCCTCTATGACGCGGCCGAGCAGCATTTCGGCCGCGTGGACATCTCGGTGCAGAATGCCGGCGTCATCACCATCGCTCGTATCGAGGACATGACCGAGACGGAGTGGGACAAGATCATGGACGTCAACACCAAGGGCGTGTTCCTCTGCTGCCAGGAAGCAATCCGGCGCATGCGCAAGCATGGCGAGGGCGGGCGGCTTATCAACACCGCCTCTGGTCAAGCCCGGCAAGGCTTCATCTTCACCCCCCACTACGCCGCCTCGAAGTTTGGCGTGGTTGGCGTGACGCAAAGTCTTGCCAAGGAAGTGGCCAAGGAAGGCATCACCGTCAACGCCTTCTGCCCGGGCATCATCGAGACCGACATGTGGGCTTATAATGATACCGCCTGGGGCAAGCTCCTCGGCAACTACAAGCCAGGCGAGTTGATGGCCGAATGGGTGCGCAACATTCCAATGGCGCGCGCCGGCACAGGCGACGATGTGGCGGGCCTGGTGGCCTTTCTTGCCAGCGCAGACGCGGCTTACATTACGGGCCAGACCATCAACGTCGATGGCGGGCTCATCATGTCATAAGGAATGAGCCACGCCGACGGAACGTGTTTAACCGATGAAACAAGGGGCGGAGCTTTATCTCGCCTCCCTGTTGGTACAGAGCGGCGTGACAGTGACCGGCGGCTGCTTGAGACTAATCAACAAATCTGCATTTTTCAATGAATTGCGCGGATACCCTCTACCCCAAAGGGGTTAGTTCCGTAGTGTAATGTGAGGGGCTTAGACTCCTGATTGTCCTTTTGAGGCTCTGGGTACAAAGAGAATCAGATCGAAGAGGATTAAGATATACCCATCAATTACTATCACTTCTCAACCCATCCTTGGATTAATTGGGATGCAAAAAAGCAACACGTATCTTAATTTTGAGCAAGCAAAGCTCATCATGATTAATAGCGCTTCACTTTCCCCTTGCTTGCGAGTTAATATGGAGGAAAGCAGACGTCAAACAAATGTAACATTCGCTCAATGGTTCGAAACTCGTCATGATGGCCCGTCTCCTGCGTCTTGTCCCCGTGCTGCTGATTTTGCTTGCAGCCAATTCCTTTAAGACAGCCTACGCTCAAAAGGCGCCCGTCGGCGAGGACCCGACCGTGATCGGCGATGTGGTCGGCCTTACGCCGGCGGTCCATGGCACCGTCTCCGGCCTGCTCGCAATCGGCTCGAAAGTCCACCAGGGCGAAAAGATCGAGACCGGGCCAAGCGGTGTGATCGAGCTGCGTTTCCTCGACAACACCCACCTTATGCTGGGCTCACGCTCTTCGGTGACCCTGGACACCTTCGTCTATGCCGGCAATGGCAAGGCCAACTCTGTCGTGCTGCAGTTCGCCCGGGGCGCCTTCCGCTTCGCGACGGGAGACTCGGCCAAGAGCGCCTACAAGATCCAGGCCCCCCAGGCCTCGATCGGCGTCCGTGGCACCAAATTCCAGGTGGATTCGCGCTCGCCGACCAGCGCCATCACGCTTTACGAAGGCAAGACCTTCATCTGCCCGCCGCACCGCCCCATCGGCTACTGCAAGATCGTCAAGCCGGGTGAAACCGCCCTCGTCGGCGATGACCGCGTCATCCGCATCGTTCCCGCCCAGGGCTCGCCCACGGAACACTGCACGGGCTCGCCAAGCTCCAAGATCTGCGACATCTTCGGCGGCAAGTAGGACGACGGCTCAAGCGAGGAGAGAGGGCCCGTTCTCGGGCCCTTTTGTTTCAAAACTTCTTGCTGAGGAATTTCGAGCCATCCCACCCGAAACGCCAGGGCCGCTCCATCGCCTTGGTGATGCCGATGCGCGGCCCGGCGACGATGGGCGGCTCCTCCCGGCGACGCTGGAGTTCGAAAGGGGGCTGCGTCAGCGCAAGCCCGTTCTGCGCACCGGTAAGGCCGAGGGCCTCGCAGAGCCGGCCCGGACCGGAGCAGAGCAGCGTCCGCTTCGTCACGCCCCGCCGCTCCTCCATGCGCTCGATCCCCACCTGGGGTTCGAGCGCGCGCAGCAGCACGGCGCTGGCCCGCGCGCCCTCTCCACTGACGAGATTGGCGCACCAATGCATGCCGTAGGATAGATAGATATAGATGTGGCCCGGCGCCCCGAACATCACTGTGTTGCGCGGCGTCTGTCCGCGATAGGTGTGCGAGGCCGGATCGTCGCGATCATAGGCCTCCGTTTCGACGATCACCCCGCCCACCCCGTCGACCAGGAGCGTCACGCCGATCAGATCGCGCGCCACCTGGAGGACGTTGCGGTTATAGAAGGAAGCGGGAAGGAAGGTCATGACGTCGGTGGGATTAATCTATTGTCATGAAATAGGCCATGTTTAATACAGCTTGGCATTGACTCCAGATATTCCCTGTTTAGCTTGCGGCTCGGTTTGAGTTAGGAACTTGTTGATGAACGACGCTTTCGACCGGCGGCAATTCCTCCAGGGAGCCGTGAGCCTTTCAACCCTGATTGTTCTGGGCTTGCCCGCGGCCGCGTTCGCCGATGAAGGGGCCCTGACTTTCGGTCCCGCCGAACCCTTTTCCTTCGACGGACTGGTCGACCGGGCCCGCAAGCTGGCGACGGAAGCCTATGTGCCGGCCGAGAAGCCTGCGGCGGACATCACTTCCAGGCTGACCTATGAAGAACTCGGCAAGATCAAGTTCAAGACCGAGGACGCGCTTTGGGCAAACGGACCTGCCCCCTTCCCGGTGACTTTCTTCCATCTCGGCACCTTCTTCCAGAAGAAGGTGACGATCAACGTGGTCGACGGCAAGAACGCCAGCGAGATCATCTACCGCAAATCCTCATTCGACATGCCGGCCGACAGCCCGGCCCAGGCCTTGCCCGAAGGCGTCGGCTTTGCAGGCTTCCGCTTCCAGGAGCCGCGTACCGGCCCGATCGACTGGAAGAAGAATGACTGGGTCGCCTTCCTCGGCGCATCCTATTTCCGCGCCATCGGTGAGCTCTATCAATATGGCCTCTCCGCCCGCGGCCTTGCCGTGAATGCGGCTGATCCAAACCCACCGCACCAGGAGGAATTCCCCGACTTCAAGGAATTCTGGCTGGAGCCGGTGGCTGGATCCACAAACCAGATCAAGGTTTATGCCCTGCTGGACGGCCCCTCCGTCGCCGGCGCCTTTTCCTTCCTGATGACGCGCGAAAAGGCCGTGCTGATGGACATCGATGCGCGTGTCTTCACGCGCAACGACATCAACCGCTTCGGCCTGACGCCGTTGACTTCGATGTACTGGTTCTCGGAGACCGTGAAACCGACGGCGATCGACTGGCGGCCGGAAGTCCATGATTCCGACGGCCTGGCGATGTGGACGGGAGGGGGAGAGCATATCTGGCGCCCGCTCAACAATGTGCCGGCGACGATCACCTCGACCTTCACGGATTCCAATCCGCGGGGCTTTGGCCTGCTGCAGCGCGACCGTATCTTCGACCATTATCTCGACGGCGTGATGTATGACCGGCGGCCCTCGCTCTGGGTCGAGCCCCTGGCGCCCTTCGGTGACGGCCAGGTGCAACTCATCGAGATCCCCACCGATGACGAGATCCACGACAATGTGGTCGCCATGTGGGTGCCGAAGGATCCGGTCAAGGCCGGCCAGGAGTTCAACCTGAAATACCGCCTGCACTGGGCGGCGGACGAGCCCTTCCCCACCAATCTCGCCCGCTGCGTGGCGACGCGTCTCGGCAATGGCGGCCATCCCGGACAGCCGCGCCCGCCGGGCCTGCGCAAGTTCATGATCGAGTTCCTGGGTGACTCGCTCAAGGACCTGCCCTATGGCGTAAAGCCCGTTCCGGTCATCACCGCCTCGCGCGGCGAACTCTCCTATATCTTTACCGAGGCGGTGCCCGATGGCATCAACGGCCATTGGCGCGCCCAATTCGACCTGCAGGTCACCGGCCCCGATCCGGTGGAGATGCGCTGCTATCTCAAGCTCGGCGACAAGGTGTTGAGCGAGACCTGGCTCTACCAGTACCACCCGTTCTGATGCGAAGTCATCCCGTGCGCGATGCAGCATGTAGTGCTGCGTCGCAGACACGGGATCGCGGGAAGATACATTACTCCACCCACGGTCCCGGATCTGCGCAGCATCGCTTCGCGCTGCGGCGCGTCCGGGATGACGCTCCCCTCCTTCCCAAACGCCGCGTCATGCACTAGACACCCCTTTTGCCGAAGGAAGTCTCGATGCCAACAACCGCCGCGGCGGGGCAGGCCAAGCCTGTCGCCATCATCATGGGCAGCCAGTCCGACTGGGCCACGATGCGCCATGCGGCGCAGACCCTGGAAACGCTGGGCGTCGGCTATGAGGCGCTGATCGTCTCGGCCCATCGCACGCCCGACCGTCTCTACGACTTCGCCCGGACGGCCAAGGCGAAAGGCTACCGGCTCGTCATTGCCGGGGCCGGCGGCGCCGCTCACCTGCCCGGCATGGCGGCCGCGCTCACCCCCCTGCCCGTTTTCGGCGTGCCGGTCGAATCCAAGGCCTTGTCAGGCGTCGACAGCCTCCATTCCATCGTACAGATGCCGGCCGGCATTCCCGTCGGCACACTGGCCATCGGCCGTCCCGGCGCCATCAATGCCGCATTGCTGGCGGCGGCCGTGCTCGCTTTGCACGATGAAGGCCTCGCCGCCCGGCTCGATCGCTACCGCGCGGCGCAGACAGCCGCCGTAGCCGAACATCCCAGCAATGACGAGGCTCCCAAGGCATGAGCGGCGTGCGTGTGCCGCCGGGCGGGACGCTCGGCATCCTGGGTGGCGGCCAGCTCGGCCGCATGCTGGCGCTGGCCGCAGCGGAACTCGGCATCCAGAGCCATATCTATTGTCCCGACAAGGCAAGCCCGGCGTTCCAGATTGCCGACCGTTATACCTGCGCTGCCTATGAGGATCCCGCCGCCCTTGCCGCCTTCGCCGAGAGTGTCGATGCGATCACTTATGAGTTCGAAAACATCCCGGCCGCCACCGCCGCCATCCTCTCGTCCGCGCGTCCGGTGCTGCCTGCCGTCCGCGCCTTGGAGACCACGGCCGACCGCCTGACGGAAAAGACCTTCGTGCGCTCCCTCGGCATCGGCACTGCGGAATTTCGCGCCGTCGACAGCCATGCCGACCTCGCCTCCGCCGTCGCCGCGCTCGGGCGCCCGAGCGTCTTGAAGACGCGCCGTTTCGGCTATGATGGCAAGGGTCAGACCATCATCCGGCCTGGCAGCGACCTCTCCGAAGCTCTTGCCCGCATGGGCGGCCAGCCCGCTATCCTCGAGGCCTTCGTGCCTTTCATGGCCGAGGTCTCGGTTGTCGCGGTCCGCGGCGATGACGGGGCCGCCCGCACCTATGACCTTGTCGAGAACAAGCACCACGATCACATCCTCGACCAGTCGATCGTACCCTCCCGGCTATCCGTCATGGTGGAGGACCAGGCCCGCGCCATCGCCACCAAGATTATCGCGGCGCTCGACTATGTCGGGGTGCTGGCGGTGGAGATGTTCGTCACCGCCGATCACAACGTGCGTGTCAACGAGATTGCGCCGCGGGTGCACAATTCCGGTCACTGGACGCAGAATGCCTGCCTGGTCAGCCAGTTCGAGAATCACGTGCGCGCCGTCTGTGGCTGGCCGCTCGGCTCGACCGATCGTCACAGCAACGCCGTGATGACAAATCTCATCGGCGACAGCGTCAATTCCTGGCGCGCTCTAGCGGCCGAACCCAATGCCTCCGTTCATCTTTATGGCAAGCACGAAGCGCGACCGGGCCGGAAAATGGGCCATGTCACGCGGATTTTCCCCAAGAGTCGCTGATCCGTGCTAAACTGTATGGACAGGTGAAGCCCCGTCTGATATGACGCCGCTTCCAAATTCGGCGGTGCCTTGGCACTGGGCTTTCTTGCGTCAAGCCGCCGCAGCAATTCACATCAAGTATAGGACAGCACGCGTGCAGGTTCTCGTTCGCGATAACAATGTTGATCAGGCTCTGAAGGCGCTCAAGAAGAAGATGCAGCGCGAAGGCATTTTCCGTGAAATGAAGCTCCGTGGCCATTATGAGAAGCCGTCGGAAAAGCGCGCCCGCGAGGCTGCCGAGGCCGTTCGCCGTGCCCGCAAGCTTGCTCGCAAGAAGCTGCAGCGCGAAGGCCTGATTCCCGCAACGCCCCGCGTTGTGAAGAAGTAAGCTCCGCTTCCGATCGAAGTTGCCGTCTCCGACAGACGCCCGGGCATTTGGCCGGGCGTTTGTGTTTTGTGCGTTTGTCACAGCCTTGCCCAGATTTGCCGTTAGCGGCTTCGGGAACGATAGCGGTGACGATGCGCGCAAGGCGTTTGACGCTATGGCGTTTTGCGATTTGACAGAATCGGCATGAATCGCAAAGACGCGTCAAAACAATGAGTTAGAGCAATGAGCGTTTGCGTGTAAAGGCGCTTTGCTCTAGGTCAGGAAGCCAGCAAACGCTGCGTTTGCGAAAAGTTCAGGGGAAAGCTTTACCTTCCAGCAAGGTTAATGCGGCAAATTGCCGGCCAAAGGCCTCGAAGGCGAAAGACCCTGGCCATTGTGACTTGTCTCGAACTGTCCGGATCAGAATGATGACAGACCCCATGAATGCAGCCGCCCCGGCCACCCTGCGGAGTTCGCGCTCCCTGTTCGTGGCGGCCCTGTTGCTGGGTGCTGCCGGCCTTGGCCTGATGAGCTGTGAGACCGTGGGGCGGGTCGGAAATGCCGATGACGGCGGCGAGAGCTACCAAGTGGCCTCCACCGACATCTCCTCCCTTAGCCAAGTGATCGAGAAGAACCCCAACGATCCGGAGGCCTGGAACATGCGCGGCTCCGCCTATGCGCGCTCCAAGCAGTTCGGCCCGGCTGTCTCCGATTTCAACCGCGCCCTCCAACTCGATCCGAACTTCGCGCAGGCCCTCGCCAACCGCGCCCTTGTCTACCGCCAGACCGGCCAGACGGACCAGGCGCTCGCCGATTACAACAAGGTCATCTCGGTCGATCCCAACTATGCGCCGGCCTATGTCGGCCGCGGCAACATCTATCGCCTGCAGGGCCAGACCCAGCAGGCGATGGCCGACTACGACAAGGCCATCCAGATCAAGCCGGAAACGGCCGAGGCCTACTACAATCGCGGCCTGATCCGCCAGGCCAGCGCCAATCACGAGGTGGCGATCGACGACTTCACCTCGGCGATCTCCAACGATCCGCTGGCCGAGGCGCCCTATTATTCGCGCGGCACCTCCTATCTGCAGCTAAAGAAGTACAAGGAGGCTCTGGCCGACTTCAACCAGGCCCTGCAGATCAACAACAAGAACCCGGCCTCCTGGGCCGGCCGCGGTTATGCAGCCGCCGGCCTCAACGATATCCAGAAGGCGCGCGAGAGCTTCCATCAGGCCCTCGGCATCGATCCGAGCAATTCCGCCGCCAAGAACGGCTTGTCGCAGCTCCCAGCCGGCTGAGGCTGACTGCCGCCCTTATGGGTGGCAGGGCTTCTCCGCTGAGGGGGTCGGCGAAATCCTGACGAGCGAGAATGCGCTGCACAGGCCGGGATAGGCCGCCTTCACATCGCCCTTCATCGCGGTGCCGGAGGCGGCGATGCGCCCCTCCAGGTCGACGGTGATGTAATCCTTCGGCTGCGTGATCCAGGTCGAAGCGCCGATGAAGACCCGCTTGTCCTCGAAAATGTGCCCCGCAACCGCAAAGCAGCCTTCCTTGGCCGCCGGATTGGACGGCAAGGGATAGAAATGAAAAGTGCCCAGAAGGGCCGCGCCATCCTGTTTATTGACGGAGAGGGTCAACCCGGTAAGGCCCTGCCCGCAAACATATGAGCCTTTCCAGGTGCCCGTCAGCGTCATGCCCTTGCTGTCGCCCGCCAAGGCCGGGATCGTCATGGCAAGCGAGAAGAGCACTGTTGCTGTCGTGAATTTCATGGCGGCGACCAGTCCCGGCATCGGGGCCCTAGAGCAAAGCGCGTTTGCACGCAAACGCCCATTGCTCTAACTCATTGTTTTAACGCGTCTTTGCGAATCTTGCCGATCCCGTCAAATCGCAAAACGCTATAGGAGAGTGCCTGGATGATATCCGGGACCGAGTTTGCCAGCAATTGCCGGGACGCATGGGGATGCCGTGCTTTTTGAAACTCCATCCCACACTATCCGCACCTCGGGGGCTTACATTGGGGACCCGCCATCCAATATAAGGCTGAGCGAACGCGGCCAAGGCGGTCATGTGCCTGGCCGTGCGCTTATCCGTTTTTCAAGAGCGCGCCCTGCGCTCCGGAGATTGTCATGGCCGATACGATTGCTTCCGAAAACAAGTCCTCAGACAAGATTCCGGTGACGGTGCTCACCGGCTATCTCGGCGCAGGCAAGACCACTTTGCTCAACCGTATCCTTACCGAGCCGCATGGCCAGCGCTTTGCCGTCATCGTCAACGAGTTCGGCGAGATCGGCATCGACAACGACCTCATCGTCGACGCCGACGAGGAAGTCTTCGAGATGAACAATGGCTGCGTGTGCTGCACGGTGCGCGGCGACCTCATCCGCATTATCGACGGCCTGCTGAAGCGCAAGGGCAAGTTCGACGCCATCCTGGTGGAGACCACCGGCCTTGCCGATCCGGCCCCCGTGGCCCAGACCTTCTTCATGGACCAGGACGTCGCCGACAAGACCCGCCTCGACGCCGTGGTCACGGTGGCAGACGCCAAATGGCTGAAGGACCGCCTCAAGGACGCTCCGGAAGCCAAGAACCAGATCGCCTTCGCCGACGTGATCGTGCTGAACAAGACCGACCTCGTCACCCCCGCCGAGCTGCGCGAAGTGGAGATGCGCATCCGCGCCCTCAACCCCTATGCCAAGCTGCACAAGGCGACACGCTCCAACGTGGCGATCAACGAGGTGCTCGGCCGCAACGCCTTCGACCTCGACCGCATCCTCGATCTCGAGCCGGCCTTCCTGGAAGCCGACGAGCATGATCATGACCATCATCACGATCATGATCACCACCATCATGACCACGAGCACGGCCTGAAGCACTATCACGACGAGACCATGCAGTCCCTCTCGCTGAAGATCGACGGCGACGTCGACCCGGCCAAGGTGATGCCCTGGATCGAGCGTATCGCCCAGAGCGAGGGACCGAACCTCCTGCGCTGGAAGGGCATTCTCTCGCTCAAGGACGAGCCGCGCCGCTTCGTGCTGCAGGGCGTGCACATGATCATCGAGGGTGACCTGCAGCGCGAATGGAAGCCGGGCGAGAAGCGCGAGTCGCGCCTGGTCTTCATCGGGCACGACATCAACCGCGAGGCGCTGGAGCAGGGCTTCAAGGCTTGTGCGGCGTAGTGCTGGGAGCGCGGGCGTCTCGTCCGTTCTTGAAACTGTAACCTTTCAGGAAGACCCAGAACCGCCGCAGAATCCACGACATAAAAGGGCGGGAGCCATAACCCTTGGGAGCGCCCTTTTTTATCCAACGCAATCGTTTCAAGAGCGGACGGGACGTCCGCGCTCCCAGGTCCGCATCGTGAACACCACCACCTTCCCCTCCTTGTCCGAAGCCACCACCTGGATCGAGGCCGGCGGCCATGTGCTCGCCGCGAGCTGGCTCGGCCGAACACCGATCTTCGCGCTCACCGATGGCACGGTCATCACGGCCGCAATCGGTGAGGAAAAGCGCGACAGGCTATTCGCGGATGCCAGCCTGCTCTCGATCGCCTCAAACGGCACCATGCTCATCGCCGGCAGCGATGATGGCCAGGTCGTCAAGCTCTCGGCCAATGGCGAGATCGGCCGGCTCGGCGAAGTCAAGAACAAGTGGATTGACGCGGTGGCCCTCTCCCCCGGTGGCGCCACGGCCTGGTCGGCCGGGAAGCTCGTCTTCGTCCGCGACGAGAAGGGGGCGGTGAAGCAATGGGGGGCGCCCTCCGGCGTGCGTGGCATCGCCTTCATGCCCAAGGGCTATCGACTGGCCATCGCCCATTACAACGGCGTCTCGCTCTGGTTCCCCAATTCGACTGCCACCCCCGAATTCTACGAATGGAAGGGCAGCCACCTCGACATCACGATTTCGCCCGATAGCCGCTTCATCGTCACCTCCATGCAGGAAAACATGCTCCATGGCTGGTCGGTGGTCGAGAGGAAGCACATGCGCATGTCGGGCTATCCCTCCAAGACGCGTTCCTTCTCGTGGTCGCATGACGGCAACTGGCTCGCCACCTCGGGAGCGGACGCCGGCATCGTCTGGCCTTTCCAGTCCAAGGATGGCCCCATGGGCAAGGCACCACGCGAGTGCGGCATCCGCCACGCCAAGGTGACTCGCGTGGCCTTCCATCCCAAGGCGCTGGTGCTGGCGCTCGGCTATGAGGACGGTTGCGTGCTGCTCTGCCGCCTGACCGACGCCTCGGAGATCCTGGTGCGCCGCGCCGTCGATGGATCGAACATCACGGCGCTCGCCTGGGACAAGACGGGCGCTCAGCTCGCCATCGGCACAGAGGATGGCCAGGCCGGCATCCTCACCTTGCCGGCTGCGGCCTGAGCCCATGTTCGGCCTGTTCCGCAAACCCAGCCAGGCCGAGCGCGACAGGGCAGCCGCTATCAAGGAGCAGGTTCGTGCATTGCGCGGCCTCGGCGTGGAGACAACCGTGTCGGTGAGCGAAATCCAGTGCGGCGACGCCTACTGCCCCGGCACCGAGACGGTGATCCTGATCATGCAACCTGGCGTGAAGACCAAGGCCTACAAGGTGCTGGCGCCTTTGCTGGAAGTAGATGGAGCGGCGGTCGAAGCGGCGCTGGCCGAATAGGTCGGCTCACAACTTCGGCCCTTCCAGCGTCTTCACATAGCTCGTAAGCGGGAAGCAGATCACAAAGAAGATCAGGGCCACGCAGCCATAGACAATGAAGGGCTGGAAGGTGGCATTGTTGATGGCATTGGCCGTACGCAGCAATTCCTCGAAGCCGATGATCGAGGTCAGAGCCGTGCTCTTCACCAATTGCACCAGGAAACCGACTGTGGGCGCCCGTGTGATCGAAAAGACCTGGGGCAGGACGACAAGGCGCAATTGCAGAAAATAGTGCAGGCCGAGACTCGCCCCGGCATCCCATTGGCCGCGCGGCAGGGCCTCGACGCCGCCGCGCCATATTTCGGCGAGGAAGGCGCTGGCGCATAAGGTAAGGCCGAGCACGGCGGTCAGCCAGGGGTCGATGCGCAGACCCAGGCGCGGCAGGCCGAAGAAGACCAGGAAAAGCTGCAGCAACAGCGGCGTTCCCTGGAACAGGCCGATATAATATTCCGCCGGCCGCCGCAGCCATTTGCGGCTGTCGATCCGCATCAGCAGAATGGCGAGGCCAACGATGCCGCCGCCGATGAAGGCCGCTATCGAAAGGAGCACCGTCCAGCGAGCCGCCAGCAGAAGATTGCGAACGATATCCCAGAGGGTGAAGTCCATCATATGGCTCCCCTGAACAGGAAGCGCTGGCCGCCGTTCAGCAGCACCCGGCGCAGGATGATGCTCAGTCCCAGATAGATCAGCGCGACCACGAGATAGGTCTCGAAAGGCAGGAAGGTTCTGGCCTGGATGAGGTCGGCCTCATAGGTCAGCTCCTTCACCGCAATCTGAGAGACCGCGGCCGACTCCAGCATCATGATGACGATCTGGCTGGTCAGAGCCGGCGAGATCACCCGCAGGGCCTGGGGCAGCACCACCTTGACGAAGATCTGCCCGGGCCGCAGCCCGAGCGCCATGCCGGCCTCGCTTTGCCCCCGCGGCACGGCGTCGAGGCCGGCACCGACGATCTCGATGCCATAGGCCGTCAGATTGATGGTGATCGCCAGGATCGCGACCACCAGGGGATTGAGCACCAGCCCGATGCTCGGCAGCCCGAAGAAAATGAAGAACATCTGGACGATGAAGGGCGTGTTGCGGATCAGCTCGACATAGCCGGTGACGAAATAGCGGATCGCCACATGCCGGCTGCGCCGCCCCGCGGCACCGATGACGCTGAGGACAACGCCCAGCAGGGCAGAGACGAGGATCATGCCGATCGTCGTCGCCGCCCCCCTCGCGATTGCGGCAGAGGCATCGCCGAGCCACCCGAAGTCGAGATTACCGCCCATCGTCGCGCCCTTTGCCGCAAGCCGGAGTCCGTCTTTTTATGATCAGTCCTTCAGATCCTTGGGGTCCAGCGGCTTGTTCAGCCACTTCACCGAGATGGCATTCAGGCTGCCGTCCGCCGCCATCTTGGCAATCGCGTCGTTCAGAGCCTGCTTGAGGCGGGGTTCGCCCTTGTTGATGGCGATGTGATCGGGAGAGGTCAAGAGCTGGAACTTCTGTTCCGGCTTGAGATCCACGCGCTTGGCCAGCACCTGGGAGCCGACGTCATTGCCGACCACCATGAGTTGCGCCTGGCCCGACAGGAAAGCCTGGATCACCGAGTTGTAGTTGTCGAAACGGCGGACATCGGCCGAACTCGGCACCACCGCGGTCAACGACGTGTCCTCAAGGGTGCCGCGATTGACCGCGATGGACTTGTCCGCCAGATCCTCCTTGCCGGTCACCTTCAGCGCCTGAGGGCCGATGACCGCGATGTAATAGGGTGCATAGGCCGAGACATAGTCGACCACTTTCTCGCGCTCGGCGCTGTAACCCACGCTCAGGAGCATGTCGACGCGCTTTTCGGTCAGGAAGGGGATGCGGTTCTGGCCGGTGACGCTGACAAGGTTGAGCTTGACCTTCAGCCCATCGGCGATGATCTGCGCCACATCGATGTCATAGCCCTTGAGGCTCATGTCCGAACTCACCGAGGAGAAGGGCGGAAAATCGGCGAAGACACCGACATTGATCACGCCGGCCTTGGTGATGTCGTCGAGCGCATCGGCTCTGGCGCCGATGGCACCGGCGAAGAGCGCCGCGGTCACGGCGGCGGCACGCAGGAAGAAATTCAGCTTCATGGAACTCGTCCTTTCTCTGGATGGGTCGTTTCAACGATGCAGAGTATTCAAGCGGCGACGGGGATGACGACGCAACCCTGCGCCGGCAGTCCCACCACCACGGGCTGTCCGGGAACTTGGGCGTCGCCGGCTCTATTGGGCTGGACAGCGAGTAGCTGCCCGCCTCCCTGAAGCCCGATCAGCACCTGGCGCATGGCGCCAAGCGGGGTGATTTCCAGAACCTGTCCGGGAATGCGGTTGCGCTCGCCCGAGGCTGCGGCGGCCTGCGGCGCCATCAGGTCGATGCTCTCCGGGCGAACGCAAAGATCGACCTCGCCTCGCCCGGCAGCGCTGTCCTGCATGGCAACCACCAGCTTCATGCCATTGGCGCCCACGAAGGCCGCAAGCCCATTGCCATGCGCTTCAAGGCGGCCACGGAACCAATTGGCTCGTCCCATGAACTCCGCCACGAAGCGAGAACGAGGCTGGCCATAGACCTCGTTCGGGGGTCCTGCCTGTACGATATGTCCGCTTCTCATCACGAAGACGCGCTCGCCCAGGCTCATCGCTTCCTCCTGGTCATGGGTGACCACGATGGTCGTGGCATCGACTGCGGCGAGTACCTGCTTGAGTTCCGCCCGCAATTCCTGGCGCAGCTTGGCATCGAGAGCGGACAACGGCTCGTCCAGAAGCACCAGCCCCGGGCGTGTCGCCAAGGCCCGGGCCAAGGCGACGCGTTGCTGCTGGCCGCCGCTAAGCTGATGCGGCTTGCGATGCCCGAAGTCCGGCAGGCGCACCAGTTTGAGCATCTCGGCGACCCGGTCGGCGATCTCATTGCGCGGACAGCCGCGATAGCGCAGCCCATAAGCGACATTCTCGGCGATGGTCATATGCGGAAACAGGGCATAGTGCTGGAACAGCAAGCCGACATTGCGCTGATAGGGCCTAAGGCTGGTGACATCCTCGCCAGCAATCCGCACCGTCCCGGCATCCGGCTTCTCGAATCCGGCGATGATGCGCAGGATCGTGGTCTTGCCGCAACCGCTCGGACCAAGAAGAGCAACTGTCTCGCCACCTGCGATCGAGAAGGAGACGCCATCAACGGCCGTTATGTCGCCAAAACGTTTGACAGCATTGGTGAATTCCACGGAGTTGGCCATGTCGTGCTCCTGTTATCCGAACATGCCCTGGCCGATCAGCCGGTCGAAGCCGACGAGCCGTTCCAGGACGATGATGAGAATGGCCGTGATGCCGACGAGCAGAACGGCGGCAGCCGCGATGGTGAGGTCGAAGGAGGCCCGCATGTTGCTCACCAGCGCTACCGGCAAGGTATAGGTGGTGGGATCGGTGAGGAAGAGGCTGACGGCGACGTCGTCCATCGAGATCGCAAAGGTGAAAACCGCGCCCGTGACGATGCCGGTGCGGATGAGCGGCAGGGTGACGCTCCAGAAAGCCTGCCTTTCCGTCGCCCCAAGGATCAGCGCTGCCTCGGTCAGGCGTTTGTCGCGACCGACCAGGCTGGCCAGAGTCGCGCGCAGGGCATAGGGCAGCGTGATGATGATGTGCCCGGCCAGCAGCCGCGGAAAGCCGTTGACCACACCGATCTTGGACAGGAACAGCAACAGGGCGAAGCCCGTCACCACGGCCGGCACAATGAGCGGCGACAGGAACGCCGCCATGATGAGGCCCTTGCCACGAAAATCACCGCGGTCAAGCCCCACGGCCGCCGCCGTTCCAATCACCACATTGACGAGGGTTGCCAGGATCGCGATCTGCAGGCTGGTGCTCAGCCCCGCTGCCACGTAATCCTGCGAAAACAGCTTCTCGAACCAGTGCAGCGACAGGCCGGGCGGCGGTAGCGGCCCGAGATAGTCACGGGCATCGAAGGCGAGCAATCCGGCCACCAGCAAGGGCGCGATGAGGAAGGCCAGCCCCAGCCCGACCAGTGCGTTCGTCACGGCGACAGCGAAACGATCGCCCCAGAGCTTGGTCCTGCCGTCCGAGGTCATGCGCGTTTCCTCCGGCCATGCTGCACGAGCGAGACGAGATAGACGACGCAAAGGGTCAGGATCAGCATGGTGATCGAGACGGCGGCGCCGCTCGGGTAATTCGAGACGTCGCTGAAGCGGTTGTAGATCACGTTCGAAATGAAAAGTACCCGCCCTTTCCCGAGCACCATCGGAATGACGAAGGCGCTGATGGAGAAGGTCAGCGAGATCAGGAATGCGGAAATCACCGCCGGCAGGCTGCGCGGCAGGGTGATATCGAGATGAGCCCGCCAGACCGGCGCCCCTAGGGACTGGGCAGCATCGATCAGGCGGGGATCGAGATTCTGCACCGTGCCGATCAGGGTCAGTACGCTGATCGGAATCACCGCATGCAACAGCCCGGCCCCAACCAGGGTCTCGATATACCAATGGCTGGTCGGCGCGATGCCCATGGCGGTGAGCAGCGGGCGGGCGATTCCGACCGAGCCGAAGGTGAGTTCGAGCGCATAGGTGCGCACCAGCATGGAAAGCAGCACCAGCATGATCATCAAGCCGATGCAGGCGACCCGTCCCCGTCTCGAGAAGCGGCGCACGATGCCGTAGGCGATCGGAAAGGCGATGATCATGCCCACCAGTGAGGCGGCGATACTGATACGGAAAGTCTCGAGCAGCACACCCACGAAGGAAGGGCTGGCGAGCTCGCTGTAATTGTCGATGACGAAAGGCGAATCGGGCGCCGAGCCGATCCGGCCGGGCACGAACTGCCTGAAGCTCTCCAGCGCGAGATCGACAAGCGGCGCCGCAAAGATCAGCACGAAGACGGCCAGCGCCGGCACGAGCAGGAGCATCGCCCCGCGGTCGCGGAATGGCGTCGTCGACGGGCTGGTCGCAGGGATGGCTTGGGACGACAAAGGATGTTTTCCTGCAGACTGCTCCCCGCACCCGGGGTGAGGGAGGCAGCCGATCTGGCGGAAAGGAGAAAAACGAGGGCGATGGTGTCCTCGTTTCGATTTGCGTCAGAGCAGCGGTGCGATATCGGCTTCCCAGCGCTTGGCCCAGGCATCCTGGCTGGACAGCACCACGTCGTAGTCGGGCACGTGGACATATTCGTCCAGTTCGGCCGACGTGAAAATGAGGTGCTTGAGGTTGTCCGGCGTCTCGGCCTTGGCATTGAGCGGTGCCTCGCCCGCGACCTTGGCATAGAGCGCGTTCATCGGCGGGCTGATGGCAAAATTGATGAAGTCCAGCGTCGCCTTCAAATTGGGCCGGTTCTTCAGCACGGCGAAGCCGCTCTGATAGAGGAAGGTCGCCATGCCCTTCTGCTTGGTCAGGCGGGTTACCGGGAAGTTCTTGGCGACGGCCGCCCAGCTCGGCTCGGCAAAGAAACCGACCGAGGTCTCGCCCGCGGTGAAGGAGTTGGTGAAGTCGACATCGGTCACCGCGATGCGGCCGATATTGCCCGACTTGGCGAGATCCTTCATCAGGGCCCAGCCTGGTTCCATGTTCTTCTCGTCGCCGCCGCCATGCAGGGCCAGCGCCACGATCTGCAGCATCATGCTTTGTGTCGGACCGGGCCAGCAGATGGCGCCCTTCAGCTTGGGATCAAACAGGTCCTCGATCCTGGTGACGGGCATCGGCGCCGTATCCGTGCGGTAGCCGAAATACATGCCGCCGACGGCGCGCGGTACCGCCTTGATCCCTCCCTTGCTGTCCTTGATGATCATCTTGGCGGGAATGTCGGCGAGATTGGGAATGTCGGCCGGTGAGATGGTCTCCAGCCAGTCCTCCTTGATCATGCTGTTGAAGGAACCTTCCCAGCCGGCGACATAGTCGAAATCAGTGCGCGGCCAGATCGCCTTGATCTTGGGTAGAATTGCGGCGGCACCACCCTGATGGAGGACCCAATCGATATCGACGGTGCTTTGCTGAGCGGCGATCTCCTTCATCGCCTTGACGACATCGCCGCCCCATTCGACGGCCGTCAACTTCGTACCGGCGGCCCGGACTGGTGCGACCGTCCCCAACAACGCGGGCACGCTCATCGAGCCCAGAAGTGCGAGCAGGTTCCTGCGCGACAATTCAATCATGATCTTTCCCCTCTATGGCTGCCGCCATGCCCGCGTCGTGGACCGACTTCTTATGGGCAGCGCCAGCACGGCAGAGGGGGCCCGAAAAAGACCGGCTGCGGTAGCCGGAAAATAGATGTGAGGGTATAAGCGCCGCTGAATGCCCTCAGCGGAACGCCGCCACAGGTAGTCTCTCAGGCGTGGCCGAGCTCAACCTGGCGCAGCACGAAATCGACCAGGAAACGCGACTCCTCGCGCGCGCCGCTGCGCACATAGAGACCGATGTCGACCCGGGCCGGACCCGGTATGTCGATCGATCTGTCGAGGGCGCGGCAACCCTCGGGGATGGTCGCCGCGATCATTGGGCCGATGCCGATGCCGACCCTGACGGCCGTCGCCATCGCCACCAGGGTCGAAGCCTCGCAGACGATGCGCCAATCGCGATTGCGCGTTGCGAGCGTCGCCATGGCTGGGCCCCGCCAGGGGCAGCTTTCCACGAACATGATGACGGGCAGCGGCATGTCCGGCATGAATTCGATATCGGCACGCCCGACCCAATGCAGATACTCGTTCCAGACATGCACAGGCTTGCGGCTGCAGCGGCTGGTATCGCAGACAGCGATATCAAGCTCGTCATTCTCAAGCATGGCCGCCAAGCGTGCATTGGAATCGACCAGGATGTCGATGTCGACCCGCGCGTTCTTGTCGCGGAAATCCCTGAGAATGTCGATCAGGCGGGTCGCCGCGAAATCTTCGACCACGCCGAGCCGGATGCGTCCCTCGATCTGCCGGCCGTTCAGACGCTTGCCGACTTCGTCGGTCAAAGTGAGGATTTCACGGGCATAGGACACAAGCAGAAGTCCGTCGGCAGTCAGGGTGAGTCCCTTGGGGCTGCGCTCGAAGAGGTCTGACCCAACCAGACCCTCCAGTTTGCGGATCTGCATGCTGACCGCCGCTTGCGTGCGATGCAGCGATAGCGCCGCGCCATTCACCGTCCCCACTTCGGCGACGGAAATAAAGGCGCGAAGCAAGTAGGGGTCAAGATTCAGCATGGGGGCGCGGAAGAGAGCCAGTAGGCCGGAGGCGCGATGGGCGATAGTGCAACGCATTCGCTGCGAGGCGCCGGACTAGGCGGTCCATGCTGCTGATCCCCTGTGATGATACCCCTGCCCGTGCCGGCCTCGTCAACCTTCTCAGCGCATGCAAGCATTGTTCCACATGAGCTGAAAATCACAAGAGCCTTCTGTCGTGATGGGCGTCCGTGGATCGGCGGGCTCACGGCTTTGCGGCCACGACCTCGACCTCCACCTTGAACTCTTCCCGCGTGAAGCCAGAGACGATCATGAGCGTCGAGGCTGGCGGCGGATTGGACACCACCGTGTCGCGTGCCTTCATATAGCCCGCCATGTGCTCGCGGGCTGTAACATAGGCGTTGATGCGCACGATATCGCCAAGTCCCATGTCTGCTTCAGCCAGGATGGCGGCGATGGATTGGAAGATCAGCGCGGCCTGCGCCTCGGCGCCTTCCGGTATCACCTCGTCGGTGCCGATGCCCAATTGCCCCGAACAGAACACCAGCCGCGTACCGGCCAGCACTTCGATGGCATGGCTATAACGCGCGAACGGTGCGCGGAGGGAAGGCGGCGTAATGGCACGGAGCATGGGGACAGATCCTGGGCAGAAGGGGCTGGCGCGAAATTAGTCGTGCTTGTCTCTTGTGCAAGCGCGATTTGCCGCTAACAATTCCTATCGGCGTGGCAAGGGCCCTGACTGAAGCGCCCGCATGACCACTATCGGCCTTCGAGCCGGAAGGGAACAGAGGCGAACGAATGAACAAGATGCTCAAGAAGGCCAGCTTCATTGCGGCGGCCGTGCTCCTTGCCGGCTTGAATGCCGCCCATGCGGAGGATCTCGTCAAGGTGCGCTTCGGCACCAACTGGCTGGCCGAGCCCGAGCATGGCGGCTTCTACCAGGCTGTTGCCGACGGCACATACAAGAAATACGGCCTCGATGTCGAGATTGTGCAGGGTGGTCCGCAGGCCAACAACGCCACGGCCTTGGTTGCCGGCAAGAACGACTTCTACATGGGCGGCAACATGGTCGAGGTCTTCTCGGCAGTGAAGGAAGGCGTGCCGCTGGTCGCCGTCGCCGCCACATTCCAGAAGGACCCGCAGATCCTGATGACTCATCCTGGCGTCGGCCTGGATAGCTGGGCCGACCTCAAGAAGGCAAAGTCCATCCTCATCGGCCCCGACTTCCAGGCCACCGGCTATGCCTGGATGAAGGCAGCCTTCGGCTTCACCGATGAGGTGGTCAAGCCCTACGACTTCAATCCCGCCCCCTTCATCGCCGACAAGGACTCGGTGCAGCAGGGCTATGTGACCTCCGAGCCCCTTCAGGTGGAAAAGAGCGGCGGTTTCAAGCCCAACGTCTTCCTGATCGCCGACCAGGGCTGGAATACCTATTCGACCTTGATCGTCACCCGGCAGGACTTCATCGACAAGCACCCCGATGTGGTCCAGAAATTCGTCGACGCCTCCGCCATCGGCTGGGCCAATTATCTCTACGGCGACAACAAGGCCGCCAATGAGGCGATCAAGAAGGACGATCCTGACATGAACGACGAGCAGATCGCCTATGGCGTCTCCCAGCTCAAGGCTCATGGCCTGGTCGTCTCGGGCGATGCCGAGAAGGGCGGAATCGGCGCCATGACCGACGAGCACATGAAGTCCTTCTTCGACAAGATGGTCCAGGCCGGCGTCTACACCGCCGATCTCGACTACAAGAAGGGATACACGCTGCAATTCGTGAACAAGAATGTCGGCTCGGATCTGATCAAGAAGTAGAAGATGCGGGGCGCGACTTGCCTTCCCCACGAAGCTGGGGACGGGAGTGGTGCCCTTCACTCAAGTGGAAATCCCCCATTGAACCAGGCCGCTTCCACTCCGCGCCCGCCGACCCCCAAGACCGTCGTCTCGCTGCGCGATGTCAGCAAGCAGTTCTCCTCGGGCACTCTGGCACTGGAGCATCTCGATCTCGATATCTACCAGGGTGAGATCCTTTCTTTGCTCGGCCCTTCCGGTTGCGGCAAGTCGACGGCGCTGCGCATCATCGCCGGGCTCGGCGACACTTCGAGCGGCCGCCTCATCTGGCCGGGCGGAGGCGATGATCATTCCAGCGACGTCGGCTTCGTCTTCCAGGAACCGACGCTGATGCCCTGGGCCACCGTGTTCGACAATGTGCGGCTGCCCTCCCGCCTCAAGGGCATCTCGCGCAAGGCGGCGAAGGACACGGTGATGCAGGCGCTCGACAATGTGGGCCTCCATGCCTTTGCCGATGCCTATCCGCGCGAACTGTCCGGGGGCATGCGCATGCGCGTCTCCATCGCTCGCGCCATGGTGACAAAGCCGAAACTCCTCCTCATGGATGAGCCCTTCGCGGCGCTCGACGAGATCACGCGCCAGAAGCTCAATGACGATTTGATCCGCATCCAGCACGAACTCGGCTGGACGGTGGTGTTCGTTACCCATTCCGTGTTCGAGAGCGTCTATATCTCGGACCGCATCGTGGTGATGGCGGCCCGCCCCGGCCGGGCCTTCGCCGAGCTCATCGTGGATGCGCCCCGCCCGCGCACCCCCGAGTTTCGCGCCTCCGCCGCCTATGCCGATTATTGCCGCAAGGCCTCGGCCACGCTGACGGCGGCCATCGGCAAGACGGCCGAAACGGTCGATGGACATTGAACGGAGGCCGACATGAGCGCCCTCACCAACACCAGCGACCTCGCAAGCGTCCCACGGGGCCGCGCAGGCGCCTTCCTCAAATGGGCCCTGCCGCTCGCCTTCCTGGTCGTGGTCGTGGCGATCTGGGAATATTGCGTCGATGTCGGCCTGACTCCACAAAAGGTGGTGCCGGCCCCGAGCGAGATCTGGGCGGCCTTCTTTCGCGAATGGAACACGCTGGGGCCGGCGTGGCTGTTCACCATCGAGGTGACGATCGAGGGCTTCGTCCTGGCTGTGGTCGGCGGCGTGGTGCTGGCGGTGCTGTTTTCGATGTCGCGGCTGGTCGAATTCACGCTCTATCCTTATGCGATCATCCTGCAGGTCACGCCGGTTCTGGCGATTGCGCCGCTCCTGCTGGTCATCCTCTCGCAGGGTACGGTGCTGCTGGTCTGCGTATGGCTGGTCGCCTTCTTCCCGGTACTCGCCAACACGCTGATCGGCCTGCGCTCGACCGACCATAATCTCCTCAATTTGTTCGAACTCTATCGCGCCTCGCCCTGGCAGAAGCTCTGGGTGCTGCGCCTGCGCAGTGCCCTGCCCTATTTCCTGGGCGGCGTGCGCATTGCCGGTGGCCTCTCGCTGATCGGTGCCGTGGTGGCAGAACTCGCTACCGGGGCAGGCGGCGCGCGCGGGGGCCTCGGCTATGTCATCTATCTCGCCCCGCGCTATTTCGCCTATCCGCGCGCCTATGCCGCTTTGGTGCTGCTGTCGCTGTCCGGTATCGTCATCTTCCTGTTGCTCTCTTTCGCCTCGCATCTGCTTTTGCATAAATGGCACGAGAGCGCCCTGAAGCGGGAAAACTGATTGTGCCCTCGTTACCGGAAATTCCCGCCTCGGGCCGCTGGTCCCTCGAAGCCACCGTTCCCGCGTGCCTGGTGGCCTTGCCGGGCCTGACGCCGGACGAGGACGGGTTGGCACGCATCAGCCTGACGGTCGAGAATGGCAAGATCGTCGCGCTCACCCCGGCTGGCGGCCTGCCCGGTGCGCTCAGGGCCGGCATGGCCTTTCCGACTTTCGTCGAGCTGCACACCCATCTCGACAAGGGCCATATCTGGCCGCGCCGGCGCAATCCCGATGGTACCTTCTTCGGCGCCCTCGACAATGTCACGCTCGACCGGGAGGCCCACTGGTCGGCCGCCGATGTTGCCGCCCGTATGGAATTCTCGCTGCGCTGCGCCTATGCGCACGGCACTTCGGCCATTCGCACCCATCTCGATTCGATCGGCAAGCAGATAGGCATTTCCTGGCCCGTCTTTGCCGAAATGCGCGAGAAATGGGCCGGCCGCATCGAGCTGCAGGCCGTGGCGCTATTCTCGATCGAACAGGTCTCGGACCGCGCCCATGTCTCACAGGTCACGGCCGCCGTGCGCGACCATGACGGCATCATGGGCGGGGTCACCTATATGGTGCCCGAGCTCGACCAGAACCTCGACACCCTCTTCCGCCTTGCGGCCGACAACGGCCTCGACCTCGACTTCCATGTCGACGAGACGCAGGATCCGGCTTCGCGCTCGTTGCGCCACATCGCCGAGGCTGCCCTGCGCCACCGCTTCGCCGGCCAGGTCACCGTTGGCCATTGCTGCTCGCTGGCACGGCAGGAGGAAGAGGAAATCAGGGGCACCGTCGACAAGATGGCGGCCTCGGGCATCGCCGTGGTCTCGCTGCCGATGTGCAACCTGTATCTCCAGGACCGCGTCACCGGCCGCACCCCCCGCTCCCGCGGCGTCACGCTGCTGCATGAGCTGAAGGCGGCCGGCGTGAAGGTGGCAGTGGCCTCCGACAACACGCGCGACCCCTTCTACGCCTATGGCGATCTCGATGCGCTGGAAGTATTTCGCGAGGCGAGCCGCATCGCCCATTTCGATCATCCCTTCGGCGACTGGCCGATGGTGGTGACGGCGACTCCCGCCTCGGTGATGGGCATTGATGCCGGGCGGCTGCGCGTCGGCGGCGCGGCCGATTTCGTGCTCTTCCGGGCCCGCAACTGGACGGAGCTGCTCTCGCGCCCGCAAAGCGACCGCGTGGTGGTACGCGGAGGGCAAGCGATCGATACGGCGCTGCCGGATTACGAGGAGCTGGACGGAGTGCTGGCGGGATGAGGGAGACATTTCGGGGGGCGGGTCTTCAGACCCACCTCTTCAAAGGCAACGACGCAGAAGGCGGGTCTGAAGACCCGCCCCCCGAGGTCATGGCATGGCAGGCTTCCCGCCTGCTCTTCCCTTCCCATATGCGTATCGTCTCCAAGAGCAGGCTGGAAGCCTGCGATTGTCTATTTCAATCCCATCGTGCAAGCCTAGCTTTTGGATGCCTCCAGCTCGGTGGCCGCCGAGCTGGAGGCGGGAGGGGACGGGTCGTGCCTGCGATAATCGAAGGACTGACTTAGGAGTCTGACCACCCCTCTCTTTTCCATGAGGCCTGAACGGATACCGGCATTGCTCCGGAGACAAGCAGAGGACTTGGAAAAGATGACGAGCAGCCTAGCACACAATGTCGGCACCGACATCGGCAAGGATCATTTGGATGTGGCTGTCCACCCGGCAGGCCTCATCAAGCGCTTTGCCAACACCCAGGCGGGCCATCGCGCCCTGCTTGCCTGGCTTTCTTCCTGGACTGTCGAGCGTGTGGTGTTCGAAGCAACGGGGGCCTATCATCGCGCCTTCGAACGCGCGCTCAACCAGGCCGGCCTGCCGGCCGTCAAGCTCAACCCGCGCCAGGCCCGACGCTTTGCCGAAGGTATTGGCAGGCTGGCCAAGACCGATCGCATCGATGCCATGACCCTGGCCCGCTATGGCCAGGCCGTCCAGCCCGAGCCGACCCTCATCGTCAGCCAGGCCCTTGAGGAGATGAAGCAATTGGCCGCGGCGCGGGACGCCCTGATGAAGATCAAAGTGGCAACCCAGACCCGCCAGCAAACCGCCGAACTCCCCCTGATCAAGCGCCAACTCGCCAAGACACTGGCTCTGACCCAAGCGCAGATAAACGCCATCGACGAGGAGATCGCCAGGCGGGCCGACAAGGATCCCGCCTTCAAGCGCAGAGCCGAAATCCTCGATTCCATCCCCGCCGTGGCACCCATCACAGCTCACGCCATGCTCATCCACATGCCTGAACTGGGCACCCTGTCTCCCCCTCAAGCCGCAAGCCTGGCCGGCCTCGCCCCTGTCCCACGCGACAGCGGCAGCAAAAATGGCAAGCGCTTCATTCGCGGGGGAAGAGCCCTTCTGCGACGAGCCCTCTATATGCCCATGGTCGCCGCTATCCGATGGAACCCCGACCTCGCCGCTAAATACCAGGCCATGGTCGCCGCCGGAAAACCCAAAAAAATCGCCATCGTCGCCATCATGCGCAAGCTCATCATCCTCGCTAACGCCCTCTTGCGAGATAATCGGATTTGGACGCCTAAAGCTGCTTGACCGAATACGGATACTCCCAGGAAGGTCCCATGACCGACATCGCCGCGCTCAAGGCCCGCCTGCCCGGCATCCGCATCGAGGACCACCCCACGCTCGTGCGCCAGAAGAGCCGCGACTTCTTCTGGTATTCGCCCGTGCTCAAGCGCCAGCTCGACCACATCACCGGGGATGGCGTCGTCTTCGCCAAATCGGCCGCCGATGTCGCCGCCACGCTCGCTGCCTGCTATGACCTCGACATTCCCGTCACCCCGCGCGGCACCGGCACCGGCAATTACGGCCAGGCCATGCCGCTTTCGCGCGGCGTGGTTCTCGACCTTTCCTTGATGGACAAGGTGCTGAAGATCGAGCCGGGCGTGCTGGTCGCCGAAGCCGGCGCCGTGATGGCGGAGATCGACAGCAAGACACAAGCTCATTCCAGCCAGGAACTGCGCCTGCACCCCTCCACCGCCAAGACCGCCACTATCGGCGGCTTCGTCGCCGGCGGCTCTGGCGGCGTCGGCTCGATCACCTGGGGCGGCCTTCGCGATTGGGGCAATGTCACCCGCCTCAAGGTGGTGACGATGGAGGCAAGCCCCCGCCTGCTCGACCTCACCGGCGAGGACCTGCAGAAGGTCAGCCACGCATACGGCACCAACGGCATCATCACCGAGGTGGAAATGCCGCTGACCACCGCCTTCAAATGGGTGGATGTCATCATCGGCTTCGATACGCTCGCCGAGGCGGCCGCGTTCGCCAATGAGACGGGCGAAGCCGACGGCATCCTCAAGAAGCAGCTTGCCGTGGTGGCCGCGCCCGCGGCCCATGACTACTTCAATCGGCACCGGCGCTGGATCCCGCGCGACAAGCACATCGTCTGCGCCATGATCGCACCGCAGAACTACGATGCCTTCCTTACCCTCACGCGCCGGCGCAGGGGCGCCGAACTGCTGTTCTCCACATCGGGCCTGGGCGAGGCGGATCGCAAGGGCCTGCCCGACATCTATGAGCTTGGCTGGAATCACACCACGCTGCGGGCACTGAAGATCGACCCCACCATCACCTATCTGCAGGTGCTCTATCCCTTCCCGAAGCAGCTCGAGCTTGTGACGAAGATCCATGCTCGCTTCGGCGATGAATTGCCGGCTCACCTCGAATTCGTGCGTTTCGACGGCAAGGTCACCTGCTTCGGCCTGCCGCTGGTGAAGTTCACCACGGAGGAGCGGCTAGACGAGATCATCAGCATCCACGAGGAAATGGGCGCGCCGGTGTTCAATCCGCACCGCTACACACTGGAGGAAGGCGGCATGAAGCAGACCGACGCGCTGCAGCTCGCCTTCAAGCGCGAAGCTGACCCCAAGGGCCTGCTCAACCCCGGCAAGATGATCGCCTGGGACGATCCGAACTACGACTACACCTCGAGCCGGACCTACCTGTTCCGGGGCATGCAGATGGAGGAAACCTAAGTCATGTGCGGCAACCAGAGCGGTGAGAATCTTGCGACCGGCACCCTGCAGGTCGACGACGAGCGCGTACGCATCACCCGCTATGACTTCACGCCGGGCGCCGAGACGGGCTGGCACCGCCACGAATATCCCTATGCCGTGGTGCCCCTGCTCGACGGCACGCTGCGGATCGTCGACAAGGCGGGCGAGAAACTGGTGCCGCTCTCGGCCGGCGTCAGCTATTCCCGCCCCGCCGACATCGAGCATAATGTCTTCAATGCCGGGCCTGGACCGATGGCCTTCGTCGAAATCGAAATGAAGGGTTGATGCGAGTCCTGGTTCTGTTCGCCCATCCTTGCGAGGAATCCTTCGCCGCGGCCCTGCACGCCAGAGCCGTCGAGACCCTGCGCAAGGCCGGCCACGAAGTCGACGATTGCGACCTTTATGCCGAGGACTTCCAGCCCGTGCTGTCGGCGGCGGAACGGCGCGCCTATCATGATACGGCCAAGAACCGGGCAGGCGTCGTCGCCTATGTCGAGCGGCTGCAGCGGGCCGAGGCACTGGTGATCGTCACCCCGGTGTGGAATTACGGCTTCCCGGCCATTCTCAAGGGCTTCTTCGACCGGGTCTTCCTGCCGGGCGTCTCCTTCAATCTTGTCGATGGCAGGGTGCAGGGCGCGCTGCACGACATCACCCGCGTGGTTGCCGTCACCTCCTATGGCGGCTCGCGTTTCAAGGCGATCCTGATGGGCGATCCGCCTCGACGTGTGATCATGCGCATGTTGCGAGGCGTGGTGAAACCTTTCGCACGCTTCCGCTATCTCGCCCACTATTCGATGAACCTGTCGACCGATCAGTCCCGCAAAGCCTTCCTGGCCAAGGTGGAGCGAACGCTGGAGCACCTTTAGGGGCGCTGCCTTGTCCCAATGCTCAAACAAAACCATTTTCACAGTTTGCGCAGGTACTCCTCGACATTTTCTGTAAGAAAATGTATTTGAAGCCGGCTACATCAAATCATCAGCCGGCGGATTATTGCCATGCGACATCCGGCCTCCAAGACCCTTGGTTATCAATTGATCCATGTGGCCCGGCTGCACCGGGCTCGAACGGCCAAGCTCCTTGAAGCGCTTGGCCTGTTTCCCGGCCAGGAGCAGGTTCTCGAAGCACTGGCAGGGCGCGAGGCGCTGTCGATGAGCGAGCTCGCCGATATCCTGCGCGTACGCCCGCCGACGGCCTCGAAGACGATCGCCCGTCTCTCCGCAGCGGGCCTGATCGAGCGCAAGACGACCGACGGCGACGGACGTGTGGTGCGCGTGGCGCTCAGCCCCACGGGCAAGGACAAGGCGGCAGCCATCGCCGCCCTGGCTCTGGACATCGAGGCGGAGGCCACCAGCCATCTCGATGGCAAGGACCGCAAGCGCCTGCGCAAACTGCTGAAGCGCGTCGAGAAGGGTTTCAAGCACGCGTTGGGCGGCGAGATGGATCCCGACGACGATGACGGCGCCGACGATGGGGACGCCGACGAGGTGTGACCGGGAGCGCGGACATCCTTCCTGGGATCGCAGGCATCCTTGCCTGCAACTTTGTCGTAGAGCGAAGCGTATCCAAGAGCAGGCAAGGATGCCTGCGATCCCGGGAAATCACAGCCCCATGATACTTTCCACCAGTTCCTTCGAGCGGAACCGGTAGCCTTCATTGTCGATGGCCTTCCAGCCGCCCTTGCCGTCATCGACGATGCGGCTGCGCATCCCGCCGGCCTTGGCGATGATGTCGTAGTCCTGACCGGAGTCCGCCGGATAGGCGAAGGTCATCACCAGTTCCGTGTCGCCGATATTCACGGAGCGGTGGATCCAGTAGGGCGGCACGTAGCACAGGCTGCGCGGGCCGATCTCGACAGTGCGAATCTCGCCGGCGGGTGATTCCAGCAGCATGAGGCCGTGGCCCGCCTCCCCATAATACATTTCCGGCCGGTTGGCGTTGGCGTGGATATGGCCGCGCGTGAGAAAATACTCATCGCCCACCCTGCCCGGGATCATGCGCGTGACGCCGATGATCATGTCGCCGGCATCGGACGAGGGTTTGAAGTCGGTGACCTCGTAGACCACCGTCTCGCCGAGCTCGGCCAGAACGGCATTGTAGGCGTCTTGGTCCGCATAGAGGCCGACAAGATCCGCCATCGTCCTGGTGTAGCGATTGCTGGCGCCGCTCAGTTCGCCCTTCTCGACATCGACTCGGCAGATACCGGGTTCACGCATCGGCATTTCAGCACAACCTTTCAACGCAATGAAGCGAGCCTTGGGACTCGAAATTGTGTAGCTATGCTACATTTTCGACAACCGGCCGACAAGACCGCGGGCAAGTTTTTGACCAGGTGCACGGAAAAATGCGCAATATTGCGCCGCAGCATTTCACCTATGTGAATAGATATCAAATTTTGATATTTTCTCTCGCTTGACCGTTATCAAAAAATGTACTTAAGCTACCAAATGGGCCGCAAAGAAACGCCCAGCGAATTTGGCTTCGGAGGAGACGGACGATGAAGAAATCCCTTTTGGGTGGCGCTTTGCTGGCGACCCTGCTGGCGGGCACGGCGGGCCTTGCCCAGGCGGCCGACTGCAAGATCGGTGTCGCCATGTATACGCTCAGCGCCCCCTATTTTGCCGCCCAGCAGGCCGCCGCCATCGACGAGGGCAAGAAGGCCGGCTGCGAGGTCACCACCTCGGACGGCCAGAACGACATGGGCAAGCAGATCTCCGACGTCGAGGACATGGTCGCCAAGGGCGTCAACCTGCTCATCCTCAACCCGCGCGATCCCGAGGGTCTTGTCGGCGCTGCCAATGCCGCCACCAAGGCCGGCGTGAAGGTGGTGGTGATGGACTCCTCCATCAACACCAAGGCCAATGTCATCACGCAGGTGCGCTCCTCCAACGACCAAAATGGTTTCCTGGTTGGCGAGTGGCTCGCCAAGAAGATGCAGGGCAAGCCGGTCAAGATCATTCTGCTGTCCGGTTCCCAGGGTAATGAAGTCGGCCGTGACCGTCGCCTCGGCGTGTTTCGCGGCCTGGTGGAAGGCCAGCTCGTCAACGAGGGCAAGGCCGGCTTCGAAGTGCTTGGCCAGGGTTGGGGCAATTGGGCCACGGAGGACGGCTTGAAGGCTGCCGAAGACCTGCTTCAGGCCCATCCCGACGTCAACGTCCTGCTCGCCGAGAACGACTCGATGGCGCTGGGCGGCATGAAGGCGCTCCAGGCTGCCGGCAAGACCGATGTGCTGGTGCTCGCCGCCGCCGATGGCCAGAAGGAAGCGCTCGCCCTCATCAAGGACGGCAAATATGGCGCGACCGGCCTCAACGATCCCGATCTCGTGGCCCGCACGGCCGTCGATATCGGCATGAAGGCCCTCAAGGGTGATTTGCCTGCCGATTTCCCCAAACTGAACCTGACGACGCCTGCCGTGATCACGCAGGACAATGTCGACAAGTACTACAGGAAGGATGCAGTGTTCTGAGGAGCAGGGTCATCCCGGACGTGCTGCATCGTGTAACGGTGCAGCGCAGATCCGGGACCGCCCTCCAGCAAGCATTTTTCTCGTCTTACGGTCCCGGATCTGCGAAGCGGCACAGCGTGCCGCATCGCGTCCGGGATGACCATTCATTGCAGCGAGCGCACCATGCCAGAACTCGCAAGGCTGACGGCCATCACCAAATCCTTCGGCGGCGTCCATGCGCTGAAGGGCGTCGATTTCGACGTGCGGAGCGGTGAGGTCCACGCCCTTCTCGGTGAAAACGGCGCCGGCAAATCAACCCTCATGCGCGTGCTCGGCGGCGAGCTCCAGCCCACCAGCGGCGAGGTCAAGATCGCCGGCCAGCATGTCGACTTCCGCGACCCGCGCCTGGCCAGGGCGCTCGGCATCGCCGTAATCCACCAGGAGCTCGCGCTGGCGCCGGACCTGTCGGTGGCGGAGAATATTTTCTTGGGCGAACTACCGGGCGTCTTCGCCGGTCCGGGCCTGAAGAGGAAGGCCGGCGAGTTGATCCGCCGCCTCGGCTTCGATATCGATCCGGGCGAGCGTGTCGGCAACCTCGCGGTCGCCCATCAGCAGGTGGTGGAGATCGCCAAGGCGCTGTCGCGCGAGGTAAAGATCATCATCTTCGACGAGCCCACCGCGGTGCTCTCGGCGCAGGATGCCGAACGCCTGCACAGGGTGATCGCGGATCTGCGTGCCCACAATGTCGGCGTCGTCTATATCTCCCACCGCCTCGAGGAGGTGATGCGCATCTCCGACCGCATGACGGTGATGAAGGACGGCCAGCTCGTCGGCACCGTCGCCGCCGGGGACGTCACCATCGAGGATATAATCCGCATGATGGTCGGCCGCCCGCTTTCGGCGATGTTCCCGCAGACAGCCCCGCGCAAGATCGGCGAGGAGATGGTCTCGGTCAGCGGCCTCAATGCCGGCCGCAAGGTCCGCAATGTCAGCCTGTCGGTGCGCGCCGGTGAAATCGTCGGCCTCGGCGGCCTGGTCGGCTCCGGCCGCACCGAGGTGGCGCGCCTGATCTTCGGCGCCGACAGACCGGATTCGGGTTCGATCAAGCTCAGGGGGCAGCCCGTGAGGTTCCGCTCTCCGCGCGATGCGGTGGCGGCGGGCATCGGCCTCGTACCGGAGGATCGCAAGCACCAGGGCGTGATTCTCGACAAGCAGATCCGCGTGAATGCCACCATGGCGCGCATGTCCTCGATCACCACTGCCCTCGGCTTCCTGCGCCAGGGGCTGGAAAGGCGTACCGTCACCGATCTCGGCCAGAGCCTGCGTCTCAAGGCAGCAAGCGTCGATGCTCCAGTCTCAAGCCTGTCCGGCGGCAACCAGCAGAAGGTGGTGCTGGCCAAATGGTTCCATGCCAAGGGCGAGATCATCATCCTCGACGAGCCGACGCGCGGCGTCGATGTCGGCGCAAAGACCGAGATCTATGCGCTCGTCAACCGGCTCGCCGAAGCAGGCAAGGCCGTGCTGGTGATCTCCTCCGAGCACCAGGAGTTGTTCGGGCTATGCGATCGCGTGCTGGTGATGCGCGAAGGCGAGATCAGGGGCGAACTCAAGCCCGGCAGCTATTCGGAAGAAAATCTCCTCTCTCTGGCGATGAGCGAGGGCGGACAGCCCGGCTCAGCCGCAACCAAAGCGATTGGATAACATGACGGCTCTCAGCGAAAACCGCGACGAGAAGAAACGCGGCTATGATCTCGGCGCGCTGGTGCAACGCTTCGCCACCCTCGGCATTTTCCTGGTGTTGGTCGTCGTCGCCTCGTTCTGGACCGACAGCTTCCTGACCAAGACCAATATCCTCAACGTGCTGCGCCAGGTCGCCTCGGGCGCCGGTATCATGTCGGTCGGCATGCTCTTCGTCATTCTCACGCGCGGCATCGACCTCTCGGTCGGCTCGGTACTGGCGCTGGGCTGCGTGCTCACGGCCTATTTCATTTCGACACTGGGCTACAGCGTCGGCCTTTCGATCCTCCTGGTCATCCTGTGCGGCGCCGCCTGCGGCCTCGCGGTGGGCTTCTTCGTCGCCTACATGCGCCTGCCCTCTTTCGTGATGTCTCTGGCCATGATGGCGATCGCACGCTCGCTCTCCTTCATGATCTCGGAGGGCCGCCCGATCTCGATCGGCGACGAGGGCCAGTCGCTGGCCGATTTCGGCTCCGGCTACTGGCTGGGTATTCCCCAGCCAGTGATCCTGATGTTCGCGGTGTTCATTGTCGGCGGCGTCGTGCTCTCCTTCACCCGCTTCGGGCGCATCATCACGGCGATCGGCTCCAACGAGGAGGCGGTGCGCCTGTCCGGCATCGCCGTGCCGCGCTATGTCCTGGCCGTCTATGTGATCTCCGGCGCACTTGCCGGCCTTGCCGGGGTGATCTCGGCTAGCCGCACCACTATCGGTTCGGCCCAGGTGGGCGTCGGCATGGAACTCAACGTGATCGCGGCGGTGGTGATCGGCGGCGCCAGCCTGATGGGCGGGCGCGGCGATGTCATAAACACTCTGCTCGGCACGCTGGTGATGGGCATCATCGCAAACATCATGAACCTGGCCGGCGTGCCCGGCTACAGCCAGCAGCTCTATACCGGCCTCATCATCGTCGTGGCCATGCTGCTGCAATACGCCACCGGCACGCTCAAGCGCTGAGACCAACAAAGCGCGCTGTCGAAAGGTTTGACAGCGCGCCTTCTTTTGTCTAGATTTTCACATAAATGATCTTCTTTCACAAATGTGAAGAAGGATCGTCGGCGGCCAGGCTGCCGCTGGGAATAGGGAGATCTTCCAATGAGCGCTACACAGGGCTGGCATGCCGCCTCCGGCCGGGCCTTCGGCGGCCCGCTGAAATATGTCCAGCGCGCCGGCGAGATCGATCGCCTGGCCGGCCACCTCAAGCCGCTCGGCAAGACCGCTTTTCTGCTTGTGGACGGCTTCGTGTTCGAGAAGCTCGGCAAGTCCATCCTCGCCTCGCTGGAAGGCAGCGGCCTCGCCCTCACAGTGGAGAGGTTCAACGGTGAATGCTGCCGAGAGGAGATCGACCGCGTCACCGCCCTGGTGACCAAGGCGAAGGCGGATGTCGTCGTCGGCATCGGCGGCGGCAAGACGGCCGATACCGCCAAGCTCGCGGCGATCGCCAATGAGGCCCGCATCGCCATCGTGCCGACCATCGCTTCCACCGATGCTCCCACCAGCGCCATCGCGGTGACCTACACCCCGCAGGGCGTGTTCAAGGAGAGCTTCATGCTGCCGCGCAACCCCGATGTGGTGGTTGTCGACAGTGCGCTGATTGCCAAGGCGCCGGTGCGTTTCCTCGTCGCCGGCATTGGCGATGCCCTCTCCACCTGGTTCGAGGCCCGTTCGAACCTGGAATCGCGTTCCAATAATTTCATCGCTGGTGGATATCCTGCACCGATTGCGGGCGTTGCCATCGCCAAGGTCTGCCACGAGACATTGATGCGCGACGCTCTTGCCGCCAAGATTGCGGTCGAGAAGGGCGCGCTGACACCCGCGGTGGAGAACATCATCGAGGCGAACACGCTCCTCAGCGGCCTCGGCTTCGAGAACTGCGCCGTCTCGGCCGCTCACGGCATCCATGACGCGCTGACGGTGCTCGACGAGACGCATAGCTTCTTCCATGGCGAGAAGGTCGCCTTCGGCGTGCTCTGCCTGCTGATGCTGGAAGGCCGCCCGCTCGCCGAGATTGAGGAGACCGCGCGGTTCTGCAAGACGCTCGGCCTGCCTTGCACGCTGGCCGATCTCAAACTCACGAAGGTAACGGCCGACGACATCGAGCGCGTCGCCAAGGCCGCCCTGAAGGAAGGCTCGATCACCTGGCGTGTGGCGGTGCCGCTGTCGGTGGCGATCGTCCGCGACGCCATCATCGCGCTCGATGCGTTCACGAGCGCGCTGTTCAGGGAAGCGCAACCATGACCCGCAGGGCGCAACCAGCCTCCCCCACGAAGCTGGGGGAGGTGGTCCGGCAACGCCGGGTCGGAGCGGGTGTGGCCAGAATTGGGCGCGCGAAACGGAACTCAAGATACTGCTTCCCGCACTTTATCCTGACCACACCCCCTCCGTCATTGCTCCACAATGCCACCTCCCCCAGCTTCGTGGGGAGGCTCGTCGCTCCCTGTTCTGCCGCCACCTGCCCTTCCCATTTCCCATTTCACCCCAAGGACTTTGATCATGCGTGCAGCCGTCATGTATTCGCCCGGCGATATCCGGCTCGAGGACGTTCCCAAGCCCATCGCCGCCACTGGCGAGGTGCTCCTGCGCGTTGCGGCCGTCGGTGTTTGTGGCTCGGATCTGCCGCGCATGCTCACCAAGGGCGCGCATCGCATGCCAATCGTCTGCGGACATGAATTCTCCGGCCATATCGCCGAGATCGGCCAGGGTGTGAGCGGCTATGAGACGGGCGAACTGGTGGGCGTCGCCCCACTCATTCCCTGCCGCGTCTGCGACCAGTGCGCCACCGGCAATTTCTCGCGCTGCCGCGACTATGACTATTTCGGCAGCCGCCGCGACGGCGCCTATACCGAATTCGTCTCGGTGCCGGTGGGCAACCTGCTCAAGACGCCCGCAAGCGCCGATGCGCGGGCGGTGGCAATGACGGATCCGGCGTCCATCGCCTTGCATGCGGTCTGGAAGGCCCCGCCCACCATGGGCCAGCGCGGCGGCGTGATCGGTTGCGGCCCGATCGGCCTGTTCGCCATCCAGTGGATGAAGTTGATGGGCTGCACCGAGGTGGTAGCCGTCGACATCTCGCAACAGAAGCTCGACCAGGCGAAGGAAGCCGGCGCCACCCGGACGCTGTTGGTGACGGACGAGGTGCCGGCAGGCCTCACCTGCGACCTCATCGTCGAGGCGGCCGGCCATCCCTCGTCCATCAACCTGGCGGCAAAGCTCGCCGGGCCCGGCGGTCATGTCGTCTTCATCGGTATTCCCGTTGCCGATGTGACGCTGGAGAACAAGACCTTCCAGCATTTCCTGCGCCAGGAGATCTCGCTGCACGGCGCGTGGAACTCCTTCGGCGCGCCCTTCCCCGGCAAGCAGTGGACCGTGGCGCTCGAAGCGCTGTCGAACGGCACGCTGCGCTGGGAGTTCATGATCTCGCACGAGCTGGAACTGGAAGAGCTGCCGGCCATGTTCGAGACTTTCAAGCGGAAGAATGATTTCTTCTCGAAGGTGATGTTCAGGCCGTAACGCTGGGAGCGCGGACATCTTGTCCGCTCTTCCTCCATTATAGGGCCCATCGTTTCCAAGAGCGGACAAGACGTCCGCGCTCCCAGGGAGTCTCCATGCCACGTCTTCTCGGCCTGGATTTCGGCACGGGCGGCATCAGGGTCGGCGTGTTCGACCTCGACAGCCGCACCATGCTCGGCGAGCGGGAGGTGCAGTACGAGACGCGCCAGCCCTATCCGGGCTGGGCCGAACAATCGCCCGCTGACTGGTGGCGGTGCCTGGGCGAGGCGACGCGCGGCCTGATGCGCGACCTTGGCTCTCCCCATATCGACGGCATCTGCGCCGCCACCACGGCCTCCACCGTGGTCGCCTGCAAAAGAGATGGCACGCCGCTGCGCCCTTCGCTGCTCTGGATGGATTGCCGCGCGGCCGAGGAGGCCGCCATTACCGCGCGCGGCACGCATCCTGTCCTCGCCTATGCAGGAGGGAGCGACGCCGCCGAATGGCTGGTACCCAAGGCGATGTGGCTGGCGCGCCACGAGCCCGAGGTCTACACCCAGGCCGAGATCATCTGCGAATGCCTCGACTACATCAATTTCAAGCTGACGGGCCTGTGGGTCGGCTCGCGCATGAACGCGACCTGCAAATGGAACTATGATTCCGCCGCCAATTGCTTCCATGAAAGCCTCTTCGCCGAGTTCGGCGTGCCCGATCTCACGCGCAAGCTTCCTCCCGAAATCAAGGCGGTGGGCGCGCCGATCGGAGAGATCGGGGCCGAGGCGGCCGAACATCTCGGCCTCGTCAACCGGCCCATGCTGGCGCAGGGCGGCATCGACGCCCATACAGGCATCGTCGGCGCCGGCACGCTCAGGCCCGGCGAACATCTGATGATCGGGGGCACCTCGGTGGTGCATCTCTTCCAGCTGGCGGCAAAGGTGCCCGTCACCGGCTTTTGGGGCCCCTATCCTCATGCCCTGGTCGATGATTACTGGCTGGTGGAGGCCGGACAGGTCTCTGCCGGCTCGGTGCTATCCTGGGCCTCGCGCGACGTCTTCCAGCTCGACCAGTCCGGCCTCGCCGCGCTGTGGGAGGAGGCAGCGGCCAAGCCCGTCGGCAGCACAGGCCTGCTGACGCTCGACTATTTCATGGGCAACCGCACGCCCTATCGCGACCCGCTGCTGCGCGGCGCCGTCATGGGCCTGTCGCTGAGCCACAGCCGGGCGGACATCTATCGCTCGGCGGTGGAAAGCGTCGCGCTCGGCTCGGCCAATGTGCTCAAGCGTATCCGCGAGCTCGATATTCCCTGCAATCGCATCGTCAGTTCGGGCGGCTATGCCAAAAATCGTCTATGGTTGCGGGCAACCGTCGACGCTCTTGGCATGCCCGTGGAACTTCTTTCGCAAACCAACCTCACCATCATAGGCGCCGCCGCCTGCGCCGCGGTCGGCGCCGGCCTGGTCAAGGACCTCTTCGCCGCCGCCGATGCGGTGAGTCAGCCGACGACCCTGATCGAACCAGACCTTGCGGCGCATGCGCGCTATGGCGAGCTGCTGGTGGATTATCTGGAAGCCACGGAACTCCTGGCCCCCCTCTCACGCCGCCTCGCCACGCGGCAATTGGGAGGCGCGGCATGAGCGTCGCCAATCTCGACCAGGACGTCCAGTTCCGCACGCTGTCGGGTGAGCAGCGCGAGCTCCTGATGATCCAGGTCGCCAAGCGCTATTATGAGCTTGACATGACGATGGGCGAGCTTGCCAAGGAGCTCAACCTCACCCGCTGGCAGGCCAGCCGCCTGCTCACCGATGCCCGCGAGGCCGGCATCGTGCGCATCGAGATCGTGCCGCGCGCGCCGCGCAGCCCCGATATCGAGGCGCGGCTGCAGCGCCGCTACAGCCTGAAGGAAGCTGTGGTGGTGCCCCATTCAGGCGAGGAGGACGAGGGCCTGCTGCTCGAAAGCGTCGCGCAGGCCGCCGCCCGCATGCTGGCCGGGCTCGGCAAGGTTCCGCTGATCGGCGTCTCCTGGGGCCGCACCATGAGCGCCGTAGCCCACCGCCTGCCACCCTTCTGGAACGAAGGCGTCGAGGTCGTGCTGCTGAACGGGGCGATGAACATCCGCTCGCCCTCGATCCGCACCAACAATGTCGCCGAACTCTTCGCCCGCTCCGCCAATGGTACGGCGACATTGCTGCCCGTGCCGGCGATCCTCGGCCATGCCGCCACGCGCGTGGCGCTTGAGCAGGATCCCACCATTGCCAGCGTGCTCGACCTTGCCCGCCGAGCACCGGTGATCTGCTTCGGCCTCGGCACCATCAGCCCGGATTCGGTGCTGGTGCAATCCGGCTTCGTCACCGAAGCCGAGACGGCGGCGCTCAAGGCGAGGGGCGCCGTTGGCGATATTCTCAGCCGTTATGTCGATGCCTATGGCAATATCGTCGATGCCGGCATCGATGCCAGAACCATCGGCCTCGATTTGCGTTTGTGCCGGGAGCGCAAATTCTCGATCGGCGTCGCCGCCGGCAAGTCGAAGCAAGCCATTACCCTTGCCTGCCTGCGGGCAGGCTATATCAACGTGCTCGTCACCGACGAGCAGACAGCGCGTTTCCTCCTGGATGAGGCCCATCATGGATAAGACCGATCAAGGCACACAGACTGCCACCAAGAAATCCGCCTCCACCACCCCGGCGCTCAGCGTGGTGCCAACCGGCTCGGCCCTCACCGTGATGAGCCATGGCGCCCATGCCCGCAATCCCGGCACGGCGCTGAAGCCCGAATGGTTCGAGAACGTCCAGGTCAATCTCAGCGCCACCGAGCGCCGCGCCGCCACGCTGGGCGGCCGCCGCACGGTGAAGAAGGAATACCAGGCGGCCTGGCTGGTGAAGGCGGTACAATGCATCGACCTTACCACCCTCGCCGGCGATGATACCCCGGGCCGCGTGCATCGCCTCGCCTTGAAGGCGCGCCGGCCCATCCGCGAGGACATCGTCGCCGCTCTCGGCCTTGCCGACACTCCGCCCACGGTCGGCGCAGTCTGCGTCTATCCCACCATGGTCGCCCCGGCCGTGAAGGCCCTGCAGGGCTCGGGCATTCCCGTGGCGTCGGTCGCCACCGGCTTTCCCGCCGGCCTGACCCCCCTGCCGCAGCGCCTCGCCGAGATCCGTTATGCGGTCGACCAGGGCGCCGGCGAGATCGACATCGTCATCAACCGTGCCCAGGTGCTCACGCAGGACTGGAACGCCCTCTATGACGAGGTGAAGGCCATGCGCGAGGCCTGCGGGGAGGCCCATCTGAAGGCTATTCTCGCCACCGGCGACCTCAAGACGCTGCGCAACGTCTACAAGGCCAGCATGGTGGCGATGATGGCGGGTTCCGACTTCATCAAGACCTCGACCGGCAAGGAAGACGTCAACGCCACGCTGCCTGTCAGCCTGACCATGATCCGGGCGCTTCGCGACTATGGCGAGCTCACCGGCGAGATGATCGGCTTCAAGCCGGCCGGCGGCCTGCGCACCGCCAAGGACGCCCTCGCCTGGCTGGCGCTGATGAAGGAGGAACTCGGCCGCCCCTGGCTCGAGCCGAACCTCTTCCGCATCGGCGCGAGCTCGATGCTGGCCGACATTGAGCGGCAGTTGGAGCATTTCGTCACCGGGCGCTACTCGGCGCTCACGCATCACGCGATGGCGTAAGGGTCATCCCGGACGCGATGCGGCACGCAGTGACGCTTCGCAGATCCGGGACCGCGCTCCGGATGGGGCGCCCTTGTCGTCTTACGATCCCGGATCTGCGCAGCATCGCTTCGCACTGCAGCGCGTCCGGGATGACCGCCCCCTCTTCTCCCCCTGGAGGAATACCCATGCCCACCGTCAAGGAAATCCTGCAAACCATGGACTACGGTCCCGCCCCGGAAGCCGAGAACCATGTCTCCGCCTGGCTTCAACAGCATGAGAAAGGCTTCCGCCATTTCATCGGCGGCGCCTTCGTCGCTTCGAAGGGCAAGTCGAGCTTCGACGTTACCAATCCGGCCCGCGACACCCTGCTCGGCAAGGTCGCCGAGGGGACGGCGGAGGATATCGATGCCGCGGTGAAGGCCGCCCGCAAGGCGTTTCCCGCCTGGTCGGGCCTGCCGGGTCATGAGCGTGCGCGCTATCTCTACGCCATCGCCCGCCATATCCAGAAGCGCGAGCGCTTCCTCTCCGTGCTGGAGACCATGGACAATGGCAAGCCGATCCGCGAGAGCCGCGACATCGACATCCCGCTCGTCGCCCGCCATTTCTACCACCACGCCGGCTGGGCCGAGCTGATGGAGAGCGAGTTTGCCGGCTATGGTCCCGTCGGCGTCTGCGGGCAGATCATTCCCTGGAACTTCCCGCTGCTGATGCTGGCCTGGAAGATCGCCCCGGCGCTGGCCGCCGGCAACACCGTGGTGCTGAAGCCCGCCGAGTTCACGCCGCTGACGGCCCTCGCCTTCGCCGAGATCTGCCGCGAGGCCGGCCTGCCCGACGGCGTCGTCAACATCGTCACCGGCGACGGCGCCACCGGCGCAGCCTTGGTGGCTCATCCCGATGTCGACAAGATCGCCTTCACCGGTTCCACCGAGGTCGGACGCCTCATCCGTCAGGCCACGGCCGGTTCCGGTAAGAAATTGTCGCTGGAGCTCGGCGGCAAGTCGCCCTTCATCGTCTATGAGGATGCCGATCTCGACGGCGCGGTCGAAGGCGTGGTTGATGCCATCTGGTTCAACCAGGGCCAGGTCTGCTGCGCCGGCTCGCGCCTGCTCATCCAGGAAGGCATCGCCGAGCGCTTCCTCGGCAAGCTCAAGCGCCGGATGGAGACACTGCGCGTCGGCGATCCCCTCGACAAGTCGGTCGACATGGGCGCCATCGTGGCGCCGGTGCAGCTCCAGCGCATCCGCGACCTCGTCAAGAAGGGTGAGAGCGAGGGTGGCACGCTGGTGCAATCGAGCTGCGCGCTGCCGGCCAAGGGCAATTTCTTCCCGCCCTCGATCTTCGTCGATGTCGAGCCTTCCTCGACCGTCTCCGAAGTGGAAATCTTCGGCCCCGTCGCGGTCGCCATGACCTTCCGCACTCCGGACGAGGCCATACAGCTCGCCAACCATACGCGCTACGGCCTTGCCGCCTCGATCTGGTCGGAGAACCTCAACCGCGCTCTCGACAGCGCCGCGCGCATGAAGGCGGGCGTGGTCTGGGTCAACTCCACCAATCTCTTCGACGCCGCGGCCGGTTTCGGCGGCTATCGCGAAAGCGGCTTCGGCCGCGAAGGCGGGCGTGAGGGCATGTATGAATATCTCAAGCCCGATTGGGAGAAATCTCTGCCGGCAGCGGAGGACGCCAAGGCCGCGGCGCTCAGCGTTTCACCGGCCGAAGCGCCTACCGGCAATGCCCTGCCGACCATCGACCGTACGGCCAAGCTCTTCATCGGCGGCAAGCAGGCGCGGCCGGATTCCGGCTATAGCTATACGGTGAAGAGCAGCGCCGGCGCCACGCTCGGGCAGGCTGGCCTCGGCAACCGAAAGGATATCCGCAACGCCGTCGAGGCCGCCACCAAGGCCGGCGGCTGGGGCGGCGTCACCGCGCATAACCGCGCCCAGGTGCTCTATTACATCGCCGAGAACATGGCTGCCCGCGCCGCCGAGTTCGAACAGCGCCTTGTGAGCTTCGGCCAGAGCGCCAAGGCGGCGAAGGCCGAGGTGGAAAAGGCAATCCGGCGCATCTTCTATTACGCCGCCCAGGCCGACAAATATGACGGCCGGGTGCATGCCACCCGCACGCGCAATGTGACGCTGGCCATGAACGAACCGTTCGGCGTGCTGGGCATCCTCTGCCCGGACGAGGCGCCGCTGCTTGGCTTCGTCTCGCTGGTGCTGCCAGCCATCGCCATGGGCAACCGGGTGGTCGTGGTGCCCTCGCCCGCCTTCCCGCTGGCGGCGACGGATTTCTACCAGATCCTCGAAACCTCCGATGTACCGGCCGGCGTGGTCAACATTGTCACCGGCGCCCGCGACGAACTCGCCAAGACCCTGGCCGAACACGACGATGTCGACGCCCTCTGGTATCACGGCTCCAGAAGCGGTGCGGCGGCGGCCGAGAAAGCTTCTGCCGGCAACCTCAAGGCGACCTGGACCAACCAGGGCCGGCCGATCAACTGGCTGGTCGATGTGCAGGCCCAGGGCGAGGACTATCTGCGCCATGCAACCCAGGTGAAGAACATCTGGGTGCCTTATGGGGAGTGAGGAGCGAAGCTAAAGCAAAGAGCGCGACTCGCCTCCCCCACTAAGCTGTGGGAGGCCCCCGCACACCGGGCTCGCGCGATGCCAACCGCCTCATCTCGCTCCGCTGCCCAATTCCACCCTCCTCATCACGCCAATCCCCTCCAGAAACGCCTCATCATGGCTGACGACCAGCAGCGCCCCGTCATAGGCACGCAGCCCGCTCTCTATCGCCGCGATGGAGTCGAGGTCGAGATGGTTGGTCGGCTCGTCGAGGATCAGCAATGAGGGCGGCGTCGGGCCGCCCAGCACGCAGGCGAGGCCGGCGCGCAGTATCTGGCCGCCGCTGAGGGTGGAAACAAGCTGCAGTGCCGCATCGGCCCGGAACATGAAGCGGGCGAGCGCGGCGCGGCAGGCATTCTCGTCCGTGCCGGTGTTCAAGCGTCGGAAATTGTCGCGGATCGACAGTTTGGAATCGAGAAGACTCACCTGCTGGTCGAGCATGGCGAAGGGGACCATTACCCGCACCGAGCCCTCCCATGGTTCCAGCGCACCGGTGATGAGCCCCAGCAGCGTCGTCTTTCCCGAGCCGTTCGGGCCAGTAATGCCGATGCGCTCCGCCCCAACGATCTGGAAAGACAGATCGCGGATGACAGGCTCATCCAGCCGGTAGCCGGCTGTTACGCCGTCGAGCCTCAGCACGACCCGGCTCGCGGGCAGGCCGGAGGGCGCCAGACTGACCGACAGCGGTTGCAGCACTTCGATCTGCTCCCGCGCGGCGGACGCATCATCAAGGGCCTGTGAGCGCCGCCGCTCGGCAAGATGGGCATTGCCGGCCGACGTCATCTCGCTCTTCTGCTTCTGGGCGCCGAGGGCGATCCGCGGCATGTCGCCCCTCGCGGCCTTCTTCTTGCCCGTGCTGTTGCGGCGTGCCTGCCGCTCCACGGTTGCCTGGGCATTTCGGGCAGCCTCGGCGACGCGCTTCTCAGCGTCCGCGAGATCGTGCGTGATAGCCGCGAGTTCCAACGCCTTGCGCTCGCGATAGTGGCTCCAGTTGCCGCCATAGCGCGTGGCGCCGAGCGTGGACAGCTCGACGATGGCGTCCATGGTTTCGAGCAATTCGCGGTCGTGGCTGACGATGATCGCGCCTGAGCGCCAATGGGCCAGCAGCGCGATCACCGCCTCCCGTCCTTCGCGGTCGAGATTGTTGGTCGGTTCGTCGAGGATGAGGAAATCTGGCTTCCCGAAGACAAGGGCGGCAAGGCCCGCGCGCGTACGCTGGCCACCGGACAAAGTGGCGAGTGGCGTCCCGCCCTCCGCGTCGAGCCCGGCATGGGCCAGAGCACTGGCCATGCGTGCCTCCAGCGTCCAGTCGGCAGTGGCGAGCTCGTCGGCATCGGCCTCCCCGTCTTCCGCCCGCCGCAGCACAGCCAGTGCGCCGGCCACGCCGAAGAGGTCGGCGATGGTCGTGCCCGGCGCCACGTGCACGTTCTGGCGCAGGATGCCGAGGCTGCCGCCGACAGTAACGGCCCCAGTTTGTGGAGGGATCTCGCCGGCAATCAGCCCGAGCAGCGTGGTCTTACCGACACCGTTGCGGCCGACAAGCCCGGTACGTTCGGGCCCGAAGCTCAGATCAAGATGGGAGAAGAGGGTCCGCCCCTCAGGGGTAGACCACGACAGATTGGACAGAGTGATGGCGGCAGGCATGGATGTGCAGAGTCCCGGTGGCAAGGCGAAGCGGCATTGCGATCGGGTTGGAATCCACGGTGCACCATCCTGTCGGAGTACGGTGCCAGCGATTTAGGGCAGAAAGGAGCGGGACGCAAGGGAGCCGCTCGGATCGCCGCGGCGAGGAAGGTCGGGTGCAACCTGGCGGGATCGGCGTCCGCGATCATCACCTCGTCGAAAGCCAGTGCGGCGCCATGTGAGAAAATATCACATAGCGCCGCCATCGCCGGGATGGACCGACTCCTACGACAGTCGCGACTCACCCCTTCGGCAGTCCCATGGCCTCACCACACATGCACGGAACTGCTGCCCTGCGTCGTCCACTGCCAGGCAGAGGTCTCGATGTTGAAGACGAGGGCGCTGACGACCTGCCTCGCCACCGTCTGGTGAAAGGCGAGAATACCCTCGGCTTTCAGGAAGAAGGTCTGGGTCAACAGGCGGCGCTTGGACTTCGCCTCCGTGAGGGTCACGATCACGTTGAAATGCGGATCGCCGCCTTGGACCTCTCCCTCCACCAGATAGTCGACGCTGGCCTCGATCAGGGCGGCGGGCATGGCGGGCGAGAGCGTGCGCACCGTGATCGTACGGGAGGTGGAGAGCGCGGTCTGGATCTCCTGCGCCACTACGTCGAAATTGCTTTTCAAAGCCTGGCTCGCCCCGCCGAGGCGGAAGGGCAGCACGGCGACCCTGGGTTCGGTCGAAATCAGGCTGAGGTCGAGATCGTAGGGTGCCCGGGACAGAGGCTCGGCGAAGTCGTCCTCCTCGCCGCATGAGGGCACATACATGTAGCCGCGGCGCGACACGGTGCGGATGACCTTGTGGTCCTCATCGCCGATGCATTTGCGCGCATCGCGGATGCATTGGGTGAGCGAATCCTCGGTCACGATCGTGCGGGGCCAGACGGCATCGAGCAGCTCTTCCTTGGTCACCACCCTGCCGGCATTATGCGCCAGATACCCCAGCAGTTTGAAAGTCTTGGGGCGCAGCGACACCAATTCGCCTGCCTTGCGGAGGGTTCCCCGGCTGAGATCCAGAACGGTCTCGCCAAGCCTGTAGGTAATCTCCTGATCCATGACCCATATCTTTCCGCATCTGGTTTTGCTCGCGGCGAGGTCAGCCCCGCTTCTCGTCGGATTGGTGTTCGTGCAGGCAACCGGCGGGCCAAGAAGAAGATGACGCCCAATGATCCGGAACCGCGTGATGGGGAGTGTTGCTTGTGCGGCGCCGGGTGACATCACCAAAATAGATGAGGACGGGAATATTTCTTACCTAAGGCGCGGCATATTGCCTTGCTGGACGGTTTGTTACATTCCCAATCGTCATCGCGATCTTGGTGGCGGAAGCAGGACGGACCGTCTACCCGCGGCCCTTGATCGTTGCTCCACGTCTCTTGTCGCGCGAAGGGGACGGACGCTCTGTTCCCTGGGGAACAGTACCGCTGGAGAACGGACGGACGTCTCGAGCTGAACGCTCACATCTAGATGGGGCTCGCGCCCAAGCGGACGCTCGGGACGGCGCCGGCGAGCAGGGAGATCACCTCGGCCTGGCGGCTGCAGCCGGTCTTTTCCAGGACGCCACGCACCTGCGTACGGATGGTATTCAGGGTAACGCCGCTGCGCACGGCAATGTCCTCGACCGTATCCCCGGTAGCGAGGCTGCGGGCGACACGCGCCTCAGCCGGGGTAAGGTCGAACAGCGACTGCACGAGTTCGACCCGCGGCGCTTCCGGCGCGGTCACCGGCGTCATGATCAGCGTGGCGGCACAGCTTGCGAAGATATCGCGCGCGCTCAGGCGGATCGGCACGACATGGGCCACCATCATCGCCCCTCCGCCCCGCACCGGGAAGGAGCGCACGCTGGCGCCCTCGGCGAGGTCGACGGTCGCGATGGCATCGCGCAAGAGCTGGTCAGCCGCCTTATCGCTGAAGGATACACCGTCGAAGGCGCGCCAACGCACGAATTTGGGCAGGCTCTCGATCAGGCTGTTGGCCGCGAGCACCTTGCCATACCGATCGAGGACGAGGGCGGGAAGGCCGAGAGCGGCGAGCGTCTTGCTCGCCACCTTGGCGCGTTCGAGCTGCGGGCGGGCCGTCATCAGGGCGCTGCGCGCCAGATGTGGACGCAGCCTGTCGAGCTGGTCGACCAGTGCGCGTTCCGCCGGGCCCTGCTGGAGCCAGCGCGTGAAGAGGAGCAACAGCGATTCCTTGGTGGGCAGTTCGACCGTCGTGACCACCATCGAGCCGATGCCGGCCGGGCGCCAGAAGTCGCGATAGAGCGGTTCCTGCTCCAGCTCGTCCATGGTCATGATGTCGCGCTCGGTGATGAAGCCGGAACGCGAGGAGGCGAGAACGCGCGCCAAACCCCGGCCGCGCTGGACGAAACCACCCCTGAGCGCTCCGGCCGCCCGCTCCCGGGCACCGGGCGAGGCAGTCAGCATGGTCGCATCCTTGCCGAAGATATAGAGGCTGCCACCGGCCCCCGAGGTCAGGTTCGAAAGCGTATCCAGCGTGCCCGGCCATTGCTCCGGCACGAAGGCGCATTCGTAGATGCGATCGACCAACCCTTCGATCATCTGAGGCTTCCCATTGAAAGCGCGCGTATTATTCCAGATCACGCCTCGCTTTCATAAGGAAAATGCCCGCTGGATTGCCGGTTTCGCCGGGAAACGAATTAATTTCTCGTCATTATTCCCGGGTTTGAGATGATCTTACATCATCGATTTGTCGGTCTAGGAGCCGGACTCGAAAAGTGCAACGAAGCGAAAGAGGCAGCAGAAGCGCAGTTATTGCGAGCTCGCCAATCCTCTTGGATTGCTTCGCTACGCTCGCAATGACGAACGCTTGTCGGCCTCTTGCGATTTTTCGGCCAGGTCCAAGGCCCGAGAACAGAGCCACCAGCGAACGGCGTTGGCGTAATCACGGCCGCTCGTTTTGGACCAGGCAGTCCGCAACGCCTCAGGATCTCGGCCACGGCGTCTCTGCAACCGGCGTGATCGGACCCTTGCCATCGCGCCAGGAAATGAGGTTGTCGATCACGAGCTGGCCCATGGCCGCGCGCGTGTGGTGCGAGGCCGAGCCGACGTGGGGCAGGAGAACGACATTGTCGAGCGCGATCAGCGCCTCGGGCACTTTCGGTTCGTCCGCGAAGACATCGAGGCCCGCGCCGAGGATCTCGCCCTTCTGCAAGGCAGCGATCAGCGCCGGCTCGTCCACCACCGAGCCGCGCGCCACATTGATCAGGATGCCGTGGGGTCCGAGCGCCTCGAGCACCTTGGCGTCGATCAGGTTGCGGGTCTCCGCGCCGCCCGGCAGGATCAGCATCAGCGTGTCGACGGCCTCTGCGAGGGACAGCACGCTGTCGTAATAGGGATAGGGTGCATCCGCCTGTCGGCGCCTGCCGAAATAGGCGATCTTCAGCCCGAAGGCCTCTGCCCTCTTTGCGATTGCCTTGCCGATGCGGCCAAGGCCGACGATGCCGAGGGTGCGGCCCTGAAGCGTGCCGCGGGTGAGGGGATAATTCTCGTGTCGCCACTTGCCCTCGCGCAGATATTTCTCGGCCTGCGGCAACTCGCGCACCGTGGAGATCAACAGCCCCATGGCGAGATCGGCGACATCCTCGTTCAGCACGTCGGGCGTGTTGGTGACGATGATGCCGCGCTGGGCCGCCGCAGCGGCATCGACCGAATCATAGCCGACGCCGAAATTGGCAATGATCTCGAGCTTCGGCAGCGCCTCGATCATCGCCGCGTCGACCACCGAATGGCTGCCTGCCGCGATGAAGCGGACTTTGTCGCGAAGATCTGCCAGCATCCCCGCCTGATCGCCCGCCTGCCAGAGCTTGTGGACGTTGAACTCCTTCTCCAGCACCGCCGTGGCGTGCGGCAGCATCGGGCGGGGCATCAGCAAGTCGAGCGAAGGCATCGGCAGAACAATCCGGTACAGGCAGGAAAGACGGTTTTGCAGTCGGAGGATCAGTAGTTCGGCAGCTTACCGCCAAGCTCGTCGTCGATATAGACCTTGATGATCGCGTCCATGTCCTTGTCGGCGACGAAGCCGAGCGAGAGGGCGCGCGCGGTATCGAAATCACGCGCCCAGCCGTCCACGATCTTTTCGATCACCGGATCGGGCTCGCGGCGGATCAGGGCGACGGCCTTGTCGCCGGCAGCGCGGCGCAGGGCTTCGATCTCTTCCGCAACGGTGGCCGAAAGGCCGGGCATCGAGAGGTTGCGGCGCCAACCGAGCTGGGCGGTGTCGATGGCGGCGGCATGATGCAGGAAGCCGACGGCCGAACGCGGGCTGGCGAACCAGTGCCGCACCTGGTCCGACACCGGCAGGATCGCTTCCTGGCCGCTGAGCGGCTCGCGCAGGATGCCGGAGAAGAAGCCGGAAGCCGCCTTGTTTGGCTTGCCGGGCCTGACCGCGATGGTCGGCAGGCGGATGCCGATGCCGTCGAAGAAGCCCTTGCGGCTGTAATCGGCCAGCAGCAATTCGCCGATCGTCTTCTGCGTGCCGTAGGAGGTGAGCGGCGTGTTGAAGAATTCATCGCCGATCCGCTCTGGGAAGGGCGCGCCGAACACGGCGATCGAGGAGGAGAAGATCACGCGCGGAAAGTAGCCCTCGCGCGGGGCGCTGGTGCCATGGGCCTGGCGGATGGCCTCGAACAAGCGCGTGGTGCCCTCGAGATTGATGCGGTAGCCCTTCTCAAAATCCGCCTCGGCTTCGCCGGAGACGATTGCGGCCAGATGCACGATCACGTCGGGACGGGCTGAGATCAGTCGTTCCACGGTGCCACGCGCCGGCAGGTCGTCCTGCGAGGCGCTGCAGGTAAAGGGCAGGCCGGGCGGCACCAGGGGCAATACGACGTCGCTGAGCAGGACCTCATCGACCTTCTTGCCACCGAACATGCCGCTCTGGGCAATGCTTTCAAACAATTTGCGGCCGATCATGCCAGCCGCGCCCAGAATCAGCACCTTCATCGCCACGCCTCGTCATTTCCCCGGGAGTGGTCGCCCGACAACACGCCGCCACACCCTGCCAGAATTCTTGCTTGTGATCCGCCGGACCGGGCGGGGCCCTAGCGATAGGACCTTTGCAGAAGCGAGGCAAGCTTTGGTCCTACAATTCATGGTGCCGGCGATTATTCCGTGAGACTCGACCAGTCACCGCACGAAAATGCCCGGACTTTCGCCCGGGCATCACGCTTGCGTCGGAAACAGGGCTCAAACCTTCGGGCCGACCACGGCGAACATGGCGCCTTGGGGGTCCAGGCCCTGCACGATCCACATGCCGCCGGGCACTTCCACCGGACCATGCAGCACCTTGCCGCCATTGGCGTTGATGCGGCCGTGAGTGGCCTCGATATCGGCGACGTTGATGTAATAGAGCCAATAGGGCATCGGGGCTTCCGGCATCTTGGTCATGATGCCGCCGAAGTCGACGTCGCCCTTGCCATACATCTGGTAGACGCCCGCCGGGCCCATATCCATGGCCTGCCCCTTGCGCCAGCCGAACAGGCCGGCATAAAAGTCGAAAGCGGTCGCCCCGTCGCCGGCGTTCAATTCACGCCAGGCAATCAGGCCGGGCGTATTCATCGGCGGCATTTCGGGGGGCTCGCCCTGGCCCTTGAAGAGGCAGAACACGGCGCCCTGCGGGTCCGCGGCCACGGCAAAGCGGCCGATGCCGGGAATATCGTCCGGCTCGCGCATGATCCTGCCGCCGGCCTTCTTGATCTCGGCCGCCACTGCGTCGACGTCGTTGCAGCCGATATAGCCGATCCAGGCCGGCCGGGCGCCCATGGCGGCAGCCTCCGCGGGCACCGTCATCAGGCCGGCGACGCGCGTTCCGTTGGTCGAGAACAGGGTGTATTCGACGCCGGGCATGCCGGAATCGGCGGCATCCCAGCCGATCACGGTCTTGTAGAAGGCCTCTGCGGCCTTGGTGTCGCTGGTCATGAGCTCATACCAGACAAAGCTGCCGTGGTGGTCGGTCATGTGTTTTCTCCCTGTGCAATACGGGGTTTGCGTTGGCCCTCGAGGGCGGGTGGAACCTTAGCGAAAGAAGGTGACGATTATCTGGCGCTCATGCCGTTGCGGCAGCACCGCAGCAGGCAAGGGCGGGCTTGCTCTCATATTCGTCGTGGCGGCGCACGAAATCCATGGTCGAGCCTTCGTTGCGGCCTTTGGGCGCGAGGTCGAGGATCATCAGCGTGCCGATCATCTCCTCTCCCCCACGGGCATAGCTCGAGTAGGTGTGGAAGATCGTGCCGTCCTCGTTCTTGTAGAAGGCGCTGAGGCCCGGCAATTCGTCATTTGCCTCGGAGCCCGGAATCTCCCGGAAATTGTAGAAGACAGCGCCGCTCTTCAACTCCGCCGGCTCGAAGGAGACGTGATAGTCGAAATTGAAGTCGCCGCCATGCGAAGACACCCACGGGAAGCGCCAGCCCATGCGGGCCTTGTAGGCCTCGATCTTGGCGAGCGGCGCGCGCGACACCGCCGTGAGCGTCACATCGTGATGTTCCAGATGCGGCAGCGCGCCGTCGAAATGATCGGCCAGGAAGGAGCAGCCGGTGCAGCCTGCGGTCCAGTCCGGTCCCAGCATGAAATGGTAGATGATCAGCTGGCTGCGGCCGGCGAAGAGGTCGGCAAGGGATTTGCGCCCATGCGGCGTGTCAAATTCATAGGGCTTGTCCACCCTGACCCAGGGTAGAGCCAGGCGCTCGGCATTGAGCCTGTCTCGCGCGCGCGTCGCCTCCTTCTCCTTCACGAGCAGCGCCTTGCGGGCTGCGAGCCATTCTTCCCGCGATACAACCGGATGTGCCGTCATTTCATCCTCCTCAAGAGCTTCAACCGAGCCAAAGCAACCGGATGTCGTTCCAAATCTTTGTCCCGCCGCGCTTTTCCGCAGGCAGACCGCCGTCCGCCTCACCTGAAATATACGTCGTCAGCCTCTCGGGCTTCTTGACAGGAAAGGTTGATATCAACATTATTCCTGCCTGTCAAAGAGCCTCGTTTCCGCAAAAATCTCGGAACGCAGGCCGATAGCCGATCGATATGATGCGCCAGACCAGAACCATCGAACCGTCTTCTCCGTCGCTACAGATGGAAGACGTCTCAGTGTCCTTCGAAACGACATTGCTCGTGAAAGATTCCTGCCTGTGCCTGCATGTGCAGCGCGCGGCCCGAGCGCTGGCGCGCCGCTTCGACCTCGCCTTGCGTCCGGTGGGGCTGACCAACAACCAGTTTTCCCTGCTGATGGCGCTCAACCGGCCCGAGCCCCCGACGATGGCGCCGGTATCAGCCCTGCTCGCCCTGGATCGCACCACGCTGACCGCAGCGCTCAAGGTCCTGGAACGGCGCGGGCTGGTGACGGTGACGCCCGACCTGGCCGACAGGCGCTCTCGCCTGCTCGCCTTGACACCCGCCGGCCGCACGGTCCTGGCGAACGCCTTGCCGATCTGGAAGAGCACGCATGAGGCGCTTGAAGCGAGCCTGCCGGAGGGCAATGCCGACAGGCTGCGGCAGGACTTGGCGGCGCTGGCCTGAAGCCGGGCAATCAAGCTTTGCAATAATGCAAGTGAATAAGTGACGCTAGGTAAGGCCGGAACCGGTTTCAACAGGCGGGCCGGCACAGGAACCGTAGGCAAGGTCGATTGCTAGCGCCCTGTGGAACTCACAACCCGGCAATGCAGCCTCGCTTGCCGGACAGAATCACGAGGGCATTCTTCCTCCACTCCCTTTCGACGAGTGGCATCCACACGCCCGGAACACCACAGGCCGCAAATGCAAACAGCGGCCCGAGGGACCGCTGTTCAAGTGACGCTGCAAAGTGCGATGGAGCGTCGGGTCCGGAGCCTATTGGGCCGGAGCCGCATCCGGTGCCGGCTTGGGCTCGGCTTTGGGCTTGGGCTTGGGTTTCGGCTTGGGCTTGGCCTTGGGGGGATCCGACGACGCCGGTGCCGGGGCTGCGGCGGGCCCTGGAGCGTTGGCGGCAGGCGCCGGTGCCGCGGGGGCACCCGTCGCAGGAACCGGAGCGGGCGCCTGCGCGGCTGCGGGCGGGCTGCCGGCCTGGCTCACATTCACGCTGAGCCCATAAAGCACCAGCCTCTTGTCAACGAACTGATAGAGCATCTCGAAATTCAGCTTTCCATCGCCGTTGACGGGAAAATAGCCCGCCAGATGCAGCAAGCCGTTGCTCTCGACCTGCGGCTGGAGCGTGATGGTCGGCTCCAGGATCAGGGCAGCACTGAGGTCAAGGCCGACCTTGCGCTGGCCGGCGAAGAGGTCGCCGAGCTTCGCCAGTGTATTGCCGCGCTGGAAGTCGGGCGCTCCGAGATCACGCAGCACGGAGTAGTTGCCGGTCTTGTTGGCCTGGTCGAGCGCGATCAAGGTGGAACGCACCAGCACCAGGATTGCCTTGGGATCCAGTTTTACAGCCTGCGGCCCGGCCGGAGCAGCGGTTGGTGGAGGTGTTGTTGCGGCGGGTTGCTGTTGGGCAGGCGCCGATGGAGGCGTTTTGGCGGTAGGCTGCTGTTGGGCGACGGCCGGTATCGTGAAACCAGCCGCGAGGCTGAGGGTGAGCACGCCCACGGCCGTCAGGCTCATGAGCGGGCGCCGTTCTGTCGTCGAGAATATCTGCAATGGATAGGCTTTCATTGGGCCTGGCTGTCTCTCTTGGGCAAAGCTTTCATGGAATGGAGACCCGTCTTCCAGATTGTGCGGTACTCGTGACGGCCTTGGCCCGGATGACCAAATCGCGCAGCTGAATGCGCGCGTTGGGTACTACCACGTTCCATCTCCGCCTCGCCAGTCCACGAAAAAATGCCGGACGGCGGCGGCGCTGCCGAATGGGGCCTGTCTCAACCCAGCGTCCTCCCTTATAAGCAGCGCGAATTCGGTAACTGGACAGACCCCCGCATGCGCAGTCTCCTTCAACGCCTTCTTCTGGCCCTGAGTGTCGGTGCGATGGGGGCGATCTGCACCATGCCCTCAGCTCCGCAGGCTCAGACAGCACAGAAGCCCGCGAAGAAGGGCAAGGCGCCTGCGAAGAAGGCCGCGCCCGCCGCCGCTCCCGCTCCCCTGCCCGAACCGCCGCTCCCCGTCCAGCAGGCCCAGAAGCTTGGCATGACGCAATGCCTCGGCATGGTCGATCAGATATCGCGCGGGACGCTCAACAGCCAATATGACGTACAGTCGGGCTGGAACGGCCAGGCGCCCGCCCAGCATGCGTTCCAGAGCGTCGCGGTTATCCAACGGCCCGAGGTGATGCCGGCTAACGGTCTGGCGGCCATCATTGCCACACCCACGCCCGGCGGCTGCGACGGCGTAGCCGTGCAGGTATTCCCTCTCGCCAGCGACTGCAGCACGGCGCAGAAATACATGCAATCCACCGGGTCCACCCCCACTCCGATCCTCAATACGCAGATCATGATCGATCGCAACGGCAAACGGGTTTTCCTGCTGCCAGGCGTAAACAAGACCTGCATCGCCGTTTCCGTCGATTCGAGCTTTGGTCCGGCAGTTGGTCCGGCGGCACCGGCGCCAGTTCCCATCCCGCAGCCGACTCCACAGGCACAGATTCCACTGCCCGCCCCGGCGCCGTCCGCCTCGCCCATTCCCCTTCCGGCGCCCGCCGCGACGCCGCCCGCCATCGTTCCGACACCGGACAGCTCCTCCATCCTTCCAACGGCGCAACCGGCAAAATAGGGTCGAACCCACCGGCTGATACCGTCGGATGGCTTGTGCATGGCGCCCGAAGCTGCCTTTGAATCCTGCGCCGGACATGTTCTAATTGCCCGATAGTGGTCAGCCGCCGCCTCTCGCTCTCCCGCCTCTGGGCCCACGCGGCGTGGAGCCCCAATCGAAAACCAGCAGAACATGCTCGAGATTTCAGCCCTCCAGTCGATGAAGGTGTTGTTTGCAACGCCTTGCTACATTTCCGCTGTCAGCATGAACTATGTGGTAAGCATGTACAGCCTCGCCTGCGATGCCTCGGCGCTCGGCCTCAAGACCGTGCTGCACATGCACTCCGAAAGCCTGATCACGCGCGGGCGCAATATGGTGGTGCTGAAATTCCTGCAGGACGAATCCTTCACGCACCTATTCTGGATCGACTCCGATATCTCCTTCAACACCCAGGCCGTGATCCGGCTGCTGTTGGCCGACAGAGATGTGGTCGGCGGCGTCTATCCAATCAAGGCGCTGGCTTGGCCCGACGCCCTGCCGCCGGGCATGACAAGGGAGCAGCTGGAAATTCGTTTCGCGCGCTACGCCTTCAATCCTGTCGATCACGGCAAGACGCCGATCGGCCAGCATGTCGATGCCGAGGGCTTCATCGAAGTTTCGGAAGCGCCCACCGGCTTCATGGTGATCAAGCGCCACGTCTTTCCGAAGATGATGGAGGCCTATCCAAAGCTCAACTACACGCCGGACGGACCGCCCAACAATCCGCTCAAGCCGTTGCATTGGCTATTCTTCGACTGCATGGTCGACCCCGATTCCGGCCGCTACCTCTCCGAGGACTACGCCTTCTGCCGGCGCTGGCGCGACATCGGCGGCAGGGTCTGGGTGGATTCCCAGTCCAAGCTCTCGCATCTGGGCCAGTACAACTTCAGCGGCGATGTCGAGACGAGTCTCAAGCAGCAGGGCCATTGGTAAAAGACCGGGCTGCGAAGCGCGTCATTGCCTCATCCGAAACGCGAGAAGACCGGCACGCCTCGTCTCAGGTCGCCGAAATCCTGCACCGGCATCAGCTTGCCTTCGAAAGAGGGCCGGCCCGGCGGGCAGAAGACGATGTTCGAGTCCCAGCCCGCCACGGAAAAACTCGAACGGTTGAAATTATCGGCGCGAAAACGCGAAGCAAGAAACCAGTAGGCGGCATAGCCCCGAGGGCGTAGCTCAGCCAGGATATCTTCCGCCACCTCGGCCTTGTTCGCCTCGACGAAGAGATAGGGCTGGTGCAGCCCGATGAGACGGCGCCCGCCGCGCAGCACCTGCGGCTCGAAGCCTTCCGCGTCAATCTTGATCAGGTCGAGCCGGGCAAGATCGGCCAACTCCCGATCGCCGTCGAGGCTGACGATATCGATCGTTTCGCTGCGGACGCCCCCCTTGAACGCCGCCTCGGTGCTGAAGCCCGCGTCGATCGAGAAGGAGCCGTAATTCCAGGCCTCGTCATAGTCGCCGGTCTGGATGCTGATACGCCCGGGATTCTCTCCGACCGCAAGATTGCGTACCACCGCGTTGAGGCGGTTGTTGAGGGCCATGTTGCCGCACAGGATATGGAAGACCGGGCGCTGCGGCTCGTAGCAATAGATTCGCCCGTTCTCGCAAAAGCGCGAGAGCGGCACGGCGTGCATGCCGATATTGGAGCCGACCTCGATGCACACGCCGTCATGGGGCAGCAAGGTTCTGAAGAGCTCGACCTCCGTCTCCACCCATTCGCCATACATGTCGACATATTGGCTGATCATGTCGCCACGCAGCAGCATGAACATGCCCCATCGGCATTCCCTGAGATATGTCTTCATCAGGTTTCCCTATCGCGGCTCGCTCCGGCTGGATGCCATGATTTCGGGCCGGATGACAGTCTCGTCAGGTGCGGGCAGCCAGCCAGAGGGACTTGGGATCGCACGCATCCTTGCCTGCTCTGGAAACGCGACACCCGCCGGAAAGGAAGAGGCCGGCAGGATGCGGGCGGTCCCAGGGAGATCTTGACGCCGTCCCGCCGCTCGCGTTCTCTGGGGCCCCATCGAGAGCCATCATGCCCGCAGATACAAGCGCGCCGCGCCATCCCGAGGTCGCCGCCTTCCTCGCCGCCCGTCCCGAAACCCGCTTCATCGAAGCATTCACGCCCGACCTCACCGGCTACGGCTTCGGCAAACGCCTGCCGGTGGTGGAGATCGACAGCCTATATCGCTCTGGCATGGGCTTTTCCGCCGCTCCCTACGTGCTGAACCCGCAGCATGGCGGCTATGGTTCGGGTGGCATCGGCTGGGACGATGGCGATCCAGACGCCAGGGGCATGCCGATCCCCGGCAGTCTGAGGCCGATGACCTGGGCGGCCGTGCCGACGGCGCAGGTGATGCTCGACATCACCCTCGCCGCCACCGGAGAACCGCTGTGGACCGATCCGCGCCATCTCCTGAAGTCCATCGTGGCGCGGCTCAACGCGGACGGCTTCTTCCCGACGGTGGCCTGCGAATACGAGTTCTTCCTCACCGACGGCGCCCGCGAGGCCAACGGCCGCATACGCCCGCCGGTGATCAGGCGTACCGGCCGGCCTATCGGTCCGCCCACCAACCTTTCCGTATTGACGCTCGAGGAAGTGGCGCTATGGACGGCCAAGCTGGAGAATGGCGCCCGCGCGCAGGATGTGCCGATGGGCAGCGTCATTGCCGAGATGGGCGTCGGCCAATTCGAGACCAACCTTCACCACTGTGACGACGCGGTGCTCGCGGCCGACCATGCCGTGTTGCTCAAGCGCCTGATCCGCGGCACAGCACGGGCCGAGGGTTGGGATGCCACTTTCATGGCCAAGCCCTATGCCGACCAGACGGGCTCGGGCCTGCATGTGCATGTCAGCCTAGGCGACAGGGAGGGCCGCAACATCTTCGCCGATCCCACCGAAGGCGAGAGAATGATCCGCCACGCCGTGGCCGGCATGCAGAAGCTGATGCCGGAGTCCCTTGCCTTCTTCGCGCCAAACCATAACAGCTTCCGCCGTTTTGGCGGTCTGTTCGCGCCGGTCAACCGCAAATGGGGCGAGGACAACCGCACGGTCGCTTTGCGCATTCCCACCGACAGGGGGCCGGGGCGGCGCATCGAACATCGCGTTGCCGGGGCGGATGCCAATCCCTATCTCACCGTCGCCGCCATCCTCGCAGCCGCCCACCACGGCATTACGCGCAGGCTCGAACCGGATGCACCGGTAGCCGGCAAGCATGCCGGTTTCACAAGGGATCCCGGCCTGCCCGCCGACGTCTTCGAGGCCGCCCGCCGCCTGAGGGGCGCGAGGGTGCTTAGGGATTATTTCTCCAGGCGCTACCTGGAAACCTATGCGCATCTCGTTCACGGCCAGCATGAGGAATTCCTCTCCGAACTCAGCGTGCGGGAATACGAGATGTTCTTCTGAGCGTGCGGCAAAGACTTTCCGACGCCTCGAATTTATATCGCAAGACGATATAAATTGCCCAAACCATCTGCATTCGATACAAAAGATCGGTTCAATCGGATGGATATCTTCGGAAATGGAACCGATCGACTACACTGCGCTGGCGCAGTTCCGGCATGAATTGCGCAAGTTCCTGGCCTTCAGCGAGAATGCGGCGGCGCAGGCCGGTCTGACCGGGCAGCAGCACCAGGCCCTGCTCGCCATACGCGGCCTGTCGTCGGGCGAATTGTCGGTGGGCGAGCTCGCCGAGATCCTGCTGCTGCGCCATCACAGCGTGGTCGAGCTCGTCGACCGCCTGGGCAAGCTCGGCCTCGCGGTTCGGGTCGCCGATCCCAGTGACGGGCGACGGGCACTGATCAGGCTGAGCCCGCTGGGCGAGGAAAAGCTGCAGGCCCTGTCCTCCGCCCATCTGAAGGAACTCGCTTCGATCGGCCCGGCGCTAACCCGCATGCTGCAGCCTTTCCATGCGAAGGCATAGTCGGGAGCAAACGGAGGTGGCATCGCTCTCGCCCAAGGCCAGGGTAGCTGTCATTCCTTCCCCTCGCCCTTTCTCTCTTCGCTTGAGAGCGGCTCGGCCGGGAACGACACTCCTTGATCTCAAGTGATTGTTCCGGACGAGGTCACGTCCCCATTGCGTTCTTAAATTTTATATCGTATCACGATATAACTCTTGAATCGCATCGATGGAACGTGGGAGGCCGGCTTCCCGCGTCGTCTGCGCGAGCAAAACTCTCTCTCGGACGTCCTCAGGTGCCCTGTGAAGAACAGCCATAGTCGCCTGGCCGATTTCACGACCGACCCAAGGGTCCTCGTGATCGCCGCCATCGCCATCATCGTCGGAACGGCTGGCGTCGCCGCCGCCGTCATCCTCCTGCATCTCATCGAACTCGCCACCAACATCGCCTATTTCGGCCGCTTCAGCTTCGGCAGCGTCGATCTCCAGCAATCGCCGTTCGGGCTGTGGACGGTGCTCATCCCGGTCGGCGGCTCGCTGATCATCGGCCTGATCGCCCGCTATGGCAGCGAAAAGATCAGGGGCCACGGCATTCCCGAGGCGATCGAAGCAATCCTGCTCGGCCGTTCGCGCCTCGACGCCAAGGTCGCCATCCTGAAGCCGCTCTCCTCCGCCATCGCCATCGGCACCGGCGGCCCCTTCGGCGCAGAGGGACCGATCATCATGACGGGCGGAGCCATCGGCTCCCTCATCGCGCAGGCCCTGCCGGTCAGCGACAATGAACGCAAGACGCTGCTGGTAGCCGGCGCCGCAGCCGGCATGACCGCCGTGTTCGGCACGCCCATCGCCGCCATCATGCTGGCGGTCGAACTGCTGCTGTTCGAATGGTCGCCGCGCAGCTTCATTCCCGTCGCGGTCGCCGCCATCGTTGCGGCCGTCGAGCGCTCGCTCCTCGGCATGCCGGCTCCGCTCTTTCCCTTCAGCGGCAGCGTCGCCGTCACCGTGCCGGGCCTCGGCGGCTGGGTGCTGATCGGCATCCTCGCGGGCCTGCTCTCGGGCTTGCTGACGCAGCTCGTCTATGCCTGCGAGGATGGCTTCCTCAAGCTGCCTCTTCACTGGATGTGGTGGCCGCTCATCGGCGGCCTGGTGGTCGGCCTCGGCGGCCTCGTCGACCCGCATGCCCTCGGCGTCGGCTATGACAACATCGCCGGCATGCTACAGGGCAACGTCGTGGCCAAAACCGCCCTGCTCCTGCTCGTGGTCAAGGCGATCATCTGGTCCGTCGCGCTCGGCTCGGGGACGTCGGGCGGCGTGCTCGCGCCGCTGCTGATCATGGGTGGTGCGATGGGCGCGGCGCTTGCGGGCTTTCTGCCCGACGCCCCGCCCGGCTTCTGGCCGCTCCTCGCCATGGCCTCGACCATGGGCGGCACCATGCGCTCGCCGCTGACTGCGACCTTCTTCGCCGTCGAGCTCACCGGCAACACCCATGTGCTGCTGCCGCTGATCACCGCCTGCGGCACCGCCCATGCCGTGACCGTGCTGACGATGAAGCGTTCCATCCTTACCGAGAAGATCGCCCGGCGCGGCCACCATATCGTGCGCGAATACCGCATCGATCCGTTCGCCCTGAGGCGCGTGAACGAAGTGATGACCTCCACGGTGGAATCCGTGCCGGCAAGCATGACACTGCACGCCGCCGCGGCCTTCCTGACCAGCCCGACCACCACCCATCCCAGCTTCCCCGTCGTCGATGGGCAACACCGTGTAATGGGTGTGATCGACCCGCCCGCCATCCTGCGCTGGCGCCGGGCCGGCAAACACCGCAAGAGCACGCTCGGCGAATTGCTGGCCGGCAGCAAGATCGCCGTTGCCTATCCCGACGAATATCTGGAGGCTCTCGCCGACCGGCTGGCGACCGTGAATATCGCCCATCTGCCGGTGATCTCCCGCAAGGACGAGCGACTGGTCGGCTATATCGGCTGGAAAGACCTGATGCGCGTGCGCGCCAAGGTGCAGAGCGAGGACAGGCACCGTGCCGCCTTGTTCGGCAAGAAGGCCCCTGCCGTCAGCCAGCATTGAGAGTTTTTGCCTCACGTCCACGTCAGCACCAGGCGGCGTGAGGCTCAAATCCGCGTGACACTCGTAACGAAGGCTCCAAATACCCGTATAGTAGCTGTAACGCGACATCGGGCTGGAGCCTCGCCATGAAAAAGACCTCCTCGACTCTCCGCAACTGGCTGATCGCCGGGCTTGCCGTTCCCCTCGCGGCCGGCCTTTGGCTCTCGACATCCAAAGCCGACGAGTCCCCGCATCTCGTGCCCGCCCCATCTGTGGACAGCGCCGCCTCCGGCAATCTCGAGACCGCCGTGCTGGCGGGCGGCTGCTTCTGGGGCGTGCAGGGCGTGTTTCAGCATGTGAAGGGCGTGACCTCAGCCGTGTCGGGCTATGCCGGCGGCGACAAGGCCCATGCCCAGTACGAGATCGTCTCGACCGGCACCACCGGTCACGCCGAATCCGTGCGCATTACCTTCGACCCTTCCAAGATCTCCTATGGCAAGATCCTGCAGATCTATTTCTCCGTGGCGACCGATCCGACCGAACTGAACCGCCAGGGACCGGACACCGGCACGCAATATCGCTCGCAGATCTTCACCTCGACGCCGGAACAGGCCAAGGTCGCTGCGGCCTATATCAAGCAGCTCGACACTGCCCGCACCTATAGCGCCCCAGTGGTGACCAAGATCGGCGGCCTGCGCGGCTTCTATCCAGCCGAGGATTATCATCAGGACTTCCTCGTGCGGAACCCGGACTATCCCTATATCGTGATCAACGACCTGCCCAAGGTCGCCGCGCTGAAGCAGTTCTTCCCCGACTATTACCGCGCCGATCCGGTGCTGGTGGCAGCGAAGTAAATGGGGGGCGGATCTTAAGACCCGCCCCCCCAAAGGTCAGGCCTCGCTCCCAAGCCTCTTCCTGAAATGCACCACGCGCCGGTCGGGCCGCTCCTCGATGCGCTCGATCGCATAGCCGCGGCGCTGATACCAGGCGACGTTCTCGGTGAAGCGCTCATTGGTGTAGAGCCTGACCTCCCCGAGACCCGACTCTTGTGCACGGTTCTCTGCGAAATCGAGCAAGGCCGAGCCGATGCGCCCGCCCTTGCGCCCGGGTGCGACCGCGATGCTCCAGATCAGGAGATGGTCGGGCTTCACATCGAGGATGAGCGCCGCATCGAGCGCCCCGGCGCTTCCCTCCACCCAGATCTCCATCGTCTCGAAGATCGCCGTGAAGTCGGCATCGGCCGGCTGCAGCGACATGCCGATCCGCGCCTTCAGCATCGCATAGGCCGCCTGCTGCAGGGCGGCGAGAGAGGGGACATCGGTTCGAAGGGCGCGGCGGAGGAGCATTCCCGGGTGCGCGGACGTCCCGTCCGCCTCTTCCTTTATCGTAGGGCGACTCGTTTCCAAGAGGCGGACGAGACGTCCGCGCACCTGGGATTAATCAAACCGCAGCTTGCTTTTCTGCTGGCCGGCCTCGTCGAAATTCTCCAGTCGGAGCCAGGCCTCGTAGCCTGCCTTGAGGCGCGGCCAGTCGGCATCGACGATGGAGAACCAGGCGGTGTCGCGGTTCTGCCCCTTGGCCACCATGTGCTGCCGGAAGACGCCCTCGAAGACAAAGCCGAAGCGCTCCGCGGCCCGCTTCGAGGGGTCGTTGAGGTTATGGCACTTCCACTCGAAACGGCGATAGCCGAGCGTGTCGAAGACATAGTGGGCGAAGAGATAGAGCGCTTCCGTACATACGCGCGTGCGCGCGATGGCCGGGCCCCACAGGACGCTGCCGATCTCGATGACGCCGTGCACGGGATCGATGCGCATCAGCGCCTGGCGTCCTTCCGCCTTGCCGGTAGCCTTGTCGATCACCGCAAAGAACATCGGATCAAGGCCGGTTGAGGCCTTGTCGAGCCAGGGCTGAAACGCGGCCGCATCCACCGGCGTGGTCTCGAACAGATAGCGGAAGCGCGCGTCGGCGCCCGGCTCCTGCGCCGAGTGCAGGAGGTCGGCGCCATGCCTTGCTCCATCGAGCGGCTCCAGCCTGGTGTAGCGGCCTTCGAGAACGACGCGTTCGGGGCGCGGCACCCCGTTCCAGGCCGAGAGGTCCATCACTTGTCCTTGGCAGAGAGCAGAGGATCGGAAAAAGGGCTATTGCGGGGCTATGCGCTGTTCAAGCGAAAGCACTTCCTGGCGCACCACGCCGGGCAGTGCCTTGGAGGACGCGACGGAGGCGAAGTCGCCATCCTCGTGCGGCACATCATTGGGGCCGTGAAAGACCTTCAGCCCGTCCGGCATCACCACGATGTCGCCATTGCGCAGCGTGGGGTCGAGGGAGATCGGGATCTGCGGCAGGCCGCGCGCCGTCGACTGGCAGGTACAGGATGGGTTCTCGCCATTGCGGAAGGCATAGGCCGTGGGCAGCGCCGTGTAGAGATTGCCGCCCTCATCCTGCGCCGACTCGATCGCCGGCTTGGTGTTGCCGTTGCTGTCCGAATTGTTGACCGTGGCGGTATAGAGCGCCATCTGGCCACCCGTGCAGGAGGACTCGCACATCGAGGCCTGCATATCCTGGTCGTGCTGGTTGCGGATGAAACCGGTGGCGAAATAATAGCCGTCGCAGGTGCGCACGCAGTAGCCGCGCATGCGCGAGGCGCTCACTGCGGGCCCCGGCGCCCTGGGGCGCTGCTGAGTCTGCGGCTGCTGCTGGACCGGCGGCGCAACAGGCTGGGGACGCTGGCGCGGCCCGAACAGGAAATCGAACAGGCCCGCGTTGGCGCTGCCCGCCGCGACACCCGCCAGGAGCAGTCCGGCGGCAAGGGAGGCAGCGAAACGTCTGGTGGTCATGTCGAAATTCCTGGCAGGTCGCGGAAGGGCTGTACCCAGCCCTACCCCGACCTACGGGAGCATCCCGACAAAATCATGTCGGAGCGCGAGGTTAGTGGTTGTCGCGCGGCACGCCAAAGGTCTGGGCGACCTTCTGATACTTCACCGCGGGCTTGAGCACCATCCCATCGCCGAGCTGATCCACCATGGCGCGCTGGATTTCCTGCCAGGGCGTCTGGCTCGGCGCGTAATGGAATCCGCCGGCTGCGGCGAGATCGGCCCGACGCTGCGCCAGTTCCTCATCCGAGATCAGGATATTGGCCTCGCCCTTGTTGAGGTCGATGCGCACCTGGTCGCCTGTCTTGAGGATGGCAAGGCCGCCGCCTGCCGCCGCTTCCGGCGAGGCGTTGAGGATCGAGGGGGAACCGGAGGTGCCGGACTGGCGCCCGTCGCCGATGCAGGGGAGCGCCGTGATGCCGCGCTTGATCAGGGCCGCGGGCGGCTGCATGTTCACCACCTCGGCCGCGCCCGGATAACCGATGGGCCCGGTACCGCGGATGAACAGCATGGAATGCTCGTCGATGTCGAGCGAGGGATCGTCGATGCGGTGGTGATAGTCCTCCGGCCCCTCGAATACGACGGCGCGGCCTTCGAAGGCACCCGGATTCTTCGGATCGGCGAGATAGCGGTCGTGGAACTCCTTGGAGATCACGCTCGTCTTCATGATGGCGGAATCGAACAGATTGCCCGACAGCACGATGAAGCCGGCGTCCTGCACCAAAGCGGTGTCGAAGGTGCGGATTACGTCGGGCAGCTCGATGGAGGCGTTCTTGCAGTTCTCGCCGATCGACTTGCCGTTCACCGTGAGCGCGTCTTCATGGATGAGCTTGTGCTTCATCAATTCGTTGACGACGGCCGGCACGCCGCCGGCATGCTGGTAATCCTCGCCGAGATATTTGCCGGCGGGCTGCAGGTTCACCAGGAGCGGCACCTTGTGGCCGATGGTCTGCCAGTCGCGGATGTCGAGTTCGACGCCGATATGGCGGGCGATGGCATTGATATGGATGGGCGCATTGGTCGATCCGCCGATGGCCGAATTGACCACGATGACGTTCTCGAAGGCTTCGCGCGTCATGATGTCCGAGGGCTTGAGGTCCTCCCACACCATATCGACGATGCGCTTGCCGGTCTCGTAGGCCATCTGCTGGCGCTCACGATAGGGCGCGGGAATGGCGGCCGAACCCGGCAATTGCATGCCGAGCGCTTCCGCCAGCGAGTTCATCGTGGTGGCCGTGCCCATGGTGTTGCAATAGCCGGTCGACGGCGCCGAGGAGGCCACCATCTCCATGAAGCCTTCATAGTCGATCTCGCCGGTGGCCAGCATCTCGCGGGCCTTCCAGACGATGGTGCCGGAGCCCGTGCGCTCGCCATGCCACCAGCCATTCAGCATGGGACCGACGGAGAGGGCGATGGCGGGAATATTGACGGTGGCGGCGGCCATCAGGCAGGCGGGCGTGGTCTTGTCGCAACCGATGGTCAACACTACGCCGTCGATCGGATAGCCGTAGAGGAGTTCCACAAGGCCGAGATAGGCGAGGTTGCGATCGAGCGCCGCGCCGGGGCGCTTGCCCGTCTCCTGGATCGGATGGACGGGAAATTCGAAGGCGATGCCGCCTGCCTCGCGGATACCCTCGCGCACGCGCTCGGCGAGGACGAGATGATGGCGGTTGCAGGGCGAAAGATCGGAGCCCGTCTGCGCGATGCCGATGATCGGCTTGCCGGATTGCAGCTCCTTGCGCGTGAGGCCGAAATTGAGCTGGCGTTCGATATAGAGCGCCGTCATTCCCGGATTGTCCGGGTTGTTGTACCAGGCCTGAGACCGCAATTTCCGGGGTTTGCCAGTGGTGTCAGCCATCGTGAGACTCCCTAATTTCATGCCGGGCCTGTGCATCAGGCCGCTGCCTTCTTGCGCAACTGACGATCTAGCACTTTTGTCAGACCATTCGCAACGCCAAAGCGAAGCGGCGCGGAAAAGCTGGTTCCCACAGCCGTGATTCTCGTTGTAGCCTGACCGCATAAAAGAAATCCTCTCCTAACGGAAACGTTCAATGCCTCCTCACCTGGTTTCCGCCTTCTCCCGCATCGGTGAGGAGAATGCCTTCGCCGTGCTGGCCCGCGCCACCGACCTCGCCAGGCAGGGCAAGGACATCATCAACCTCGGCATCGGCCAGCCGGATTTTCCTACCCCCGCCCATATCGTCGAGGCCGCGATCAAGGCCCTGCGCGAGGGCCATCACGGCTATACGCCGGCCACCGGCATCCTCCCCCTGCGCGAAGCGGTGGCCGCGGATGTCGGCAAGCGCACAGGTGTTTCGGTCTCGCCGGACGAGGTGATCGTGGTACCCGGCGGCAAGGTCACCATGTTCATGGCGATCATGATGTTCGGCGAGCCGGGCGCCGAAATCCTCTATCCGGATCCCGGCTTTCCGATCTACCGCTCGATGATCGAGTTTACCGGCGCCACGCCCATCCCGGTGCCGATCCGCGAGGAGAACGGCTTCGCCTTCTCGGCAGCGGAGACGCTTTCCCTGATCACGCCGCGCACGCGCCTCCTCATCCTCAACTCGCCGGCCAATCCGACCGGCGGCGTCACGCCCAAGGCCGAGATCGACGCACTGGTGAAGGGTCTCGATGCCCATCCCGATGTCGCCATCCTCTCCGACGAGATCTACAGCCAGATGAGCTATGACGGGCTGGAGCATGTCTCGCTGCTGACCTATCCCTCCATCCGCGACCGCCTGATCCTGCTCGACGGCTGGTCCAAGACCTATGCCATGACGGGCTGGCGCATGGGCTTCTCGATCTGGCCGAAGGATTCTTCAGGAAGGAGTCCCTGGGGCGACGCTGCGCGCAAACTCGCGGTCAACTCCTATTCCTGCGTCAACGCCAGCGCCCAATGGGCCGGCCTCGCCGCCCTCACGGGTCCGCAGGACGAGGTGCACGCGATGGTTGCCGAGTTCGACCGGCGGCGAAGGATCGTGGTCGAGGGGCTCAACCAGTTGCCCGGCGTCTCCTCGGTGACGCCGAAGGGCGCCTTCTATGCCTTCCCCAACATCCGCAAGACCGGCTGGAAGGCCAAGCCTCTCGCCTCGGCCCTGCTGGAGCAGGCCGGAGTCGCCACCATCGGCGGGCCGGATTTCGGCGTGCATGGCGAGGGCTATATTCGCCTCTCCTACGCCAATTCGGCCGAAAACATCCGCAAGGCCCTCGGCAGGATGGGCGAGTTCCTCAGCGCGAATCCGGGCAACCACGCGTGAAGCCTGTCATCGTTTGCGCCGGCGCGATGCATGTCCGCTGGCTTTGCTTCACCGCCAACCCGCCAGGACGGACGTCATGACCGATCTCATCGCCATCGGCGAATGCATGGTGGAACTCTCCCGCCAGGGCGGCAATGTCATGAGCCTCGGTTATGGCGGCGACACCTTCAACACCTGCGTCTACGCCGCGCGTCTCGGCCTCGATGTCGCCTATGCCACGGCGCTCGGCGACGATCCCTATTCGCAGGGCATCTGCGACCTCGCCGCCAGCGAGCGCATCGCCATGGCCGGCGTGCCGCGCCTGCCCGGCCGGGTGCCCGGCCTCTATGCCATCGAAACCGACGACAAGGGCGAGCGGCGCTTCTTCTATTGGCGCGACAGCGCCCCCGCCCGCAGCCTGTTCGAGCTTGCCGAAAGCGCCGATCTCACAGCCCGCATCGAGAGGGCCGGGATCGTCTACTTCTCCGGCATCACGCTCTCGCTCTACACGCCCGCCGGGCTCGACCGCTTCGAGCAGGTGCTCAAGGCCGCCAAGCGCTTCGGCGCCAGCATCGCCTTCGACGGCAATTTCCGCCCACGCGGGTGGGCCGGCAGCACCGAGCGGGCGCGCAAGACCTTTTCCCGCTTCCTGCCTCTGGTCGAGATCATGCTGCCGACCTTCGACGACGAGCAGGCCCTTTGGGGTGATTTGAGACCACAGGACACGCTGGCGCGGCTCGCCCGCTACGGCATCCGCGAGATCGCGGTGAAGGACGGCACCAACGGCGTCCATATCCGCAGCGGAACCAGCCAGATCCATGTTCCGGTGCCCGAAAAGGTCTCGCCCGTCGACACCACGGCTGCCGGCGACAGCTTCAACGCCGGCTATCTCGCCGCCCGCCATGGCGGCGCCTCAGAGGAGGCCGCGGCACTCGCCGGCCACCGCCTCGCCGCCCGGGTGATCACCCACCGCGGCGCCATCATCCCGGCGGAGGCGATGGCGGGCGTGTAGGAGCCTGAGCGCTCACTGGCATTCTGTCAAAAAGCTCATGTCCCGCCTCGGCCAAGCGACCGCGTTCTCACGCCCTCTCGGGCTGAGTCATGCAGCGGGCGCAGTCAAGGTGACGGCGGCTTTCCGCAGGAAAGCCGTGCCTTGATATATAGGTGCGTGGCGGGCCTGTTGGGGAAAGCCGCCGTCACCTCAGTCCGGCGGGTTGCCCCGCACCGATCCCGACATGCCAACAATGCGCATGCCGGACCGGCCTCTTCCCGTCAGAACCGGCCGCTCGCCGAAGCATGAAGCCTCGGTTTGCCGGCCCGGCCCTTGCCGAACGGGAAGACACCGCCCCTTCTGCCCTTGGAGATCACGTCGCTCTCCTGGCATTCGGGGCCATGCTGGATGGCACAGGTCCCAAGTCGCCCCCGCAGCCACGCGGGAACGGCCCGGATCATCCTGCGCCTCACCCACGAAGCGTCGAGAACAGGGCCCGCGATGGCTTGCGCCACCCGAATGATCCGGCCCGGAACGGCCGGCTACTCTCCCGATCCCGGAGACGCATCTGCGGCGCAAGGATCATGTCCTATCGCGCCGTGAGCGGTCCATCCGCCTCTCATTAAGCCCTTACCGGCTCGGTCAGGGCCGACAGGCTTTCGCCTGCAGACCAGCCCGAAGCCGCCGGATGATGTCGCCGCACAAGATCCCATCCCGCGAGGTTCCATTCTCGCGGGCAGCCGGGATCGCAAGTAGCGCGCGGCTGGCAAGGCCGCGAGACATCGGGGTGGGTGGAGGGGGCAAGGCTACCGGTCATGATCCGGATTTACGAGCCGCGCCTGCCTTCGTTCCAATAGGAAGTAGAGCAGAGCAAGGGAGTGATGTCAATATCGGTTCTTGTTATGTACACAAGACTGCGACCGCCCATTCCTGCGCGGCAAGTCCCGCTCCCTCTCAGTGAAAGCGCAGACGCTGTCACGCGATCCGACCATCCCGCCGCACCGACAAAGAGCTATTGGAATTCTTAATGCAACGCCGCCAGCAGAAGAATGAAGGCCCCGATCAGGGCCAGGTAGTCGGCCAACTCCTTTGGATCGATTTTGAACGTTTCCCTGATTGAATTCGGGGAGACTTCAAAGATATGACGAATATCATACCTGAGATCCGCTGACGGCTTGACGGCAATCATTGTAGCTACCAAAAGTAATGAGGAGCCGAAGACTTCGAACATTTAAAAAAAGGGATCAGAATGCATTGCAGAAGTTCCTTTTTGCAGCCATACGGGATGCTGGTAACAATTTCACATTCTATTCCTAATATACCGTGACGTCAATCCGATACGTGAGTAATGCAATAAGTTACGCTATACTTCCACCGTATGGCATCACGTCATAAACTTTGGGGAATTACGGAAATAGTGCGTTTAATTCCTTCGCCCCGGCAACGACACGCCTGATCCGGAATGAGCTTGTCAGGGCCAGGCAAAATTAAGTGCGATCGCGGTGGAGACGCCCATTGCTGAGCAGGCCCCGCAGAGAACCGTATGTGCCCAATTCGGGGCATCACGACGCGCATCCTGTCACCTGAACTCCTTGTCTCAGCGATGGGGTGCTGTCCAGCATCTTGCGGGTTCTGGAGTCCGCCCGACTACGGGAGAGGAAAAACGGGCAAGATGCCCGTGCACCCGGAGAAGCGCGTCCGGCTCGCTTTTTCTCCATGGTCTCATCTCGCGCAGCCGAAGCCGTCTCCTCACGCCATCCGGGGATTGGGCATGCCATGGTCCCAGCCAGGAGAAGGGAATCATCCCCTTTTGTTACATACAATTCACATACCCGCCGCTGGAATGCCACGTTCTGCCAGCATGAACATTGCGCGTGATAAGTGACCGCTGAGCTTGAATCGCGGGGAGCGCCTTGTTAGTGCTCTCGCAATGGCTTGTGCCCATTTCTGTCGGTCACTATCCAGTTCAGGGCGCAGTGACGTGTCGACAGTGGGTGGGTCCGTCTGGGCGACCGCCTTTCATGATGGGGCTAAGGCATGGCTGAGATTGTGGGATCGCTCGATCGCGCCGTAACGCGCGACGATGCTCCCGGCCCCTCGCCTGTACCCGTCGGAATCGAGGCCACCACGGCTCCTCCCGCCAAGGAGAGCTGGCTGAGGCGGATCGACTGGAGCAAGGCCGGCCTGCTGGTCGGGCTCGCCCTCTTCCTCATCGCAGCCTTCGTCCTCTATGACACGCTGGAGGATCTGACCTGGAACGACATCGCCGACGCGCTGTCTCGCATCGTCTGGCACCAGGTGGCGCTGGCCTTCATCGCCGCCGCTCTCTCCTATGTCGCACTGATCGGCTATGACATCCTGGCGCTGCGCCATGTCGGGGCAAGGCAGGTGCCGCTGCCCGCCATCGCCTTCACCTCCTTCGTCAGCCAGACCTTCACTTTCACCCTCGGTTTCGGCGTACTGACAGGCGGGGCGGTGCGCTGGCGCATGTATCAGGGCTACGGCCTCAAGCCCGGCCAGATCCTCGCGGTCGGCGCGCTCACCACCCTGACCTTCTGGCTCGGCATTGCCACGGTGGCGGCCATCTGCCTGCTGTTCCGGCCGAGTTCGCTCGCGCCCATCGACGGTCTTGCGCCCAATCTCAACTTCATCATCGGCGTTGCCGTGCTTGTCGGCGTCGGCACCTGGGTGACAGTCTCGACCATCCGCAAGCGTACGCTGACGGTGGGCGAAGTGACCATGCCGCTGCCCGGCCCGCAGGCGACTCTCGGCGCCATTCTCGTCGGCCTTCTCGACACCGTCGCCGCCGCGGCGGCTCTCTGGCTGATCCTGCCCGCCGGGCCGGATGCCGGTTTCATCAGCTTCCTGGCCGTATTCGCCATCGCTACCGTGCTCGGCGTCATCAGCCATGTCCCGGGCGGCGTCGGCGTCTTCGAGGCGACGCTGCTGCTGGCCCAGCCGCAGATTCCGCGCAGCGACATGTGGGCCTCGCTGATCCTGTTCCGCCTCGTCTACTACATCATCCCATTCGCCATCGCCTGCCTGATGTTCGGCGCTTACGAAGTGCGCCAGCGCCAGCAGGAGGTCGGCCAGTTCGCCAAGGCATTGCGCTCCTTCGCCCGGCCGATCGCGCCGCGCGCCGCCGGCATCGCCGTGTTCCTCGGTGGCGTCGTGCTGCTGTTCTCCAGCGCCACGCCCGAGGAGCATTATCGCATCGCCATCGTGCGCACGATCATCCCCCTGCCCTTCGTCGAGCTTTCGCAGCTTGCCGGCAGCATCGCCGGCATGGTGCTCCTGATCATCTCCTACGGCCTGGTGCGGCGCATGGCCAATGCCCAGCGGCTGGCGGTGCTGTTGCTGCTCGCCGGCGCCGTCTGCGCCCTGTTCAAGGGCCTCGATGTCGAGGAAGCCATCATCTGCTCGATCGTCGCGGGCCTGCTCGTGCTCTACAAGGACGAGTTCTACCGCCAGGCCGAGCTGTTCTCGGTGCGCCCGTCCTTCCATTGGATCATCGCCTGCATCGTCGCTGTCGGGGCCACCATCTGGCTCGGCTTCTTCGTCTATTCCAATGTCGACTACCAGCATAAGCTCTGGTGGGACTTCGCCTATAACGCCGATGCCCCACGCTTCCTGCGCGCCACGCTGGCCACAGTGGTGGTCGCCTTCGGCATTGCCGCCTACATCATCATGCACCGCACCCGCGCCGCCTTCGATCCGGCCACGCGCGAGGAGCTGGAAACACTGGAGCCACTGATCGAGGCGAGCACCCGCTCCGACGCCCATCTCGCCATGCTCGGCGACAAGCGCTTCCTGCTCTCGGCCAGCGGCAAGGGCTTCACCATGTATGGCGTGCAGGGCCGCAGCTGGATCGCCATGAGCGATCCGGTGGCGCCCGAAGAAGAGATCGACGGCATGGTCTGGCGCTTCAAGGAGCTGGTGGACCGCAACGGCGGCATGCCGGTGTTCTACCAGATCACCACTGGCCATCTGCCTGCTTATCTCGATGCCGGCTTCTCGCTGGCCAAGCTTGGCGAGGAAGCCTGGGTCGATCTTAGCAAGTTCACGCTGGAGGGCGGCGAGGGCCGGCGCCTGCGTCAGGCCAAGGCCAAGGCCGAACGCTCCGGCGCCACCTTCGAGCTCGTGCCGGCGGCCGAAGTCGAAACCATTCTTCCCGAACTCGAGACCGTCTCCGATGCCTGGCTCGCGGAAAAGGGCAACAAGGAGAAGGGTTTCTCCCTTGGCTTCTGGTCATCAGACTATGTCAGGCGCTACGATCAGGCCGTGATCCGGCAGAATGGCCGCATCGTCGCCTTCGCCAATATCTGGCGCGGCGCCGACAAGAAGGAATACACGGTCGACCTGATGCGCTATCTGCCTGATGGACCGGCGGGCATGATGGACCTCCTGTTCATCGGCCTGCTCGCCCAGGCCAAGAGCGAGGGCTACCAGTGGTTCAATCTCGGCATGGCACCCCTCTCAGGCCTGGCGCGCCACCCCCTCGCTTCCCTGTGGAGCCGGGTCGGCGCTTTCGTCTACCGGCGTGGCGACCGCTTTTATAATTTCGAAGGACTCCGGTCCTACAAGGACAAATTCAAGCCGGAATGGCGGCCGAAATATCTTGCATTCCCGGGTGGATTGGCCCTACCGCAAATTCTCATGGATGTTACCGGCTTGATTTCCTCAAGCCCGAGACGAGCTTTGTCTGAGGAGACTACTTGATGCGGCGCATCGCCTTGTTCTGCGTTGCCATGCTGGCCTGCACGACTTCTGCCCTCGCGGCGCCCCGCCAAGTTCAGGTTCAGGAAGAGGTCCTCGGCAAGGTCACCGTTCTCGCTCCGGAGGACGAACCCACCAAATACGTCGCCCTGCTCTCCGACAAGGACGGCTTCTCGCCGGCCTATAATGCCGTGGCCGAAAAGCTGGTGGCCCAGGGTAGCGCCGTGATGCTGATCGATTCCCGGGCCTTCATCGACGGTCTCGACAAGAGCGACGAGGAAGATTGCCACTACGCCTTCGGCGACATCGAGGATGCTTCCCGCGAGGCACAGCGCCAACTGGGCATGCAGACCTGGCGCTGGCCGGTGGTGATGGGCCTCGGCAAGCTCGGCGGCACCTATGCCTATATCAACCTCGCCCAGGCTCCGGAGAACACCGCGGCTGGCGCCGTCTCGACTGATTTCAGCGACGAGATGGCCTCCAAGCTGCGCATGTGCGACGGCCCCTCGAGCGACAAGGCGGCCGACGGCAATTGGAAGTACAAGCCGCTGGAGGAGATGCCTGGCCGCTGGACGCTGGTCACCACTACCCCGCCTGACGCCACCGAGCAGGCCTTCATCGCCGGCACCAAGGGCGCGACCTCGATCGTCGCCTCCGACGGCGCCGACGCAGTCAACGACGCTGCCGTGAAGGCTGCCGTCGAGATGGGCGCGCCTCCGAACCAGGAACTGAGCGATCTGCCCCTGGTGGAACTGCCCGCTTCCGGCCCGCCGGTGGGTCTCGCCATCTTCATATCCGGTGACGGGGGCTGGCGCGACATCGACAAGACCATCGGCGAGATCCTGCAGAAGGAAGGGGTCGCGGTGGTGGGCATCGATTCGCTGCGTTATTTCTGGAGCACCAAGGAGCCGGATGTCATCGCCTCCGACCTCACCCGCATCATCAGCTATTATACCAAGCTGTGGGGCGCCAAGCGCATCGCGGTGATCGGCTATTCGCTCGGGGCCGACGTCATCCCCTTCACCTGGCAGAAGCTGTCGCCGCAGACCCAGAAGAAGGTCAATCTCCTCGCCATGCTGGGCCTGGAACCCACCGCCGATTTCGAGATCTCGGTGTCCGGCTGGCTCGGCGTTGCTTCCTCCTCCGATGTGGACCTGAAGCCCTATCTGCCTGGCCTGCCCTTCGAGAAAACCATGTGCTTCTACGGCGCCGAGGAAGTGCCCGACAACGACACGGCCTGCGTCTTCCCGGAGATGAAAAAGGCCGAGATCATCGAACGCCCCGGCGGCCACCACTTCGACGGCAATTACGAACCAGTGGCGCGCGCCATCCTGGACCGGCTGAAGAAATAGCCTGGGAGCGCAGACGTCCAGTCTGCTCTTGGACACACGGCGCGAAGCGTTCCTGGGATCGCAGGCATACTTGCCCATGTGCGCTAACTTTGCGGAAAAAGGCGCACGAAACGCGGAGTGGCGATCTCCGATCGCCATCTTCTTCACCGGCGAACACATCGTTTCCAAGAATGGCGATCGGAGATCGCCACTCCCAGCCTGCATCTCACCGCCTAAAGTTTGCGCACATGGGCAGGACGCCTGCGATCCCAGGGAGTCTTGCCTGCGTCATATCGCTGTGGAAGGCTTGGCGGGACCCATTGTCCGCGCTCCCGGGAGGCCCCATGTCGAAGATCTCGCGCCGCCAAACCCTCGGTCTCGGCCTGGCAGCCGGCTTTTCGGTGACCATGCTTGCCGGCGGCGACGACACGGCAAAGGCCGCGGGCCCCGGCACCACCTTCTCGCTTCTTCTCGTCAACGATATCTACCAGGCCGGCGACACCAAGGGCCGGGGAGGCTTCCCCAAGCTGGCGGCGGTGGTCAAGGCCGAGCGGGCGCGTGGCGTGCCCATGCTGTTCTGTCATGCCGGAGACAGCTTCTCGCCCTCGCTGATGTCGGGCTTCGACCAGGGCGAGCATATCGTCACCCTTACCAACATGATCAAGCCCGATGTCTTCGTGCCCGGCAATCACGAGTTCGATTTCGGGACCGACGTCTATTTCAAGCGCATGAAGGAGGCGAGCTACCCCTTCTTCGCCGCCAATATGCGCCAGGCCGACGGCTCCTCCATCCCGGGCATGCAGGACAACACCATCATCGAGCTCGGCGGCATCAAGGTCGGCGTCACCAGCCTGGCGCTGGCTGCCACGCCCCAGATGTCGCAGAGCGGCAACCTCGTCTTCAAGCCGGAGATGGAGACCCTCCGCGCCGAGACGGCGGCGCTGCGCAAGGCGGGCGCCGAGTTCATCGTCTGCGTCGCCCATACCGACCGCGCCATGGACAATGAGATCGTGCGATCGCGCCTGGTCGACGTGCTGCTCTCTGGCCACGACCACGACCTTGCCATCGGCTATGACGGCCGCACCGTGATGGTTGAGTCCAACGAGGAAGGCAATTTCGTCACCGCCATCGACTTCGCGGTAACGGTGAGCGGCGAAGGCGATCAGCGCAAATTGAGCTGGTTGCCGAGCTTTCGGGTGCATGACAGCGTCACGGTGACGCCCGATCCCGACGTCCAGGCCGTCGTGGACAAGCTCGAGGCGGAGCTGTCCCAGGAACTCGACGTGGTGATCGGCAAGACGGTCGTCGCACTCGACAGCCGTACCGCCAGCGTGCGCTCCGAGGAAACGACCATGGGCGATCTGATCGCCGACGCCATCCGCGCCCGTACCGATGCCGATTGCGCGCTCACCAATGGCGGCGGCATCCGCGCCAACAAGGTCTACCCGGCCGGCTCGGAGCTCACACGCCGCGACATCCTCTCGGAACTGCCATTCGGCAACACCACGGTGCTGGTCGAGCTGAAGGGGAGCGATCTGAAGGCTGCGTTGGAAAATGGCGTCTCGCAACTTGAGAATCATGCCGGCCGCTTTCCGCAGGTATCGGGCATGACCGTCACGGTGGACAAGAATGCGCCGGTCGGCTCCCGCATCGTTTCGGTCAGCATCAACGACGAGCCTCTCGATCAAACCAAGACCTACAAGCTCGCCTCCAACAATTTCATGCTCGCCGGCGGCGACGGCTATACCGCGCTCGCCAGGGGACGGGTGCTGATCGGCGCCACCGATGGCAAGCTGCTCGCCAATGAGGTGATGGTCTATGTGCGCCAGAAGGGCACTATCGACATCAGCATGCAAAAGCGCATCGTGATCCAATAGGCATTCCTCCGGGCCTGAATCCAGCAGGCCGGTACGGATTTGACTGACACCTGACCAACTCGGCGCCCTCGGCGCCTTGAGAAAAATCAGGCCTTTTCAAAGGCATGTCCGGCGGCCCTCGTGTCCGGCCTGATGCCATCCCTTATACTTTCCTTATTTGTAGGCCGTCCTCGCCGGGCCTATTTTCATGGGTGTCTTCAAGACCGCAGTGCCGTCAAGCCCATGACCACCATCAGACTTCGCAAAGCCCGGGCCGAGGATCTCGACGCCCTGGTGAACCTCGAGTTCGCCGTCTTTCCCGGTGACCGCATCTCCCGCCGAAGCTGGCGGAATCTCCTGAAAAGCCCTTCCGCCCTGGTGACCGTGGCCACGGTCGGCGATGTCGTCGCCGGCTGCACGGTCGTGCTCCTCAACAAGCGCACCGCCATCGCCCGGCTCTATTCGATCGCCGTCGCGCCGCACGCCCGCAAGCAGGGCGTGGCCCGACTGCTTCTGGACGTTGCCACGCTGGCAGTGGCCGAGGCCGGCGCCTGCCTGCTGCGCCTCGAGACCCGCTTCGACAATCTCGATGCCCAGCGCCTGTTCATCCACCTCGGCTTCAAGCCCTTCAAGCGCATCCCCGGCTATTACGAGGACGGCGCCGAGGCCGTCCGTTACCAGCGCATGATTTCGGACGACGAAATCCACGCGCCCCCCGAAAGCAAGTCATGTCATCTCAACTGATCATCGTCGAAAAACGCAGCGATTTCCGCTGGCCGGATCCCGAAGCGCGCGTCCTCACCGCGCAGGAATTCATCGCCGAGGGCCGAAATCCCCTCAATCGCCCGTACCGGGTGATCAATCTATGCCGGAGCTATGCCTATCTCAGCATAGGCTACTACGTCTCGCTGCTGGCCGAGGCCCGTGGCGACCGGGTGACGCCAAGCGTCGAGACCATCACCGACCTGCAGCAGAAGGGGGTGCAGGCCCTCAAGCTCGCCGGGCTCAACCGCTGCCTCGGCCCCCTGCCCTCGGTGCCGCGCGCCGTCAACGCCATGCGCGTGCAGGTTTTCTTCGGCCAGATCGAGGACAGGGAATTGGCCGAGATGGCGGCCCGCAGCTTCGAGCTTTTCCGCTGCCCTTTGCTCGCCATCGACCTCGAGCGCACCGGTGGAGGCGATGGCTGGAAGGTCGCCAACCTCCATCCCCTCGACCCGCGCGACGTCGATGCCAGCCGCGACAAGGTCTTTCTCGATGGCCTCGGCAAGTTCGCCCGCCGGCCCTGGCGGGCCGCGCCGACGTCGAGCGGCCCGCGCATGGACCTGGCAGTCCTGTACGATCCCAAGGATCCGATGCCGCCGTCCAAGCTCAAGACGCTTCAGGCAATGGCGCGCATCGGCCAGAGCATGGATATCGCTGTGGAGCTGATCGAGAAGAAGGATTTCCCGCGCCTCACCCAGTTCGATGCCCTGTTCATCCGGGAAACCACGGCGATCGGCCATCACACCTTCCGCTTCGCGCGCAAGGCGGCGAACGAGGGCATGCCGGTCATCGACGATCCGGACTCGATCCTGCGCTGCACCAACAAGGCCTATCTCTCCGAACTTCTCGCCGGCAACGGCATCGCCGCGCCGCGCACCCTGTTCCTGACAAGGCGTACGCTGCCGACCTTCGAAACGGGCCTGACCTATCCCGTGGTGCTCAAGGTGCCGGATGGCGCCTTCAGCCTCAGCGTCAAGAAGGCAGAGAACTGGGCGGAATTCCAGGAGATCGCGGCTGCCATGCTGAAGGAGTCCGATCTCATACTGGTGCAGGAATTCGTCTACACCACCTTCGACTGGCGTATTGGCACCCTCGCCGGCGAGGTGATCTTCGCGGCCAAATATTTCATGTCGTCGGGCCATTGGCAGATCATCCAGCATGAAGGCGCCGGCAAATATGTCGAGGGCCGCACCCAGGCGGTAGCTGTCCAGGACGTTCCGCGCGAGGTGCTGGACCCGGCCCTCGCCGCTGCGCGCCTGATCGGCAACGGGCTCTACGGCGTCGACCTCAAGCAGACCAAGACGGGGGTGCTGGTCATCGAGGTCAACGACAATCCCAACATCGATATCGGCATGGAGGATGCGGCGGCGGGCGAGGATCTCTACCGCACGTTGCTGCGGCACTTCCAGACGCTGGTGGATGCGCGGCACCGACAGGTGGCGCCGCTGCAGCCGCTGCAAAGAACAGGGAGTTGAGGCAACCCTGGGATCGCAGGCATCCTTGCCTGCCTCTTTTTTACAGTTGCCACAAGGAAAAAGGGACAAGCAGGCAAGGATGCCTGTGATCCCAGGAAATCAGTGCTTCGCCAATGCCTGGGGCTGCTTCGCCGGCGTCTGCGGCGGCCCGGACCGCGGCCGTCTGGGCACCGGCGGGGCGGAGAGGAGTGGCGAAACGATGATATCCGCGAGACGGTCGGAGTCGCCATCGAACCCGTGGCCGCCGGACTCCGGCAGGATGGTGAAATCGGGACGGGCATTCGCGAGTGCCGGGCAGGCCATCGCCGCCATGCGGTCTTCCTTGCCATAGATGCATTGCACGCTGGGCGCGTCGATGCGCGCGGCCTCGGGCAGCAGCGGCGTCTCGTTGGGATAATCGTCGTCGCTGAGCTCGATGCGCATGTCGGTCACCGGCGCGATCGACAGCAGCGACACCACCGCCACGATGCGCTTGGTGGCCGGCGGCAGGCGGTTATAGACCAGCGGCAGCGCATCGGCGCCGAAGGAATATCCGACCAGTGCCACCCTGTCGACCGGCCACGCCGCGCGGAAATGGCGGATGATCCGGCGCAGGTCCACCGCGACATCGCCCGGATCGCGCTTGGCCCAGAAATAGCGCCGGGAATCGATGGTCACCACGCCGACACCCCGCTTGGTGAGCGAGGTGGCGAGATTGCGGTTGAGCGGGCCCATGCCGCCATCCCCGGACAGCACCACGGCAAGGCGATGGGGCGGCATATCGGGCTGGGCGACATAGAGCGGCAGGTCGGCAAGATCGCCCGGACCATGCGGGCCGGCATCCTTGCCAAGCGCCTCCGCCGCTTCCTCCGCAGCCGTCTCGTCGCCATCCTCGATCTCGCGCAAGGCCGTGAAGCTCGCCGCGGTGGAGGCGCTGGCATCCGCATTGGTGAGGGTGCTGGTGTTGGCGGCGCAAGCCGACACCGTGTCGGGCTTCATGTCGGTGGTGTGAACGGCGATCACGCCCGCGATGCTGTGACCTGCGGCTTCAAGCGCAAGCGCCCGCGCGGCATTCTGACCGAGACCGGCGCCGGCCAGCACCGGCGTCTGGTAAGGCGCAATGTCGAGCAGGCGCTCGACATGCAGGGTGACATCCTCGATATGGCCGGCCAACTCAGTGCAGGTCATGGCGCGGCCGAGGCCCGTGAGATGCCGGCTCGCCGGCCAGCTCAGGCCGATGACGAGATCACCATGCTGCATGAATTCCACCGCCACCCGGCTTTCGTCCCGGCCGAAGCCATCGGAATTCGAGAGGAGGACGATGACGTTCTTGGGCGCGGCAAAGGGTTTGAACAGCCTGATGTCGCCGAAGATCGGATCGGTCGTCGCGCCTCGCCCGGCAGCCTGCGCCATGGTTGCCGGCAGGACCGCGATCATCAGGGCCGACAACATGCAGATGAGACGCATGGGTCACCAAACGGCGAGCGACGGCCTCGCGCCGTAACACTCTCCTCATAAAGTAATCCGCAACCTATGCAGGAGTCGAGCCGTCCAATGGAGGTAGGCGATCACTTCATATTGATTCTCGTCATCATCACCGCGCCCAATATCAGGAGGCCGCCGACAAGCTGATCGAGGCTGAGAGCTTCGCCAAACACGAAATAGGCGATGATGGCCGACAGGATGGGATGCGAGAGCAGGATGATCGCCACGATGCCGGCGGGCAGGCGGCCGATGCCGACGGCGCTGAGGCCCTGGCCGAGAACCTGGCAGATCAGGCCGAGGCCGACGACCACGGCCCAGCCCTGCAGCGTATGCGGCAGGAAGGTCCCCCCCTCTACCAGCGCAATGGCAAGCAGGCCGATGGCCGCGGCGCTGGTGGAGACCAGCGTTACATCGGCGGCAAGGCGGCTGCTGCGCGCCACGCGCAAGGCGACGAGGTAGAAGGCGTAGGAGAACCCGGCCGCGGTGGCAAGCAGGTCGCCCCGCCCCATGGAGAAGCCGCCATGATACGCCCCGCTGGTGATGACCACGCCGATGAGGGCAATGCCGAGCGCCAGCAACACCAATGGGCGGATCCGGTCGCGCAGCAACACGAAGCCGGCGACGACGGAAGCGACCGGCGCGAGGTTGGAGATGAAGCTGGCATTGGCCACGGAGGTGAGCGGCAAGGCGGCATGATAGAAGGCGAGGTCGCCGGAAAAGGCGATGCCGGCCAGCACGGCTGCGATGAGGCCCGGGCGCGACAGCAGGCTCGCCAGGGGCTGGCCGCCGGCTCGACCGGCTTCCGCACGAGCCCAGAGAACCAGCACGGGCAACGAAAACATGAGCCGCCAGAACGCTGTCGCCGCCGGCGCCACATCGCTGAAGCGGGCGAGAATGGGCGACCACGCAATCGCCAGCACGGCCGCGATCATGGCGCCGAGACCGACGGAATCCACCACCGGCAAGCTGGCGGCACGGCTGGTGGAGGTAATATCACTCATGACAGGCTCACGCGGGGAAATATTTTGCCGGAGCCACCATAGGCGGGACTTCACATGCACGAAAACGAATGTATCATATGAAAGGATATCAAATCTTTATGGATCAGGCGCCATGCGTCACTTCGATACCGACAGTCTGGAAACCTTGGTCGCCATCGTCGACCGGGGCGGCTTCACCGCGGCGGGCGAGGCGCTCGGGAAGACGCAGGCCGCCGTCAGCGTGATCGTCTCGCGCATGGAGGCGCGCGTCGGCAAGCGCCTGCTGGAGCGCTCGCGCAAGGGCGTGATGCCGACCTTCGCCGGCGAAATCCTCATCGGCTATGCCCGCCGCATTCTGAGCCTGGAAGACGAGGCACTGGCCGCAATCGGTGGGGACGAGGCAGCCGGGCGTGTGCGCCTCGCGGTCCCGGACGACTTCGTCGACATGATGGTGACGCCGCTGATCGGCGCCTTCTCGCGGCGATTCCCTCGCGTGCAGCTCGAAATGCGTTGTGACCTCTCCTTCCGCCTCGAACCCATGCTGGAGCGCGGCGAGGTCGACCTTGCCATCATCACGCAGGATCCCGTCCGTCCGCTCGGCGAGGTGCTGCGCCGCGAGCCGCGAGCCTGGTGCGCGGCGCGCGACCACCGCCCCGAACTGATCGATCCGCTGCCACTCGCCATGTTCCCCGACGGTTGCCGCTGCCGGCCGGATGCGCTCGCGTCGCTTGAGGCCATGGGCCGATCCTGGCGCATTGCCTACACCTCCAGCCATATGCCCGGCATCCATTCGGCGGTGAATGCCGGCATGGCGGTCTCGATCCTGGGTGTCTCGTCGATCCCGAAGGAATGGCGCCGCCTCGGCGAGGCCGAAGGCTTCCCCGAGTTGCCGCCGCTCGACATCGCACTGGTCGTCCCGGCCAATGCCAGCGTCGCGACCAGGCGCTTCGCAGCCTTCCTGCGCGAGACGGTATCGCAGCAGGAGCTTGCAGCCTGAGGCCGTCGATGCCAACCGATGCGTTACTTCCTTCCATGAGCACCGGCGTCGTTCATGAAAGCTCGGATTTTTGTCATAGGGGGCATGTCCCGCGTATCCAGACAACCGCCGGCATTGCTGGATGACCTGGACAAGCCCGGTCATGACAAAAATCAGGCCTGTGTTCCCCATGCTCACTCCGCAAGGCTAGACGCCATGCAGCCTCCCGCCCGCAAGCCCCTGCGCATTGGTTTCATCCTGGCCAACGACTTCACGCTCTCGGCCTTTTCGCTGTTCGTCGACACGCTCCGCCTCGCTGGCGACGAGGGCGACCGCAGCGGCAAGGTCCATTGCGACTGGGATGTGCTGAGCGCGAACGGGCATCTCATCCGCTCCAGCACGGGGGTCGAGGTAGCACCCACCGCAGCACTCGCCGATCCGCGCCGCTTCACCCATGTCGCCGTGGTCGGCGGTCTGCTGCGCGATCCGGAGCCGGTCAGCGCCTCGGCCCTCGCCTTCCTGCGCAAGGCCGCACAGGAGAACGTGCCGCTTATCGGCGTCTGCACGGGCACCTTCATCCTCGCGCGCGCAGGCCTCATGCGCGCGCGCAAGGTCTGCGTAAGCTGGTACCATCTCGACGAATTCCGCAGCGAGTTTCCGGACAATACGCCAATCGCCGACCGCCTCTTCTTTGTCGACGGCAACCGCATCACCTGTTCCGGCGGCGCCGGCGCGGCCGACCTCGCCGCCCTGTTGGTGGAACGCCATCTTGGCCTCGCCATGAAGCAGAAGGCCCTCGACGTGCTGCAGATCGAGAAGGCACGGGCACCGTCCGATCCACAGCCGCATGTGCCGGTAGCCCGGCCCGTTTCGGACAACCGGGTGCGCCGCGCCTTGCTGATCATGGAGCAATCCATGGCCGATCCCTTGCCGATCTCGGAAATCGCCAGCCGCTGCGGACTCTCGACGCGTGGCCTCGAGCGGCTGTTCATGAACTCGCTCAACACCCGCCCCAACGCCGCCTATGTGCGCCTGCGCCTCGAGGTCGCGCACCAGATGGTTGTAACGACGGCCAAGAGCATGATCGAGATCGGCGGGGTGACCGGTTTCACCCATTCCTCGAATTTTTCACGACGCTTCAAGGAAGCCTTCGGCATCTCGCCAATCGCGTTGCGGAGGAGTGGTCAGGGAAAACCAGCGGCGAGCGAAAATAGTGTTGGCGCTGGCATTGGCTAAGGAGGCACAGGCTTGGAGTGGCGGTCTCCGGCCGCCATTCTTGAACCAGCCTACTTTCGGCAGAGTAAGATGGCGGTCGGAGACCGCCACTCCAATTCACCTCACCGGGGCGGCAGGGTCGTCCCCTTGACATCGGCCGAGCGGGTCGAGAGCAGGAAGACCGCGGTGTCCGCGAAGGCCTGTCCGCCGGAAAGAAGCTGGTTGACGCGGATATCCTGCGCGGCGAACTCGTCGCTGAAGTGCCGTGCCGCCTCCGCCAGGGCGCCGCGCACGCCCGCCGCCGGCCAGGGCTCGCCCTTTCGCTCGCCGCCGGCTACCAGCAGCACGGCGCTGGAGGCATGCAGCAGCGGCCCGGCGGCCTCCACCGCCTCCACGGCATGGCCGACATTGAGGGCGAGTTCTGCCTGCCAGGCCTCGCGATCCGTTCCACCCTTCGTCGCCATGGCTCCGTTGCAGACAAGGCCATCCAGGCGTCCGAAGATCTCGACGACGCTGGCAATGAAGGCCGCGGCTTCGCCCGGTACGGCAAGATCGCAGGCATAGGCGAGGCACCGGCCGCCATGACCCTCGATCACGGCATGGGCATCGGCCAGCTCCTGGGCCGAACGCGCTGCGATCGCCACCGCCGCCCCCTCGGCAGCCAGTCGCTCGGCGATAACCAGGCACACACCGCGCGAGGCGCCAGTCAGCGCGACCACCTTGCCGGCAAATTCGAGATCCATGCTTTGCTCACCTCAAAAAGGCGGCAAGAGTGTCAGATGGCACGAAGATCGGCAACTCTTGGACGAGATCGGAAGAACCTTTAGGTGCTTTTAATGGAATCCCAATTGAGGTAGAAAGGTTGATCCTAGGAACCTTGGTACTAGCATGGCTCTGAGCATCAAAGACCCGGTGACGGAACAATTAGCCCGAGCTTTGGCTCAGCGAACCGGCGAAAGCATCACCATGGCGACCCGGCACGCCCTGGAGGAACGCCTGAGGCGCGTTTCCGATCAGGCAGGCGATGCGCTGCTTGCAGAGGAACTCGCAGCCATTCGCCGCCGTTGGAGCACCATGCCCATTGTCGACACACGCTCTCCGGAAGAAATCATCGGTTACGATGAAAACGGGCTGCCGCTCTGATGGTGATCGACACTTCTGCAATTGTCGCGATCGCCTTGAACGAACCAGAGGCCCCGGTCTTGGAAGGTAAGATCGTCGGCGATCCTGTAAGGCTCATTTCGGCGGCCACGCTTCTTGAAACGGCGATGGTCATCGAGGCCCGCCTCGGTGAGGCTGGGGGACGCGAACTTGATCTCTGGCTCTACAAGGCACAGATCGAAACCGTTGCTGTGGATGTCAGGCAGGCCGATGTCGCACGCCGGACCTGGCGCCGATATGGCAAGGGCAGGCACCCCGCCGGTCTCAACTATGGTGACTGCTTCTCCTATGCGCTCGCGGCGGTTCGGGGAGAACCTCTGCTCTTCAAGGGCGATGATTTCAACCGAACGGATATCGTCCCGGCTTGAGCCCAAAATAGAGGCATCGTCAGGAACCAGGCGCCCCAGCTACTGCATCAACCTGGGTACCGTGCCCGTCAGGCCCGTCGCCTCGCGGATAAAGAAGCGTTTGGCGGCCGGGAAGCGTTCGACCAGGCCGAGGCCGAAATCGCGCGCCAGGCGGATGGCGTCGTGGTCGTTGGAGAACAGGCGGTTGAGGCCGTCGGTCGCCATGCCCATCGAGACGGTGTCGAAGCGCCGCCAGCGCTGGTAGCGCTCCAGCACATCGGGCGCGCCGATATCGAGGCCAAGGCCGGCCGCATCGGCGACACATTCGCTGAGCGCCGCCGCATCGCGGATGCCGAGATTGAGACCCTGCCCGGCGATCGGGTGGATGATATGGGCGGCATCTCCAACCAACGCCAGGCGATCGCCCACAAAAGAGCGGGCGATGCGCATGGCGAGCGGAAAGGCCGCGCGCGGGCCGACAGCCCTGATATCGCCGAGCTTGAGACCGAAGCGCTTTTCGAGCTCGGCATGGAAGCCGGCTTCGTCGAGGCCGATGACGCGTTGCGCCTCTGCCGACTTCTCCGTCCACACCAGGGAGGAGCGCCGGCCGGTCAGTGGCAGGATGGCGAAGGGTCCAGCGGGCAGGAAGTGCTCTTCGGCCCGGCCCTCATGATCGAGCTCGTGCTCAACCGTGGTGACGATGCCGGACTGGCCATAGTCCCAGCCATGCATGGCGATGCCGGCCTGCTCCCGCAGGCGCGATCGCCCACCATCGGCCGCCGCGAGGAGGCGCGCGGTGATGTCCTCGCCCGAGGGCAGGATGGCCGTGATCTTCTCGTCCTCCTGCCTGTAGCGGCTGACAGAGGCCCCCTGCCCGCACAGCTCGACGCCGAGCGCGGCGGCCCGTTTCACCAGGGCATCGAGCAGCAGGCGGTTCTCGACCATGTGGCCGAAGGGCTCGCCCGGCTCGACATCGCCGCCAAAGGACAGGAAGGTCGGCCGGATCGGATCGTCGAGCTTGGAATCGGTGATCACCATGTCGAGGATCGGCTGACTCTCGCTTGCCACCTCGCCCCACACGCCGAGCCGTTCGAAGAAACGCCGCGCGCCGGCGGCGATGGCGGAAGCGCGGGCATCACGCGAGGGCGCTCCGCCCAGGACGGGATCGACGACGACAATGTCGAAGCCAGCACCCAGCTCCACCTTCAGCGCCACGGCGAGGCCGAGGCCGGCGAAGCCGCCACCCGCGATGATGAGATCGGCCTGCTTCACCATGGTTGATCCTCACACTTGACTTTCGGCGGCGGGACCGGCTCGTTGCGTCGACAAGGAAGCGCCGATGCCCGATCCCATATCCAATCTGCTCTCGATACTCGATCTCGAACAGCTCGAACATAATCTTTATCGCGGCACGAGTCCGCAGGTGGGCTGGCAGCGCGTGTTCGGCGGGCTGGTGATCAGCCAGGCGCTGGTCGCCGCCAGCCGAACGGTCGATGCCGAGCGGCGCGTGCACTCCCTGCATGGCTATTTCCTGCGCCCGGGCGATCCCAGCGTGCCGATCATCTACGAGGTCGACCGTTTGCGCGACGGCAAGAGCTTTGCCACCCGCCGGGCCATCGCCATCCAGCACGGCCAGCCGATCTTCTCGCTTTCCTGCTCCTATCACCGCTATGAGGAAGGCTGGAACCACCAGTCCACCATGCCCGAGGTGCCCAAGCCCGACCAGTTGCCGAGCGATATCCAGCTCAAGGAGCGCTTCCTCGCCTTGATGCCGAAGAGCGTGCGCGATTACTGGGAGCGCGAGCGGCCGATCGAACTGCGCCCGGTCGACCTCACGCGCTATGTCGCCCGCATTCCACAGGAGCCGAGGCAATATATCTGGATCCGTGCGGCCGGTAAGTTGCCCGAGGATCCCGCCGTGCATGAGGCGGTGCTGGCCTACGCCTCCGACATGACGCTGCTCGACACCACGCTCGTCGCCCACGGCAAGAGCGTGTTCGACACCGACGTACAGGCCGCCTCGATCGATCATGCGCTGTGGTTCCACGCCCCTTTCAAGATGGACGAGTGGCTGCTCTATGCCCAGGAGAGCCCCGTCACCGGCGGCGCGCGTGGCTTTGCCCGAGGCCAGATCTGGCAGGCCGGCAAGCTGATCGCCTCCGTGGCCCAGGAGGGCCTGGTGCGGCCAAGATGGGACAAGGATACGAGCCTGGGGGATGTGTCGCGGTAACTGGGAGCGTGTCGCCAGGTGCCTGGACATCTTGGCCTGCCCCTTGGAAACGACTCGCTTGGTGGCGAGGAAAGAAGCGGACGAGGACGTCCGCGGTCCCAGCCATCGCATCTCTCCCCGCAACGGCAGCATGTCACCATAGAAGTATTTTAGTGCTGGAAGCGGCGTGGCTGGGACCGCGGACGTCCTCGTCCGCCCCTTGGAAACGGCTCGCTCTACAATATGGGAAGATGCGGACAGGATGTCCGTGCACCCAGTCAGCCCGCCATCTTCTGCAAGGCAGCGCCCAACGCGGCCCCATCCCCTTCCACCAGCACCATCTTCACCCGGCTGGTCGCGCCCTGCGCAATCGACACTTGCGACGCGGATACCTTCAGCGCCTTGGCAATCAGCCTGATCAGTGCCTGGTTCGCCTCGCCATCCGTCGGCGCGGCGCGCACGCGGGCCGCTAGCACCGGTCTGCCGTCAGAGAGGACCTCGGCCTTGCCGAGCGTATCCTTGCCGCCGCGCGGGGTCAGTCGCACGGCGATGCGCAAACCCTTGGGCGAAGCCTGCCAGGGCGAGCCGGCAGTGGGCATCATCAGGGGACGTTCGGAATGACGTATTGCACGATTTCCATCTGGAGCAGCCAGATGACCAGAAACACCACGATCGGGGACAGGTCGAGATTGCCGAAATCGGGCAAGCGCCGACGGATCGGCGCCAGCACAGGCTCGGTCAGCCGATAGAGCACGTCGCCCACGGACGCGACCATCGGGTTGCGCCGGGAGACGATGTTGAACGCCACCAGCCACGAAAAGACGATCGAAGCCAGGAGAATGAAGGCGTAGATTTGGAGAAGATAGACAATGATGATGAAGATCGGTTGCATCTCAGCTTAAGGCCTTCGGCGGGAGCGTGGTGGCTATGATCTAACGATGGAGCGACGGCAGGACAAGAGTGCTGCGCGAGCATTGCCACTTGCCTCAATCTCTGCGACACATCCGCCATGAGCACGCATGATCACGACCATGACCATGATGACGACCACCATCATGGCGCGCCGCCCTCCCGGATGGCCGAACGGGTGAAGAAGCTCGAAGCCGTGCTGGTGGAAAAGGGCTATGTCGATCCGGCCGCCCTCGATGTCTATATCGATACCTATGAGACCAAGGTCGGCCCGCGCAACGGCGCCCATGTCGTCGCCCACGCCTGGCGCGACGAGGAATTCCACCACTGGCTCCTGGAGGACGCCACCGCCGCCATCGCCTCGCTCGGCTATTCCGGACGGCAGGGCGAGCATATGAAGGTGGTGGAGAATACGCCGCAGGTGCACAACCTCATCGTCTGCACCCTGTGCTCCTGCTATCCCTGGTCGGTGCTGGGCCTGCCGCCGGTCTGGTACAAGTCGGCGCCCTACCGCTCGCGGGCGGTGATCGACCCGCGCGGCGTGCTGGAGGAATTCGGCGTGAAGCTGCCGGCGAACAAGGAGATCCGGGTCTGGGATTCCACGGCGGAACTACGCTATCTCGTCCTGCCCGAGCGGCCCGATGGCACCAAGGGCTGGAGCGAAATGGCCCTGGCCCAGCTCGTCACCCGCGATGCGATGATCGGCACGGGTCTGGCGATACAGCCGGGCGGGCTGTAGGCCGCGCGACTTCTCCGACCTGGAACAAAATCAAAGTCCATGACCCGCTTCATCACCAATGCCCGCATGTATTCCGTCACGCCCGAGGTCGAGGAGAGCTGGAAGGCGTTGCTGGGCCATGTGCTATCCATGGCGGGCGTCGATTTCGACTATGTGCCCTATCCGGCGCCCAAGCCGCTGGAGGTGTTGTGGGAACGCGAGGATCTCGGCTGCGTCTTCATGTGCGGCTACCCCATCGCCTTCCAGCTCTCGGAAGTCATCCCGATCGCGGCGCCCATCCCCTCCGCGCCCTGGTCGCAGGGCAAGCCGCTCTATCGCTCGGACCTGATCGTGAGGAAGGACAGCCCCTTCCGGCGCATCGAGGATACGTTTGGCCATCGTATCGGCTGGACGGTGGAGCATTCGCATTCGGGCTTCAACGCCTTGCGCCATCATCTTCTCGCCTATCGCACGCCGGAGCGTCCTGCGCTCTACACCGAAGTGCGCGGCAACCTGATCACAGCGCGCGGCATCCTCGACGCGGTGCTGGCCGGCGAGATCGATGTCGGCCCGCTTGACGGCTATTGGCATGATCTGATCCGCGCCTATCGCCCGGATCTCACGGACGGCATCCGCGTCATCGCGAGCACGGATCTCGCCCCGATCCCTTCCTTCGTCGCCGCGCCGGGCCTGCCGGCCGAAACGATCGTGCGACTCAAAACCGCCTTCGCCGCCGCCCATCACCAGCCCTGGTTCGCGCCTCTGGGCGAGACGCTGCACCTCACCGCCTTCGCGCCGGTGGAGCTGGCGGACTTCGAGCGCACGCTCACCTGGGACCGGGAAGCGAGGGAGCAGGGCTACGCCATGATCGCGTGAGCCTCGAAGTACCAGTTGCGGGCCCGCTCTTGGAAACGATGTGATTGAAGGCAGAGGAAGAGGCGGACGAGGACGTCCGCGGTCCCAGCCACGGCGCCTGTCCGACTGGTGACTACACCTTAAAGCGAACGGCCGGCCTAATCGCTGCACCTGCAGGAAGAACGGAGTGGCTAGGACCGCGGACGTCCTCGTCCGCCACTTTCCGCCTAAAATGCCGCGCCGCCAGTAAGCCGGCTCAAAAGCCGCCGCCCCCAAGCAAAGAAAAGGACGGAGAGACCCCCTCATCCGCCCTTAGGGGCCTTCCCTGCTTGGGGGGGAAGGCGAGGTGTGCTTGCAACCTAGTACAGCGGCTGTGGCTCCAGCGCCGAAAGCGGCTTCGGCCGGGGCTTCGGCGCGGGGGCCGGAACCGGCATGCCACCCATGTCGGCCTCGACGGCGGTCGGCCGGATGGTCACCGTCGGCACGGCGCGGGACTGCGCCACCACGGCCTTCGGACGCTGGGGCTTCGCTGCCGGCGTGGCGTCAGCCACACCTGACGGGCCCTGCTGGAAGTTGAACTGCGGCTGCGGGGCGCGGTTGCGGATCGGCGGCGGCAGATGGACCTGGCCGACCGACGGGCGCACCGGCGGCAGCGCCTCGGGCGTGGTGCCGGCATCCGTGTCGTTCTGCGCGACTTCCGCATCCGGCGTACGCACCTTCTTCGCCGTATTCAGGCGAGTCGGACGAGCCGGCGGCAGGATGTCGATGACTGGATCGGCCTGTGGGCCGGGCTCAGCCTGGTAGGCTGCGACCGCCAAAGGCTTGGCTGCCGTGCTGCGGGTATATTTGCGGTGCTCGCGCGGCGGTATCGGCGTCTCGGCCGAAGCGACATCCATACGGACGGCCTTGGGAAGCGGTGCCGGCTCGGGGAGCGGCGCGGGCTCGGGAGTAGCCAGCGGCGGCATATCGGCCTGGGCCACCATCACCGGAGCCTCGGCAGGCGAGCTACCCGGCCTGCTGCGCTTCTCGTAGAAGGCATTGCCACCCGCGACAGCGACATAATGCATATTGCTGTAGGGATAGGTGTAGCCGGCGGTGTGGAAGAACATGACGTTCTTCGCCATGCCGGGATAGCGTTTGCCGGCGAGCACCGCGTCCGCCACGCGGAAGGCGCGCGGCTTGCCGGCATCGGCCATTTCCTTGGTGAGCACGCCCGGAGCGAACTGCACGCGCTGGCCGACCACACCGCAGATCGAGCGGGGGTACTTGCCGGATTCGTAGCGGTTCATCACCACGGTGCCGACGGCGAGCATGCCGTCGTCGCTCGAGCGGTTGGATTCGAAATACATCGCTCGCGCCAGGCACTCACGTTCATTGGTCGTGCTGGCCACACGCGAACCGGAGAAGAGGGCACAGCTGCCAAGGCCGGACGTCGCAATCGCGATCGCGAGGAAACGTGCGGCAAATTTGATGGTGTCTGTTTTCATACGCTCGTTGTGCTGTGAGGAAGTTAACGACCGGTAATGAATTATGTGGCGAAAAAACAACGTGGCTACAAAACTTCTCCACACCGGGGCCTTTTTAAGGGAATGGTTAGCACTTTCTTGCCACAGAGTGGCGAATCTGCAACAATTTGTCTGACAAATAGAGCCATATTTGGTCATTCCGGACGCCCTGCAGCGCCAAGGGTGCCGCGCAGATCCGGGCCAGTCCGCCGGCAGAGACTCACGCCTCCAACGGTCCCGGATCTGCGCCGCAGCACCGCGTGCCGCGCCTTGTCCGGGATGACCTCGACCTCATCGATTGACGCCGCTCGCCGCCAGCGCCATAGCAAGAAAGGCATCGGGAAAGAATCGCCGCAATCGGAGGAGAACCATGAACGCACCAGCGAAGGCGCGCGGCGCCAATAGAACGCAGACGGATGAACTCCTGGAGCGGCGCGCCAATGTCTTTTCGCGCGGCATGAGCGCGGGCCAGCCCGTCTTTGCCGCCAAGGCCAAGAATTCCGAGATCTGGGACGTCGAGGGGCGGCGTTTCATCGATTTCGGTGGCGGCATCGCCGTTCTCAATACCGGCCATCGCCATCCCACGGTGATGAAGCGCGTCTATGAGCAACTCGACAAATACACCCATACCTGCCTGATGGTGACGCCCTACGAGCCGGCGGTGACACTGGCCGAAAAGCTCATCGCCATGACGCCGATCTCCGGCCCCAAGAAGGTGATGCTGGTTACTACCGGCGCCGAGGCGGTCGAGAACGCCATCAAGGTCGCGCGCGCCCATACCGGCCGCTCCGACGTCGTGGTCTTCAACGGCGCTTTCCACGGCCGCACGCTGCTGGCCATGGCCATGACCGGCAAGGTCGTGCCCTACAAGACCAAGTTCGGCCCCTTCCCGGGCGGCGTCTGGCGCGTGCCCTACCCGATCGAGCACAAGGGCATTTCGGTGGAGGACACCTTCGACGCCTTGAAATGGCTTTTCAAAACGGATGTCGACCCGAAGAATGTCGCCGCGATCGTGATCGAGCCGGTGCAGGGCGAAGGCGGCTTCTATATCGCCTCCCCCGAGTTCCTCAAGCGCCTGCGCGCGCTCTGCGACGAGCACGGCATCCTGCTGATCGCCGATGAGATCCAGACCGGCTTTGGGCGCACCGGCAAATGGTTCGCCATGGAGCATTCCGGAGTCGAGCCCGACCTCCTCACCACCGCCAAGAGCCTGGCCGGCGGTTTCCCCCTGGCCGGCGTGGTCGGCAGGGCTGATATCATGGATGCCCCCGATCCTGGCGGGCTCGGCGGCACCTATGCCGGCAACCCGGTCGCCTGCGCCGCGGCGCTGGGCGTGATCGAGGCCTTCGAGACCGAGGGCCTGCTCGACAAATCGACGAAGCAGGGCGAGACTATCATCAAGCGTCTCAAGGCGATCAAGCGCCGCAAGGAAGGACGCCCCATCGGCGACATCCGTGGCCTCGGCGGCATGACGGCCTTCGAGCTCGTCACCAGCCATGGTGGCAACGAGCCCGACCCCAACGCCGCCAAGGCACTCGCGGCCGAGTGCCTGGAGCGCGGCCTGATGATCCTCACCTGCGGCGTCTATGGCGAGACGGTGCGCCTGCTTGCCCCGCTGACGATCCAGCCCCGCGTGCTCAAGGAAGGCCTCGATATCCTCGAAGCCGCGCTCACCACGCCGAAATGAGTCTGTTCCGACTTGTTGTCCTGCCGTTCCTGCTGGCGACGCTGCTTGCCGGCGGGACGGCCTGGGCACAGGTCGAGATCGGCAACAACGTCTTCGTGGGCGGCCACCGGGTCACGCCCGGTACCTATCGCTCCGTCCATATCGAAACCACCAGCCGCCGCCCGCCCTGGTATGGCTGCCGCTGGTTCTCGCCGGGTTCGGTATATCAGGGCGAGCGCGTCCGCACGCGGACGAAGATCTGCAACTGGAAGCAGGTGCCCTACAGCAAGAAACGGCGATAACCCCCTGGGATCGCAGGCATCCTTGCCTGCCCCTGGAACCGCAAGTTTCCAAAGGCAGGCGAGAAACCTACGGTCCCAGAAGCGCTTCGTACGCACCTCCAAGGAAAGAGCAGGCTAGGATGCCTGCGATCCCGGGAAGGATGTCCGCGCTCCCGGTCAAACCCTCTCCCACGCCCCGCTCTTCTCCGAGCGGAACAGCGCGTCGATGATCTTCATGTTCTGAACCGCATCTTCAGGACCATAGGGCAGCTTGATCTCGCCCCGTACGGCCTTCGAAAAGGCCTCGGCCTGCTCGGCATATTGGTCGACGGGATGGATCATCTCCGGCACCACCGAGGCATCGCCCAGCTTCGAGCCGTCGTCGGTGAGCACCGTCACCGCTTCCATCTGTGGGGCATTGAAGGGGATGGTGATCTGCAAGCGCTTCTTCGTGCCGACGATATCGACGCGCTGCAGGGGCGTGAGCTGGGTGGAGCAGGTGAATTCCGTTCGGCGCCCGCCACCGAAATCGAGGATCGCCGAGGCCAGGCGGTCGACACCGGTGTGGGGATCGCGGTCGACCAGCGCGACGACGCGCTGTGGCTCGGCATCGAAGATGAAGCGGCCCGCAACGATCGGATAGCAGCCGATATCCATGATGCCGCCGCCGCCGATGTCGAGCTGGTTGCGGATATTGGCGGGATCGTCGTTGTAGTAGGAGAAGAAGCACTGGATGGCGCGCACCTCCCCGAGTTCGCCCGAGCGGGCGGCGTCCCGTGCGCGCAGCCATTGCGGATGGAAGCGCACCATGAAGGCCTCCATCACCAGCCGGTCCTGGGGCAGGGACAGGAGCTTTTCGGCGTCGGCAGCGTCGAGACCGACAGGCTTTTCGCACAGCACATGTTTGCCGGCTGCCACCGCCTGCAACGTCAGCGGCACATGAAGGTGGTTGGGCAGCGGATTATAGACCGCCTCGATATCAGGGTCGGCGAGCATCTCCTCATAGGACCCATAGGCCTTGGGGATGCCAAGCTCCTTGGCCGTCTCCTGCGCCCGGGCGAGATCGCGCGAGGCGATGGCGACGACTTCCGCCGACGGTGCCCGCTGGATGCCCGGGATCACCTTGCCGGTGCCGATCTTGGCGGTTGAAATAATGCCCCAACGCGTTTTGGCCATGGCGGCCTCCTCCCGGAATAGTCTGACTTATCGTTCAGGCTATTCTTGGCATGGGAGGAAGGGAGAGGGAAGTCCTTCCCTGGGAGCGCGGACGCCTCGTCCGCTCTTGGAAACGTCGCGCTTTACGACAAAGGAAGAGCGGACGAGGACGTCCGCGCTCCCGGCTACTCCTCCCCCATGGCGATCAGGCTGGCATTGCCGCCGGCGGCCGCTGTGTTCACCGCCACCACCTGCTCCGACGCGAAGCGCTTGAGGTAATTGGGGCCGCCCGCCTTCGGGCCGGTACCGGAGAGGCCGACACCGCCAAAAGGCTGGGTGCCCACCACGGCGCCGATCATGTTGCGGTTCACATAGATATTGCCGGCCGGCATGCGGTCGGTCACCGCCTCGATTGTGCTGTCGATGCGGGTGTGAACGCCGAGCGTCAGGCCATAACCGCTGGCGGCGATGGCGTCGAGCAGGGCGTCGAGCTTGCCGGCCTTCCAGCGCACCACATGCAGCACCGGGCCGAAAACCTCGCGCTTGAGGTCCTCGACCTTGCCGATCTCGAAGATGTGCGGCCCGACGAAGGTACCCTCCGCAGGCGCCTTGGTGGCGAGGCGGGTCTTGGAGGTCTTCGAGATCTCGGCAATATGGGCCTCCAGCCCAGTCTTGGCTTCGGCGTCGATCACCGGGCCGATCTGAACCGAGAGGTCGCGCGGATCGCCAAGCTTCAGTTCCTCCGCCGCACCCTTGATCATGGTGACGATCTTGTCGGCGACATCGTCCTGCACGCAGAGCAGGCGCAGCGCCGAGCAGCGTTGGCCGGCCGAGCGGAAGGCGGAGAGCACGACGTCGTCGGCCACCTGCTCGGGCAGGGCGGTGGCATCGACCACCATCGCGTTGATGCCGCCCGTCTCGGCGATCAGCGGCACGATCGGCGCGTTCTTGGCCGCAAGCGCCCGGTTGATCGCCCAGGCCGTCTCGGTCGAGCCGGTGAACGCGACGCCGGCCACGGCGGCATTGTTGATGAGGGCGGCGCCGATGCGGCCGTCCCCGGGCACGAACTGGATCACCGAACCAGGTACGCCGGCTTCCAACAGGATTTTCACTGCCTCATGGGCGATCAACGGCGTTTGCTCCGCGGGCTTGGCGACCACGGCATTGCCGGCGGCGAGCGCCGCCGCGACCTGGCCGAGGAAGATCGCCAGAGGGAAGTTCCAGGGGCTGATGCACACGAACACGCCGCGCCCGCGATGAACAAGGCGGTTTTCTTCGCCCGTCGGGCCGGGCATGGCTTCGCCCTCCGCAAAGAGCTTGCGGGCCTGGGCGGCGTAATAGCGGCAGAAATCGACCGCCTCGCGCAGCTCGGCAATGGCATCGTCGATGGTCTTGCCGGCCTCGACCTGGAGGAGCGACAGGAGCGGACCGCGGCGCGCTTCCATGAGATTGGCGGCATTGTCGAGCGCGGCGGCGCGCCTTGCGACATCGGTGCGGTCCCAGGCACGGAAGCCGGCGGCAGCAACCTTCATCGCCTCGCGCGCCTGGTCTTCGCCGGCCTCGACCACGCTGCCGGCGACCGTCTTGCCGTCCACGGGTGAGATCACCGGCCGCGCCTTGCCCGGCACGGGCTTGCCGTTGATCAGGGGCGTGGCGTCGACCTTGCCGCCCTTGGCGAGATCGGCCTGCAGGCGGGCGAGATCCTCGCGCGAGCCAAGCTCGACGCCGTCGGAATTGTCCCGCTCCTCTCCATAGAGCTGGCTCGGCATGGGGATCCTGGCATGGCGTGCCTTGCGGGCATTGCCGATCTGGATCTCGGGCCGGCGCAACAGGCTGGAAATCGGCACGGCGGGATCGGCGGCCACCGAGACGAAGTTCGAATTGGCGCCATTCTCGAGCAGACGCCGCACCAGATAGGCGAGCAGGTCGGCATGACCGCCCACCGGGGCATAGACGCGGCAGGCGGTTGCAGGCCGCTCCTTCATCAGCGCCTTGTAGGCAAGGTCGCCCATGCCGTGCAGGCGCTGGAACTCATAGCCCTCGGTGCCGCCGGCAAGCTCGACGATGGTGGCGATCGAGAGCGCATTGTGGGTGGCGAACTGCGGGTAGATATGCGGGCGAGCTTCCAGCATGCGGCGGGCGCAGTGGATGTAATTGAGGTCGGTGACCGCCTTGCGGGTGAAGACGGGATAGTCTTCGAGGCCTCGTTCCTGGGCGCGCTTCACCTCCGTGTCCCAATAGGCGCCCTTGACGAGACGCACCATCAGACGGCGGCCGAGAGCCTTGGCCAGCGCCTCGATATGCTCGATCACGGCATAGGCGCGCTTCTGGTAGGCCTGGATGGCGAGGCCGAAGCCGATCCAGCCCTCCAGCGCCGGATCGGCCAGCACGGCGGCGATGACGTCGAGCGAGAGCTCGAGGCGGTCGGCCTCCTCGGCGTCGACGGTGAAGTTGAGGTCATATCCCTTGGCCTTGCGGGCAAGCTCCTGCACGAGCGGCACAAGCTCGGCCATCACGCGGTCGCGGCTGAGGGCCTCGTAGCGCGGATGCAGCGCCGAGAGCTTGACGGAAATGCCCGGGCGGGACGGCAAAGCCTGCTTGCCGGCCGAGCGGCCGATGGCATCGATGGCATCGCTGTAGCTCTTGAAATAGCGCCTGGCGTCCTCCGCCGTGCGGGCACCCTCGCCCAGCATGTCGAAGGAATAGCGAAAGCCCCTGCCCTCGCCGGACGCGGCGCGCTTGAGGGCGTCGCCAATGGTCTGTCCCAGCACGAAATGCGATCCGAGCACCTTCATGGCCTGGCGCGTGGCGGTGCGTACCGCCGGCAGGCCGATGCGCTTGGCAAGCGAAGCGACGATGCCTTCCGGCGTCTCGCCGGGCTGGATGACGCGGGCGGTAACGCCCAGTGCCCAGGCCGAAGCCGCCACCAGCCGCGCCTCGGACTTGGTCTCGCGGTTGGCCCAGTCGCCCTGGCCGAGCTTGTCCTCGATGAGGGCGTCGGCCGTCTCCTTGTCGGGCACGCGCAGCAGCGCTTCGGCCAGGATCATCAGGGCCAGCCCCTCCTTGGTGGAGAGCGAATATTCGCGCAGGAAGTCCTCGATGCCGCCGATGGAGCCGACGCCTTTGCGGATCGCCTCGATCAGGCGCGTGGCAGTGGCATCGATGCGGGCCTGCCCCGCCTGGTCAATGGCCGGATCGGCCAGCAATTGCGCCACGATGGTGGAATCGTCGGCGGCATAGGGGGCATGAAACTGCGGCATAACAGGCATGTCAGGAACTCCCTTGGAGATGCTGGAATCTCGCACCGATTGCATAGTTTTTCGACGGCTATTTTTGGAGTTTGATAGTGATAGTCACTAGCTTTTGTTATGGTGATGGTGATATCCGCGGATAACGTGGTTGCGGTGTGCCGACCTCCAGGTCGGCACTCTTCTCCGCCGTGCGATGCAAAAGTGCCGACCTGGAGGTCGGCACACCGAGTCCGAGCCCCCATGCCAGAACCATCCCCCATCGACCGCACCGACCGCAAGATCATGCGCCTCCTTCAGGCCGACGGGCGCCTTGCCACCGTCGAACTGGCCGAGCGCATCGGCCTCTCCCCTACCGCCACCACCGAACGGGTGAAGCGCCTGACACGCGAAGGCTTCATCACCGGCTTCGGCGCCCGCCTCGATGCCGGCAAACTCGACCGCGCCTTCCTCGTCTTCGTGGAAGTGCTGCTCGACAAGACCACGCCCGATGTGTTCGACCGCTTCGCCGACGCCGTGCGCCGCACGCCCGACGTCGCTGAATGCCACATGGTCGCCGGCGGCTTCGACTATCTTCTCAAGGTGCGCGTGGCCGATATGGCCGCCTACCGCAACTTCCTCGGCGATGCGCTTTGGACTGTGCCAGGGGTGAGGGAAACCCGGACTTATACGGTGATGGAGGAAGTGAAGGCCGATCAGGGATTGCCGGTGTAGGGCGTGCTCGCCTCAAACAGGTAAGGGATATCTTCGCCACAAGGGAACCGGCGGGAAACGCCGTTCCATGTGCGGGATCGCACAGGCCGGGGCATTTGGATCGTGCGATGTAACCCCGGGCACAATACCAAAAGGCAGCAGCAAATGCCTCAACGTCAGGTCCATGATCTCGACAATCTGAAACAACTCATCGAAGACCAGGAAGCACAGGGTATCCGCTTTCAGTTCCTGGGCTGGGCGATCCGGTTGCCGGACGGCGAATTCGCCTATGGCGCCCATACGCAATACGGCATCACCACTCGAAGGCTCGTGATCACCCAGGATCAAGCCGAAGCTCGCCGCCTTGCGAAGAGGAACCGCGGTGAACTGGTGGAATACTGGGCGACACCGAAGATGACCCTGGCCATCGCCCGAAACGGCAGCGAAGCTGTGTGGTGGGACGCCAAGGTCATGGGGTGACGCCGCCTGGCGCCTCGGGAGACAATTTTCGGTACAGAACGCATGGCTGGTCGTGAAAGACAACCTCACGCTCGAACAGGAAACCCGCCTTCTCCAGAACGTGACGGGAAGCGGCATGCGGGACGAGGACCACACCAACCAGCGAAGAAAGGCCCAGCCGTTGGAATCCCAGCTCGATCAACGCCTTGGTGATCTCACTTGCCAGGCCCATTCCCCAGAAAGGCCGGCGCAAGGCGTAGGCAATCTCTACCTCCTGCGCATCCTCGACGACGACGTGCCGTATGCCGGCACGTCCCACGAACTTGCCGTCCGGTGTCCGCCAGGCCCAAAGCCCAAATCCGTAACGATCCCAATGGGCCATGCTGGTTGCGAGATAGGCCGTGGTCACGGCCGGCGAGCGTACGCCGCCAAGATAGCGTGAAACATCCGGGTCCAAATGAAGCGCGACGAGATCATCGAGGTCCGCATGTTTGAGCCTTTGGGCGGTCAGTCTCTCAGTCGTCCAAATTTCCATGATGCGGGCACCGCGCAATTCGGCCATAAAGCCCCGAACTAGCATAGAGATTTATCCGGGCCGCAACCATCCCGCGCCACCGTGGTTTTCCTTTGCCCCACAATGCAGGAGGAACTTCCTTCCATGAGCAGCGACAGAACACGCCGGCCGAGCGATCCCTGGAAGCAGGCCGAAGCAGCCTTCAAGCCCAAGGCGGCGAAAGCGGTGGCGCCACCGAAGAAGCCGGCCATCCCCAATGCCAAGGAAGTTGTTTCGCTGCGGCTCGACCGGGACTTGATCGAGCATTACCAGGCTGAAGGCCTCGGCTGGCAGGACCGTATCAACGCGATCCTCCGGGAAGCATCCGGCATCGACCAGGCCGAGGGCCTGCGCCCGGACGAACTCAATGCGGAGGATGACAGCTGAGGCCCCATAAGCGCGACTTCGGTTTGTGGGGAATGCGCTGAATTTGGAGTGTCGATCTCTGATCGACAATCTTGGAAACGACACGTTTGCCGGCTTGGAAGATGGCGGTCGGAGACCGCCACTCCGCGTTTCGCACACCTCGCACTGCAAAGTTAACGCATACGCGCCTGAGCGCCGTACCCCTCAGCTCTTCACCAGGAATTCCGGATCGGCCGGAATCTGCATGGCCGTCACGAGGTGATTGGTCTTGCCGGCCAAGCCGATCACGGCCAGGAGCTCGCCATATTGGGCATCGGTCATACCCTTGGCGCGGGCGGCGGCAGTGTGAGAGTGGACGCAATACTGGCAGCCATTGGCGGTGGAAACGGCGATATAGATCATTTCGCGCACCAGTGGATCGAGAGCACCTTCGCCCGCCATTACCGCCTTCAGATCCTCCCAGGTGCGCTTGAGAAGCACGGGATCATTGGCGAGGCCGCGCCAGAAATTATTGACGAAATCGGATTTGCGCGTGGCACGGATGTCGTCAAACACGGCTTTGGCTATAGGTATCGCCTCAACCTCGGCGTCGGTGAGCAGCTTCACGGTAGCCATCTGAGTCTCCTGGGATAAGGGGGGCGGGTCTTCAGAGCCGGCTCTTTTTTGCAAGGTCGAGGGCAGCCGGGTCTGAAGACCCGCCCCCAATTATCCCAGCCTGTCCCCGCTTGCCGCATCGAACAGATGCAGCGCCCTATCGTCGAAACCGATGCCGATCTTCTCGCCGATCTCGCGCTGGAAATCCTTGTCGACCTTTACGGTGACGGTCGAGGAGGCGCAGCGGCAGGTCACCAGCGAATGGTCGCCGATCAACTCGGTGGCGAAGACCTCGCCGGCGAACTTGCCGAGTTCGGGTGTCGTCACCCGGCAGTCCTCCGGGCGGATGCCGACGACGGCCTTGGCCGCGCTGGCATGGCCGGGCGTGCCGAAGCTGCCAGCGGGCGAGGAGAAATGTCCATCCTTCAGTTCGCCCTCGAGGAAGTTCATCGGCGGCGAGCCGATGAAACCGGCGACAAAGAGATTGGCTGGGCGATTGTAGATGTTGGCGGGCGTATCGAGCTGCTGCAGCACGCCCTTGTCGAGCAGGGCAACACGGTGGGCGAGCGTCATCGCCTCCACCTGGTCATGCGTGACATAGATGGTGGTAATGCCGAGTTCGTGCTGCATATGCTTGAGTTCGGCCCGCATATGGCCGCGCAATTTGGCGTCGAGGTTGGAAAGCGGCTCATCCATCAGGAAGGCGGCAGGGCGGCGGATGATGGCGCGGGCGAGCGCCACGCGCTGGCGCTGGCCACCGGAAAGCTGGCGGGGATAGCGGTCGAGCAGCTGGTCGAGCTGCACCTGGCGGGCGACATCCTTCACCGCCGCCTCGATCTCGGCCTTGGGATGTTTGCGCACCGTCAGGGGATAGGCGATGTTGGCGTACACAGTCTTGTGCGGATAGAGCGCATAGGACTGGAACACCATGGCGATGTCGCGATATTTCGGCAGGATGTTGGTGACGTCGCGCTCGCCGATCCGCACGGTGCCGGAGGTGACGGTCTCCAGGCCCGCTATCATGCGGAGCGCCGTGGTCTTGCCCGACCCCGAGGCGCCGAGCAGCACCAGAAACTCGCCGTCCTTGACGTCGAGGTCGAGGCCTTTGACGACGTCGACGGCGCCGAACGACTTGTGGATGTTCTGCAGAGTGACTTGCATGTGACGCTCAACCCTTCACCGCGCCGACCATCAGGCCCCGCGCGATATGTTTCTGCAGGAAGGCCGCGATGACAATGACCGGCACGATCATGATGACGATCAGCACCGACATGTACCACCATTGCGGGCCGCGGGTGGTGTTCTGGGCCGAGACCAGCACCGGCATGGTCTGCGCATTGGCATTGGAGAGGAAGAGCGCCAACAGATACTCGTTCCACGCGAGAATGAGCACCAGCATGAAGGTGGCGGCAAGGCCGGAGCGCACCAGCGGCAGGGCAATGGTGAAGAAGACGCGGAACTTGGACGCGCCGTCGATCTCCGCGCTCTCCTCGAGGTCGAGCGGAATACCTGCGAAGAAGTCACGCGTCAGCCAGACCACGATGGGCAGGTTGACGGCGGTATAGGTCGAGATCAGCGCCACCTGCGTATCGAGCAGCTTGAGGTTCTGGAACATCACATAGATCGGCAGCACGGCCACGATCGGCGGCATGATGCGGTTCGAGATCATCCAGAACTCGATGTCGTTGTTGCCGAGCGCGGCCTTGAAGCGGCGGCCGATGGTGCCGAGGATCAGGAAGAACAGCACGATCGCGGCCACCGTCGCGACCTGCCAGGGCACGCCGAACTGCGCCACAGCCAGGATGATGCCCACGACCAGCAGGATGAAACAGATGACGGCGGCGAGCTTCACCTGGAACTGGATACGCACCAGCGCGTAGGCGGCGAGAGAACCGAAAAGCAGCGCCAGGACGGTGCTCGACAGCGCCACGATGATCGAGTTCACATAGGGCCAGAGCGTGTTGTTCTGGAACAGCATGAAGTTCCAGGCATCCAGCCTCGGCTGGAAGTCGACAAAGGGGATGTAATAAGGCCCGGCGTCGACCTGGATCTGCACCTTCAGGGAGGTGACCAGCACCCAGTAGAGCGGGAACAGCACGACGAAGGTCCAGCCGAGCAGGGCGAGATAGGTCAGCGCCTTGGGCACCGGCGCCATCTCGTCGAGGCTGCGGCGCTCGAACAGGCGCTGCATCAGCGGGCGGGTGTCGGGGGCCGGGCTCATCACTGATATCTCCTGGTGGGCCGCACCACGAAGTTGAAGAAGGAGACACAGGTCACCGTCGAGACGAAAAGGAGCAGGTAGCCGACCGCCGCCGAGCCACCGAGATCCTGCGTGCGCCAGGCGATGAAGGAGTGCAGGGTGAGGGATTCGGTGGCAAGGCCCGGGCCACCGGCGGTAAGCACGTTGGGCATGTCGATGATCTTGAAGGCCTCGATCAGGCGGATCAGCACGACCGTCGCCGCCACGGGAGCGATGGAAGGCCAGGTGATGTCCTTGAAGATCTGCCAGGGGCCGGCGCCGTCGAGATGGGCGGCTTCGAGCTGGTCGCGCGGTTGGTTCTCCACCGCCGCCAGCAGCACGATGAACATGAAGGGCGTCCACTGCCAGGTATCGCCGATCATCACCATAAGGCGGGCCGACCAGGCTTCCGTCGCCCATGACCATTGGCTCACGCCGAGAATCTGGCTGAGCGGGGCGAAGGGCCCCTTCTGCATGTCGGCGAGCATGCGGAAGATATAGGCGACGCCCACAGGCGTCACCATCACCGGAATGAAGAAGATCACCCGGAACCAGTTACGGGCGCGGATGGGCTGGGCGCAGAGCAGCGCCAGGCCAAGGCCGATCAGGAATTGAAAGAACACGCCGACAAAGACATAGAGCAGGGTGTTGAGCAGCGTGCCGGGAATGGCGCCGCTGAAGGCCGTGGCAAGCACGACATACCAAACGCCGGTGATCAGGCTCGCCGTGACCAGCCGGCCGAGAAGACCTGATACGGTGAAGCCCGTCATGGCGAAGCGCACGAGCCAGGCCAGCATCAGGGCGACGACGACCAGCAGCAGCACCCATTCGAGCGGCCCCAACTCCTTCAGCGTGCCGAGGAAGTGGTATTGCTGCACACCCAGGAAGAGGCGGTTGTAATTATAGAGCCCGATGAAGGTGAGCTTGAAGCTGCCGGCTGCGAGCGCAAAGCGCGACAGGGAGAGATAGGCCGAGGCGATCAGCGGAAAGATGGCGAAAGCCAGCAGGATGAGTACGGCCGGCAGCACCATGATGCGGCCGGAGTGCCGGTCGAGCCATTGGGACAGACGCTCCCGCCGGTCGGCTTCGTTGGGAATGGAGACGTTGACGGCCATGCTATGCCCGGTATTGCGAGACATGGCCGGGAACGCGCAGTGACTGGGACCGCGGACGTCCCCGTCCGCCTCTTGGAAACGGTACGGGAGCAGGAAGAGAAGAGCGACCGTCGCGACAATCGGCTTCGCCGATTGCGCGGCTACGTCCGCGGTCCCGGTCACATCGCCTCTTCAACCGGCCGCGGCGGACAATCGCCACGGCCGGATCTTCAAGCGCTTACTTCGCGCCGAGCGTGTTCTTGTAGAACTTCAGCTGGTCGTCGGTACCGATCTGGTCGTTGAGGTCCTTCCAGCCGTCGGAGATCGTCTTGATGGTGGTGTCCTCGTCGATCTCGCCGGCCAGGAAGCGGGCGATGGCCTCGTCGAGCACGACCTGCTGATATTTCTGGTTCTGCGGGATGCGGAGGTCCAGGATCATGTTCGGGCTGTTGAGGCTGTCCTTGATGGCGCCGAGATATTGCGCCGCCGCCTTCTCGCTCATGCCGCCCTTCTTCCAGGCGTCATTGTAGGAAAGTTGCGACAGGCGATAGGGGTTGAAGCCGGTCTTGCCGATGGTGACGTCGACATTCGACTGGGCCGGCGCGCTCATATAGGAGAAGAAGGCGTAGGCCGCATCCTTCACCTTGTCGCTGGCCTTGGCGTTGATGCCGCCGCTCCAGCCGCCGAAGGCCGCATAGGGAGCATGGCTCACGCCATCGATGGCGTTCGGGCAGTTGTCCTTGGTGCAGGCCTCGAGCTTGCCCGTATCCCAGTTAAGCACTTCCTTCGAGCCGGGCGTGATGATGGCGCCCGTCTTGTCGATCACCTTGGACGTAGCGGGATCGATGGCAAGCACGCCGACATCGCCCCAGTCCAGGTTGAGGGCACATTTGCCGGAGGTGAACAGCGGACGGGTATCGGACACGTCCATGTTGAGCTCATCCGGCGGGCCGTATTTCGAGGATTCCTTGAGGAACGCCAAGGCCTTGCGGAAGGCCTCGTTGTTGACGAGCGGCGACATGTCCTTGGTGTTGAAGAAGGTGCCCTGCGAGGTGCCCTTCGACTGGGTCATCGAGCCCACAATGTCGGTGACGAACCAGTAGCTCTGGGCATTACGCTTCTTGGCGATGCAGGAGCCGTAGATCTTCTGGCCGTCGACTTCCATGCCGTTCAGCTTCTTGGCATCCTCCAGATATTCGTCCCAGGTCGCCGGCGGCTTGAGCCCGGCCTTGTCGAAAATATCGGTGCGGTAATAAAGCATGTGGAAGTCGCCATCGAGCGGCACGAGATAGGTCTTGCCGCCATAGCTCGAGGAGAAGTCGCGGAAGAAGGGCGCGATGTCGGTCCACTCGATGCCCTTGTCCTTGGCGACTCGGTCGCCGATGTCTTCCAGATAGCCGCCTGCGACATAGTCGACCATCCATTGCGGGGCGAACACCGCCGCATCGACGGAATTGGTGCCGCTGGCCCAATCGGTCAGGACCTTCTGGTAGAGGTCGGAGAAGGGAACCGCGATCACGTTGATCTTGGCGCCGGTGAGCTTCTCGAATTCAGGAGCACGCCTCTGCAGGGGCTCCTGAATTGCACCGGTCTGCGTCATGACATTGACGGTCACGCCGTCAAATTCGCCAGCAGCGGCAGGCAAAGCCGTGGTGGTGAGCGCAACCGCCATGAAGGCAGCGCTGAAAACCCCTGATTTAGAAGCCATCCATTCCTCCCGATTTTATGCTTTTATTGTCGTACATGTCGCTGCAGACGGTGTTGCGATGCGACAATCCACTGCAGCGGTGGGATTATGCCATCGCCGCTGACAAAACGTCAAATGTCAGAACATTCATTCCGGCTGTGTTCCGGATAGCCGACACCAGGCGGGAGCCTTACCTAGGGGCACAGGTTTTCAAGGAGTTGACCTCCATCCGGTTCCGGAGACCGAGAAGATCCTTTCCACGCCGTAGCCCGAAAAGCGCCGCTTCTTCCCGGGTGCGCGGGCATCTTGCCAATAGGCGCTAATTTTGCGGAAAAAGGCGTAGGGAACGCGGAGTGGGGATCTCCGATCGCCATCTTCTTCACCGGCAAACACATCGTTCCGAGATTGGCGATCAGAGATCGCCACTCCAAACCAGTGACCTCCCACGCAAAGTTAGCGCCCGTGGGCATCTTGCCCGCCTCCTCTTCTCCAACGAATGACACCGCCTGAAGGGAGGGAAGAGGCGGACAAGATGTCCGCGCACCCGCGGCAATCACGCTTGCACGCGGTCGAGCTCCGGCAGCAGCACAACGCTTTCCTGCTCGTTGGGGTCGGTACGCGCGATCACGGCGCGGCAGGGCTCGGTATCGCTGAGATTATAGGGCAGGTGCGGCATGTTGGCGGGGATGTAGAGGAACTCGCCGGCGCGGGCGATGAGGTGGTGTTCGAGCCTCTCGCCATAGTGCATGCCGGATTCTCCCTCCAGCACATAGATCGCCGTTTCATGGGCCTCGTGCTTGTGCGCCTTGGCACGGGCGCCGGGCGGGATGGTGACGATCTGCAGGTGGATGGCCCTGGCGCCCACCGTCTCGGCGGAGATGGCAGGTGCGTAGGAAAAGCCCTGCTTGCCCACAAAGGCCGCATGGCTGTGCATCACGGTGCAAATGGGCTCGGGGTTTGGCCTGGCTGGCTTCTCGGTCATGGGAGGTCTCCGACAGGGGATCGCCGACAGGCTTATTCCCCTCATAGCTCCGCTGCAACTAGCGCCTGCCGCGTGACCGATCTGTGACCGACAGAGGGCTAAGGCGTTTTTGGTATTTGACGGAATCGGCGAGAATCGCAAAGACGCGTCGCAACTATGAGCTAAAGCAAAGCAGCGTTTACGCCTAAACGCGCTTTGCTTTAGCGTTCGATCAGCATGGAATCGCCGAATTCATGCGTGCGATAGTTCCAGGCCTCAGCCATCAGGGAAAGACGGCCGAGCAGGACATCATCGGCAAAGGCCCGCAGCAGCTCGAAATGGCTCTCCCCGGGCTGATGCACGCCGGTGACGATCGCATCGACGATGCGAAGCGGCGTGTCCGGCCCGATGCGACCGCGCGCCACGCCCGGTCCTGCACGAACATGGCCGACGCCGACCGCTGCCGCCTCCAGTGCCCGCACCACGCTGGTGCCGACGGCGATGATGCGGCCACTCGTGTCCTGTGTGCGGGCCACCGCGGCCGCGGTTACCGCGGGAATGCGATAGAGTTCGTCCAGCGGAAAGCGCTGGTCGAGCGCGGCATCGCCGGTCGAGGAGATCCCCGCCGCATGGGTGAGCGTGGCAAAGCCGACCCCACGCACTCGCCAGGCGGCGATCACGCGCCAGTCGAGAGCGAAGCCGGCCGACGGTGCCTCGAAGGCGAAGGGCTCGGCGGCGACGGCCGTCCAGACATCCCACAGGGCGAGCGTCTCAGGCACATGGGCATATTGGATCGGCCTCCCGTGCCGGGCGAGCCCGGCAAGAAATGCCGTGCGTTCCCCTTCGAAGCGCAGTGCCACCAGCCGCGGATGGTCGAGCAGGCTCTCGATGATGGCCGTGAGAGGCCCCAGCAAGAGATGATCTCCAATAGCCAACGGCGGCGGCAAGGGCCGGTCCTCCGTGCGGGTGTGGTGATCGCCCGCGCCGAAGGCCACAGCAGCGAAGCGCAGTGGATCATCTGGCGCCAGCCAGGCAGCGAGCCGGATCTCGACGGGCGCGCCGCTCGCCGCATGCAGGCCCCGTAGGCTGGCGGGCAGCGTCGCGGCGTCATTGGCGATGACGAGATCATCGGGCCGGAACAGGAGGCCGAGCGCCTGGCGCGGCAAATGGCGGATACGGCCTCCGGCATCGGCGGCAAGCAGCCTGGCGCCGCCGGGATCCGGACTGTCGGCAACGATCATGGCTGCAGCTCCACCGAGATGTTGGCAGCCAGGGCAGCGCGAATGGCTGCGATGATCCCGGCGGCCGCATCCTCCGGGCGCTTCAGCGTCGTGGGATCGGCCTCGGGCACTGCGACCGCATGCAAGGGCGTATCCATGTCGCTGGGGTCGAGCGAGAGTAAGGCCACGCCCTCTCCCCTTGCCTCCTCGGCCCAGATCCCCGTGAGATGGCGCAGCGCCGCCTTGCTGGCGCCATAGGCGCCCCAGCCTGCATAGGCCGTGACGGCGGCGTCGCTGGAGATGTTGACCACCACCGCGCCGCGCCCCTCGCGCGCCGAGGCCGCGAGAGCGCCGAAGAGAGCCTTGGTCAGCCGGAAGGGCCCAAGGAGGTTGGTCGCCAGCGCCCGTTCGAGCTCTTCGCATTGGGTGTCTGCCAGCAAGGCGAGCGGCACGGGGCCGAGGCTCGAAGCATTGTTGACGAGGACGTCGAGCCCCCCAAGCAGGCCGAGGATCTGCAGGCTGATGGGATGGATATCCTCCCTGCGGGCGATATCCCCGACGATGCCATGTGCGCCTGTCTCGTTGGCCGTGCGCTCCACGGCGAGCGGCGTTCGGGCGATGAAGGCGACGCGCGCGGCCTGAGCTGCGAGGCCTCGCACCAGCGCCAGCCCAAGGCCGGACGTGCCACCGGTGACGGCCACGCGCAGTCCTTGCAGAGGGATCTGAATGGGCATGATTCGATGCTCCTTCGTTCAACGAAGGCATTGGCATAGAAGTTCAAGTGAACTTGAAGTCAAGAGCCGATCGTGCTCTTATTCGCCGATGGATACCGTGCTCCCCATCAGCGAAATCGCGCGCCGCAGCGGCGTCGCCTCTTCTGCCCTGCGCTTCTATGAGGAGCGCGGCCTCATCACCTCCGAACGGGCAGGCTCGGGACACCGGCGCTATCCCCGCTCGACGCTCAGGCGCATCGCCTTCATCGTCTTTGCTCAGAAGATCGGGCTGTCGCTCGAGGAAATCGGTGCGGAACTCGCCAAGCTGCCCGAACATCGTGTGCCATCACGCGAGGATTGGCAGAAACTCTCGGGCGAATGGACGAAGCGCATCGACCAGCGCATTGCCGAGCTGCAGCGCTTGCGCGCTGGTCTCAGCGAGTGCATCGGCTGCGGCTGCCTGTCGATCGACCGCTGCCATCTGGCCAACCCCGCCGACGAGGCCGGCCGGCGGGGCCCGGGCCCGCGCAACTGGATGGGGTAGGCAATGAGGCGGGGAGAAAGGCCGGCGTGACCCGGAAACGCCCGGCGCCCCTCCTCAGCTCGTCAGCATCACCGCCTGGACGTCCTTGTCGACATGGGCCTCGAACTTGCGGAAGTTCTCGGCGAAGAGACCGACCAGCCTCTTGGCCTGTGCCTCATAGGCAGCCTTGTCGGCCCAGGTCTTGAACGGGTCGAGCACATGCGTCGGCACGCCGGTGACCGCCGTGGGTACCTTGAAGCCGAAATGGCGGTCCGTGCGGAAGCTACCGCCCGCCAGCGTTCCGTCGAGCGCGGCGGCGAGCGAGGTGCGCGTCCACTGGATCGGCATGCGCCGCCCCGTGCCGAAGGCGCCACCGGTCCAGCCGGTGTTGACCAGCCAGCAGGTCACCTCGTTCTCAAGGATGAGTTCACGCAGGAGCCTCGCATATTCGGCCGGATGGCGGGGGATGAACGGGGCGCCGAAACAGGTCGAGAAGGTTGGCTGGGGCTCGGTGACGCCCCGCTCCGTTCCGGCAACCTTGGCCGTGAAGCCCGACATGAAGTGATAGATTGCCTGGTCGGGCGAGAGCTTCGCGATCGGCGGCATCACGCCGAAGGCGTCGGCCGTCAGCATCACGATGGTCTTGGGCTGGCCGCCGCGCCCCATCGGCGAAGCGTTCTCGATAAAGTGCAGCGGGTAGGCGGCGCGGGTATTCTCGGTCCTGGCCGCGCCATCGAAGTCGATCCGGCGCGTAACCGGATTCATGGCGACGTTTTCAAGAATGGTGCCGAAGCGCTGCGTGGCCGCGTAGATCTGCGGCTCGGCGGCCGGATCGAGCTTGATGGTCTTGGCATAGCAGCCTCCCTCGAAATTGAAGACGCCGTCCTGGCCCCAGCCATGCTCGTCATCTCCGATCAAGGCGCGGTCGGGCGAGGCCGAGAGCGTGGTCTTCCCGGTGCCCGACAGGCCGAAGAAGACGGCGACATCGCCATCGGCGCCGATATTGGCGGAGCAATGCATCGGCATCACGCCCGCCTCGGGCAGGGTGTAGTTGAGATAGGTGAAAACGGATTTCTTCATCTCGCCGGCATAGGCCGTGCCACCGATCAGGATGATGCCATTGGTGAGGTCGCAGGCGATCACGGTCTCCGAACGGATACCGTATTTGGCGGGATCGGCCTTGAAGCTCGGCAAGTTGATGATGGTGAGATCAGGCCAGAAGCCGACGAGGTCGGCGGCAGGCGGACGGATCAGAAGATTGCGGATGAACAGGCTATGCCAGGCATATTCGGTGTAGACGCGAACATTGATGCCATGGGCCGGGTCGGCGCCCCCGCGAAGATCCTGGACATAGAGCTCCTTGCCGGTCGCGTGCCAGAGCATGTCGTCGAGCAGCTTGTCAAAGGCTTGCCGGCTGATGGCATTGTTGTTGTCCCACCAGACCTTGTCCTCCGTCGAGGCCTCGCGGACCACGAACTTGTCCTTCGGCGAACGGCCGGTATGGCTTCCCGTATCAACCACAACAGCGCCATTGGGGGAGAGCAAACCTTCGTTTCGCCGGATGATTTTCTCGACCAGCGCCGCTTCGTCGAGATTAGCGAAGACGGCGGCCAGATTGTTGAACTGAATCGGCTCCGACGTACCGGGATTTCCGCCTTCGATAACCTTGAACGTCATCATCTTCTCCGTGCATTAGCTGTCGGGACATCCTTCCCGTCATGATGACCATCATGCATATTCCAACCCTGGAGCAAAGCGCGTTCAGGCGTAAACGATGCTTTGCTCTAACTCCTTGTTTCGGCGCGTCTTTGCAATCCTTGCCGAGTCCGTCAGATCGCAAGACGCTTTAGCGTCCAATCGCCCTGCGGGCGGTGCCGCCACCCTCTTCCCGCTATCACCTCCCCCTTGCGGGCAGGCTGTGGAGCGGCTTTGATGGCGGATTGGGGAGCCGGCTCAGAGGCGTCGCGTCGAGCTGGCGGCAGGCAGATGACAGGTCAGCCATGACAAGCGTTTCTCCGATTCTGGTCGACCGGCTTCTGGCAATCTCGCGCGCCCTTGCCGGCCACACCAACCCGGGCGAGGCCTTCCGCGCCACTGCGGTGGAGATCGGCCAGCTGATCCCGCACGACCACATGGACGTCGCCGTGCTCATGCAGGAAGGCGCAAGCCATGCCTGCTATGAGGCGGGCTATCACACGAGCTGGAGCAGCCTCGCCGAGCAGCCGCTGCCCACCAGCCGCAGCCCCGTACGCGCGGTGCTGTGGGGTGATGTGCCCTATCTTCTGGCCGGCGATGCCGTCGCCGATCCGCGCTTCCATTTCGACGGCGCCCTCGACGGGCCGATCTTCTCCGCCGAATTGCGCAGCCGCATCGTGGTGCCGCTCAGGGCACGGGGCGAGATCGTCGGCGCCCTCAATATCTCCAGGCACGATCGGGACTGCTATTGCCACGAGGATGTCGACGTCGCCCAGCAATGCGCCGACTTCATCGCGCCCTATATCTTCGCCCTGCTGCAGGCGAACGAAGCGCAGCGGGCCATGCTGGCGGAGGCCGAGGCGCGCAACCGTGAGGAGCTCCTGCGTGTCGGCGCCTCCAGGCTGACGGAAGGCATGGAGCGTGAGCGCCGCCGCATGGCGATGGACCTGCACGACCAGACGCTTGCCGATCTTGCCCGCGTCGCCCGCCAGATCTCGGCGCTTCGCAGCCAGGGCGTGGCGCGGACTGCGCAACTGGCGGACCTGGAAGCGGAGGTCGTCAGCTGCCTCACGGAGCTGCGCCACATCGTCGACGACATGCGTCCAAGCGTGCTCGAGCTCTTCGGCTTTCGCGACGCCGTCGAGGCCCACCTGAACCGCAGCGTCAGCCGCGCCAAACCGCCGATAGCGGTCGGCATCGCGGATAACAGCGATGGCAGCGCCGACGACCTGCCGGAGACCACGCGCACCGCCCTCTACCGGATCGCCCAGGAAGCGATCAACAACGCCGTCCGCCATGCCGGCGCCGGACGCATCGAGGTCCATATCGGCTCGACGTCCTCAGAGCTCCTGGTTGCGGTGATCGACGACGGCCGGGGATGCGATCCCCCGGGCGCCGTCGCTTCCGGCGGCGTCGGCCATATGCGCACCCGTGCCGCCCTCATCGGCGCGCGCCTGGAGATCGGGCGCGCCGGCCGGAAGGGAGGCACGCGGGTTGAGATTGCCATCGCCCGCAATGCCGGCAACGATGAAGCGGCACCGGTGCCGGCCCAGTCGGCCGAAGCCGGACTATGATGGAGACGATGCGATGCTGGTGATGATCGCCGAGGATGATGGATTGCATCGCAGTTTCGCCCGCGGCATCGTGGAACAGCTCTGGCCCGGCGACGTCGAGGTGATCGAGGCAGCCGATGGCGACGGCGCCATCGATCTCGCGCTGAAGCGCGAACCACCCTGCGTGGTGCTCGACCTGCAATTGCCCAAGGCGACGGGCATCGAGGTGGCCCGCACGATCTGGAACCGCCGCGCCGACACCCATATCCTGTTCTGGTCCAATTTCGCGGACGAGGCCTATGTCCGCGGTGTCGCACGCATCGTGCCGCCCGGCTCCGTCTATGGCTATGTACTGAAATCGGCCTCGGAGGAAGGCATGCGCTCGGCGCTGCGCGGCGTCTTCCGCGAGGGGCATTGCATCATCGACCGCGAGGTGCGCGGCATCCAGCACCGGGTATACGACCGGCTGGAGGGCATCACGGATACCGAATATGAGAGCCTCATCGACATCGCGCTGGGCCTCACCGACAAGGCCATCGCGCATCGCCGGGGCCTGTCGACACGTGGCGCCCAGAGCCGCATCCAGCACCTCTACGACAAGCTCGGCCTCGCCACCGTTCCAGGCGACGGGAGCTCGGTCTTCAATTCGCGGACGAGGGCAATCTACCTGGCCTTGGCCCGCGGCCTGATCAATGTCGATGCCCTCAAGCGCGAACAGAAGCGCTTCGACGATTGGCTGCACCAGGCGGAGGATCTCGGCGAGCTGTAGGGCACTTTCTTTTATAAGGGGCGCATCGTCATTCCGGGCGACTGCACGAATACGCAACGCCGACTGTGCAAACGCACAGTCGATCTTGTCTCTTGCCTCGTATCGACACCGCCCCGTCGCGCCTAGCCTCGACTTCAACAATCAAGAAGTTCGGGGAAACGCCAATGCCATTCGTCAACATTCAGATTCTCAAGGGCCATCCTCAGAAGCGCAAGGACGAGATCGCGCGCCGTGTGACGGATGCGATCAGCGAGGAGACCGGATTGCCGAAGGAGGCGATCTGGGTGGTGTTCGAGGATGTGGCCGCGCCTGACTGGTATGTCGGCGGCAAGACCGTGGCCAAGGCCGAAAACTGACGGCCATGATCGTGCAAACCCGCCCGACAGGCTTTTCCGACATCGTCGGCGGCGCGAGCCTGGAGACATTGGCGACCGGCTTCGGCTTCCTCGAAGGGCCGGTCTGGCATCCTTACGAGAAATGGCTGGTGTTCAGCGACATCCCCAACAGCCGGATGTATCGCAGGAGCCCGGCCGGCGTCATCGAGACCTTCCGCGATCCCAGCAATATGGCGAACGGCAACACGCTTGACCGCCAGGGACGGCTGCTGTCCTGCGAGCACGCCACCAGCCGCGTCACGCGGACGAGGCAGGACGGCAGCAGCGAGGTTCTCGTCACCCACTATGGCGAGAAGGCGCTCAACAGCCCGAACGATATCGTGGTGGCCGCCGACGGCTCGATCTATTTCACCGATCCCAATTATGGCCGGCGCGACTATTTCGGCGTCAGGCGGGCGCAGGAACTCGCCTTTCAGGGCGTCTACCGGCTCGACGCCGCCGGCCTCATCCTGCTGGCGGACGATTTCGCCCAACCCAACGGCCTGTGCTTCTCGCTCGATGGCTCACGGCTCTTCGTCAACGATACCGAACGTCGGCACATCAGGGTGTTCAACGTCGAGGCCAATGGTCATCTTGGCGGCGGGGCCGTCTGGGCGGAGACAAAAGGCAACGGGCCGGGAGCCCCCGACGGCATGAAGATCGACAGCTGCGGCAATCTCTATTGCTGCGGGCCAGGCGGCATTCATGTCTTCGACCCGTCCGGTGATATAGTGGGGGTGATCGCGACACCGGAACCCTGCGCCAACTTCACCTTCGGGGACGATGACTTTCGCAGCCTGTTCATTACCGCATCCAGCACCTTGCACCGCTTGCGGGTGCGCGTGCCGGGACTGAGATTGTTCTGAGCCGACAGGGTCGGCCCAGCTCCAAATAACCTCCGGTCCAACCGGCGGCGCACGGCGCTCCAGCGCCACAACTGAAGCTGCCGGCAGCCAAGCCGGCATGACGATCAAAAACGGGAGGACGTCGAAATGAAGAAGCTACTTGTCCTGAGCGCGCTCGCCAGCGTTCTCGTCTCCACCACCGCTCTTGCCGACACCAGCGGCAAGAAGATCGCCTTCTCCAACAACTATGCCGGCAATTCCTGGCGCCAGGCCATGCTCAAGAGCTATGGCGCCGTCACCCAGAAGGCGGTTGCCGACAAGGTCGTCGCCGCGGCCGATGTCTTCACCACGGCCGACAAGGAAGTGCCGACCCAGGCCGCGCAGATCCAGAACCTGATCCTGCAGGGCTATGACGCCATCGTCATCAATGCCGCCTCCCCGGATGCGCTCAACGGCGCCATCAAGCAGGCCTGCGACGCCGGCATCGTGGTGGTGTCCTTCGACGGCATCGTCACCGAGCCCTGCGCCTATCGCGTGGTCGTCGACTTCAAGGCCATGGGTAATGCAGAAGTCGCCCAGATGGCCAAGTTCCAGCCCAAGGGTGGCAACCTGCTGGAGATCCGCGGCCTCGCCGGCACTTCCATCGACGATGCCATCCATGCCGGCATCCTCGAGGGTGTCGCCGCCAATCCGCAGTTCAAGATCGTCAGCTCGGTAACCGGCGACTGGGACCAGACCACGGCCCAGAAGGCGGTGGCAACCGTGCTGCCCTCGCTGCCGGACATCATCGGCGTAGTCGACCAGGGCGGTGATGGTTATGGCGCGGCACAGGCCATTGCCGCCGCCGGCAAGCCGCGCCCGACCATCATCATGGGCAACCGCCAGGATGAATTGCAATGGTGGAAGGAGCAGAAGGATAAGGATGGCTACACCACCTGGTCCGCCTCCATCGCGCCGGGCGTGTCGAGCCTTGCCTTCTGGGTAGCCCAGCAGGTGCTGGACGGGCGCAAGGATATCCCGCACGATCTGCTCGTGCCCTATCTCGCCTTCACCCAGGAGAATTTCGAGGCGGCTCTGCCCACCATTGAGAAGGGCGGCGTCGCCAGCCACGAATACACCCAGGACGAGGCCCTGGCCGCCATCAAGGCGAACATCAAGTGAGGCTGCGGTCCTCGGCGCAGCATCGACCACTAGAGCAAAACGCGTTTAAGCGTAAACGCCCTTTTACTCTAACTCTTTGTGTCGACGCGTCTTTGCGATTCTTGCCGATGCCGTCAAATCGCAAAGCGCTATGGTGAGCAAGGAGCGAGCGTGCCGGCCGAGGTAAGCAGAACCATCATCAGACTTGACGGCGCCGAGAAGCATTTCGGCGCCGTTCGCGCCCTCGACGGGGTCAACTTCGCCGTCGCCGAGGGCGAATGCATCGGGCTCGTCGGCCATAACGGCGCCGGCAAGTCGACGCTGATGCACATGATCGCCGGCACGCTGTCGCTGAGCGGCGGGCGCATCACCGTCGGTGATACGGTCGAGGACAATTACTCGATCCTGCGGGCCCAGCAGCGCGGCATACGCTGCGTGTTCCAGGAACTCTCGCTCTGTCCCAACCTTTCGGTGGCGGAGAACACCCGCGTCAGCCACGCCGCACTGCAGGGCCTGCGCTGGCGGCACCGGGCGGCGACCCTGATCTCGGCCAAGCTCGACGAGATCTTTCCCGGTCACGATATTTCGGCTTCCGACGTCGTCAGCGATCTCTCCATCGGCCGGCGGCAGATGGTGGAGATCGCGCGCGCCTTCACCGTCACAGACGCACCGCTCGACCTCGTCATCCTCGACGAACCGACCTCTTCGCTCGATGCCCAGACCGCCAGCCAGTTGCTCGCTTTCGTCCGGCGCTTCGTCGCCGGCGGCAAGAGCTGCATCCTGATCTCCCACATCCTCGGCGAGGTACTGGAGAATACCGACCGCATCGTGGTGATGCGCGACGGCAAGGTGGTGGTCGCCGATGCGGCCAAATCCTTCAATCGCGCTCGGCTGGTGGCGGCAATGGGCTCCGTCGAGCCGCGCCAGAAGGCCATCACTGCGGCTGCCATCGGGCGGGCAACGAGCCCCGAGCGGGTCCGGGCCCGCCCGGAGCGCCAGACCGATGGCGAGGAACTGGTCGCCCGTGAGGGCGAGATCATCGGGCTTGCCGGGCTCGCCGGCCATGGCCAGACCGATCTGCTCCTGGCCATCTACCGTGCCGCCGAGCGGCGCCGGCCCGGCATAAGCGTGACCGCGCCGGTCGCCCTGGTGGCCGGCGACCGCCAGTCGGACGGCATCTTCCCGCAATGGTCGATCGCCGCCAATATCGGCATCCGCTCTCTGAACCGGCTGCGTAGCGGTCTCCTGATCTCGCCTCGTCGCGAGGCCGACCTCGCTCGGGACTGGCAGAAGAAGATCAAGATCCGCACGCCCGACATGAGCAACAACATCCTCTCGCTGTCCGGTGGGAACCAGCAGAAGGCGCTGTTCGCCCGCGCCCTCGGCTCGGACGCGAAAATCGTTCTGATGGACGACCCGATGCGCGGCGTCGATATCAGCACCAAGCTCGAGGTCTACGACCTCGTGCGGGAGGAGGCGCGCCACGGCCGCACCTTCCTATGGTACACCACGGAAACCGACGAGCTCGACAATTGCGACCATGTCTATGTCTTCCACAATGGCCGCATCGTCGCCAATCTCGCGCGTTCCGAATTGACGGAAGAGCGGATCATCCACTCCTCCTTCAGCGAGGCGGGCTGACATGACGATGCCTGCCGTTCAAGCCAATCCGGTAAACACAAATCCTGGGAGCGCTGCCGCAAGGCGCATGGCGCGGGCGAGACTGCTGCGCACGCTGCTGCCGGCGCTGTCGCTCGCTCTCGTGCTCATCGCCATCGCCTGGCTCAATCCACGCGCCATCAGCTATTTCGGCTTCAATCTGATGCTGAACCTGGCGATCCCCATCGCACTCGCCACCATCGCGCAGATGTTCGTCATCGCCAGCAACGAGCTCGATCTTTCCATCGGGACCTTCGTCGGCTTCGTCGCCTGTGTCACCGCGACTTGGCTGCGGGAGGAGCCCCTGCTCGGCGTCGCCGTGCTGATCGGCGGCATTCTCGTCTACGCCGCCCTCGGCGCGCTGATCCATCTGCGCAACCTGCCATCGATCGTGGTAACGCTCGGCATGAGCTTCGTGTGGCAGGGGCTCGCCATCCTCGTCCTGCCCAAGCCCGGCGGCAAGGCGCCCGACTGGCTTCTTGCCCTTGTCGGCTTCAAGCCGCCCTTCGTGCCCTTCCCGATCCTCGCGGCCGTGCTGATCGCGGTGATCGTGCATTTCGGGCTGATGCGCACCTCCTATGGTGTGATCCTGCGTGGCTCGGGGGGCAATCCGGCTGCGATCGGACGGGCGGGCTGGTCCCTCCTCAAGATCAAGATGTGCCTGTTCGCGCTGACCGGCTTATTCGGCGTGCTCTCCGGCATGGCGCTCATCGGCATCACCACCTCGGCGGATGCCAATATCGGCAATGGCTATACGCTGCTGGCGGTCGCCGGCGTCATCCTCGGTGGGGGCGAGTTCGTCGGCGGCCGCGTCTCGCCGATCGGCGCGGTGATCGGCGCGCTGACGCTGGCGCTCGCCGCCTCGCCGCTGCTCACCTTCATGCGCATTCCGCCGGACTGGCAGGTTGCCGCCAACGGCGCCATCCTCATTATCGTGCTCGCCGCCCGGGCGCTGATCAGCCGAAGGGAGGGATGATCATGGGTTCCCTGAAGCTCCTTTCGGAAAAGCCCTGGCTGTGGTCCTTCGTCGGCGCTCTCGCCGTGTTCCTGGCAACGATTGCCTTCACTGGCGGCTACGGCGCCGGCGGCATGGTTACCGCCGCCCTCGCGCTGGCCGAATTCACGGTGATCGTCGGTGTCGGCCAGATGTTCGTCATCACGCTGGGCCCCGGCAATGTGGACCTGTCGCTGCCGGCCAATATCGGCCTTGCCAGCGCCGTCGCCATGAAGGTGATGGACGGCAGCGACTCCATGGTCGCCATGGGCCTGCTCGCGGCCCTCGCCTGCGGCATGGCGATCGGCATGTGCAACTACCTGTTGATCTGGGCCCTGCGCATTCCGCCGATCATCGCCACCCTGTCCGCAAGCTTCATCATCCAGTCCGTCGACATCAGCTATGGCCGCGGCCTGCAGATCAAGCCGCCACCCGGATTTGCCGACTTCACCAACCTGCAGGTCCTCGGCATTCCCGTCCTCGCCATCGTCGTGATCCTGTTCACCATAACAGCCGCCATTATGCTCCAGCGCATGATCTATGGCCGCTCCGTACTCGCGATCGGGCAGAACATGCGCGCGGCCTGGCTGGCCGGCGTGAAGGTCGGGCGCATCCGCTTCCTCACCTACACGCTCTCGGGCGCTCTCGGGGGCATCGATGGCGCCCTGCTCGCCGGCTATTTCCGGGGCGCCAATGTCGATCTCGGCAATGAATATCTCCTGTCCTCGCTCGCCGTGGTGGTGATCGGCGGCACCTCGGTGGCCGGCGGGAAGGCCAACATCCCCGGCATCTGGGGAGCCGCCCTCTTCCTGGTGCTGCTCCTCACTATGCTCAACACGTTCGGGGTGAGCGCGGGCGTGCGCCTGGTCCTCACGGGTGCGATCATCGTCGGCGTCATCACGGCGGCGGGCGGACAGAAGGCGCAGAGGTAGCTCCATTCGCGGGAACGAGAAATCCGGTCCTACCTGAACGCATTTTGCTTCAGGCAGCGGCTTCCTCGGCAAACTCCACGCCATAGTCCTTGAGGGCCGATCTGATGCGGACAATCTCCGTTGTGAGGATATTTTCCAGGCCGGATACCAGCAGAGCCGTAACCTGAGGCCTCACGATGCGCTCCATCGGCCGATTGGACCGGGTCGTGTAGACCAAGCGAAATTCGGGTGTCTGGCGTATTTCCTTGAGAGCTATTTCAAGCTCGTCCAGTTCCTCGAAGAGACCGGCGATACGAAGAAAATCTTCTCTCTTCATGGGATGGATCTTTCGTTGACAGCTCACTCGCGTCTTCGACTGACGTCGAATGTCCGTTACTGGCCGGCGTCTCTTTCGACGTGATAACTTTGACGAGGTGTCGAAGTTCCGCCCGACTCCCGGCGTGGCGACGCTGACCAGGGCTCGCTGTCAAAAGCAGGGCCATCCGGCACCCCAAGCCCTTAACACTCAAAGCCCGCTCTGTTTAATCGGTGACGACGCACCTCCACCCAGCAGTGGTGAATGGCGTGCGCACGGCCGCGAGGCAGGGCCGTCGCATTGTCCCATAAGAGCCGTGATCGCCCGCAATCTTCGGTGGAAACCTCGACCGCTTGCGGAACACCACCGCCTTGCCGGCGTTGAACTCGCGTCAACCATCAGGTCGCAACGCGTTGCTTGGACAATTCATGACTTTGATCTCCGGGCGGAATGGAGCAGAAGTGAGTCCGCACGAGATCCCGCGTACGACGCCGGATTCCCGAATGCCCCCGAGCTTGTTCGGTTTTGTCATTCGGGTCTCCGGCAAACATCAGATCTGGATCGGGCTGCTGGCGGTCCTGTTGTTCATCGCGGACACCGTGCCGCTCGAAGTGCAACGACGCCTTGTCAATTCCGCGGTCAAGGGCGGCGACTTCAAGATCGTGCTGATGCTGGCGATCTTGTTTGCCGTTCTGGCCCTGGTGCAGGGCCTCCTCAAGATCGGTCTCAATCTCTATCGGAACTGGGCCGGGGAATCCGCGGTGCGGTGGCTTCGCAACGAGATCTCACGCGTCGCCCAGCAGCCCGACTCTGTGCTGCCCTCGGGCAAGGCAGGCGGGGTCGAGATCGCCATGGTCGTCGCGGAGGTCGATCCGATCGGAGGCTTCGTCGGGTCGAGCTTCTCCGACCCCATTCTCCAGTCTGGCGTGCTTATCTCGGTTTTCGGCTATCTCATCTACCTCCAGCCACTCATGGCTCTCGTCGGCATTCTCGTTTTCCTGCCGCAATGTTTCCTGGTGCCGTGGATGCAGGGCGCCATAAACCGGCGGGTCGGGGCGCGCATCTGGGTGTTGCGCAAGATCAGCGTGATGCTCGTCGATACCGCCGAGCGCGACGAGAGCACCAACCATTCCCAGTCCAGGCGTGTCGACCAGGTCTTTCGTCTGAACATGAGCATCTACAAGCTCAAATTCGCGCTCAACTTCGCGATGAATTGGCTGAGCGCCCTGGGAACGGCGGTCATCCTGGGTATTGGCGGCTATCTCGTCGTCAATGGACAAACGGAAATAGGCACCGTTGTCGCTTTCGTCTCCGGGCTTGCCAAGATCAACGACCCGTGGGGAGACCTCGTGAATTGGTACCGCGACTATCGCGTCATCCAGGCGCGCTATCATCTGGTTGCGACCGCGATGCGCACCGTCGGCGCGGAAGAAGAGGTGCCTGACACATCTCGCCCATCTTCAACGCCGGAACGGTGAGCAGCGGCTCGCCGGGCATGGCGGAAACCCAACCAGGTTTCCGGGAACGAAGACGAACGGAATTCTCCCCTCATCCACTCCCAGCTTGGCGGAGCAGGCAACCACTGCTATTGAACTCCTCAACGAAAATGAAAGTATTGACGGTCAACGATGTTATCGTTTTGATTCGACACGGACTTTCGAAACGCCATTCGTATGGCGATTACGTACGGCATGAAGCAAATACCAGCCTTCAACGCCAGAGAGAGACTGCAGGCCAATGAATAATATAACGATAAAGAACCGCATTCTCTTAAGCTTTGCAATAATTCTGGTAATTCTCTCCATCATGGCGATTGCCATCTATTATTGGCTTCAGCAGATTGAAAACGAAGCCAACACCTTGGAGTCCAGCACGGTTCCGGCTCTGTATTACAGTGCGCAACTACAATCCTCCTGGGCACAGGCCTTCGGCCTCGTCGAGGAATTCGCGCTGCAGGATAACGCGTCGGACCGGGCGCGGATCGCCAACCAGATCAAGGCGAACCAGGACAATTTGCGTCAGCTGATATCGAAGTACAAGACCACGATAGACACTGATCAGGACCAAAAGAACTACGATACCGTAGCGAATATCGCCAATCAGTTGCTTCCTGCAGAAGATGCAGTTCTGCAGCGTGGGCTCGCCGCCGATGCGTCAGGCGTCGTAGCGGATGTGCGAGCGGATATTCGAGACCGGCTGAAAGGACCTTATACCGATATCGGAACAGCCCTCGGAGCGATGTTCAATTACAATAGGGGCGAATCCGACAATTCAAGCCGGCGTATCGCGGATGCGGTCTATGTGGCCCTCTATGGCCTGGTTATCGGCTTTCTTGCCGCGCTCATCCTGTCCCTGTTGTGCGGGTATCTTCTCTTCCGCGCAGTGATGACGCCGCTTGGCCGATTGCTCGGAACCGTCGATACTCTGCGTCAAGGCGATTTCAGCGAGCGCCTCGATCTGGGCCGGCAGGACGAATTCAGCACTCTGGGCGCCGGCTTCAATTCCATGGCCGACGACCTCACCAATCTCATCGGTCAGGTGCAGAAATCCAGCATCCAGGTCAACACGTCGATCACCGAAGTCGCCGCGACATCGAAGGAGCAGCAGGCAACCGCCCACGAGATCGCCGCGACGACGACGGAAATCGGCGCGACGGCCAAGGAGATTTCAGCGACTTCGAACGAACTCGCGCGCTCCATGCAGGAGTTGTCGGCCGTAGCCGAACAGACGGCGACGCTGGCAGGAGGCGGGCAGGCAGGCCTGTCGCGCATGGAAGCGACCATGAGGCATGTGGTGGATGCTGCAGCCGCCATCAACGCCAAGCTTGCCGTTCTCAGTGAGAAGGCCGGCAACATCAACCAGATGGTCACCACGATCACGAAGGTGGCCGACCAGACCAACCTCCTGTCGCTCAACGCGGCGATCGAGGCTGAAAAGGCCGGGCAGTACGGACGTGGCTTTGCGGTCGTCGCCACCGAAATTCGCCGTCTCGCCGACCAGACCGCGGGCTCCACCTACGACATCGAGCAGATGGTAAAGGATATCCAGTCTGCCGTTGCCGCCGGCGTCATGGGCATGGACAAGTTTTCGGAAGAAGTCCGCCGCGGCATGTCCGAGGTTCAGGAGGTCGGAGGCCGGCTGTCCGAAATCATCGATCAGGTCCAGGGGCTGGTTCCTCGGTTCGAGGTGGCCAATGAGGGCATGCAAGCCCAGGCTGCGGGCGCCGTCCAGATCAGCGAAGCCCTGGTGCAATTGAGCGAGGCAGCCCAACAGACCGTCGAGTCCCTCCAGCAATCGACCATCGCGATCGACGAATTGAACCAGGTCTCAAGCGGGCTGCGCACAAGTATTTCGCGGTTCAAGCTGAGGGCATGACCGGGTGTCGCTATCGACAGGCCAGGACTGAACGATGCTCTTCCTGATGTTCCATCTCAACAAGGACCGTTATGTTCTCGATGTCGAACAGATCGAGGAAGTGCTGCCTTGTATTGCTGTCAAGGCCATTCCAGGCACGCCGCATGGTGTCGCCGGTGCGATCAACTATCACGGCCGACCGGTACCGTTGATCGACCTCAGCCTCCTGGCGCTTGGCCGCCCATGCGAGGAGGTGATGAGCACGCGCACCATCCTGGTCCGCTATCCGTCCGCGCAGGGCGAGCCGCGTCTCCTCGGGCTGCTTGCCGAGCGCGCAACCGAAATTCTCGCCCGTGACCTCGATGATTTCGGCCCCTCCGGTATCGATGCCGGGACACCAGCCTATCTGGGGCCCGTCCTGGCAGACGAGCAGGGCCTCATACAGCTGGTGCAGGTGGATGCTCTCCTGCCGGCGGAGATTCGCGATGCGCTGTTTCAGCAGATCGAAGCGGTGGCGTGATGTCGGACGCCGTCGAACTGTTCCTCAAGGAGGCGATCGGTCTCCATAGCGGCACAATCGGCTCCTCCGTGATCGATCACGCCATCAGGCAACGCATGAATGCCTGCAAGATCACCGATATCCAGATCTATCGGCAGCATCTGGTCACATCGGATCATGAACGCCAGGAACTGATCAACGCCGTCGTCGTTCCCGAAACCTGGTTCTTCCGCGACCGCAAGGCCTTCGGGGCAGCCGTGCACCACCTTCGAAGCACCACCGACGTCGGCCGGCCCAAGCGCATCCTGAGCCTCCCCTGCTCGACCGGGGAAGAACCCTTCTCCATGGCCATCTCCTTGTTCGAAGCAGGGTTTGGAGCGGAGGATTTCAGAATTGACGCCGTCGATGTCAGCACACAGAATCTCGAAAAGGCCGAACGGGCCATCTACGGCCGAAATTCGTTTCGCGGCGGCGACCTTGGCTTGTGGGCCGGTTATTTCGACAATGTCGACGTGGGGCTCCAACCGAACGACAGGGTGCGCCGACAGGTCGCCTTTACGCGCGCGAACCTGTTCGAATGGACGCCAGTCCTCGGCGAGAATTGCTATGACGTCATCTTGTGCCGGAACCTCCTGATCTATTTCGATCGTCAGACGCAGGAACGGGCACTTCGCCGGTTGGGAGGCTGGCTCGCACCTAACGGCCTGCTGCTGGTCGGCCCGGGAGAATCCGGCATTCCGACGACCTGCGGATATGCTTCGGTTCGGGCGCCGAGAGCTTTTGCATTTCGCAAAGCCGACCGGCCGCCGACAGTCGCCGCGCCTCTGCCTCTGAGGCGGTCAGCGCAGGGGTCGCGGCTTGCAGCATCCGCGGGCTCGCCCAAGCCGAAGCCGACGGCCGCCGCAAACAAGGCTGCGGTGAAACCCTTCGGCATCCCGCGAACCCCCCATCCCGAAAGCGCCGCACCGCCCGCGGACAGGGCGCCAGCTAGCCTTGCCGCGATCGAGCGGGCCGCCAATACCGGCAGGATGGCGGAAGCAAGGCAGGCGGCCGCCGCTCATTTTGCCGACTTTGGACCGTCGCCGGACATCTTCTACCTGATGGGGCTGATCTGCGACGCGAGCGGGGATGCGAGCGAGGCCATCCAACATTACCGAAAGGCGCTGTACCTGGCGCCCGATCACGCCGAAACTCTCGCACACCTCGCGCTGCTTCTCCAAAGCCGGGGCGATATCCCAGCCGCCAAGGCCCTGAACAGCCGCCTCGCCAAACTTGAGCAAAAGAGGAGCGGGTCATGACAGCCTCAGCCAAGGCCGAACAGCCGACGCCCGGTTCTGCAACTCCGACGAACGCCCCGGTCGCCACTCCAGCGGCGCGAAGCCTGCTCGACCGCCCCCTGCCCGAGGGATATCGCGAAGGATGGGCGCAGCATTTTGCGCGCAACGACCGAGGTGCCGGGAGAGAAGACGACGTTTCGGAGAAATCGCGCACGTTCATGATTTTCCGCATCGGTGAGGAATGGCTGGCATTGCCGGCAGCCATCTTTCACGATGTCGTCGAACCTCGGCCGGTGCACTCCCTTCCCCATCGCCGCGATGCCCTCGTGCTCGGCCTCGTCAATGTTCGCGGCGAATTGCTCGTTTGCGTCTCGCTCGCCCAGCTTCTCCATATCGCGCAATCCACATCCCAGGCGCGCTCGACCCGCGTGGACAATCTTCGGCGCATGGTCGTGATCGGGAGCGAACACCGCCGCATCGTATTTGTCGCCGACGAGGTGCACGGCCTCCAGCGCCGCCATGAAAGCAGCCTCCTGGCCATTCCGGCAACGGTCAGCAAGTCGGCATCGGCATTCACGACCGCCATGCTGGCATGGGAGGACCGGACTGTCGGCTGCCTCGACGCGACGTCGGTGCTGGACATGCTGGATCGGAGCCTTGCATGAGCGGGGAGGATTTCAGCCAATTCTCGATGCTGGACCTGTTTCGAGCCGAACTCGAGACGCAATCCCATGCCCTGACGACCGGCCTGCTTGCGCTCGAGCGCAATCCAAGCGCGGCCGATCACCTCGAAGCGTGCATGCGCTCTGCGCATTCTCTCAAGGGCGCCGCGCGCATCATCAATTTCATGCCCGCAGTCGCGGTGACGCATGCGATGGAGGAGTGCTTCGTTGCGGCCCAACGCGGGCAGATCCGACTGGGACGGGGCCATATCGATATCCTCTTGAAAGGGGTCGACCTTCTCGCTTCGCTCGCATCGCAATCGGAACTGGACACCGACGAAGACGCGCCGGAGATCACGGATTTTGTCGATGCCTTGGAGCAGGCGTCCGCGCCCGCTCGGCCGGAGGAAGCCCCGCCTGTTCCGGCAGCACAGCCCTCGCGCGCCCTCGCTTCGGCAAGGCCGGAGCCTGTCGAACCCAGCATTCCGGCTTCCGGCGGTGCGGGGCCGGATCGCATCGTCAGGCTCACAGCAGGCAGCCTCAACCGGCTGCTCGGGCTCGCCGGTGAGGCGTTGATCGAGGCGAGGCGTCTGCGGCCATTCGCCGACAGTCTCGTTCGGCTCAAGCGCCTGCAAGTGGATCTCGGCAGGGCGTTCGACTCCCTGAACCTCGGCCTGGCGGAGAATGCGGACAGCGAACAAACCCTGCCGGCACTTGCGAATGCGCAGCAGAAGCTCGTGGCCATGCAGGAATTCCTGGCAAAGCGTCTCAACGAGCTGGACTCGATCGACAGGCGTGTAACCGACCTTGCCAACAGGCTCTACGACGAGACGCTGGCCAGCCGCATGCGGCCCTTCGAGGACGGCGTCAAACAATATTCGCGCATGGTCCGCGATCTCGGCATGGCTCTGGGCAAGATGGTTCGGCTGGAGATCGTCGGCGGCTCGACCACCATCGACAGCGATATCCTGGAACAGCTCGACGCGCCGCTCGGGCATCTGTTGCGCAATGCCGTGGATCACGGGATCGAGACACCCGTCGAACGCCTGGCCGCCGGCAAGCCCGAAGAAGCCTGCATTCGGCTCGAGGCCCGACACAGTGCGGGTCGCCTGCAGGTCATCGCTTCCGACGACGGCAAGGGCATCGATCTTTCTGCCCTGCGGGACCGGATCGTTTCGCGGCAGCTCGCAAGCCGGGAGTCGGTTGTAAGCCTCAGCGAAGAGGAGCTTTTGGAATTTCTGTTCCTCCCGGGCTTCTCCCTCAAGGCCGAGGTGAGCGATATTTCCGGGCGCGGCGTCGGGCTCGACGCGGTCAGGGCCATGGCCAAGCAGGTCGGCGGTTTCGTCACCCTCACTTCGAAGCTGGGCATCGGAAGCAGTTTCCAGCTCGAGTTACCACTGACGCGGTCGGTGGCGCGCACTCTGCTCGTCGAGATCGACAGGGAGCCCTACGCCTTTCCGCTCGTCGGCATCGTGCGCGCGCTGAATGTGCCGCGTGAAAGGGTCGAGCTTGTCGAGGGCCGGCCGCATTTCCGCTTCGAGGATCGGCAGATCGGCCTGATCACCGCGCACGAGGTGCTGGAACGTACCGAATGGCAGCCGGAGGGAAGCGAGCTTTCCGTCATCCTCATCGGCGATCGCGACGAGATCTACGGCGTGATCGTCGATCGTTTCGTGGGCGAGCGGGAACTCGTCATACGGCCCCTGGATCCCCGTCTCGCCAAGGTCAGGGATATCAGCGCCGCGGCGCTGATGGACGATGGTTCGCCCGTGCTCATCATCGATGTCGAAGATCTTCTTCGTTCCATCGAGAAGCTCGCGTCCTCCAGGCAGCTTCGCACGCTCAGCCGGGCTTCGGACGGTGCCGCGCGCAAGCAACGCAAGCGCGTCCTCGTCGTCGATGATTCCCTCACGGTGCGCGAGCTCGAGCGCAAATTGCTCGATCAGCGCGGCTATCACGTCGAGGTCGCCGTCGACGGCATGGATGGGTGGAACGCCGTGCGCTCGGACCCGTTCGACCTCGTGGTCACCGATGTCGACATGCCACGCATGGACGGCATCGAGCTTGTGAAGTTGATCAAGAGCGACGGGCGGCTCAGCGGGGTGCCCGTGATGATCGTCTCCTACAAGGACCGGGAGGAGGATCGCCGCCGCGGTCTCGATGCCGGTGCGGATTACTACCTGGCGAAGGGAAGCTTCCACGACGAGACGCTGATCCGTGCGGTGGCCGATCTCATCGGGGAGGCCAACGAATGACGCTGCGAATGGGTGTTCGATCATGAGAATTGCCATCGTCAATGATCTGCCCATGGCAGTCGAGCTGCTCCGGCGCACTCTGTCGATCACGGCCGAGCATCAGGTCGCATGGATCGCCACAAATGGGCGGGAGGCCGTGGAGGCCTGCGCGCTTGACCTGCCCGATCTGATCCTGATGGATCTGACCATGCCGGAGATGGGCGGTGTCGAGGCCACGCGGCGGATCATGGCCGCAACCCCCTGCGCGATCCTCGTGGTGACCGCGAGCATCGACGCGAACATTCCCGAGGTTTACGACGCGATGGGCTACGGCGCGCTCGACGCCGTCGAGGTGCCGACGATCGGCGCAGACGGGGGAACGTCTGTCCAGGCGCAGCTCTTCCTGACCAAGATCGCCAACATCGAAAGGCTCATCAAGGATAGTCCGCTGGCCAGGGGAAACGGGAAGAAGTCTCCCTCCTCCTTCTCCCTCGCGCGGCGCCTTATTGCGATCGGGGCTTCGGCCGGCGGACCTGCCGCCGTCGCCGGCGTGCTCAGCAAGCTGCCCAGGGACCTGCCGGCCGCCATCGTGGTGATCCAGCATGTCGATGCGCAGTTCGTTCCCGGCCTGGTGACATGGCTCAGCCAGCACACGGCCCTGCCCATTCGCCCCGCAAAGGATGGCGACCGCCTGGAGACGGGCACGGTTTTCATCGCGGCGACGAACGATCACCTCGCGTTCAAATCGACGGGCGAGCTGAAATACACGCCTGAGCCCCTGAACAACCTCTACCGGCCCTCGGTGGATGTGTTCTTCGAGAGCGCAGCCCGGCGATGGCGCGGCGAGATCATCGCCGCCTTGCTGACCGGAATGGGACGCGACGGTGCCAGAGGGCTGAAGCTCCTGCGCGAGAAAGGGCATCTGACGATTGCCCAGGATGCCGCGACGAGCGCCGTCTACGGGATGCCCAAGGCCGCGGCGGCGATCGAAGCGGCTGTCGAGATTTTACCACTCGATCTCATAGCGCCCCGCCTCATCCAGGCCTGTGGCCACCATGGTTGAAGGACCCTAGCCCATGTCGGACGTGCCCATGTCGGAAGATCCCGATCTCGATCTGGAACTCGTGCCCCCTCCTGCCGACAAATACCTGTCGATGGTCCTGCTCATCGACGATCAGATGATCATTTGCGAGGCGGTGCGCCGCGCTCTGGCCGGCCAGGCCGAGCTCGACTTCCACTATTGCACCAATCCGCTCGACGCCATCAGGATCGCAAATGAGACCAAGCCCACGGTGATCCTGCAGGATCTCGTGATGCCCGGCATGGATGGGCTCGACCTCGTCCGCGCGTATCGCCAGAATCCGGCGACACAGGCCGTGCCCGTCATCGTGCTTTCCGCGAAGGATGAACCGGCCATCAAGGGTGAGGCCTTCAACGCCGGAGCCAACGACTATCTCGTCAAGCTGCCGGACCGTATCGAACTGATCGCCCGTATCCGCTATCACACCCGCGCCTATCTCGACCATGTGCAGCGCAACCAGGCCTATCGCGCCCTGCGCGAAAGTCAGCGCCAGTTGATCAAGGCCAATCTCGAGCTTGAGCGCCTGACGCGGATCGACGGGCTGACCTCCCTCGGCAACCGGCGCTATTTCGACGAGTATCTCAGCCTGGAATGGATGCGCGGGCGGCGCAAGCAAACGCCGCTCTCGGTCTTGATGATCGATGTCGACAACTTCAAGCGATACAATGATTCCTACGGCCATCTCGCCGGAGACGAGGCACTGAAGCGCGTTGCCCGGGTGATCCAGGACAGCCTGAGCCGGGCGACGGACCTGGCTGCCCGGTTCGGCGGCGAGGAATTCGTCGCAGTCCTGGTCAATGGATCGGAGACGGGAGCCAATCAGATTGCGGAGAAGATGGTACAGGCAGTCCGCGACCTTCGGATTCCCCATGGCGAGGGATGCGTGACCATCAGCATCGGCGTGGCCAACGCACTGCCCGGTGAGGAAAACTCCGCCGGGGAATTGTTGCATAATGCGGACCAGGCGCTGTTTCGGGCCAAAATGAAAGGCAGAGATCGGGTCGTGTCCTACGAGTCTCTGGACGAAAAGAAAGAATAAGCTGTTGGGTGAGCCGCGAGTATAGGTCGGACAGCGAAGCCACGCCTCACGCGACCTCACTGAAATCCCGAATGTCAAGGCGCTCTCGGTCTATCGTCATCGTCGAACAGGATGCGCTCTGCGGAGCCGGCCAGATCATCGTACTGGCCGTTCCACAAAGACCATAGAAAGGCAGCAAGCCCGATTGCTCCGAGAAGCAGCGCGATAGGAACGAGAAACAGGAAATCGCTCATGACCCGCCAGCCAGAATGATGGAAGTGCGCGGGAACGCTGTGCTGCAATGTGGCCCCACTTCCTTCCCACCGAAGCGTTGCGCATTGGCGACCACGACGAGCGACGAAAGAGACATGGCAATCGCGGCGATCAGCGGGGTAACGAGGCCCGTGAAAGCCAGCGGTATTGCCACCAAGTTGTAGGCGATCGCCAGGCCGAAGTTCTGGATGATCAGCCTGTGAGCCCGACGAGCGACATGAAGGGCCCGTGGCACAGCCAGGAGACTTTCGCCGAGAAAGACGAGATCGGCCGCGCTACGGCCGACATCCGCGCCCGACGCAGGCGCCATCGAGGCGTGGGCGGCGGCAAGGGACGGTGCATCGTTGAGGCCATCGCCCACCATGAGGACCTTTCTGCCACAGGAGGTGAGGGCCGCGATCCGGGCGACCTTGTCGCCCGGCGACATCTCCGCTCGGAAGGGGATGCCCAGGCCAGACGCCAGTTGCTCGACTGCCTTTTTGCGATCGCCCGAGATGATCTCGGCGCCGATCCCCTGGGCGACAAGTGAGGCGACGCTTTCGCATGCATCGGGCCGCAGACCATCCTCGAAACGGAAAGAGGCGAGCACAGTGCCGTTCCCTGCGAGCAAGACGTGGGCGTCTGCCCCATAGGGCGCAGGCACATCGCTCCCGGCCCAGCCTGGACGCCCGAGTCGATAGACCATCTTGCCTTGCCGGGCCTCCAGACCCAGCCCGGGATGTTCCACCACATCGCTGGACCGGAAGCCAGGCGCGGAGCTGTCGCGAAGCGCCTCGATCAGTGCACGCGAATAGGGGTGCCGGGAATGTCGCGCGATCGCGGCCGCCAGCGCCAGGGAGGCTTGGTCGAATCTGCCGCCGCACAACCTGGCCTCCCCGCAAGTAAGGGTTCCCGTCTTGTCGAAGACCACACTGTCGATTTCGACAAGGCGCTCCAACGCCGCCCCATCCTTGGCCATGATGCCTTGCTCGAAGAGTCGTCTGGCGGCCGCGACCTGGACCATCGGGACGGCAAGGCCGAGCGCGCAAGGACAGGTGATGATGAGCACCGAGACGGCGATCAGGATCGCACGATGCCAATCGCCCGTGCCTATCAGCCAGCCCAGCAAAGCAAGCAAGGCGGCAACGTGGACGAGGGGCGCATAAAGTCGCGCGGCCCGATCGGCGATACGCCGGTAGGACGGACGTCCGGTTTCCACCGCCTCCATCATCCTGATCATCTCGCCGAGAAAGGAATCTCGGGCCCGAGACAGCGCCGCGAGCGTCAGGGGGGCGCTGAGATTGAGCGTCCCAGCCTGCAGAATCGCGTCTTTTTCGGTCGTACGCGGCAGATACTCGCCGGTTACCAGCGAACAATCGATATCGGACACGCCCTCCATCACCCGCGCGTCGACGGGCACGCGCTCGCCTGCCGCGAGCAGGAGGGTCATGCCAGGCTCAATTTCGGCGACAGGCAAGTAGTGCTCCGTGCCGTCTTCGTTCAGGATCAGCGCCCCTCGAGAGGATAGTTTTGCCAATCCCTTCACAGCTGCCCGCGCGCGTTCGCGCATCAGGTGATCGAGCGTCCGGCCGACCAGCAGGACGAAAAGCAGGGATGTCGCGGCATCGAAATAGGCATGGGGCCCTCGCTGCACGGTCTCATAGAGGCTCATTGCGAAGGTAGCCAGGACGCCGATGGAGATCGGCACATCCATGTTCAGGCTGCCATGGCGAAGCGCCTGCCAGGCGGAGAGGTAGAAGACCCGGCCTGAATAGGCCAGCGCCGGCAAGGCGAGGAGAGCCGAGATCCAATAGAAGAGCGTGCGCGTGTCGGGCTCTGCGCCAGCCCAGACCGAAACCGACAGGATCATGATGTTGGATGCGGCGAAGCCGGCGACAGCAAGGGCTCGTATCAACTGCGCCAGGACCGGATCGCCCTCGCCCGCGGAATCGAAGAGGTGCGCCTCATATCCAAGGTTCCGCAACGTCTCGATGAGCGGAGGGGCTTCCTCGCGATTGTTCCATTGAATGGATACACGTTTCGCCGAAAGGTTGGCCCTGGCGCGCTGCACGCCGGGAAGCCGGTCGAGCGCCTCTTCGATTGTCCGGATGCAAGCACCGCAATGCATGGTGGGAATTGAGATGTCCGTCTGCAGGAGATCGCCGTCGAGACGCCGGCTCGCCAAGCGAATTTCCTCCTGCGTGGGGCCGCTCCGCAAGGACGCGAAAGCAAGTTCGGCTTGATCAAGGCAGCAGCTCATCGTGATTTCCAAGCCGATGTGACCGGTTCAGGCGCCTTCCTTCGACGCAAGGGCCTTGTAGGCGTGCCAACTGCCGTGACCGAGGATAGGAAACACGACGACAAGCCCTACAAGGCCGGTGGCCACGCTTGCCAGAACCAGTCCCAGCACGATTGCGGCCCAGGTCAGCATGACCGGCAAATTCTTTGAAACGAGCGCCAGGCTCGATCCCATCGCGGTGAGGGCGTCGAGACGCCTGTCGAGCAACATTTGAGGCGACAGCGCACTGATGGCGTAGGAAAAGGCAGCAAAGATACCGCCAACCGCAGTCCCGACAAGCAGCATGCACCAGCCGCGCGTCGTGGTGAAAAGCACCCTCGCAATGTGATCGAGTCCCGGAAATGGCAGGAATCCGAAGAAAAGAGCATAGATGATGACGGCGGCCCGCATCCAAAGCAGCATCAGAAGGCAAAGCAGTACGCCGATGAACAGGGTCTGCCCCCCCGAAGCCGCCTGCACGAAAAACATTCCGCGCGTATCGACGGGCTCGCCGCGGGTGAGGCAGCGACTCTTCTCATAGAGGCCCATGGCGAGGATGGGTCCGACGATCATGAAGCCCGCGAGTGCGGGAAACAGCAAATAGTCCCAGCCGAGATAGAGCATCCCGCCGACCACGAAGAGCGACACCGCAAAGACGATCAAGCCGATCGCAAGGCTTGGGAGAGGCTTGACGCTGAAATCGCGCCACCCTTGAGCCAGCCAAGTGAAGGCCGTGGCGGGCGCGATGTGGCGGCTCCATCTTTCCTGATGCGGCAGCGGCGGCACGACCGGAGGCAGCATTGTCATTCTCGTTGCCCTCCTGGTTTGACGCTCTGTTCCGGCCCCTCGGACGTACAGTCGGACTGCGCCGCGGCAAAAGTGCGCCCCGTCCCCTCTCCGAGTCTCACATGGTCCACGCAAGCCGGCTGCGAAATCAGCGACACCATCACGAGATGCGCGTTCGCGACGAGGATCAGCAGCACGCCGGCAATCAGCAGCAGCCAGCCCGCCACGGACCACCCTGCACCGGACGTCACAGCAGGAACGGATTCGTCCTTCATTGGTCCGGGGCCCTCAGACTGGTGACATAGAGAGCGAGAATCTTGCGCGATACTGGCGAAAGCCGTTCTTCCCAGGTCGGCATGTGGCCCTGCCGTCCTCCCCACAACGTCGTCAAAACGGATTGCTGGTCACCGCCGTAGATCGAGAACCGATCGGTCAGATTCGGGGCGCCGACGTCTGTCTTGCCCTTTGCGTCGTCGCCATGACAGACCGTGCAGTTCGCCTTGAATATGGCCCTCCCGGCGTCGATGGTCGAAGCCGGCTGCTCGCTTGCCACGGATGGATCCGTCAGGCTGCGTACGTAGGCTACCACCTTGTCGATGGAATCAGCGGGAAGCAGCTTATCCCGTCCAAAGGCTGGCATTTGCGATATGTGGCTCTTGGGATGGGCCGAGTTGATGCCGACGCGAATGGTTTCGAAAATCGCGTCGGGCGAACCACCCCAGAGCCATGAGCTGGTGGTGAGATTGGGAAAGCCCCTCTGCCCTCGCGCGTCGGCCCGATGGCACGCCGCGCAATTGTCGCCGAACAGCCGCGGCCCGGCCTCGTGCACGATCCTCATCAGGTCGGAATCCGCCTGGATGGCCGGGAAACTCTCCGCCGCGATGCGCTTGGCCCACACGTCCCGGTCCATCGCAGCCTGCTCAAGAGAAGCCTGAACGCTCGTCCTCTGGTCGACGTTGAGAATGCCCTTCGTATAGGTCGTCCCGATCGGCCAGGCGGGCCAGAGAATCCAGCCCAGGAGTGCGAAAGTCGCGGCGAGAATGAGAAAGAAATACACGGGACGCGGCACCGGCGTGTTGAGCTCGGTGATCCCGTTCCATTCATGCCCCGTGGTCAGATACCCGGTGGCGCTGTCGCGTTCCTCTACCGGCATGGCTTGTCCTCATCGCTCAGGATGGAGGTCCGGGCACGATCGAAAGGCTCCCTGTTGGAAGGCCAGAACGTGTAGGCAAGAACCGCAACGGAAAAACCGAGCAAATAAAAGAGCCCGAAGGATTTGGAAAACCAGACGACGGTGTCGTAATCGAAGCTCATGGCTCGTCACCCGCATCCGGCCCGTTCACCGGACTTTTCGAAGCGTTTGTCAGTTTTCCGAGAACCTGCAGATAGGCGACGAGCGCATCCATTTCCGTGAGCGGCCCCGAGGGATCCGTGAATGCCTGCACATTCGTCGCCGCGCCATAGCGTGCCGTGACACCATCGACCAGGGAGCTGTCGGGCTGGGCCTGGCCATAGGCGTCCTCGCGCGCATGGGCAATCATGTCGGCGGTATAGGGCACGCCGACCTCCCGCTGGGCCTCGAGATGGAGGCTTAGATCGTCGGTTCGCAGTTCGGTCGTGCTAAGCCAATGATAGGACGGCATCACCGATTGCGGCACGACGGCACGCGGGTCGTTGAGATGCGCGACATGCCACTCGTTCGAGTATTTGCCGCCGATGCGGGCCAGGTCCGGTCCCGTCCGCTTGGAGCCCCACAACATCGGATGATCGTATTTGGACTCGACCGCCAACGAATATTGGCCGTAGCGCTCGACCTCGTCCTGGAGGGTTCGAATCATCTGGGAGTGGCAGGCATAGCAGCCCTCGCGGATATAGATGTTGCGTCCCGCGAGTTCCAACGGCGTGTAAAGACGCATGTCGGCGGCTTTTTCCACGGTGTCCTGGATGGTGAAGAGCGGCGCGATCTCCATCAGGCCGCCGACGCTCGCGACCAGGATAATGGCGACGACGAGACCGATAGCCTTACGCTCGAGCCTGTAGTGAAGACCGAACACCGTCGCTACTCCGCAGGCTGGGACAAGGGCAGGTCGACGGCGGACTCACCCGGCTCGTCGACGACCATCACCGGCCTTGGATGTCGAGCGGTCGCGATGGTCATGGCAACATTGTAGGCGCAGACGAGTCCTCCGAGCAGGAAGAGCAGGCCGCCGATGGCACGGGCGCCATAATAGGGATGCATGGCGACAAGCGAGTCGACGAAGGAATAGACGAGCGTCCCATCCTCATTATAGGTCCGCCACATCAGCCCCTGGATGATGCCGGAGTTCCACATCGCGAAGACGTAGACGACGGTGCCGGAGAGGGCGAGCCAGAAATGGACCTCGACGAGCTTGGCCGAATACATCGACTGGCGCTTCCACAGGCCAGGCACGGAGGCGTAGATCGCACCCAGGCTGATCATGGCGACCCAGCCTAGAGCTCCCGCATGTACATGGCCGATCGTCCAATCCGTATAATGCGACAGGGAGTTCACCGGCCGTATCGCCATGAACGAGCCCTCGAAGGTCGTGATGCCGTAGAAGACGGCCGCGACCATCATGAAGCGCAGGGTCGCGTCGTCCCTCACCTTGTCCCAGGCCCCGTTCAGGGTCAGCAGCGCATTGGCGGCCGAGGCCCAGGAGGGCACGAGAAGCATGACCGAGAAGGTCATTCCCAAGGTCTGCACCCATTGAGGCAGCGCTGTATAATGCAGATGGTGAGAACCAGCCCACATGTAAAAGAACGTAATACCCCAAAAGCTTATGATAGACATTCTGTAAGAATAGAGTGGTCGCCCTGCACGCTTTGGAAGATAGTAGTACATCATGCCGAGGAACCCGGCGGTGAGAAAGAAAGCGACCGCGTTATGGCCATACCACCACTGTGTCATGGCATCCTGCACGCCCGCGAAAAGCGAGTAACTCTTGGCGTGTCCTAAGGAGACGGGCACAGACAAGTTGTTGACGATATGCAGCATCGCCACGACCACGATGAAGGCCAGGTAATACCAGTTGGCAACATAGATGTGCGGTTCGTTTCGCCTGGCGAGCGTGCGCAAATAAAGGATCAGGTAGGTGACCCAAACGATCACGAGCCAAAGGTCGGCATACCATTCGGGCTCGGCATATTCCTTCGACTGCGTGACACCCATCAGGTATCCCGTCACGGCCAGAAGGCAGAACAGATTGTAGCCGAGCAGCACGAACCATGGGCTGAGCTGGTCGGGCAGGCGCGCCCGCGATGTGCGCTGCATGACGTAGAATGAGGTCGCGATCAGCGCGTTGCCGCCAAAACCGAAGATCACACCCGTCGTATGCACCGGCCGCAGGCGCCCGAAGCTCGCCCATGCTGCATCGAAGGTGAGGTTCGGATTGAACAAAAGCCAGGCAACCCAATCACCGACGGACAAGCCTATGACGAGCCAGACGACCGCAAAGACGATACCTGCCTTGCTGGGATCGTCGTAATATTCGGAGAGCCTCGCTGCGCCCGGCTCCGGGTCGAAATAGCGGCCGATAATCGCGAACACGCCGACGATGGCCAGCACCATTACCATGGCGCCGTGGACACCAATCGGGTCGCTCCGCCCCGCCATGGCGGCGGCCAGCCCGCACACCGCAAGAGCAATCAGGATGACGACCGCATATTGCCGCTCACCCTTAGTCAGCTGGCTGACCATACTTCCCGCTCCCGACGCCGAACGACGGACCCCCTCGGGAACGATAGGCGACAGCACGCCGCCTTGATTGAACATTCACACCCTATTTTGCAGAATCAGGACATATCCAATCACTCGACGCGCGTTTTGCGACGGGCGAGATCAGCGCCCATCGGCGCCCCGACCTTCGGCTTTTTCACCGTCGGCTCCGGGATTGTCGAGGGGCCGGGTTGCACGTTCGCGCCGCCATTGCCCTGGGCCCATTTGCATGTGCCTTGTAAAGACGCGCGTAAAGTGACTCTGGTCGGCAAAGCCGCATTCGATCGCGATATCGGCCAGGGACATCTGTCCGCCGTCGAGCAGTGACATGGCCCGTTTTATTCGACGCTCCTGCAGCCATTGATGCGGAGATGCGCCGGTTGATCGCCGAAACGCCCTGGCAAAGTGGGTCACAGAGATCCCGCAGCTGTCCGCCAACTTCTTCAGTGAAATATCGGAGCCGAGGTGAGCGTTCATCAGCTCCTTCGCAAGGCGTTCCTGCCAGGGAGCCAGGCGGCCGTGGGGAAGGATTCTGGCAGGCCCGGCCTCGCCATATCGAGCCACCACATGGGTAGCGACGGCATAGAGCACATGGTCTAGAAAGAGGCCGTCGAGCGGTTCGCCGCGTGCCAGGATAGGCAGGAGCGCAGATCCCAGGTGGCGGATCGTGGGGTCGTCATAGCCCTGCGCGAACTGGTAGCACAGGTCCCCGGAGAAACGCACGCCCGCCTCATCGGCTATGTCTCTGAGAACGTCGCGAGGCAGATAGAAATGCAAAGAATGATGCGCGGTCCTGGTGAGATTGATCGGGTCTCGACGCAGATCGAAGAATGCGATCTCGCCGGCCAACAAGGTCTGCTGTTTCGCCGCCCGCCCATCCTGCCACAGCTGGTTGTCGGGAACATCGCGTACCATCAACCCGACCAGATAGGCTTCGTCATAGCCAATGGACTGGCTGGGTTCGGGCGTCGGAAAGTCCGATTGAATTTCCGTGACCGCAAGCGATCCTCGCCGGAGCGAGCGCATCACGTGCGTCCGGGCCTTCTCCAGCCAGAAACGTTCGCCCAGTTCGTCGCCATGCGCCTTTGAGGGCCGATCTCCCGCCTCACGGCCGTTCGAATTCTTCATGGCACAAACTCGCTATGGCGCTTTGCGAATTGAGCAATGGGCGTTCGAGGGCAACCGCGCTTTGCTCCAGGACACGGCACACTTGAATACCATATTTCATGCCGTTTCCCGCAAAGATTGCAAGCGTCTGCAGTTGCATGCTGGTGGGCCGGTATTCCGCCGATCAGAGCTCATGGACGCCGGGACCATTCCCGGGGTCGCACAGCCAGCCGCATTCCTCGCCACTGGTCGGTCCGAGGCGTGGTGGCGGGTATCTATGATGCGAGTGGATAGCGTCTTGACTTCAGGCCGAACCACCAGGAATCACAAATTGCGTTTCGGACCAACGAGTTAATCTGAGAATCCGCTCCTGCCAGGATGCATTTTTCCCCAGGGGTCGCCGCTGCTCCTACCAGCGCTGGTGCACATATGGCTTGATGCAGGTGTCGTAGATCGTACGGATCTCCGCCATCACTTCTTGCGGGATCGCAGGAAGATCCGCCGCCTCGGCATTCGTACGAGCCTGGGCGGGATTCCGGGCACCGGGAATGGCGACTGTGACGGCGTGGAACATCAGGATCCAGCGCAGGGCGAATTTCGCCATGGTGGTGTCATCGGCCACCAGCGGACGAACCTTCTCGACAGCCTGGAGGCCGACCTCATAGGGCACGCCCGAAAAGGTCTCGCCGACATCGAAAGCCTCGCCGCTGCGATTGAAGAGGCGATGGTCGGTGCTCTCGAACTTGGTGTCCTTCCTGAACTTGCCGGACAGCAGACCGCTGGCCAGCGGAACGCGGGCAATGATGGCGATGTTCTTTTCCCTGGCCTGCTGGAAGAAATGTTCGCTCGGGCGCAGGCGGAAGGCATTGAAGATGATCTGGACGCTGACGACGCCCGGATATTCGATCGCCTTGAGGGCCTCTTCGACACGCTCCACGCTCACGCCGTAATTGCGGATCTTGCCGTGCTCGACCAAGCGGTCGAGGCGTTCGAACACTTCCGGCTGATAGTAAAGATCGGTCGGCGGGCAGTGCAGTTGTACCAGATCGAGCACCTCGGTCTCGAGGTTCCTGAGGCTGCGATCGATCCATGTCGTGAGGTTTTCAGCGCTATAGCCCTCGACGGATTGCGCCGGCAGGCGGCGGCCGGCCTTGGTCGCGATGAACGGACGCTCCCCGCCACGCTCCCGCATGACGCGTGCGATCAACTGCTCCGAATGGCCGTCGCCATAGACATCCGCGGTGTCGATGAAGGTCACGCCTGCGTCGAGAGCGGCGTGCAGGGCGGCCAGAGCGTCCTCGTCATTGATCTCTCCCCAGGCGGCGCCGATCGCCCAAGCTCCGAAGCCGATTTCACTCACGCTGCGGCCTGTCCGGCCAAACTGTCTTGATCGCATATCACTCTTCCCGGGACGCCGCCTATTCAGGCCGAATTCTACGTGTTCCGACCGCAGCCGGAGCTTCACGGGGAAGGCTATTATCAGAAAAACTACTTGTCGTACAACCCTGCAAGAAGGCAAAATTGGATCGAGAGGACCATTGTGGGGACCCGCCGAGGAGGAGTGCTTGGAACAGGTCTACCCATCATCGCGACGGAACGTCAGCGGCCGCAGATGCTTACCGTTGCTTGGCCCAACCCGGCGTGCTTCTGCTGGATGAACAACCCTCGCTACCTGGGCAGGCTCTCGTCACGCAGGCTTTCGAAACGCGCGGCGCTGCGAGACAAATGATTGCGAAGCGCCTTCCTCGCGGCCGCTTCGTTGCCGTCGCGGATCGCGGTGAAGATTGCGTAGTGCTCCTTGCGCATCCGCGTCGTGTGCCGCTGGCGTTCGGCATCGGTCATCTTGTCCAGACGCATCCACTGGCGGGGAACCATCGCCGTACCGAACGTATCGAAAAGCCGCCCGTAATAGGAATTTTGCGTGGCCACCAGGATCGAACGGTGGAAGGCATAGTCTTCTTCAGCGCCATATCCACCCTGCCCGATGGCGCGGTCCAGCGCGTCCAGGCGTTCCTGCATGCGGGCAATATCTTCTGGCGTGCGCCGGAGGGCCGCCAATCCTGCCGCCTCGTATTCGATACCGATCCGCAACTCCAGCACGCGCAGGACTTCGTCGATCGACTCAAGATCGGTCGGAATGATTGAAAAGGAGCGTGGATTCGGATCGTTGGCAACGAAGGCCCCCAGGCCCTGCCGCGTCGTGATCAGCCCCTTTGCCCGCAGGGTTGCCAGCGCCTCGCGGACGATCGTGCGGCTGACTCCCGTCGCCTCCATGATTGCCTGTTCGGTTGGAAGGCGCTGGCCGGGTTTCAGGTCGCCGGATTCGATCTGGGCGATCAGGCGGTCGGCGAGCCCGCTCCGCAGATTTGGCGTCTGCTGGATCGTATTGAAGACTGCGCTGTCCCTGTCTCTCATGCCGCTCGAAGCCCGCCCGCTGTCCGACAACCTGTGCTTATCCTAGCTACCCTGGGCCAGCTCAATAAGCAAAGGCATGCTTTGCACAGGACGAAGATGGGGCAGCGGCAACGGCCAGCCAGAACCGTAGCGCTGGCTGGAGATGAGCATTTATCCGGATTGCTCCTCGGCAAGGCCGACACGGCCGGCGGCGTTGTGGAGATGGGCGCGCATGGCATCCTGGGCTTGGTCGGCATCGCCGGCGGCGATGGCGTCGAGGATGCGCTGGTGCTCGCCGAGCGTCACGGCGGCGAGGTCTTCCGAGCGCTGCTGGTTGCCGGAGGCGAGGATGCTCTCACGGACCTTCTCGGAGACGAACATGAGAAATTGCACCATATAGGCATTGCCGGTGGCGGCAGCGACCTTCTTATGGAATTCGAGGTCCGTCTTCAGCCACGTCACGCTGCCATAGGGCGCTTCCCGCATGGTTGCGAGTGCTCCCTCCAAGGCCGAAAGGTCATCCTCGGTCCGGCGTCTTGCGGCAAGCGCGGCGGCCTGAACCTCCAGTATCCCGCGCAGTTCGAAGAGGGAACGGAAGGCGTCGCCCTGCTGGAGGGCCTCGAAATCGATGGTCAGCACGGTCGGATTCGGCTCGTCGGCCACGAAGGCGCCACGGCCCTGCTGCGACCAGATGCGCCCTTCCGAGCGCAGGCGCGCAATCGCCTCGCGCACAACGTTGCGGCTCACCCCGAAGGTCTGCGCAAGTTGCTGCTCCGTCGGCAACTGGTCGCCGGATTTCAGCCGGCCCTGAGCGATCTCGCGGGAGATCGAGCTTGCCACCAATGTCGAAAGATGCGGCCCCCGATTGACCTTACCGAGCTTCAGCGTCATTCCCCACCCCCTGCGCGCTTGCCAAGATCCGCCCCTCGCTCAGCAAATGCTTGGGATCGAAAGCGTCCTTGATTCGGCGAGAAAGTTCCAGAGTCAAAGGGTCGGCTCGTTTCAGGAAAGCGGCCTGCTTGACGCGGCCGATGCCGTGCTCGGCACTGATCGAACCGCCATGCCTGTCCACGATGTCGAAGATCACCTCCTCGGCGGCGCTGAACAGCGCGTCGAATTCAGCCGGCGGCATGGTTTCGGGCGGCACGACATTGAGGTGGATATTGCCGTCGCCGACATGACCATAGGTGACGGGGATCGCTTCGGGCAATGCGCGCGCGAGCGCGTCGAGGCTGTCGGTAACGAACGTGGCAAGGCTCGATATCGATACCGAGACATCCGTTCGAAGGTAGCGCCCGCCCCGGCCCTGCGCCTCCACCATCATTTCGCGCAAGAGCCACAGCCTGTCGGCCTGAGCCCGGCTCCCCGCGATGACACCGTCAAGCACGAGGTCGGAGGCATCGGCAAGGAAGCCCTCCAGCAGGCCCCTGAGGTCGACCCTGCCTGCCGCGGATGCCTCGATCAGCACGTAGACGGGATAAGCCGCGCCGAGGGGGTCGTGCAGATCATCCCTTGCATTGAGGGCGATCTCGATGCCACCGCGCAGGATCAGCTCGAAGGCGGAGAGGAGATCGCTGCATTCGCGCCGCGCGCGGGCGTAGAGCTGCATGGCGGCGTCGACCGAAGGCAGGCCGACAAGCGCGGTCTCGACCTGCGTCGGCTTGGGGAAGAGCTTCAGGGCAGCGGCCGTGACGATGCCAAGCGTCCCTTCGCTGCCGATGAAGAGCTGCTTGAGGTCATAGCCACGATTATCCTTGCGCAAGGTTCGCAGGCCATTCCAGACCTGCCCGTCGGCAAGCACGACTTCGAGACCGAGCACCAGATCGCGGGACATGCCGTAGCGCAGCACGTTGAAGCCGCCAGCATTGGTGGAGACATTGCCCCCGATGCGGCAACTACCCTGCGCTCCGAAGGTGATGGGCAGGATGCAATCGGCAGCCTCGGCCTGGCGCTTGGCATCCTCGAGGATGCAGCCAGCCTCGACGACCATCGCGAAATCGATCGGATTGACCGAGCGGACCTTGCTCATGCGTTCGAGCGAGACGACGACCTCCCCGCCTGGATAGCTCGCCACGGCGCCGCCCACCAGACCGGTCAGACCGCCCTGCGGCACCACATGGATCCGCTGCTCGTAGAAGCGGCGCATCAGCAAGCTGAGTTCCTCCGTCGAGCGGGGTCTGGCGACCGCCAAAGGGCGTCCGTAATGGTCGCCGGACCAGTCCCGGCTATAGCGTTCCAACGCCTCCCCATCCGACAAAAGCAGATCCGCCGGCATCGCCGCGAACAGAGCCGCGAGCGCTTTTTCGTGGGACGGCGGAAGGGCATTCATTCTGGGGCTCCGGCTGGAGGGGAAAACATCTGGACAATTGGACTGCTTGCATGGTTATCATACAACACTGACTTGGAACATCAAGAGCAGAGGCCCTCTCCCGCGCCCTGCTTTCCTAAAAACCAGTGTGAAAACGACAACTTGTAAGAGGATCCGTACGATGACCGATGCGTCTGGCCAATTCCGAATGATGCATACGATGATCCGAGTCTTCGATCTCGACACGTCTGTCAAGTTCTATACGGAGCTGCTCGGCATGAAGCTGCTCCGCAAGGAAGAGTTCCCCGGCGGGCGCTTCACCCTCGCCTTTGTCGGCTACGGCCCGGAGGAGGACAGCACGGTGGTCGAGCTGACCTACAACTGGGACCAGGCGACACCCTATGAGATCGGCACCGGCTTCGGCCATCTCGCCCTCGGGGTCAACGACATCTACGCCGTCTGCGGCGCGCTGGAAAAGCAGGGCGCAAGGATCCCCCGCCCACCCGGCCCGATGAAGCACGGCACCACGCATATCGCCTTCGTCGAGGATCCGGACGGCTACAAGATCGAGCTGATCGGCCTCGACACCATGAAGTGACAGCCGCCCCCTGGGGAGGCCGTGCCCTCGAGCCCGGCCCTCCGTCTTCGTGCTTCCCGTGCCAGGGCTCCCTCATTTGATGATGGCGATCTTGCTGCGGTCGATGGTGATGGCGACGGCCATGACGAGCACGGCGCCGAAGACGATGTTTTCGGCGAAGATGTTGATCCCCACGAAAGTCGTGCCGATGCGCACGATGGAAATTATCAGCGCTCCCACCGCGGTGCGTGCAATGCCACCGAGACCGCCGGTGATCGCCGTTCCGCCGACGATGACGGCGGCAATCGCCGGCAGCAGCAGCTGGTTGGCGAGGACCGGCGAACCGCTGGAGAGGCGAGCAGCGAGGATCGTGCCGGCGATGGCCGCGAGCATGCCGGAAATGGCGAAGGCGACGATCTTGGTGCGGTCGACATTGATGCCCGCTGCGATGGCGGCCGGCTCCCCGGCCCCGATGGCCATGCTGTAGCGCCCGAAGCGCGTATAGCGCAGACCGATATAGGCCACGATTCCGATCACTGCGGCGATGATGACCACCGTCGGCAGGCCGCCGAGGCTGCCATTGATCCAGGCTGTGTTTGCACGACCCCCCTCCTCGATGGTGATCGCCCGGCCGTCTGCCACCCAGAGGGCAATGCCCGCCACCACGCCGCCGGTGGCCAGCGTCGCCACGAAGGAGGGCACCTTCAGCCGAACATGCACATAGCCACTCAGCAGGCCGAAGACGAAACCCGACAGGATGGCGACGGGAAAGGCCAGCAATCCCACGCGCGGCAGGAGCTGGGCAAGGATGACGCTGGCCAGCGAGGCCACCGACTGGATCGACAAGTCGATGCCGCCGATCAGGATCACGAAGGTGACGCCGGCGGCCAGGATGAAGAGCACCGCCGTGTTGGAGAGCAGGAGAAGGAGCGTATCGCCCGTCAGGAAGCCTGGCGCGGCGACCTCGATGATCAGCACCAGCGCGACCAGCAAGGCTAGGGGAATGGCGCCCTGGAGCCATCCTGTGGCCAGGAGAGTCTTCAGGCTGTCGGTTCGCTCCATGAGTTCCTCCTCAAACCACTTCCTCCTCAAACCACGTCCTCCTCAAACCATCGCCCGCACGAGTTCGACCTGGTCGGGCTTGTGGCCCGGCGCGGCGTCGAAATGGGCCGTCACCGCACCGTCGCGCATCACGAGAACTCGGTGCGAGAGGCCGATCGTCTCCTCCAGCGTGTCGGAGATCAGCAGAATCGCCACCCCTTGGGACGACAGGTCCCGCACCAGGTCGTAGACCTCCTCCTTGGCGCCCACGTCGAGCCCTCGGGTCGGATGGTCGAGGACGAGGATGCGCGAGCCCGCAGTCATCCAGCGCGCCAGCACCACCTTCTGCTGATTGCCGCCGGAGAGCTTGCGGCAGGCGATGTCGGGGCCCGGTGCCTTGATATGGAGGCGCTTGATCCAGTCGCCGGCCAGCCGCCGTTCCAGGCCATAATTGATGGCGCCGCCACGCATCACCGAGGAAAGGTCGGCCAGCGAGATGTTCTCTGCGACGGAGAGGAACATCACCAGCCCCTCGACGCGCCGCTCGCGCGGGACGTAGCCGATCTGCTTGCGCACGGCCTGTTCGGGCGAGCGGAAATGCACGGCCTGGCCATTGATCTTGAGCGAGCCGGCGGTGTGGGTGAGGAAGCCACCGATGGCGCGCGTCACTTCCTCTCGGCCGGAGCCCACCACGCCGGCGATGCCGACGATCTCGCCGGCGCGGATCTGCAGGTCGACATCGCGGAAGACGCCCTCGACGCCGAGGCTCCTGGCTTCCACCACGATTTCAGTGCGCGGTGGGAGCTGCTTGTCTTCCTTGTAATAGGCCGCCTGCAGACCGCGCCCGACCATGATCTCGTGGAGCTGCGGTGCGCTGACGTCGCGAGCCTGATGTTCGGCCACCACCTGCCCGTCCTTCATCGTGTAGACGCGGTCGGAGACGTGCAACACCTCCTCGAGGCGATGGGAGACGAAGACGAAGCTCGCGCGCGATTTCAGGGACCGCACCCGGCCGAACAGCATCTCGATGTCGCTGCCGCCGAGGACCGAAGTCGGTTCGTCGAGCAGGATCACCAGCGGGCGCGAGACCGTCTCCTCCAATGTCAGGGCCTTGGCGAGTTCCACCATCTGGCGCGCGGCGAAGGTGAGCTCTGACGTGCGAGCAGCGACGTCGATGTCGACGCCCACCTTGGCAAGCTGGCGCCGCGCTGCCGCCCGCATCGCCCGCCAGTTCATCAGCCCGAAGCGGATGAACCGGTCCTCCTGGCCGAGATAGATGTTCTCGGCGACCGAGAGGTTGAGCAGAAGGGACTGCTCCTGGAAGACCATGCCGATGCCGTGCGCCGCCCCGTCGCGAGCGCTACGAAGTCTCAGCGACTCGCCGTCGAGGAGGAGCGTGCCGCTGTCGGGCTGGTGCGTGCCGGCCAGGATGCGCATCAGCGTCGACTTGCCGGCGCCATTCTCGCCGATCAGTCCCACCACCTCGTTAGGCCGGATATCGAGGGAGACCTCCCTCAAAGCGGGAACGCCAGCGAAGGATTTGCTGATGGCACTGGCTGACAGCAGGGAGGTCATTTCACGATCCTCAGGCGCAGGCGATCGAGCGAAAGGGCGACGGCCGCGATGATCATCAGGCCCTGCACGGTCTGCTGCACATAGGGCGAGACGCCGAGCAGGATCATGCCATTGCCGAGGACGGTCACGATCAGCACGCCGACGAGGGTGTTGATCACGCCGCCTTCCCCACCCGTCAGCGCAGTGCCGCCCACGACCACCGCCGTGACAGCCGCAAACAGGCGCCCGTCGGCAATCACCGCATCGGAGCGACCAAGCTGGGCGGCGGAAAGCACGCCTGCGACGCCGAAGAAGAAGCCCGCGAGGCCAAATGCCATGATGCGCACACGGCGCAGATTGATGCCCGACAGCTCGGCGACATCCTCGCCGCCGCCGATCGCCATGATGTGCCGGCCGAGCCGGGTGAAATATTGCACGAGACAAGCCAGGGCGAAGGTGCCGAGCGCGACCCAGACCGCCAGTGGCAGGCCGAGGAAGCGCGCCAGCGCAAGGTCGCGGATCGAGGGATCCATCAGCCTGACGGCGGACCCGCCCAGCATGTAGACGGAGATGCCGAGGCCGATAAACCAGACGCCGAGCGTCGCCATGAAGGAGGGAATGCGCAGATAGGTCTGGATCACCCCGGTGGCGAAGCCCATTGCGGTGCTGGCCGCGATGGCGGCCAGCACCGCGAGCCAGCCATAGGAGTTGGCGTTCAGGTCGTTGGCAGCGAGCAGCACCGTGACCATGGCCGAAATGGAGAGCGAGCCTTCGACGGAGAGATCGATGCTGCCGAGCAGGATGATGAAGGTGAGCCCCATTGCAAGCGTCAGCGGCACGGCCGCCGAATTGGCGATACGCACCAGGTTGCGCAGCTCGATGAAATTCGGATTGGCGATCGCAATCAGGATACACAACGCAATCAGGACGAGGGCCGGTGCATAATTGCGCCAGCGCTTGAGATTCAGCCCGCCGGACAGGCGGCTCGCAAAGGCCGGCATCACACGTTCCCGCTCGCTTTTCGCGACAGTTTTAAGATTCTCGGCATCGATGGTCAAAAGAGGACACCTCGCTAAGCCATTTGAAAAAGCTGGCGGACGCGGGCGCCCGCCAGCAGTAAGCCAGTCGCGAGAGGAGGGACCGCCGACTGTCGAAAACAGAAAGCTGGTTTTGCCCTCAGGAGCGGATCGGGCCGACGACGCGGCCCCACAGGTCGTTCCAGTCAAGGGTGGGATGGGAGTCGATATTGGTCTTGTAGTACTCCTCGACATTGTCCTTCGAGATCAGCACCGCCTTGCCGTAGAACTCGCGGTGCTCCGCCGGTTCCTTGGCCGGATCGATCTTCTTCTGCAATGCCGCCAGGCCGATGGCGAGGCCCATGCCGCCCTGCCAGAAGGGGTCGGAGGTGACAGTGCAGGCAAACTCGCCCTTGCGCACGGCATCCACGGCCGCCTTGATGCCGTCGACGCCGACCACCGGCACCTTGCCGGCCAGGTTCTCGGAACGCAGGGATTCCAGGGCGCCCGTGCCCATGTCGTCATTGGCGGCCCACACGCCCTTGACGTCGTCGCCGAAGCGGGTGAGCAGGTTGCCGGTCAGATCATAGGCTTCCGAGGATTTCCAGTTGGCGACCTGGAAGTCGAGCAGCTTGATGTTCGGGTTGGCCGCCAGCGCAGCATCGAGGCCCTTCTTGCGCTCGATCGCCGCCGTGTTCGAGATCTGGCCGCCAAGGGCGACGATGCCGCCGGAGCCGCCCATGGCCTTGAACAGGATCTCGGCGATCTGCTTGCCGCTGGCAATGCCGTCGAACTCGATATGCGAGACGTAATAGGGATTGAAGTCGCGCGGATGCAGGTCATCCGGCTTGTTCCACTGCGTGACGACATAGGCGCCGGCCTTCGCGCAGGACTCGGCGATGGGGCGGGCATCCGGCGTGTCGTTGGGGTCGGAGTTGAGCACCATGTTACCGCCCGTCTTGGCAAGCATGGCCTTGATGTCCGCGATGCCCTTCTCGCTGTTGCCCTCGGAGACAAGCGTGACATGGTCGAGGCCGATGGCGGAGGCAAAGGCCTCGGCACCAGTCTTCCAGACGGCGTGATAGGGGTTCGAAAGCGAGCGGATCGAAGTGACGAGCGTGGGCTTGTCGGCCGCGAAGAGCCGGCTGGGCAGCGCGGCGACCGTGGCCCCCGCCGCTATGGTGGCAAGGAACGAACGGCGATTGAGGACGCCGAACCGCGAACTGACCTTGTCGATCATGAAATACCTCCCGTTGCATGGCCCCCGGAGCTGCTGCCGTCGCTGTTTCGCGACATTCCGGTCAGGGCGATCTTGTTGTAGAGATTGTACGACAACCCCTCAAGGCGGCAACCGTACTCTTTCTCTCCTAAATGGGCAAGGGACTTTGGATCGGACGATGACCCGGGATGAAAAAAGACAGGGAGTTCCGTTAGTTGACAGCTTCGTGCCTGCCCGAAGCGGCGTGTTCGCCGGACGCAGCGGGGAGCACCCATCTGGCGGCCATTATCGCCGATATTCGCCGGCCCGTGGTTTTCAGGACCCCCGGCCCGGCGGCCCTACCGCGCCAGCCACCCGCCATCGACGGGGATGACCGCGCCATGGACATAATCCGACGCGGATGAGGCCAGGAACACCGCCGCACCGCCGATATCCGCCGGGTCGCCCCACCGGCCCGCTGGCACACGTGCCAGGATGGCCGCGCTGCGGTCGGGATCCTCGCGCAGGGCGGTGGTATTGTTGGTGATGAAATAGCCGGGCGCGATAGCGTTGACATTGATGCCGCTGCCCGCCCATTCGCAGGCGAGCAGCCGGGTGATGCCGGCGAGCCCGCTCTTGGAAGCCGTGTAGGACGGCACGCGGATACCGCCCTGGAAGGAGAGCAGCGAGGCGATGTTCACGATCTTGCCCCTCCCCCGTCCGATCATGTGACGGGCGGCGGCCTGCGACAGGAAGAAGGCCGTCTTCAGGTTGACGTCCATCACCGCGTCCCAGTCTTCTTCGCTGAAATCAATCGCATCGGTACGGCGGATGATGCCGGCATTGTTGACTAGGATGTCGAGGCCGCCGAAGGTCGAGAGTGTCTCGGCAACAATGGCCTTCACCGGAGCGATGCCGCCCAGATCGGCGCGGATGGCGTGGAAGCGGGCGTCCGCGCTCCGCACCAGCGCCTCGGTCTCGTCCATGGGTGAGCGGCCGACGGCGACAATCGCCGCACCCGCCTGGCCAAGGGCAAGCGCGATCGCCTGTCCGATGCCGGTGTTGGCGCCGGTAACGACGGCGACGCGGCCCGTTAGATCGAAGGGATTTGCCGCCATGCTCACCTCAGATCGCCGATGGCGATATGGTCCATGTCGGTGAAGCTCTTGTTATCGCCGGCCATGGCCCAGATGAAGCTGTAATTCTTGGTGCCCGCGCCCGAATGGATCGACCAGGGCGGGGAGATGATCGCCTGCTCATTGGCCACCAGCAAGTGCCGCGTTTCCTGGGGTTCGCCCATGAAGTGAAAAACGCGCTGGTCGGCATCGAGATCGAAATAGAGATAGGCCTCCATGCGGCGGTCATGGGTGTGGCTGGGCATGGTATTCCACACGCTGCCCGTCTCCAGCATGGTCAGGCCCATGGTGAGTTGGCAGGACTGGCAGACTTCGGGGTGGATGAACTGGAAGATCGCACGCCTGTTGGCCGTGGCGGCGTCCCCGGGGGCCAGATGCCTTGCCTTGTCGCGGGTAAGGAGCACCGTGGGGTGGTTCGCGTGAGCCGGCGTGGAGACGAGGTAGAATTTGGCCGGCACCGCCACATCCACGCTTTCAAAGCGCACCTCGCCCGCACCGCGACCAACATAGAGACATTCATATTTCCCCAGCTCATAGGCATTGCCATCGACGACAACGCGGCCGGCACCGCTGACGGCCAGCACACCAAGCTCACGCTCGGCCAGGAAGGTCTCCTGGCCGATCGCCTTCGGCGCGGTCAGGGTCAAGCCTTGGCCGAGTGGCATGGCGCCGCCGATCACCATGCGGTCATAATGGGAATAAGTGAGGCGGATCTCGCCGTCGGCAAACACGGTCTCGACCAGGAAATGGCGCCGCAGCGTCTGCGTGTCGTATTCGCGCACCGCATCGGCGTGCGAGGCGTGCCTGACGTCGATCTTCATGGAATTTCCTCTCAGTTTCTCGGTCCAGCTGGCGAGATAGGTCCGATCTCCTGCTCGGCAGCCAGGATGGCGCGCTTGCCGAGGCCGGATTTGACGATGCGGATAAGCTCTTCCTCGCTGGTCTCGGAGGTCGCGGCATCGAGCACGATCTCGCCGGAATGCAGGAAGTTGATGCGGTCGCAGACCTCGAAGATCTGGTTGTAGTTGTGCACGATCAGCACCACCGAGACTTCGCGCTGGCGCCGCAGATTCTGGATGAGGCCGAGCACATGGGCGCTTTCGCGCACGCCGAGGGCGGCAAGCGGCTCATCGAGGATCAATACGGTGGGCGAAGAATAGATCGAGCGTGCCACGGCGATGCACTGGCGCTGGCCGCCAGAGAGCATATCGACCGTGCTGTTGACGCTTGGAATGGCGATACCGAGCGTGTCGAGATAGGAGCGCGAGAGTTCGCGCATGCGCTCATTGTCCAGCAGGTTGAAGCCGAGAAAGCGCCGGCGCTGCTCCCGGCCAAGGAACATATTGTGGTAGACGCTGAGATCGCCGATCAGGGCCAGGTCCTGGTAGACGGTCTCGATGCCCAGCGCCCGCGCATCACGGGGCGAGGCGAAATGCGTTTCCTTGCCGTTGAAGAACATCTTGCCGCCGTCGGGCGCGTGGAAGCCGGACATCGTCTTGATGAGGGTCGACTTGCCTGCGCCATTGTCGCCGACCAGAGCCAGCACCTCGCCCTTGCGCAGCTTCAGGCTGACATCGACGAGCGCCGTTACCGGGCCGAAGCTCTTGCTGATATGCTGCATCTCCAGGATGACCGGGGCATCCACCGGCAGCGGCGGCAAAATATCGCTCGTCATGTCCGCCTCCTCAGCCTGAGACGGCCGACCTGCACGTTGAGGATCATCGCCGCGACGATGGCGGCTCCCAGGTAGATGTCCGAGGTGGTGGCCTGGGCGCCCACCATCACCAGCCCATTGTTGAGGGCGGCGACCACGAAGGCACCGATCAGCGAGCCGACCACAGTGCCCGAACCACCCATCAGCGAAGTGCCGCCGATCACCGCCGCGGCAATAGCCTGCAGGGTAAGGAAGGGGCTGCCGGCCGTGGGATCCGCGGATGAGAATTCCGCCGTGTTGATGATGCCCGCAAAGGCGGCGATGCCGCCGGCGATCATGAAATTATAGATCTTCATCCAGTCCGTGCGGATGCCGATCTCGCGAGCCCCGGTGATGTTGCTGCCGGTGGCGATGGTGTGCAGGCCGAAACGCGTGCGCGTCAGCACCACGGCGAGCACCAGCACCACGAGCAGTGCCCACAGGAACGGCGAGAAGGCCGAGAGGCCATGGAGCGAGAATGGTGAATCGTTCGGCCCGAACAGACTCTCGCCGAAAATTGCATTGAAGGGCTCTTCGCTCGGCGCCACGATCGGCTGGCTGTCGTAGATCGAGACGGTGACGCCATTCAAAAGGAACAGCGTGCCCACCGTGGTGATGAGCGAGGGTACGCGCAGCCTGACCGTGATGAAGCCGTTGATGAACCCCACCAGCACGCCGAGCAGGATGCCGATGGCCGCACCCGCGTAGAGCGGCAGCCCGAAAGTGATCGACATCAGCACCATCAGATAGGGCGCGAGCGAAAATGTGCTGCTCAGCGAGAGGTCGATCTCGCCGGTGATCATCAGCATCACCTCCGCGGCAGCGATCATGCCGAGCCGGCCGGCATCGCGAAGCACGACGCTCATCAGCTGCGTGGTGAGGAAGCCACCATTGCTGCCGATCTGGAAATAGATGACCAGCAGGACGGCGACGACCGCGATGCTGGCCTCCCTGTAGCGGGAGAGCAGCATGATCAGGACATTGCCAACCGACACCTTCGGCCGCGGCGCGATGCTGGCCGACGTTGCATCGGGATTACCGGATTTCGTGTTCATCGATCAGGGACTCTCGCGCCTTTGGAGTGGCGGTCTCCGACCGCCATTCTCGGATACGATGCGCAGGCAAGGCAGGAAGATGGCAGTCGAAGACTGCCATTCCGTGCTTCGTGCGCCAGTCGGACTGCCCAACGCCCGATCAAGTCGGCTCCGCGTTGGTGCGGCCCTCGAAGCGGGTCTGCCCGAGATAGTTGTCGACATTGTCCTTGGTGACATAAGCCTGGCTGGTGTCGCTGTTCGCTGGGCCGACCAAGCCGCCGGAGACCTTGTAGAGGAACATCTGCTGCACCGGCAGGAAGCCTTGCAGATAGGCCTGCTGGTCGGTGGTGAAGGTCACGTCCTCACCCTTGATATAGGTCAATGTCTGCGGGAAGAGATCGAAGCCGGCGACAATGCCGCCCTTCTTGGCCAGACCATATTTGTTGGAGACGAAGCCGCAGGCATAGGTATCCGAGCCGCCCGTGCCGAACAGGCCGGCAACGTTCTGGTGGCTGAGATAATAGCTCTCCACCCGGGAGATTTCGGTCTGTGGATCCGGGCCGGAGTTGACGACGTCGTAGGTGACGCCGTTGCCGAAATCCTTGATCGCCTGGATATAGCCATCGAGGCGCGGCTGGGTGTTGAGCGAACCGGGCACGCCGATCGTCAGCATGACATGGGCGCTCTTGGGCAGCAGCTTCAGCCACTTCATGGCGACGTTGTAGCCCGCCGTGTAGAGCGGCTGGCCGACATAGGACAGGCGCTTGTTGGGGCTGCCGGCCGGCACGTCGGCATTGAAGGCGATCACCGGGATGCCGGCGGCGGCGGCCATGTCGGTGGCGGCGTCGAAGGCCTTGGGATCGACCAGGCAAACGGCGATGCCATCGGCCTTCTGGGCAATGGCCGTCTGCATGGCGGACACCATCTCGGAGACCACATTCTTCTGCGAGCCGGTCCACTGATAGGTGGTGCCGAAGGCGGCGCAAGCGTCCTGGATGCCGTAGATGCAGGGGGTGAAGAACTGGTCCAGCGTCACGTGGCAGACGAAATGGAACTTGTAGGGCCTCCTCGGCAGCCCGGCGCTGGCCCCTGAGGCCTGGGCCAGTGCGAGATCGGTCTTCGCCAGCAGTCCGGCCGCACCGCTCGCCAGCGCCGCCGCGCCGAGGCCCGCCTTGGTGGCGAAGCTGAAAGCCTGCCTGCGGTTGAGCCGGCGCTGCGCAAGAAGCTCGGCCTCTTCGTCCTGGAATTCCTTGGTCACTGCAACCTCCCCTTGAGCCGATATGAGCGACGCCTGGAGCGCGCTTCCCATCGTACGGTTACCTTGTTGTACGACAAATTTTCTGTCAATATGTTTTTCGCGCCCTGCGGCGACACAGCTGCCGGGAGGTGGTCGGCATGTGCGGCGAAGCAAGAAATATTCAGGAAAATCAATGTCTAAATTGAAAACGAGGGCCATCACGGCCAGCGGATTGAAGGTGACCACGATGGGCCTTGGAGGCACGGGCCTCGGCAACATGTATCGCGCCACCGATCCTAGGGTTGCCCATGACACCGTGCATGCCGCCTTCGCGAACGGCCTGCGCTACTTCGACACGGCGCCCGTCTACGGCTTCGGTCTTGCCGAAAGCCGGCTGGGCGAAGCGATTGCTTCCCTGCCCCGCAACGAGATCGTGATTTCATCCAAGGTCGGCTACGACCTCGTGCCCATTCCCCCCGAGGAGGTTAAGCCGGTGCTCTGGGACGCCGCCCCACCCTTCCGGGCCGATTTCGACTATTCGCGCGATGGCGTGCTGCGTTCGATCGAGGGCAGCCTGAAGCGCCTCGGGGTCGATGCCATCGACATGCTGGCGATCCACGATCCCGACGAGGCGCTGCATTTCGCCCCGGGGGAGGATCCCTTCGCCCACAGCCGTTTCAGGGAGGCGATGGAAGGCGCCTATCCCGCCCTTGACGAATTGCGTTCGCAAGGCGTGATCAAGGCCGTGGGGGTGGGCATCAACCAGTGGCAGATGCTGGCGGATTTCGTCACCGCCGGCCGTTTCGACTATTTCCTGCTCGCGGGCCGCTACACGCTGCTCGAACAGGAGCCTCTCGCGACCCTGCTGCCCGAATGCGAGAAGCGCGGCACCAGGATCATCATCGGCGGCCCCTACAATTCCGGCATCCTGGCGACGGGCCCGGTGGAAGGAGCGACCTTCAATACGAAAATCGCGCCCCCGGCCGTGCTGGAGCGCGTGCGGCGCATCCAGAGGGTCTGCGAAAGCCACGGCGTGCCCCTCGCCGCCGCCGCGCTGCAATTCCCGCTCGGCCATCCCATCGTGGCCAGCGTCATTCCCGGCGCACGCGCCGTGGCCGAGCTTGAACAGAACCTCGCCTATATGCGCTGGACCATTCCCGCTTCTCTCTGGTCCGACCTCAAGACCGAAGGTCTTGTGGATGCAGGAGCGCCTCTGCCCACTGAGAATTTCCGAGCGATTGCTGAATAGCCGGCTTATCCTTCCGTTGGCTTGAAGGATATGCGCGCGGACCAAGCAGGGTTTCAGTACGCGCTCCAAAGCCCCTTCCCACCGCGCATGAACGCGGCGAAGTGAGGCCGATCTGCAGAAAACGAAGAGAGGGCGGGCGTGATCCCGCCCTCTCTTCGTTCGGACAAAGAGGTTGCCATGAACGGTCCCACGCCGGTGAATGGCCTGGATGACAAAGGCCGGGGTGTTCAGTCCACCCTGAGCAGAAACTCGTGACAGAATCCCACGCTTTTGGATGACTTGACTCAAAATAATGATGGGCGCACACGGCTCGGGCCAAAGCTGAGCCGGCGAATTTGGCGCGCAGGAGCGATGATGCAGAGCGGACGGGCCCGGGTAAGGCGACGAGAAAAGCCAGCGTCGGCGGCCTCTCCCGGCGCCAGGACCGGGCGCACGCCGCTCCTGGTTGCCGAGCATAATCTTCGGGTCACGCTCGAAGCGATCCGCCGTGCCGGTCCCCTCACCCGTCCTGAACTCGCGCGCCGCAGCGGCTTGTCTGCGCCGGGGCTGACCAACATCCTGCGCCGTCTCAGCGAAAACGGGCTGGTGACGGCGAGCCGGCGACGCGGCGAGGGATCGGGCCAGCCCTCGGTGGAGTTTGCCATCAACCCGAATGGCGCCTTCGCCGTCGGCATTCGCCTCGCCGGGGCTGCGAGCGAGGCGGTACTGATCGATCTTGGCGGGCAGGTGCGCGACAGGATCATCTTCGATCCCGGCACCGACCTCGCTGCCGCGATCGGCGAAGTCCTGGCGCGGCTCAGGAGCGGGCCTGCCCAGCCACAGAATATCGTCGGCATCGGCATCGGCGCCAGCACGCCGGGTGCCCTGGACCCGGGAACCCTGAGCGCCGGCCTCAGCCCGCTCCGCGTGATGGTGGAGCGCGATTGTGTGGTCGGCGCCTTGGCGGAACGCATGTTCGGCGCAGGTGCAGTCGATGGCGGCCTCGTCCTCATCGTCATCGACGCAGCGGTGCGGGCAGGCCTCCTGCTGCAGGGCGTTCCCTTCGGTGGCGTGCATGGAAGGGCCGGCGATATCGGCGCGATGCGAACCGGCCCCGACCAGGTGCCGCTCGATTCCGTGGTGGGCCTGGGCGCCCTGCATGCCAGGCTGACGCCCGCCGAGAGGAAGATGCTGCAGGACGGCGAGGATTTGCCCATGACACCAGCCGTGCGCGCCTGGATCGAAACCGCGGCCGGCCATTTGCTCGATGCCATCATCGCTATGGCCGGATTCGTGGCGCCGGGCGCGATCCTGATCGGGGGCGACCTGCCGCGCAACGCGATCGATGCACTGATCGAGCGCATGGTGATGGAACGCGCCGACAGCTCGATCCGGCCGGTCTCGACGCCCTGGATTTCGCCGATCCGGCCGGCAACCTTCGCCGGTGGAGGGATCGCCATCGGCGCAGCCCTGCTGCCCTTGTTCGATCAGCTACTGCCTTCGCCGATGGTGGCAGTCTAAGGGGCCGTCAAAAGATCAGTGAATCGGCGCCGGTGTATGAGAGTGCAGGGGGCGCGGCGCTGGAAGCGCTCAGTCTTGAACGATCCCTTGGTTAGCCGGCCAAACCGCTCGTCAGTGCTCGTGTCAATCGATGGTGCTCTGCGTGGCATCCTACCCCGCGGATGACACAGGCGTTGGATTGCGTTGAACATAGAACGAACGGAGATTGACTTTCGTTCGTTCCCATGCTTTATTCCGTAACGGAATGAGGCGTCAGCGGCCGGCGTAGGAACAACCCGGCTCCGAACGCTTCCATCCACCCCGACAGCCTGTCCAGGCGATAGGCGCGTGCGGCGGTCCTGCTTCCTTTGAAGCCGGCCGCCAGGGGTGACGAGCGGGACAGACGGGATCGGCACACCATGGAAGTGCCACGCGATGGAAAGACCACGCAATCCCCGGACGGAGCGTGAAGGGCTTGAGCCCGGCAACGCCTTCGTCCCTCCTCCCGCCGATGCGGTGAAGACGGCTGATGCCGCCGTCCGGCCAGGATGGATGTCGCTCAGCCCCTTTGCCGAGCCGGCTGGGCCGGGTTCGGATGGTCCGTGCCATCCGCTCCCGGCTCGCCTCCGCCTTCAGAAGGCGGAAAAACAGGTGGCCTTGCGCGCCTTGTCAGCGTGTGAGGCTGCCGGAACGGGGCGATGGTGGCCTGCACCGACAGTGCGGCCTGCATCTTCCATGATCCTGCTTTCACGGCTGCCCCGCAGCCGCCATCGCCCGGTCTCCTCAATCAACCCAGCCCGAAAGGGCGTGGGAACGAGAGCGCTTGCGCATTGTGGTGGGACGACGGCGGAGGCGAGAGAGACTGATGCTTGGGGAACATTTACAAAATCAGTGAATCGGCAAGCCGATGCTCAGGGAACCAGGAATGGCGCGCTCGAAGCACATATGTTTTGACGATCCCAAGCTGTGTTTCAGACCCACCCCTCGAGCCTTACCCGACAGCTTCGTCGCGGCGGCTCTGATCGGAGGCCATTGCCTTGTCCAGCACCTTCTGGATATCGGCAGCGCGACGGAAGGAGGGTTCCTGAGTCTTGCCCGCCCGTACCGCAGCCACGAAGCGCTTGTAGTTGGTGTCGACGGGATCGTAGGGAATGTCGCGCCAGTTGGCCGTATCGAGGTCGCGGCCAAGGCATGCGCGCAGATACGACCTGCCTGTGTCGTAGATCATCTCGATCGAGCCCTTCTCGCCATAGACCCGCAGGCGCAGCTGATCGAGTTGTCCCGCCGCCGTGCGGGTGGCCTGGATGGTGCCGACAGCGCCATTGGTGAAATCGACATTCATGGTGAAACTGTCATTGGCGTCGAGATCATACTCGCCGATGACGTTGCCCTCTATCTTGTCGAAGGTCTTCAGGCGGGCAAACACATGGGCCACGTCGAGGCCCGATCCATAGGACGTGAAGTCGACGATATGGATGCCGATATCGCCGAGTGCGCCATTGGAGCCGTGCTTCCTGGACAGGCGCCAGAGCCATTTGCTTTCGGTCTTCCAGTCTCCCCAGGCCTTGCCGACCAGCCAGCTCTGCAGGTGGGAAGCCTCGATGTGGCGCACGGCGCCGATCTCGCCGGCGAGCACCATCTGCCGGCCCTTCTGCAAGGCGGGCGAGTTGCGATAGGTGAAGTTGACCATACCGACCTTGCCGGATTTCTCCATCGCCTCGGTCATTTCCATGGCGAGACTGGCATCGGTCGCCAGCGGCTTTTCGCAGAAGACATGCTTGCCGGCAGCGATGGCCTGCATGGTGGTAGGGTGATGGATACGGTCGGGCGTGACATTCGCCACCGCATCGAACTCGCCCCACTTCAGGGCGTCCTCGAGGCTGGCGAATTGCCGGGCGATGTTGTGCTGGGCGCAGAAGGCTGCAAGGCGGTCGGGCACGACATCGACGCCGCCCACGACGCTGACGCCGTCGATCGCCGAGAAGTTTTCGGCGTGCTGCCTTGCCATGCCGCCAGTGCCGAGAATGAGAATGCGCATGTTCTTTCCTTGAGCGTGAGCAACAAGGCGTCCCCTGGAAACGCCGGTTTGGGTGAGAGGGATCAGGAACGGGCGACGACCGAGCCGTCCTGCTGGAAGCGATGGATCTGGTCCGGCATCGGGTTGAGCCGAACCGTCTCGCCAAGGCGCACGGCAAACTCACCCCCTGTGCGAACGGTGACGCGTCCTGCGTCCGGCACGTCGGCATAGAGGAACGTGTCGCTGCCCAGATGCTCGGCGACGGCGACGACGCCCTCCCAGCCCTCGCCGTCCCGGCTGACCAGCAGATGTTCCGGCCGTATGCCGATGGTCTCGGCGCCGAGCCGCTGGGCGATCGGGCCAGATATGATGTTCATGTGGGGCGAGCCGATGAAGCCGGCGACGAAGAGGTTCGCCGGGTTGCGATAGAGTTCCAGTGGCGAGCCGACCTGCTCGATCCGGCCCGCGTTGAGCACGACGATCTTGTCGGCCATGGTCATGGCCTCGGTCTGGTCATGGGTGACGTAAACCGTGGTGGTGCCCAGGCGCCGGTGCAGGTCACGGATCTCCGAGCGCATCTGCACCCTGAGCTTGGCGTCCAGGTTGGACAACGGTTCGTCGAACAGGAAGACCTTGGGATCGCGCACGATGGCGCGGCCCATGGCGACGCGCTGGCGCTGGCCGCCCGACAGCGCCGCGGGCTTGCGCTCCAGGTAGCGATCGAGGGCGAGGATCGAGGAGGCGCCTCCCACCTTCCGCGTGATTTCGGACTTGGGCCGCCGCGCGATCTTCAGCGAGAATCCCATGTTCTGATAGACCGTCATATGCGGGTAGAGAGCGTAGTTCTGGAACACCATCGCGATGTCGCGTTCCTTGGGGGCGAGGTCGTTGACCACCCGGTCGCCGACACGGATCGTGCCCGAGGTGATCGATTCCAGGCCGGCGATCATGCGAAGCAGGGTCGATTTTCCGCAGCCCGACGGACCCACCAGGACGATGAAATAACCGTCCTCCATCTCGACGTTCAGGCCATGCACGACTTCGAGCGCGCCATAGCTCTTGCGCACGTTCTCGATGCTGACCGAAGCCATGCTGGTTTCCTCCTCGGGTCGTCTTTTGGCGACTTGACACGAAAACAAAGTCACTTAATCTAATCAATGCAGCATCAAAACTACCTCAGGTCAACTGTGAGAATTCCGCTGCAGGGCATTCCCTTGGGAGGAAACCATTGTGATGAGACATCTCGTCGGCGCCTTGGCGCTGAGCACGATCCTATGCTCCGCACTGCCCGCCTATTCCGATGATCTGACGGCCTCTGACCGTATCGGGCTGGCCAGCGCACCCAACAAGCTGATCCTGCGCGTAACCCTCGACAGTCCCGGCAATGCCGATGCGGCCATCGGCAAGGGCTACCAGGATCTCTATGTCGACTTCATCAAGAAGCACCCCGACTGGCAGCTCCAGCTCCAGTACATGTCTCAGGACATCGGCACCGAGCAGGCCAAGATGCTCGAGCAGGCCAAGGCCGGCACGGCGCCGGATTGCGCATCGGTCGACTCGTTCGTGCTGGGCCAGTTCAAGGTCAATCATGTCCTGGCCGACTTCACACCGTACTTCAGCAAGGAGGAGATCGCCGACCTCTTCCCCTTCGTGCGCGATGGCATCAGCGACAAGGATGGCAAGATCTACGCCTGGTGGTGGGACACCGATCTGCGCGTCCTTTATCGTCGCACCGATATCAACAAGGATGCGCCGCAGACCTGGGACGATCTCAAGAAGGCGGGCCTCGCCTCCAAGGAACAGGGCATGGAGGGCGTGCTCTTCAATGGCGGGCGCTATGAAGGCGCCACGTTCGACTGGCTGTCCAATTATTGGGATCTCGGCGGCAAGCTCGTCGACGATGCCGGCAAGCCCGTGTTCGGCGACGACGAGAACCGGCCGAAATTCCTCAAGGCCCTCAACTATTATAAGGATCTGGTAGACTCCGGCGCCGCGCCCAAGCGTGTGACGACCATAGCCAACTATGACGATCTGAACGCTGCCGCCGCTGCCGGAACAGCCTCCTTGTTCTTCGGCGGCAACTGGCAGCTTGCCCAGCTCAAATCGACCCTGGAACCGGATGCCTTCGCCAAATGGGCGTTCTCGCCCCTGCCCGGGCCGACGGCCGACAAGCGCCAGACCGGCACCGGCGGCTGGACCTTCGCTTCCTTCAGCAAGGACCCCAAGAAGATCGAGATGTGCGCCAATTTCGTGCGCGACGTCTATATGGGCCCTGCCAACGCCTTGCAGCAGCAATTGCCGACCAGGGCGTCGCTGTTCGACAAATATCCGGTGTTCGCGACCGCAGAGAACAAGACCTTCGCAGCGGCGCTGAAGGACGGCCAGGCCCGCCCGGGCGCGCCCATCTATCCTGAAATCTCCAATCAGATTCAGATCATGATGGGCGACGTGCTGTCGGGGACCAAGTCTCCCGAGGACGCCTTGACTGGCGCCTATAACGCCGCTCTCGAAGCCTACAAGCGTCTCTAGCGGCGATAAGCCGGCGCCGCCTGTCTCCTCCCCGGGCGGCGCGACCTTTTTCTCGATCCGGGCGAACCAGGCGAACCATGAGCGCAGTGACCACGGCCCCCCTGACAGGCCGACTTGCCAGCCGGTTGGGACGCCGCTTCACAGGCGCGCCCTTGCCCTGGATATTGCCGGTTATCCTGGTGATCGGCATCTTCTATCTCTATCCGGTCTTCGACGTGTTTCGTCTGGCGTTCACGGACGCCACCCTGATCGGCAATCGCGAAAACTATACGCTTGGCTCGATCGTCAACGGGCTGGGCTCTCCGGCGCTTCCGGGCATCCTGCTGACCACGCTGATCTTCACGGGCGGCAGCGTCGTCGGCCAGCAATTCTTCGGCCTGGCGATTGCGCTGGTGGTCATCCGTGGCGAAAAGCGCCGCCTGTGGGGCACCACGACGCTGCGCACCACTGCGCTCGTCGCCTGGGTGGTACCCGGCATCGCGGGCGGCATCATCTGGCAGATGCTGTTCAGCGAGGCGCCTTACGGCGCGCTCAACAGCATCTTGCGGGTCATGCACCTGCATCCCGTGGCCTGGCTTTCCGATCCCGGCATCGCGCCATGGTCGGCCGTAATCGCCAATATCTGGCGCGGCACGGCCTTTTCGATGGTGGTGATGTACGCCGCCCTCAAGAGCATCGACCCTGCGCTCTATGAAGCAGCCGAGATGGATGGCGCCTCGGCCAGCCAGCGCCTGATCTACATCACGCTGCCGCAATTGCGGGCGGCCATCCTGGTCAACATGATCCTGATCACGATCCTGACCATCAACACGTTCGACGCCATCATTGCGCTGACGGGCGGCGGCCCGGGACGCGCCACGGAAGTGCTCTCGCTCTATGTCTTCAACATCGTCTTCCGCAATTACGACCTTTCGGGCGGCAGCGTGCTGTCGGTGCTGATGCTGGTGATCAGCCTGGGGCTTGCCCTCGTCTATGCCTGGTTCCTGCCGCGGGAGGAGCCGACATGACCGGCAAGACCGTCAACCGCATCGGCGACGTGCTGAGCTATGTCTTCATGGCGGTCACCTTCGTGTTCTTTGCCGGGCCGCTTTCCTGGCTGCTGTCGATCGCCATGCGCGACAAGCGGGAGATCTATCTCGGCGTCTCCCGCTACATTCCCAAGAACCCGACCTTCGACAATTTCGTCGCGGTGATGACCAACAGCTTCTTCCCGACCTATCTGTGGAACGGGTTGAAGCTCGCCTCCCTCAGTGCCGTCGGCGTGCTGATCGTGGCGATGCCGGCCGCCTATGCCTTCTCGCGCTTCACCTTCCGCGGCAAGGGCCTGTGGATGATGGCGCTGCTGGCGTTCCAGATGATTTCACCGCTGGTGATCATGGTGCCGCTCTATCGCTACATGAATCGCGTGGGCCTGACCGACAGCCATTTCGGCGTCATCATGGTCTATATCGCCCTTGGCGTGCCGCTCGCGGCCTGGCTGCTCAAGGGCACGGTCGACGCCATTCCCAAGAGCCTCGACGAGGCGGCGATGATCGACGGCTGCAGCCGCTTCTCGACATTCTGGCGCATCATCCTGCCGCTGTCCGGGCCGGGCATCGCGTCGGTCTTCATCATCACCGTGATCGCCGGCTGGTCGCAGTTCCTGGTGCCGTTCCTGCTGCTGACGAAGAACGATCTGCTGCCCATCGGGGTCGGCATCTTCAACTTCAAGGGCATGCAGACCGATTCCTCGATCCAATTGCTCGCTTCCGCCTGCCTGATCTCGGTCGTGCCGGCAATCGTCGCCTTCCTCCTGCTCCAGAGGTTGATCCTGGGGGCGATGACCTCGGGCGCGGTCAAGGGATAGGCCGGCTTCGCAACGGCGCCAGATGCAATTCGAGCCGTGTCAATTCGAAAGTGGACTGTCAGTATCATGGTCGCGCGACAACGGGCCCAGCCAATCCAGACCGAAGACCTTGCCGGTTCCAATGCGGGGCATGCCGGGGAACACAATCGCGCCCTTGTGCTGCGGGCAATCCACCGGGATGCACCGATCTCGCGCGTCGAAATCGCACGCAAGACCGGACTGACCAAGCAGACGATCGCCCGCATCGTGGACAAGCTCCTCGACGAGGGGCTGATCATGGAGGCCCGTCGCCGCCACGGCCTGCGCGGCCAGCCAGCCATCGAGCTCGAGATCAATCCGGAAGGCTGCTACTCGATCGGCGTGCATATCGACCGCGACCACCTCACCATCCTGGCAGTTGACGCCATCGGCACCGTGCGCGGGCGCGTCCACCACGAGAAACGCGCCATCCTCCCTGCTGAATTCGTCGAACTCACGGGCGAGGCGATTTCCTATTTCCGCCGCAGCAAGCTGATCGACGAGGCCAGGTTGAGCGGCATCGGACTGGCCATCCCCGACTGGCTCGGCGAGATCCCGTTTCTCGGCATGCCCGAGACCTATTCGCAATGGGCCAATTTCGACGTGCGCGCTGCACTGACGAATTTTACCGCTCGCCCGATCTTCATCGACAATGAGTCCAACGCCGCCGCGGTGGCCGAGCTCGACTATGGCCTTGGCGCGGAGAGCCGCGACTTCTTCTACATCTCCATCAACGCCCTCCTCGGCGGTGGCCTGGTGCTCGACGGCGTGCGCCATCGCGGCGCCATGGGCCTCAGTGGGGAAATAGGCTGGATGCCTGTCATCACCGACGACGGCCGAACACCCCGAAGGATCACATTGCTCGGGGAAGTCTTTGCGTTGCTCTGGCTCTACGAGTATCTGCGCCAGCATGATGTCCATGTGACCAAGCCGCAGGACCTGCTGGCGCTGGACGCTCGCGGGCGAGCTCTGGTCTCCGCCTGGCTCAAGCAGATGAGCATCCACATCGCCGACGCGGTCGTCCACATCGGCCTGATTGTCGATCCCGATGCCGTGCTTGTCGGCGGACGGCTTCCGGTTCGCATGATCGACGAGCTGCTGCGCTACATCAACGAGCATCTCGCCAAGGCAGACCCGAACCTGCCCTCCATTCACCGCGCCTCGATTGCCGAGGACGCCGGGGCGTTGGGCGCGGCGGCGATGTCGACGGCCTCGGCGCTGATGCTCGGCTCGGTCGACCCAGCCCAGCGTACGCGAATGCCGCTCCAGAATTTGCAACGACCGACAGGCTTTTGAACCGAACCCTCCGTTGCGGGCCATCGAATAACTGAAAGAAATTATGATGAAGATCGGTTTTTATACCTCCACATTCAACGATCGTCCGGCCGAAGAAGTGATCGGCTTTGCAAGGGACACCGGATTCGATGCCATCGAACTCGACGTCCGAGGCCATATCAAGACGCCCGAGAACGTGGCGCCTGTCGTCGCGAAGGCACGGGAGGCAGGGCTATTCGTCTGCTCGATCACCCTTTTCGGCAACCAACTCGATCCCGAGCCGGCGCAGCGCCAGACCTTGCACAAAGCCACGAGCGAGTTCGCCCAGGCCATCGGCGAGGCGGGCGTCCCGATTTTGGTGATCTTCCCGGGCCGCGACAGAACCTCCCCGGAAGAGGACAACTACGCCGGCTTCGCAGCCCATATGAACCAGCTCATCGCCGACACCGCCGCCAGTGGCCTGCAATTTGCGATCGAGAACTGGCCTGGGCCGAACGATGATTTCATCGGTGTCACGCCGGAAGGCTGGCTGAAGCTGTTCTCGCTGATTCCCAGCAGCCGCTTCGGCCTCGAATTCGACCCGTCGCACCTGATCCGCCTGGGCATCGACCCCTATGCGGCGCTGGATCTCGTCAAGGACCGCGTCAAGATCCTGCACGGCAAGGACACCTCAATCGATCCCGAGCGGCTGCAAACCATCGGCTATCACGCCAAGGGCTGGTGGCGCTATCGCCTGCCCGGCAGCGGCCTTCTCGACTGGCCCCGGTTCATTGCCCAGGCTCGCGGTTTCGGCTTCGACGGCACGATTTCGATCGAGCACGAGGACTCGGACTATGGCTGGCCGGGCAAGGATCTGGCGGCCCGCAAGGAAGGCGAGCGCAAGGCCCTCGCCTTCCTCAGGGAGGTCATCGGCTCGCGCTAGCGCCCGCCAGTCATCAGATCCCGCAGACGCCGCGCTCGCGCGGCCTTCGGAGCGCGGCTCCACTTCCCCAAACGGTTTTTCGACAGGACAGATCCATGGCCCTCACCCTCTCCCAGCGGCTCAATCGACTCAAGGTGCGGTTGGCGGAACTCGCCTTCTGGCGCGAGCGCGAACGCCGTCCGATCGACAACTGGACCTTCGAAGGCGAACCGATCGCCAGGGGCGCATTCTGGCCGCGCCGCGATGGCGTGGTGCATCTGGCTGCTTCCGCCGAGGTTCCCGAAGACTGGCCGCTGGCGGAGACTCGTCTGTCGCTGAATGTCGGCGGCGAAAGCCTGCTCTCCCTGACCTATGCCGACGGTGAGGTCGTCCGTTTCGGTCTCGATCCCTATCATGAGGAATTCCCGCTGAGGGCCGGGCCTTTCACCATCGCCACCGACAGCGTGGCGCGCCTGCCCTTCGGCGAGCCGGTGCGCGAGCCTCGCCTAAACCGTGCCGAGCTTATCTGGCTGGACCTGCCGGTCCACCGCTTGCATTTGCTGCTGACCCAGATCGCCGAGGCGGTGGCGGCGCTCGAGGGCCACGAAGTGGTACCCCATCTGCTCGACGCCGCGGAGGCGACGACGCGGGCACTCGACTGGCCGTCGGCGACCGCCGATTATGTCGCGCGCACCGCTAAGGAGGCCGGTCAGCAACGGATATGGCAGTTGCCCGAACTCATCGACGCGCCGGCAGGCCTCAACCAGGCCGAGCGGGCCAGCGTCGCCACGGCCTGCGACACCCTGGTGGCGCAGTTGCAGGTCCTGAAGCAGCGCTTCCCCCAGCAGGGGGAAATCGCCTTGACCGGACATGCCCATATCGATCTGGCCTGGCTATGGCCCTATGACGAGACGCGACGGAAGATGCGCCGCACCTTCCACACCGCGCTGTCGCTGATGGAGAAGTCCGAGGACTTCCGCTTCAATCAGTCGACGGCCCATTATTATGCACAGATGCAGGAGGACGATCCGGCCCTGTTCGAGAAGATCGCGGCACGGGTGAAGGCCGGCAATTGGGAAACCGTCGGCGCCATGTGGGTCGAACCCGACACCAACATGCCGACGGGCGAAAGCCTGGCGCGCCAGATTCTCTATGGCCAGCGCTACTTCGAAAAGACCTTCGGCCTTCGCCATACCGTTTGCTGGCTGCCCGACTGCTTCGGTTTTTCAGGAGCACTGCCGCAATTGCTCAGGCAGGGCGGCGTCGACAACTTCTTCACCATCAAGGTCAATTGGAGCGAGACCAACCATATCCCAGCCGATCTGTTCTGGTGGGAAGGGCTCGACGGCAGCCGGGTTCTGACCCACACCTTCGACAACCCCATGCATGGCTATAACGGCTTCGTGCAGCCCGATTGCTTCGTGCCGACCTGGAAGAATTTCCGCGGCAAGACCAAGCATCCCACCACGCTGCTGGCCGTGGGTTATGGCGATGGCGGCGGCGGCGTGACACCTGGCATGATCGAGCGCGAAGAACAACTGCGCGATTTCCCCGCCTTGCCCAGGGCACGCTGGACTACGATCAAATCCTTCTTCGAGAGCGCGCAGCAGAGCGCGCGAGCGCAGAAGATGCCGGTCTGGCTGGGTGAGATCTATCTGGAACTGCACCGCGGCACGCTGACCACGCAAAGCGGTGTCAAGCGCATGCACCGGCAGGCCGAGCGCGCGCTGATCACGGCGGAAGCGCTCGCAAGCCTGAACCATATGATCGGCGGCGAGAAGCCGGGCAGCCTCGAAACGCTCTGGCGCGTGGTGCTGAAGAATGAGTTCCACGACATCCTGCCGGGCTCGTCGGTCCGGGAGGTGTACCAAGATGCCGAGCGCGAGCTTGGCGCCGTCATCGACAACGGCCTTGCCGCCCAGCAGGCCGCGATGAAGGCTATCGCCGGTAACCTCGCCAGGGGATCCGTCAGCGACGCCCTGGTCGTGGTCAATCCGTCACTGTCGGCTCGGCCGTTGCGGCTGCGCCTTGACGACGGCGGCTTCCTCGCCGCCGGAGAGAGCGTGCCGCCGATGGGCATCGCCGTGTTCGACCGATCGCGCCTGGCTGCCGTGCCAGGCCTGTCCGTCAGCAAGACACATCTCGAAAACGCTCATTTGCGGGCGACGATCGGTGCCGACGGCACTATCACCAGCCTGGTTCACAAGGCCAGCGGCCGCGAGGCACTCGCCGGCCGGGGCAATCAGCTCTGGGCCTATCCGGTCGACAAGCCACGCAACTGGGATGCCTGGGATGTCGAGGAGGACTATGCCGAACGCGGCGAGGAATTGCTCGACGTCGAGAGCATCGAGGTCATCGAACAGGGGCCGCACCGCGCCGCCCTGCGAATTCTCAGGCGCTATCGCCATTCCACCGTCACGCAAACACTGGCGCTCGCGGCCAACGGCCTGCGGCTCGACATCGAAACGCATCTGGACTGGCATGATCGCCGCGTCTTCCTGCGCACCCAGACCCCGGCGGCGGTGCGCTCCTCCACCGCCACCTTCGAATGCGCCTATGGCGTCACCCGGCGCACGACCCACACCAATACCTCATGGGACGAAGCGATGTTCGAAGCGCCGGGCCACCGCTTCGTGGATCTCTCCGAACCCGGCTTCGGCCTCGCCTTGCTCAACAACGCCAAATACGGCCATAGCGTGCGTGGCAATGTGATCGGCCTCAGCCTGTTGCGCTCGCCGACCTATCCGGATCCGCAAGCCGATGAAGGCGAGCAGAACTTCACCTATTCGCTGATGCCGCATGGGGGCGACTGGTTCGACGCAGGTGTGCGCGAAGAGGCCGAAGACCTCAACCAGCCGCTGCTGGCGACAGGTGCGAATGGCCTCGCCGAGGGTGTCGTGGCGCCCATAACCACCACCGGCATTCCGGCCGCCTTTTCTGGCCTGAAGCCTGCCGAGGACGGCAAGGGGCTGATCCTGCGCGTCTACGAACCGGCCGGCCGGCGCGGGGATTTCAACCTTGCCCTGGCAGGTGGCTGGAGCGCGCAAGGTCCGCTCAACATCCTGGAGGAAGCGATGGACCGCGGCGATGGCGCCGATCTCCGGCCATTCGAAGTCAGATCCTGGCGGCTCACGCGCTGAGCGGGCCGGCGCTTGCTGACCATGATGCCAGTGGGGTGCGCGACTCGATTACGCGCACCATCTCCACCTTGCGTGAAGAGCTGGGCCGACCGCTGACGTGGGATCGGGGAACCGAAATGGCGTGGCATGCCCGGCAGCGAACCAGGGAGCCTGGAAGGCAGTGGCTTAATCCGGCGCCTTCTGAACTATACACAACATATTGAAATATAATATCTTTGGTGTGCTGTGCGCTGCTCCACGCGAGTCTGCGTGGCATAAATAGATAGATATTGACAGAATTTGAGAAGACGCCCTTACTGATGGCCTTCGAGGTCCATCTCGATGTCGGTGTCGATCGGCTCGCTGCTGTTCGACGCCCAAGGCAAACCAAGCCGTCCGATCAACGAGACGGCGGATAGCCAAGCCTACGCGCGGCCGAGCATCCGCGCGCAAGCACGCAAATAAACATTCAAGGAGGAGGGAGTCTCATGCGAGGCAAAATATTTCTGAGTGCAGGCATTCTTGCCTTAGCGCTGTCAACCGCATCCGCGTTCGCCCAGCAGAAGGAAGTAACCGTCTGGTCCTGGTTCGTTCAAAGCACCATGCAGAAGTCCATCGATGCCTTCGAGAAGGCGCATCCGGACATCAAGGTCACCTATACCTATTACAACTATTCACCGGAATATATTACGGCGCTGAAGGCGGCGGCAGCCTCCGACAGCCTGCCGGACGTGATCGGCCTGCAGCCTGGCTCCCTCACGCAGCAATATCGCGATAAGCTCGAGCCGATCGACCAGCTCGCCGCCAAGGCCTGGGGCGATGGCTGGCAGGACAAGGTGTTCCCGGTCAATCGCCGGCAGATGCAGATGGGCAATCCGGCCGGCGACAAGAACAACTACCTCGTGCCGCAGGAGTCGCAGGTTCTCTGCATCTGGTACAACAGGAAGCTGTTCGACCAGCTCAAGATCTCGGTTCCCAAGACCTATGCCGATCTCAAGGCAGCCGCCAAGACACTCACCGATGGCGGCTATATCCCGATGTTCCAGGGTGCTGCCGACGGCTGGCAGAACGAGAACGTCTTCCTGATGCTCGCCAACCAGTTCTCCGCCGGCATCGTGGACAAGGCGCAGGCGGGCCAGGCACCATGGACATCGCCTGAACTGGTCTCGGCCATGAAGGCGTGGAAGGGCCTGTTCGATGACGCCATCTTCCAGCAGGGCGCCCTTGGCGCGCACGCCTATCCGACCGGCGCGCAGTTGTTTGCGCAGGGGCGGGTAGGCATGATGGCGCTCGGCTCCTGGTGGATGCAGGAAAGCAAGTTTCCGCCCCCGCTATCCGAGTTCGTCCAGAACATGGACGGATTCGACTTCTTCTACCTGCCGTCCGTCAAGGACGGCGGATCCGCCAGCCCGCCGGTCGGCGGCATCGACATCGGCTACGGCCTGACCAAGAATGGCGCCAAGCATCCCGAATCCTGGACCTTCCTGGCCGAGCTGACCAATGGTGTCGGCCTGCAGGAGGCGCTGAACGACCTCAACGACCTGCCGGCCTTCTCGGGACATGAGCCGAAGGGCGACATCACCGATCACGTCAAGGAGATGTCGGCGCGCTTCATGGCCGATCTGCCGAAGGCCGAGAACCAGCGCTTCGCTTCCCCTGCCGTGTCCGAGGCCCTCGACAATGCCCTGGCCGGCGTTGCCGCCGGCAGCCTCGAGCCGGACGCGGCGCTGGCTTCGGTCCAGGCCGCGACCGACAAGGCGCTCGGCAAATAGATCCTATCTCGACCGGGCGCTCCACGCGTCCGGTCCCTTACCGGGGATGACAGCATGCAGGCTCAAGCCGGGCAGACGATCCTACTTTCGTCGCGGCGGCCGGGACGGGGCCGCCTTCTTTCCTATGGCTTTGTGCTGCCGGCGGCGACGCTGTTCGTCATTTTCATCGCCTATCCGATACTCTGGGTGATCGGCCAGAGCCTGTATGCCAAGAATGCGGCCGGCGCCCTGGTCATGAGCGGCTTTGCCAATTATGCGGCCGTGCTCGCGGACCCGACCTTCTGGATCGTCGTGCGCAACATGGCGCTCTGGGCGATTATCACCATCCCGGTGCAGATGCTGATCGGCGGCCTGCTCGCCTATTTCATCGAGCGCCACACCCTGCGCCTGCGCGGCTTCTTCCGGACGGCATTCTTCCTGCCCGTGGTGACGTCGGTGTCCGTCGTCAGCCTTGTGTGGGTACAGATCTACGCGCCCTATTACGGCATCGCCCAGGAATATCTGAAGCATCTCGGCATCGTCATGGTGAACTCACCGATCGGCGATCCAAAATCGGCAATCTACGCACTGGTCGTCGTCAATATCTGGCAATGGACCGGCTTCTCGATGCTCATGTACATCGCGGGTATCGCCAACATGCCGAGCGAAATACTGGACGCCGCCCGGGTCGATGGCGCAACTGGCTGGCGCCTGGCCGTGCATGTCGTGGTTCCGATGCTGGCGCCCGCGACCAAGTCGCTGTTGCTGCTCGGGGTCATCGGCACGCTGCAGACCTTCCCGATCGTCCATCTGATGACCGGTGGCGGGCCGAACCACGCCAGCGAAGTCTTCGGCACCTTCATCTTCAAGCAGAGCTTCGTTCTCGGTGACACGGGAGGCGGCGCGGCGCTCTCGGTCATCGTGCTGCTGCTCGCCCTTGTGCTGTCGCTTGTCCAGATCGTCCTCCTCGGCGCCCGCCTCACGCCCGCCTCGAAGGAACGCCAATGACCAGCCTCGGCCGAAACCGACTGCATTCGCTGCTCGTGCATGTCGTGCTCTTCGCAGCGCTGGCCCTGTGGATGGTTCCCCAGATCTACATGCTTTCCATTGGCCTCAGGACACCGGCTCAGGCCTTCAATCCCGCTCTCGTGACCTGGCCTGTCACCCTGGACAATTTCGTGACGGTGATAAGGGACAACCCGCTGGGCCGCATCTTCCTCAACAGCCTCATCGTCACGGTCGCGACGGTTGCGATCGTCGTGGCGCTGTCGTCGTTGTTTGCCTTTGCATGCGCCGTTCTGCGCTTGCGGGGAACCACCTTCCTTTATGCAACGCTGCTGACGACACTGATGGTGCCGCTCGCCTCGCTGGTGCTGCCGCTGGCGATCCTTCTCAAGAACTTCGGCTGGATCAACACCTATATCGGCCTGATCCTGCCCTATGCCGCGCTCGGCGTGCCGTTCGCCATGGTGATCCTCAAGGCGTTCATGGAGGATTCGCCGCAGCAGCTCTTCGAAGCTGCCCGTGTCGATGGCTGCACCCCCTGGCAGACCTATTGGCACGTTGCCCTCCCCCTCGTGCGGCCGGCGCTCGTCTTCGTCATGATCTGGCAGTTCATCGTTACCTGGAACGAGTTCTTCCTGGCCCTGATCGTCCTCACAAGGACCGAGTTGAAGACCCTGACCATCGTGCCGATGCAGTATTCCGGGCTCTATATGGCGAATCCGGGCGCCCTGTTCGCGATCCTGACGCTGATCGCGCTTCCCCTGATCCTCCTCTATGTGCTGGTCCAGCGTGCCTTCGTTCGCGGGCTGCTGGCCGGCGCCGTGAAAGGTTGAGCCATGGCAACGCTTTCCATCGACAGGATAACCAAGCGCTTCGGGAGCCATCCGGTCATACCGGAACTCTCGCTCACCATCCGGGACGGCGAGTTTTGCGTCCTCGTCGGCCCGTCCGGCTGCGGCAAGTCCACCCTTCTTCGGATCATCGCCGGCCTTGAACCCACAAGCTCCGGCCGGATCCTGATCGACGGCGTCGACATGAGCGACGCCGAGCCGCCGGAGAGGGGCGTCGCCATGGTGTTCCAGTCCTATGCGCTCTACCCGCATATGGATGTCAGCCGCAACATCGGCTTCGGTCTCCAGATCGCCCGCACGCCGCGAGCCGAGATCGTCGACCGCGTCGCGGCGGCTGCCGAGAAGTTGCGGCTATCCTCCTATATCCGGCGCAAGCCGCGGGAACTCTCCGGCGGCCAGCGCCAGCGGGTCGCCATCGGTCGGGCCATCACGCGCAAGCCGAAGCTCTTCCTGCTTGACGAACCCCTGTCCAATCTCGACGCCGCGCTGCGGGTCGGAATGCGCCTGGAGATCGCCCGCCTCAAGGCCGAGCTCGCCTCGACCATGATCTATGTCACGCATGACCAGGTCGAGGCGATGACGCTGGCCGACCGCATCGTGGTGATGAATGCCGGCCGGATCGAGCAGGTCGGAACTCCCTTGGATCTCTACGAGCAACCGGCCAATCTCTTCGTTGCTGGCTTCATCGGTTCGCCCGCAATGAACCTGCTGAAGGGAAGCGTGAAGGCCGTCGACGGGGCCGAGGCAAGAGTCGCGCTGGCCCTCGGGGCAAGCGTGTCCGTGGCGGTTACGGAGCCCCTGAAACCGGGAGACCCGGTCACGCTGGGCATCCGGCCGGAGCATCTTTCCTTTTCGCTCGACGGCGGCCCCTCGGACTATGTCGGTGCGGCCTACATGGTCGAGATGCTCGGCAGCGACACCTTCATCTACATGCGGCAAGGAGAGGAATCGCTGGTCATCCGCGACAGCGCAGGGCGTCGCGCCCATGCGGGCGACAAGATTGCCCTCTCCTTTCCGCCAAAGGCCTGCCACCTGTTCAACGCAGCCGGCCAGCGGATCTCGCACGCCGCCATCATGTCCAGCCCATAACCGCGCCCCGGCGCTCGCGAAACGAACGAATGAGAGAATTCGCCAAGGAGGAAAGCCATGACTGATTTCAACGGACGTACCATTCTCGTAACCGGAGGCAGCGGCGGCATCGGCGGCGCCACCGTGCGTCATCTTGTCAAGGCGAATGCCGACGTGATTGCGAGCGGCCGATCGATAGAGGCGCTCGCGGCGATCGCCAAGGAAACCGGCTGCCGCACGCTTGTCTTCGATCTGGCGTCAGAGCACGAGATACGCGACGCGCTGGAGGGCCTCGACCTCTGGGGCGTGGTCAATTGCGGCGGCTTCGGCGGAGAGATCGCGACGCCGATGGACACCGACATCGCAATATTCGACAAAGTTATCAGCATCAACGCGCGCGGCGCCCTGATCGTCACCAAATATGCAACCCAATCAATGGTGCGCCTGGGAAAGGGCGGCTCGATCGTCAATGTTTCGAGCCAGGCCTCCCTCGTCGCCCTGGATGGGCACATATCCTATGGTTCCTCGAAGGCTGCGCTCGACAATATTACCCGCGTCTCCGCCCTCGAACTCGGCAGATACAACATCCGCGTGAACAGCGTGAACCCCACGGTGGTGATGACGCCGATATCCTCCGGTCACTGGAGCCAGCCTCACGTCGCCGAGCCCTTCCTCAAGCAGATGCCGCTTGGCCGCTGGGCGACGGAGGACGAGATCGCCGGACCGATCGTATTCCTTCTGAGCGATGCCGCCTCCATGATCACCGGCGTCTCGCTGCCGATCGATGGCGGCTATACCTGCCGCTAGAATAAGGTAAAAGCGCCGTCCCCGCCGGGGCGGCGCAATCTTCGCCGGCATTCGCAGTACGAATGGCGACGTAGGAGATCGCAGCATGGGCGCTAACTTTGTGGGCAGGGCGGAATCATAGCCCGCCCCTGCGACATGAATGCCGAGGGAAAGTGTTTTCGTTCGCCCAATCCTGTCGGTGATATCACTCAAGTTCAGGCAGCATAGAAGACTTAACGCGGTGCTAATCGCTATCGGTTATTCATGCATGGCAAGGTTTGTTGCCTGATTTTCTCGCGAGCTATGGATGGTCGCCTTCTTCCTGCTGGTGCTGCACCTCATGGCGACTAGCCTTGTCGTCCTGCGTATCATGCTGCGCGACGACACCCTGCCAACCGTACGCGTTGCGTGGGTCCTCCTATTGCTGTTGCTGCCGATCACGGGATTGTTCGTCTACTTCTTCTTTGGCGAAGTCAGACTCTCAAGGCGTTTCGTCGAACGTCACCGTCGCGCCGAAGAGATGATCGGACGGCCCCGGCAGGTGAGCGGGACTGAAGAGCCAGGCACAGCCTTTGCCTACGCGGCCTCGATCAATGGCTTCCGTCCTGCTCCGGGCAATCACGCGGAACTGATGTCCGGCGGTGATGAGGCCAGGCGGCGCCTGATAATCGATATCGATGGCGCCCGTGATCACGTTCACATCCTCTATTACATCTGGCTCGACGACCAGACGGGCATCAGCACATCGCAGGCGATCATCCGCGCCGCGAAGCGAGGCGTGCACTGCCGGATCATGGCGGATGCGCTGGGTTCGAGCGCCTTTATCGGCTCGGAACACTGGCAGGCCATGCGCGATGCCGGCGTGGAAGCGGTGGCAGCCTTGCCTCTCCCCAGGCTCCGAACGCTGTTCACCGCCAACCGACTGGATCTACGCAACCATCGCAAGATCACTATTATCGACACCCGGATCTGCTATTGCGGCAGTCAGAACTGTGCCGATGCTGCCTTCCTTCCGAAGGCCAGGTTCGCGCCCTGGGTCGACATCCTGCTTCGCTTTGAGGGCCCGGTCGTCGGGCAGATGCAGGCCCTGTTCGCCCAGAACTGGTTGACCGAAAGCGATGGCTCGTTGGCTAACTCCGCTGCGCTCGAGGAAAGTTCCGCAGGAGGCTTCCAAGCGCAGGTGGTGGGCACAGGCCCCACGGTGGAGCATGGCACGACGGCCCAGCTCTTCAGCAAGCTGATCTCTCACGCGCGGCAGGAACTCATCATTTCCACGCCTTATTTCGTGCCGGACGAGACCGTCGCCAGCGCCCTATGCGGGGCTGCGGCAAGCGGCGTGTCCGTGACCCTGATCCTCCCGCTCCGCAACGATTCTCGTTTCGTCGGTCTGGCCAGCCGCAGCTATTACAAACGGCTGCTCGCGGCCGGTGCGAGGATCTATGAGTTCAAAGGGGGCCTGCTCCACGCCAAGACGCTGACCATTGACGGGGAAATCACGTTCCTTGGATCATCGAACATGGACGTACGCAGCTTCGACCTCAATTTCGAGAATGACATACTCCTACATGACTCATTCACGACGGAGCAGGTCCGGGAAAGGCAAATGGCCTATATCGCCACCTCGGTGGCAATAGAAGAAGCAAGCGTGCGACGCTGGTCAGCCCTGCGCCGGATCATGCAAAACGCCTGCGCTACGATGAGCCCGATCCTATGAGACGTAGCAAATGCTACCTGAAGACATTTAGAATTCGCGCACGCGCAGAAGCATCTCGACGCGAGGGGCAGTCCGGACCCTGATATAGCCTCCGAGCGAACGGTCGAGCTCGGCGTTCCCTGTATCGACAAACAATTCACGCCGCTCCAGGGACGAGAGCTTCGATTGAGTGGCCAGCACGCGGATATTCTCTCGACCGACATGTTGCAGCACGGCCGGACTGATGGGGTGATTGCCACGGCCAAACAAGCATCCCGTACCCCCGATGACGCCGACATGGATGATCGCGGGCCGTCCCTCCAGATGCCTGAGGATCGTGGCTTCACTGACATCGCTCGCCACCAGCTCGCCATCGAGGACAAGATCGACACCGAGAAGGGTTCCTGTGAGTCCTGCCTCCGACAGCAGGCGCTGCATGGTCGATCCGGGGCCGACGATGTGCAGGTGGCCTGGCTCCAGGGCCTTCGCAGCGGCACGGCACAAGGCACCAAGGGCGATTTCCTCATTCGTGGTAGCCGAGAACTTGGCGGCCTGCATCGCAGGATCTCGCGGTACCAGGGCATATCCGTAAAGGCGCGTAGCGGATCTCCCCTGTCGCACGCTCTCCTCATCGACATCGAGGATCTCGGCCTCGCACAGACCTCGCTCGACGCCCGTCAGGAAATGGCGGGTAAGCCGCCCCGCATGAGCCGGCGAAACCGCGAAAACACCCGAGTACATCTTCACGCCCGCGGGTATGCCAACCAGCGGCACCTGCCGGCCGACGGCGGAGGCAATGTCCCGTGCCGTGCCGTCCCCGCCCGCGAAAAGTATGAGATCGACGCCAGCCGCGATGAGCGCCTGGACGGTCGATATCGTGTCACCCGCACTCGTCTGCCGCGTCGTTGCCCTGTGTACTATCTGGGGTTCGACCCCGGCAGCCTGGCAGGCCCCCTCCCCCATGCTGCCAGCCGCGGTCAGGATCACGAGCTCCCGCTCCGCCAACGCCGTCAGGGCAGCGAGGGCGCGCTGCGAAGCGGCAGGCACGGCCCCGCGAGCCAGAGCCTCCATGACGGTCGCCGAACCATCCGACCCCTTCAGGCCGACCCGGCCGCCCAGCCCGGCAACCGGATTGACGAGGAAGCCGAGGCGCTTTGGGGATACCGTCATGTCCGCACAGGCGTTCGCTTGGAGCGACATGCAGCCTTCACCTCCCGAATACGGATCGCAAGCATGTCACCCTCTTACGAAGGCCTTCATCCACCGTCGCATGCCGAACCTCAAAGTTCGATATAACAACTTCTGTACGCATTGCGAACAAATGATTGACAGGCGCACCAAAGCGCCGGCACATTCGATGTCAGCGAAAGGCAACGCGCGAGGAGCCATGACCTTCACTCACCCCTTCATGGCCAATTCGGTAAGCACCATCAAACAGGAGATGCTCGACGCCATAGGCGCCAGGACCGTGGAGGAGCTGTTCGAGCAGATTCCCGCAGATCACCGCCTCGCAAGACCGATCGACCTGCCGCCTGCCCTGCGCTCGGAGGCCGAGCTGCGCCGCCATCTCCTGGGCCTGCTCAAGAAGAACCAGGACTGCGAGAGCAATCTGAGCTTCCTCGGAGGCGGCTGCTGGCAGCACCATGTTCCGGCCATCTGCGACGAGATCGCCGGACGCAGCGAATTCCTGACGCCCGTATGGGGCACCCCGTCGTCCGATCACGGCCGCAACCAGGCTTGGTTCGAGTTCACCAGCCAGTTGGGTGAACTGATCGAGATGGAGATCGTGAGCCTGCCCGTCTACAGCTGGGGCTGCGCTGCTGGCCATGCCATTCGCATGGCCTCCCGCCTCAACGGCCGCCGTGAGGTGCTGGTGCCCCGCATCATCGATCCCGAACGGCTTTCCGTGATCCGCAATTACTGCGAGCCGGAGGCGATGCCGAGCCACATCAAGGTGGTCGAGATCGGCTACGATGCGGCGACTGGCCTGCTGGATCTGACGGATCTCACGGCCAGGCTCTCCTCGGGGACCGCTGCTGTCTATATCGAGGTGCCCAACTATCTGGGGGTGATCGAGAGCCAGGGTGCGGCGATCGCGGACCTCGCCCACAAGGTCGGCGCCGAGTTCATCGTTGGGATCGACCCCATCTCGCTCGGCCTGCTCGCCCCGCCAGCGACCTATGGCGCCGACATCGTGGTCGGCACCACCCAGCCCCTCGGCGTGCACATGAATTGCGGCGGCGGCACCGGCGGCTTCATCGCCAGCCGCGACGAGGAGCGCTATGCGCGCGAATATCCCGCACTCCTCGTCTCCATCGCGGAGACCACCGTGCCAGGCGAGCATGCCTTCGGCCTGTCCCTTCTGCACCAATCCTCCTACGGCATGCGGGAGAACGGCAAGGACTGGACCGGCAATTCGGTTTATCTGTGGGCCATCGCCAATGCCGTCTACATGTCACTGATGGGGCCGCAGGGGTTTCGCGAGCTCGGCGAGTTGATCATCCAGCAGGCCCAATACGCCGCCAGGGCGATCGCAGCCGTGCCGGGCGCGGAGGTGATCTTTCCAAGCGGCTTCTTCAAGGAATTCGTGGTGCGCTTCTCCGGCCGGTCGGTCGGCGAGGTCAACGCCGCGCTGCGCGCCAGGGGCATCTTCGGCGGGCACGACCTCTCCCCCATCCTGCCCGAACTCGGCCAGGCCGCTCTTTATGCGGTCACCGAAATCCACACGAAGGGCGATATCGACCGCCTCGCCGAGGCGCTTGCGGAGATCCTGCACCGATGACCGTCCTCCCGAAGATCCCGCGCTACCACGCCGCCGTCTGGGACGAGCCGGTGGTCATGGAGATGGGCCGCCCCGGCCGCCGAGGCATTACCTTTCCCGCCGCCGAGGACGCAGTCGCCGGACTCGTCGGCCCAGCGGAGAGCCTCGTTCCGGCCGGCATGCGCCGCAAGGCTGCGCCGGCCTTGCCCGAGATGTCGGAGCCCGACGTGCTCAGGCACTATCTGCATCTGTCGCAGGAAACGCTGGGCATGATGGGCATCAGCCTGTTCGGCACCTGCACCATGAAATACAATGCCCGCCTCAACGAGGCCCTGGCCTCGCGCCCCGAGCTTGCGGAGGTCCATCCGCTACAGGACGAGACGACTTTGCAGGGCGTCCTGGAGATCATCCACCGGTTCGACCTCATCCTGCGCGAGCTTTCGGGCATGGACCAGTTCGTGTTCCAGGCCGCAGGCGGAGCGGATGCGGCCTATGTGCATGCCTGCGTCACCCGCGCCTGGCTTGCCTCGCGCGGTGAACTGGGAGAGCGCGACGAGATCGTCACCTCGCTGCAGGCCCATCCCTGCAATCCGGCAACGGCGGCAACGGCGGGCTTCAAGGTGATCACGCTTCCCCTGGAGGAGAACGGCTACCCCTCCCTGGAGGCGCTCAAGGCCGCGCTTTCCCCGCGTACCGCCGCTTTGATGATCAACAATCCCGACGACATGGGCATCTACAATCCCGACATCAAGGAATGGGTGCGCCTTGTGCATGAGGCCGGCGGCCTGTGCTTCTACGACCACGCGAACTTCAACGGCGTGATGGGCCGCATCCGGGCGCGGGAGCTCGGCTTCGATGCCTGCATGTACATGCTGCACAAGACCTTCGGCGCGCCCAAGGGTGGTGGCGGGCCGGCGGTCGGCGCCTATGGCTGCAGTGCCGAGCTGGCGCCTTTCCTGCCGAGGCCGATCGTCGGCTTCGATGGCACCGCCTATCATCTCGACCATGACCGCAAGGAGAGCATCGGCAAGGTACGCGAGTTCTTCGGCAACATTCCGGTGGTGCTTAAAGCCTATGCCTGGGCCCGTTCGCTCGGCGCCGAGGGCATCCGCGAGGCAGCCGATCTCTCCGTGCTCGGCAACAACTACATGGAGCACGAACTCCTCAAGCTGCCGGGCGTCTCACGCTCGCATCCCCAAATCGATGCGTGGCGCATGGAGATGACGCGCTTCAGCCTCGGCAAGCTGTTCGAGGACACCGGCGTCAGCGCCATGGATGTGCAGAACCGCATGGTGGACTACGGCGTCGACGCCTTCTGGCTCTCGCATGAACCCTGGATCGTGCCGCAGCCCTTCACGCCCGAAGCTGGCGAGATGTGGTCGAAGGAAGACCTCGACACCTGGATTGCCGTTCTGGGCAATGTGATCGAGGAAGCCTATGCCGATCCCGAACTGGTGCGCAGCGCGCCACACAACCAGGCCGTCCATCAGATCAAGGCCGGACCGCTGGAAGATCCGGACTACTGGGCGATGACCTGGCGGGCCCATCTGCGCAAGCGGACGAGGAGCAAAGCCAAGGCGGCTTGATCACCCGATGGACCGGGCGGAGGCGCCTACTCTCAAGGCGAGCGTCAGATCCAGCTCTCCAGCCTTGTATTCATCACGAGTTCTGCAACCGAGGCCGTGTTCGGCAGACGCAGGAGGAAGGCGACCGTCTCGGCGACCGTCTCGGGCGCGAGGCGGTTGGCCGTGGGCGTTACGCCTGGAATGGAAGCCACGAGCTCCGTATCCACCGCGCCGGGGCAAAGCGCAGTCACGCGCACGCCCTTCTCCCATCCCGCGAATTTGGCGGCATGGGTGAGTGCCATGACAGCATGCTTGGTCATGGCGTAGGCGACCGACACGGTATCGCGATAGCGTTTGCCGTCCGTCGAGGCGATGTTGATGATGCGGCCATGGCCGCCCGTCTCCAGATGCGGCAAGGCGAGCCGGATCAGGCGATAGGGCGCCTTCACGTTCACCGCCCACATCTCGTCGAGCACGGCCTCGTCGCCGGATCTCAGGTCGAGCGGGCGCAGGATGCCGGCATTGTTGATGAGCGCGTCGAGGCGCCCGAAGCGTGCCAGGGTCGCGTCGAGCCATGCCTGCGCGGATTGTGGCTGCGTCGCATCGAAGCGGTGGATGAGCACGCGGTCGGTAGGAAAACCTGCGAGGCCCGCCGCCGTCGGCGTGCGCACGCCCAGGGACAGCAGATACCCTTCGGCCGAGAGCCGCCGGGCAATGGCGAGCCCGATGCCGCGTGAGGCGCCGGACAGCATCACCACCCGCCCTGCAGGATCGAGCATTTCGGCCCCGGCCATCATAAGATCCCCTGATAGACGCCGCCGTCATTCACGATGTTCTGGCCTGTCATGTAGCCGTTCTGCGCGCTGCACAGGAAAGCGATCAGGTCTCCGCACTCGCTGGGATCGGCAAAGCGGCCGGCCGGCGTGCTCTTGAGGCGATCCGCCACGATGGCCTCATAGGTGGTGTTGCCGCGCGCGGCGTGGCCGTGGAGGTTCGTCTGCAACGCATCGGTGTCGAAGAAGCCGGGCAGCACGCTGTTGATGACCACGTTATGCGCCACCAATTCGCGCACCATCGAGGCGATGGCGCCGGCCAGCGCCAGGCGCGCCGCGTGGGAATGGCCGAAATTCACCTGCGGGAACTTGATGAAGCTCACCGAAATATTGACGACGCGGCCGAACTTGCGATCGCACATGCCGGGGACCAGCGCCCGGATGAGTTCGAGCGCCGAGAAGAAATGCGCCTCCATCCAGCCATCCCATTGCTCGCGGCTGAGCGTGCGGAAATTGTCGGGCGTCTGGCGCACGCCGGGATTGGTGATGAGGATGTCGGGCGCTGGACAGGCCTTCAGCACGGCCTCGCGGCCCGCGGGCGTCGTGACATCTGCTGCGACGAGGGAGACCTCCACGCCCTTGGCAGCCGCGATCTCGCGCGCCGTCGCCTCGAGCGTTTCGGCTGTGCGAGCCGCCAGAGTGAGGCTCACGCCCTCTCCCGCCAGCGCCATGGCCGCCGCCTTGCCAAGCCCCTTGCTGCCGCCGCAAACCAGGGCATGGCGCCCTTTGATACCGAGGTCCATGTGTCGAACCGCTCCATGCATGTGAAAGGCGACAGCACCGGCCCTGGTCCGAAGCCGGGTCCGGTGCTGTCGACGAACTCTAGACCTTCGGCGTGAAGGAGGAGGCCAGCAGCCGCGGCGGCACGCGGAAGCGGCCGGCGACGTCCTTGAGCTGCTCGCGCTCGGTGATGATCTCGGCATGCGTCCCCGAGACCAGGACAGTCGCCGGCAGGAGCTGCGCATTGTAGCGGGCCGCCGAAGATTCCGTGTAACCGCCGGCATCGAGGAAGGCGACGAAGTCCCCCCGCTTCAGCGGTGGCATCTTGCGATGTGAGCCAACCTCGTCGGAATTACAGAGAGGCCCGACCAGATCGACCACCTCGCTTCCTTCCGCGCCGGCATTCTTCACCGGGACGGCGTGATAATACCAGTCGAGCACGGCAGCCCAGGACAGGTGGTTCGTCGAAAGATCGAGGTTCACCCATTTCTTGCTGGCGCCGACCTTCACCGCGCCCACCCGGCCGACAGCGACACCAGCGGGCCCGGACAGCGCACGGCCCGGCTCGAGGCGCAGCTTGGGCAAAGGCAGGCCCAGGCGGGCCGCCTCCTCCTTGATCGCGGCCGAGCACAGGCGGGCATAATCCTCGGCGGTGGGCGCCTTCGCGTCGTCGAGCTGGCTGTTGGGGCCGGTGCCGTACCATTTGCCGAAGGTCCAGCCGCCACCGATATCGATGCAGGGCGGCGTCCAGCCGGCATTGTCGCGCAGATAGCCCGACCAGGTCAGCATTTCCCGTGCCATCACGGCGAAATCGTTGGGATCGTTCGACATGCGGCTGAGATGGAAATGGGTCTCCTTCAGCTTGATGCGGGGCATGCCGAGGGCGCGCTTCACGATCTCCACCGTCTGCTCGCGCGTCATGCCCCATTTGGTGGAATCGCTCTGCTGCTTGAGCGTGCCCGGGCCATGCATGGATACCCCGGTGCGCTCGCGAAGCGGCTCGAGGTCGAGCTTGAGGCGGATGCCGACATCGACGTCCCTGTCCAGCCGCTCGGCAATCTCGACGATGCGGTCCAGCTCGTCCATGGCATCGATATTGATGCAGAGCCCGTTGGCGATCGCCATTTCGAGCTCCTCGTCCTGCTTGTTGGAGCCGTTGAGCACCAGCGTCCGGGCATTGGTGCCGGCGAGCAGCGCCATGTACATCTCCTGCGCGCCGAAGCAGTCGCCGCCGGCTCCCTCCTGGTTCATGATGTGGCGGATGGCGAGTCCATTGTTCGACTTGTTGGCGAACAGGATCTCGACCTCCGGATAATGCCGGCGGAAGGCATCGCGGAAAGCGCGATAGGTGTAGCGCAGCTGGTTTTCCGAAATGATGTAGAGCGGCGTGCCGAACTTCTCGGCCAGGACCTGCACGTCGCAGCCATCGACGAAGAGATCGCCGTTCGGCCCGATGCCGATGAACTCGCCGAACTTGACGCTGTAGTCGACCGGCGTGAGCTGCGGCGCCGAACCCGGGATCTTCTCTTGAATGGTCATGACCGTCTCCTAAAGATGAGGGTGCCGATTTGGGCCTGCGTCAGAGCAGGCCGAGTTCTTTCAGGCCGCGTTCGAGCCCTGCCAGCGGTTCGCCCACGAGCGCCCGCAGGGGCGCGCGCGGCTTGCCGCCGCCGGGCAGGCCCAGCATGTCCATTGCGGCCTTGGTGGCGGGATAGAGCGTGCGGCCGCCCGACGTGCACAGATCGGTGAGCTTGCGGCCAAGGGCTTGGACCTGCTCGGCCTTGGCCCTGTCGCCGTTCTTGGGCGCGAAATAGAGATCCATGCCGCCTGGTGACCACATGTTCGGGAAGCAATCGATGGTGCCGTCGGCGCCAAGATCCACGGCGGGAACCCCGAAGACCGAGGACGGCCCGCAGAAGACCCGCAGGCGGTCGCGCACGGCGAGCGCCGTGCCATAGTAATTATTCCAGTCGCCGGAGCTTTCCTTGACGGCCACCACGCGATCGAGACCGGCAAGGCGCGACACCAGTGCCGGCGTGAGGGCATTCACCGCATTGCCGGGAATGTTGTAGAGCACCACCGGCAGGCCGATCGCTGCTGTCACATCGCGATAATGGGCGTAGATCTCGTCATCAGTGAGCTTGACGAAGTAGGGCGGCAGGATCAGCGCCCCGTCGCAGCCGACCTTTTCGGCATGCCGGGACAGAGCCACGGCCTCGTCCACCGTCACCGCGCCCGTGCCGACGATCAGCGTGCCCATGCCGGCGACCGCCTCCTTCGAGACTTCATAGAGGCGCTTGCGTTCGTCATGGCTGAGCGCCCAGAATTCACCCGTGCAGCCGCCCGCCACCACGCCGGTTGCGCCGTCCCCGAGAAGGCGCTCGATATTGGCCGCGAATTCGGCCTCGTCGATACGTCCATCATCGTGAAATGGCGTGGTGATGGCCGGCATCGGGCCGGTCCAGTTGACGCTTGTCCTATCCATTAAGAAATTCCCTGATGAAATGGCGGTCGGCTCAGGCCGACCAGATCTTTTCGCGCACCAGCTCGTCCATCACCGTGTCGACCGCCTTGCGGGCGCGCGAGACCATGAGGCCGACTTCCTCCTCCGAAATCACGAAGGGCGGCGAGAAGGAGATGGTGTCCGCGTGCGGCAGGGCGCGCGTGATGAGACCCTCCGCCAGCGCGGCCTTGACGATGCGGCCGGCGATCTTGAGAGCGGGATCGAAGCGCGTCGCCGGTTCCTTCCTGGCCACGAATTCCACGGCACCGACGAGGCCGCGCCCGCGGATCTCGCCCACGAGGGGATGGCCAGCGAAGGCCTCCTGCAATTTCTCGTGCAGGAGGACGCCGCGGCTCGCCGCCTGCGCCACCAGGCCGTCATCCTCGATGATCTTGAGGTTGGCGAGAGCCGCCGCGGCCGCCAGCGGATGGGCGGAATAAGTGTAGCCGTGGCCGAAGGCGCCGAGCCTGGACTGGCCGTCGACGATGGTGCGCCAGACCTTCTCCGACACCATGCAGCCCGAGAGCGGCACATAGGCCGAGGTGATGCCCTTGGCGACGGTGATGAGATCGGGCTGCATCGCCATGGCTGTGGAGCCGAACATGGTGCCGAGGCGGCCAAAACCGGAAATCACCTCGTCCGCGATGAGGAGCACGTCATATTTGTCCAGCACGGCACGGATGGCGGCGTAATAGCCTTCGGGCGGCACGATCACGCCGCCTGCCCCCATAACCGGCTCCATGATCACCGCCCCCACCGTCTCCGGCCCCTCGGCAACGATGAGGTGGTCCAGGTCCTTGGCAAGCTTGGCGGTGAAGGCGGCGTCCGACATGTCGGGCGTGGCTTCCCACAGGCGATAGGGCGCGGTGGTGTGGCGCACGAAAGGCAGCGGCAGGTCGAAGCCGGAATGAAGGGCGGGCATGCCCGTGAGGCTGCCGGACACCACGGTCACGCCGTGATAGCCACGGTTGCGGGCGATGATCTTCTTCTTCTCGGGCTTGCCCCGCGCATTGTTGTAGTACCAGACGAGCTTGACCTGGGTGTCGTTGGCGTCCGAACCGGACTGGCCGAAGAACACCTTCGACATCGGCACCGGCGCCATTTCGATGATCTTCTCCGCCAGCAGGATCGGCGTGTCGGTGGCCCAGGACGAGAAGGCGTGGAAGTAGGGCAGCGTCACCGCCTGGTGGTGGATGGCATCGGCAATTTCATGGCGGCCATAGCCGACATTGACGCACCACAGGCCCGCCATGCCGTCGATATAGCGGCGCCCATGATTGTCCTCGAGCCAGACGCCTTCGCCCTTGACGATTATCATCGGGCCGTTGCGCTCATGATCTGCCAGGGCGGTGAAGGGATGAAAGAGATAGCGCTTGTCGAGCGTTTCCAGGTCGGGTGTGTTGCGCAAGAGCTCATGCATAACGGTATCTCCAGATGAAATCAGACGGTGACGCCCAGGCGGGCAGGCTCGGATGCCAGGTCACGGTCGGCATTGAGGCGGCGTCCGCTCGCGCGCTCGAAGATGTGCAGGCGCTCGCGCCTGAGATCGAAGGGCACGGTGTCGCCGGGCCGCAGCGGGCAATCGCCCGGCACGCGCACGGTGAAGACGACATCGCCGGCATTCGCCAGCACAATGGATTCATGGCCGGTGGGTTCGACCACCCGTATGCTGGCCCGGCCCTCGCCGGCACCCAGCACGACGTCCTCGGGGCGCACGCCCACCGTGACGAGCTGGACACCCGCCGGAGTCTGGCTGAGATGATTGGGCGACAGCTCCACTTGCAAGGTCCCGAGCTTCAGCATCGGCCTCCCCTGCCCGGCGGCGATCTCGCCATCGGCCAGCGTCATGGCAGGCGTGCCGATGAAGCCGGCGACGAAAGCGTTGGCCGGACGGTGATAGATCTCTGCCGGAGTGCCGAATTGCTGCAGTTCGCCGCCCTGCATCACCGCGACGCGCGTCGACATCGTCATGGCTTCGAGCTGGTCGTGGGTGACATAGACCATGGTCTTGCCGAGGCGCCGATGCAGCTCGATCAGCTCAGCCCGCATATGGGCGCGCAATTGGGCATCGAGATTGGAAAGCGGCTCATCCAGAAGGAAGACCTTGGGTTCGCGCACCAGCGCACGTCCGAGCGCCACGCGCTGCTGCTGGCCGCCCGAGAGCTGCCGGGGCTTGCGTTCGAGCAACGGCCCGAGTTGCAGGAGATCGGCCACCGCCTTCACCTTCGCCGGGCGTTCCGCCTTGGGCACTCCGCGCTTGCGCAGGGGGTAGGCGATGTTCTGCGCCACTGTCATGTGGGGATAAAGAGCGTAGGACTGGAACACCATGGCGATGTCCCGCTCGCCGGGCGCCAGATTGTTCACCGGGCGATCGCCGATGAGGATACGCCCGCTGGTCGGCTGTTCGAGGCCGGCAAGCATGCGCAGCGTCGTGGTCTTGCCGCAGCCAGAGGGGCCGAGAAGGGACACGAATTCGCCACTGCCGATGGCAAGGTCGAGCCCTGGCAGGGCCACCATCGTGCCGAATTCCTTGCGCACCTTGTCGAACGTCACAGTAACCACGCCAGAAGATCCTCCGCTGCACTCAGCCTTTCACGCCGCCGGCCCCGAAGCCGCGGGTGAGATAGCTCTGCAGGAATGCAAAGATGATGATGAGGGGGATGCTCATCATGACGGAGGCCGCCATCAGCAGCGACCATTCGATGTTGAAGGAGGTGATGAGCATGTTCATCACCCCGGTCGTCAGCGGGCGCACGTCGTCCGCATTCACCATCACCAGGGCGTAGAGATATTCGTTCCAGGCCAGGATGAAGGTGAACAGCGCGGTGGAGATGATGCCCGGCAGTACCTGGGGCAGGATTACGTCGAAGAACGCCCCCATGCGGCTGGCCCCGTCCACCAGCGCGGCCGATTCCAGGTCTTCCGGCACGCCTGCCATGAAGGAGCGCAGCAGCCAGAGCGCATAGGGCAGCGCAAAGGTCGTGTAGGCAATCACCAGGCTGGTCAGCGTGTTGGCGAGGCCGAGCTTCACCATCATGAGATAAAGCGGGATCAGCAGGACCACCGATGGCAGGAGATAGGTGAAGAGGATCAGCCCGGCCAGCAACTCGCGGCCGCGATAGGAAAAGCGCACCAGGCTGTAGGCTCCGAGCGTGCCGATCGCCACAACCACGATGGTGGTGGAGGTCGCCAGCAGCATCGAATTGGCGAAGTAGCGTAGGAACGGCGTCTCCCACAGCAGCTTGGCGTAGTGCTCGAAGGTGATCGAACGGGGGATCAGCGTCGGGGGGATCTTGAAGAGCTCGGTCTGCGGGCGCAGCGAGGTGACCACCATCCAGATCAGCGGAAAGGAGATCACGATCACCAGGATCCAGGTCACCAGGTTGACCAGGATGGTGTTGGCGCGGCTGGAGGCCCTCATGCTGCCTGCCTCCGCACCCGGTAGAGATAGAAGAGCATGAAGACGAGCATCACCAGCATCATCAGCACGGCATAGGTGGCCGCCACGCCCATCTGGTTGAGACCGAAGGCCTGCTGGTAGACGATCAGCGGCAGCGTCCGCGTGTTGTTGAGGGGGCCGCCGCCGGTCAGCAGGTAGATCAGGTCGAATTCCTTGAAGTCCCAGATCGTGCGCAGGAGGATGACGATGGCCAGCACCTCGCGCAGCTGCGGCAGGGTGACGTCGAAGAAGCGCCCGAACACGCCGGCCCCATCGATGGTGGCAGCCTCATAGAGTTGCTCGGGAATGGTCTGCAGCCGCGCGAGCACCGCGATCACCACAAAGGGGAAAAATTTCCAGGCGCCGACCACGATGACGCTTTCCATGGCGTTCGGCATGCGGCCGAGCCAGTCCACCGGCATATGGATGATGCCGATGCTGATCAGGATGTGGCTGAGGATCCCGTAGAGGTCATTGAACAGCCAGCGCCAGACGAGCACCGCCACCACGGTGGAGACGAAATAGGGAAACAGCACCAGGCTGCGCGCCAGCGAGCGGAACAGGATGTTCTGGTTGAGCAGCAGCGCCATGGCCACCCCCAGCAGCACCTGCAGGACCAGCGTGCCGCAGGTCCAGATCAGGGTGACGAGTAGGGACGACCAGAAGGTCCGCGAGCCGATGACAGCGGCATAATTATCGAGGCCCACCCAGCTTCCCTGCAGCGTGGGCGTGTAGATGGAGAACAGCGACAGATAGAGCGCCGAGACCAGCGGATAGATGATGACGGCGCAGAGCGTAAGCACGGCCGGCGCGATCAGCGCCACGCCCAGCAGGGCATAGCGTCTTTCGAGCGGCATTCGCTGCCTTTGCTGGCTGGCTACCATCGTCATGCAGTCTGGTCCGGTCCGGAAAGGACGGGAGCGGCGCGCGCCGCCCCCGCGCGGGGTCAGGCCTTCATCAGGCCGTCGAGCTTCTTGGCGATGTCGCCCACGGTCGCCTTGGGCTCCTCGCCGTTGAGCACGACGCGCTGCACCAGTTCGGCGATGACGTTGGAGGCGATGATCTCGTTGGCCTTGAGATTGGGCTTATGCTTGGCCGTCTCAAAGCCGAGATTGTTGCCGCCCGCCGCCGCGTTGGCCATCAAGGTCACTTCGGCCGTGTATTTCTTGATGATGGGATCGGCGAGATAGGCGGGATCCGCCGCGATGGTCTTCAGCACCGGGAGGATATGACCGGGAGCCGCCAGGAGCTGCGGAATATAACCTGCCGGTTCGAACAGGAAGGCGGCGAAGGCCTTGGTCTCCGCCACATTGGCCGGACCCTTGGGGATGAAGACCGAGGGGAAGTCGTTGAAGGTCCAGCTCGGCACGCTCGCCGAAATGGTGGGATAGGTCGTGCAGGTGACGGAATCGGCGATGCTGGGATTCTGCTTGTTGACATTGGCAAGCACGCGCCCGGCATAGATGCCGGTGGCGGTGGCACCGGAAACGAAGGCGGTCAGGCTCTCGCCCCAGGAGTAGTTGGTGGCGCCCGGCGGGCAGAAGTCCCGCATCGACTTGTAGAAGTCGAGCGCGTCGTAGGTCGGCTGGCTGTCGATGGCGACGGCGAGATCGGGCGAGAAGATCTGGCCGCCTGCCCGATGGATGAAGCCGATAAAGATCAGCGACGTCATCGAGTTGAGGCCGTAGGGCAGCGGGGCGCCATAGATGCCATCGCCCTGCATCTTCTGGCAGGCGGTGCGCAATTCGTCCCAGGTGGCCGGAGCCTTGTCGATGCCGGCCTTCTGCATCAGGTCCTTGCGCAGCCAGAGCATGTCGGCGGCGGTGTTGCCGATAGGCGTACCGCAGTAGTGACCGTCGGCGGTCTTGTAGACATCGTTGGCGCCAGGGAAATACTTGTCCTCCCCGATCGCCTTGATGACATCGTCCATCGGTTCCAGCAGGCCCTGCCCGTAGTAGTTCTGGGCCGCGAAGGACGGCAGATGGGTGACGATGTTGGGCAACTGCTTGGAAGCGAAGGCAGCGGCGAACTGTGCCGGATAGCCTTCGTCCGAAGTCGGCTCGAAGGCGATCTTGATGCCGGGATGGGCGGCTTCGAAGGTCGCGATCTGCGCCTGGTACATTTTGAGCTGGTCGGGCGAGGCCTGCGGCGACCACCAGCGCAGCGTGACGGGCTCGGCAGCGCGGGCGCTGAGCATATGGGGCAGATTGAGCCCCATCGCGAGGCCGGCAACGCCCAGCCCCTGCAAGACTCCCCGTCGCGATACGCCAGAACCGGATGGTAGGCCGAACCGAATTTCATGCGGTTTCATGCTTGTCCCCTCTTGCATCTGCGCCGCAATTGTATTCGCTATGCGCACGCATGTCCGCTATTGTGACACTCGCTTTTCAAATTTGGCAAGGGGGAAACACGTCGTTGCCTGGAATTTGACCCCATGCGGGCGACATCAGGCCCTTCCGGCGAGGCCACCCAATGCCTTTCCGGCTGCACACCCCTCGAAATGAATTGTCACGCTATGCGCACACTTGTTCGCATAGCGTGACAATTCTGGAATCACCGTCTACCGTTCATTCATTTCGTTCTTCAGGAAGAGCACCATGCATACGCTTCAGGACCCATCCCTCCTCCGGCAGGCCTATTTCATAAATGGAAGGTGGGAGAGCGAGGGCGAGGGCTCGATAGTGGTGAAGAATCCCTCCACCGGTGCGGTGGTGGGCAGCGTCCCGAAGGCAAGCCGCGCCACGACCAGGGCGGCGATCGAGGCGGCCCGTGCAGCCCTGCCAGCCTGGTCCGCGCGGCCCGCCAAGGAGCGCGCCGCGATCATGCGCCGCTGGTTCGACCTCATCGTCGCCAACGCCGATGATCTCGCCTTCATCCTCACAGCTGAAATGGGCAAGCCCTTCCCTGAAGCGCGCGGCGAGATCCTCTATGGCGCGGCCTTCTTCGAATGGTTTGCCGAGGAGGCCAAGCGCATTGCGGGCGAGACCTTCCCCGCGCCCACCAGCGACAAGCGCATGATGGCGATCCGCCAGCCGATCGGAGTGTGCGCCGCGATCACGCCCTGGAATTTCCCGATGGCGATGATCCCCCGCAAGGCCGGGCCGGCCATCGCCGCAGGCTGCACCATGGTACTGAAGCCGGCCAGCGCCACGCCGTTCTCGGCCCTCGCTCTGGCCGTGCTGGCGGAGCGCGCGGGCCTGCCGGCAGGCGTGTTCAGCGTGCTCACCGGCGCCGCCTCGGTGGTGGGCGATGAGCTCGTCACGAGCCCGATCGTGCGCAAGGTAACCTTCACCGGCTCCACCGAGGTGGGGCGAGAGCTGATGGCGAAGGCTGCAGGCACCATCAAGAAGGTCTCGCTGGAACTGGGCGGCAATGCGCCGCTGATCGTGTTCGACGACGCTAACCTGGAGACCGCGGTGCAGGGCGCCGTCGCCTCCAAGTTCCGCAATGCCGGCCAGACCTGCGTATGCGCCAACCGCATCTATGTGCAGGACGGTATCTACGACGCCTTCGTCAAGCGCTTCTCGGAGGTGGTCGGCGCCCTCAAGGTCGGCGACGGCATGGCCGAGGGCGTGGTTCAGGGGCCACTGATCGACGAGGCGGCCGTGGCCAAGGTCGAGGACCATGTGTCCGACGCGCTGGCCAAGGGCGCGAGGGTGATCACCGGCGGCAAGCGGCATCCGCTTGGAGGCACCTTCTACGAGCCCACTGTTCTTGCCGACGCCAACCCCCAGATGCGTATCTCGCAGGAAGAAACCTTCGGCCCGGTGGCCCCGATCTTCCACTTTGCTGAGGAAAAGGAAGTTATCGCACTGGCCAACGACACTGAATTCGGGCTTGCTGCTTACTTCTTCACGCGAGACCTCGCGCGCATGTGGCGCGTGGGCGAGGCCCTGGAATTCGGTATTGTTGGCGTTAATGCCGGAATTACGGCATATGAGGGCGCTCCATTCGGAGGCGTGAAGGCGTCGGGCATCGGCCGCGAGGGATCCCGACATGGCATTGAAGAGTTCCTCGAGCTGAAATATCTGTGTTTGGGTGATATCAATTGATGAGCGCCGCCGACGTGAATGAAGATCTGCTGGTGAGGGATGAAGCCCCCGGTTTCGCCGACACTCCGGCCAATGACTCCAATGACCGCGACTATGTGAATTCGCTGGCGCGCGGCCTGGAGGTGATCAAGGTCTTCACACGCCGCACCCCCAAGATGACCCTCAGCGAAGTGGCGCAGGCAACCGGCATGACCCGCGCCACGGTCCGTCGGTTCCTGCTCACCCTGGTGCGGGAGGGTTATGTCGAGACCAACGGCAAGTATTTCAACCTGCGCCCGAAGATCCTGGAGCTTGGCTTCTCCGCTTTGTCGTCCATGGATATCTGGGATGTCGCCCAGCCGATCATGAACGACCTGTCGGAGAAGCTTCAGGAATCGTGCTTTGCGGCCGTGCTCGACCATGGCCACGTCATCTATGTCGCCCGCGCCACCTCGAACCAGCGTATCAATGTGGGCATCACCATCGGGAGCCGCGTGCCTGCGCACTGCGTTTCTACCGGCCGTGTGCTGCTCTCGGCGCTGCCGCCCGATGAGTTGTACCGGCAGCTGGACGAGATCACCATGACCAAGTTCACCCCCAACACGGTGACCTCGAGGGTGCAGCTGCGCAGCATCATCGAGGAGGTCCGGCTGCAGAGCTGGTCGATCGTCGACCAGGAACTCGAAATCGGCCTGCGCTCGCTTTCCGTTCCCATCCGCGACGGGCAGGGCAAGATCGTCGCCGCGCTGAACGTCTGCTGCCCGAGCATGCGCATCACGCCCGAGGACATGCGGACCCGCGTGCTCGCCGAGGCGCTGGAAGCTTCCAACAACATCACCCGCGCCCTGCAGATCTGACGCCACGGGCCTTCAGGCGCCCGAGGCAAACCGTCCAGGCGAGAAAGGCGAGACATCCTCGCCTGGATCACGGCCCAGCATCAGCTGGGCGACGATGTGGGCCGAGAGCGGCCCGAGCGTGTAGCCGGCATCGCCGGGAATGGCCGCGAACAGGCCCGGCACATGCTCGATTTCACCCAGCACGCCGCGCCCGTCCACGGATGTATTGACGCCCGCCCAGGTGCGGATAACGCGCAGGGGCGCGATCCGCGGAACCATGTGCTGCGCCAGCGTGACATTGGCGATGAGACTGGCCAGTTCCACGGTTGGATAGCCTCGCCCGCCGGTCAGGTGGGCCGGCCAGCCGCCGCCGATGACGATCTGTCCGGTGCCGAGCTGCTTGAGGGTGATCATGCGATCGGCATGCTGGATCAGATGTCCGATCAGCGGGGTGGTGGCCTCGGTGATGTTCATGTGGAGCGGCTCGGGCCGGGCCGGAATGACAACGCCGATGTCCCTGCCAAGATCGGCGCTGCCGGAGCCGGCCGCCAGCACGACACGGCCCGCCTTGATCAGCCCTCGCCCGGTCTGCACCGTGAAGCCCGCGCCCTCGCGCCGGATCTGGCCTGCACGCTCGCCCTCGAGCAGCACGACGCCCAGATCCTTGATCCAGCGGCGGATGGCTGCATTGCACAGCAGCGGGTTGAGCTTGCCCTCATTGGCGCAAAGTTCGGCCCCCACCACGGCGGGCCCGAAATAGGGCGCGATGCGATCGAGGGCGGCACGATCGAGAATCTCGACATCGAGGCCGAGTTCGCGCTCCTTTTGCGCCTTCACCTTCAGGAAATCGAGCTGGTCCTGGCTCTCCGCCACCATAAAGCCGCCGGTCATCTTCAGGTCGAAGTCGCTGCCGAGCTTGGCCTGCAACGCCTGCCAGAAGCGCACGCCCTTGGGATAGAGCGGCAATTGCTGCTCCATGCCCGCTACGTTCTCAGGGTAAAGACGCATGAAGCGGCTCTGCATCTGCGCATGCAGGCTGCCGGCATTGGCATTGGAGCCGCCGATGCGGCCATCATCGATCACACCGACGCCGCGCCCCTCCCCGGCCAGGAAACCGGCAAGGCAGGAGCCGACCACGCCGCCCCCGATGACGAGGACATCGATCTCCCGGAGGAGAGGATGGGCCGTCTGCAGGGCGCTCATCCCAGACGCGCGAGGTCTTCGATCGCCACAGGCTTCACCGGCACGCGCGGGGCGAAGCCGGTGAACTCGTCGCGCGGCCGGCCATAGCGTTCGGCCAGCAGGGCATCGAGCACCGGCGCGCAATAGCGGCCCTGGCAGCGGCCCATGCCGACTCGGGTGCGCCGCTTGATCGCGCCCATCATCCGCATTTCCTCGGAAAGTGCCTCCTCGATCTGCCCGAAGGTGACTTCCTCGCAGCGGCAGAGCAGTGTCTCCGGCGTCGCCAGCTTCACCGAATAAGCGGGGGCGGCGTAGAGCGACCACAGGGCCCGCTGGAAGCGCCGATGCCGGGCAAGATCGGTGCCGGCGCGCGCCAGCCTGCCTGCTAGGCCGACATCGGGCCGGTGCCCGAGCGCCCTGGCGGCGGCCACCCCGACGATGATGCCCTCGGCCAGCGCCGCCCGGGCGCCGCCGAGCCCGGTGCAATCGCCAAGCGCATAGATGCCGGCGATATCTGTGAGCCCGTCTCCGTTGCGGCGCGTGACCAGTTGCCGGCGCACCGGATCGTAGTCGTGGCCGCAGCCAAGCGCACGCAGGAGCTCGTTCGAAGGCTCGAAGCCATAGCCAAGGCAGAGCGCGTCGACCTCGCGGCGTTGCTCCGCCGCGCCATCCTGGCTCCGCAGGCACACCGAAAGGCCCGCAGCCGTCTTCTCGATCCCGGCCACCACCATGCCATGAATCATCGCCGCGCGTCCGGACCGCCGGGCCGCATGGTAGCGCAGTCCATCCCGGATGAGTTGCGGCGCCGCGAGCGCCATGCGGGCGATCAGGCCGGCATGGGCCGCACCGGGCTTCGGCGCGGATTCCACCACGGCGACGACCTCGGCGCCGCCGGCGATGAGTTCGGCGGCAAGCTGGAGATTGAGCGGGCCATTGCCGGCGATCAGCACGCGCTTGCCCGGCAGGCGGCGTGCGGTGCGCCAGAGCGTCTGCGCCGCGCCGGTGGTCATCACGCCGGGCAGCGTCCAGCCCGGCACCGGCCAGCCGCGTTCATAGGCGCCGGTCGCGATGATCGCGGCCTTCGGCAGCAGGCGCAGCGTGCGCCCTTCGGCGGTCGCGGCGAACTCGTTGGGCTCGAAGGCGCCCCAGACGGTGACGCCGGACCGGATCACGACGCCGAGCTGCCTGGCTTCCTCGATCAGCGCCGCTCCCTCGCGATGCTGGGCATCGGGCGGGGCATCCGCGGGCGCTTCCACGCTCAATTGCTTGAAATACTGGCCGCCCGGCTGGCCGCGCTCGTCCACCACCAGCACTTCGGCCCCCGCCCTGCGGGCGGCGATAGCGGCCGAAAGCCCGCCCGGCCCAGCCCCGATCACCAGCACTTCCGGCTCCATCACCTCGACTTCGCCGATCGTGATGGGCGGCTGGCCCGCATCCACCGGAGCCAATGGCCGGGCGTGTGCTTCGCGGCGCACGACGAGTGGTCCGTCCACCTTGGTCATGCAGGCTCGCTGATTTGGCTTGCCGTCAACCTCCACGAGGCAGTCCTGGCACACGCCCATGCCGCAGAACAGGCCGCGCTCAGCCTCGCAGCGGGTGGTGCGGAAGGCCTGGATACCATGGGCGGCGAGTGAGGCGGCAAGGCTCTCGCCCTTGCGCGCCGGAACGGTTTCGCCCTCGAAGGTGATCTGGATCTCGGAGCTCATGCAGCAGGCTCGGCTTTGCGATGGCGAATCAAGGCCATCAGGCGGCGATCACGCCAGGCCACGCGCTCCGCCCAGCCCTCAAGCGGTAGCAGAGCGCGGCGCTCTCCGGTGACTTTTTCGACGAGATCCGGCGTCCATGGGTCGTCCTGCCCGCGCTCGGCTCCCATGCGTGCATAGGCCGGCCCCATTTTCTCGGCATGGGAGGCGATGCCGCCCTGCGTATTCAGGTCGACTGTCTCGAACGGTCCGATCACCGACCAGCGCGGGCCGAGGCCATCGCGCACGATGCGATCGACGTCATCGACGCTGGCCACGCCATCACGTACCAGGCAATAGGCCTCCCGGAGCAGAGCGCCCTGCAGGCGGTTGAATACGAAACCTTCGATTTCCTTGTTGACCAAGACAGGCGCCATGCCGGCGCCGGCAAGCAGGTCCTGCGCGAGGGCCACGGCTTCCCCGCTGGTGAACGGCGCCGGCACGATCTCGGCGACCGGAATCAGGAAGGGCGGGTTGCCTGGATGGACGACGAGAATGCGATCACGCCCGGGCAGGTCCGCGGCAAAGGCCGAAGCGGTGATGGCCGAGGAGGCGCTTGCCAGAACGACTGCCGGCGGTGCGAGGCGATCCAGCTCGGCGAAGATCGCCTGCTTCAGCGCCAGCCTTTCCGGTACGCATTCCTGCACATAGACCGCCCCGGCAACTGCCTCCGCCATATCGGCCACGACTTCGACCCGCCCCGCGATCGTCCCTGCCGGTTCGTCGATGAGATCGAAGGCCGCGAGGTCCTCGAGCTTGCGGGCGAGGATCACGGGCACCTCACCGCGCCGGGTCTCGTCCGGCTCGCTCAGCCTGACGCGATGGCCAGCACGCGCGAATACCACGGCGAAAGCGATGCCGATGCTGCCGCCGCCGACGATCCCGATCGTCTTGCCGGGGTGATCGGATTCGGGCTGCACTGGAGACATGATCGGAACCGTTACGGGACAGGGGGCGGTGGCAGACCGCCTCATTGCGTTCGCATTGCGAACTTCTGTACACAGATTTACATTGCCACCGGTAATTCGCAAGCCTGTTCGGCTTGCCGCCAGAAAGAGCGAGATCCATACATGTATTCCCTTCTGGAGGGCCGCGTCGCCCTGATCACCGGCGGATCTCGGGGCCTCGGCCTTGCCATTGCTTCCTGCTTCTCAGCCGCCGGCGCCAAAGGCAGTACCATCGACCTGCCAGAGCTTGGCCGAGACGCGAAGCTGCCCGCGGGTTTCGACTTCATCGCCGGCGATGTCGGTGACGAGGCCTCGCTCGAAAAGGCCGTAACCGCCGTCCAGGAGCGCCATGGCCGTCTCGATGTCGTCGTGGCCAATGCCGGCCTGGTGCCACCCTGGCGCGAGACAGAGACCCTCGATCTTGTCGAGTGGGACAGGGTGATGGCCGTGAACGTGCGCGGTGTCGCCGCCACGCTCAAGCACGCCACGCCTGCCTTGAAGGCTAGCGGCGGCTCGGCAATCCTGATGGCTTCGATCAACGCGTTCGTCGCCCACCCCCGACAGATGCTCTACACCGCTTCCAAACACGCCGTGCTCGGCATTCTGCGCGCCGCAGCCCAGGATCTCGGCCGCTACAATGTTCGCGTCAACGCCATCGCACCCGGGCCGATCGCCACCGATGCCTTGCTGGAGCGCATCCGCACTCGCGCCCGCAATGGCGGCCCTTCGGAGGAGCAAGCCCTGGCCGGCCTGGCGGCCGGGAACGCGCTGCAAAGGCTGGCGACGGCCGAGGAGGTCGCCAAGGCCGCTCTTTTCCTTGCCAGCGACCTGTCGAGCGGCATCAGCGGCGAATTGCTGCCTGTCGATGCAGGCTTTGCCTGATAACTCCCGGAGCCCACCATGCTGGACCTCAACGGCAAGACCATCCTGATCACCGGCTCCTCCAAGGGCATCGGCGCCGCCATTGCCCGCATCGTCGGCGAAGCGGGTGCCCAAGTCGTTGCCCATTATGGCTCTGACCGCGCAGGCGCCGAGGCCGCGCTTGCCGGCGTGCCGGCGGATCGCAAGCTCTTCCTGCAGGCAGACCTGCATGATCTTGCGGCCGCCGAACGCCTGTGGGACGAGGCGCAGCAATGGCGCGGCCGGATCGACGTCTTCGTCAACAACGCCGCCATCATGCGCTGGAACGGCGGCATCGAGGAAGATGACGAGACCTGGGATGCGGTGTGGGCAGAGACGCTGCAGGTCAATGTGCTCGCGCCCGCCCGTCTCGTGCGCCGCGCAATCAAGCACTATCTCGCCGTCGGCGGCGGCATGCTGATCACCATTTCGAGCTGGGGCGCCCAGCGCGGCGTCACCAATCCTGCCACCATGGCCTATGCCGCCTCCAAGGCGGCGGTGAAGGCGATGGCCCAGACGGTGGCGCGCGCCCACGCTCGCGACAACATCCTCACCTATATCATCGCGCCCGGCGTCGTCGCCACGCAGATGTCGGAGGCCTTCGCGGCGACCCAGGGCGGCACCGACAAGATCTTCGCGGGCCTCGCCATGGGCGAATGGGTGCCGCCCGACGATATCGGCCACCTCGTCGCCTTCCTCGCCACCGGCAAATCGCGCCATCTTTCCGGCGCCACGCTGGACGTGAACGGCGCGACCTATATCCGCTGAGGCGAGCGGGCCGGCGGGCCTGTATCTTGCATGCGATCACTGCCGGAGAGCGACTGGCAGGCCTCCAAAAGGTCCGCGCCCGTCTGTCGTTCGGCACCTGCGGACGGCGTCCTCGCCGCCAATGTGGCAAAGGCGCACTGTGCTTATTTCGCACAAACGTTCGTATAACGTACATTTTTGTTGACCGGCGGGCATATGTTTTGCCAGCATGCGCTTGCGGATCGGAGGCTGAAGCCCGGGAGGGGCCGCTGCGGTCTGGCAGAGGGGTATCACGTGCCGGCTTCCGCCGGCGGAGGAGGACGACTACATGCTGCGGAAACTTCTCTCTTTCGCATCGGCGGCGCTGCTCGGCACCGTCATGCTCGCCCATGCCGTCGAGGCGCGTTCGCTCGACCAGATCATCCAGGCGGGCACCATCAAAATCGGGGTCAATCCGAACTTCCCGCCCATGAGCTCCTATGGCAAGACCAACGAGTTCGAGGGCTTCGACATCGATGTCGGCAACAAGATTGCCGCGGCGATCGGCGTGAAGGCGGAATTCGTGCCTACCGAAACCGCCCAGCGCGTGCCCTATCTGGTGGCGGACCAGATCGATATCTCGCTCGGCGCCCTCACCCGGTCGGCAGAGCGCGCCAAGCTGATCGACTTCACCGTGCCGCTGCACACGGAATCGATGGCGGTGCTCACCACCGACAAGAACGGCACCCAGAAGTGGACGGACTTCAACTCCGACAAATACACCCTGGTGAATATGCGCGGTAACTGGTCGGTGGACTTCCTGAAGGACAAGCTGCCCAATGCCAAGGTTCTGCTGGTCGAGAACAATGCCGACACGGTACGCGCGGTCGCTCAGGGCCGTGGCGATGCCATCATCGAGAACATCGATTTCTTCCTCGCCTTCACCAAGAACTATCCCGACGTGAAATGGCGGACCCTCAACGACACGATCTTCACCAATTACGATTCGATCGGCGTGCAGAAGGGCAATGACAGCCTGCGCAACTTCCTCAACATACTGCTCTACGACCTGCATTCGAGCAACTACGTCAACGATACCTGGCAGAAGTGGTACGGCCAGCCAATGCTGAAGCCTGTCGTTCCCAGTCCCTATTTCTGATTTGAGAAACCGGCTCCTCCGCCCTGATCCGTCGGGCCGGAGGGGCCCGGCGGAACCATGCTGTATTGACCGAGGAATGGAGTAATCTGTTCCGCTGCCAGCCTGGAGGTGGAGGCCGCTACCGTTGCACTACACGTTCCAATTCAGTGTCGTCCTGGCGCAGCTGCCTTATCTGCTCGGCGGCGCCCTGCTGACACTCGAAGTTGCCTTCCTGTCCTTCTGGCTCGGCGCCCTGATCGGCCTGTTCGGGGCCCTCGGCAAAGTCTATGGCGGCAAGCCGATCCGCCGCCTGATCAACGCCTATGTGATCTTCTTCACCAACACGCCCGCCCTGGTACAGATCTATTTCCTGTTCTACGCCCTGCCCGACGCCGGCATCGTCCTCACGCCGATGACCGCCGTGGTGATCGGCATGACAGTGAACTCCGGCGCCTATCTCACCGACATCCTGCGCGGCGGCATCCTTTCCGTGCGGCGCGAGGAGATTGAGACGGCGCAGGTCCTGGGCATGTCGGGCTGGCAGATGGTGCGCTTCGTCATCCTGCCGCACATCGCCAAGACGATCTATGCGCCGCTGAGCAATTTCTTCATCTGGCTGGTGCTGGGCAGCTCGATCGCCGCCGTGTTCGGGGTGGAGGAGCTGACGGGACGGGCCATCAACATTTCCACCCAGAACCTGCGCACCATCGAAACCTTTTCGGTGATCGCCGTCATCTATATCGTGCTCACCTTCGTCGCCTCCCTGGCGCTGGCGCTGGTCGGGCGCTGGGCCTTCCGTGTCAAGGCGAGGATCTTCTGATGTGGTGGGACCGGATCCTCGCGGACGCCCCGCAGTTCTTCACCTATTACAACGCCATCTTCGTGTTGCAGGCGATGGGCACCACCCTCGCCCTCACCGTCACCGGCTGCAGTATCGGCTTCATCTTCGGCTTCCTGATCGCGGGCATCCGCTCGACACATGGCAGGCTGCTGCTGCCGCTGCGCCTGCTGGTGACGACCTATGTCGAGATCTTCCGGCGCATTCCCTTCCTCGTCATCCTGTTCATCGTGATGTTCGGGGTGCAGGCGATCAGCCAGGGCATCTCGCTCTTCGTGATCGCGCTGATCTCGATCTGCCTGGTCTCGACAGCCTTCATGTCGGAGATCATCCGGGCGGGCATGGAGTCGGTGCCCAGGGCCCAGCGCGAGGCGGCCGAGGCGATGAACTTCGGCTTCTGGCGCACGCTGCTGTCGGTGATCCTGCCACAGGCCTGGAAGGTGATCCTGCCCCCCGGCTTTGCCTTCATGGTGATGTTCATCAAGGACACAGCCCTCGCCTCGCAGATGGGCGTGGTCGAACTCACCTTCACTGGAAAGATGTTCGTCGGCCGCGGCTTCTCGCCCTTCCTCGTCTATGCCGTGGTGCTCGCCGGCTATTTCGTGATGTCCTACCCCCTCAGCCGCCTCGGCGCCTATCTGGAGAAACGCCTTGCCACTTCTCGAAGCAGAGAATCTCTCGAGCGCGTATGGACGGGTCCCGGTTCTGTCCAACGTGAACCTGTCGGTGAACAAGGGTGAGGTGATCAGCCTGATCGGGCCCTCGGGCTCGGGCAAGAGCACCTTCCTGCGCGTGCTGATGGGCCTGCTGCCGCCAACGGGCGGCCGGGTGCGCATCGATGGCGGCCAGGTCGACTATGCCTCGCGGGCCCAGTTGCGGGCGATGCGCGATCGCATGGCCATCGTGTTCCAGCAGTATAATCTCTTCCAGAACATGGATGTGATGCGCAACGTCACCATCGCGCCCCTCAAGATCAAGAAGCGCCCCAGGGCCGATGTCGAGAAGGAAGCGACGGCGCTGCTCGCCAAGGTCGGCCTTAGCGAGAAGCATCATTCCTATCCCGACCAGCTTTCCGGCGGCCAGCAGCAGCGCGTCGCCATCGCCCGGGCGCTGGCGCTGAAGCCCGAGATCCTGCTGCTCGACGAGGTCACCGCCGCGCTCGACCCGGAACTCGTCACCGAGGTGCTGGATACCATCCGCTCGCTCGCCAGCGAGGGCATCACCATGCTGATCGTGTCGCACGAAATGGCCTTCGTGCGCGAGGTCTCCACCCGCGTGGTGATGATGGACAAGGGCCAGATCGTCGAGACCGGCGCGCCGCGGGAGATCTTCGAAAATCCGAAGGAAACCCGCACGAAGGAGTTCGTGAGCAAGATTCTAAGGCATTGAGGCCGGCGCCAGCCCACGCAAAGCCTCAGGCCTTGGGCAGGAACGGCCCGAGGTCTATATCGATAGGCGGCTCCCTGCCCTGCACCATGCTGGCGACGATGCGCGCCGCGATCGGGCCGGCCGTAAAGCCCATCCAGGGAAAGAAATTCACAAAGAAGCCGGGCATGCGCGGAATCTCGCCGAGGATCGGCTTCCAGTCATCCGTGCCGTTGACGATGGCCGCCCAGGTACGCACGATCTGAATCTTGGCCAGGGCAGGCACGACGGAGACCGCGATGGCGAGATTGCGGGCGAGCGAGTCGGGATCGGCGACGGGATTGCCGTCGCGCCCGAGACGCGCCGGCCAGCCGCCACCGATCAGCAGCGTGCCGACATTGTTCTGCTTCAGCGTCAATTTCTCGCCGGTGAAATAGACGAGGTGCGGCACCAGCGGCGCCACCTGTTCCGTGGCGCTCGCCTGGATCGGAAATCCCTGCACATCGGCGAGCTCGATGCCGAGCATCGCCGCGACGCGTCCTGCCTCGGCACCGGCGGCATCGACGAGCCGCGGCGCCCTGAGGACGCCGGCGCTGGTGGCGAGCGCAAAGCCGTCCATCTCGCGCGTGATGCCCTGGACCTCGGTGTGCCGGAGGATCCTGACACCAAGGCGCTCGGCCGCCGCCGCATAGGCCGGAGCGACCCGGAAGGGGTTGGCCTTGCCCTCGTCGGGACAGAAGGCACCGCCGACCATATGATCGGCCAGATAGGGCGCCCGCTCGCGCAACGCGGCGCGATCCAGCAGTTCCACCACCAGCCCCTGCTCCCGCTCGTACGCTACCTTGCGTTCGATATCGCGCAGTTGGGTCTCTGTGGGCGCGACGAGAAGACCACCTTTCAGCGAGACCTCGAGATCCATGCCGAGCAGTGCCGGCAACTCGCGCCACATCGCGATGGAACGCGAGAGCAGGCCGATGGTTGGAGAGAAGACACGGGCCCAACCCTCGCCCTTGGTGATGAAGGGGTCATGCGGGATCTGCGCGTGGAGACTGCCGGCATTGGAACCCGAAGCCAGGGTATTGAGATCGGAGCGCTCGACCAGCGTTACGGAAACACCGTCCATGGCCAGGTAGTAGGCCGTGGCACACCCCGCGAGACCGCCGCCGATCACAATCACATCCGACATCAACGCCTCACGGAACCATCAACGGCCTTGCCTGCACCAACTCGTTCGCTATAGTAACAAATGTTCGCTGTGTGAACGCGTTTCTTCGTGATGACGATGTCCCCAACACCGGCACATTGTCCCAGCGCAGGCAAGCACGGTCCCGGCACATCCGTTCACCGCCCACAATTTTCGCGCTCCCGATAAACCTTCCAGACCGGACAATTTCCATGGCCAAGCAGTTTCGCGGCAGTCACAGCGTCACCGTCACCCCCTTCACGCCGGACGGTGGCGCCATCGACGTGCCTGCCCTCAAGCGCTTCCTCGATTGGCAGTTGGCCTGCGGCGTGCCGGGCGTGATCATCCTCGGCACCACCGGCGAATTCCTCACCGTTACCGACGAGGAACGCCGGCACTATGTCGAGGAGTCGGTGAAGCATGTCGCGGGTCGCATGCAGGTGATGGTCGGGACCATGAACGCGCATACGCCCAACGCCGTTCGCTACAGCAAGGAAGCGCAGGAACTGGGCGCCGACGGGCTGATGATCGCCCCGCCCTACTACTACACCCCTACCGAGGACGAGATCTTCAACTACTACAAGGCGATCTCGGAGGCGGTGACCCTTCCGATCATGCTCTACAACAACCCCGTCACCACCAATGTCGACATGAAGCCGGCGCTTATCGCCAGGTTGACCAAGGCCTTCGAGAATGTGCGCTACATCAAGGAAGCGAGCATGAATGTCGGCCGCGTATACGACATCGTCGAACTCACGGACGGCGTGATGAACGTCTTCGCCGGTGAACGCATCGTCGAAAGCTACCGCCTCGGAGCCGTCGGCTATGTCAATCCCTATGGCAATTATATCCCGCGCGCCTCTTCGCGGATCTGGGATTTCCTGGTCGCCGGCCGCCTCGAGGATGCCGGCGCCATCCAGGCGCTGATCAACGAGATGGATCACATCATCGCGGCCGGCCATCCGACCTATGGCCACCAGTGCTATTCCAAGGCGCTGGCCGCGGCGGCGGGCTATCCCGTCGGCGACGTTCGCGCTCCGCTCACGACATTCGCGGAACTGGGCGAAGAAGGCCTCGCCCGCCGCGAGAAACTGCTGGCGATCATGGGCAAGCTCGACGTGCTGATGGACCGCCTCGAAGCCAAGGCGGCGTAAGGCACGTTCAGCCGATCAATAAACAAGGGCCTCCCTCGATCCCCGGGGAGGCCTTTCGGGCGACGCCCCAGGATCACACGGCCTCGAGAGCCAATGCAATGCCCTGGCCGACGCCGATGCACATGGTGACCAGCGCTCTTGTCGCCTTGCGGTCCTTAAGTTCCAGCGCCGCCGAGCCGGCAATGCGTGCACCACTGGCGCCGAGGGGATGGCCGAGGGCGATGGCGCCCCCATTGGCGTTCACGAACGGCGCATCATCGGCCACGCCCAGTTCACGCAGCACTGCAAGCGACTGGCTTGCAAAGGCCTCGTTGAGCTCGATCACACCGAAGTCCCCGATCGTCAGGCCGAGGCGCTGCATCAGCTTGCGCGAAGCCGGCACCGGGCCGATGCCCATGATGCGGGGCGGCACCCCGGCCGTAGCGCCCCCGAGGATGCGCGCGATCGGCTGCAGACCATGGCGTCGGCACGCCTGTTCCGAGGCCACCAGCAGCGCCGCCGCCCCATCATTCACACCCGAGGCGTTGCCGGCGGTGACGGTGCCGCCCTGCCGAAACGGCGTCGGCAGCTTGGACAGGCCCTCGAGGCTGGTGTCGGCGCGCGGATGCTCGTCGGCTTCCACTACGGTGCCGGCGCCCTTGCGGCCCTTGATCGTCACCGGCACGATCTCCCGCGCGAGGCGGCCGCTTTTCTGGGCAGCGACGGCGCGCTGCTGGCTGCGCAGCGCAAAGGCGTCCTGGTCAGTGCGCGACACCTTGAACTCGGCGGCAACGTTCTCGCCGGTCTCGGGCATGGAATCGACGCCATGCAGGCTCTTCATCAGCGGATTGACGAAGCGCCAGCCAATGGTGGTGTCGAAGATCTCCGCGGCGCGGGAGAAGGCGCTCTCGGCCTTCGGCATCACGAAGGGAGCCCGCGACATGGATTCGGCGCCGCCCGCCACGATGAGGTCGGCTTCGCCCGCCCGGATCTGGCGGGCGGCGATGGCGATGGCGTCCAGCCCGGACCCACAAAGGCGATTGATGGTCGAACCCGGCACCGCGACGGGATAGCCCGCCAGCAGGCTCGCCATGCGGGCAATGTTGCGATTGTCCTCACCGGCCTGGTTCGCACAGCCAAGAATCACCTCGTCGATCGCTTCCAGGTCGAGCGAGGCATGCCGCTCGGCCAGAGTGCGGAGGGTGATGGCTGCCAGGTCATCCGGTCGCACTGACGAGAGGGCGCCGCCAAAACGGCCGATAGGCGTGCGGACATAGCCGGCTATGAAGGCTTCCATCATCTCAATCCGCTGTCACGTCAATCCGCCGCATGGGCGCTCTTGGTCCGGGCATGGAGATCGCGCAGGACCGTCAACTCTTCTGCAGTCGGTGCCGGCGTTTCGACAAGATCCCCGGCGAAACGCAGCGGCCAGCCGCAGGCCGCCTGCACCTGTTCGCGACTGACGCCGGGATGCAGCGAGACCACCGTCAATTCCTTGCTGTCGGGATCGGGCTCCATCACGCACAGATCCGTCATGACCTTGGTGGGCCCCTTGGTGGTGACGCCCAGGCGCCGGCGATGGTCGCCGCCCTCGCCATGACCCATCGAGGTGACGAAGGGCAGCCTGTCGACGAAGGCCCGCAGCCCCATGGCCATGGTGATGAAGACCTCGCCGCTGCTGGTGGCGATTTCGGGCGCACCGCCCCCGCCCGGCAGGCGCACCTTGGGACTGTCATAGGGGCCGACCACGGTGGTGTTGAGGTTGGCGAAACGATCGATCTGCGCGCCGCCGAGGAAGCCCACGGTGATGCGTCCGCCCTGCAGCCAGTAGCGGAACATCTCCGGCACGGAGACGGTGGTGAGGGCGGTATCGCACAGCTCTCCATCCCCGATCGAGAGCGGCAGCACGTCAGGCTTGGTGGCGATGGTGCCGGATTCATAGATCAGCGTGATGCCCGGCGCATGGGTGAGCCGGGCGAGATTGCATGCCGCGGACGGCGCACCGATGCCCACGAAGCAGACATCCTCGTTGCTGAGCGCCCGGGCGGCGGCGATCGTCATCATTTCGGTGGGCGTGAACGCGCTCATCTCCATCCCCTCAGGCGGCCCTTGCATAGCGCGCGAACGTGCCTGCATCCTTTGCGAGGATGTTTTCCTTGACCCAGGCGGCGAAGCTGTCGCGGTCTCGCGAGATCGCGTCCCAGTCTCGATAGAAGGCGTTCGAGCGCTTGTAGTAGCCATGGGCATAGGAGGGAAAGGCGCCGCCGGGCACCACCGCGATGGCCCCAACCGTCCAGGCCGGCAGGATCACGCTGTTCGCCGAGCGCGGGCCGAACTCCTCGACCACCTCCTCGACCGTGACGATCGAGCGCCGGGCGGCGAGCACTGCCTCCTTCTGCACCCCGACGATACCCTCGATCAGCACATTGCCCGCCCGATCGGCGCGCAGGGCGTGGATGATGGCGACATCCGGGCGTATGGCAGGCACCGCCGCCAGCACCTCGCCGGTAAACGGACAGGTCACGGAGCGGATCCGAGGGTTCACCTTGGGCAGGTCCGCGCCGATGTAGCCACGGAACATGGCGAAGGGCAGGTTTGCCGCCCCGGCCTCATAGGCATTGGCCATGGCGGCATGCGAATGCTCCTCGACCTCGATGCGATTGGGAAAGCCGTTCTCCACGGCGTCGCGCATGCGATGCAGGGATCCGACCCCCGGATTGCCACCCCAGGAGAATTTGAGCTTTCGTGCGGCGCCCACGCCGATCAATTGGTCGTAGAGAAGATCCGGCGTCATGCGGATCAGTTCGAGATCCTTGCGACCCTGCCGGATCACTTCATGCCCCGCCGCATAGGGGACGAGATGGGTGAAGCCTTCCATGGCGACGCTGTCCCCATCGCGAAGGTTGGCCTCGACGGCCGCGGCTAGATCAAGGAACTCAGCCATTCCAGGCTTTCCTCACCACTCAAGATTTTGTCCGTATAGCGCACAAGTGTTCTCAAAACGCCCAATTTATGCACTAGCAAGCTTGCACTGGTCAAGTGCGCTGCGCACATGTACGTTCGGATATCGCACGTTGCGGAGGGGCTCATGGATTCGGGATTGCGCATTCGCGACGGGGATCTGATCGCCGGTTTCGTGAAGGGCCTCTCGGTAATCGAAACCTTCGACCAGGAGCGAAACAAGCTGAGCATTGCCGATGTCGCGCGTCTGACCGGCCTGGAGCGCGCCTCGGCGCGTCGTTGCCTGCTCACGCTCGTCCATGGCGGCTATGCCGAGTTCGACGGCAAGTTCTTTCGCCTCACCCCCCGCGTCCTCAAGCTTGGCTATGCCTATCTGTCCTCGACGCCGCTGCCACGTATCATCCAGCCCTTCCTCGAACAATTGTCCGAATCGATCCACGAATCCTCATCCGCTTCGATTCTGGATCGTGGGGAGATCGTCTACATCGCCCGCTCCGCCCAGCGCCGTGTCATGCTGATCGGGTTGAATGTCGGCAGCCGCCTGCCGGCCTATTGCGCCTCCATGGGCCGTGTGCTGCTGGCTGCACTGCCGGACGAGGAGGCCCGCCGGCGGCTTGAGGCGACCAAGCGCGAGAAGCATACGCCCAAGACCCTCACCGGGCTGTCGGAGCTGATGAAGGAACTCGCCAAGGTGCGCCAGCAGGGCTACGCGCTGATCGACGAGGAATTGGAGATCGGCCTGCGCTCGATCGCCGTGCCGATCCTCGACGGCCGCGGCAATGTGATGGCGGCCGCCAATGTCGGCGTGCAGGCCCAGCGCGTCTCCTCCCAGACCCTGATCGAGGAAGTGCTGCCGCGCCTCTTCGCGATGCAGAGCGAACTGCGCAAGCTGCTTGGCTGAGACATCCGCATGACGACGACCACCCTTCCGCCCGAACGCTCCGAACTCGCGCCCGGTTTTTCGATCAGCCGTATCGTCACAGGTCTGTGGCAGGTCGCCGACATGGAGCGCGGCGGCACCTTGCTCGATCCCGTTGCATCGGCGCAGGTGATGGCAGGCTATGCCGATGCCGGCTTCGACACCTTCGACATGGCCGACCATTACGGCAGCGCCGAAGTGATCACCGGCGAGTTCCTGGCGCAGGAACGCCTGGCTGGCCGGCGCCACGCCACCGCCTTCACCAAATGGTGCCCCTCGCCCGGACCGATGACGGCCGAGGTCGTGCGGGCCGGCGTCGAGCGCAGCCTGGAGCGCATGCGCCTCGACAGCATCGATCTCCTCCAGTTCCACTGGTGGACCTTCGAGCATCCCGGCTATCTCGATGCCATGCGTGAACTCGCGAAGCTGCGGGAGGAGGGCCTGATCCGCCACCTCGGCGTCACCAATTTCGATACCGATCACCTGCGTGTGCTGAAAGGCGAGGGCATTCCCGTCATCTCCAACCAAGTCTCCTTCTCGGTGCTCGACCGGCGTGCCAGCGAGGAGATGAGCGCCTTCTGCCTGGCCAACGGCATCCGGCTGCTCGCCTATGGCACGCTTGCCGGCGGGTTGCTGAGCGAGCGCTGGCTTGGACAGCCGGAGCCCGACGAGATCGCCGACTGGAGCAAGATGAAGTATCGGCGCTTCGTCGAGGCGATCGGCGGCTGGGGCGCCTATCAGCGCATTCTCGCCACCCTGCGCCAGGTTGCCGACAAGCACAGGGCGTCGATCGCCAACGTCGCCACACGCTGGGTACTCGATCAGCCCGCGGTAGCGGCAGTCATCGTGGGCGCGCGTCTGGGCGAACGCGAGCATCGTGGCGACAACGCCCAGGTCTTCGACCTCAGTCTGGACGAAGACGATCATGGCCTGCTCGGCGCGGCCTTCGCAGCCTCACGCCGCATCCATGGCGATTGCGGCGACGAATACCGCAAGCCTCCCTTCCTTACGGCCTCCGGCGATCTCAGCCATCATCTGGCTTCGCTGCCGAAGGTCTATCAGGCAACGCCTGTAGAGGGCCGACCTGGCCGTCTCGTCGTCGACACCGGCAGCGTGTGGGAGGGCATCTGCGGCTACAGCCGGGCGGTCAAGGTTGGCAGCCGCCTCCTCGTCAGCGGCACCACGGCGACGCACGGCACGGGCGAACCCGTCTGCCCTGATGATCCCGCCGGGCAGGCCGTCTACATCCTCGACAAGATTGCCGCGAGCCTGGCCGCCCTCGGCGGCGGGCTTGCCGATGTGATACGCACCCGTGTCTACCTGCAGCATGTCGACGACTGGGAGGCCGTCTCGCGCGTGCATGGCCGTTACTTTGCCGGCATCAGGCCAGCGAACACGCTGCTGGCTGTCGCCCGGTTGGTGGGGCCCTATCGCGTGGAGATCGAAGCGGAGGCCGTGGTCGACGCTTGAGTTTCGCGGTCTTGGGCGAATGTCAGTATGGCATCGCCTGATGTATTCCAACCGCCTTTCCATGGAGCGACTGGGCCGCGGTCTTGAGGCATTCGAGATAATGCTCCCGGTTCCTGATCCCGTCCTCGCGCGGCGACACCAGACAGAGCGTCGCGGCGCAGCGCCCATCCTCCCCCCTGACAGGCACGGCGAAGCAATGCGTGAAACTGTCCACGATGCTGTTGAACGTGAACTCGCCAGCCCTACCCGCCTGATGCACTTCCGCAATGAAGCGCTGCGGATCGAGCATTTCACCATTGGGCAGGCGGAAATCCTCGGGGGGAATAAAGTCCAGGATTTCCTCTTCGCTCATGTCCGACAGGAGCAGTCGTCCCGATGCCGTCCAGGGAATCGGCACGGCGCGGCCAACATCCGACGAGATCCGAAAAGGCCGGACGCCCTCCTTCATGCGCACGACGGTGTATTTGTTGCCGTCGAGCATACATAGCTGCGCCGTCTCGCGCGTTTCCTCGGCGATGCGTGCAAGCACCTTGTCGCACTCGCGCATGAAGTCGAAATGATCCTCATAGGCTGCGCCGAGGAAATAGAGCTTGCGGCCGAGATAGACCCGCCCTTCGCCATCCGCATATTCGAGGATGCCGTTGCGCAGCAAAAGGTTCACCAATTCATAAACCGACGATCGTGGCGCACCGATGCGTGCGGCGATCTCGTTGGGCTTGGTCGGCTCGCGCTTCATGCGCAGGAAATCGAGGATCTCGAAGGCACGGTCGAGGCCCCTGGTTCGTCTGGCAATGCCCTCGTCGCTGATTGCGTCCATTCCCTGTCCTACCACATTGCCGCACCGGCATGTTGTGCTGCTTTCGAAAATCTTGACCGAGACTTGTCAACCCCAAAAATCTGCATATAGTTCGCCTTGTCCAGTATTACGACCATATGTCCAATATACCGTACATACATCAACGGCCAGAAAAATGACAAGGCTGTGGTCTCAAAAAAGGGGAACGACACTATGAAAATCCCGTTTCTGCGTGGTTTGACGAACCGCCGCGCCCTGATCGCCGGCTTGGGTGTAGCCACGATCGCCTTGACGGTTGCGGGGGGGCCGGCGTTCGCCGCGTCCAACTGCGTCAAGGGCGATCGCAAGGCGCCCTACCGGATCGGCTGGGCCAATATCTATTCTGTACCGACCTGGATGAAGCAGACCGAAGGCACGATCACCGATGAGGTCGCGGCGCTGAAGAAGGAAGGCCTGGTCAAGGACCTGATGATCACCGACGCGCAGGGGAACGCCCAGACGCAGATCCAGCAGATCCAGTCGATGATCGATGCCAATCTCGACGCCATCATCGTCGAAGCCGGATCCTCCACCGCTCTTGATCGCGTTGTCTCGGATGCCTGCGCCAAGGGTATCGCGGTCGTCAATTTCGACAGCCTCGTCGACACCAACAACCTGACTGCCAAGATCAACACCGACTCCCTCGAGTGGGGCAAGCGGGCCGCCGAGTGGATGGTCGCCCAGTTGAAGGGCAAGGGCAAGATCATCATCATGAACGGGCCTGCCGGCGTTTCCGTCAGCGATGACCGCCGCAAGGGCGCCCAGCCGGTGCTCGACGCCAACAAGGGTCTCGAAGTCATCACAGAGACCAACACCGAATACAATGTGGCGCCCGCCCAGGAAGCCATGACGAGCCTGCTCTTCGCGAATCCGCAGATCGACGGCGTCCTATCGCTGGGCGGCGCCCTGTCGGCCGGTTCCATCCTCGCCTTCGATCGCCAGGGCCGCGATCAGGTGCCGACCAGCGGCGAGAATGCGCGCCAGTTCCTCGAGCTGTGGAAGCAGAAGGGGCTGAAGGGCTGGGCCACCATGCAGCCCAATTGGCTCGGCGCGCTCTCCGTCTATGCTGCCGTACAGGCCCTGCAGGGCAAGTCCATCCCCGCCGTCGTCAAGGTGCCCTTGCCTGTCATCGATGACAGCACCATCGATACCTATCTGGCGCGAGCCGACAAGTTTCCGGCGGATGGCTACATCTATTCCGACTACGACAGAGCTCTCTTCGACAAGCTGCTGGCGCAGTGATCCCGCCGGCAAGCCGGAGAGAAACTGCCCATGACCGACCGTCCGCCTTTGTTGGAGGCCCGACAGGTATCGAAGGGCTTCTATGGCAATCCCGTGCTGAAAGGTGTGAGCATCGCCCTTCAGCCGGGCCGGATCCATGCCCTTCTGGGCGAAAACGGGGCGGGCAAGTCAACCCTGATCAATCTGCTGTCCGGTGCCTTGGCGCCGGATGGCGGCGAGATCGTGCTCGACGGCAAGCCGGTACACCGCTTCAGCCCTACCCTGGCGCGGGCAGCCGGCATCGCCGTCGTTCAGCAGGAACTGAGCCTGACCCCCGAACTCTCGATCGCCGAGAACATCGGGCTGGGCGCCTATCCGCGCCGCTTCGGCCTCATCGACTACAAGGCCCTTGAACGGCGCGTCCGGGATGTCTGCGCCCTTGTCGGATTGACCGAGCCACTCGACGCGCCGGTAGGAGACCTGACCCTTGGCCGGCGCCAGATGGTGGAAATCGCCAAGGCGCTCTTCCGCAGGCCGCGCGTGCTCATCCTCGACGAGCCGACCTCATCCCTTTCCGGCCATGAGGCTGGAATCTTGTCCGACCTTATCGTGAAGCTGCGCGACGAGGGCATCGCGCTCCTCTACATTTCTCACCGCCTCAACGAAGTCCGCGCGCTCTGCTCATATGTCACCGTGCTGAAGGACGGCGTGGTTACGGCGGACCAGCCCCTCGCCGGCGTCGATGCCAAGGGGCTGGTGCGCCTGATGGTCGGACGCGATGCAGGCGATCTGTTCCCTGCCTGGACCGTGCCGACACCGGGCGACGTCCGTATCGACGTCAAGGGCCTTGCCGCCGGCATGGTGCACGATGTCGATTTCGTCGCCCGTTCCGGGGAGATTGTCGGCATTGGTGGCCTCGTGGGCCAAGGCCAGGAGGATTTCCTGCTCGGCCTCTATGGGGCCATTCCAGCCTCGGCGGCGAGTGCGACCCTTTGTGGAAAACCGGGCCTGTTCGCCCATGTCGGTGCCGCCAATGCGGCGGGCCTGGCCTATGTGCCCGCCGACCGCAAGAAGGAAGGCCTGATCCTCCCCCACACCATCGCCTCCAATCTCCTGCTGCCGTCCCTGGATCGGCAGACGCGGCGCGGATTCAGGGATCGTTTGCGTGAACGCTCGCTCGTCGCCGAGCTTGCCCGGCGGCTGACCATACGCGGCGACACCGGCCGCGCCGTGCGGGCCCTGTCGGGAGGCAACCAGCAGAAGGTCGCACTTGCGAAATGGCTGCCTCTGGAGCCGTCGGTCCTGCTCCTCAACGATCCGACACGCGGCGTCGATATCGAGACCAAGCGTGAGATCTACCTGATGCTGAAGGCCTTCGCCAATGACGGCAAGCTGGTGATCCTGCTCAGCTCCGATACGCCGGAACTCGTGCATCTATGCGACCGGGTGCTCGTATTCAGCGAGGGACGCGCCGTCGCCACGCTGGAGCGCGACGCGATCTCCGAAGAAGCCATTGTCGGCACGGCGATGGGTGTGTCTTCGAAAGGAGTGGCGGCATGACGGACAGCGCGCTTTCCTCGAACCTCTACGCCGCGATCCAGCGCCGCCGCAATCGCGGACTGGGCGGGCTCTACATGGTCGTGGCGGCCTTCCTGCTTCTCTATATCTGGCTGTTTCCCGGCATATTGAGCCTCGGTGGCTTTTCGAAATTCACGCAGAACTGGTTTCCCCTGGCGCTGGTCACCATGGCGCAAGCATTGCTGATGCTGAACGGCGGCATCACGCTGGCGGTGGGCCCCCTGGTCAGCCTGGGCGCCGTGATCGCAGCAACCGTCATGGGCGGCCCGGCGGGAACTGCGGGGGGCATTCTTGCGGTTGCCGCCACGGGCCTTGTCGTCGGCAGCCTGACAGGCGTGATCGTCGCCTATCTGCGCCTGCCGGCCATCATCGTCACGCTCGCCGGCTCCTTCATCATTACCGGCATCGCCCTTTTGATCCTGCCGCGGCCGGGCGGCTTCGTGCCTGCCTGGTTCTCGGATCTTCTCGCCGGCGACCGGCCGGTCGCCTTCTTCCTGCTGATCCTGGTGCTGGTGGCCTGGAAGCTCTTTCTGGCAACTCCGACCGGGCTGGGCATTTACGCAGCCGGCGACAATCCGGTGGGTGCCTATCATTCGGGTGTCCCGGTTGAGAAGGTCAAGGTGGCCGCCTTCGCCATTTCCGGGCTGCTGGCTGTCCTGGCGGGGCTCTTCGTCGCGGCACAGACCGGCTCCGGCGACCCGGTGATCGGCAATCCCTTCACGCTGAACTCGATCGCAGGCGCCGTGCTGGGTGGTGTGGGCTTTCTCGGCGGCAAGGGCACGATGCGCGGCGCCGTCTGCGGCAGCCTTTTGCTCTCGGTGATGATCAACGTGATGTTCTTCCTCGGCTTTCCGCCGGTGGCCCAATATGTCGCGCAGGGCCTGATCATCGTGGGCGCCGTTGCCATTCCCGAACTCACGGCCCGGTGGAGGAAGAAATGAACGCCCTGTCCTCCGCCTTCCGGGATCTGTTCCGGCATCCGGCGCTGCTGACGCTGATCCTTGTCGCGCTTGTCTGGGTTGTGGCCGGCATCACGCTCCGCGGCTTCGGCGCCTATGGCCATCTGCGCTACCTGCTCGAGCTCGCCGCCGTGATCGGCATCGCGGGCGCGGGACAGACGCTGGTCATCATCATGGGCGGTATCGATCTTTCGGTCGGTGCTGTCATCACCGTCACGGCCATCCTGCTGCCGCTGATCTCGCCCGGCTGGGACCCGACAGGTCTTGTCGGCATTTTCCTTGCGCTGGCGATTGCCTCGGGCATCGGCTTGCTGAACGGCGCAGGCTCCGCCTTCCTCGGCGTGCCACCTATCATCATGACCTTGGCGATGGCGACATTCCTGCAAGGCCTGCTCGTGATCATTGCCGGAGGTAGTGCCGTCTCCGTGACGAACGGCGCCGTGATCTGGCTCGGCTCGGCGAGGCCCTTCGGCGTACCGGCCGGGATCATATTGTGGGTCATCGTCTCGATCGTCGTACTTGTCCTGCTGCATCGCATGCCGATGGGCGCCCGCTTCCTTGCCCTTGGCGCCAATCCAATCGCCGCGCGTCTGTCGGGCGTCAGCATCACCCGCAACACACTCCTTCTCTACGCCCTGTCCGGCCTGTTCGCCGGAGTTGCCGGCACGTTGATCCTGGGCATGAACAGGCAAGGTTATGTCGGCATCGGCGATCCCTATCTCCTTACCTCCATCGCGGCGGTCGTCTTGGGTGGAACCTCGATCCTGGGCGGCAAGGGCACCTATGCTGGAACGATACCGGGGGCCATCCTCCTGGTGACGACGACTGCGCTGATCACCGTCGTCAATGCCTCGCCTGGCTGGCGCTCGATCATGTTCGGCTCCCTCATCCTGGCCCTGTTGCTGGTGTCCGGCCGCGAGGCCCGCCGATGAGCGGCCTCTATCGCGGCCCGATCATCGATCCGCATCATCATTTGTGGCATTTGGAGATGGGGCGCCACCCCTGGCTCCAGAAGCATTCGGCACGCCAAGAGGACATGATATTCGGCAGCATCGAGCCGATCCGTCGCAATTATGGCGTAGCGGACTATCTTGCCGATGCGGCCGAGCAGAACATTGTTGCCACAGTCCATGTCGAGGCGGGGTGGTCGGAGGACCATCCTCTCGAGGAAAGCCGCTGGATCGACAGCCTCGACAAGGATGGAGGCGTCGCTCGGCGAAGCGTGGCGCACGTTGCGCTCGATCGGCCGGATGCCCCCTCGCTTCTGGAAGCGGAGGCCGCCAATGAACGCGTCGTCGGCATCCGGGATATCGTCAGCTGGCACCCGGAGCCCGCCAAGAGCTTCGCCCGATCCGCAACTCTCATGAGCGATCCCCAATGGCAAAGCGGGCTCGAGGTCGCGACAAGGCTGGGACTGGTTTTCGACCTCATGCTGTATCCCTGGCAGATGCCGGAGGCCCTGCGTCTCGCCCAAGATTTTCCCAATACCATTTTCGTCCTCAACCACTGCGGCAGCCCCGCCGATCGCAGCCCCGAGGGCATGGCACTCTGGCGCCGCGGGCTGGAAGCCCTCGGACGGGCCGATAATATGCTCATTAAGATTTCCGACCTCGTGGCATACGACAATGACTGGTCTCTCGAGAGCCTGGGGCAGGTCATCGACCATTGCCTTGCATGCTTCGGGCCGAGGCGCGCGATGTTCGCAAGTGATTTCCCGGTCGCGAGCCTGCACGCCAGCTTCAGTGAAATCTATGACGGATTCCGCAGGCTGGCCTCGCCGCTAAGCCCGACCGAGCAGCACGACCTTTTCTTTTCAACGGCCAATCGGACCTACCGGCTCGGCCTGGATGCTCGTGGCGACGGAGAGGATTGATCATGTCAAGCCTCGCTCTTTCTTCGACAGTCTTGTCTTTGATCAAAGGAATCGATGCATGATCATGCGTTACCAGAAGGGCTCTCGGATGAGCCAGGCGGTCAGCCATGGCGGGCTTGTCTATATTGCTGGCCAGGTCGCCGAGAATCGTGATGCCGGCATCGAAGGCCAGACGCAGGATGTGCTGGACAAGATCGGATCCTTGCTGAAGGAAGCGGGCACCGACAAGTCACGATTGCTGGCAGTCAATGTCTTCCTTCCGGCCATCATCGACTTTGACGCAATGAACAGCATCTACGATGCCTGGATAGACCCTGCCAATCCGCCTGCGAGAGCTTGCGTCGAAGCGCGCCTCGCGGATCCGGACCTGCGTGTTGAGATGACCGCGATCGCCGCGATCTGAGTGTGGGGGGAGAGATGCATTCGGGCCTCGTTCATGCCATCGACTTCGCCGCCCACGGCCGGCAGAGCGGACATTTGAGCATTCCCTATTCGATCGACCGCTCGCCCTATTATCAGATCAAAGTGCCGTTTCTGCGGGTCAAGAACGGCTCGGGACCAAGCCTCCTGCTGATGGCAGGAAATCATGGTGACGAATATGAAGGTGAGCTTCAGCTCGGCCGGCTGATGCGCCGCCTCGATCCGGCGGTGATCCAAGGCACCGTCACCGTGCTGCCGGCCGCGAACCTGCCGGCGGTGATGGCAGCCAAACGCTGCTCGCCTTTCGATGGTGGCAATCTCAATCGCGCCTTTCCCGGGGACCCATCGGGAACCCCGACTGCGCGCCTGGCGCATTTCCTCGAACACGAACTCTTTCCCCGCCACGATGTCCTGCTGGATATCCATTCCGGCGGCACCTCGATGGCCCACCTCCTGTGCACCCTGATCGAGCGCCAGGAAGACGAAGCCCGCTTCGCGCGAGCAAACGAGTTGATGCGGGCGATGGCGCCAAGTCACGCCTTCATCGCCGATAACGGACCGGCATCGCCAACCTCGATGGGAGCCGCCACACGCAGTGGCATCATCGGCCTCAGCGGCGAATTCGGCGGCGGCGGCACGGTAACGCCCGCCAGCATGGCCTTCACGGCGCGAGCCATCGACAATCTCATGCTGGCTTTGGGAATTGTCGAGAAGCCGCTGCTCGGCAGTCTCCCGACGGAACAGCCTGCCTTGCAATTGCTTTCGCTTTCGCGCCACAGCCAGGGCATCTACGCCACCCGCCGAGGCTGGTTCGAGCCGGCGGTGCAGCTCGGAGCCCATGTCGATGCAGGAGGCCTCGCTGGCTGGTACCACGATCTCGAACGGCTGGACGCGCCGGAGGAGCCGCTGCACTTTGCGGAAGGCGGCATCGTGATCTCACACAGGCTGCATTGCGACAGCCAAGCTGGCGATTGCCTCATGCAGGTAGCCGAGCGGATCAACCTCTAAGCTTTCCTGAGAACCGGTCATTTTCTGTGAGGCTCGGCAACCGGCGCGACATCAATCCCCCATCGGATGCAGGTCGCGCACCATCGCCTTCATGCGCTCGTCGAGCACGTGAGTATAGATCTGCGTCGTGGCGATGTCGGCGTGGCCGAGCATCATCTGGACGGAACGCAGGTCCGCGCCGTTCTGCAGGAGGTGGCTGGCGAAGGCGTGGCGCAGGACGTGGGGGCTGATGCGGTCGCCCCGTATGCCGACCGAGGCGCCGAGCGCCTTGAGGTCGCGGGCGCAATGCTGGCGGGTGAGGTGGCCGCTCTCCCCGAAGGACGGGAAGAGCCAGGGCGAGGCCTGATCGCGGCCCGCCTCCGCCAGCAGCGCTAGATAGGCCTGCATTGCCTGGCGCGCCACATCGGTAAGCGGCACCAGCCGCTCCTTGTTGCCCTTGCCGACCACGCTGAGCATGGCGAGGCCGGGGCGGGCCGCCGAACGCTTGAGGCTGACGAGTTCGGAAACACGCAGGCCCGAGGCATAGAGCGTTTCGAGCAGGGCGCTCATGCGGGCAGCGCGCAGGCGCTCCAGCATGGGACGGGCGGCATCCTCGATCCCCTCCCCGGCAGCGGCCAGGAGGCGATCGACCTCCTCCACGCTCAGGATCTTGGGCAGGGAGCGGCCCCGCCTGGGGCCGTCGAGCACGCCGGTCGGATCATCGTCGCGAAAACCCTCTGCGTAGAGAAATTTGTGCAGCTGCCGGATGGCCGAGAGATGCCGCGCCAGCGTGGTCGCCTTGAAGCCGAGGGCAGTGAGGGAGGCGAGATGGTCGCGCGCCTGGTCCGAGGTCGCGCTGGCGATGGCGCCGCCGCGGCCGGCAAGGAAGTCGCTGTAATCGGTGAGATCGCGCCGATAGGCTTCAAGCGTATTATCGGCGCCGCCGCGTTCGGCGGACACCATATCGAGGAAGGCGTTGATCAGCCTGGTATCGCTGGCGGGCTTGGGCATTGGGATACCCTAGTCCGCCGCGGTTAACAGGCTGAAAAGATCATTTCAGGCCGAGAGCGGCGCGCAGTTCCGCCTTGGCAGGCTCGAACTCGGCCTTGAAATCGTCCTGGCGCATGATCGTCTCTGCGATCACCGTGCCGGAGATGCGGCCCATCTCGATGTCGGAGGGATAGTGGATGCCCACCACCAGGCGGCTATGGCCGTAATCCCAGGCGCGGGCCATGATCTCCGCGCGCTTCTCCGGCACCATATTGGCGAGCACGATGCCTTCCAGCGTGCCGAGCGTGGTGTGGCCGGAGGGATAGGAGCCGGACTTGCTGGGCTCGACGGCCGGGCGGACGAGATCGCTGACCAGATGGGGACGCAGGCGACCAAGGGTTTTCTTGGCGGGATCCACCACGGCGCCTTCCGTCTCGATGATGCGGTCGAAGAAGGCCGCGAACTTCGGCAGCTTGGCCTTGTCGAAATTGGCGCCAAACAGTTCGCCGCCGAAGCGCCAGACGGTTTCCTCGTCGTCGGCCTGGGCGTGCTTCAGTTCCTCGGGCGTGCGCTCGACCTGAAGCGCCAGCACCGCGGCGATCTCGCTCTTGGTCTGCATCGAATCGGCGGCCGGCGGCGGCGGCAGCAGGATGGTGAGGTCAACCACCTTGGCGTCGGTGAAGGGCTTGGCATCGTCGGCGAAAGCCGGAGAGAGGCCTGAAAGGGCCAGCATGGCGGCGAGGGCAATAATCTTGCGCAAGGGAGCACCCATAGGTTGTGGAACTTGCGCCAGATGCCACTCTGGGGTGACGGGCCGATGACAGATGCGGCGGGTGACAAGAAGACTGGCCGCAGAAGCACGCCGGGCTGATGTGCTCGATCTGGACGACATGGTGTGATCACGATCCGACAATAAGTCGGGCTGCGGCGCACCCGTCCGTCAAACCTCTTGGCTCTGAAAAATCAGCATGTCGGCGCCGCCGGTAGCAAAGTTTTGCACATCCGCGGCCGCGGCCTCGCCTTCTGCACTGGCGAATGCAGCCTGGATGGCTGCCTGATCGTCGAATTGCAAGGTCGCAATCAGATGAAACTTGGACGGACCGGCGGGCGTGACCACCGGCCCGCGACTGACCTCGTATTTCCGGAGCCCTGGGATCTTCTTTGCGATTGGAACATGGGTCTCGAAATAATACCTGTCGAATTCAGCGCTATCGACCGGCGTTCCATACATGACAACCAGGCTCGCCATGGCACTCTCCCCAAGAATTTTCGTCTGCTGCTGCGAATGGCCGGCTGCTCGGACTCCGGGGGCCCGGCTCACCAATTCCCCTCCATATCGCTCTCATATTGTCGCTCAGATGATCGGATAGCTGCAAGCGCGAAGCGCGACGTCCCTCTCGCATATTCCGGCTCAGAAATAGAGCGGATGATCCTCGAGCGCCAAGGCGATCACGCGCAGCGAGGCGGCGGCCTGGAGGTGTATGTTCGGGCTCGCGTCGGTGGCGCTTGAAGCCGCCAGGATGCGCAAGGCGTCGATCATATCGCGCCGGGTCTTGGCATGCGGGCCGCGGATGGCCAGAAGCTTGGCGAGGCGCACGAGCATCGCGCTCACTTCGACGGCGTGGCTGGCCTCGAGCAGGCCATCGCGGATGAAGCGGCGCAGGCGCATGATCTCCAGCCCCATCGTCACGGCGGCGAGGCTGCCGTCGAGCACATATTGTGCCTTGGCGCCCACGCGTTCCAAAGGGGCCATCAGCTGGTTGATGCGGTCATAGGCGAGGCTCTCGAAGGCCGAGGCCCTGGGCAGGCGCTCATGCAGGCACAGGCGGGTGAGGTCGGCGCGGAACGCCTCCACCACGCGCTCGACCACGCTCTCCGGCCGGCGCGGCAGCACAACGGCGAAGACGCCGACGCTGAGCAGGATGCCGCCCAGCACTGCGATCGCCTCGTTCAGGAAGGGCCAGGGCTGCGCCACCATGGGCTGGCGCGGATTGACGAAGAGCAGGAAGTTGATGGCAAAGGCGGTGGCAACGCTGGTGTAGCGCGGATTGGCCATGGCCAACGCCACCGGGACGAGCACGAGCGCAATGAGCAGCAGCAGCCAGAACAGGCCCTGCAGCTCCGGCAAGAGGACCTGCCCCACGACGAAGGCTGCCGGCACAGAAAAAGCAGTTCCCTTCAGGAATTCGAGGGAGGAGCGCATCGGGTTGGGCATGGTGGCGAACAGGCTCGACACCACTGCGACCATTACCGCGGCTCCTGCGAGATCGGCCCAACGCGTGGCGATCCAGTAGGCGGTGACGACGGCGGTGGCGATGGCGGCACGCACGGCATTGACGAAGGCGACCTTCTGGTCGCGGTCGATGGTGAGCGTCGGCAGCTTCCATTGGCCGGGCGGGCCAGGGGGGTCCGGTGCGCGCAAGCGCAGAGCCGTGAGGCCCTCCAGCACGAGGCCGAGGGCGGCAAGGAACTCGATCAGCAGCGTGATGCGGGCGGCGGCAGCGGCGCGATCCTCGCTCTGCTGCAGCGGAGCGGTGCGCATTGCCTCGGATTCGCGGGTGAGGTCAAGGATCTGGCGCAACCAGGGCCTGGCATCCTCGACCAGCCAGTCGCGCTGGACGAGGCCGTCCAGCATGGCCTTGACCCGGCCGAGCAACGGGCGCCAGCTCGAGTCCGGGGCACTCGCATGGGCGAGGAGTGTGTGGATGGCCGAGATCGCCGAGAGCATGTGGCCGATCGTATGCCGGGCCATGCGGCCATGGGTCACCAGCCCTGGCGCCTCGATGCGAGCATAGGCGCGCATGCCGGCCAGCGCCTCGATGTCGACGATCAACCGCTGGTAGCGGGTGTCGAGTTCGGGTTTGGCTGTGCCGCCGATGGCCCCGGCGCCGTAGCGTGCGATGTCGCGCAGGCCCGCGCCGACGCGCTCCACCAGCACGTCCCTTGCGAGCTGCGGCATGAAGAAGCGTCCGGCAATGCCTGCGCAGGTGATGCCGAGCATGATCTCGATGCAGCGCGCCACGGCAAGGTCGGTAACGAGATGGGGATTGTCGAAGGCCGGCAGGCCAATGATGGCGGCCGTGTAGCCGGCCAGCACCGCGCCATAGGATTCGGGATTGCGCAGCACCGAGGCAACATAGGTGCACACGGCGATCCACAAGGTGAGCAGGCCGACATAGGCGATATGCTCCGTGCCGGTGGCCTTGACCATCGCCACCGAAGCAACCGCTCCGATCAGGGTGCCCGTGAGGCGGAACAGGCCCTTGGCGAGGACCATGCCGGCGACGGGCTGGCTGACGATGAACACCGTCATCATCGCCCACTGCGGCTGCCCGAGGCCGAGCAGATAGGCGATGACCAACGCGATGAGGCCCACCAGGGTCGTACGCAGCGCAAAGATCCAGTCCGCCCGCGGGGGCAGGGACACTTGCGGCACCAGGACGGCAAAGCGCGCGCGAAGGGAAGCGGGACTGGGCATGCTTACGGGAATAGAGGCTCAGCCTGCGAATTGGAACCGGGCGCGACAGGGAAAACACCAGCGGCCCAAAAAGGCATTGTTCGAGCGACAGGACATTGTCATTCCCGGCAGCGCCGCAGGCGCTGGGAAGGGGATCCAGGGGCTGACGGTCTCACTTCTCCGGCCCCTGAATTCCCTTCCCGGCGCGTACGGAGCTGGGAACGGAATGGCAGAGGTTCCTGCCCAGAGTGCTCGTCGCTCGCGCCAACAAGCCCTTCACGGCGCGTTGCCGGGCGATGTATCCGGCCTCGGCTGCAGGTTCCTGAGTGGCACGTCCACGCTCATCGGCCGGGTAGCCGGCCTCACATAGGTACCCAGCGCATAGACGAGGCCATATCCGGCAAGACCGATTATGACGAGGATAAGCAGGAAACGGAGCAGACTGGGCATAGGGAACCTGGAGATTTCGGCCGCACAATACTGCGCGAATCCGGGCGGAGCTATGTCTTCGGCGCGGCCAAACAACGAATGAAATGTGGGAAACCCTTGCGTCCCGGCCCGTCTCCGGTTCAATAGAAATATGACTTTGTTGATGCAGGACGAAATGGGCGGCGTTGCGACATCTTTTGCTCCGGCCGAACGCGAGAAGAAGCTGACCCGGGCCCTCGCAGGCCGGTCGGTCGTGCTGGTGGGAATGATGGGCGCGGGAAAGAGCGCGGTGGGCAAGCGCCTTGCAGGCCGGCTAGGGCTTGAATTCCGGGACGCCGACGCCGAGATCGAGGAAGCGGCCAAGAAGACCATCTCGGAGATCTTCGCCAGCGACGGCGAGACGTTTTTTCGCGACAAGGAGCGGCGCGTGATCGCCCGCCTGCTCTCCTGCGAGGAGCCGATCGTGCTGGCGACCGGCGGGGGCGCCTATATGAACAGCGAGACCCGCGCCCTGATCGCCGGATGCAGCGTCTCGATCTGGCTGAAGGCCGAATTCGACGTGTTGCTGCGCCGCGTGCGCCGCAAGCCGACCCGGCCGCTGCTCCAGAACCCCGACCCCGAGGGCACGCTGAAAAAGCTGATGGACCTGCGCTACCCCATCTATGCCGAGGCGGATGTCACCGTCCTGTCGCGGGATGTGGCGCATGACATGGTGCTGGAGGATGTGATCTCCGCCCTCGAAACCTATCTCAAGCTCCGGGATCCCGCGATGCCGGAGCTGAACGCCCACAAGCCGGACTCCCTCGCATGAGCACGCCGATCACCGTTCCCGTCGTCCTGGGAGCGCGCTCCTACGAGATCCTCATAGGACCGGGCCTGCTGGCCGAAGCCGGCGCCCGCATCGCTGCCTTGGCGCCGCAGGCCCGGCTCGCCATCGTCACCGACGAAAATGTCGCCGCCCTGCATCTTGCCGCCTTGACGGCCAGCCTCGACAAGGCCGGCCTCGCGCACCAGACCATCATGGTGAAGCCGGGCGAGGCCTCCAAGAGCTACGCCACCTTCGCCGAGGTCTGTGACGGGCTGCTGGCCACCAAGGTCGAGCGCGGCGATTTCGTCATCGCCTTTGGGGGCGGCGTGATCGGCGATCTCGCCGGCTTTGCAGCCGCGGTCGTCAGGCGGGGCATGCGCTTCATCCAGGTCCCGACCAGCCTCCTCGCCCAGGTCGATTCTTCCGTCGGCGGCAAGACCGGCATCAATTCACACCACGGCAAGAACCTCGTCGGCGCCTTCCACCAGCCGAGCCTGGTGCTGGCCGATACGAGCGTGCTCGACACGCTCTCGACGCGCGAATTCCGCGCCGGCTATGCCGAGGTCGCGAAATACGGCCTGATCAACGACGCGCCCTTCTTCCGCTGGCTGGAGAAGAACTGGCCTGACGTGATGGCCGGTGGAAAGGCACGCGAAAAAGCCATCGCCGTCTCCTGCCGCTCCAAGGCCAGCATTGTGGCGCGCGACGAAACCGAGACCGGCGAGCGTGCGCTCCTCAATCTCGGTCACACCTTCGGCCATGCGCTGGAGGCGTTGACGGGTTATGATGCGCAGCGTCTCGTCCATGGCGAGGGCGTTTCGATCGGCATGGTACTCGCCTATGAATTTTCGGCGCGCCTCGGCCTGTGCTCGCAGGAGACGCCCTCGCGTATCGCGGGCCACCTGGCCGAGGCCGGCCTGCCCACCCGCATCGACCAAGTGCCGGGCGGCGTGGGCACGGCGGTGGAGTTGATGAACGCCATCACGCAGGACAAAAAGGTCAAGCGCGGCAAGCTCACCTTCATCCTCACGCGCGGCATCGGCGAGAGCTTCATCGCCAACGACGTCGACCCGGCGGCTGTGACGGAGTTTTTGGAGGAGAAGCTGGCCGTCGCTCAAAAGGTGAGCGCGTGAGCGATGGGCGTCGATTTGTTTCTTGAGGAGCGCGATACCCCCAGCTTCGTGGGGGAGGCTTCTCGCGTTCTGTCTTTCCCGCCTGGAAGCCTCCGCACGCCATGACCGCCCAGATGTGGTTCTCCATCTTCATCGTCTTCCTGCTCCTCCTGGCGGGCTTTTTCTTTGCAGGCTCCGAGACGGCGCTGACAGCAGCTTCGCGCGCGCGCCTCCTGTCGCTTGAACGGAACGGCAACCGGGCGGCCAAGGTCGTCAATAAGCTGCTTGACATCCGCGAGGCGATGATCGGCTCGCTCCTGGTCGGCACCAGCATAGTCAACACGGCGGCGGCGGCGCTGACGACGGGCATCCTGCTCGACATTTTCGGCGATGTCGGCATCTTTTACGCCACCATCGTCATCTCGGTGCTCACGATCGTCTTCGTCGAGATCCTGCCGAAGACCATCGCCATCAATTTCCCCGAGCGCTTCTCGCTTGCAGTGGCCTGGCCGGTGCGCATCGTGGTCATCGTCTTCTCGCCCCTGACCACCGGGCTGGGCTGGCTGGTGCGCGGCATCCTGCTCCTGTTCGGCCTGCGCATCGGCGAGCACACCTCGATCCTCTCCGCAGCAGACGAGTTGCGCGGCACCGTCGATCTCCTGCACAAGGAAGGCTCAGTGGAGAAGACCGATCGCGACATGTTCGGCGGGCTGATCGACCTGCAGGAGCTGACGGTTGGCGACATCATGGTCCACCGCACCACCATGCTGTCGGTCGATATCGACGAGGATCCCAGCCATATCGTGCAGAGCGTGCTGGCGGCCCCCTACACGCGCATCCCGGTCTGGAAGGACACGCCCGAGAACATCATCGGCGTGCTGCATGCCAAGGATCTCCTGCGTGCCCTTGACGCCGCCGGCAACGACCCGTCCAAGCTCGACCTGGAAGAGATCGCCCTGCCCGCCTGGTTCGTGCCCGACACCACCTCGCTCGCCGACCAGTTGCGCTCCTTCCGCCGCAAGAAGATGCATTTCGCCTTCGTGGTCGACGAATATGGCTCGGTGCAGGGCATCGTTACGCTGGAAGACATTATCGAGGAAATCGTCGGCGATATCTCGGACGAGCACGACGTGGCGGTGAGCGGCGTCCGCCCGCAGGCCGACGGTGCCGTCAATGTCGATGGCTCGGTGCCGATCCGCGATCTCAACCGGGCCATGGACTGGAACCTGCCGGACGAGGAGGCCACCACCATTGCCGGCCTCGTCATCCACGAGGCGCGTACCATCCCCGAGGCCGGGCAGACCTTCACCTTCTACGGTTACCGCTTCCAGATCCTGCGCAAGCAGAAGAACCGGATTGCCTCGCTCAGAATCACGCCGGTCGACGCCGCGGCAGCCAAGGCCGAGTGAGGTTCATGTCGGTGGAAAATGTGCCGGCACGGTGATGGAATGGCTGTTGCCGCCCATTGCGTCTAAAGCAAAATTCGCTCGCACCGGAGCGGACCTCCAAATGAGCTCTTTGATATCGAGAGCTTTTTGCGATTCTTGGTGATTCCGTGTGAAGACAAAACGCTAAAATCAACGAGGGCCCGACGATTCCCCCCTGCCTCCGGAATTGGTGGATCCGCGGGTGTTGCCGTTGTTGCCATTGTTGCCGTTGCCGCCCCCCTGGCCGCCTGTGCCCTGATCGTAAAGAATGCGCGGGCCGGTTACATCCGGTGGCGGCGGTGTGAAGATCACCTGCGGCTCGACACGGAATTTCTTGCGCGGTGGCGGTGTGACCACGACCTTGTGCACCGGCGGGAGCACGACTTCCATCTTGTCGCCCTTCGGCGGGCCACACGGATCGAAGGCGTATTGCCACTGTCTTCCATTCGGATCCAGCGCCGCCATGAGGCCGGCATAATGTCTGGCCTTCTCCGGATTGCGTACATCCACGGGCCCCCTGGCATAGATCCAGGCCAGGTTTGAGGCGGCGTAATAATCACCGCGCTCGGCGCCGGTCTCAAACCAGCCGATTGCCGTTGGCAGATCCTTTTTTACGCCATTGCCGTTGAAATACATGGTCCCGATCGTGGTGGGGGCGTAGGGATGCGCCTTGTCTGTGGCGGTCTTCAAGAGCCCCATCGCGGTGGCGGCGTCGCGGGCTACGCCTTTGCCCTCCAGATAGGCGACACCCAGGTTGCGCATCCCGCAAACATCGTTGCGCACCAGGGCAGCCTGGAAGAACTTGGCACCGCGCGCGGGATCGGCAGGCACGTTCTGGCCGTAATAGTACATGGCGCCGAGCGTATTCATCGCCGAAGTGTTGCCGAGTTCGACGGCCTGGCCGATGAGCTTGACGCCATCGTCGACGGATTTGGGAGTTCCTCGCCCAAGGGTGCGGTTGCGGCCATAATCCAACATGGCGTAGGCGTCGACGCCGGCACCTTTCTTGAAGAGCTGGTTGGCCTCCGCCAGGTTTTGCGGTTTCCCGGCACCGCGCTCGGCCAGGAGGCCCAAGCCATGATAGGCGCGGATATAGCCGGCATCGGCCGCGGCCTTGAATTGCTCGCTCGCCCCGGCCACGTCGTTGTCGGCAAGCTTGGCGCGGCCGAGTTCATATTTGTAGCGCGCAATCCCGGGAAACTTCGCCACGGCCTCGGTGCAGGCCGCGATGGCCGCCTTGGCATCGACCTCGTTAGGCAGCTTGCCGGCGGTGACACCCTCAGGATCGAGCGGCTCGCCAGCCAATTCGTCGCAGGCCGGCACGAAGGGCTCGATCCGGCCAGTCACGACCTGACTGTCGCCACCAGGCTGCTCGACCTTGAGCTGGATGGTCTGCAGCTTGCCTTCCGAACCGATGGCGGGCTCGAAGCTCAAGGCTCGAAGTGCATTCTGGTCAATAATATCGCCCTCGCCGAGGGGCTTGCCGTTGAGGTAGAGCACTCCGCGGCTCGGGGCGGCGGCGACCTGGATCTCGGCGCCGGTGGCGTCGCGGATGAGTGGCAGGTCGTCGAGCATCGCCACCTCGCCGATGCCGATCGGCACGCGGCGCGGCTTGCTGAAGGTCTCATCCAGGAGAGCCGCCATCTGCACCGGGGCGGCCTGCGGCGACTCCGCGGTGGCCGTATCCTGCCTCGGCGCGGAGCCGATTCTCACTGCACCTAAATTCGCGGTCTGCACCGGCTTCACAGGCTCGATATGGATGACCGGCTTGGCCAGGTAGACGGGCTGCGTCAGTGTACTCATCAGCCAGGGGCGCTGGCGCTCATGGGTGGCCTGCCAGACATCCTGCGTCACCTCATCGAGGGCCTTCTGCACATCGACGCCCAGCGTGAACGAATATTTGAGCATGGAGGCGGTGAAAGGCGACTTGTCGCCAGCGCCGTCCTCGGCCACCGCACCGGGCTGCGTCGAATAGGCGACGAAACTCCCCGGGGAACTGGTCAGGGGTGCAAGGCCGACGCCGGCGACAGTCATCTGTTTCGCCGGTCCCACAAGGTAGGAACGCGCCTGGAAGGGATTGTTCCGGCAGGAATCGAGATAGACGAGCTGCGTCTTGGAGTATTGCCGCATGGCCGACAGAATCGTCTGAACCTGGATGGTTTCGATTTCGAGATCGGCCGGATCCTTCAGCTTGGCATCGATGGGAATGATGCGGTTGTCCCCGCCGACCTGGATGCCGTGGCCAGAATAATAGAACAGGCTGATGTCGGAGCCCTTCAGGGACTGGATGAAGAGCCGCATGGCCTCGTCGAAGTCCTTGCGCTTGAGATCGAGAACCGAGATCACCTGGAAGCCCTGGCGCGTCAGCGCCTGGGCCACGGCGCGGGCGTCATTGTCGGGATTGTTGAGGGGCGGCACCACCGTGTAGTTGCTGTTGCCGACCACGAATGCGATGCGCCGTTCCGCCGCGTTGGCGCTCGGGGCAACGGCCAGCATCATGGCGGCGAGCGCCGCCAGCGGCAGAGCGGCTTTCCGGGCAGGGCAACGACGACCGGCGGGATCTCGATTCGAGATGAGCGCTGCCATGGATGCCTCCCTACAAGCCAATCCGGATTCGCCAACGTTCAATTATAAGTAGCTGCAAGCCAAGCTTACATCGGTCACGAATACTTACGCGGAACAAGCGCCCGCGGAGGGTGACGGTCGGATCCTCGCAAATACCGAGGAATACGACTCCTTCTATGCTCTACTCAGATTTTCAAACCTTATAGGATTAAAAGCAACAGGCCGGCAGTGCCGGAACGCACAAATCGCGAATTTTGCAGAGTGACTTCAGATTTATTTCAGAAGCGTGGCACGAACCGATTTCATGGGCTGTGTCCTTACAAACCGCTTTTGCACGCGCCGCGGTGCCTTCGCCCCTCATGCAGGTGGCCTCACCTGCGCGGGGGTCTTGCCCGCATCTTGGAAACGCCTGGCTTGTTGGATAGGAGATGTGAGCGAGACGTCCGCGCACCCCGGGGGAAAGTATGCTGCGCCTGCTCAAATGGGTCGTGATCATCCTTGTGCTCGTCACGGGCGCCAGCTGGCTCGACCAAGTTCTGCCGCGCTATGACGTGGTGCGCATCGTCGGCACCGACACAAAGCGCCTGGATTCCTCGGGCTATTTCGACAGCGACCAGCCGGGCCCGAAGACCACCAGCAGCCGCGACGTGCGCTTCATCAACACGGTCTATCCGAGCGGGACGCCGCGTGTCTTCCGCAACGAGGACACCGACTGGGGCTTTCCCTGGTACTACAAGTTCGACTCCGGCAACCTGATGGCGGCCGCGCAGGCCTTCCAGTCCGGTGCGGACAACCCGAAATGGGTGGTGATCAAGAGCTATGGCTGGCGCGTCACCCTCCTCACCATGTTCCCGAATGCAATCTCGATCCGCGCGGCGAGCGGGCCGGACGAGTATGTCATCCCCTGGCTGCGCATTTTCGTGTTCGGCTTCCTCGCCATCTTGCTGATCTGGCTCTATTTCCGCTTGCGCCGTTTCAAGCGCGAGCGTCTGGACCCCATGTTCGGCCGAATCGAAAGTCGCATGAGCGCCGCGGCGGATGCGGTTGACGATCACGCCGTGGCTGTCTCCAACACGACCAACGGCTTCATGGCGCGCCTCCGGCGCTGGCTGGGTTGGGGACGATCAAAGCATTAGGCTGAGACTTGTTGCGCATGACGAATCATATTTGATCCGGGTAATATTGACTCGAAAATTTTACCCGGGTATATCCCGCACAACACCACGGGATGAAGGACCATGACACACACTCTTATTGCCTTTGCCGGTGCGCGTCGCCTGGCCGAGGGAGACACCGCCAGCGTGGCTGTCGCCATCCGGCAGGCGCAGGACAGCGGCGAAGCTGCGTCCATCTTCGTGTTCGAGCGGGACAGCAGCCGCCCGGTCGATCTCGATCTGCGCGGCACGCCTGCCGAGATCCGGACACGCTACATCGCCATTGATCCCCCGCGCGGTCCCGGCCGCCCCAAGCTGGGCGTCGTCGCCCGCGAGGTCACGCTGCTGCCGCGTCACTGGGACTGGCTTGCGGCTCAGCCGGGCGGCGCCTCCGTGGCGCTGCGCAAGCTGGTGGACGAAGCCCGTCACGCCTCCGAGGAAAAGGATCGCATCCGCGATGCGCGCGAGGCCACCTTCCGCTTCATGAGCGCCATGGCCGGAGACGCGCCCCATTACGAGGAAGCGATTCGCGCCCTGTTCGCAGGGGACAGGGAAAAGTTCGGCGCCCTGATCGAAGCCTGGCCGCAGGACGTGCGCGAGCATGTCCACAAGCTGGCGGAGGCAGGGTTTTGACGCCGGCAGCGCGGACGTCTCGTCCGCTCTTCCTCTCTCGCAGAACGCATCGTTTCCAAGAGCAGACGAGGACGTCCGCGCTCCCGGCAACCCCTTATCCGGCCAAGCAAATTTTTACTTTTTCTTGACCTCGAAATTTTTGCGCTCCGCTTAAAAATTTCCCTTGCATGTGACGCCCATAATCCCTATTTCCCGGCTTGCCCAATTTCGCACGTGCCTGTGGCCGCGTGTCGGTCGGTGGACATCCAGACAAGAGGCTGGACGGTCGCCAGGGATGGACTAGGGATCGCGGCAGTGATCCCTTGAGGTGGCCCGACACTTTCTTAAGTGTCGTTGCCATCGAATCCCGAACAACGATCGGCAGCCGGAGGCGACCGGTGAACCCCGTACTCCGCGGGGGACGCAGCTTGAAGCAACGACGAAGCGGGCTTTTTTGGTCTCGGCTGGTGTCCAGATCCAGCGACTGAAGAGGCTTGTTTCTCTTTGCCAGGCGTGCGGACCGGGTTTCCCGATCCAATCCAAGGCAGTTTCGAACCATGCAGCGGTTTGTTCCGCTGTGTGGAGATACGCATCCCGTCGCGGTGAGGCTCATGCCTGACCGGCGGTGGGCGGCGCGTCTTCATTGTCGATCCGCGTTTCCACCCCGCGGCGGCCGTGACGGCGCTCCGATCCGTGCCATTTCCAGGATTGGGGGAACCCACCATGACCGACCGCATCCGCGACTATCTGCGCGCCAACCCTGCCGAAGGCCCCCGCCTCGTCGTCGATCTCGACGTGGTTGAGCGGAACTATCAGGCGTTCGCTCATGCGCTGCCGGACACCCGCGTATTCTACGCCGTCAAGGCCAACCCGGCGCCGGAGATCCTCAATCTCCTGGCCGAGCTCGGCTCGAATTTCGACTGCGCTTCCGTGGTCGAGATCGAGCAGGCGCTCGCCACCGGCGCAGAGGCCGACCGCGTCTCGTTCGGCAACACCATCAAGAAGGAGCGCGACATCGCCCGTGCCTTCGAGCTCGGCGTGCGCCTCTTCGCGGTGGACTGCGAAGCCGAAGTGGAGAAGATCGCCCGTGTTGCCCCCGGCTCGCGTGTGTTCTGCCGTATCCTGTGCGACGGCGCAGGCGCCGAGTGGCCGCTGTCGAAGAAGTTCGGCTGCGCGCCCGAAATGGCGCCGGATGTGCTGGAACGCGCTCAGGTTCTCGGCCTGACGGCCTATGGCGTATCGTTCCATGTCGGCTCGCAGCAGGGCAACGTCCAGGCTTGGGATAGCGCGCTTGCGACCGCAGCGCGCATCTTCCGCGAGCTGGCCGAGCGCGGCATCACGCTGTCGATGGTCAATATGGGCGGTGGCTTCCCGGCCAAGTATCTGCGTGCCATGCCGGGCGTGCCCGCTTATGGCGACGCGATCTTCGGCGCGCTCCGCCGCCATTTCGGCAACCAGCTGCCTGAGACCATCATCGAGCCGGGCCGTGGCATGGTCGGCGATGCCGGCATGATCGAGGCCGAGGTGGTGCTTGTGTCGAAGAAGGCGGTGGAGGACGAAATCCGCTGGGTCTATCTCGACATCGGCAAGTTCCACGGCCTCGCCGAGACCATGGACGAAGCCATCCGCTACCCGATCCGCACCGAGCGGGACGGTGACGTCAAGGCGCCCTGCGTCCTGGCCGGGCCGACCTGCGACAGCGTCGACGTGCTCTATGAGAAGACCCCCTATGATCTTCCCGTGAGCCTGTCGATTGGCGACAAGGTGCTGATCGAGGCCTGCGGGGCCTACACCACCACCTACTCCACGGTGGGCTTCAACGGCTTCCCGCCGCTGGCGTCGGTGGTGATCTGAGGCGTCATCCCGGAAGCGCGCAGCGCTATCCGGGACCGTCCTCCAGCAAGCCTTTGACGTTCAACGACCCCGTGTCTCCGGTGCTCCATTACATGGCGCACCACGCACGGGATCACCTCCCATTCATCGTCCCGTACGGCCGCGTTTGTCGGTGCGAGGGCTGTCGCTCTAGCCTCCAAGGAGCCACGGCCATGATCCGTATTGTCCAGGAAACCTCTTCCCATTTCGATGCCCGCGAGAAGCTGCTCGATGCCGCTTTCGGGCCGTCCCGCTTCGCCAAGACCTCGGAGCGCCTGCGCGAGGGCCGTCTGCCCGCCAAGGGCCTGGCCTTCTCGGCTCTCGACGACGGCAAGCTGATCGGCACTCTGCGTCTGTGGAGCATCTCGGCAGGCCCCGGCCGGGCAGCACTCCTGCTCGGCCCGCTCGCCATCGATGCCGCGCGCCGTAGCGAGGGCCTGGGCGCGCGCATGATGTGGCATGCCATCGGCCATGCCCAGCATCTCGGCCACAAGGCCATCCTGCTGGTGGGCGATGCGCCCTATTACAGCCGCTTCGGCTTCTCGACCGACCTCACCGAGCGCCTCTGGCTGCCCGGCCCCGTGGAGCGCAACCGCTTCCTCGGCCTGGAGCTTGTGCCCGATGGGCTGGTGGGCGCCAGCGGTCTGGTGAACGCCACCGGCGAGAAGGTCGCCACACCGGACTTCGCAGCGCTGGTCGCGAAGGCGGCCAACGACACGGCGTGGCGGTTCGCGGCGTAGCTGGGAGCGCGGACGTCTCGTCCGCTCTTGGGCCTCGACTGTCCAGAATGGAGAGGGGCGGTCCCGAAAGGATCGCCCTTCTCATTTGACGACGGCGTTTCCAAGAGCGGACGAGGACGTCCGCGCTCCCGGGCCGACCGTCATCTCCCCTTCACACTCTCTCGACAAAAACTTGCAGCTAGCCCCGGCTCGCCCTAAACGCTTGGGGTCAAGCATTCAGGAGGTATCATGGCTGAGTGGCCAGTCTACGGTAAGATTTCCGGTCCCATCGTGATGATCGGCTTTGGCTCGATCGGGCGCGGCGTGCTGCCGCTGATCGAACGCCATTTCACCTATGACAAGAGCCGCCTCGTCATCGTCGATCCGCACCCCCTGCCCGCCGACCGCAAGCTCATCGAGGAGCGCGGCATCCGCTTCATCCAGGAGGCGGTGACCAGGGACAATTACAAGGGCCTGCTCGAGCCGCTGCTCAGCAGTGGCGGCGGCCAGGGCTTCTGCGTGAACCTCTCGGTCGACACCTCTTCCGTTGACATCATGGAGTTCTGCCGCAGCCTCGGCTCGCTCTATATCGATACGGTGGTCGAGCCCTGGCTCGGCTTCTATTTCGACAGGAATGCCGGCCCGGAAGCGCGCACCAACTACGCCCTGCGCGAGAGCATGCTCGCTGCCAAGCGCCGCAATCCCGGTGGTCCCACGGCCGTGTCCTGCTGCGGCGCCAATCCTGGCATGGTGTCCTGGTTCGTCAAACAGGCACTGCTCGACGTCGCCAAGGAAACCGGCTACGGCACGCCCGATCCCAAAACTCGCGAAGAATGGGCGGCCCTGGCGCAGGCTGTCGGCGTCAAGGGCATTCATATCGCCGAGCGCGACACCCAGCGCGCCAAGCATCCCAAGCCCCGCGACGTCTTCGTCAACACCTGGTCGGTCGAAGGCTTCATCTCCGAGGGCCTGCAGCCGGCTGAACTCGGCTGGGGCACGCATGAAACCTGGATACCCGAGACCGGCCGCACGCACAAGGAGGGCTGTGGCGCTGCGATCTATCTGCTGCAGCCCGGCGCCAACACGCGCGTTCGAACCTGGTGCCCGACGCCCGGCCCGCAATATGGCTTCCTCGTCACCCACAACGAGGCGATCTCCATCGCCGACTATCTGACGGTGCGCGAGGGCGACAAAGCCGTCTACCGGCCGACCTGCCACTACGCCTACCACCCGGCCAACGATGCCGTGCTCTCGCTGCACGAGATGTTCGGCGCCGCCGGCAAGGCACAGGACAAATTCGTCATCCTGGACGAGAACGAGATCGTCGACGGTGCCGACGAACTCGGCGTGCTGCTCTACGGCCATGCCAAGAACGCCTACTGGTTCGGCTCGCAGCTCACCATCGAGGAGACGCGCAAGCTCGCGCCCTACCAGAACGCCACCGGCATGCAGGTGACCTCCGCGGTGCTCGCCGGCATGGTCTGGGCGCTGGAGAATCCGGCTGCCGGCATCGTCGAGGCCGACGAGATGGATTTCCGCCACTGCCTCGAAGTGCAGCGGCCCTATCTCGGCCCGGTGAAAGGCTATTATACCGATTGGACCCCGCTCGACGGCCGCCCGGGCTTCTTCCCGGAGGATATCGATACGTCGGATCCCTGGCAGTTCCGGAACATATTGGTGCGGTAGGCTGGGAGCGCGGACGTCTCGTCCGCTCCCGAACCACCAACACTCCAAAAAAGGGGCGCGATCACAATCGTTTGCGCCCTTTTCCTTTATCTGATCGCTTCCAGGAGCAGACGAGACGCCTACGCTCCCAGGGGCAAGCCACAGCAAGTGAAAATAGACCCGCTACAGCACCACGCGCCGGGAGAGAAGGTTCACGTCAGCCCTTTGCGCTCCACCAGCTTCTCCAGGGCCGACAGCCAGTGCTCGTAATAGTGCGAACCGCCATCGGCGGGCGCCGCAGCGATTTCGGCGGCGAGAGCCTGCGCCCATTCAGGCCAGGTGAACACGCCCTTTTCATGGAGTGAGACGGCCATGGCGAAGGCACGCGCCTCCCAGGGCTCGCGAAAGACGGGCTCGCCGCGGTCGCGCGGGATAGAGGGAATGGCCTCAAGCAGGGTCAAGATAGCTCTCCCACAGATCGAGCATCACGGCGAGGGTGGGATCGGCCTCGCGGCCCCAGAGCTCGCTGCCGGCAAAGCGCACGGTGTAGAGCCATTCGGGATTCTCGCCCCCGTCATGGGCATTGCTGTCGGGCAGCACGAACATCGTATGGGCCTCGACGATGGTGCCGACATGGCCGCGGGCATAGCGCGGCAGCCGGGTATGGGTGGGCTTGTGCTCATTGCGCGTCCTGACGCGGTCCCCTGCCGCGAAACGCGCCGGCTGCGTCACCGCCCGGTCGCAGCGCGCGCCCGCGAGCAGCGCCGCCGGCACCTCGGCTGCCTTGATCACGCGCCTGACGGGCTTTGCCGGCTCGATCGCCCTTCCCTCGGCGAGCTCGGCCTCGATGACCAGGCCCTTGGCCAGCAACAGCTTGATCAGCCCCTTGATCCAGATCTCGTAATAGGAGGAGGAAAGATACTCGGCCGGCGGCAGGCTCTCGCGGGCATGGCGCCCGGCATCGAGCGGCCAGGAGCCGGCGGCGCCCATTGCCAGGGTCACCGCCATCGCCCGCTTCTCCCAGGGCGCATGGAAGAAAGGCTCGTCCTTCTCCGGCATGACAGGCCCGAAACCCATCATGCCGCCGAGATCCTGCGCACCGTTCATGGGGAGCTCCCTGAAAAAACGAAGCGCAGGTTTAGCAAGGGGCGCGATGGATGGCAAAATCCTGGGCGCCCTACCCTCTCCCCGGCAGCATGCTCTGCAGCACCTCGTCGCGGTCCCAGAGCCGATGCTTCAGCGCCGCCAGGATGTGCAGCCCCACCAGCGCCATCAGCACATAGGCGAGGCGGTGGTGGACCACCTTGGCGCTCTCCGACAATTCGTAATCCGGCGCCACCAGGTTCGGCACATGGTAACCGCCCGGCAGTTCGATCGGCAGCGGCAGGGTGGAGGCCGAGACATAGACATAGCCGGCGATCAACACGCCGAAGATCAATCCGTAGAGCAGGATATGCACGCCCTTGCTGATCAGCTGCTCATGCCGCGGCATGGTCTCAGGCAACGCCGGCGCCGCCGTGAAGACGCGCCAAAGCGCGCGGATCGCCATCAGGAGGAAGACGAAGGCGCCGGTGGTCTTGTGCAGTTGGTAGAGGTCGAATTTCCGCGCGGGATCGTCGACCCATTCCACCATGTAGAGGCCGAGCCCCAGCATCAACAGGATCAGGCCCGCGCATGTCCAGTGCAGCACCTGGCCCACGCCGCTCCAGCGGCGGCGCGGGGTGACGGCGGTGGTCATTGCGCCTGCGCCTCGGTGGTGACGATCAGGTCGACGTCATTGCTGATCGCCGGGAAACCGGCGCTCATGTTGAAGGCGAGGCGCTTGATCACGCCGGTGGCGCGGAAGCCGATCTGCGCGCGCGAATTGTCGGCCGGCCTGTCGAGGGCGACGTCGATGGTCAGGGGACGTGTGACGCCGCGGATGGTGAGATCACCGGTGACCTTGGCATGGCTGCTGTCGACCTTCTCGACCTTGGTCGAGGAGAAGGAGATGGTCGGATATTGGCTGACGTCGAAGAAGGCGTCGGTGCGCAGATAGTCGTTGAAAGAGGGCGAGCCGACATCAACCGACTTGGCCGCCACCTTGAACGAGACGTGGCTTGCGGCCGGGTTGTCGAAATTGATCGAGATCCTGCCGTCGAAATCATGGAACTGGCCCTTGGTGCGCGGCCAGCCGATGCCGTCGACCACGAAGCCCACCGAAGTGCGCGAGGGATTGATGCGCCAGTTGCGCGCCTCGGCCGAGTCGGCGTGCGCAGTGCCGAGCAGGGCCATCACTGAAAGAGTGGCGGCGAACAGGCGCACGCCCGAAATTGCGTTCCGACCGATCATGGTGGAAACCTCCAACTCTGAATCCAGACAAGAATTGTCCTGCGATAGCAGGTTCGCGATGAAAACACGCGAAAACTCGGATTATTCGTAGGCAGGCGAAATTGGCGGGAATCGGCCTGCCAGGGCTTGTACCGGCATCACAATACGTCAAGCGACCGTGACCCTGTCTGTGCCCTTGGAAACATGGATCAGGCGATTGATCTGACCAGGCGCACTAGTCGCCCAGGAAAGGCCGTTCGGTTCTTCTATCCTCCGCCATAAAAAAATAGAATCAATTGAGTGCTCGAATGGCGCAATAGATGCGCTGCCGCAAGAGCGTGACATCCAACGGCCAAAGCCTGCTTGACGCTTGTCATGCTGATTGCCGGCCTGCATGGGCAGGCGCATAGTCTAGCCTAAGCTTGGAAGTTTGGGAGAATCTCATGGCTGGCTGGCAGAAAATCTTGTCGGGTATGTTCTTTTCACTCCTCTTCTCGGCTGTTGCGAGTAGCGCCCATGCGCAAACACTCTCGCAGGAACAGGTGGCTGCCGCCCTGCCCATTCTAGACACCATGGCCCAGCGGGCGATCGATACGGGCAGCGTTCCCGGTCTCGCCATCGCTGTCGTCCATAACGACCAGGTGGTCTACCTGAAGGGATTCGGCCGTCGCGAAGCCGGCAAGCCGGAAGCCGTGGATGCCGACACCGTCTTCCAGATTGCCTCCCTCTCCAAACCGATCACCTCCACCATCGTGGCAGCCTTGGTGAGCGACAAGGTACTGGACTGGAATGCGCGGATCGCCGATCTTGACCCTGCCTTCCAGCTGCACGATGCCTATCCGACCGCCGAGGTCACGGTACGCGATCTCCTCGCCCATCGCAGCGGCCTGCCCGGCGCTGCCGGCAATGAACTGGAGGACATCGGCTATGACAGGGCGGAGGTGCTGCATCGTCTGCGGCTCGTTCCTTTGTCGTCGAGTTTCCGGGCCGGCTACTCCTACAGCAATGCGGGCTTCACCGAGGGTGCGGTCGCGGCAGCAAAGCCCACGGGCAAGGCCTGGGAAGTCGTTGCCGAGGAGAAGCTCTTTCGCCCCCTCGGAATGACGTCCACGAGTGCGACCTATGCCGATTTTCTCGGCCGGAGCGATCGGGCCGAGCTGCATGCGAGGATCGACGGCGCCTGGGTGGCCAAGGTCAAGCGCGACGCCGACATGCAGGCGCCGGCCGGCGGGGTCAGTTCCAGCGCCCGCGATCTCGCGCAATGGATGCGGCTCGAACTGGCGCATGGCACCTACGACGGCAAGCCGCTCATCGCCGCATCTGCGCTCGATGAAACCCATGCGCCGCTCTTTGCGCTCGGAACCCATCCCGTCACCGGCGGCACCTATTTCTATGGGCTCGGCTGGAACAGCGAGTTCGGCCGCCATGGTCTCGCCTGGGGACATGCCGGCGCCTTCAGCGTCGGTTCGCGGACCGTCGTGACGCTCTTTCCCAAATCCAATCTCGGCATTCTGATCCTGGCCAACGCTTTCCCGACCGGCGTTCCCGAAGGCCTTTCCGACAGTTTCGCCGATCAGGTCTTCGACGGAAAAGTAGAGAAGGATTGGACCAAGCCCTGGGACGATCTCTATGAGAGCCTGTTTGCCGGTGCCTTCGCCGCCGCGAAGACGAATTACGGCACGCCGCCCGCTTCGCCGAGCCCCGCTCTGCCGCTCGCGGCCTATGTTGGGCACTATGCCAACAGCTATATCGGCGAGGCCAACGTCACGGAACAGAATGGCGCCCTCACCCTGTCGGTCGGTCCCGGCGGCGCCCGCTCCTACCCGCTCCGCCATTTCGATCGGGACCTATTCCTGTGCTTTGCATCGCCCGAAATGCCGGAACTGCCCTATGCCGTGCGTTTCGCCATTGCACCGGATGGAAAGGCGTCGGAGGTGACGATCGATTTCCTGAACGATGTGGGTCTCGGTACGCTGAAGCGGGTTGAGTAGGCGAGAGCAAAGCGCGTTTACACGCAAACGCCCATTGCTCTAACTCCTTGTTTTGACAAGTCTTTGCGATTCTTGCCGATTCCGTCAAATCGCAAAACGCTATAGGAACAGCCCGAGAGCTACACCCCGATCTCCTGTTTCCGTTTGGCGATATACGCGTCCATCGCCTCCTTCACGGCCGGATCAAGCGGCGGCGCGACGTAATTGTCCCGCGTCTTCTTCCACACATTCAGCGCCCGGTCCGTGGCCGTACGCTCGCCCGCATCGCGCCAGTTTTCATAATTCGACCAATCCGAGAGGATGGGGCGGTAGAAGGCGTTTTCGTAGCGCGCCAGCGTGTGGGGCGAACCGAAGAAATGGCCGCCCGGCGCGACGCCTCTGATGGCGTCGAGGGCGATCTCCTCGTCGCCGAACTCGACGGGCTTCAGGATCTCGGCCCAGCCGCGCAGCAGTTCCGCGTCGATGACGATCTTTTCGAGGCTCGCCGACAGGCCTCCTTCCAGCCAGCCCGCGGCGTGGTTGATCAGGTGGCTGTGGCTCATGATGGCCGCCCAGAGCGAGAAGCTGGTCTCCCAGGTCGCCTGCGCGTCCGGGGCCGGACTGGCGTTGACGGCACTGGTGCGCACGGGCAGGCCAAGGCGCCTGCCGAGTTGCGCAGTGGCGAGGCAGGCATTGACATATTCGGGCGTGCCAAAGGCGGGGGAGCCCGTTTTCATGTCGACATTGGAGGTAAAGCCGCCCATCACGCAGGGCGCGCCGGGCCGCAGCATCTGGCAGAGGGCGATGATGCTCAAGGCTTCCGCCGTCTGCTGCACCAGCGCGCCGGCCAGCGTCACCGGGGCCATGGCGCCCATCAGGGTGAAAGGCGTGATCACGACGCATTGGCCGTGCTCGGCCATGATCATGATCGAGTCCATGATCTCTTCGTCGACCACGCGCGGCGAGTTAACATTGGTCACCGTCATCAGCGTCGGCCGCTCGGCGAGCGCCTCCACCGTGGTGCCATGCTCGATGGCCGAAAGCGCCAGCGCGTCGCGCGCCTGCACGCCGCCGACGCCTCGCGCCGCCCAGACGAGGTCCGAGAGCTCGATATGAGCGCGGTACATTTCCAGATGCCGGACGGGCACGGCGATGTCGACCGGTTCCACCACCACCCCTCCCTGCCAGTGCAGCAAGCCCAGGCCGTTGGTGATCTTGAGTACGTCGCGGAAGGCCTCGAGGTCGCCATAGCGCCGGCCGCGTTCGAGGTCGCGGATGTTGGGCGCGCCGTTGACCGGGCCGAAATTGACGACATTGCCGCCGACATGGAGGTCACGTTGAGGATTGCGCGCATGCAGAACGAAGCTCGAAGGCGCCGTCTTCAGGCTGGCCTCGACGATGTCGCGGCCAAGGCGCACCATCTGCGTCTCGTCGTCGACCACAGCCCCATGCGCCCGATAGAGGTCGCGCGCCCGGCGGCTGATGATCTTCATGCCGTCCGCCTCGAGCAGCGTGAAAGCGGCATCGATGATACGTTCCACCTGCTCGGCCGAGAGGATGTCGACGGGGGCGAAGCGGTTGCTCAGCCGCGGCATCGGCGGCGTCGAGGCGCCGGTGCTGCGGGTGCCGCGCTCGCGGCGCCCTCCCCGGCCTGTATGTTCGGCTCCTGCGTTTTCCCGGCTCATCCGCGCAGCCTTCCGCCGTTCGGGTCATGCAAGGGGGCCTTGCGCAGGATGGCGGGACGGTCGTCCCCGAAGATGTCAATGGCGAATTCGCCGCCGTCCTCGTAGTGCTCCGACTTCACATAGCCGATGGCAAGACTCTTGCCGACATAATGGCCGTAGCCACCCGAAGTGACGTGGCCTACCACCGCGCCGTGCTTGAGGATCGGCTCGTAGCCAATCACCTCGGTGTCGGTATCGACCTCCAGCACGGCGAAGCGCTTCTTCGGTCCCCTCTCGCGCTCGGCCAGCACGGCGTCGCGGCCGGTAAAGCCTTCCTTCTTGAAGTCCACGAAGAGGTCGAGCCCTGTCTCCGCCGGCGTGTAGTCGGGCCGGAAGTCCTTGTTGAAGGAGCCATAGGCCTTTTCTAGGCGGAGCGAAGAAAGCGCGCGGCCGCCGAAATGCCTGAGGCCGAGATCCCTGCCTGCCTCGAAGATCTCGTCATAGAGCGTCGCCTGGAAGTCCGGCGTCGTCCACATCTCGTAGCCGAGTTCGCCCGTGAAGCCGGCGCGCGAGAAGATCACTGGCGACATGCCGACGGCCGTCTCCTTTACCGCGAAAAGCTTGAAGGCGTCGGGCGAGAGGTCCTCGCGTACCAGGCGCTGCATCAGCGTGCGGGCGTTGGGGCCGGCCACCGAGAAACCTGTCAGCGTCGAGGCGGCCGAGCGCACATGCACGTCAGCGGGCGGGTCTTGCAGCCAGAACCAACGCATATGGAAGGCCTCGGCGAACCCCGAACCGATCAGCAGGTAGCGGTCCAGGTCGAGGCAGGCGATGGAAAGATCGCCGACGATGCGGCCTTCCTTGTTGAGCATCGGTGCGATCGCCATGCGGCCGGGCTTGGGCAGCTTGCAGGCCAGCAGCCTGTCGAGCCAGGCGCGAGCGCCCTTGCCCTCGACCTCATACTTGCCATAGTTCGAGGTCTCGTAGATGCCCACGGCATCCCGCACGGCCAGGCATTCGGCCTTTACATGAGGGAAGGCATTGGAGCGGCGATAGGTCGGGTTCTCGATGGGCTCGACGCCCTCGGGGGCAAACCAGAGCGCATGCTCCAGGCCGAAATTGGCGCCGAACACCGCGCCGGCCTTTTCCAGGCGGCCATAGATCGGCGTGCGGCGCAGCGGTCGGGCATCCGGCAGTTCCTCGTTGGGGAAGGCGAGGCGAAAGCGGCGGCGATAGTTTTCGATGACCTTGGTCTTGGTGTAGCGGGGCGTGGCGAAAATACCGAAGCGGGCTACATCCATCGCCATGATATCGGCGCCCGGATCCCCCTCCGCCATCCAGCGCGACAGCGTGAGGCCGATGCCGCCGCCCTGGCTGAAGCCCGCCATCACCGCGCACGCCACCCAGAAATTCGGCAGGCCCTTCACCGGGCCGACCAGCGGATTGCCGTCCGGGGCGAAGGTGAAGGGGCCGTTGATCGACTTCTTGATGCCGGCGCGTCCGACGGCGGGGAAATGCTCGAAGCCGACTTCGAGTTCCGGCGCGATGCGGTCGAAATTGTCGGGCAGCAGCTGAGTGTGGAAATCGTCGGGCGTATGGTCGACCGACCAGGGCGTACAATTGTGCTCATAGGTGCCGAGCAGCGCACCCTTTCCTTCCTGGCGCACATAGATCTCGCCCGAGAAGTCGGTGGTATTGATGATCTCGCGCTCCAGACCCTCCAGCTCCGGAATGGCCTCGGTGACGATGTAATGATGCTCCATGGCCAGGACCGGCAGCTCGATGCCGACCATGCGGCCGACCTCGCGCGCCCACAGCCCGCCGGCATTCACCACATGCTCGGCGTGGATGGACCCCTTGTCGGTGGCAACGTCCCAGGAGCCGTCCGGACGCTGGGAAAGGCCGGTGACCTTGGTGTACTGGTAGACCTCTGCGCCCAGCTTGCGGGCGGCGGCGGCATAGGCATGGGTGGTGCCCCAGGGGTCGACGTGGCCGCCATCCGAGCGCCAGAGCGCGCCGGTGAAATATTTCTCCTCGATCAGCACGTTGCGCCGCTTGGCCTCGGCCACCGGGATGATCTCGGTCTCCATGCCGAGATAGCGGGCGCGGCTGGCGACGAGGCGCAGATAATCCATCTCGCCTTCGTTTGCCGCCAGCATCAGCCCGCCATTGTGGTGGATGCCACAGGACTGGCCGGTGAGCGCCTCCAGCTCGCGATAGAGATCGATCGTGTATTTCTGCAGCTTGGAAACGTTCGCGTCGCCGTTGAAGGTGTGCATGCCGCCGGCCGCGTGCCAGGTGGAGCCTGAGGTGAGCTGGTTCTTGTCGAGAAGCACCACGTCGCTCCAGCCGATCTTGGCAAGATGGTAGAGAATGGAGCATCCCACGACACCCCCGCCAATCACGACGGCACGAACCTCGGTCTTCATTATCAGGAACCCTTCTGCGGCAATGAGCCCTGATACACGATGATTCAGCGCTTCGCGACGATGATGCGCGCAACGGTTTGTTGACCAAACAAACGAGGAGAGGGATCAACGAGAAGGAATTTGGGCGCAAAAGGGGATTTTAAGAAACAAAATGGGGAAAAGTAAACGAGCAATGCCAAACGATCGAGCTTTCCCAAAAAGGGCCCTTCCCCCGGGATGCTGTGTTCATCTCGGCGCGAAGCCTCGCCGCGAGGGCTGCCACTTTCGCAGTCAGGATCCGTTGAAAATAAGTGCTTCCAGCGCGACGCTTCCGCGCCTTTCCCGCTCTCTGAACACCTGCTTGCCGATTCCCTAGAGCATAGTGGCTTGGGACCCGATAACCAACGAGGCGGGAGAGGCTGATTCTTTAACGATCCCCAAGCGTCGGACTCTCTCGCCTCCGCCGCCTTCTCACCGCCATAGCCAAGCGCTCGCGTTCCCACGCCCGTTCCGGCTGGGTTGATGAGGAGACCGGGCGATGGCGGCTGCAGGGCAGCCGTGAAAGCAGGATCATGGAAGATGCAGGCCGCACTGTCGGTGCAGGCCACCATCGCCCTGTTCCGGCGGCCCGGCACGCTGACAAAGCGCGCAAGGCCACCCGTTTTTCCGCCTTCTGAAGGCGGAGGCGAGCCTGGAGCGGATGGCACGGACCATCCGAACCCGGCCCAGCCGGCTCGGCAAAGGGGCTGAGCGACGTCCATCCTGGCCGGACGGTGGCATCAGCCGTCTTCACCGCATCGGCGGGAGGAGGGACGAAGGCGTTGCCGGGCTCAAGCCCTTCACGCTCCGTCCAGGGATTGCGTGGTCTTTCCATCGCCTGGCACTTCCATGGCGTGCCGATCCCGTCTGTCCCGCTCGTCACCCCTGGAGGCCAGCTTCGAAGGAAGCATGGCCGCCGCGCGCCTGTCGCGTGGACAGGCTCTCGGGGTGGATGGAGGCGTTCGGGGCCGGGTTGCGCGCACGCCGGCCGCTGACGCCTCATTCCGTTACGGAATAGAGCATGGGAACAAATGAAAGTCAATATTCGTTCTATTTCTATTCCTACGCCACAGGACGAGGATGCCAGGCAAGGTGGTGTCGATTGATCCGGTCGCCGACGAGCGGTTTGACCGGCTAACGAAGGGATCGTTCAAGAATGAACGCTTCAAGCGCCGCGCCCGCACTCCCGACACCGGTTAGGCGATTCACTGATTTTTTTAACGCCCCCAGGCTCACACAAAAATAAATATGCCATCGCGAAAATCGATCGTCGCAGCTTTCTCGGCATCGATATCTGGCGGCAGGAGCAGTAGAAATTCCACCCCATCCTGCTCCATACGCTGCCAGCCACCGTAATCATCATCGGCACGAAATACGCCGACGCCGAACCCCGGACCACTGACCTGCCGGTAGCTGCCATCCTCCTGGAGCTCGCCCGTGGACAAGTGCCAACCCAGGCAGGGTATCAAGCGCCCGGGGATGATCTCCCGGAGAGGTTCTATCTGTCTTTGTAGTTCGTCCAGAGCACTTCCGGTCAGCGCGACATTCAAAGAAGCCTCCCCGTAGGGTCTGCTACGACGTTCACAGACTTGCTGCTGGGCCTAGTTGTGAGGATCGTCTTGGCGAAATCAAGCGGACGAAAACAAGAGTTGCCGCTTTGGCCACAAGCATGTCGATTCAGCGCCTCACGCCCAATGGCGCGTGATGAAGCCGGCGGCAGCATCGAGGGCGCGGCGGGCGCTCGGCAGCTCGCTGGTGGAGCGCTGGAAGACGTGGTGAAGCCCCTCATGGATGTCGAGGCGCACCTCGCCGCCCCTGTCGGCTGCCGCTTTGGCATAGCGCAGGGCGTCGTCGAACAGCAATTCGTCCGTGCCCACCTGGATGGCGAGCGGCGGCAAGCGTGCGGGGATGGCGTAGAGCGGGGAAGCCCGGCCGTCCCTGGGATCGGCGCCGTTGAGATAGGCGGCCGCCGCGCCGGTCAGCACCTGCGGCTGGAAGATCGGATCATGGGTCTGCGGGCTGTTGAAGGACGGCCCGGTGAAAGCAAGGTCCAGCCATGGCGAGAACACCACGACGGCGGCGATGTGAGGCGGCGTTCCATCGCTCTCCTGCAGGGCCGACAGAGCAAGGGCGCCGCCGGCCGAGTCGCCAATCATGGCGATCTGCGAGAAGCCCTGCCCACCCAGCCAGCGCCGTGCCGCTGCGGCGGCATCGAAAGCCGCCGGGAAGGGCTGTTCGGGCGCCAGGGGATAGTCTGGAACGAAGGTCGCCACGCCGGCGCGGGCCGCGATCTGGCTGGCGAAGCCGCGATAGGCCGCGGCCGAGCCGAGCATATAGGCCCCGCCATGCAGGAAGAGGATGGCCCGCTTGTCGGACGCTCCGGCGGGACGGACCCACCAGCCCTTGATGCCGTCCTGGCTTACGGGGGCGAGGCTCACACCCTCTGCAATCGGCGTCTGCGCGATCATGGCATCGTAGGCCTCGCGCAGGGAGCCTGCAAAGTCGGCCATGTGCCGGCCCGTCGCCGCCAGAACGTCCTGCTCGATCTGGCGCTCGGCTTCCGGCAGGACGTACCGGGTCTCCACGAGCCCGGTAATGAGGGAATTTTGCATCGATTGAGCCTCCATATGGCGCTGGAACCGCCCAGCGCCTCAGTGCTGGCAAGAATTTATCCATTCCAGATGCTTCCGGAAGACACGATATTGGAATACGATCCATTCCAAATGGGAAGTTTTGAAGAGAGCGGGCAACCGTGGACCGTCTGGATGCGATCCGTCTTTTCCTGCGTGTGGTCGAGCGCGGCAATTTCGCGGCAGCCGCGCGCGAGGCCGGAATCGGCCAGCCTGCGGTCAGCAAGCAGATCGCCGCGCTGGAAGCGCATCTCGGCGCACAGCTGCTGCGGCGCACCTCGCGCAGCATGACCCTGAGCGAAGCCGGACAGACGTTCTACGAAGCGGCGCTGCGCCTCGTCGCCGATTATGATGCCGCGGCCTCCCTCATCGGCCGCGGCCAATCCTCGCCCTCGGGCCTGGTGCGCGTGAGCACCTCGCCGGTGTTCGGACGGCTCTACATCACGCCTCGGCTACCCGAGTTTTTCGCATGCTATCCCGATGTCGCCGTCGAACTCTCGGCTTCCGAACGCATGATCAACCTTGTCGAGGAAGGCATCGACGTCGGCATCCGCATCGGCAATTTCGCCGATTCCTCCCTGATCGCCCTTCGCCTCGCCTCCACCCCTATCATCACGGTGGCCGCCCCCGCCTATCTCGAAGCCCATGGCGTTCCTGCTTCACCTGCTGAACTGGAGCGGCACTCCTGCGTGATCTTCGCGCTTCGCGGGGAGCCGCGCGCCTGGGAGTTCAAGACAGCGGCCGGACCTCTCGTCCATCATCCCCAGGGGAATTTCCGCACCGGCGATGCCGAGCAGGTGCGAGCCGCCGTACTCGCCGGCCTCGGCCTTGCCCAGGTGCCGGCTTGGCTGTTTGCTCCCGAAATCGCGTCGGGCGCCGTGCGCGTGGTCCTGCGCGACTTCGAACCGGGGAGCTTCGCCATCAGCGCCGTGCATACGGCCGGACGCAGGCTTCCGACCAGGGCGCGAGTGTTCGTCGACTTCGTGGCCCGCGCCTTGGGGCGAGAAAAAAGCCTTGCCTTCCAGTGACAGGCCTGGCGCCAAGTTTGCCGTCTAGAGCGTTTTACTTTCAGATCGAATCACCAAGAATCGCAAAATCCTTTTGGTACCAATAAGTTAATTTCGTAATCCGCTCTTGCGTGAACGCATTTGCTCCAGAGATTGGCAGGCCGCCTCTCCCTCCCGGCCTACGTCCCCGTCCCATAACGCAGCAGGACGATGCCGGAACCCAACGGCCTGCTTTCCGCCAGGGTCAGCTTCGAGGCATAGCCGTCGGCGAAGAGACGTTTTCCGCGCCCGAGCACGGTAGGATAGACCATCAGGTTGTACGCATCGATCAGGCCATGCGGCATGAGGGCATGCACGAGCGCAGCGCTGCCATAAACGAGAATATCGCCTCCGGGCTTCGCCTTCAGAGCCCGAATCTCGTTGGCTGCGTCGCCCGAGAGGATCGTCGTATTGTGCCATTCCGCCTGCCGGAGCGTGTTGGAGGCCACGAATTTGGGCATGCTGTTGAGGCGATCGGCAAAGCCGGTTTCATCCTTAACGCTTGGCCACACCGCCGCGAAGGCATCATAGGTGACGCGGCCGAGCAGGACGGCATCGGCCGCAAGCATCTCTTCATGCTTGAATCTGTCGCCTTCCGGCCCGCGCTCGAACGGCCCGGTCCAGTCCCCCAGCCCGGAATTCTCCATGCCGACGGGGTCTTCGATGACACCGTCGAGCGAGACATATTGGGTTACGACGATCCTGCGAGGCATCGGCCGGTTCCTCCCTTTCATGGGCTCGCCCCGAGGACGCGCCGGCGCAGGGGGATCCGACATATCCCTCGAAATTAGGCGCGATCCGCTTCGGTGTTTTGCGATTTGACTGGATCGGCAAGAATCGCCGGGACGCGCGCTGACAAAGAGCTGGACCAAGGCAGCGGCTACACCTCGCGCCCCGCCTCCACCTCATAGCCAAGCAGCCTGCGATCCCCGATGCCGAGCCGCGGCCAGGCGGCGCGCCACTCGTCGATATGCGCCGAGGCAAAGTGGCGATCGAGCGTGGCCCGGTCGCGCCAGATTTCCTTTACATGAATGAGCCCGGCATCGAGGACATCCTGCGCGTAGGAATACTCGACGCAGCCATCCTCCCTGCGGCTGGCCTCCACCATGCGCCTCATGACAGGACGGGCCACCTCGAGGTTCTCCGGCGGCAGGCGGATGGTTCCGACAATCAGGAGCATGAGAGCTCATCGCGCATGACGGCGGCCAGAAGCATGAAGGGCTTCGGCCCGGCGCCCGCGCTCAAGGAGCGACCAGGCCGAGAGCGTGGGCTATGCGCGCCACATAGCTGGGATTGGCAACGTCCCCTGCCTCAACGGCCAAGATCTCGCTTGCCGTAAGGCCACAGGTTTCAGCTAGATCTTCCAGGCTATATCCTTTCTCTGTTCTGATCTGTCTGAAGATCTCTCCCCGAACATTGGCGGGCATTTCCGCCAGATGAGCGTTTTCGTAATCGGACTGCGAATAGGTCATAGGTTATCCCTATATGTTGGGAGGCTTGTTTGTATTTCGATGGCAATTTATATCTGAATTAGTTCAACTGCTTGATGGCGAGATTTCCGGAGAATTCCCGCTATCATTGCGACTGCTTGGCGTACCTGTTGTGACTAATGTCCCGATCAAGCGCAGGAGGGCCTGATGTTCGGGTCCATTGGCGCCTGACGCGAGAAAATCGCGCAGGGTAATGAACGAGACAGCTGCGCCGGATGGACCGTTCGCCTGATGCACGATCATCGCGGCACCGTCCGCCGGGTCCCTGGCAAGAGACCAGAGGTCGCCGTTGGAGCTTCGATAGAGTTCGCGGCGAAAATCCATCTGACACCCTGGGGGCTAAGGCGGTTTACCCTCCGACGGAGTCACCAAGAATCGCAAAATGCTTTTGATACCAATGCGTTAACTTGAAGACCCGCCTGAACGCATTTTGCTCTGGAGGGCGGCTACACTTAACGCGGTCGCGATACGGTGGTTCCACGACTCGCAAACTAGCATGCCTTGGCAAAAAGCGTGTCTTCTTTATGCAGACACGCATTCCACCATGATGGGCCGAGTTTGTCGTTCCCTAACGATCGTGGCCAAGGCCGGCCTGTGATCGCGCTCCATTCGCACTGCATGGAAGGGAAACTCTTCCCGTTGCGATGGGTTACGATAGAGCTGGAAGGCCCAGTTCCATTCCCTGGTCACCGTCTGCCGGTTCTCGGCAAGGGGATGGTATATCTTTCAGGAGTAGCCGCGATGCCGAGATATGTTGTCAGCCATGCCGTCACCGAAGAGTCCGCGTTTGGCGAAGAAAGCCATCTGGCGGCAACGATCTCCGGCGAGTTCCCGGATGCCGAGTCTCAGCCGGACGGGGTGTGGGTGATCATTTCCGACCTGACGGCGGAGGACATCCTGGCAAAGCTCAGCGAAGGGGTTTCGGAAGAAAGCGTGATGATTTGCGCAGTTCCTACTGCCTAATGCATTTTGCTCTATCGCAAGCTGCGGCCATCAAAAGTTTCGCCGTAGCGGGCAACCACAACGATATCGTCAAACGTACCGCTATCGTCGGTTTCCCTCGCGAACACGACAGCACCAACGATGGGCGCATCTCCGACTATTCGTCCCACGGAATAGGAAGCCTCTCGAAGAGCCGAATATCGGGTGTTGGCGGAACACGGCTCCAAGGCAATCAATTCATCCAGATTATCCCGAACAAAAGGGACTATGGCGTAAAAGGTACCCGCAGACACGATAATCCCCATCCATTACGTCTCGATGAGCAATGTTAGAGGGGGTGCTGCCGGTTCACCAGTGCCCTTTACGGATACCACAAATAGCGAGATGAGATAGAGCGGCGAAAACGCAAGGTCTCCGCCGATGGAGTAGTATTAACTTTTTAATGAACGATTGCTCCAACATCGGTATCTTTCTCCGCCACCTGCAGCCTTTAAGGCGTATCCGGCTGGATGGCCGCGAAACCCGGCAGGCGTCGATCGGCCCTGTGAGGGTCTGAACGCCTCACGCCCATTGGACCATGTCACCGGGTTTGAGACTGAGGTCGTCAAGGGTCGCCTGGGTCGTCGGCTTGTGAATGTAGCGGTAGTTACCCGAGATGGTGCTGTCTACCGCACCCGACACCCCTAGAATGGCTTCTTCGAGGTCGGGCCTTGCAACCACCCAAAGCTGCGCGTCCGACATGTCCACGTTGATCGCGAAGATCTTCCAGCCCACCGTCGGGGTCATTGTTGCCTCCCATGTTGGCTAAGCTTCAAAGGCGCGGAACGAGTGTGGCATACTCGGCGGCTATACGTCCCGGCTCTTGTGGTGCCTGCGGGAATTACCGCACAAGATTTCCCCGGCAGGCAATCAACTCGTGATTTCCCAACTCGTTTTCGCGAATGCTGCCACCGTAGCCCACAGGCTCGTTACCTCCCCGATTGCGAGGGCAAGCAATCGGGGCCGGCAAAACCAAAGGCGGAACGCGTGCCTCTTGCAATGGTTCAGTTCGCCTTCGCGTAGAACACGTAGGTCGCGGTGTAGGGTACACCCACCTTCGTATCGGTCCGCACGGGAGGCGTGGCGGGGGCGACGCCGCCATGGGTCTCGATGCGCTGGACATAGCCGACCTTGCTCAGCACACCGGCGGCGGGATCGGCCGTCACCTTGACGAGAAGCCAGGGAATGTCGGCATTCGCCTGCTTGGCCGGCACCGTTGTCACGGGCGTATCCTTGTCACGCGCGACCTTGCTGCCATCCAGGGCCTCCCAGGAAGGTCCGGCATAGTGATGGATGGCGGCCTTGGGCGTCGTCAACTCCGCCAGTGGGCCCTCGAGAACCCATTTCGGCGCCGCGCCAGCCTCCGCAGTGCTCGTATAGATCTGCACGCCGTTGGCCTTGGCGCTGAAGGCCAGCGTGTAGCCGGCCGGCGGCTGCAATGCGGCCGGCACCGCCTCCGCCGCTCTCAGGGTCTGCGATCCTCCGACGAGCAGAAGCGCTGCTGCGACAAGAGCGCGAATCTTGTATGTGGTCATCGATATCTCCTGGCCCCATCGCGGGCCGATCTATGTCGCGGCCACACTTCCATGGCACGAGCGCCGGAAACTCGGCAGCATCGCAGGGAACACCAGGCGGAGGATCGTCGCCACCAATCGTCGGTGGCATCAGCCCGGAAAAGCAATGTCGTCGGCGGGCGACGTTGTTGGGGCGAGCGCTTGTGTCCTTCTTGACCGGGGATAACCGCTCGGCTGGTGATCGCGCGTATCCAGACGATGATGCCCAACAAAAAACCCGGCTCATCGGGAGCCGGGTTGGGTAAAAATTCATTTCCCCAGATAGACGGTCTGGCGAGGCCGCCATGAGCAATATGACGAGAGTAGCGTTACCCGAGTGTTACCTGGGTAACTTCAATACGGCGCAGCGCCGAGAATCCGGCTCCCGCCAATCGCCGGGCGTCGAGCACGACGAATCCCTGGGCGCAGCGTGAATAAGGCCACTGGCAACCGGTCACTGCCTGCCGGCGGCATCCGCGAGCTGGATCCGCGCCTTGTTCATCGACAGTTCCACGACGCCGCTGATCATGGCGACATCGGCCATCGGCAGGCGCGACTCCCCGAGCAGCACGCTCAAATGGGTTCGGGAGGCGGCGATCGCCTTATCGATGGCACGGTCGGCCATCGCCGAATCCACCTGCCCGAACACGGACACCAGCTGGGTCAGCGCCCCTTCCAGAACCGCATAGGCTGCCTTCATGGCAACGACGCGCTCGACATGGTTGGCTTCAGTCATATCTACCACTTTTGAGCTAATACAGACAGACGAGGTATCTCATCAGAAGCCCGTTCGCGAGGTGCGTTTTGCCACATCGCGTTACGTCAGAGCGTATCCGACGCACGCTTGCGGGACCTCCGTGTCACGCTCGCCGGCCGCGGCATCGACACCGCTCCGGGCGAGCGCGACGGCTCACCTGTTCTCGGGCCGCCCCTGGATAAGCCGCTCACCCTTGAGCCAGCGATCCGACGTCCACGTTCCAGCTATTTCCCCGGCATCATGCGCAGCAGCACCTTGTCCTTCAGAACATAATGATGACCCAACGCGGCCACGGCATGCAGGCCGGCGAGACAGACGATGGTCCAGGCGACGGTGTTGTGCAGTTCGCCGAATGTGCGGGTGAGATCGGGGTCGATGGCAACGTGGGGGATCTCGAACAGGCCGAAGAAGAAAAAGGGCTCGCCCTGGGCCCAGCGGAAGAGGAAACCGAGGGCGACCTGCGCCGCAAGCAGGAGATAGAGCGCCAGATGCACGAGCGAGCCAGCCATCTCCTGCCAGCGCGGCAGGTCGGTAGGCAGTTCATAACGGCGGGCGAGGCGCCAGAGTATGCGCGCCACCATCACGGCCGCCAAAGCCAGGCCCATGGAAATATGCAGCGATTGCAGGCCCTTGCGCAGGAAGGTGCCCTTGGGCAGGAAGCCCCAGGTCTCGGCGCTGGCGAATAGCGCGACGACGAGGAGGGCCGTGAGCCAATGCAGGGCGATGGTCAGCCCGTCATGGCGGGAACGGGCTGAGCCGGAAGTCATGATATCGGTGGTCACGAGGAGTTTTCCTGTGGCGGGTGCCGGGTTAACACGCCAGGGCGAGCGGCTATTCGCTCGGCAGGCGGCCACGGTGGCGCTCAAGATCGAAGGTTCTGGGGCGCGACCCGCGCCGCGCCTTACCTAGCAATCGATTCTTATTCCAGGCTTAGCCCGAATTCCGCGGCGCTCTCGACCAGGAACTCCGCGAAGGACTGCGCCAGGGTGGACGGCGCCAGCAGGTCGTAGACGCCTTCCTCGGTGCCCTGGCAGAGGATCACATTGACCTGCGCCATCACGGTGCGCGCCACGCGTCGAAGCCCGAACACCCTCGGGTGGAGGTCGAGGCGGCAGCCCTTGGCGAGCGCAGGGCGCGCCTTGGGGCCCGAGATTGTGAGCGCGCCAAAGGCGAAGGACTGGTCGGTCACCGAGGCCGCCTCGCCCGCCGCGTGCTTCAGGCTGACGGCGAGCCCGCCGGCCCGGCCATGCTCGTCGAGAACAAGCCAATCGCCCGGGCCAAGGCCGAGCGCCGTCAGAGGGCCGGCGCTGGTGATGCTGCCGGTTGCGGGCAGGTCGAGGGCAAACTGGGCCTGCAGCGCGCGCCGCAGCATCTCCTCGCTGCCCGTGCGAGCCTTCAGCCCGGCAACGTCGGGGCTGCGCTCGGTGAGACGCACCTGGCCATTGCGATCCGAAGCACGGTCGGGAATGAGGGTGTGCCCGCCGGGAGGCGTGGGGCGCAGCATGAGCTTCTCGACCTCGCCGACAGGCGTCGCGTCCTTCACCCGCCGGTTCTCGGGGTCGACGACATGCGGAGAGCTAATGGTGACGTCGCAGGCCTCGCCCCGCACGGGATCGGCGGCATGCAGCACCTTGCCGAGATGCGCCGCGCCGCCGGCGAGCAGCGCCAGGCCGATGAAGCCGGGCCCTTCCGTGGTCGGGCAGGCGGCGGTGACGAAGCCGAGGCTCTCCTTCGACTCGGCATTCACGAGGAGATGAGCCCCGGCGCGCAGCTTCTTCTCGGGATCGGCGACCTTGACGCCCACCAGCGACAGGCGTTGCGGATCGTTCAGTCCAGAACGCATGGCAAGCACCTTGCCGATGAAATCGCCATTTTTCTTCAGCATGCGGCCAAGACCGAGATCGGCGGCGGTGGTCTGGCCGTTGAGCTCGCTGCCGGCGACATGGCCCTTCTCCACCCGCATCAGGTTGAGCGCGTCGAGGGCATAGGGCTTGATGCCGAAGGGCTTGCCGGCGGCGATGATCGCCTCCCACACCGGCTCGGCATGGCCGGAGGGCACGCTGACCTCATAGGCCATCTCACCGGAAAAGGAGATGCGGAAGAGCCGGCCCGCAACACCTGCGATAGTGGTCTCGGCCACCGCCATGAAGGGGAAGGCGGCGTCCTCCAGGTCGAGATCGACGATGCGGGCGAGCACGGCGCGCGACTTCGGGCCGGCCACCGCGAAGGTCGACCATTGGTCCGCGACATTGGTGATCTGCACGTCGAGCTCGGGCCAGACCGCCTCGTGGTGGAATTCGAGATGCTCCAGCACCGGCCCTGCATTGGCCGTGGTGGTGGTGACGAAATAATGGTCCGGTGCCAGGCGCGAGGTAGTGCCGTCGTCCATCAGGATGCCGTCCTCGCGCAGCATCAGCCCGTAACGGGCGCGGCCGACGGGCAGCGTCGAGAAGGTGTTGGCATAGATGCGGTCGAGGAAGGCGCCGGCATCGCGGCCCTGAATGTCGATCTTGCCGAGCGAAGAGGCATCGGTCACGCCGACACTGCTGCGCGCATTCGCGGCTTCCGCCAGCACGGGGCCCCAGCTCATGTCCTTGGCCGGCGAATAGACCAGCGGGCGCAGCCAGAGGCCGAGCCTGACGAAGACGGCGCCGTGGCGGGCGTGCCAGTCATGCAGGGCAAGACGCCGCTGCGGTTTGAAATGCCTGCCGGTCTCCCCGCCCGCCAGCGCGCCGAAGGAGACGGGCGAGACATAGGGCCGGAAGGTCGGCAGGCCCGTCTCCGCGATACTCAAACCCCTGGCCTCGGCCAGGATGGCGCTGCCGACGAGGCCGCCGGTCTTGCCCTGATCGGTCGCCATGCCCTGCGTGGTATAGCGCTTGGCGTGCTCGACATGGGAATAGCCCTCGCGGTGGGCGAGGCGCAGGTCATCGGCCGTGACATCGTGCTGGAGGTCGACGAAGGACTTGGCGCGGCCTTCGGACTTCACCTCCCAGAAGGGGAGCAGCGGCGTCTCCCCGGTGGCAAGCCCGGCCGCGCCGCCCGCGATCTGGATCCGATCATTCCCCTTCGCGACAAAGGTCGCGGCAGCCTCGTCCCAGGTGAGCTTCAGCCCCGCCTGGCTGGCAAGCTGGAGCTGCGGATTGTAGCCGCCGGAAACGCAGAGCAGGTCCGCCAGCAACATCTGCGAGCGGCCGCCGCCGGCGATCGGCGCGACGGTGACGATATGGAGCGGCGCACCCTCGGTTGCCACGATCTGGGAGCCGAACCAGACCGGAAAGCCCTTCCGCTCGGCTTCGCGGCCCTTCTGCGAATCCGGCCTGACATCGACGATGCCGGCGATCTCGATCCCGGCCTCGGCGAGGACATCCGCCTCGCGATAGGCTGCATCATTGTTGAGGAAGAACACGGCCTTGCGGCCCGGCGCCACGCCGAAGCGCGCGACATAGGTCGCAGCGGCCGAGGCCAACATCACGCCCGGACGGTCGTTGCCCGGGAAGGCGATTGGCCGCTCCAGAGCTCCGGCCGCGAGCACGATGCGGCCGGGCCGGATGATCCACTGGCGCTGCCGTACCTGGTTGGCGCCAGGCGCAGGCAGGTGATCGGCCACGCGCTCGACGGCACCGACGACCAGACCGTCATAGAGGCCGAAGGCGGTGGTGCGCCTGAGCAGGGTGACATCGGGAAAATGCGAGAGCTCACGGAAATCCGGCCCGAACTCCCCCGCCGCGATCGGATCGAGCAGCGAGGAACCGCCGAATTCGAAATCCTGCTCGATCAGGATCACGCGCTGCCCGGCCCGCGCGGCGCGCACCGCGCTGACGACACCATGCGGCCCCGAGCCGACGACCAGCACATCGCAATGGGCATGCATGATGTCGTAATGGTCGGGGTCGGGCTCCACTGCGGCGCGGCCGAGGCCGGCCGCCCGGCGGATGATTGGCTCGTAGAGCTCCTCCCACCATTTGGGCGGCCACATGAAGGTCTTGTAGTAGAAGCCGGCCGGCAGGAAGGGCGAGAGGAGGTTGTTCACCGCCCCGATGTCGAAGCCGAGCGAAGGCCAGCGGTTCTGGCTCCTGGCCTCCAGCCCCTCATAGAGCTCGATGGTGGTGGCGGGGATGTTGGGCTCGCGCCGAGCCCCGCGACGCAGCTCCACCAGCGCGTTGGGCTCCTCTGGTCCGGCGGTGAAGACGCCGCGCGGACGGTGATATTTGAAGGAGCGGCCAAGGATGCGCACGCCATTGGCGAGCAGAGCCGAGGCCAGCGTATCGCCGGCGAAGCCCTGATAGACCTTGCGGTCGAAGCGGAAGGAGAGCGGCTTGTCTCGGTCGATGAGGCCGCCCGTCTCGAGGCGGTAGGGCCCGCTCATGCCGAGGTCTCCGGTAGCGCGATTGGATCGTCCGGCAGGCCCACGGCTTGGATTTCGTGGCTCACGGTATGGCGCGCTACCTTGAGGAGCCGCCGGCAGCCGGAGACATGCAGCCACCATTCGAGATGCCAACCGGCCGGGTTGGTGCGTTCATAGACATAGGTATAAAAGGCCTCGGCGTCGGCCCCGGCGGCCGGGCGCCTGACGCTGGCATCGCCACGATAGCGGAACTCGAACTCGTCGCGCAAGCCGCAATGGGGACAGGGAATTCTCAGCATGGGAGCAAGCCTGCGGCTGGGCGAGATGAGACGCCCAGGAATGAGGCGCGTCGATTGCGCCGCCTCGCCCCGTTCTTACGGGGAGAGGATGGAGGTGAGGGACAGTGCAACATCAGCGAGCCTGGCTCTGCCACGTTGGCGCCGTATCCAGCCAATGTCTTACACTCCTGCACTCCCCACCTCGTAGGCCTGTGCCGCCCCTCACCTCTATCCTCTCCCCACAAGCGGGGCGAGGGGGCTTCGACATCGTGCCCCATCCTCGACTCTCTCATCTCGCCCAGCCGCGCCCCCGTCTCAATGCATCCAGGCATAGGGACCGACCCCGCGCTCGTCGATCATGCGGCCCTCGCGGAAGCGCTCCAGCCCGAAATGCGCGATCAGCGGATGCGGCTGCCCCGTCGCGACCAGATGCGCCGTTGTGAAGCCGCCGGCCGGGATGGCCTTGAAGCCGCCATAGCACCATCCGCCATTGAGGAAGAGGTTGCCCACCGGCGTGGTCGAGATGATCGGATTGCCGTCGAGCGACATGTCCATCGCCCCGCCCCATTGCCTGAGCACGCGCAGGCGCCCGAGCGCGGGCATCAGGGTGACGCCGGCGGCCAGCACGTCCTCCACCATCGGCAGGTTGCCGCGCCGCGCATAGGTGTTGTAGCCGTCCAGCGCGCCGCCGAAGACGACGCCGCCCTTGTCGGACTGGCTGACATAGAAATGCCCGGCGCCATAGGTGACGACGCGATCGATCAGGGGCTTGACGCCCTCGGAGACGAAGGCCTGCAGCACATGTGTCTCGATCGGCAGGCGGAAACCCGCCATTTCGGCCAGGCGCGAGGAATGACCGGCGACGGCGAACAGCACCTTCTTCGCCCCGATGAAGCCGCGGCTGGTCTCGACCCCCGTGACCGCCTCGCCCTCGCGCCTCACGCCCGTGACCTCGCAGGTCTCGACGATGTCGACGCCGCGCGCGTCCGCCGCCCTGGCATAGCCCCAGGCCACCGCGTCATGCCGCACGGTGCCGCCGCGTTTCTGCAGGAAGCCGCCGATCACCGGGAAGCGGCCATTGTCGGTGTCGATCAGCGGCACCAGTTTTTTCACGCCCTGCCTGTCGAGCAACTCGGCATCGACGCCTTCCAGCAGCATCTGGTTGGCGCGGCGGGCAAGCTGGTCACGCTGGCCGTCGGTATGCACGAGGTTGAGCGCACCGCGCTGGGAGACCATGGCATTGTAGTTGAGGTCCTGCTCCAGCCCTTCCCAGAGTTTCAGCGAAAAATCGTAGAAGCGGATGTTTTCCCGCGAAAAATAGTTCGAGCGGATGATGGTGGTATTGCGCCCGACATTGCCGAGCCCGATGCCTCCGCGCTCCAGCACCGCGACATCGGTGATGCCGTGATTCCTGGCGAGGTAATAGGCCGTGGCGAGCCCATGCCCGCCGCCGCCGACGATGACGACCTCATAGGAGGATTTGGGCGAAGCCTTGCGCCAGGCTGGGCCCCAACCGCGATGACCGCGCAGAGCCTCGGCGAGAAGGCGAAATCCGGAATAGCGAACCATGGGCCTCGGGCAAATGCCGTTACGGTTCCCGGCATAGAGCAGGAGAAGGGGATGAGGCAACCGGATTTGTGGGGGATCGGGCGGGTGCCGGCTTGGAGTGCCCGCATATTGCAGCGCCCTTCCCTTCCGCTGGTGCAAACCAGCGACGACCGGCGGCAAAAGCGGCGAAATTTCCCCCGACTTTTACCCAACTCCGATCTTGCCCCGCGCCGAACAACTCTATATGTAGCGCCCGACCAGCCGCGGAGAGGTGGCAGAGTGGTTGAATGCACCGCACTCGAAATGCGGCATGGGGGCAACTCCATCGGGGGTTCAAATCCCTCCCTCTCCGCCATTCCACCGCTTCCTCATCATACGCTTACGTTCAATAACCCCTTGTGATTCCTTCACTTGGGCGCCTTGCCGTATCATTGTCGTTCGCAGGCGTTCGCTGCCTCTAAGGTGCAAACACCTTGATCACCTCATTTGCTGCGCTGCCGACCATGGCAATAGCGCCCATTACGAGCGTGAAGATTGGCTTATCGCTTTCAATGACGCGCGACAGAGTCGCCATGATCAATCCGCGTAATGGCTTTAAAATAAATGTAATCAAAAAACCCGCTGCTATACCCAAACGTAGAAGACTTATTAAAACTGATAAAGACATGTCCAATAATATCAAGTTTGAGCCAATACGATTTGACCAATAGTCACTCTTCGGAAAAGACGGCCCAAAATCATAATCAAAGTACGGATACATGTAAGTTCTGTAAAATTTATCGAAAAAATCTTGTAAGGTGTAAGTATCCAAATTTACCAGCGAATCTTTAAACGAATCGAAGATTTGCTTCACCATATCCATATTCAAATCAGGGGAAAAGATTTTGGCGACGAAGCTTCCAAAGCAAGCGAGCAGCAAAACAGATGCGTTGACCGATATAGATAGGAAAATATATTGAAATATTACCAATATTAAATACCCCAGTAGATTAATATAGCTTTTTCCTGTCAAGTACAGTGCCATATTCTTGGCGGCATATATGGTAATGGATGTCGATACTGAAAAGTGGAACAAAGAGAATAGTAGGATTCCGGCGTTCAAATAAATACCTGCTCCCCAAAAATCGTTGGTGTGAAGCAGGGGCCATATCACCAGGAAAAGCATCGCCGCGACCCATAACGTCGCCAGGATTGCCAGCCGGCGAAATGAAAAGAAGCGCCCGAAGAGTCGCTCCATAGCATTCGCGGCGAGGGATGCCTCGGCTTGGCCAAAATTGCCCCAGTCGACGTAGCTCATACGCAGCCACCAGGTTTCCAGCTGACCACGCAAAGATTTCTGCCCATTCTTGCCGAGCACAAAATCGATGAAGGCGCCCAAGCAACAGAAGAGCCCGATTGTCGCAATTGCCCCGCCCATGGGTGTCCTTCCACAACCCCTGTGCCCCTGTCAGCGCAATGCTATAGCAAACACAACAATAGCCCTGCGTGAAATCTTCGAGGCCCTCAAATTGAGAGTAGGCGCAATAACCCTTTGTGAGTCCTTCACATAGGCGCTTTGTCGTGCTCAGTCCCAAATCGAGGCGGTCGTCAAAGGGGTTGGCATCTTACAATTTGCGCGCCTTGCGATCGCGGATGGTTCTTGCCGCCGGAGGATTAAATATCGAGCTGCCGGAGATAGCGATGTTCACCACGCCGATCTGTGTCCTCCACACGCTTTGATGACAAGTTCCGTCAGGTGCGCCTGCTCATCGATTTTCTGATTGAGGCGTTGAGCGTCGGTTCGAATTTGAACTCGTCATCGCAGTGCTAGGGGGCTTTTTATCGCAGTGCTAGAGGCTTTTTGGCTCGCGGTCTCACCCCCGCCAAAACCCCAAGCCGACAGCCCTAAGACTTCTCGTGCTTGTAGTTTCGCCCAAGGCCGTGGTGATCATTCACCACGGGATGAGCCTCAATCCTTGCCGTCGCAAATGACGTTTTGCTCAATAGCCATCGTCATAAGGCGGCGGTGGGCGCCGATATCCATAGGGCGGTGGCGGTGGCCTGTCGTAGCCGTAGTAGCCCTCGTTGTAGTAGCGGTTGGGGTTCTGCGCCGGATGATGCCTGGTCCAATCGGTGACCTTGCAGCCGCCCTGGCTCGTGAGCTTGGAGCCTGGCGGGCAGAAGCCCCCATGGTACCGGACTTCGACGACTGACTTCGAATCCGAAGTGTGGAGCGGGGCCGTTGGAACGGCTAGTGCCGAGCTTGCAGCCAGCAGTGTCGCCGAAAGAATACCAAGGTGCAGTAATCGAGACATATTCGCCTCCTTGTTGACATGCACGCCACGGTGGCGTCTGAAGATTGAATTCCATCTGAACAAAAAAGTTCCTCAGCGTTCACGCTTGCCGGGATCGAGTTCCCCTGCTTGTCGTTCACATGCATTCGCTGTCAGGCAGAGAAATGGACAGCAAGATACAGCGCTCAGCGCTGACCGGGGGCAATGCCTCCGGGGTCCGAGCTTCCATGTGCCGTACCCGCCGATCCTCATCGTTTGTGCAGGATGAAGCTGCGTGCTCCTGTCTCCGAAACGAACTGTTACAAACAGGCGAAAAACCGGAAACCTCAAAAGTCGATACTTCGGCGAGAGTTCCGGAATACGTACATCTCGTTTCAGACAAGCGCGATGTTGGTTTACCAGGACGTTCTCGTTCTGATCGTCTCTATTGCTGCTGTTGCTTTTCGCTTTGGCCGGGATTGGCGCATTTCTTGCTTGTCGGGATTGACAGGCCAGAGGTGGCAACCATGACTATCTGGAGCCGGTAGTGGAGATATCGATTGCTCCTTCTCAACACCGCACATCAACTGCCGGCGTCCCGCTGGCGATCGTCGCCAATTCATCGCCTACCCTCGGCCAAACAGAAATCTCGAACAACAGAACAAGAAAATTACACAATCCGCTCCTTCATCGGCCATACTCAGATACCTTATAAAGAAGACATCAACACTGTTGCGAGCTGGTAATGGACTCCGAGCAAAGCCAGGCATCCGTCAACCGGCTGATAACTGAAGCCAACAAGTCGTCGGAGGCTTTGGCCACGCAGCCCAAGGATTATATTGCCATCGAGGCGAATCCGGAGCTGACGCTGGCGAGGCTCACGATTTTCGGACAAGACAAGCCTCTCGCCAGCATCGATTTCGATGCAGACCAGCTCGATATCCTCATTTCTCGAATGGTGGCAGTCCGAGACGCCATGAGCGGCCGCAAATAGCGTGGCCAACCGAGGCAGCAGATAATTTCGCCGTCACCCGCGTCGCGCCGGGTATGACAGCCGCAGGCAACGAACGTGGTCGTCGCGCGACCGCAAAGGCTCGGCGACATCAAGATTTGCACAAATGCCTTTCCGCTCTGATTTGGCGGGGAGCAACGGGGCCGTTCTTGAATATGACCAAAGCGGAACTTTTCCGCTCGGATGGAATTCACCCGAGACGGATTGCCGCCGCGTACATTCAGCAAGGAGGCAATGTCTCGATCTCTGCAAACCGCTTCAGGCAGCGTTGCTGCGTGGCCGAACACGGGAGATAATGACATGTCGAAGGCGCGAGGGCTCTTTCGAAACGAGAATAACGGCATCGAATATGCGCGGGTCGAATACGCCCCTGATGATGTTGTCGACGTTCCGCGTTTCGAATACGACAAGCAGATGTTTCAGCCGGCTTTTGATGAACTTCCTACGTTCGAGGAATACGAGGCGCGGGATAATATAACCAGCGCTCACACGCTTGGCCCGTCCGACTGAAGACCTGCGCAGCCCACTCTCATTTGCATCCTCACATACATAGCTTTTCGCGCGCAAAGCCGGCCTGGGAAGACTTGCGGAGGCCGACCAGCGCAATCCTGTCGAGCCCAGATCCTTGGCCCAGATCCTTGGCCCAGATCCTTGGCCCAGATCCCTAGCCCAGGTCCTTGGCCCAGGTCTTTGGCCCAGGTCCTTGTTCGACCGAGAATCGGCCCAACACCTCACCCGGCGAGACCTCGAATCGTCTTCTCAAAACCACTCGTCGAGCACCCGCACACTGATCCGTGAGTCCCCTCCGAGGAATTTGATACTCCATGGAGGTTGGCGTATATATTTGTGGGCTTGAATACATGGGGGAGCGCTGTTTGGGGGGGCACTGACGGGCCCATATATTCTATGACGGAGGCGCTGAAGCGGATGTCGCGACCTCCCTTAACTTGTTCGTCTACTTTCTCGGGCTCGAACACAGCTGCGCCGTGAGCGGGTGCGGCCAGATTCTCATCAAGGGCCTCCAAGAGTTTGCCTTGTCGACCTGCCGGGTGCGCCGAGTGGACAGGAAGAGCCCGGTTTGAGCTTGCTCCGTCTATGCGCGACGTCACATCCGGATACGCGGCACTTGCTATAGTTCAATATCGGCGCCTTGGGTGCGGTCAGATTTTAGGAGATATCGATGACGAGCAAATTCGATCTGCGTCGGGGCCTGTTGCTGGGGGCCTTGGGAGGCGGTTTGGCTGCTGTGCTTGCCAGCTGCGGGTCGGCCTATCGTGGCCCTGTGGTCCTGGAGGAGCCGGTACCGGATTGGGAGCGGAGACCTGTTCATCCCCAACGCCGCGTGATCTACCGCCGCAAGAAGCTGCCATCGGAGGCAGTCCCTGACAGCACAGCGTCCGGTCCCACCCCGAGTGCCGGTGGTGGAGGCGGCGGCGGTGGTGGAGGCGGCGGCGGTGGTGGTGGAGGCGGTGGCGGCGGTGGTTCCGGCGGCGGTGGCGGCTGGTCTGATCGGCGCCTCAAGACCGACATCCAAACCCTCGGCCACTCTCCCAGCGGCCTGCCGATCTATCGATTCCGCTATGTCTGGGGTGGCCCGGTCTATGTGGGGGTCATGGCGCAGGATCTCCTTGAGACCCGGCCTGAAGCGGTTATCGTCACCGACAGCGGCTATCTCATGGTGGACTACGATCTCATCGACGTGAGGATGATGACGCTGGCGGACTACGAGATGTCCGCGCATCAGTTCGCTTACTGAGGACGGTACGACCGTTGCAGCCTCGGACCTGATCCGAAATCAGGTCCGAGGCTGGAGACGGCGCATGTGCTGGTTGGCCAATCGCTTTGGCAAGCTCAGAGTCAGGCCGAAAACTCATATGGTCCATCAGCATCGAACGACGCTCAGGCGCTCAAGGAAAGAGCCGCGCTTTCCGCTCCGGATGGATCGATAGACGCTTTTGGGATCGAGGAGCTCCGCCGCGAGCCTCCGGTCTTTGCCGCCTTCCCCAGCATACCGGGGAAGGCCCGAAAACGCGCTTCGACAAAATCACAATCCGTCAGAACAGGTCGAGGCGTGGATTGCGCTTCTGCCAGGCCTTGCGGGCAAGAACCACAAGCGTGTCGTTGATATCGGCGGAGGGCGTCACGGCGTCGCTTCCCAGCTCGCTGTTCAGCTTCTCGACGGTCTTCTTCTTCTCGGCCAGCGGCAAGGCGCGAAGGCTATCTGCTTCCTCCTTGTGCTCCCCATAGGCGTCCATGGCGACGGCAAGGCTCGAATACCATACGGCCTTCTCCAGATCCCTCTGAGGCTTGGGGCCCTTCGAATAGATCCACGCCAGATTCGAGGCCGCATAATAATCGCCGCGCTCCGCGCCGATCTGATACCAGCTCATTGCGGTCGCCAGATCCTTCTTGACGCCATCGCCCTTGAAATACATCGCACCGATATTGGTGGGCGCACTAGGATGGCCGCCATCCGAAGCCTTCTTGAAAAGCTCCATCGCGGTCGCCGGATTGCGCGCTACGCCATTTCCTTCGAGATATGCGATGCCCATATTGCGCATGGCGTAGATATCGTTGCGCGCCAACGCGGCTTCGTAGAACTTGATGCCGCGCTCGGGATCGGCAGGCAGGTTCTGGCCGTAGTAATACATGGCGCCGACCGTATTCATCGCATAGGTGTGACCGAGTTCGACGGCCCGGTTCAGCAGCTTGACGCCGTCATCGACGGACTTGGGTACACCGCGCCCGAGCGTGAGATTGCGGCCGTAGGCCAGCATGGCATAGGGGTCACCGCGGTCCGATCCCATCTTGAACAGCCGATTGGCCTCGACCACATCCTGGGGGCGCCCAAGGCCGCGTTCCGCCAGGTAGCCCAACTCATAATAGGCGCGCGTATACCCGACATCCGACGCAGCATTGAACTGTTCGATCGCCCCGGCCACATCCTTGTCGGCCAGTTTGGCGCGTCCGAGTTCGTATTTGTAGCGCGCGACCTCCGGGAATTTCGCGGCAGCCTCCCCGCAGGCGGCAAGGGCCGGCAGGGGATCGATCTCGTTCGGCAGTTTTCCGGCGGTGACGCCCTGCGGGTCGAGCGGTTCGCCCGCCTGCTCATCGCAGGCAGGAACGAAGGATTCGAGCTTGCCGGTGACGACCTGGCCATTGCCGCCGGGCTGTTCGACCTTGAGCTGAACGCTCTGGATCTTGCCTTCCGAGCCGATGGAGGGCTCGAACGTCACGGCGCGAATGGCGTTCTGATCGACCACGTCGCCCTCGGCCAGCGCTTTGCCGTTGAGATACATGGTGCCAAGGTTCGGCGCCGCCGCGATTTGGATCTGCGCCCCCGTCGCGGCGCGAACAAGCGGCAAGTCACCCAGCATTGCCACCTGGCCAACGCCGATTGGAACGCGGCGCGGTGTGTTCAAGGTCTCTCCCAGCAACACGGCAACCTGCACCGGAGCCTCAACGGTCGCAACCTCGGTCGGCTGCTGCCTTGGAGCGGGCCCGATCTTGACGGCCGCGGTCGCCGTGGCCTGGGCCGGCATCGCCGCAACGATGCGGATCGCCGGTTTGGCCAGGTAGACAGGCTGCGCCAGCGTATCGACCGACCAAGGGCGCTGGCGCTCCTTGGTTGCGTCCCACACGTCCTGTGTCACCTTGTCGAGCGCCTTCTGCACGTCGACGCCCAAGGTGAAGGAATATTTGAGCATGGACGCCGTGAACGGCGACTTGTCGCCCGTGCCATCCTCGGCGACGGCCCCCGGTTGGGTCGAATAGGCGATGAGGCTGCTGGGCACGCTGGCCGGCGGCGCCAGACCGACGCCGGCCACCGCCATCTGCTTTTCGGGCCCGACCAGGAATGACCGCGACTGGAACGGATTGGTGCGGCAGGAATCGAGATAGACCAGCTGCGTCTTCGAGTTCTGCTGCATATAGGCAACGATCGTCTTGACGTTGATCGTCTCGACCTCCAGGTCGGCCGGGTCCTTCAGCTTCGCATCGATTGGAATGATGCGATTGTCACCCCCCACCTGGATGCCGTGGCCGGAATAGTAGAACACGCTGAGCTCGGACCCCGGCAGCGATCGGATGAAGCGCTGGAGGGCCTTGTCGAAGTCGTTGCGATCGAGGTCGAGCGCCGACACCACCTCGAAGCCCTGACGCTTCAAGGCCGCAGCAACGGCCTGCGCGTCGTTGTCGGGATTGTTGAGCGGCGGAACGACCGCATAATGGCTGTTTCCGACGACAAAGGCGACGCGGCGCTCGGCCGCCTTGGCGCTTGCCGGCAACGCAAGCATCGCTGCCGCGAGCGCTGCGACCGGCAGGACCGCCTTCCAGGCAAGACAATGCCGATTACCGGGGTCTCGATTTGAGGTTAGCATCTCCACTAACGCCTCCTGAAATACTTTGGGTCGCATTGTACCAGTTTTAGAAACAATTTCTCGCCGCTCTCGCGATAGTGATATCGACACCATACTCGAAAGCATAGAAGAGCAATTGCGGGCATCTTACTAAGATCTCCGAGCGTCTCGCCCGTTAATCTAGTTTCATCGCCCCGATGACTCACGACTTGTCGTCCTACTTCTCATCTTTGCGTGATATTTCCGTGAGAAGAGCATTGAAGTCCTTGGCGACGAAGTTTCTCGCCTTTTCGATCAGCATGGGAATCGGGCTCGAAGGCTCGATGTTGTTGTAGAACAACTCAACCTGGCGCATCAGCGCCGTGGCTTCTGCACGCGTGGCGACGGTATAGCTGCGCGCCTCGGCCTCGCCATCCACCTGCTTGCCTTCGTCGGCGGCAAGCGCGGTAAGCTGAGCGAAATTCAGGGCGAAGGGCGCGGTGCCGCCGATCTGGATCTTCGCCTTCTCGACCAGGCCGGGCGCCAGGATCTTCATGACCTCGACGAACGATTTTCCGACAAGCTGGTGCGCCTGCTTGATCAGCAGCCTGGCCAGGCTCGACGGTTCATGACCAGCATAATAGGCGAGGATTGCAGCCAGCGCGTTCGAGGCCTCCTTCACCGAGGCGACATCGCGCGGTCCGGAGGACGGCGATGCAACGGTCGCGGCGCTCTCCTCGATGCCTGCTTCCTCGTCGGGCTCGGTCTCCGCGAGACCAGGTTGCCGCGTCGCGACGATATCGCCGAGATAGGCGCGGATCGACTGAACCAGTTCCGGCAGTTGCTCGAATTGCGGGGCAGTCTGGTGATCGGCCTTGTCGATGAAGAGCTGGCGCAGGCCATCCAGGCTGGCCAGGATCGTTTGGAGACTGGCTTGCAGATCCACAAGCTGCTGCAGGGGTTCGAAACGAAGAAAGGCATCCTTGATGCCTGACGGATCGACGATCGTTTCCCCATCGCGGACGGGCAGTTTCTTCTCCCCCACCAGGATCGAGCGCATGGACAGCGCGCCCAATCGCTTGTCGTTGATGAGGGTGGCGCTCTGCAACGGCAAGACCACCGTCGGCAGGTCGTCCAGCGATTTCAGGAAGGCGGATCTCAGCTCCGCGCCCCCAGCGGCTTCGGTTGGATGGCAGTGCTCCCACTGCGCCGACAGCAACGCATTCGTGGCCGTGATCGCGTCGATGAAACCCTGCAGATCATCCGACAGAATATGATACTTTGCGGCCAGGATGAGATATCTGACATCGCGCGACTTCTTGAGATAATCTCTCAAGGATGACAGCGTTTGCTTGGCTTCGAACGATTTCTTATTGAATGTACGATAACTTGCCGGCAGCTGACCTTCGGCAACGCTCAGAAAGTTCTGAGCCTCCGGATCGCCATCGGGATCGGGCCCACAGGGTGAGTCGGCTGAAATCTGGTCTTCGAGGCCGGCATACACAGCCATCTTGGTCTACCTGTTGGTTCGCACCAGAGCAAAATGCATTGAGGCGGCGTTGTGCTCTAACTCTTGTTTCGACGCGCGTTGCGTTCCTGCCGATGCCGTCATATCGCAAAACGCCACGGGAAATGATGATGATCCGGGCCGGTGCCCGCAACCCCCTATATGTGGGAGCCGCCATAGCATACTTCATAGATCGGCGGCGTGACCCGCTTCCAGATTCAGCCCCTGCCGGCGAACCAGGGGCAGCCAAAGAATGGTTGTGGTTCCCTCGCCCGGCTTGCTCAGGACATCCAGCTTGCCGCCGAGAGCCTCGGCGCGTTGAGCCATGTTTCGGCGCCCGCGCCCCATCACCGGGGCTTCGGCATTGAAACCCGTACCATTGTCGGCAACCTCGACACGAAGGCCTGGCCGTCCCAGCAGAAGCGCCATCTTGCATTTGAAGCTGAGCTGCGTCGCCTTGCTGTGACCCATCGTATTGCTGATCGACTCCTGCAGGATACGCAGCACATGCAGGGCGCTCGGTGCGTCGAGCCACTCGAGCTCCGGCACATCTTCGACCATCCACTTGATGCCGATTCCGGATTTGCGCAGCTCCGGCTCATATCGATAGCGAAAGCTTGCCAGAAGCGTCGCGACATTGCCTTCCACCGGCTCGAGAGAGTCGATCGCCACCCTCAGGTCGGTCAAGGCGCCCTTCAAGGCAACCACGGCGGTGGTGCTCTCCTTGCCCTGCCGCTCGGCCGAAGCCAGCGCCGCAACCAGGCTCGACCCAATGCCATCATGGATCTCGCGCATGAGGCGCTCCCGCTCCAGCTTGACGGCATGGGCGACCTCCAGGGAATGACGCGCGCTTTCACTGGCGAGCAGATTGGCCTTGGTGGTCTCGATGCGCTGGCCCAGTGCTTCGTTGAGCTTCTCCCGCGCCTCGGCAGTAGCCAACATCCGGCGCAGGATGATGAAACCACTGAAACCCAGCAGGAGCACGCCCGCATAGGGCGAAAGCAGCAATCCCGTGGCGGGCCAGATTTTCCCTGCGAACAGATCGACAGCGGTTGCGGACAGGCCGAGCGCATAGATCGAGACCAGGACCAGCTTGTCGAGCGAGCTAATGCGCTCCCCTCCGCCCGTCGCGAAAAAGCCGAGCATCAGCAGCGTCACGCATATGCTTGCAAGGGCCACTATCCGCGTGAATTCCAGGCCATGAAACACGGTTGCAGCCGCGCCGAGCGCCAGGGACGCCACTGCTGCCGTGATGGCCAGGGGCCGCGGCACGGCCACGCCAAGGAAACTCGCCGCCAAGCCCATGGTGGCCAAGAGCAACGGATAGAGCAAGGCAGATTGGCCGGCCGGGAATTCGAATGGCCAGGCTTCGATGAAAGGCAAGCCGTCGAGATTGAATACGAACCAGGCCAGACCCGCGAATGAAAGCCACGCCAGGACGGCCTCGTTTCTCCGCAGGAGCCAGCCCATGAAAGCAATGACCGCGATGACAGCCAGGGTGTCGGTAGCGAACAGGTGCCCCAACTGCCTGAAGCCGTCCGCAACCGGGCTCATCACACCATCCTCAAAGCAAAACCACGACCCGACCGGATCTCCGCCCAACCAGAACCTTCAATGCAGAGCCAGAATAAGAATAGCAAGAATGTAGAGCCGCGCCAGTCCGCCGCCTCAGGAACTATGGCGCAGGCCCCCCCTAAATGTGGGAAGCGACAATGCGCTTGCGCGGTAGACGCTGAACTCGAAGAGAGCTAGCCTCCATTGGCCGACCTTGGCTGAATGAGGGTATGCTGTGGCACAATTATTCGCTCAAGACACGCGAATGGGATCTTTCACGAGCAGCCTTGGCAAGGACAAGCTCGTCGTAACCCGTTTCGAAGGTTCGGAGGCCCTCAGCGAACTTTTCGAGTATCGCCTCGAAGTGGTCAGCGACGACAATGATGTCGACTTCGACAAGATTCTCGGGACCAAGTGCGGTCTGGAAATCCAGTCGCACCACGAGGGCGTCAAGCGCAACTTCAGCGGTGTGCTGGTGGAGGCGCAGTGGGTCGGTAGGGATCAGGACCTTCGCTACTATCGCCTGGTGCTCCGCCCGTGGTTCTGGCTTTTGACCCGGACCACCAATTGCAAGATCTACAGCCATAAGACCGTACCGGACATTCTCAGCGAGGTGCTGGGCAACCGCGGCTTCGTCCAGTTCGAGAAGAGGCTATCGGAGAGCTACCCGGAGCTTGAATATTGCGTCCAGTATCGCGAAAGCGATTTTGCCTTCATGTCGCGGCTCATGGAGGAATACGGCATCTATTATTATTTCGAGCACAGCGACTCCGACCACAAGCTCATCCTGGTGGATTCGAGCTCGGCGCATGAGCCCAAGCTTGGCGGGGCGGCGCTCGAATTCTCGGCGGTGGGCCTCGACAACATCACCGCCAAGGACAGGCTGAACGAATGGGCGGAGGGCCGGCGCCTGCGCTCCGGCAAGGTCACGCTCGAGGATTACGACTACGAGAAGCCCAGCACCGATTTGCTGGCGGAGAAGACGGCCAGCGCCAAATACCAGCATGGCGACCTCGAACTCTATGATTATCCCGGCCGCTATACGGAAAAGGGCGAGGGCACCACGCTTGCCAATGTCCGGCTGGAAGCCGAGCAGGCGATAGACAAGCGCGTCATTGCCGGCGGCGATGCCGTCACCTGCTGCCCGGGTTTCACCATCACGCTGGACGGGACCCCGCCAGCCAGCAAGGGAACCAAATATCTGATCCTGCGGGCCAATCACCTGTTCCGGTCTCAGGCCTATCGTTCGGCCAATGCTACGGGCGACGAGGGATATTCCGGCAACTACGAGTTCCAGCCTATCGATATTCCGTTCCGGGCTCCGGCGACGACGCGAAAGCCGGTCATCTACGGGCCGCAGACCGCCAAGGTGGTGAGCGACGTGGACGACCAGTGCCGCATCGAGGTCCAGTTCTACTGGGACCGCGACAAGGTCCATTCTCGCTATGTGCGCATAGCCCAGAGCTGGGCCGGAAATGGCTGGGGCGACGTCAAGATTCCGCGCATCGACATGGAAGTGGTGGTCGAATATCTGGAGGGAGACCCCGATTACCCCCTGGTGACGGGCAGCGTCTACAACAAGGATAATGTCGCGCCCTATGTGAAGGACAAGCTCAACGCCGTATCGGGCACCAAGACCCAGACACTCAAGGGATCGGGCTACAACGAGCTGATCATGGACGACACGGCAGGAGACGAGCTGATCCGCTTCCATGCGCAGCACGATCTCGAAGGCAAGGTCGAGAACGACGAGCGGCGCGACATCGGGCAGAATGTCAAGGTCACCATCGGCAACAACCGCGACGAAAGCATCATGTCGACCTGGACGGTGAAGGCCAATGAAAAGATCGAATTCACCGTGGGCCAAAGCACTTTCACCATGGATCCGGTCAGCATAAAGCTCAAGTCGACGATGATCACCTTGGAGGCCGATGCCCTGGTCAACATAAAGTCGAACGCACTCGGCCAGGTGACGGCCAGCGCACCGCTCATCATCCAGGGCGGCCTGGTCCTCATAAACTGATGCGTTTTGCAATTTGACGGAAGGTGCCGTCAAGGTTCAAATACGATAGTTTGTTTCCACCGTTTGCGTCCGCAAATGCTGGATGCATTCGCGGATTCACACAAGTCCGAACAATGGTACAGTGGCGCAGAGGCGGCCGGTGCGCTTCGAGCGAGAGTCGGGCCCTTCCAAAAATCGACCAGACCTTACCGATCCGCCGGACACGCACGCACGAAATGGTGTTCGCTTGCGGCCCACGATACAATGACGGAGGCCAGCTGCGTCAGAGCCGGTTCAGGACCCGACACAGATGCTGCTGAGCATTTTTGGTTGGACGAAATCGGTATAAATTGCAAAAATGCGTTTAAACAAAGAGTTAGAGAAGAAAATGTTTCGATCTGAACGCATTTTGCTTGAGCGGCCGAAGGAGACGAGATGAAGCATCTTCGGTTCTCGACGGCCCGACAAGTCATCGACGCCTTCCCGAACCTGCGTGGCGAGTTTTCCGGCAACCTCGAACTCGATCCCTTCGCGTTCATTGACAGCTTGATAGCGCAAGGAAGCGTACGGAAGGCGATGGCATTTTGTGCCTTTGTATTGCCTCGCCGCGAGGCGGTTCAGTGGTTGTGCGATGCGTTGCGCCAACAGGCACCGCGGCCGAGCGGGGCCGACGCGGCTCTGCTGAAGCTGGCCGAGGAATGGCTGAAGGCGCCCATGGAGGCGACACGCCGCGCGGCTCTCGACGGTGGCATGGAGGATCCACTCAAAGGGGCCTGCGCCTGGGCCGCGCTGGCAGCGGGCTGGAGCGGCGGCAATCTGTCGCCCAATACCGAACAGCCTGTTCCCCCGCCGCAGCACCTGACCGGCCATGCCGTGAATGTCGGGCTGACGCTGCTCGTTGCGAGCCTGCCTCTGGCGAAGCAGCCCGACAAGATGGAGGAACTGGTTGGCGATGCGGTAGCGCTGCTGCGCCGCGGCAGCGCCTGATTGATTTTCGACGAACTGCTTTTTTTGCGTGACAGGATTTCATACAAGCCATGCTGACGCTGAGGATCGAGAACTATGATCGCCTGCCGGACGGCGGGCCGCTGGAGTTCACGATCGACAAGCGCGGTTTCGATTTCGGGCGAGACCAGCATCTGGACTGGACACTGCCGGATCGAAACCGGGTGATCTCCGGCAAGCATTGCGAAGTCCGCTTCTATGATGGCGCCTATTGGCTGACGGATACGTCGACGAACGGCACCTTTCTCAATGGCGCCAGCAAGCGCCTGCAAAGCCCCTACCGCCTGGCTGATGGCGACAGACTGTCTGTCGGCGAATATGTGCTGGCCGTATCCGTCAAGCTTGCGCAAGCCCCTCCGCCGCTTGCGCAGCCGGCTTCGCCCTCCTTCGCCCAGAGCCCCAGCCAACCGTCAGCGGGCTCAGACATCTGGGATAGCCCGCGTGAGGCCCCCCCTCCCATCGATGCCCGCGAACTCTTGCCGCCGTTGCGGGAAGCCGAGCAAGGGCCGGACTTCCTGCATCAGGCAGCCTATGTGCCGCCGCCTTTCGAGGAGCCGGAACCGATACGCAAGCCGACGCCTGCCTTTCCCGCACCACCGCCGGCCGGCAGCCCGTGGGGGAGCGATGACGACCTTCCGGCCCCACCCTCCAGGGCCAGGCCACCTGCGAACGAGGCGCCTGCGGCTGCGTTCATCCCCAAGGATCCGATCGACGCGCCGAAGCCGGCCATGGCTCGCAGCACACCGGCGCCCTCGCCTTCGGCAGATACCGGATCAAGCGAGTTCATTCGCCGGTTTGCAGCGGGCGCAGGGATCCCCGAGGGCCTTCTCATGGGCGCGGATGCCGGCGATGTGGCCGAGGAGGCCGGCCGGCTCCTGAATCTCGCCTGCCTGCATGTCATGGCGATGCTGCGCGCCAGGGCCGAGGCCAAGGCTCTGTCGCGCAGCGGCAACCGCACGATGATCAGTGCCGACGACAACAATCCCTTGAAATTCATGCCGACTCCCGAAGAGGCGTTGCGGGTGATGCTCGGTCCGAAGACCCGGGGCTACCTCGACGCCAGGACGGCGCTCGATAACGCCTTTGGGGACCTCAAGATGCACCAGGTCGCCTTCCTGGCGTCGATGCAGGCGGCTCTCACGGAACTCTTCGACGAATTGTCGCCTGAGGCGATCAAGAGCGCCGGGGACAGCAAGAAATCCCTGCTGTCCTCCGGCAAGAGCCGATATTGGGATGTCTATACCGAACGCTGGCTCGCACGAGTGGGCCGCCGCGAGCATGGCATGCTCGGGGCCTTCCTCGATCTCTACGCTGAACAGTACGACAAGCTGAGCGCCTCCACGCGCAACAGGCATTCATAGGTGTGGCTGCTTTATTTTATCGGTACTGATGCACGATCATATTGCTGATTGCCTCGTAAATTAACCAAGGTCGGCGGCGATGTATTATCGGGGTCGGAACAGGACCAGGGAAATTCTCACAAGGCAACATCTGCTATAGACTGTTACAAGCAATTGGGCGTTTCACATGAAGAGCCCGCTGCAGATCAAGGTGCTGGGCGAATTGGTGGTCCTGCGGGACGCCAAGGAAATTCCCCTGCCCCAGTCAAAGAAGACGCGCGCTCTCCTCGCCTACCTGGCTGTGGTGAACCGGCGCCAACGGCGCGACCATCTATGTGATATGTTCTGGGAGGCGCCAGACGATCCGAGAGCTTCGCTGAGGTGGAGCCTCTCAAAGCTTAGGCGGGTTATCAACGAAGACGACGAGAAGTCCTGCCTCGGAACCGACCGAAGCAGCGTATCTCTTGACGTCGAAAAGCTTGACGTCGATTTGCAGCACGTCGCCCACATCACGGCGAAAGACGTGCGTGCCCTTGGCACCTCAGATCTGGAAACGCTGGCCGCCGAGTTCCGGGGGCGGTTTCTTGAGGGCCTCGAACTGCCTCGTTGCCCCGTGTTCGAGGCTTGGCGCATATTTCACGCCGACGCATTGGATCGCACCAGATCACTGATCCTGCAGGTGCTTGTAGAACGGCTGCGCAGCGAACCGGAACGGGCGCTTCCGTACGCCCGAGCCCTGCAGTCCATGGATCCGACCGACGTGCACGTGTCATCGGAAATGAGATCGCTCGCCACGTCGGCTCGACAAGATACAACGCGACTGAGATCGGCTAGCCTTGAGACGCCACATGAGGCCAGCCTTCCCGATGAATATCCCAGCCTCAGTGAACACCAGCAGTCCCAGGCGATACGATATTGCAGGAGTCCGGACGGCGTGCGAATTGCCTACGCCGTTTCAGGGAGGGGTCCACCCATTCTTCGTGCGGCGCATTGGATGTCGCATCTGCAATATGAATGGGAAAGCCCGGTGTGGCGACACTGGATCGATTCGCTGTCGAGAGAGAACACGCTCATTCGATACGACGAGCGGGGCAACGGCCTCTCCGATTGGAATGCCGATGACCTATCCCTTGCCGCGATGGTTTCCGATCTGGAGAGTGTGGCCGATGCCAGTGGCCTGAACGGGTTCCCACTGCTTGGCGTCTCGCAAAGCTGTGCTGTCTCGGTGGCCTACGTCGTCCGGCATCCTGAGCGGGTATCGCACCTGGTTCTCTATGGCGGATATGCAAGGGGTTGGCGAAGGCGGGGGAACCACCGCGAGATCGACATTCATGAAGCCATGACGACATTGATCCGCGAGGGATGGGGCAAGGACAACCCGGCATTCCGGCAGTTGTTCACCGAAGCTTTCATTCCGGGCGCAAGCCGCAAGCAGATGGCTTGGTTCAATGACCTGCAGAAGGAGACGGCCTCGCCGGCCAATGCCAGTCGACTGCACCATGCCTTTGGCGACATGGATGTTTCGGCAATCTTGCGAGAAGTCAGCGTTCCGACTTTGGTCCTGCATGCCAGGAATGATGCAGCAGTCCCGTTCGAGGAAGGCAGGGCCCTGGCGGCTGGCATACCGGGCGCGCGCTTCGTAGATCTCAACAGCGCAAACCATATTCTCCTCGGCGACGAGCCGGCCTTCGGCGACTTCCTGCGAGAAGTCACATCCTTCATCTCAGTCGCCAATCCAAAATGACCGATCGGCTCGGCTGACTACTCGCGGGGCGATGTTCCGAGGGCGCTCCAGCAGCGAGTATTCCAACGTTTCAGCCGCATTTTTCAACACAAGCAACAACACTGCTTCCAATGCAGGTCGGCGATCATCGAGATCGGGTTTGAGGCACATTGCGATTTACCGGCCTCGGCAAGAATCTCAAAGACGCGTCGAAACAAAGAGTTAGAGCAGAGCAGCGTTTACACTTAGACGCGCTTTGCTCTGGTGAATGGAGCATCGAGATGAAGATTCATTCCGTGACCGGCGGGAATGGCGTGAGACTGCATGTGCGGGAATGGGGCAAAGCCGATGCACCAGCCATCCTCTTCATCCATGGGTGGTCACAGAGTCATATTTGCTGGCTCAAGCAGTATGAGAGCGAACTTGCGAGCGCTTTCCGCCTCGTCGCATTTGATCTCCGCGGCCACGGCATGTCGGAAGCGCCCGAGGCGGGCGACCACTATACGCAATCCCAGGCATGGGCAGATGATATTGCCGCCATCGTCGAACAACTCGGACTGAGGCATCCCGTTCTCGTCGGGTGGTCCTATGGGGGCTTCGTCATCTGTGACTATATCCGCGCATATGGTCAGGACGCCATTGCAGGGATCAACTTCGTAGGTGCAGCGGTAACACTCGACAGGGCCGCGTTCGGGGTGCTTATCGGGCCCTGCTTCCTTGATCACGTACCAGGCGCGACCGCCGACGATTTACCCTCCAATATCCAGGCAATGCGCGCATTCGTGCGCGGCTGCACCGCGCGGCCGCTCCCGCGCGACGAGTACGAGATCGCCCTCAGCTGGAACATGGTGGTGCCGCCAAAGGTACGAGCCGCCCTTGTCACTCGCGTGATCGACTCCGATGACGTCTTGCGCTCATTGGAACGGCCCGTCCTTGTGACTCAGGGTCTGAGCGACAGGGTGATCCTCCCGGCAATGGGGGACCACATCCTCAAAACATGTCGAACTGGAAATGCGTCCTGGTACCCCGAGACTGGGCACGCCCCCTTCATCGAGGACACCCCGCGATTCAACCGCGAACTCGCCGACTTCGTGCGTAAGGCAAGAGAATTATGACGCGCTTGTCGGCAAGTGGTTGCTCGAACCGTCAAGGCACTTCTCGAACGCAGACTACTGCAGCAAGGCCGTTACGCTCGTCTTGAGCGCGGCGAAGAGGGGATCGCTGGCGAACTTCGCCAGAGGTTCGTTGTTGGCCGTGGCGGTGCCGGTCCCTGAATCCTGGGACGGTGTTGAGCCGCCGGAGAGTACGGAGCCCATCTTCTTTGCCGCCCACGAGATAAGATAGCCGATCGTCTTTCCCGCCTCGAAGGGATTGGCGCGTACATGCGCGGCGCCGAACACGTCCGAAATCTGCAGATTCGGCTGGCTTCCCAGCACTTTTACAGCGCCGCCGACACCGAGAAAATGCGCCAGATACAAATTGCCGGGGGTGACGGGATGACCGGCCGCCCGGACGACGGCGGCATTGTCGCGCGTGAAAGCGGTTGTCATCGCTCGCGAGAGATCGCAATTGGTGCGCATCGCCAGCACCTCCTGGCGGGTGTGGCCAACCAGCAGATCCGGACGGTGGAGCTTGATCGTCGTCATCCAGGTCGATTCGATGAACTGGCCAAGCCCGACCGCCGTCGAGAGCGGGTTGCTGGCATTGCATTTGTTAGCGCTTTCAATGTGGATGATCTGGCCGACGAACTGGTCCACGGCGCTGTTGGTGCCGGTATTGGCCTGCACCTCCGCGACGGGGTCGACCGGCACGCCATTGTTGCGGACCTCGAAATGCAGCCGCGGCTCGCGGCTTGTGGGCGGCGTGCCGACATAGCCGATGACCTGGCCGGCCTTGACGGCGCTGCCGACGGCCAGCCCCGTCGCCGCACGGGCAAGATAGCCATACATGGAGGTCTTGCCGCCATCATGCGACAATCGCACCACCGTGCCGAAGCCGGTCTCGTTGCCGATCGCGGTGACCTGCCCATCGAAGGCCGCAACCACGGGCGAGCCGGCGGGCGCCGTCCAGTCGATGCCGTAGTTCATCTGCGACCCGGCGGCGGCATTGTCGGCCCCCTGCGGTCCGAACCTGGCGGCAATCACGCCGCTGACGGGCGTGACCATGCTGCCGTCGGGCACGCTGGCCTGCCCGCCGGACGAGACGCATTCATATTGCGCGCCCGGCTGCGATTGCATCACATAGCAATCGAGGTTGCCCGTGGTGCGGCCGATGCTCACGAAAACGATGCGGCCGAGGCCCTGTTTCGCATCACGGGCGACCGGGGAGTAGATGATCGTGATGGTGTCGCCCGGCTGCACCTTCTGCTCGAGATCCTGCGCCCGGGACAGCAGCATGATCGTTTCGCCGACCACCGGCGTGGGCAGCCGGTTGCGGAGCGCCGTGACATAGATCGCGTCGAGCAGGCGCGGCTGATCTTCCGGATCCGGCTGCACCGGCACCAGCGGCGCCGCGAACGGATCGCGCTGGTACCAGGGATCTTCCGACTTTGCATAGGCGCCGACGTCATTGAGGGCGATCGAGCCGACCAGATCGCTCTTGCTGTAGACAGAAACCTGCACGGGCTGCATATGGCTGGGATCGCCGTCGATCGCGACGGCCCGCACCGCGTAGCGGTCGCCGGTCTGCAGGCTCTCGCGGCCGTAGAAGGAATTGAAGGCGCCGCCTGCCGCGGTCGCCTGCCCTGGGTCGAGGCCGAGGCCCTTGAGAGCATCGGGGAGAGAGATCGAGGCCTTGGCTGTCTGGGCGAAGTCCGTAACCCTGTCGCCCGGACTGGAGCCCGACGCCGCAATTTGCGATGTTCCCTCCGCGCTATCCCCATCGCCCGTACTGTCGGCCGAGGCTTGCGTAGGGGCATCCTGCGCGACGGCGATGTCTTCCTGCGACCCCATCATCGCGACCTGGGAAGCGGGAGTGGGCAGATCGAGTACATCCTTCAGCCGGAAGACATCGTTCTTGATGCCCAGATCGCTCACTGCCGCGCGTTGCGGAGCGCTTGCCAGCTTGAGCAGCTGGCGCGGGGCGCTGGCGAGCTGAGGCACGATCACCGGATCGCCGCTCAAGTCGATGATGCGCGGTTTGATCGCCGCCCGGATCAGAGCCTCGTCTTCGGCCTCGCTGTCCGGGGTCTGGATGGCGACCAGGTTCGCTGCAAGGTCGCTGTCGGACACCGCGGCCTGCTGTTGATTTCGATTGGACGAGAACAGGTAGATTGTCGTCAGGGCCGAGCCGATACCCAGGAACAGCAAGGCCGCCAGCATCGAGACATAAACCATGGCGCCGGCCCGGCGGACGACCGGTGCGGCGGGTTTCTCGGGGGTCTTCTTGGCGATCTTGGCCCCGCCGTCCGCCGGCGGGGCAGCCTCGTTCGTGGACTTCGCGGCTTTCCTGGCGGGCCGCGCCGCCGCGGGCCGGGCCGGCACGATGATCGTTGCGTTGCCATCTTCCGCGGGAGACTTAGCCCCCGGCGTCGCCGGCGGTGGGATTGTACGGTCGGTCGGCCCGGAACCGGTCTTTCCGGCTATGACTGTCTTCTCGTCCATGGCTGGCGTCTGCGGACTTTATGGTTTCAAGAATACCCTTCGATAATATCATATACAGTCGGAGATCGGCCTTTCCGGAACCTGCCTAGGGCGCGCTGCCACGTATGAACACCGTCCATGAGCTGGCATTGCCGGTGTCGACCTCCTTGAATTTGGCCTGCACGAAGCCGCGCACCCAGCAATCCCAGGGCTGGTCCTGGATCTTTTCGATCTCGAAGCGCTTGGTATCGACGCACATATCCCAGTTGCCCTCGAATGCGCTGTCGCCCGTCGCAGTCGTTGCATAGATATAAACATATCTGAGCCTGAGGACGTCCAGATCCTCCTTGATAGGCGTAACGCAGGTACTGGCCGGCAACGTCCACCAGCCCTCCGTCTTGAACTTATCGTTGATCTCGGCGCCGATGGCGACATTGTACAGTGTCACCGATTGGTTGCACACTTTGAACGCCGCCTGGGCCTTGCCACCCTGTGCAAGCAACAAGCCGAACAGAACCATGGCGAGGCCAAACCTGCGCCACGGCCGGCATCCAAGAGACAGTATCAACCGCATCAATCGACTGCACCATGCGCTTGAACAATTTGGTATCCGCAGCGCTCGCTTCTGTCTACCTCACAATGGGGGAGGAATAATCCAGACGCTTCTTCTAACCTGCGAAGGTCGGTCGGGTGTAAAATGGCGAACAGCTTGACTTCCTCAGGTCCTGTGGCAGAGTTTGGAATGAGCCGTGAGAATTCGCTCGGGCAACGGCCGATAGCTTTTTTGGTGAGGCCTTGCGATACGTTTGCCAGGCCTGGCAATCACACATCCAGATCCTTCGGGCGGCTCGCAAATGTCCTGGTATAGCAAAGTCGTTTGGTCAGAGGGCTTGTTCCTCCGGCCGCATCACTTGCAGCAGGGCGACCGCTATCTTGAGCATTTGCTTGAGAGCCGTACCGGCCAGATCACGCCCTATCCCTGGGGGTACAGCGAGGTCGAGATCGATCGCGACCTGGCACAGCAAAGCAAGTTCGGCTTGCGCCGCGCCGCCGGCATCCTGCCGGACGGAACGCCGTTCCGGTTTCCGGGCGACTGCCCGCCGCCGCCGCCCGCCGCCGTGCCCGAAAATGCTGCCGGGCTCTTCATCTGGCTGTGCATGCCAATGGCCCAACCCAACAGCCGCGAGGTCGACGAACCGGAGTCGGAGAGCGGCAGCCGCTATGTGGTCAATTCGGAGACCCTGATCGATGCCGCTTCCGCGATGCAGATCGAGGAAGAGATCGATATCGCGGTGCCGCGCTTCAGCTATGAGATCCGCAGGACGGCAAAACCGGGCTTCGTCAACATGCTCTGCGCCCGGATCATCGAGGTCAATGACAAGACCATCGTCTTCGACGAGCGTTTTGCGCCGCCGGTTCTGGTGGTCGGCGCGCACGCCACCGTCACCGGCTGGCTTGATCGCGTAATCGGCTGGGTGGAAACCAAGCTCGACGAACTGGCCCGCTTCGCCTCGGACCCGCGTTCCAGCAGCGGCATGCAGAGCGTGGACTATTTTGTTCTGCAGATGCTGAATCGCGAAATTCCCGCTTTGCGGCACATGCGACGCTCGAAATACACCCATCCTGAGCGGCTCTATGTCGAGCTGTTGCGCCTTGCCGGCGAGTTGGCCACCTACTCCACTCGCGAGCGGCGCGCCAACGAATATCCGGCCTATGACCACGACAATCCCGGCGGCACCTTCGCGCCTGTTTTGGCGGACATCCAGCGCTTCCTAAGCGTCGACATCAGCCGCGCCATCCGCCTCGAAATCGTCGAAAAGGCAACGAATGCCTTCCTGGCGACGGTCACCGACCGCAACCTGTTCCGGGCCTCGACCTTCGTTCTGGAAGTGGCGGCGCAGCGCTCCCTCACCGAACTGCAGACGCAGTTTCCTGCTCTCTTCAAGGTGGGCCCCAATACGCGCATGAACGAGATCGTGCACGCGCACCTTCCCGGCATCGCGCTCATTCATCTGCCGACGCCGCCGGCGCAAATCCGGGCGATCACCAGCCACGTCTATTTCGCGCTCGACCGCATGTCGCCGCTATGGCCCGAATTCAGCACGGCAAGCGGCATCGGCATGCACTTCTCGGGCGACTGGCCGGGACTTGAGCTCAATCTGTGGGTGGTCAAGGAAGACGCTAAATAGGATGTGGGCCAATGACGAACGGCAAGGGCCCGTTCGGGTCTAACCCCGAATCCGAAAAGACGGTCATCAAGCCCAATCCCGGGGGCCGACGGGACGGCCGCGCCATGCCCTATGCCGGCGAGGCTCCATCCTCTACCCCTGCTCCAGCCCAGGACATCTGGGGCGGTGCGCGTGTCGCAGCCGGCGCTGGAAATCCGCCGCCGCCCTATCAACCCGTGCCCCAAACGCCTCTGCAGCAGGCCCCGTTGCCGCCCGGACCTTCGGCGATCGATCTCGCATCGCTGGGCGCCAGCGACAAGACGGGTGGCCCCAATCCCATCCTCGAAGCGGCAATGCCATTGCTCCTGGTGCTCGCCAATATCCGCATCGCGAGACAGGTCCCCCAGGTCGCGCCCATGATGAATACGGTGGCGCTAGGGATCGAGAACTTCGAAACGGCGCTCCACGCGCAGAACATTCCGGAACCGCAGGTTCGCACAGCCAAATATGTCGTGTGCGCCACGGCGGACGATATCGTCCAGAACCTGCCGAGCTCCGACCGCAACCTGTGGACGCAGTACAGCATGCTGAGCCGCTACTTCCAGGTTCGCGACAGCGGCGTGGGATTTTTCGACGAGCTGACCAAGCTGCGGCAAAACCCGCAAATCAACCACAATCTTCTCGGCCTCATGCATGCCTGCATGTCGCTGGGCTTTGAAGGCAAGTATCGCGTCGCGGGCGGCGACGTCCAGCATCAGCAAATCCGCCGCGACGTCTATGAGACGCTGCGCGCCCGCGAGGCGCGCGTGACCGACCATATCTCGCCGCACTGGCGAGGCCAGGACATCGCCGCCGCCTATGTGCGGCGGGCGGTGCCGGTCTGGGCGGTTACCTCCGTGGCGGCGGGACTGCTCCTGCTCAGCTTCCTGGTCTTTCGCTGGCTGCTCGGCGATCTGTCCGACACGGCCAGTGCGGCACTGCTGACGCTCCATCCCAACTCGGACATCCACATCTACAGGACTGTTCCGGCGCCGCCGCCCCCACCGCCGCCGGTCAAAGTCACCACCCAGCTCGAGCGCATCCGCGAGCGCCTGAAGGACGACATCGCCGCCAAGAAGGTGTCCGCCGACTATTACGGCAAGGACATCGTCGTGCGCCTCCTGAACGATTCCCTGTTCGACAAGGGCAGCACCACCGTGCGCGCCGACGCCGTTCCGGTCATCGGCCATATTGCCGCCGCGCTCGAGAAGGAGCCGGGCCAGATCCGTATCGTGGGGCATACCGACAACACGCCGGTGCGCGCAACCGTCAGGTACAAGGACAACCAGCAGCTCTCCGAGCAGCGTGCGCAGGCGGTTGAGCAGATCCTCGTCCAGGGTGTCTCCGATCCCAAGCGCCTGACCACGGCCGGGCTTGCCGACACAGCGCCGATCGACATGAGCAACACCGCCGAAGGCCGGGCCAGGAACCGGCGTGTCGAAGTGTTCATCCCGCGCGAGGACATGTGATGAAGCGCTGGATCATCCTCATCGTCAGTCTTCTGGCCGTCATTGCCCTGTGCGCGGTGATCTGGTTCGTGCTGCCGATCATTGCGTTCGCGGGCGTCGAGCCGTTTGCCAATCCCTGGCTGCGGCTGGCATTGATGGTGCTGGTCCTGGCGATCTATTTCGGCTGGCTGGCCTATCGCATCTACAAGCACAGCCAGTCCGCCCGGGCGCTTGCCGAGAATATCGCCGTACAGGAGCCCGAGGACGATGGCTCCGACTCCGCCGTGCTGGCCGAGAAGATGCGCGACGCCTTGCTTACCCTCAAGGGCTCGCGGCGGGCCAAGGGCGACTTCCTCTATGAACTGCCCTGGTATCTGATCGTCGGGCCGCCTGGGGCGGGCAAGACCACGGCCCTGATGAATTGCGGCCTCAAATTTCCGCTGGCCGCTCATGCCGGCCCGATCGCCGGCAGCGGCGGCACGCGCTATTGCGATTGGTGGTTCACCGAGGACGCCGTCTTCATCGACACCGCCGGCCGCTACACCACGCAGGATTCCGACACCGAATCCGACCGCAAGAGCTGGCTCGCCTTTCTCGATCTCCTGAAGCGCCATCGCGAACGCCAGCCGATCAATGGCGTGCTGGTGGCCATCAGCATCGGCGACATGCTGGCGATGAAGGAGGCGGATCTCGGTGCTCATGCGGTTGCCATCCGCAAGCGCCTGGCCGAGCTCAACAACCGCCTGCAGGTCGATTTTCCGGTCTACGTCATCTTCACCAAGGCCGACCTTATCGCCGGTTTCATGGAATATTTCGGCAATCTCGACCCCGAGGAGCGCAAGGCCGTCTGGGGCGCGACCTTCCAGACCAAGAACAAGAAGGAAAATCGTGTCGGGGATGTCGGGCCCGAGATCGATCTCCTGATCTCCAGGCTCACCACCGAACTGCCGGACCGCCTGCAGGAGGAGCCGGATCCCGTGTCGCGCGTGCGGCTCATGGGCCTGCCGTCCCAGTTGGCCACGCTCAAGCCCACTATCACCCGCTTCCTTGCCCAGATCTTCGAGCCTACGCGCTACCAGACCAGTGCGGCGCTGCGCGGCTTCTACTTCACCTCCGGCACCCAGGAGGGCACACCGATCGACCAGTTGCTGGGCTCGCTGTCGCGGGATCTCGGCCTGCAGGCAGGCGCCAGCATCGCCTATTCGGGGCGGGCGAAGAGCTATTTCCTCGAGCATCTTCTGACCAAGGTCGTGTTTGGGGAAGCCGGGTGGGTGTCCACCAACGCGGCCGCGGTGCGCCGCAGGTTTCTGCTGCAGACTTCGGGCTACGTCCTCGTCGCAGGCGTGACGCTGGCGGCGCTCGCCGGCTGGTTCAACAGCTACTATGCCAACAAGTCCCTGATCGACAGGACCAATGTCGCCGTGGCCTCCTATGCCAACGACACGGCATCGCTGCTCGACGAGGATCCCGTCAACGACGCCGATTTCCAGCGGATCATCAAGCCGCTCGACAATCTCAGGAACTTTCCGTGGGGCTATGACAAGGTCGATACCGACCCGCAGATCAGCGAAACGCTGGGGCTGGGGCAGCACAAGCGCGTAGGTACGGCAAGCGTTGCGGCCTACCGCGATGGGCTCGACCGGCTGCTGCGCCCGCGCATCCTCTTCCACCTTGAAAAGCGGCTTGCCGATCTGCAGGACAAGCCCGACCAGCTCTATGAGCCCCTCAAGGTCTACATGATGCTTGGCGGCGATCCCAACATTCCCGTCGACACCGCCCTGATCGAAGGCTGGATGCAGGGCGATTGGGAGAATCTCTATCCGGGCGAGCCCAACAAGGCAGCCCGCGACAGCCTGAGCGCGCATCTCGATGCCATGCTCAACGTCGACGGAGTTCCCCCACGCCCGATTGCCCTCGACGGTGATCTCGTCAAATCGAGCCAGGTCGCACTGACGCGGCTGTCGCTCGCCGAGCGCGCCTTCGCGATCATCAAGTCGACCGCGCATGACCAGAGGGTCAAGGATTGGACCGTAGCAGGCCATGCCGGACCCGACGCCGCGGTGGTGTTCGCCACCAATGACGGCTCTCCCATCGAAAGCGTGGGCGTCCAGGCGCTGTTCACCTATGACGGCTTCTACACCCTGTTCCTCGACAAGATGACAGCGGTGATATCACTGCTGCAGAACGAGCGCTGGGTGCTCGGGGACGCCGGCAGCAGTCAGGCCATCGACTCGCAATATGCCAATCTCGGCCCTGATCTCTTCCGCATCTACGACCAGGAATTCATCAAGGCGTGGACAACGGCTCTGGGACGGCTGAAGCTCAACAGTTTCGCGGCCGACAAGCCGACCTATACGACGCTTCGAGCCGCCACAGGCGCGGCGTCGCCGATCAAGCTGCTGCTCGAGTCGATTTCATCGGAGACCAAGCTGACGGAGGCGAGGGACGCGGCGACTGGCAATGACGTCTCCGACAAGCTCGCGGAGGCTGCGGGCAAGGTTGCCACAAGGGCTGCCACCAGGGCTGCGGGCAAGCTCGGAAACATGGCGGCCATCGGCCTCGATGCCGCCAAGAAGTCCACCGGCCGCGGCGGCGATGTGGACGCGCCCTTCGTGCCGGGCGCCATCATCCAGGAACATTTCCGCCGCTATCACGAACTCGCGGCGAAGAATGGCGACAAGACCCAGATTGACCTGCTCGTCGAGCAGCTCAAGGGCCTGTACCAGAGCCTGATCGACGAACAGAATTTTGAAAGAGCCGTGCAGGCCCGGCAGAATATGCAGACCTTCCTGGGCTCCATCGCCACCAGTTCGTCACGGCTCGAAACGCCGTTCGACACCATGTTCCGCGATGCCATGGCCGAGTTCGAGCAGAAGATAATCGGGGAGAAGGTGGCCGACCTCAAGGGCGACCTGAATGGCTCGGTAACCCGCGAATGCCTCAATATCACCAGCAACAAATATCCGTTCGCGCCGAACAGCAAACAGGACGTGCCGATGGGAGAATTCGGCCGGCTGTTCGGACCGAACGGCGTCTTCGACACCTTCTTCCGGGAAAAGCTAGCGGGTCTCGTGGACACCTCGGGCGCAGCCTGGGACTGGAAGCAAAACTCGAAATTCAGCCAGGCGCTCTCGTCGGAGTCGCTGCGCCAGTTCCAGAACGCCGCCCGCATCAAGGAAGCCTTCTTCGGCGGCCAGGGCAGCGCACCCAATGTGAAATTCGCCCTGGTCACACAGTCGATGAGCCAGAAGACCGCATCGGTAACATTCGAGGTCAATGGCACGAAACTGGACAGCCCGTTCGGCGTGGTCTCGCGCGGCGATTTCGAATGGCCGGGAAGTTCGCCGGATGGCACGGCCTCGATCACCATGCCGGAGAGCGACGGCACCACGCCTGCCCTCCGCTTCACCGGCGCCTGGGCCCTGTATCGCCTGCTGCAACAGGGCGCCCTGCGTCAATCCGGCAACAAGGCCACGGCGCGTTTCGTGGTCAGCGGCCGGGAAGTCACCTATCAATTGACCTTCGACACGCTCGACAACCCGTTCACGATCCTCTCGCAGCTTAAATTCGCCTGCCCCTCGGATCTCTAGCAATGACAACATGCGCAATGTTCGGGAAATTGCCATCGAAGCGGGACTTCGTCTCCTACAACATGCAGCGGCCGTTTCTCGATCAGTGGGAGGAGTGGCTCCAGGCCGCCGTCGCCGCCAGCCGGCATGCGCTCGGCGGCCGCTGGCAGGAGATATTCCTGGGCTTTCCGATCTGGCGCTTCTGGTGTGGCCGGCGGATCTTCGGAAATGCGGTTACCGGCGCGTTGATGGCGTCCGTGGACGGGGTCGGCCGCTACTTCCCGCTGACGGTCTGTGCCTGCGAAACCCCCGACCTATATCTGGAGCCGCCGCCCTCGCGAGGGCTCGATCACTGGCACGAGGATTGTGAACGCTTCCTGCTTCACATGCTGGACGATCGCTTCGAGCGTGAGCCATCCGACCTGCTCGCGGAACTTCCCTTCCCGCCTACTGCGCCGCGCGTGCCGCCGCCCCAGAGAGACAGCGGCCTGCTCCTGTGGCCCGCCGGAGACACGCCGGTCGCCGACGCCTTCCGTTCGCTCGACATGGCGGATGGGGAAGCACGAAACGGGGGGCGCAGCTATTGGTGGACGCATGGCGGCGAGGGTGGGCATCCGGCCAGGCTCGTGGTCGTCGAGGGCAAGCCCAGCGCCCAGTTCTTCGCATTCCTCATGACGGGGGAGATGGTCTGATGGACCCGTGGCCAACTGGTGACAAGCTCAAGTTCGAAACAGCCGCGATCACGCATCCGGGCAATGTGCGTCCCGTCAACGAGGACAGTATCTTTACCGACGGCGAGCGTGGCATCTGGCTTGTGGCCGATGGCATGGGCGGCCACCGCGACGGCAATCTTGCCAGTGCGATGATCGCAGATACGGCGCGAGGCCTCGGCAAGGGCGCCTCCCTGATGGAACTCACCGAGGCCTTCCGACATGGCATCGGCGCTGTCAACACGGAGCTCCTGGCGAGGTCCAATGGCAGCGCCGACCGGCTTGTCGGTTCGACGGTTGCAGCTCTGCTGATCCACAAGGCCAATTATTGCTGCCTCTGGGCCGGTGACTCTCGATGTTATCTGGTGCGGGAAGGCGGCATAGAGCAGCTCTCGCATGACCATACCGAAGTCCAGGAATTGGTGGATCGCGGCGTGATCAGCAAGGCTGAAGCGGCAACCTGGCCACGCCGGAATGTGATCACCCGTGCGGTCGGCGCCATCGACGATTTTCAACTGGAGCATGCGAGCGGTGTGGTAAGGTCGGGCGATTGTTTTGTGCTGTGCAGCGATGGCCTGACCGGCCACGTGAACGATGAGGAAATCCTCGCGAGGAGCAGCAGGCTCAGCGCAAACCAGGCAAGCCACGAGCTTCTCGAGCTCGCTCTGGCGCGCGGAGGCAAGGACAACATCTCCGTTGTCGTCGTCAACGTCGTCGCCAAAGGGGCAACAACGCTTGTGATGCGCTAAAGCAAAATGCGTCCCGGCAGGAGCAGATTTACGAGTTAACTCATTGCTATAAAAAGACTTTTTCGATTGCTGATCAATCATGCTGAGAGTAAGACGCGATAATGATCGCCGATGGAGCCGCATGTGGACGATGACAGAACCCGAATCGCGATGCGCGGCTCGGCCGTAAGCATCGGCACGGAACTCAATCAGACCTACCGCATCGATTCACTTCTCGGCGTCGGCGGTATGGGCGAGGTGTTCAAGGGCCACAACATCCAGACCGGCGATCCGGTCGCGATCAAGATCGTCCTGCCCGAATTTGCCCAGGACGAGACGATTCTGGGGCTGTTCCGCAAGGAAGCTCGCATCCTCAACCACCTCTATCACGACGCTATCGTCCGCTATTACGTCTTCTCGATCGATCCGGCGATTTCGCGGCCCTATCTGGCAATGGAGTTCGTCGACGGCCCCTCTCTCGCCGCGCATGTGAAGAATGCTCCGCTCCCCGCATCGGAATTCATGCCGCTGCTGCGCCGGCTCGCAGATGGTCTGCATCGGGCGCATGCGGCTGGTGTCATTCATCGCGACATGTCGCCCGACAATGTCATCTTGCCGGGCGGCCTGGTCCAGAATGCCAAGATCATCGACTTTGGCATTGCTCGTTCCGCCAATGTAGGCGGGGAAACGCTGCTGGGCGGCAGCTTTGCGGGAAAATACAACTTCGTTTCGCCCGAACAGCTCGGCCTCTACGGCGGCGAGGTCACGCCAAAATCGGATATTTACAGCCTTGCGCTGGTGATGGCGGCAGCCATGCGCGGCCGCCCGCTCGAGATGAGTGGAACGCAGGTCGACATCATCGAGAAACGCCGCACCGTGCCCGATCTCAGCGGCATCCCCAAGCAGTTCCATCCGGTGCTGTCGGCGATGCTGACGCCCGAACCGGCCAAGCGGCCCGCCGACATGGCGGCCATCCGAGACTGGCCCGACGACCAGCCATCGTCCAAGTCGAAAGCCGAAAAGCCGAAGGCTGCCGTCTCCAATGCGGCACAGGCTAAGCCGCCAAAGCCTTCCAATGCCCTGCGCAACAGCATTTTCGCCATCGCCATGCTGGCAGTGATCGGCATCGGTGCGTTGGGCGGCTGGATCTACACGCACGGCAATATGTTTTCGAACGAAACGCCTATCGCCAAACAGCCAGACAACAAGCCGCCGGACGATAACAACCAGGATAAGGCTGCCTTGCAGGCTGCTCGCCACGATCGCCTGGCGGGGCAGCTGTCGGCCGCCGGCCAGGATAGTGCTGCCCTCCAGAGCTTCCTGGATCAATGCGGCGCCGATTGCCCGGATGATCTTGCCAAACAGGCTCAGCAGCGGATCAACACCGCGAAGGAGCAGGCTGCCCGCCGTGATCGCTTGGCCGGGCAGCTGGCGGCCGCTGGCCAGGATAGATCTGCCCTGCAGAACTTCCTCGATCAATGCGGCGCCGACTGCCCGGATGACCTGGCTAAACAGGCTCAGCAGCGGATCAACACCGTGAAGGAGCAAGCTGCCCGCCATGATAGACTGGCGGCGCAGCTTTCGGCTGCTGGCCAGGACAGTGCGGCCCTCCAGAGCTTCCTCGATCAATGCGGCGCCAACTGCCCGGATGATCTTGCCAAACAGGCTCAGCAGCGGATCAACACCCTGAAGGAGCAGGCTGCCCGCCATGATAGACTGGCGGCGCAGCTGGCGGCCGCCGGCCAGGACATAGCCGCCCTGCGAAGCTTCCTCGACCAGTGCGGCGCCGATTGTCCTAGTGACCTCGGCCGGCAGGCCCAGGAACAGATCAATGCCCTCAAGGGACGGGCCACTCGCCGCGATCGGCTGGCGGCCCAACTTTCGGTCGCCGGCCAGGACATGACCGCCCTGCAAAACTTCCTCGATCAGTGCGGCGCGAACTGCCCGGCCGATCTCGCCCAACAGGCACAGACGCGGATCAATGGCCTTAAGGAGCAGGCGGCGCGCCACGATCGCCTGGCGGCCCAGCTTTCGGCCGCTGGCCAGGATAGTTCCGCCCTGCAAAGATTTCTCGATCAGTGCGGCGCGGATTGTCCCGGCGATCTCTCCCAGCGAGCTCAGGCACAGATCAATGGTCAGAAGGAGCAGGCGACGCGGCGCGATAGCCTGACTGCGCAGCTCTCGGGCGCGGGCCAGAACATGGCTGCCCTTCAAAGCTTCCTCGATCAGTGCGGCGCCGACTGCCCGGATGATCTTGCAAAGCAAGCCCGACAGCGGATCGATACCCTGAAACTGCAGACGGCGCGCCACGATAGCCTGGTCGCGCAGCTCTCGGGCGCAGGCCAGAATATGGCTGCCTTGCAAGGCTTCCTAGATCAGTGCGGAGCGGACTGCCCGGATGATATCGCAAAGCAAGCCCAGCAGCAGATCGCTACGCTCAAACAGCAGGCGGCGCGCCATGATCGCCTGGCCGCCCAGCTTACGGTTGCCGGCTCGAATGTTGCCGCGCTCAGGCGGTTCGTCGACCAATGCGGGGCCGATTGTCCCGACGATCTCCTGACCAAGGCGAAGGCCGTCATAGACAAGGCCAAACCGCCGATCGTCGCCTCGCTTTCTCCGGCGGTGCTCCAGGATTTCGTGACTGGCTTCGGCGCGAATAGCTGTTTTGCGGCCACGGCGGATAATGTGACCGCCACCTCGGCGACCATTACTGCGCTTGGGACATCGGCGTCGGGCCAGAATTTCATCGATGCGTTCAAGCAAAAGGCCGGCTTTACGCCGGACGTGACGCTCGATCCCGTCGCCGACCCGCAATGCGGCTTTGTCAGCGCGCTGAAGCGCATGTCGGTTCCAGGGGGCCCGCCGCTGAACCTCGCCTTGAGCAAGTCTGAAATCCGCGGCAGCGATGCGGATACGGGCAAGACGGGAGACCCGCTGACCGTTTCAGTCACCGGGGCGGGCGAGCGCAACATCTATCTGTTCGTGATGGACCACCAGGGCGGCATCCAGAACATCAACCGCCTTTGCGCTTCCTGCATCACCATGAAGACAGGCGAGATGGAGGCCGGGCTTAGCCTTACCTCGCCGGCCAAGGTCGATGGCGAAAGCCGCCCGCCCTTCTATCCCATGCTGGTGTTCGCCGTCGCCTCTTCAAGGCCGTTGATCAGCATAAACTCGCAGGATGCCTTCACGGCGGATGATTTCATCGCGCCTTTCCTGACGGAGATCGCGAATACGAAGGACGTCACGACAGCCGTGGGATTCGTGAAGCTGCGCGACCAATAGAGCAAGATGCATTCGGGCGGGAACGCATTTTCAGTTTAACTCGTTGGCACCAAAATGCATTCGGCGATTCTTGGTGACTGGATCCGAAGGCAAACGCTCCAGCCATCTATCCGCCGATGAGGACCGTCGGGCACATGCCTACAATCGTGCCGCCATGAACGGTGAGGTCGCCGATACGCGCCGCCATCTGACTGTTCACCAGGACGGTCATGGACCCCAGCGCGATCACGTCCGGCGGGCCGACGCAAATGCAAAGGTCGCCAACCCGCGCCTGCGGCTGCTTCCCGGTGAGGACATTGAACGACCCCATCACGATCGGGCCGCCGACATGCGGCACCAGCACCGTCACCTGCGGACAGACGTGCATATCGCCCATGCGTGAAGCGGGTTGTCCCATGCCCGCAGATTATCAACTCGAGCCTGCCTTGGACACCCCCTAATCTGGGGGATGGCCTGTCCAATCATCAAGCTCCATACTCTTATTGCTCATTGACAGGTCCCACATGCGGCAAACCAACAAGGCGAATTCGGCCGGTCCTCAAGATCGGCGATGACAGCCACGTTCTACACGACCGAAGGTGCTTCATGAAGATCTTCGAGAAAACCGCAAGAATGACCGTCAATACCGAGGGATCCGTTCCATCGGTGAGTATATCTCGGGATGGCAAAGCGGCCGTGCTGCATCTTGAACGCAATCATGCGAGTCTGCTGGGCGCAGCGAGGGATATTCCCGACTCCCGAACCACAAGTGCCATCAATATCAAGGGCAGTGTCGACGCCATATTCGATCAGTCCGACTGGACATACATGGAAAACATAGATTTCCACTTCATCCAGGTCGCCCGTGATACTCGATGGCGCAATACCTATGTCGGCTCAAAGGCTCAGGATGGAGCAATCGTACACGATCTCGCGGCCCCGCCTCTCCTGCCGGCTGCCCGCGTCGACAGGTTCCTGCTCGATAGCGGAGAGGCAAAGGATGATGATGGCACCCTGACAAACTGCATGCCATTCACGAATCCCAGGCGATTTGCAGCCTGGAAGAAAGACAACAAGGATTTGCAGAATATTACTATAGATATGGATGACCATCCAAACAGTAGAACTCCCCTGAGATTTCCAAACAGTCTCGCAAGAAGCACGAATTATTTATTTGAAGCATCTCATCAATTTGAAGCTGTGACAGCATTCGTATTCCGAAGCCGAGAACGAAAAGTACAAATCCTGGCCTATATTTCCTGGAACATCATCTGGCTCGCAAGGTTCAAATGGAACCGAGGCGTTTGCACGGGATCAATGGTCGCAAAAGCGTTCACGGTGGCGGATATGCAACTCTCATCGACGAACGATCCGGAGATCGACGGCATCGTGAAAAATCCTCCCCAGGGGCTGGAAGAGACCTACAACTCGGTGACGAACACGGCTGTGCAAGAGCTGTCGCGCTACGCCACGCCCTATTGGTCCATCGGCGAGCGCGCCGATCGTGAGGGCCTGCAGGTCCCGGCCGACTTCTGGACGGCCTGACGAACACAATACCGCGGCCCTGATCGCGTTCTGGCGCAATTGACCGGCAAGCGCATGGGCGTCATTCTCGCAACCAAGCCGAAGGCTTGGTTGGATGACCGTGGGAAGATCCGGACCGAGCTCCTCTTCCTCAAAGACCCGCTCGGCACGGTTCTCACGGGCCGCATGCGTTGTTTCGATCCTGCCTGGGGAGATAGGTCGGACCAAGGCGCGTCGTTCAGCTTACTGCGTATGCGAACTCGCCCTCCTTCAGCTCGACACGCGCTTCCTCGATCTCCTTGCCGGCGATCGCCTTGCCGAGGATCTGTTGCGACAGGGCAGGCAGCAGCGTGTTGGTGACGATGTTGTCCACCATGCGACCGCCCGAGTCGGGGTCGTTGCACAGGGACACGATCTTCTCGACCACGGCATCGTCATAGACGAACGCCGCGCCATGATTGTCGCGGATCCGCTTGCCGATACGGTTGAGCTGAAGCCGCACGATGGCACCCAGCATGTCCCCGGACAGCGGGTAATAGGGGATGGTGACGATGCGGCCCAGCAGCGCTGGCGGAAAGACCTGCAGGAGATAGGGCTTCAGATCGGTTGCCAGCGCCTCCGGTTCCGGCTTGTCGCCGTCGCGCGCCGCGGCGTCCATGATCATCTCGGTACCGGCATTGGTGGTGAGAATGATCAGGGTGTTCTTGAAATCGATGCGGCGGCCCGAGCCATCCTCCATCACCCCCTTGTCGAAGACCTGGAAGAAGATCTCGTGCACATCGGGATGAGCCTTCTCCACCTCATCAAGCAGCACGACGCTGTAAGGCCGGCGGCGCACCGCTTCGGTGAGCCTGCCGCCCTCGCCGTAGCCGACATAGCCGGGAGGAGCACCCTTCAGCGTCGACACCGTATGCGCTTCCTGGAACTCCGACATGTTGATGGTGATCATGTTCTGCTCGCCACCATAGAGAGCTTCGGCGAGCGCGAGTGCCGTTTCCGTCTTGCCGACGCCGGACGGGCCGGCGAGCATGAAGACGCCGATGGGCTTGTCGGGATTGTCGAGCTTGGCGCGATTGGTCTGGATGCGCTTGGCGATCATCCTCAGGCCATGGTCCTGGCCGACCACGCGCTTGGCCAGGATATCGCCGAGATTGAGGACGGTCTCGACCTCGTCCTTCACCATGCGGCCGACGGGAATGCCAGTCCAGTCCGAGACCACGGAGGCGACGGGCTGCTCGTCGACAAAGGGATAGACCATTCGCTTTTCGGGATCGATGGCAGCCAGTTCAGCCATGACGCCGGCGAGCTTCTCACGCGCCGCCTCGGCCTCCGGTCCGCCCTCGATGATCTGGCGGCGGGCGGCCATGAGGTTCTCGACGATGGCCTTCTCGTCGTTCCAGGCCTTCTCGAGCGTTTCCTGCCTAGCCTTGGCCTGCGCGATGACCTCCTTTACCTCCCCGATACGCTTCTCATCGACATTGCCGATATCGCGTTCGCGTTCCAGCGCCTGCAGTTCCCGCTCGCCGGCGGCAACGGCCACGCGCGCATCTTCGACGGCCGCCGGCGTCGCATTTTGCGAGACGGCCACGCGCGCCGCGGCCGTGTCGAGCAGGCTGACGGCCTTGTCCGGCAATTGCCGCGAGGGGATATAACGGCTCGACAGCTTGACGGCGGCAACCACGGCGTCGTCGGAAATATGGACGTTGTGATGCTTCTCCATCGGCGCCAGCAGGCCGCGCATCATATTGCAGCATTGCTCGATGCCTGGCTCACCGACATTGATCGGCTGGAAGCGCCGCGTCAGTGCCGGGTCCTTCTCGATATGCTGCCGGTACTCGGACCAGGTCGTGGCGGCGATGGTCTTGAGTGTGCCGCGCGCCAGCGCCGGCTTGAGCAGATTGGCGGCATCGCCGGTTCCTGCCGCTCCGCCGGCGCCGATCAGCGTGTGCGCCTCGTCGATGAACAGGATGATCGGCGTTGCCGAAGCCTGGACCTGATCGATCACCGAACGCAGCCGCTGCTCGAACTCGCCCTTCATCGAGGCTCCGGCCTGCATCAGGCCAATGTCGAGCGCGTAGAGCAGATTTCCCTTGAGGGGCGGCGGCACGTCGCCGGCCGCAATACGCTGAGCAAAGCCTTCGACCACGGCTGTCTTGCCGACGCCCGCCTCCCCGGTGAGGATGGGATTGTTTTGCCGCCGCCGCATGAGGACGTCGATGACCTGGCGGATTTCCTCGTCGCGGCCGACGATTGGGTCCATTTCGCCGCTCGCGGCACGCTGTGTCAGGTCGATCGCGAAACGGTCGAGGGCGGTGGTGCCCTTGGGCCCCTGCGCGGCCTCGCCGCCCGCGCCTTTGGCGACCGGCCCCGAGCCGTCCATCGGCCGCATATTCTCCTCAGCCGATTGAGCCCAGATCTTGCGATGCTCGTTGGTGAGCTGCTCCACGTCGATCATCCGGAACTGCTTGGAGAGATCATGCAGTTTGCGGGCGAGGCGCGGTTCCTTCAGTATCGCGGCGAGCACGTGGCCGGTCCTGACCTGCGTCTCGCCAAACAGGAGTGTCGCATAATTCCAGCCCTGGCTGAGGGCATCGAAAATATCGTCTGAAAAGCCCGGCAGCTCGGTCTTGTTCATGGCGAAGCCGGCCGCGGCAGCACTGAGATCGGTCAGCAGCCTGCCGCCGTCGAGCTTGAAATGTTCGACCGTCAAGACAATGTCGCTTCGGTCCGCCTGGAGAACCGCCTGCAGCCAATGCGCAAGCTCCAGATTGCGGTTGCCGGCGCCCTGGGCCAGGCGGAAGGCCTGCATGAATGTTTCGTACCCGAGCGGGTTGAGCTTCCCGGTGAGGACCTCGAGGCTGACATCGGCCATGGAAACGACCCTTCTGAGGATTTGCTGCGCTATGAGGTGCGGATTTCAGCGGGGTGAAAGTGGCAGTCCCAACGAATGCGATCGGAAGCGGTGTCAGGGCGATCCTGCTTGCCCATCCAGCAGGTCCAGCCCAGGCGGCCAAAGCCACCGAGCTGCGCGGGCCTGGTCTTGCTTTCCGCCAGGCCGAATTCGACATCGTAGATAAAGCTGTCGCCCAGGTAGAAGCGTATGGCGTCCGCCAGGGGCTCGAAGTGAATGCCATCAGGCAGGAAGGTTTCGAGTTCATTCAGATCTTCGACTTGCAGCCTGATCCGGAACTTGTCCTTGAGGCTGTAGGCCGACCGCCCGATGATGCTGTCGACGCCCAGCGCGCAACTGCCTGCCGCCAGAACCGCCTGTTCGCGCTCCTCCAGCGGCAGCCAGACGCCAACGAACTCCTGCACCTTGACCTTGGCATCGAAGAGCCAGCCAAGCATGCCTTCGATCCGCGAGGCGCTCTTGACTGAAGGCGCCATCAGGCCGGCAAGCGCCAGTTTGGAGAAATCGTGCAGGTGGCCGCGACCGCGCATCGGCGGCGTTCCGATTCCGACCATCGCGCCGATATAGGTGAGGAACTGATTTTCCCCCGGCCGGTCGGCCTGAACCACCGGCCGGGCATTGGCCCAGGCCCGAAAGAACAATTGCTGGAAGCGATTGTTGAAGATGTCCAGGAAGCGCGCGAACGCCACGTCGCGCATATTGGCCCAATGGGTCGCCTCATACGTGGTGTGCAGCGGCAGCGCACCTTGCGGGCCCAGCATGCCGAGGAAGCGGCTCTCGATTTCGAACCTGCCATCCTCTCGCGTCCCGACGCGGCTGACATTGGAATCGGCAAAATCGATATGGGGCTGCTGGCCGAGCGCCGTCACGGCCTCGGCGGATGAGCCGCTTTCGCCGATACGGGGTTTGGCGGCGGCGAGATGCTCCAGACGACGCAGGAGATCGAGGAGGTCATAGGCCCCCGCTTCGCCCGGAAATTGGCTGGTGTCGCTCATAGGTGATGCCGCCGCCCAAGCTGCGCCGGCCAGCGCATGATCTCGCCGCGCTCGGTCGAGCGAATAACTGTTTCCACGACAGTGTTGAGGCCGACATATTCGGCAAAGAACCGATCGAGGATGGCGCCCAGCAGGAAGATGCCGCTGCCTTCGAAATGCTTTTCATCGAGCGTGACCGTAATCTCGAGTCCGCGGACGACACCCGCTCCGTTGCGCTGGCGAATGCGTCGATTGATCGGCTTGCTTTCGACCGAGAGGATGCCCTGGATGCGCCGCTCGATGGCGGCGTTGCTGTGATTGGCAAAGAGCGAGAGGATTTCACGCAGCGATGCGGCCGAATCCTGCGTCCCGTAGCCCGTCAGGCCCAGATGGTTGAGGCTCAGCATGCTGATGAGCCGCCAGGCCGATGTGCCACCTGCAGCATGATGCGTTCGCGAATCGGGATCGGTCACGATGGAATCGCGGGGCAGGGTCGGCCCGACGATGCAATTGACCCTGAGCGTGGTCTTGTCTTCGAGAATGAAATCCGCGCCCCCCTGTCCGACAGGCAGATGCTCGGTCAGGTGGCGGTTCGAACAAAGCGCCCGCAGGCTGAGCTCGGCGACATTGAGCCCATCCTCCCTGTCGCGGTGATTGGTGAGCATCACGAACATGTCGCTGCCCACATATTGGGTCGGCTGACCGGTACGCCGTTCCTCCTGCGAGCGACGGCGAGGCCTGCGCCGCACGGTGTAGAAAATCGTCCGCGTTTCGGAGACGCCAAGCGGTGGCGCTGCGTAGAGCGGATATACCTCCATCCGGTCGCCGCTGCCGGTGACATGCGCTTGCATCTTGATGAGGCGGTGGGCCTCGAAATCGAGGTGGCGCGAGCGGTCGGTGACGACGTGATATTCGTGCTCATTGTCCTTCACTGGCACGCGTGCCAGTTGCATCTCGAACAGGTTCGAGGCGGGGGCGGCGTATAATGCAAAACTCTCGGCCCTCACCACGGACTGAAGCCGGCTATCGCCCTGGTTGAAGGCGATGACGATGTCGCACCGGTTGGTCTTTATGGCGGACAGAATGGGCCGCAGATTTGTCAGTTTGAATCCAAGAAACTTTGCCGGCAGCACGAAATATTCGCGCAGCAGATCGAACCCGCTGAAGACCCGCCTGTCGCAAGGAAACAGAGGTTCGTCCAGGTCAAAGCCGAGCTGCGCGAGGCAGGTCTTGGGCAGAGGGACGATAATGGGATCGCCAGCCTCGTCGAGATAGCGAAAGTAGATCCCGGTCGTGCTCGCAAACAGCTTCTCGTGAAGCCTGACAGCATCGCCTTCGTTGCAGACGATATGAAACGGCAGCTCGTCCGTGCGGCAATTTGCAAACCACCAATCGGCCTTCTGCGCCACTTGCTTGTCGGCCGGCTCCATCTGGCGATCAGCGGCCGACCGCCGCAAAAGGGAAAGCTTCAGGCCCGATTGGCTGGCCGGGATGGTTTCGATGCCCAGAGCTTGCAATGCCGCAGGCCCGTTCAGGAACTCGGCCTGGGCAAGCTCGAACGGCCACAGGGTGATTTCGGAGGAGAGGCGATACTTGCAGGCTATGCGGCGCTCCCGCTCGACGAAACGGGCGTCCGCATAGGAGCCCGCGGCGATCTTCATGCCGTCCTTGAGATTGGGGTCGCCATAAGGCGGTTCGATCCGCAGCAGCGCGGCCGATGGCACGGGCGCCAGATAGTCGGGCACGAGCTGATCAAGCAGATTATCCGTGAACTCGGCATATTCGTGCTTGAGCTTGAGCTGCACGCGAGAGGCGAGATAGGCGGCGCCTTCGAGCAGCCCGCCGATCATCGGGTCGGTGTTGTTCTCCAGAAGCCCTCCCAGACGCTCTGCAACGCCTGGAAACTCGGCCGCGAACTGCCTTGCATCCTCCTTGAGAATGCCAAGCTCGCGATTGTAGAGCTCAAGGAATTCACGGTTCATGGCGTTACAATCTGAAGACCCTGATCTTGCCGCTCTCGACCTCGACGTCCGCCACGAACTCTATCGGAACATCGGTGGGCGTCGAATACATTTCGGCGTTGATATGAAAGCGCAGTTGCCCCGAGGCGGTGTCGTCGAGCGGTTCGCTGGAAACGACGATCGTGCCCGGCACCAGCCGGCACTCGTACAGTTCCAGCCTCTGCTTGAGGAGATTTGTCACCCGCCGCGCGGCTTCCGGGCTGGCGACGATCGCCGTCAGGTCCGGAACGCCGAAGTTCAGGATCGAACTGCCCACCTGATCGAAGCCAAGGAGGTCTTCGATCGCCGCCAGTTCGACGGTGTTGAGCAGGGATGCCAGGTCTTCCCCAAGTTCGGAACGCAGCGCCGCTTCGCCGACCGAAGATCGCGGCGATGTGCGCCGGCCCGCGATGACGCGTTCACCCGCATCATTGCGGTTGTCGATCGGCTTGGCCGCGTCACGCATGCGGAATGCCTCGCGGAAGGCATGCATGATGGGGGGTACAAACCGATCGCTTTTGGCAGCCCGGGAACGGCTCACATCAGCTTCCGTATTCGATTTCCATGGACGGGAAAACTATCCTGGGTCAGGCCGGGCAGCATCTCACGCTGTATGTGAGCGTGCCCGGCCCCACGAAGGACAGGGATTAGGAGTCCTTGCCCGTGGCGACGTTGTAGGTGAACTCGATCGGGCCACCGTCGGCGGCGCCGGTCTTGTCCTGGGGCTGATACTCGTCGTGGATCTGTTCATAAGTGACGGAGAAGCTCTCCATGGCGCCGCCGTCGGATCCGCCACTCTTCTGATAGCTGGTGATGAAGCAGTTGGTCAGGGTGGTGGTGATATAGGTGAGCTTGTCGTCACCGGCGGCCTTGCGAGCGACGAGCTTCACGGAGTCGACGTGATTGCCGAAGGCGCAATACTGGAAGATGGTCGCCGAGGCCTTGTCCACGGCCTTGGTGCAATGCAGGTCCTGCATCACCGACTTGCCCTTGCCGCCGCCGGTGCCGCTGCCGAAGGTTGAGGAGTTGGAACCGCCGAGGCTCCAGCTCAGCAGCTCCATATAGCCGTCGAGGCCATCCTGCTGGGTTTCGCCCGTGATACCGTCGATCTGTAGTAGTGCGTCAGATTGTGCCATTTTGCTCTCCTGTGCGTTGGCTGGTTCGGCCCTTGTTGCGATGCGCATGGCCGTCTCACACGGACATGACTCATCATTCGCTCGTCGGAGCGTTGGCGCAGGCCGAATTCTTTCCTATGGTTACTTCTGGCTATTGGGCAGTCGCGAGACGAGACTGATACCGATGTCCATTCCCTCGAGCTGGTAGTGCGGCCTCAGAAAGAACCTCGCGCCGTAATAGCCAGGGTTCTCCTCGTCCGGGAACACTTCGACCTTCGCCGCGGCCAGGGGTCTTTTGGCCTTGATCGCCTCGGTCGAATTCTTGGGATCGCCGTCGACATAACGATTGATCCAGGTCTGCAGCCATTTCTGCAGTTGATCCTGCTCCATCGTAGAGCCGATCTTGTCGCGCACCATGCATTTAAGGTAATGCGCAAAGCGCGAGACAGCGAACATATAAGGCAGCCGGGCCGAAAGATTTTCGGAGGCTGTCGCCTCGTCCGTATCCATCTTGTGCGGCTTGTACAGCGACTGGGCGCCGATGAAGGCGGCCTTGTCGGTGTTCTTGCGGTGGATCAGTGGCAGCAAGCCCGATTTCGAAATCTCGGCCTCGCGCCGGTCGCTGATGGCTATCTCGGTAGGGCATTTGAGATCGATGCCGCCATCGTCGGTCGGGAAGGTATGCGTCGGCAGGTTGACGACCTCGCCACCGGACTGCACGCCGCGAATGCGCACCGTCCAGCCATATTCCTTGAAGGCGCGATTGACATTGGTAGCCATCGCATAGGCCGCGTTCATCCAGGCATATTTCGCGCCGTGATGACCGTCGGTATCCTCCTCGAAGGCGAATTCCTCCACCGGCTCCGACTTCGCGCCATAGGGCTGGCGAGCCAGGACACGCGGCATGCACAGGCCGACATAGCGTGAATCCGGCTGGTCCCGTAGCCCGCGGAAGGCGGCATAGTCCGGCGTATCGAAGACCTTTCCGATATCGCGCGGATTGGAGAGCTCGTTCCAGCTGTCCATGCCGAACAAGGAGGGACTCGCAGCCGCGAAGAAGGGGGCATGGGCCGCGGCAGAGATCTTGCTGATGTCGCGCAACAGCTGCACGTCGGGTGGCGAATGGTCGAAATAATAATCGCCCACCAGGCAGCCATAGGGATCGCCGCCCAATTGTCCGTATTCGGCCTCGTAGAGCTTCTTGAAGATCGGGCTCTGGTCCCACCGCGCGCCCGGATAGACCTTGAACTCGCGGTAGAGCTCTTCCTTCGACACGTTCATGACGCGGATCTTCAAGGTGACGTCGGTCTCGGAATTGAACACCAGATAGTTGAGACCGCGCCAGGCGCTTTCGAGTTTCTGGAACTCGGGAGAATGGATGACTTCATTGAGCTGGATCGAGAGCTGCTGGTCGAGCTTGGCGATCATCGAGTCGATGGTATCGAGGACGTCGTCCTTGACCAGAGAGGTGTCTTCGAGCGCCTGGCGGACCAGGGTCGTCACCGCGTTCTCGACTTCGCTGGCGGCACTGTCGTTGCGCGGCTTGAAGCTTTTCCGCAGCAGGCTGGAAAAAGTGTCGAGGTCACGCGTCTCGACGGCCGTACCGGTTTGATTGGTGGCTGCTGTTTCGGCCATAAGGCTGAACTCCTAAGCTTGGGCTGCTGGCGGGCGTAGGTGTCAGTTCTCTTCGGGCTTGGTCTGCTCGCTGTGATCCTTGAGCAGGCGCATGAGCTCGGGATCCTTCAGCAGCGCCTTGATCTGGTCTTCAGCGGCGACCTTGCCGTCCATATAGCGCTGGAGGTTGGCGAGTTGTTCGCGCGCCTTCAGCAATTTTGCGAGCGCCGGCACGCTGCGGACGACCTGAGCCGGATTGAAATCGGTCATCTTTTCGAAGTTCAGCTTGACCGACATCTTCTCGTCGCCCTTGGCGTCGCCAAGGCGATTGGTCACCTTGAATGCGATGCCGGGCTTGATGGCCTTCATGCGATCGTCAAAATTGTCCATGTCGATGTCGAGATATTTGCGGTCGGCGATCGGCGCCTTCTCGACGTCGGACGCATTGCCGGAAAGATCCGACATGACCCCCATCACGAACGGGATCTCGACGAGCTTTTCCGCGTTGTAGGGATCTTCATACTGGATCTGGACGCGCGGCGGGCGATTGCGCTTGATGAATTTCTGACCGCTATCAACCATGATCTTTTGCCTCTCTCATCGACATTACAGTAGGAATTCCCGCTAAGCGAAGAAATACAGCGGAAATATCCCACCATCGCGCTTCAATTCATCAAGGTTTGTGATCTTGGGCCCAATGGGCAAGTATCACCCCCCAGTGATATGCATATTGCGTCAAACCCCCTCCCCCGTAATCCCCTATTTTGGGGGCTGATAGCCAGCGCCCCTTTTGCTTCCGCTCATTGATCAAACAACCGATCACTTCTCACGATCAAAGAACTGGTTTTGCGGCGGAGGTCTCTGGAATTGAGGTTGGCGCTATCTCCGGATTAATCAATCCAAGTGATTTCGGCGTGACATGCTGGAGAGAAGACCACGCCTTGCGAGGTGACTTTCCACTCCAGACAGGCCAACGCCAAGTCCTGTCCATTAGCCGACTATGCCTTCAATGAAGGCTTCTCACCTGACCGTTCCCGTGCATTGCTCAAAGGGTTGCAGAAGCAAGGCGACCACGGCAGGGGATACTTAATACAGGCATCCTCGCTTAACTCAGTATAGAAAGCAAGATACATTCCAAATTACAAGACCAACGTCGCGAACCTCAGTCTCCCCCGTATATAAAACACCCGATGAAAGGCTCTTTATCGCCCTCAAGGGACCGGAAACATTCCGGCTCGACCAGTTCAACAAAATGCCTCGGCCAGAAACCTAGCGTGGCATATTGATGACACCCATACTTGACGCTTCGAAGACGGCTTCGGCGCGCGAGTTCACCTCAAGTTTCTGATAGATATTCTTGACATAGGTCGCCACGGTGCTACGGCCTATCTTAAGAATATCGCCAATCTCTACGAACGTGAAGCCGCGTGCGAGAAGCTTGAGCACTTCGAGCTCTCGTTTCGAAAGCAGTTCAAGGCCCTTCTTGTCGGCGTCCTGCTCGTGCGGCTGGAATTCCTTGAGCAATTGCCGCGCAATCACAGGACTGATCGGCGAGCCGCCACGCCGCACTTCGCGAATACTCTCCGCGAAACTGTCGAAGCGTTCGTCTTTCAGGAGATAACCCCGCGCACCGGCCTTGATGCTCCCGAGAACCTTATCCTGATCGGCGAAAATGGTGATGACCATGATATCGACATCGGCATGTTTCTGGGATGCATGCCGAATGAGGTTCATGCCGGACCCATCAGGCAGCCCCAGATCGCATAGCAGCACGTCAAAAGCGCAACTGTCGATAAGCGCCTTCCCTCTTGCCGCGTTAGGAGCGGTTGCAATGACAGAAATATCCGGAGCCGCCTCGAGCGCCACGGTAATGCGTTCGAGCGCGGCGGGGTCGTCCTCGATGATGGCAACGCGGATAATCGGCGGGGTAGCCTCTGCAGAGCTTGTTTCTGTCATGGTATGATTGGTTCACTCCGGCATTGTCTTAACAACTGAAGGACGATCGACCGATCAACTGGCCGCACACGTGGTTGAAGCGGATGCCGCTCCTCAAACCCGTCTTCGGGAATTCGGTCCCTTTAAAGCTCGTTGTCGACGTAAAGTCCGCAACCTCCGCTAGCTTCAGGACGGCCAGACCTAGCTGTTGAGCCAAACAAAGACTCTCGAAGGGCAGGATAGACGACCCGTAACCCCTCATCTTACGCTAGCGTCCTGGCTCCCTCCCCCCATATACAAGCTTTAATTTAAAAGGACGGTACACAAAGTCTATCAACTCGTTCAATAAACCGTATCAACTCACAGGCCCCAGCTGATCACTTTCGAGCCGTGGCCCAGTAGCTATCTGCTTTGAACGATCATTGTTATTCACCGAAACAAATCTTAACCTATCTCGTCTGTCGCGTCGAGTGACCGCCCGATCCCCATTTTGGTTGCTCGGCTGGTCGAGCACCCATCTGGACGGCCAGATCGAGCGACAATGGGAGTTGATTCATTCAGTCCGATCCGCCCTGGTTTGACGAGCGGGATCAGACAAAAGGCGTGGCCTCACCCGCGGCTTCGTGATGATGGAGCCGCACCCGTTGCACCTTGTCAGGCCTGCGCTGTCTGTGGGATCATTCGCAACATTTGCAGCAGAATTCACATCGGAAGTTTCCAAAGACCAGGACCATAGAGCATGTTCAGCAGGGAACGATTGTTGCACGGCGCCTGGATAGGCTTCGTCCTGCTGCTCTACGTTGCGTTCACCCTTTATCTGCACAAGCTGGGTTATCAGTCGGTCCTGACCGAAATCACGCTGGGCTTCTTCTGGCTCGGCATCATCGCGCTCGGTGAATATCTGATGCGCCGACGCCGCTAAGCAGACTTGTGTTGGCAAACCAATGCTTTGGCTGTCGTCCCCGGCCGCATCCTCAGGAGCTTTGCCTGTGAGGGCGCTCGCGAGCGCAGCGAGAGGAACGAGGGTAGCTGAACCCATTTTGCTCAAGGTCTGCAGACGAAACAACGCGACGAGGGAACCCTCGGCACTTTGGCGTGTTCCCGATACATGGCTTTCCTGACCTTCATACTCACCCCCGCCACGGAAGCGTGGTGGACCTTCGCCCTGCAGATGCTGTTCGCCGATCTCGTCATCGGCCTCGTCGTGCTGGTCGGACATGGCTGGTACAAGAGGATCGAGCGCAGAACAGCCGAGGAACGCAGCGCGGCATCGATCGAAGCGGGCATCGAAACGCGTAGGCGCTGATTATTGGAGCGCGCCGTCCGGGACGGAAAGCCAGATCTCAACGCATCATCGATACTATTGGAATCGTTGACGAAATTCCACCCCCTCCCCAGCACTCCAAAGCCTGCCGTAACGCCAGGTAGACAACGTCCCGCCGGCGACGGCGGAAAGCCGGTATAACGGTCTCCACCAAGGACGGAGACACCGCATGGCTCAGCCTGAAGATCCCAAGGCCTTCGAAATCAGGATCCGGGCGGCCGAGCGCGCGCATGAGACACGCGACAAATGGCTTGCCGAGACGAACAACACCATGATCGCCTACAGCGTCGAGGCCCTCAAATCTGCCGCACTGATCAGCGGCGGCTCGGCGGCAGGCCTGCTCGCCTTCATGGGGGCGCTGGTCGCCCATGACCGCAGCGACGTCGCGGCCTGGTTCCCTTGGCCGCTCAGCCGCTTCGTGGTGGCGCTGCTCTGCGCCTGCCTCGGGTCGGGCTCGGCTTATTTCGCGCAGCTCTGCTTCACGCAAAGCCTTGGGAAGCACGAGAAGACCTGGACTCCGCCCTATGTCACCGACGGCACGGCCTATCGTGGCTGGCGCCGCGGCGGGCTCCTCTTTCAGAGCCTCACGATCGCCCTGGTCCTGATCTCCTACACCGCGCTGATCATTGGATATCTGGCGACCTACCGGGCGATCTCGATCGTCGGCTTTCGCTAGAGCAAAATGCGGCCACACCGGAGCGTCTTGCGCAGTCAAATCGCAAACGCTTGAGATAGGTCTCTCTCCCGACTGTAGAACAATATCCGATCGGAAGGACAATGTGCTCATCAGAAAGGAAAACGCCCTAATTGTCAGGCGGCAGCAGGTCCTCAAAATAGATCCACCAATAGAGAGCGAAGAAGAAGCCGGTCAGGCCGCCAATGCCCACATAAAGATATGAGGCGTGGTGCAATACTTCGCAGGTGTAATTTTACGGCTCGCGGTAAAGTTGATCGCGGAGCAGACGAGCCTTTAGGCTGGCGCCCTCAAGCAGCGCGGCATCGTCTTTCCATGATGGCGGACCTTTCCATCTTTTCACGGGTCGCTACAGTTTGCGGCCGATCCGTCAAGAAAGCCTCGCATTGCCATCCTAACGTAGACGGTGCAGCTTGTCCGCCCTGCCGGGTGCGGCAGGAATTTTCCGTTGAGGAGTTTCTCATGAGCGATCTGGTGTTTATCGCCTTCCCGAACGAGCAGAAGGCCGAGGAGGTGCGCGACCGCATCCTCGGCATGCAGAAGGAGTATCTCATCGAATTGGGCGATGCGGTGATCGCGACCAAGGACGAGCAGGGCCGCGTAAAGCTCAACCAGATGGTGAACACCACCGCCGCCGGCGCCGCTTCCGGCGCGATCTGGGGAACGCTGGTCGGCCTGATCTTCATGGCCCCGCTGGTAGGCACGGCGATCGGCGCCGCCTCCGGCGCGCTCGGCGGCTATCTCACCGATGCCGGCATCGACGACAAGTTCATGAAGGAGGCAGCCGGGGCCCTCTCGCCCGGCAGCGCCGGCCTGTTCCTGTTGATCCGCAAGCTGACCGCGGACAAGGTGCTGGCGGATCTGGAAGGCGTCGGCGGCACCGTGATGCGCACGTCCTTCGACCATGAGCAGGAGCAGAAGCTGCGCGATGCCCTGGCCGGTCACACCCCTGCACCACAGCCTGCGCCGGAGAAGACCGACACGGCGGGCTGAGTTGGAGCACCGGTTGCGCCATCTTTCTTTGTTGCGAGGGGCTCACATCCAAGATTGGCAGTCGGAGACTGCCATTACATCCCGCTTGACCCGGCCCCTGGGGCCGCCTCGATAGAAGGGCGGTCAACCAGGAGGGATGATTCGTGGTCCGGTCTGCCGAGTTTCTCAACGCATCCGAGGCGGCCCGCCGGCTGGGCGTGTCCACGAAGGCGCTGCGGCTTTATGAGCAGCACGGCCTGCTCGTGCCGGTGCGCAGCGCCGCCGGGTGGCGGGCCTATGGCCCCGGCGAGATGGAGCGCGCGGCCGAGATCGCGGCGCTACGCGACCTCGGCTTCAGCCTTGCCCAGATCGGGCGCGTGCTGAAGCGGGAGACAAAGGGCCTCGGACCGGCTCTCGCCTTGCACCAGGCCGCTCTCGAAGCCCGCCTTCGGCAACTCACCGACACGCTGGCCAGGGTGCGCGGCCTCAGGGACGATCTCGCCCGCAGCCATGTGGCCACCACCGGCGAGCCCGCGGGCGCGCTCAGCTCCAGCCGGGCCCCCGGCATTGCCTTCGACCTGCCCTGGCCTTGGGGCGGCGAGCGCTTCGAGCTGTCGGTCATCAGGCCTCTCACCTACATCATCGGCCCTCTCGGCAGTGGCAAGACGCGGTTGGCGCAGCGCTTGGCCGAGACCTCGCCCGGGGCCGCCTTCCTGGGGCTCGACCGGCTGACGGAAAGCGGGCCGGAAAGGCTCGCGGCGGACCCGGCTCTCAAGGCGCCGGTAGACAAAAAGCTCGCCTGGCTGATCGAAGACGGCGCCACGGCGAGCGACGCCCTCACCGCCCTCCTCTGCGGCCTCGAAGCAGCGGGACCGACGGTGCTGGTGGTCGACATGATCGAGCACGGGCTGGACCAGGCGACGCAGGAGGCCGTGATCGCCATGCTGCGCTGCCGGGGGCCGGCGGGGCGGCCGCTCTTCCTGCTCACACGCTCCTCCGCGATCCTCGATCTTGCCGTCCTCGGGCCGGACGAGGCCATTGTATTCTGCCCCGCCAACCACAGCCCGCCGATGTTGGTAGTTCCCCATTTGGGCGCACCGGGCTTTGAGGGTGTCGCCACCTGCCTCGCGTCGCCTGCCGTAAGGGCGCGGACGGAAGGCGTCATCGCATGGCGGCCGCAGGTGGCTTAATTCAGGAGGAAGCTGGCCTTATCCCGGCTCGCCGACGGCCCGCATGAATTTCAGGAAGACGGGAGCCTCGCCATTGGCAATCGGCGGCCGGTAACCCGCCGGTGCCCCGCAATGAGGGCATGCCACCCTATCCTGTTTGCGGCGCCTGTCGCAGGCGCCGCAGCGGATCTCGCCTGAGCGGCGAAGATAGCGCTCCTCCAGCACCGGGCGATCGAAGCGAATCAAGACGGCCACGGCAAGGCCCAACACCACCAGCAGGGGCGAGATGAAAAAGAAGATAGCGAAACTCGGCCAGAAGAGGACCCAGAACAGATATCCCCACCTGACGGCGACATAGGCACACAGGGCCGCACAGCCCGCATCGAACAGGATATTCGCAATCAGAATCACGGAGAGGCCTCACATCGCACGACCTTATATTACGTTAGGTGATGCACTAAAGTAAAGGCCGATGTGACAGGCAATGTTTCTTCATGCCGCTCCGGCAGGCAGGAAATGGGCCTTCGTAGTATCTCAGGCCAGCCGGTAGATGAAATAGCGCCCCTTGGGAACCTCGGAGATGTCGAGTTCCGTGTAGGCGGGGGGCACTTTGCCGTGCACCAGGGAAATGTCGGTGTTGCTGATATAGAGGCCGCCAGGGGCGATCAGGCCCGGCAGATATTCGATGATGCTCGCCACGATCGGCACCGCGCCGTCGCGATCCCTAAGGCCGAGATCGGAATGGGCCATCGCCGCCTTGCGCGGCAGGCGCGCGGCCGCCGTCTTTACGGTGTCGTGGATGTCTCCCTCGAACAGGAGTGCTTCGGGCGGGCGGACGAAGACATTGGGGCTGACGACCTTTTCGAAGACATAGACGTCCCGGTCGGGAAATGTCTGCAGGATGTGGTCATAGGTGCGCCCATGCCCGAGCCCGAATTCGAGGATGGGTCCCTCGACATCCCGGATCAAATCGCGGGAGAGGTCGATGCAGGTGCGCTGCGCCATCATGCGGGTAATGAAATTGTCGAGATAACTCATTGATCGATATCACGGGAAAAAGACAGGCCCAGCCGGAACATCGTCATAGAGGCCGCCGGCGCGCCCGGCAAGCGAGGCACGACGGCACGCTCGCCAGCGGGCGACTGCCGCTGCCAAGGAACCACCGCCTTACATCGGTCATTACGGCTGCGGGAGATACGCCATGGAGAACAGGGCCCGGTCGGCCAGATAGCAACCAGCGGACCACGGCAAATTTGACGGTGTGCAGAAATTTTGTATCCCGGCTAATTTCTCTTTGCGAGCGATGCGGTCATCTCCGAGCAGATCCCCTCCCAGCCGTGTCGTTCGCGTTTTCCCGGCTCGTCTCGTCGACCCTCCCAAAGCCCGCGCAAGCGGGCTTTTCTTTGCCCCGCCAGATCAACCGCGCGCGTAGGGAATCGGCACTTCGGCCCGCTCCAGCAGCCATTCCCAATTGCCGCGGGAATAGCCCCGGGAGACGTCGGCGAGCAGCTTGGCCATCTCCGCCTCGATCACTGCGATCTCGGCCATGGCATGGGTGTTGGCGACCAGCAGCGTGCGCACGGCGGCGCGGGGATCGCCACCGCATTCGGCGATCGCTTCATCGACGCTTTCCTCGAGCTCGGCCGTGGTCTTGAACTCGCTCACCCTCGCCTGCGCCGCCATCGATTCCTCCCGCGCTTCACCGGCCGAAAGCTAAGGTCGACAGGCGACCCTGTCGAGTCTTTTGTTCACTATACGTTCCACAGAGGAGCGACGCCTGCAGTCCCAGGAATCGGGCCTCGTCTTTGACGATCGCCACGCCCCAATAAAAAAATGAAAATGCGCTGGAACAAAGCTGCGCGCCGCCGGTTCTCTCCCCGATCGGATACCAAGAAGCCGTTCGTGGTATCCGTCGGGGCCTGCTTTCCCCTTGCAGCCCTGTCGATCTCGAGCTGTTGACGCACTCGTGTTTTCCTGGCCTTGACCGGCCATTGTTCTACGACCCCGACTGCCGGGTGCCTCCCGCACCCGGCATTTTTCGTGCTTCAGCTAATTGCGCAGCACCACGCAGGCCCCGCCCGCCTGATGCAACTTCCCGCAGAGCAGACTTGCCTCGCGCATGGTCTTGGCCGGCAGGCGAACGCGATAGAAGGCGCGCCGGCCTCGCCCGGCCATGCGCGTGCCGATGATCAGCGTCTCCCTGCCGCCGAGGATGGCGGGAAAGCGCGCCGCCACCCGCTCATAGGAGGCAATCGCCCGGCTCTTGGAGAAATTGCCGGAAAGCTGCACGCCGAAGGGGGCATAGGGCCCTTCGATCAGCTCCTGCGGCGCCGTCGTGCGAATGGCGGTGACGATGGCAAGGCAGCCCTGGTCCTTCGGCGGCTCCGGCTCGCGTCTCAGCCCATCGAGCGAGGCCCAGTCATAGATGCTGCGACGGGTGATGAAGCGAACATAATCCTCCGTTTCCGGCGGCAGGAAGCGGCCCTTGTCGAACCAGTCCTGCAGCCGCTTCGGACCGGCATTATAGGCAGCGAGCGCCAGGCCCCAATTGCCGAACTGGTCCTTCATTGCCGTGAGATAGGCCGCGGAAGCCGGGATCGCCTTTTCGGGATCGAATGGGTCGTCAAGATTCCACTCCTCCGCCGTGCCGGGCATGAACTGCGCGATACCCTGCGCTCCCGCTCCGCTGATGACATGGGGCCGGAAGCTGCTCTCGCGCCAGATCAGCCGGGTGAACATCTCGGGCGGGATGGATCTTGCCGCCGCGGCCGTCTCGATCAGCCGGCAGATCGCCTGGTCGAAGGTCTCCTGCTGCGCCCTGGCCTTTCCCGGCACCAAAAGGCACGCGAAAGCGACAAGCAAGGTCACGACAATGATAGAGAACCCCAGCCTCATGACCTCGCTACCACGCATTCGTCAATATTTGCTGTGGCAGGTTGTTCCATTGCTCCATCACCGTCAAACAAGTCTTGTGGTAAGAATACATCAACATTCTTGAAACAATCCAGACACCACCTTGCTCTAGGGAATTAGCCATGCTAAGCGTCATTCCGGGGTTCTGAGGAAGTGTTATGAAGCATAGATTTATTGCTGTTTTGAGTCTTTTGGCTAGCGTTTCACTGTTTTCCGTTGCCAAGGCGGACAATCCTACGCCGGAGGAGCAGGCCAAGATCCAGAAGATCCTGGATCTCAAGGCGAACCTGCATCCCCAGTATGGCGATGTTCGCCTGATCCTTGCGGAGGCGACGCTCCATCTCGGCCAGGACTACTACTTCCTCAGCGCGGAGGAAGCCAAGAAGGTGCTGGTGGATGGCTGGGGCAACCCGCCGGGCAATGTCTCCAATGTGATCGGCATGATCTTCAAGGACAAGACGTCCTTCATCAACGCACAATGGGGCGCGGTCGTGACCTTCAAGGGCACAGGCTATGTCTCTGACGAGGATTCCAAGACGGCCGACTACGATGCCATCATCACTCAGATGCGCGAGGGCGAGGCCGAGGAGAATGCCGCCCGAGTCAAACAGGGCTACGAGCCCGTGCACATCGTTGGCTGGGCGCAGCACCCCTCGTATGACCCGCAACATCATTCCATCGTCTGGGCACAGGATTTGCGCTTCGGTACCCAGAAAGACGACACGCTGAACTATGACGTGCGCGTGCTCGGCCGGCGCGGCTATGTCAGCCTCAACATGGTGTCGACCATGTCGCAGCTGCCCGATGTCGACATCGGCGCCAAGAAGTTGGCGACGGTGGCGGCCTATAATCCGGGCGCGCGGTACGAGGATTACAGCCCCTCCTCGGACGCCAAGGCCGAATATGGCCTAGCTGGCCTAGTGGCGGCTGGTGTCGGCGTAGCCGTAGCCAAGAAGGTCGGCCTGCTCGCCTTGCTGCTCGCCTTCGGCAAGAAGTTCTTCATCGTCGGCCTCATGATCGTCGCCGGCCTGTTCGGCCGCATCAAAAGGCTCTTCTCGCGCAGAAGCTAACCTTCACCAACTTCGGCGCCTGTAGGATTTTCGAACCTCGCCGGCGATTGGCCAATGCCCGTGGCTAGGCCACGAACGGGAACGTGGTGGCCTCTCTCTTCGATGTGCCAGGCTACCCCGCCTTGCTCAGCGTCTGCTCGCCGTAAAAGGCGCTGCGGTCGAGCGTGAGCAGGTCGGCGATATGGTTGATGGTGACATCCGGCCTGGGATCGATCACCTTGCCTTCGGCTTCGGCTTCGGCCGAGTAATGGCCCTGGCGGACATAGATGGTGGTGAGCTTGTCGCCCATCACCTTCTTCATCTTGGCGAGCAGGCGTGGCTTGTCGTCGACCATGGCGTAATGATCGGCCGGGTAGCGGCGCTGCACGGCATCGAGCACCAGCTCCTTGTGCAGATAGATCATCACATTGCCGCCCATGGCATCCCAGATGCCGGCGTGCTGCACCTTGCGCGGCTGGAAGACCACGTCGCCGTCCGAGAGTACGGCCGTGGTGGCGAAGGCCTTGAGATGGGCGATCGCCTCCAGCGCCCCCGGGAAGACACGCTCGGCGAAGGGATATTCCAGCATGAAGCCCGACATCTCAAGGAGCTTGGGATCGTCATCCAGTCCGGCGCGGAAGAACTGCAGGGCGCCGAGATAATCGGCATAGCCATGCTCGTCCCGGATTTTCTCATAGAGCTTGCGATAACGAGCCCGCTGTTCGGCGCCGAACAGGCTTTCAAGCTTGTCCATGAGGTCGTCGCCGAAGCGATCATTGTCGAGCAGGGTGTTGTCGACGTCGAAGAGCACGACGAGCTGGTGTTCGTTAGGCACGGCAGCCTCCCTGAGGTGTCGGTTGAGGTGGCGAAGTAAGGATGGTCACGCTTGCTGACATCACGGCCCCCGGCTCGAACCACGCAGCCTGGCTATCGGCAAAGACGGGAGATGGAAATCTGTTCCTCCATGTTACCGCCCCATGCGGTTCCAGGCGTCGAGGCCGGCAATCTTGTAGGCCTCGGCCAGTGTCGGATAGTTGAAGGTATTCTCGATGAAGTAGTCGATCGTTCCCTTGAGGTTGAGCACTGCCTGGCCGATATGGATCAGCTCGGTTGCTCCCTCGCCAAGGATGTGTACGCCGAGAAGGCGGCGCGTCTTGGTCGAAAAGATCATTTTCATGATGCCGCTGTTGAGCCCCATGATATGGCCCCGCGACGTCTCGCGGAAACGGGCGATCCCCACTTCATAGGGTATGCCCTTCTTGCGCACTTCCTCCTCGGTGAGCCCGGTGGTCGAGATTTCCGGCACCGAGTAGATGCCGTAGGGGAAATATTCCGGCGGTGGTGGCGGATTGAGGCCAAAGGCGTGGCAGGCGGCCACACGCCCCTGCTCCATCGAGGTGGAGGCGAGGCTCGGAAAGCCGATCACGTCGCCCGCCGCATAGATATGCGGCACCTCGGTCTGCAGCGTCGCGGGATTGACGTCGATGCGGCCGCGATGGTCGACCTTCAGCCCGGCGGCCTCGAGATTGAGCCTGTCGGTGGCGCCGAAGCGCCCGGCCGCGAACAGCAGCATCTCTGTGGTGACATGGCGCCCATCCCCGAGCTTGGTGGTGATGCGGCCATTCTCGCCCACCTCGATCGAGTTGACGGCAGAGCCCAAGCGCAGCGCGACATTGCGATCGCGCAGTTCATGCATGAACTCGTCGATGAGTTCCTTGTCGATGAAGTCGAGGAAGGTGGGCCGCGGCTCGATCAGGGTGACGGCGACATCGAGGGCGGAGAAGATGGTGGCATATTCGACGCCGATCACGCCGGCGCCGATCACCGCGAGGCTCCGCGGCAGCTTGGGCAGCTCGATGATCTCGTCGGAATCGAACACTGTCGTATTGTTGAAGGGCACATAATCGGGCCGGAAAGGCCTGGTGCCACAGGCGATCAGCACGTGGGCCGCCGAGACGATGCGCTTCTCGCCGGCATCTGAGGTGATCTCGATCTCGTGCGGGCTGACGAAGCGGGCCTCGCCGCGGGCGGTACGCACGGTGTTGCGGCTGAACTGGTGCTCGAGAACCTCGACCTCGTGGTCCAGCGTCTTCTGCAGGCGGGCCATCAGGTCGCCGGCGCCGATATCCTGCTTGACGCGATAGGAGCGGCCATAAAAGCCGCGCTCGCGCCAGCCCGAGAGGTTCAGCACCGTCTCGCGCAGGGTCTTGGAGGGAATGGTGCCGGTATGGACGGAAACGCCGCCGACCCGCCTGCCCTTCTCCACCACCAGCACCGACTTGCCGAGCTTGGCCGATTGCACGGCGGCACGGCGCCCGGAAGGGCCGGAACCAATGACGAGCATGTCATAGTCATACATGGAGGGCGTCTCGCAGATGGGCAGGCATCGAGGCCGGCAACGAAGTTTGCTGCGGCACAGCATGAATGCACGTCCACGACGCTTCTGCCAAGAGAGCTTGGTGTCGGTGACAAGAATAAGACCGTGAGTGCGGGCGCGCACCTGCAACGTAGGGAAGATCTGGCAGAGATCGATGGCCGATGGCTCCGGCACTGTCATTCCCTCTCGCTGCAAAGCGCAAGCGTCCGCGTTCCCACGCCCTCCCGGGCTGGGTTGATGAGGAGACCGGGCGATGGCGGCTGCGGGGCAGCCGTGAAAGCAGGATCATGGAAGATGCAGGCCGCACTGTCGATGCGAGCCGCCATCGCCCCGTTCCGGCGGCCGGGCACGCTGACAAAGCATGCAAGGCTACCCGTTTTTCCGCCTTCTGAAGGCGGAGGCGAGCCTGGAGCGGATGGCACGGACCATCCGAACCCGAACCCAGCCGGCCCGGCAAAGGGGCTGAGCGACGTCCATCCTGGCCGGACGGTGGCATCAGCCGTCTTCACCGCATCGGCGGGAGGAGGGACGAAGGCGTTGCCGGGCTCAAGCCCTTCACGCTCCGTCCGGGGATTGCGTGGTCTTTCCATCGCCTGGCACTTCCATGGGGTGCCGATCCCTCTGTCCCGCTCGTCACCCCTGGAGGCCGGCTTCGAAGGAAGCAGGACCGCCGCATGCGCCTGTCGCCTGGACAGGCTGTCGGGGTGGATGGAAGCGTTCGGAGCCGGGTTGTTCCTACGCCGGCCGCTGACGCCTCATTCCGTCACGGAATAAAGCATGGGAAGGAATGAAAGTCAATATTTGTTGATTTTTTGTTCATGTAGCTTGAAAGCAGACAAGGCCAGAGGAGGAAAATATCACAAAGAGAGATGTCCATTGAACTGGGAGCTCACGACTTGTTTGACCAAGTATCCAAGGGATTATCTAAGAATAATAGCTTTAACCGCCGTGGCCCTTCCACTCAATGAACACTTGATCTCTCATACACTTCTTTCTCAACACCCCGTATCCGCCGGCTCCGAACGCTCACTAAGATAAATTGCTTCCGGATCGGGGTGTTTTACCGTCAGATCGAATCGCCAGGAATCGCAAGATTGACGTGGTGCCTGCGCATTAATTTGGAAATCCGATCGTTCCCCAATACATTTTGCTCCAGAGCGTGGTGCTGGATAATTGCGCTTCACATCATCCCGTGCCCGTCGGGGTAAACGGCGCGAACTATGCGGGTGAGAGCCGGATTGCCTTGACGGACAGCCGCCTGAAAAGTCACGCGGTGACCTATTTTGATCTTCTTCACGCTCGCCTCTGGGTCAATAGGCTCGCTTCGGTCAAATATCGACAAGCACGGTATCAGTTCAACGCCGCTGCCACCTTCCGAATTTGCGATAGCTGGCCCTTTAGGCCGTCAAGCTGAAGCTGCGCCTTTTTAGTCTGGCGTGAACCGGCCAATTTCGCGGACTCCAATGCCAGCCTTAGCTTCTTGAACTGTTTGTGTGGAACAGAGATGTTGTTGTTAACAACGAACACACCGGTGACCTCGGCCGGTCGATCGACAAAAAGTTTTTCCTTGTGATACCGCAGGCCGGCGCCGTGGATGGTCTCCTTTATCTCCCACATCACTCGTTCTGGCACACGCTCGCCTGAGACCGTAAGATCGTCGACGTAAACGGTAAGCGTAACACCCTCGCGACGGCAGATCGAGGCTATTTCCTTCCACATGTCGTAATGGGCGAAGAACGCCATGATTGGACTGAGAGGGCTGCCTGTCGGTAGGTGTCCGCGATAGCATGCAAAGCTCGTCAACGTTCCTGCAATATCGCGCCCACACCCCATCACGGAATTAAAGAACCAGAACACGCGGCGCGCGGCGGTGTTCGGGAAATATTAGTGGATGTCGAGGGAACGAATGACACGGTTGCCGCGATGACGCGCGGCATTGGTTACGTAGGAGCGCCGCTTAACAGGGCAAAAGAGAAAATCGGGTGGCGCGATTCTGGAAAGCAATTTTGCCAACTTTCCCTGAGCGGTCTTTAGCAGCTTGGCCGGATCCTCGATATGGCGAGTGCCGGAGCCACTCTTTTTTGGTTGATCAAACTCGCGGTAGAGTGTGTCAGCGTATTTCGTAACGTGGCGAAGCTGCGCGTCGGTTAGCCCCAGCAGCTCGGCCAGGCGCGCGCGACGAGTCATTCGATAGAGGCTTGACTGTTCAAGGGTGTAGCTGCCGCGTCTAGTCAACATCTGCGCGCTCTGATTTCGTTTCGAGGAACTGCATCAATTTGATGATTTTACTAGCGACAGCAGTACGAGTTGTCTCGACGGCGCGTGCCTGACCCATGTTCTCCGAAAAGTACAAGATCGACGACGCCGGTATCCGATATGTTTCTGCATATTTTTCGATGAGTTCCAGCGTCGCTTTCTTTTTTCCCTTCTCTACCTCAGACAAATAAGAGGCCGAAACACCTAAAGCCTTTGCCGCTTCAGCCTGCTTCATATCGTGGAATACTCGAATTAGCCGCAAAGCCTCGTTCATCATCAAATTCACTCCTGAGACGTGTACAAAACAGGGCGGCGGGCTAGTGCCGAAACTCGCAGTAAAGCTTGTACAACGCCGCAATCACCTTGGTGATCCCGACGATGACAGCCACCGCCATCCGCACGGTGACAGGCTTCACCAGACACTTGGCCCAGTTAAGCCGCATCTTCTTTACCCGCCGCCGCTTCCGATCGAACTCACCTTCCATGAAGGCCTCCTCCTAACCAGTCGCTGCACTATTGCAGCGACCCCTTCGTGGTCAGAGAGAAGTGGGCAGAAGCGCATTACCTGCATGTACGGGCGGAACCGCACCCTTCGCGGTGCCGCCCGCCCCCGCCACCCGTCGGATACCCGCGAGCGCCGGAGATTTGGTAGGAGGCTCGCGCCTCCCGCGAAGCCCCGCAGGGCTTCAGTGAGTGAAGGTCATCCCGTTTTCATTCGACGTACGAACCATAACCGATTCGTAGCTGCGCGCGGAATAAAATTCGCTGTTAGCGAATTTTATCCACAAACTATTCGCAACCTCACCTACTAATGCGGGCTCTGCTCGATTGGAAATGTAGGAAATCGAATGTTGATTGGTAGAGCTTGCCATCGTGATTGCAAATATATAGATTGCAATCAATGAAAGCAATCACGCCACGAGCAGTCAATGCCCTCCATTACCATCCGCAATGTCCCAGATGAGGTGCACCGCGCCATCCGCGTTCGCGCGGCTCTGCACGGACGCAGTACCGAGGCTGAAATCCGCGAAATACTGGAGCAGGCTGCAAAGCCTGATGGTCGCCTAAAACTCGGGTCCCTGCTGGTATCGATTGCCCGCGAGGCAGGCGGCCTGACCGGCGAGGAACACGCCCTTTTTGAGCGGGACAAGGCCGCGGCCGAACCCATCAGCTTCGACGAATGATTGTTCTGGACACCAACGTGCTTTCAGAATTGTGGAAGCTTGTACCCGAGCCGAATGTGTTGACCTGGATTGATGCCCAGCTTGTTGAAAGCCTTTACTTGTCGGCGATTACCGTGGCCGAACTGCGTTTCGGTATTGCCGCGATGCCGGCCGGAAAGCGCCGGACAATCTATCAGGAGCGCTTGGAGCGGGAAGTGCTGCCAGCCTTCAAGGGCCGCGTGCTGGCATTCGATCTGGAAACCTCCCAAGCATATGCCGAGTTCATGGCAAGCGCGCGGGCTGCCGGTCAAGCGATCAGCAAGGCCGACGGATACATCGCTGCCACAGCGGCTTCACGCGGTTTCGCCGTTGCCACTCGCGACACCAGCCCTTTTGAGGCCGCTGGGTTGAGCGTGATCAATCCGTGGGAGCCTCGTGCGCGACAGTCCAGATAGGGACCCGTACGACGCCGGACGAGGAATCGGCGATTGCAATCTGCCGAACAACCCACGGGCCGGACGGCCTGTGCGAGAGGAGCGGCCGGATGGTCTGCGGCTAGAGCACGGTGGCTTTAAGTTCGATTGCTTTGGCTGTCATCCCGGGCTGAGTTGCTCGCGAGCGCAGCGAGAGAGAACGAGGGGAAGGGGATCCAGGGGCCGACAGGGCAGAGACCTCGGCCCCTGGATCCCCTTCCTGATAGGCAGTCGCGGAAAGGACCCAGCCTCACGCGGCGAGGGTATTTCCGACGAGGCGATACCCGACCGTAAACGGTGTCCCCGGCTCGATCGTCAGCGCTGTGGCGATCCCCTCCTTCGCGATAGGATTGTCCGCTCCCGCGATCACGCTGCCGAAATCGAAGGCCGAGGCCACCGGCTCGACGCCGACGCAGAGGTTGCGTCCGTTCCACGGCGCGAATTTGCGGCCGCGATTGCTCATCCACAGCAGGCAGGAGGGGAGCTTCGTCGTATCCCAGCTCAGGTCCCAGGCGACCCTGTCGTGGTGGTCAACCAGATGCATGCCCTTTTCGATGCCGCAGAGCTGGATGATGTCCTCGCGGTCGTCGGCGAAGGGCAGGCGGTCGAAGCGCTCGTGGCCGCCTCCCTTGAGCGCCACGTCGGCAAGGCTGGCGATCCGGCTGTTTGGCGCGGCGCGGGCCAGCACCTCGTCGACGGGATGGGTCAGGCCGAATTTGTACGGCCCAGGCTCGATATGGAAGGAGCCGGGCGCCCCGCGCAGTGCGAAGTTGGGATGGAAGCCGAACGGTCTGACGCAGCGCCGCTGCGCCAAGATCTCGACGGCGACATCGAGGCCTGCCTGTCCGTCGAGCGGCCGGATCGAGCGAGTGATGCGCTGGATGGGCGAATCCGGAGGATAATCCAGGCCGAGGACGATTTCGCGTTCGGTCTTCGATACCAGGCTCCATTCGGCGTTGGCGCTGTAACCATGCAGCAGAAAATCGCTCTCGGCGAGCGCCGAAGCCGGCACCGGCGCATCCACAAGGCTGTGCCAGGGCTCCACCAGCCGGTCATCCGGGCCGTAGACCCGTCCGAAGGGCAGGCAGGGCCAGTCGCCCCTGAGGTTGCGCACCTCCGGCTCGACCGCCTCGCCGGCCGTGATCCAGGGCGCCTCGTGGAAGGGCTCGACCTCGCGGCCGTCCTCGAGGCGAAAGCGCGTGCGACCGATGGCGCCGGCGCCGCTGTGGACAGTCACGCTGCCATGGGACCAGTCGAGCGACCAGCTATCCGTCATGTCGTATTCCTGAATTGAGGGGTGTTGATCCAAGGAGCGGATATTGAGCTAAAGCGTTATGGTTTTTGTTTCGATCGGCTGTCATCCCCGGCGGGCCGAAGGCCCGGGAAGGGGATCCAGGGGCTCATATGGCAGAGACCTACAGCCCCTGGATCCCCTTCCCTCGCAGTCACAAGCAACAGCTTGTGACATGCTCGCCGGGGATGACAGTCTCTCTTGGCGCGTGGCGATCAGGTCTAAAGCCACTTTGCTCTAGCAAGTGTACCGGACCCGTCATTCCGGCCGAAGCGCCGGAATCCATGAACACTGTCCTCGGAGGATGGTGTTCATGGATCCCGGCTCTCGTTCGTCGCCCGGGATGACGGGTCCAATGCACCGGCACGCCCTTGCCGGAGCATGGCCAGATCGGAGACAATGCCTGGGATGCCCAGGATAAGTCCTGGCATCCCAAGTCTTACATTCTCCAGCAAGGCCCGTGTTCAGGTTCCTCAGAACTTGAACTCTTCGACATTGGCAGGCGTGACGATCTTCGCCGGCCCAAGCACCACCTCGCCCTTGGCGCCGACGGTATAGTCACCCAGCCGCCCGGCCTTGAACTTGCCGCCTTCCTTGCCGTCGATCTTGCACTGGGCCAGCGCCTGCGCCCCGTAATAGGTGAGGTAGCCGAGGTCCTTCACGTTCCACCAGATATCCTGGACCGAACCGTTCTGGATGTATTTCTTGATCAGCGTCGCCGGTGCAAGGCCGGTGAGCTTGACCTTGCCGAGGCTCCCGGCCTGGTCGAGCGCGCGTGCGGCGGCCGGCAGGCCGATGCCGGCGGGAATGATGATGCCCTTCAGGTTCGGGAAGGCTTGCACCAGGCCGAGCGCCTGCTGCTGGTTGATCTGCTCGCTCTCCTGGCCGTAGGCGATCTGCACCAGCTTCATCTTGGCGTATTTCGGCTCCGTCAGCCGCTTCTTCATGAAGTCGATCCAGGCGTTCTGGTTGGTGGCCGTCGGAGTCGAGGAGAGGATGGCGAAATCACCCTCGTAGTTGATCATCTGGCCCATGCTCTCCAGCATCATCTCGGCGAGGCTGTCGCCCTTGGCCTGGTTGAAGAACAGAGTGCGGGCGGATTCGGCGACATCGGAGTCATAGGAGACGATGCGCACACCCTGCTTGACGGCGCGCTTCAGGGCCGGCGCAACGGCATTGGCGTCATTGCCCGAGATCGCGATGACGTCCACCTTCTGCGACACCAGATTGTTGATGAACTCGATCTGCGCCTCGGCGGTCGCCTGCGAGGGCGCCTGCTGGATGACCTTGCCGCCGATCTCGCCCTGCGCCTCTTCGGCGCCCGTCTTGGCGACCTGGAAATAGGGGTCGGTGTCGAGCTTGGGCAGGAAGCCCACCGTCACCGGCTCCTTGGAGCATTTCTCGGCGGCCAGAGCGCCGGTGGAGATGATGGTCGCGCCCAGCAGCAATGCCGCCGTAGTCAAGAGATGCTTCGTCATTGGGGCCGTTCCTCCTTGTGGCTTTCTTCGTTCAAGGTGCTTTCGACTTGCCCGCCCGGCCGCTTGAACCCGGCCGCGCGGGACGATCCGGTGCCAGTGCGGATTGCAGCACCGTGTAGAAGCGTTGCGCCGTCGTGCTCATCAGCAGCGAGAGGATGAGCAGCAGGCCGATCACAGTGCCTTGGGCATCGCCGCCGATCTGGCTGAGGCCGAGCACGTTGCGCAGGGTGGCGATCAGCACCAGGGCCAGGAACACGCCGGTGAGCTTGCCCTTGCCGCCGAACACGCTGACCCCGCCGAGCAGGGCGATGGTGATGACGTCGAGCTCGAGGCCGATGGCATTGTCGGCGCGGGCATTGGCGAGGCGGGCAGTGAAGACGATGCTGGCAATGGCGCTGACAAGGCCGCTGACGATGAAGAGGCTCAGGCGGATGCGGGCAACCCGCACGCCGGCATAGAGGGCGGTATCCGGACTGCCGCCAAGCGCGTAGATGCGCCGGCCGATGGCGGTCTTCTGCAGGATGATGGCAAAGACCGGCGCCAGCACCAGGAAGGGCACGATCGTCCAGGGAAGGGGCGAGTCGCCCAGCGTGTTGATGCCGAAATCCGTGAAGGAATCCGGGAACTCGTTCACCGAATCCGTGCCGAGGATGATGTAGCCGATGCCCCGGAACATCGCCATCGTGCCCAATGTGACGACGAGGGACGGCAGGCCAAGATAAGTCACCAGCGCGCCGTTGAAGGCGCCGCAGAGGATGCCGGTGGCGAGCGCCCCGAGGATGGCGATTTCCTGCCCATACCCCGCCTGGATCAGCACGCCGAACACCACGCTGCTGAGCGCCAGGATGCTGGCGACCGAGAGGTCGATCTCGCGGGCGATGATGAGGAGCACCATGGGCAGGACGATCAGCGCACGCTCGGAGGCGCCGGCGATCGCCTGGGAAATGTTGAAGCCGGTGGCGAAGTTCGGCACCGCCAGCACGGCGTAGGCGAGCACGGCAACCGTAAGCAGGCCGAGGAAGTTCTCCCAGGTGGCGAGTCTTTCGAGAAGTCCCGTCTTCATCGCCGCCTCCGCGCCAGCAAGGTGCGCCGGCCGATCACCGTATCGACGCCAACGGCGAGGAGGATGACGAGGCCGTAGACGCCCTGGAGCCAGAGCGGATCGACCCGCACCAATGTCAGCCCGTTCTGGATGACGAGCAGGGTCAGTGCGCCAAGCACCACGCCGAGCACCGAGCCGGCGCCACCCCGGATGGCGACGCCGCCCACCACCACGGCGGCGATCACGGTCAGCTCGAAGCCGAGCGCCACGCGGGCGTCGATGGTGGCATAGCGCGAGGCCCAGAGCGCACCGTCAAAGCCGGCGAGCAGGCCCGCCAGCATGAAGGCGCAGAGCACCAGGGCGGTCTTGCGGATGCCGATGAGGGAAGCACCGTCCGGATTGGAGCCTATGGCATAGAGCTCGCGCCCGACGGGCAGGTAGCGCAGCGCAAGGCCGATGGCGACGACGCAGACGAGGGCAATGAGGATCACGGCGGGAATGCCGGCGACGCGCGCGCTCGTCATGTCGAGCCAGTCCTGCGGCACCTGGTCGGCGCTGATCTGCTTGCCGCCGGCCCACAGGCTGTTGAGACCGCGAAAGACCGACAGGCTGCCGAGCGTGACGACGATGGCCGGCACCCGGCCAAGGGTGACGACGAGGCCATTCAGCGCTCCGCACGCAAGGCCGATGCCGCAGGCGACCGCAATGCCCAGCAGGATGGAGGCCTCGGGATGGCCGTGCATGAAGCTCGCCGCGCCATAGGCGGAAAGGCCGATCACCGAAGCAACGGAGAGATCGATATTGCGGGTGAGCAGCACCAGCATCTGCGCCACCGCCACGATCATCAGCAGCGCCGCGTCCATGGCGACGGCGGTGAGGTTCTCGGCGCTGATCATGCGCGGGTTGACGGCCATAACCGGAAGGGCCACCACGGCCATGGCGGCAATGAGGCCGAGCTCACGATGCCGAAGCAGGCGCTGCAGGAAGGAAGGCTGCGCCTCCCGGCTCTCCACTTCGCCGGCATGCAGGGGACCAGCCAGGACCATGCCGGCATCGGCGCTGTCGGCATCGGTGGCGGCGCGGATCACCCGCTCCTGGTCGACATCGCCGCGGGAGAACTCACCGGTGACCTCGCCCTCGCGCAGCACGACGATGCGGTCGCACATGCTGACCAGCTCCGGCAGCTCGGAGGAGATCAGGATGATCGCAAGGCCCTGCTGGGCCAGTTCGGCGATCATGCTGTGCACTTCGGACTTGCTCTCGACGTCGATGCCCTGGGTGGGCTCGTCGAGGATGAGGAGGCGCGGGTGGGTAGCAAGCCATTTCGACAGCACCACCTTCTGCTGGTTGCCGCCAGACAGCGTCTTCACCGGCTGATCATAGCTGCGGAACTTCAGCTTCAGGCGCTTGAGATGCGGTTCGACCAGCGCAAGCTCCTGCCGGCGCATCACCAGGCCCGCGAAGGTCGCCTTCTCGATGACGGGCAGCGAGGCATTGGCGAGGATGGGAAAATCCATCACCAGGCTCTGGCCGAGCCTGTCTTCCGAGACATAGGCGATGCCGGCGGCCATCGCGGCCGGCGGATCCGCGAAGGAGACCTCGCTGCCGGCGAGCGTGACGGTGCCCGACGTCGGCTGGTCGATGCCGAACAGCACGCGGGCGATCTCCGTGCGCCCGCTGCCGACGAGGCCACCGAGGCCGACGATCTCGCCGGCGCGAACGGTGAAGGAGACATCGCGGAAGGCTTCGTCGCGCGAGAGGCCGGAGACCGCCAGCACCTCCTCGCCCGGCCTGCTCTCCCATTGCGGATAGATCGCCTTGAGCGGACGGCCGATCATCATCTGCACCGCCTGGTCGCGATCGAGCTCGGCGGCCGGCTTCACGCCGATGAGATGGCCGTCGCGCAGCACGGCGATCCGGTCGGCGATGCGAAAGATCTCCTCCATGCGATGGCCGACGAACATCATCGCCACCTGCCGCGCCCTGAGCTGGGCGACCACCGCGAACAGACGCTCCACCTCGCGCTGGGACAAGGCGGCCGTGGGCTCGTCCATGATCAGCACCTTGGCATTCACCGAAAGCGCGCGGGCGATCTCGACCAGCTGTTGCTCGGAAGTACGCAGCTGGTTCAATCGGTCCTCGGGTGCGCAGGAAAGGCCTACCACCTCCAGAAGCGCCCGCGCCTCCTCGCGCATGCGGTCATAATCGATGCTGCCCAGAGCGCGGCGCGGCATATGGCCGACGAAGATGTTCTCGAAGACCGTGAGGTCGCCGAACAGGCCGGGATGCTGATGCATCACCGCGATGCCGCGGCGCTGGGCTTCGAGCGGCGACCAGTGATCCACCGGCTGGCCATCGATGATCACAGCCCCCGAGTCGGGCCGGTAGACGCCGGCAAGCAGCTTCACGCAGGTGCTCTTGCCAGCGCCGTTTTCACCAAGAAGGGCGAGCACCTCGCCCGGCAGGAGGTCGAAGCTCGCCTCGGCGAGGGCAATCGTGCCGCCGAACCGCTTGGAGGCGTTGCGCAGGCCGGCCGTTGCGGCGGGAGCCGCGGCCACCGCCTCGCCCGGTATCTCATTGACGACGGCGCTATTCATCGCAGGAAACTGGATTCGGGGCGGCGGAAGCAGTGAAGGCCGGCCCAGCCATGCCTGACCGGATCACCGTGGGCATCTCCCCCATGGTCGCCTCCTCAATGCGCTTAATTATTAAATCAAATGGATATATCCACGAAGGAAGCGAGTCAAGCAAGGGCATGGCATTCGAAGCACTGAATGGAGTGGCAGTCTCCGACTGCCAATTTTCTTCCGACGCAAGTAGCGGTTCCAAGAGTGGCGGTCGGAGACCGCCACGCCGTCATTGCGCCCGGATATAGGTCTGCAGGCTGATGCGTCCCGAACCCGGCGCCTTGGCCTTGACCAGCGTGCCGCTGTCGGGGGCGAACATGGCGTAAAGCGGCAGGATGGCCGCCCCGATCGCCGCCGCTTGCGGGCCAATGGTGCCGACCTCGATGCGCGGCGCCACCAGGCCCTCAGGCACGATTTCCCCGAAGCGCTGCGACACCGCCTCCACCGTCCTTTCGAGGATGGCGGGTGGCAGGATACCGTCGATGACGATGCTGTCGACATCGACCACGGCAATGGCCCCGACGATCGCCTGCGCCAGGGCGTCGGCGCAATCGGCGATCCATTCACCGAGGAAGGGCTCGGCCTTTTCCCCCATCGCCTCCAATTCGAAGGCGCGTCGGATCGGCACGCCATTCTCGCGCAGATGATGGGTCAGCACATAGATCGAGGCGCGGCGCAGCAGGATCTCGAACGGCCCCTTGGGCGGGGGCACGGTAGACAGCAGGGAGGGCGTCACCGGATAGGGACCGAAGGCAGCCGAATTGCCATGCGGCCCCGTCTCCAGATTGCCATTGATGATCAGGCCGCCGCCGATGAAGGTGGCGATGAAGAGGTAGATGAAATCGCGAGTCTCCCGCCCCCGGCCATAGACGAGTTCCGCCGTGGCGGCGCCGGAGGCGTCGTTCTCGAAGAACAGCGGCAGGCTGATATGGTGGGTCAGCGCCTTCGCGAAATCGAAGTTTTCCCAGGCCTCGGTGATGGAACGCGGCATGCCCAGTTCCTTCGTCCAGCTGTCCATGAAATAGGGCATGGCTATGCCGACGCCCACGATGCGCTCGCGCAGGTCCGGAGCGAGGCTGGCGCGGAAGGTCTGGACATAGGCGCCGGCAAGATCGGCTACCGCCTTCGGTTCGGGGAATTCATATTCGCAGGTCTCGATGCGCAGGGTCTTGCCGGTGAAATCGACCAGCACGGCATCGAAGGCCCGCCGCCCGATATGCAGGCCGATCGAGAAGGCCCCGTCCGGCGCCGGGGCATAGAGAGTCGAGGGCTGGCCGACCTGTCCGACGCGCTTGCCCTCATGCCTGACAAGGCCGACTCCTTCCAGGTGGTCGACGATGGCGGCAACGGCTTGCGGCGTCAGATTGGCCGAACGGGCGAGTTCCGCCTTCGAGGCCTGGCCGAGCCGCTGCAGCGCCTCCAGCACCACGCGCTCATTGTAGCGCCGCACCTGGACGGAATTGCTGCCCTTGCGGCTTTCTGAGGCTGGCGGGCTGGACATCGCGTGGCACCACTCTTGAACAGGCGGCTGGTCGCTCCCGAGAGCTTCCTTATTTTATTAAAGCATTATGCTTAATTATCAAGCGCTGTATGCCGACTTCCGGGATGACGCTGCTCGCGACAGGCGTGGCGCTTCTGGCACGCGCCACCGCTCGGGCCTGCTATGCACAATCTTATTCAGAGCGGCACATCTATAAGTTGTAACTTTATCCTCGATGCGTTTACGGCTATCGACGAATCACAGCCCTGCACCGGCCATTCAGCCACACAATTCCATCAATTCGGTTCCCATCAGAGATACTCCATGCGCCTGTTCATCGCCTGCCTGTGCGCCCTGTTTTCGCTTGCGGTCTTCGCAGCCGCACCCGCCAGCGCCGCACAATGCGGCAATGATGCCGCCGGTTTCCCAGCCTGGCTGGACTCCTTCAAGCAGGAAGCCGTGAGCGAGGGCATCTCGGAAGACGTCGTCAGTGCGGCGCTGAGCGGCGTGACCTACAATACCACGGTGATTCATCTCGACCGCTCGCAGAAGAAGACCTTCGGCGGCACCTTCGAGCAGTTCGCCGCCGGCCGCGTCACCGGTGGGCGCATCGCCAAGGGCAAGGCGATGATGCAGCGCTATGCCGGCGTCCTCTCGCAGATCCAGAGCCGCTTCGGCGTGCAGCCCGAGATCCTGGTGGCGATCTGGGGCATGGAGACGGATTACGGCGTGGTCTCCGGCAAGATGCCGGTGTTCCGCTCGCTGGCGACGCTGGCCTATGACTGCCGTCGCTCCGATTTCTTCCGCAACGAGCTGATGTCGGCCCTCAAGATCGTACAGCGCGGCGACGAAACACCCTCCGCCATGATCGGCGCCTGGGCCGGTGAGATCGGCCAGGCCCAGTTCCTGTGCTCGAACTACCTCAAATATGCCGTCGACATGAATGGCGACGGCCGCCGCGATTTGATCCGCACCCCCGCTGACGTGCTCGGATCCATCGCCAACCTCCTGCAGGCCCATGGCTGGTCGGCGGGCGGCAGCTACGAGGTGGGCAGCAGTAATTTCGGCGTGCTGAGCGAGTGGAACAAGTCGACGAATTACCAGAAGGCGATCGTGCTCTTCGCCGAGAAGCTGCAGAGCTGAGAAAAGACCTTTCACGATCCGATTTCTCGACGTTCGGCCCGTCCTCGGATAACCGGGCATTTTGCTGTCCAGGGCCGAAGAACTTGGCAAATCTCGGCACCTAACAATGTAAGGCGCCCTCCCTCCCCACGAAGCTGGGGCGGGATCGAGGGTGGGGTGTGGGCGGAGTGAGGCACGCCCATGAGCCCACAGTGTCAGCTCATTCCCGGACCTTCAGCTCACGCCGAGTTTTACTCCGCCCGCACCGCACCCAAGAGCGTTGAGAACTTCTACGCCTCCCGCGAATGGCGCGACCTGATTGCTTCCATCAAGCGGGAGCGTAGCAATCGCTGCCAGCGTTGAGGCGAAGACGGCAGGACATCGGCGACCCGAAGGGCCGCGATACGGGGCAAAGTAGATAGCGAGCGCGATTATTCTCAATGAAACCAACGACAGATCTACAATTAATAGTTGTGAGCCGCTCGACCCGTAGACAAAAAAGAAGCGAAGGACTATAGTCCCGCCCCTCTCGGAAACAACTGCTTAGCCGTGGATCGGGCGGCATGACCGAGTGCTTTGGCCTTTATTATCTGTAAGGGCAATCTCGACTGCTCCTTCGTCCAATAGCCTTCCTCTTTCCTAGAGCGATCTTGCAGCTGGGCGTCCACGCGCGGATGCGAGTAGCGGCAATATGGAGCGCAGCATGAGTATTCGATCAAAGATAACCGAAATAAGTAGTGCGTTCGCTGGCGGCCTGATGCTCGCCACGACGGCGTTGGTTCCCACACACGCACAGACCCCCGCGCAGCCAAACATTGTTGTCATCATGGGCGACGATATTGGTATGTGGAATATCGGTGCCTATAGTCGCGGCATGATGGCCGGCAGAACACCCAACCTGGACAAGATTGCCAAGGAGGGGGCGCTGTTCACGGACTACTACGCCGAGGCCAGTTGCACGGCCGGCCGCGCCAACTTCATCACGGGTGAATTGCCCATCCGGACGGGCATGACCACGGTTGGTCAGGCCGGAGCGTCAGTCGGACTGCCGGCCGAGGCGGTGACCATTGCGACGGTTTTGAAGTCGATGGGTTATGCGACTGGCCAGTTCGGCAAAAACCATCTCGGCGACAAGAACGAGTTCCTGCCGACCGTACATGGCTTCGACGAGTTCTTCGGCTATCTCTATCATCTCGATGCGATGGAAGACCCTGCACACCCCAATTACCCCCAGGAACTGCTGGATAAGGTCGGCCCGCGCAATATGGTTCACAGCTGGGCTACCGACGTCGATGATCCCACAGACATGCCGCGCTGGGGCAAGGTCGGCAAGCAGAAGATCGAGGATGCCGGCACACTCTATCCCAAACGGATGGAAACGGTGGACGACGAGATTCGCGACATGTCTCTCAATTTCATGGAAAAGGCCCATAAGGAAAACAAGCCGTTCTTCGTCTGGCTCAATCCGACGCGCATGCATATCGTTACGCATCTCTCGCCGAAGTATGAAGCGATGCGAAATTCCAAGAACGGATGGTCCGAAGAAGAAGCCGGCATGGCCCAACTCGACGACGACGTTGGCCTGGTGATGAAAAAGCTCACTGACATGGGCGTGGATGACAACACCATCGTCCTCTTCACCACTGACAATGGTACGGAAGTCTTCACCTGGCCCGATGGCGGTCAGACACCATTCGCCCAGTCCAAGGGAACTGTCCTCGAGGGCGGCTTCCGCGTCCCCGCGCTTCTTCGTTGGCCAGGTCACGTACCCGCTGACACGGTTCAGAATGGTATATTTTCGGGTCTCGACTGGTTACCGACGTTTGTCGCGGCTGCCGGCAACCCGAACATTACGGATGAGCTATTGAAGGGCAAGACGATTGGCGACCGGACGTACAAGAACCATCTGGATGGTTACAACCAGTTGGACGCCATCACCGGCAAAGGGCCTTCCGCGCGACATGAAATCTTCTACCTCGGCGAAAGCACCGTCGGCGCAGTGCGTATCGACGACTACAAGTTCCGGTTCATCGACCAGCCCGCCGGCTGGCTAGGCGAAAAGACCCATCCCGACGTTCCCTACATCACGAACCTGCGGCTTGACCCGTTTGAACGGACAGGCTGGCCAAACAACGGGACGAAAGACGGAGCGCAGCAGTACTTCGACTGGTTCAAGTATCAATTCTGGCGGTTCGTTTTCGTCCAGCAGGTCGTTGGCAAGGAACTCCAGACCTTCATAGACTATCCCCCAATGCAGCGAGGGGCGAGCTTCAATCTCGACGCCATCAAAGCTGAGATGCAGAAACACATGGCAGAGGCCGAAGCGGCTGCAAAAGGCCCTGGGAATTAATAGGAGCTATCTTCGTAGAGGCGGGCGACCTCCGGACGGTCGCCCGCCGTTCCTCGCAACTGAACCTCCCCCAGCTTGGTGGGGAGGGCCCGTGCCTTGTTCTGCTGCGCTGAGTATTCACAACGGCCCCTTCGCCGAGAAATGCCCGGGCAGCAGCAGCGCCAGCTGCGCAGCCGCCACCGCCCTTGCCTCCTCACGCGAAAGGCTGCCGGGCGACATCATCAGATGCAGCCACAGCCCTTCCAGCATGCAGACGATGCCGCGCGCGAGTTGCGACGGCTCCACGCCGTCAGGCGCCAGCGCCGCGCAGAGCTCCACCGCCGTCGCCTGATACTCCGCATCGTTGGCGCCGCACATCTGGCGATAGGTCGGCCGCGTCTTCGCCTCGCCCCAGAAGGCGCACCAGGCGGCAAGCTTGCGAGGGGTGCAGATCGCGCGGTCGAAATCGGCCATGGCGAGCGCCCAGAGCCGCCGGGCCGGCTGCGACCCCGCCGTGGCAAGGGCCCCTTTCCAATGGGCGCGATATTCATCCGACAGGAAGCGCAGCGTCGCCAGGAGCAACTGCTCCTTGGTCTCGAAATGAAAGTTCACGATGCCGCGCGACATGCCCACCGCCTCGGCGACGACCCCGATGGTGGTGCCCTCATAACCGTGCCTCGCAAGGCAATCGATGGTCACCTCGATGAGTTCCTGCCGGCGTTCGGCGCCCTTACTCCTTCGGGTCTTCGCTTCACCAACGATCGCCATGTCGCTCGAAACCATCCTGCCTGCCTCGCCCAAGGCTAGACGAGGGCGAACGGCGCTTCAACAAAAAAGGCTGTACGATCGTTCAGTTTTGTGGCTTATTCTGAACGAACGTATAGCAATATTATTGCCTCCGGCAGGAAATCCATGAAGCGATATGATGCCATCGTCGTCGGTGCCGGGCATAACGGGCTGGTCAATGCCGCCTATCTCGCCAAGGCCGGCCTCAGCGTGCTGCTGGTGGAAAAGAACGACTGGGTGGGCGGCGCCGCGGTGAGCCGCTCGCTCTATCCGGGGTTCACCTATTCCAACTGCTCCTATGTCTGCAGCCTGCTGCGGCCCGAGATCATGCGCGACCTCGATCTGCCCCGCCACGGCCTCCAGATCATCCCCTATGAAGGCGGGGCAGTGTTCACCCGCGAGGGCGACTATCTCGCCACCTATCGGGACCATGATGCCCATCGCCGCGAGATCGGCCGCTTCTCGTTGCGCGACGCCGAAGCCTATGACCGCTATGCCACGGACGTCATCCGCCAGTGCCGCTTCATCCAGCCTTTCCTGCTCCGCACGCCGCCGGACCCGGCCTCGCTGAAGCCGCGCGACATCGGCGAACTGCTTTATCTCGGCAAGAAGTTCCACGGCCTCACCGAGCGGGAAATGTATGACACCATCCGCTTCTGGACGATGTCGATCTCCGACTTCCTCGACGAATATTTCGAGACAGACCTCGTCAAGGCGAGCCTCTCGATCTCCGGCATCATCGGCACCGCACTCGGCCCGATGTCGCCGGGCTCGGCCTATGTGCTGCTGCATCACTACATGGGCGAGGTGGACGGCTCGGTCGGGGCCTGGGGCTTTGCCCGCGGCGGCATGGGCGCGATCAGCCAGGCCCTGGCTGCCGCCTTCCGCGAGGCGGGCGGGGAGATTCGAACCGGCAAGGGCATCGAAAGCATCAAGGTGCGCGACGGTCGTGCCACCGGCGTGGTGCTCGAAGGCGGCGAGGAGATCGAAGGCGGCCTGATCGTCTCCAATCTCGACGTCAAGCGCACCTTCCTCAAGCATGTCGAGGAGCAGGCGCTGCCGGGCGACTTCGTGATGAAGGTTAGGAATTTCAAGATCCGCGGTTCCTCGGGCAAGGTCAACATCGCCCTCGATGCCCGGCCGCGCTTCCCCGCCTTGCCGGAAGGCTCGTCCTGCTATCGCGGCGACCTCCATTTCACCGATAGCGTGGAGCGCATGGAGCGAGCCTATGACGACTGGAAATATGGCCGCTGGTCGGCCGATCCCTTCATCGACATGATGATCCCCACCACGCTCGACCCGACCATGACGCCACCGGGCAAGCATTTCGTCAGCTGCTTCGTGCAATATTGCCCGCCCAAGGTCGAGGGCCGCGACTGGACGGATGCCGACCGCGACGCCTTCGGCAAGACGGTGATCGACCAGATCGCCGACTACGCGCCTGGCTTCAGGGACCTGATCCTGCACGCCGAGGTGCGCACGCCCCGCGAATTGGAGGCTGAAGTGGGCCTCACGGAGGGCAACATCTTCCAGGGCGAACTCACCTTCGACCAGCTTCTCTTCAACCGTCCGGTGCCTGGCTACGCGCAATATCGCAGCCCGATCCGGGGCCTCTACATGTGCGGTTCCTCCACCCATCCGGGGGGCGGGGTGATGGGCGCGCCCGGGCGCAATGCCGCCGCCGAGATCCTGCGTGACCTGAAACGCAAGCCAACCGGCATGAGTGAAGCCCATGCAGTCGTTTGATGCCATCGTCATCGGGGCCGGGCACAATGGCCTCGCCTGCGCCGCGCTGCTGGGTGCGCGCGGCAAGCGCGTGCTGCTGCTCGAAGCTGCCGAGATGATCGGTGGCGGCGCCCGCACCGTGGAATTCGCGCCGGGATTCAGGGTCTCCGAAATCGCCCACATCCTAGGCCAGCTCCATCCCGACCTCGTCTCCATGCTCAAGCTCGAGCGGCACGGGCTGGCGCTCGCCGCGCAGGCAATCCCCACCACGGCTCTCTCGCCCGACGGCGCGCATCTCACCTTCGAAGGCGCTTTCGGCGAGCGACTGAGCGGCGCGGTCTCGGACGAAGACCGCCAGGGCTGGGCGCGGTTGCGTACCCGCCTCCTCGCTTTCGCCGGCGTGCTCCGCCCCCTGCTGCGCGAGCAGCCACCGCGGCTGAGGAATGGTGGCGTTGCCGATATGCTCACCCTGGGCAAGCTTGCTCTCGCCGTGCGCCGTCTCGGCCAGGCCGAGATGCGCGAATTCCTGCGCATGGCCCTGATGAACATCGCCGATGTGCTCGACGAGGAGATCGAGAGCGATCTCCTCAAGGGCGCCGTCGCCTTCGACGCCGTACTCGGCACCCATCTCGGCCCGCGCTCGCCCAATTCGCTGATGACGCTCTACTATCGCCTGACGGGACAGTCCGGCGGCAGCCAGGCCGCGATCGCCTTGCCGAAGGGCGGCATGGGTGGCGTCATCGATGCCCTGGCTTCCGCCGCACGCGCGGCCCGCGTTGAAATCCGGACAAGTGCGGCGGTTGGACGCCTCCGGGTCGAGCAGGGCGCGGTGACCGGTGTCGTGCTCTGGGATGGCGAGGAGATCCGCTCACCCTGCGTGGTGTCGAGCTGCGACCCCAAGGCAACCATTCTGAAGCTCGCCGGTGCGCGCCACTTCGACACTGGCTTCGTGCGCCGGGTGAACAATATCCGCCAGCGCGGCAATGTCGCCCGGCTGCATCTGGCGCTCGAAAGCCTGCCGGACTTCGCCGGCCTGCCGCGCGAATTCCTCGCCGGACGGTTGCTGATCGCGCCTTCGGTCATGGCGATCGAGAAGGGTTTCGATGCCGCCAAATATGGCGGTGCCGCTGGCGAGCCGGCCTTGGAGATCGTGCTGCCGAGCCTCAGCGATCCCACCCTCGCCCCGCCGGGCAAGCATGTCGCATCGATCAGCGCGATCTATGCCGCGTCAGACTTCGAGCACAAGGCACCTGCTGCCCGCGAGAGTTTCCTCAAAGCCATCCTGGCCGTGTTGGAGCGTCACGCCCCCGGCATCGGCGCCCTCGTCAGCACCGCCAATCTGCTGACGCCCGGGGATATCGAACGCGGGACGGGCATGCCAGGCGGTCATTGGCACCATGGGGAGCTCGCCATCGGGCAGATGCTCATGCTGCGGCCGGTGCCGGAAGCCGCCCGCTATGCCACACCCCTACACGGCCTGTACCTTTGCGGCGCCGGCTCGCATCCCGGTGGCGGCGTCATGGGTGCCGCCGCCCTGAATGCGGCAAAGGTCATTCTCTCAGGGAAGCAACAGCATGCGTAATGCCCTCGCCAAGGATCATTTCCGCACGCCCCTGTGGGAGACGCCTTTCCATCCGCGCCTTGCCCTCCTTGCGAGCGCCAATGACTGGTATGCCTGGTCGGGCTACCGATCGGCTTCGGTGGTTCGCGACCGCGAGATGGAATATTTCGCCATCCGCAACGCCGCTTCGGTCTTCGACGTCACGCCGATGACGAAGTACCGCATCGAGGGACCTGAGGCCGAGGCTTACCTCAACCGCCTCACGCTGCGCGACGTCGCCAGGCTCAAACCTGGAAAGGTGCATTACACCGCCTGGTGCGACGATGACGGCAAGGTGCTGGATGACGGCACGCTGTTCCGCTTCTCACCGACTTCCTTTCGCCTGTGCTGCCAGGACCGCCACCTCAACTGGCTGCTCGATTCGGCCATCGGCTTCGACGTCGTCATCGAGGAGGTCACGCAGGCGATCGCCGGCCTTGCATTGCAGGGCCCGACCTCGGCGACCGTGCTGCGCAACGCCGGCTTCGACATCGAGGCAATGAGGCCCTTCGACATCGCGGCATTCGAGCGCGACGGCTTGAGGGTCGAGATCTCGCGCACCGGATTCACCGGTGATCTCGGCTATGAACTCTTCGTTGCACCCGATCAGGCATTGGCACTGTGGGACAGGCTTTTCCAGGCCGGCCGTCTCGCCGGCATCACCGCCATCGGCTATGCGGCGCTGAACCTCGCGCGCCTCGAGGCCGGCTTCATCGTCGCCAATGCGGATTTCGTCACGGCCGATGTGGCGGTGCGAGCCAATCGCCGCCGCTCGCCCTTCGAAATCGATCTGGACTGGATGATCAATTTCGACAAGGACTGCCATTTCAATGGCGCGGCAGCCTTGCGGGCGGAGAAGAAGGCGGGCTCCTCCCCGCACATTCTGGTGGGGCTGGATATCGAGGGCAATATCCCGGCCGAGCATGCGCTGGTCTATCACGGCGGCAAGCGCGAGGTGGGCCACATCACCGCCGCGGCCTGGTCCCCCACCGCCAAGCGCAACATCGCCCTCGCCTCGCTGCAACGACCTTATGGTGAGCGCATCAAGGAGAATCTGTGGGTGGAGATCTACGCTCTGCGCGAGCTCGTCTACCAGAAGAGCATGGTGCGGGCGCGGGTGGTCGGCAAGCCATTCTTCAAGCCGGCGAGAAGGACGCAGACGCCGCCAGGGGTGTTCTGAGCGGGAGGCGCGACGCGAGCCTCGTCCCCTCTCCCTTTACCGCCCCGCCACCTGCGCATAGGCTCCGCCAAAGCGGTTCGCCAGGAACGCCTCCAGCCCGATGTCCTCCTGGCGGATGAAACCGCGCTGCGGGAGTTCGCCCCTGGCCAGCATGTCGAGCACGGCGCAGATGGCGGAGGCCGTCGTCACCTGGATGGCACTGCGCAACTGCGCGCCGACGCGGCGGCTGTAGATCTTGTTGGCGTAGGTCTCCTGCACGAGTTGACCGTGGCGCTTGCCGCTGACGGTGACGAAGATCACCACCACATCCTGCACCGTGGTCGGCAGCGCATTCTCCAATATGTCCTTCAGCACTTCGCGCCGGCGCCGAAGACCGAGATCGTTGAGCAGCGCTTTCATGATGGCGGCATGACCGGGATAGCGGATGGTGCGGTAGTTCAGCGTCCGCACCTTGCCCATATAAGTCTCGCACAGGCTCCCGAGCCCGCCCGAGGTGTTGAAGGCTTCATAGGTCACGCCATCGAGCGAGAACTCCTCGCGCTCCTCCATGGCCGGCACCTCGACGCGATGACCGTCGACGATTGCCTCGCAGGGCTCGCAATATTCGTTGATGACGCCGTCGGTGCTCCAGGTGAGATTGTAGTTAAGGGCATTCGAAGGGTATTGCGGCAAGGCGCCGACGCGCATGCGGATGGAGTCCAGCGTGTCGAACTGCTTGGCGAGATCGTTGGCGACGATGGAGATGAAGCCGGGCGCCAGACCGCATTGCGGGATGAAGGCGCATTCGGCCGAAGCCGCGAGATCGCGCACCCGGCGGGTCGAGGCGACGTCCTCGGTGAGATCGAGATAATGCACATTGGCCCGCGCAGCCGCCTCGGCGATACGGGTGGTGAGTTGAAAGGGCGCTGCGCTCAGAACCGCAAAGGCACCGGTGAGCACGGCATCGAGCGCCTCCTCGTCTTGGATGTCGACCTCGCGCCGGACCACCGCGCCTGACAATTCGGCGTTGTCGAGCTGCTCCGCCGAGCGGTCTATCACGGTTACGCCGTAGTCCCCGCTCACCGCCAGGATATCGGCGATGGTCGAGCCGATCTTGCCTGAACCCGCAACCACGATCCTGCGCATGCCGTTTCCCCCTGCGAATCGCCAGCAACAGGATACGCTTGAGCTTCGTCCGATCGTAGCTATCATTTCGACGATATGCCGAACTATACCTGCATAATAAAGCCAGCTATATCGTCACTATGACGACAGCAGCCGACGATGCCCTTATTGCCATCCTGCGCGAGAATGCACGCGCCTCCACTGCCGAGATCGCACGGCAGCTCGGCGTTTCCAGGACGACGGTGCAAAGCCGGATGGAAAGGCTGGAACGGCGCGGCGTGATCATCGGCTACACGCTGAGACTGTCCGAGGAGCACACAGGCGCCCTTATTCGCGCCCATGTCCTGCTCACGATACTGCCCAAGTTGATCCGCCAGGTAGAGGCCGGTCTGCGCGCGATTCCTGCCGTGCGCGCGCTCCATTCGGTGAGCGGCAATGTCGACATGATCGCGGTTATCGAAGCCCGTTCCGTCGGTGAACTCGACGAACTGGCCGACTGTATCGGTGCTCTCGATGGCGTGGAACGCACCTCGACCTCGGTCATTCTCTCGACGCGGATCGATCGCTGATTCTTAGCCTGAAGCGCGCCGCCTCGAAATTGAACACTGTTCAATTCAGGAGACTTCATGGCCCCTAAAGATGGCTCCACCCGTTCCGCGTTCAGTTTCGGTTCAGCCGCAATCCGGATTATGGCGCTCCAACAAGAGAGGTCGCCATGTCCCTGCGCAGAAATTTGATCGGTCTGGTCGGAACCCTGATGCTTGCTGTTTCTCCCACGGCGATCGTGGTGGCGCAGGACACGCAGACCCCAACGGTCGAGGCGCCCGGCAAGGCCTCGCCGGAGGATGTGATCAAGCGTCACAAGCAGAGGCAGCAGGGCGCAGGCGACGAATCACAGAATCCGGAAGGCGCTCCGCTGAAGCCGCAGCAGGGCCGGCAGAAGCCGGCCGCGCAGGATGATGCCGGCGGCGCTCCTGCGGCTCCCGATGACGGTGCCCCCGCCGTGAAGCCGAAGCGCCAGAAGCCTGGTGCGGTCGAGCAGGATGGCGCCGGCGCAGCACCGAATGCCGCCGATGAGGGAGCTGGTGCCCCCGCCATGAAGCCGAAGCGCCAGAAGCCGGCGCCGGCCGCCGAGATACCTGCTCCCGCCACATCGGAGCCCGCCCAAAACAACGCGCAGCCTGACAATACGCAGCCTGACAACGGGCAGCAGCCTGGCACCGGCAAGCCGCCGCGCCAGAAGGGTCAGCGCCCGGTCAATGAGGGCGAGCAAGGCGGCGCCGCCCCCGCAACCGGGGGCGAGCCGCAAGCCCAACCGGACCAGCAGCAGGGGCAGGGTCAAGGCAAGCACCACGACCGTACCAACCAGCAGGGACAGCCTGACACATCCCAGCCGGAGGTCACGCCCGATACGACCGGCCAGCCGCAGAATCAGGGCCAGAAGCCGGGATCGCAATTCCTTCCCGGCCGCCAGCGTCCGGCAGGCCAGGGCGCTAACCCCGCCCAGGGCCAGGGACAGGATGACGGCACGCAGCAGGGCCAGGGCGGGCGCAACCGCCTTCCCGGCCAAGGCAACCTTCCCGGCCAAGGCAACCTCCCCGGTCAAGGCAACCTCCCCGGTCAAGGCAACCTCCCCGGTCAAGGCAACCTGCCGGGCCAGGGTGGTTTCCAGAATCAACAGCAGGGAGGCGCCGTGCCGCAGGGCCAGAGCGACTTCGTGCGCGCTCCAGTCAACCAGGCCGCCGAGCAGCGGGCGCTCGGCCTGCTCAACGACCGTACGCCGCCCGATCGTCTCGACGATCAGCAATTGCGTCAGCAGCTCGATGTGTATCGCGGCGCCCTTGCCGGGGGCAATCTCTCGCCAGCTACCGAACAGGCCTTGATCGAGCGCCTCAACGGCGCCCGCGCCGCCCTGCGCAACCGCGTCTCGGACCAGGAGTATGGCGGCCCGCAGAACGCCCAGAATGGGCGCAATTCACCCTTTGGCCGCCCGCAATTCCAGGAGGGCATGCCGACCGCCCAGGACATTCCGGCGATCCTGGCCGACCGCCGCCCCTCCAATGTGCTCACCATCGACCAGCTCAACCGCCGCATCCTGGTCTATCGCGACGCTTCAAACGACCCGCGCTACAGCCCCGATGACCGCCAGGCCTTCACGCAATATCTGCAGGACGACCGCGGGGAGCTTCGCCGGCGCCTCATCAGCGACCGGGGCCAGCGTCAGGACCGCCTCCGCCGGCCTGACCCGGGCTATCGCTTCGACATGGATGTCGTCCCGCGCGGCCCGCGCCAGCAGAGCATCTGGGCGGCCGAGGTGGACGACGAGGAGATCGAGGAGCAGTTCGCCTCCCGGCCGCTGCGCCCGCTGCCGCGCCGCTACAGCCGCGCCGACTTCTTCGCCCAGCCCGAAATGGTGATGGAGCAGCCGGTCGTGCGCCAGGCAATCCCCAGCGTCGAACTCGACACCATCCATTTCGGCTTCAACGAATCCTTCATCCGTGAAGAGGAAATGGCCAATCTCGACCGGGTCGGCCGCATTCTGGAGCGCATAGTTGCGGCCCATCCCAACGAGGTCTTCGTGATCGAAGGCAATACGGATGCGGTGGGCGACGACGCCTACAACCTGCGCCTCTCCAAGGAACGAGCCGAGGCCGTGAAGCAGGCGCTCACCCAATATTACGTGATCTCCCCGGAGAATCTCGCGACGGCGGGCCTGGGCGAGCGCTATCTCAAGATCCCTACGCCCGGGCCCGAGCAGGAAAACCGCCGCGTGACGATCCGCCGCGTCACTTCGCTGCTGGAGAATTGAGGGGTAGATTGGGTGAAGTCGTAGGCGCCACACGAGCCTCCCCCACGAAGCTGGGGGAGGTGGCGCGACGAAGTCGTGACGGAGGGGGTGTGGCCAGGATCAAGCTCCGGGAGCGCGCACCTGTGTTTCGTGTCGTGCGCCGTACGCCGCCCGCACCCCCTCCGAGCCGGCTTCGCCGGCCCACCTCCCCCAGCTTCGTGGGGGAGGCTTTGGACGACGCCCTCTCCATTTGCCATGCTGCGCCCCCTACCGCTTTTGCTTGAATTCCCATCCCCTTTCGCTTACACCCCGCGGCGCGGATGCCCCTCGGCGTTCGCGCCTTCTCGCCTCATGCAGGGTGTCCGCTGCCGGCAGGATTTGCCGGCCCGTGCTCCTGCGGCGTCACCCTTCGAGAGCGCCTTCCCCGATAAGCGTTCGAGAGTTGATCGGAGCCTAGTGGCCGATGTCCGGCAGTTCGCGTCCCCGTCTTGTCATGAAGTTTGGCGGCACCTCCGTCGCCACCGTCGAACGCATCAAGAATGTGGCGCTTCATGTCAAACGCGAGATCGATGCGGGCTACAACGTCGCCGTGGTCGTCTCCGCCATGACCGGCAAGACCAATGAACTCGTCGGCTGGTGCAACGAGGCGAGTTCGCTCTACGACCAGCGCGAATACGATACCATCGTCGCCTCGGGCGAACAGGTGACCTCGGGCCTGCTCGCCATGGTGTTGACCTCGATGGGCATCAAGGCCCGCTCCTGGCAGGGCTGGCAGGTGCCGATCGAGACCTCCAGCGCGCATGGCTCGGCCCGAATCTCCGGAATCCCGTCCAAGAATCTGGACGAGGGCTTCGCCGCGGGCGAGGTGGCGGTGATCTCGGGCTTCCAGGGCATCGAACCGGTCAGCCAGCGCATCACCACGCTTGGCCGCGGCGGCTCCGACACGTCGGCCGTTGCAATTGCGGGCGCGATCGGCGCCGAGCGCTGTGATATCTATACGGATGTCGACGGCGTCTACACCACCGACCCGCGCATCGTGCCCAAGGCCCAGCGCATGGACCGCATCGCCTTCGAAGAAATGCTCGAAATGGCCTCGCTCGGCGCCAAGGTGCTGCAGGTGCGCTCGGTGGAACTCGCCATGGTGCACAAGGTTAAGACGTATGTGCGGTCGTCCTTCGACGATCCCGCCAATCCCAATCCCGGAACCCTCATCTGCGACGAGGAAGACATCATGGAACAGCAGGTCGTGACCGGCATCGCCTATTCGAAGGACGAGGCGCAGATCACCCTGCGCGACGTCGCCGATCGCCCGGGTGTCGCCGCCGCCATCTTCGTGCCTTTGGCCGACGCCAACGTCAATGTCGACATGATCGTGCAGAACATCTCTGCCGACGGCGCCTCCACCGACATGACCTTCACCGTGCCGCAGGCCGAGTTCCAGCGCGCCAAGGACGTCATCGACAAGGCCCGCCTGACGGTGAAATGCGACAATGTCGAGACCAATATGGATGTCGCCAAGGTCTCGGTGATCGGCATCGGCATGCGCAGCCATGCCGGTGTGGCCGCCACCTGCTTCCAGGCTCTCGCCGGGCGAGGCATCAACATCCGCGCCATCACCACCTCCGAGATCAAGATCTCGGTCTTGATCGACGCCGTCTACACTGAGCTTGCTGTGCGCACGCTGCACACGCTCTACGGCCTCGATAAGGCCTGATTGATTGATTTTTATCCCGACGCAATTCGCCAGTCAGCGCCGGAAAAACTCTTTCATTTTCCGGAAAAACTTGCGACAGGACAAAAAGTTAAGGCGTGCGTCGTTTACGATCTTGAACGACGCACGCTCCCGATTCATCGTGTATTCTGGGGTAGAGCGCGTTTGGGCGGAAACGCCATTTTGCTCCAGTTCTTTGTTTTGATGCGTTTTGCGAGTCTCGCCGGTTTCGGCAGATCGCACAACGCTCGGGGGTCAGGCGAAGACCCTGAAGGAGGCCTTGTATGCGTGGTGCGATCGGCGGCCCACGCCTGCTGCTGAAGCGGCTCCGCGAGGTGACGGCGGAACCCGTCTCGGCGCAGGAGCGGCTGGACAAGATTGTGGTGCTGATCGCCGCGAACATGGTCGCGGAGGTGTGCTCGGTCTATGTCCTGCGCACCGACGGCACGCTCGAGCTTTATGCCACTGAAGGCCTCAATCCGAACGCCGTGCATCTGACCATGATGCGCAAGGGCGAGGGCCTGGTCGGCCTTGTGGCCAAGGAAGCCGAGCCGGTCACCACCTCCGACGCCCAGCACCACCCCTCCTTCTCCTACAAGCCCGAGACGGGTGAAGAGATCTATAACGCCTTCCTCGGCGTTCCCATCCTGCGCGCCGGCGAAACGCTCGGTGTGCTGGTGGTGCAAAACCGGGCGCAGCGCGTCTATTCGGAAGAAGAGATCGAGGCACTGCTCACGGTCGCCATGGTGCTGGCCGAGATGATCGCCTCGGGCGAGTTGCAGGCCCTCGCCCGCCCGGGCGCCGACCTTGCCAGCCGCCGCGCCTTGCACATGACCGGCGCCTCGCTCGCCGAAGGCGTCGGCCTCGGCCATGTCGTGCTGCATGAGCCGCGCGTGGTGATCAAGACGCTGATCGCCGACGATGTGGGCCGCGAAACCAACCGGCTCGACAATGCCATCGTGGGCCTGCGCGATTCCATCGACGCCATGCTCGACCGCGGCGATCTCGCCCGCGCCACCGAGACGCTCGACGTGCTCGAGGCCTATCGCATGTTCGCGCAGGATCGTGGCTGGATCACCAAGATGCGCGAGGTCATCGCTACCGGCGTCACCGCCGAGGCGGCGGTGCAGCGCGTGCAGTCCGACACCCGCGCCCGCATGCAGCGCGTCGCCGATCCCATCCTGCGCGAGCGGCTCTACGATCTCGACGACCTCGCCAACCGTCTCTTGCGCCAACTCACCGGCGATGGCCATCACGTGCCGGCCGAGGCGATGCCGAAGGACGCAGTGCTGGTCGCCCGCTCCATGGGCCCGGCGGCTTTGCTCGACTACTCGCGCGACAGCCTGCGCGGCCTCATCCTTGAGGAGGGCGGTCCGACCAGCCATGTCGCCATCGTGGCGCGCGCTCTCGGCATTCCCACCGTGGGCAAAGTCGAGGGCATCACCAACCTGGTCGAGCCGGGCGACGCCATAATCGTCGATGGCTCCTCCGGCGACGTGCAGGTGCGTCCGGCCTCCGATGTCGAGCATGCCTATGCCGAGAAGGTGCGCTTCCGCGCCAAGCGCCAGGAGCAGTACCAGGCTCTGCGCAGCCTGCCCAACCGCACGCGTGACGGGCGCGATATCGGCCTCTTCCTCAATGCCGGCCTGCTGGTCGACCTGCCGCATGTGAAGGAAAGCGGGGCCGACGGCATCGGGCTCTTCCGCACCGAGCTGCAGTTCATGATCGCCTCGCAATTCCCGCGCACCGGCGAGCAGTACCAGCTCTACAAGGCGGTGCTGGAGGCGGCCGGCGACCGGCCCGTGACCTTCCGCACCCTCGATATCGGCGGGGACAAGGTGCTGCCCTATATGCACCAGATCGAGGAAGAGAACCCGGCGCTCGGCTGGCGCGCCATCCGCCTCGGCCTGGACCGGCCCGGCCTGATGCGCTCGCAGCTGCGCGCCTTGCTGCAGGCGGCCGCCGGGCGGGAACTGCGCGTGATGTTCCCGATGATTGCCGCAGCCGAGGAGTTCGACCAGGCCCGCAGCGTGGTGGAGCGCGAAATCACCTTCCTGCGCCGCCACGGCAAGCCCCTGCCCGATCTCGTCAAGCTCGGCGCCATGGTCGAGGTGCCGAGCCTGCTCTTCCAGCTTGACGAAATCCTGGAGCGCACCGATTTCCTGTCGGTGGGCTCGAACGATCTCTTCCAGTTCCTTTATGCTGTCGATCGCGGCAATGCGCGCGTCGCCGGCCGCTTCGACACGCTCTCACCCTCGGTGATGCGCGCCTTGAAGATGATCGCCGACAAGTCGCATGAGGCTGGCGTGCCCGTGACCCTGTGCGGCGAGCTTGCCTCCAAGCCGCTGGAGGCCCTTGCTCTCATCGGCCTCGGCTTCCGGCAGCTCTCGATGACACCCTCCTCCATTGGGCCGGTGAAGGCGATGCTGCTGGAGACGGAGGCGGCCGAGGTCGCCGATCTCGTCAAGCGCCATATCGCGCCTGACGCCGAAAAGCCGCTGCGTCTGGCGCTGCGAGAATTTGCCGACCAGCGCGGCATTCCGTTATAGCCCCGCTGGAAGCGCGGAGGTCTCAGCGACATGCCTGCATGTCGCGATGTCCGCTCTTTCCCTCTTTCAAGCGTGCCGTTTCCAAGAGCGGACGAGGATGTCCGCGCTCCCAGGTTCTCCATCATGCTCCCCCTCGAACGCCTCGATGCCCTGCTCCGCCGCCGCGACTTCGTTGAAGCCGAGCTTGCGTCCGGCCCTGACGCCGAAGCCTATGTCGCGCTGGCGCGCGAATTGTCGGAGCTCGATCCGGTGGCCGCCGCCGTCCGCGAATGGCAAAGCGCACAGGAAGAGCTCAAAGGCGTCGAAGCGATGATCGCCGAGCCTGCCACGGCCGGCGAAATGGCGGAGATGGCGGAGGATGAGCGCAAGGCCCTGGTGGAGCGTATCGCCAGGCTCGAGACCGAGATCAAGCTGTCCCTGATTCCAAAGGACGCGGCGGACGAGAAATCCGCCATCCTGGAAGTGCGGGCCGGCACCGGCGGCGACGAAGCCTCTCTCTTCGCCGGCGACCTCTTCCGCATGTATCAGCGCTATGCCGATCTGCAGGGCTGGAAGACCGAAGTGCTGTCGGAAAGCGAGGGCACGATGGGCGGCTACAAGGAAGCCGCCATGGCGATCCGCGGCAAGGGCGTGTTCGCCAGGCTGAAATTCGAGTCCGGCGTGCATCGCGTGCAGCGCGTGCCGGTGACGGAAGCCGGCGGGCGCATCCACACCTCTGCCGCAACCGTCGCCGTGCTGCCAGAGGCCGAGGATGTCGACATTCAGATCGACGAGAAGGACCTGAAGGTCGACGTCTTCCGAGCCTCGGGCGCCGGCGGCCAGCACGTCAACACCACAGACAGCGCAGTGCGCATCACCCATCTGCCAACCGGTATCGCGGTGGCCGTGCAGCAGGAACGCTCCCAGCACAAGAACCGTGCCCAGGCCATGGCGATGCTCCGCGCCCGCCTCTACGAAGCCGAGCGCGAGCGGGTGGATTCGGCGCGGGCCGCCGATCGCCGCGACCAGGTCGGTTCCGGCGATCGTTCGGAGCGCATCCGAACCTACAATTTCCCACAGGGTCGTCTCACCGACCATCGCATCGGCCTGACACTCTACAAGCTCGACCAGATCATCGCGGGCGATGCCCTGAACGAGGTTGTTGATGCGCTGGTGACCGAGAACCAGGCACGCCTGTTGGCCGCGAGCGAGGCGAAGCAGTGAGGGCTTTGTACCGGAAGCGCAGTGGCTGGGACCGCGGACGTCCCCGTCCGCTCTTCCTTTATCGTAGTGCGCCACGTGTCCAAGAGCGGACGGGGACGTCCGCGGCCCCAGCCACTGTGCCCCAATGACCACCCTCGGCGCCCTTTATCGGGAGGCCGTTGCCGCCTTCCAGGCCGTGTCCCTGCTCACGCCCGAGCTCGACGCCCGCTGGCTGGTGACCGAGGCAGCGGGCCTTCCTGCCAACGCCATCATCCTGGATCCCCAGCGTGTCCTCGCCCCGGAAGCCGTCGCCAAGGCCCGTGCCTTCGTCGCCCGGCGCCTCGCGGGAGAGCCGGTGGACCGCATCGTCGGCAACCGTGAATTCTGGAGCCTTGCCTTCCGGCTCGGCCCGGCTACGCTCTCTCCGCGTCCGGATACGGAAACCATCGTCGAGGCCTGCCTTGCCGTGTTGCCGGACAAGCAGGGCGCCTATCGCCTGCTCGATCTCGGCACTGGCACGGGGGCCATCCTCATCGCCCTGCTCAGCGAGCGGCCGCGGGCAACTGGCCTTGGCATCGACAAGGCGGCGGAAGCTGTGGCAATCGCCCGGCTCAATGCCGAGGACAATGGCGTTGCCGCGCGAGCCCATTTTGCCGAGGGGGACTGGTTGGCTGATATCGCCGGACCGTTCGATCTCATCGTCTCCAACCCGCCCTATATCCCCTCACGGGACATCGCCGGGCTCGACCGTGAAGTGCGCGAGCACGATCCGCGGCTCGCTCTGGATGGCGGAGGGGATGGCCTCGATGCCTATCGCGCCATTGCGGCGGATGGCCCACGCGTTCTGGCGCCTGGCGGCTTCCTCGTCTTCGAACTCGGCATCGGACAGGAAGAAGACGTTGCAGCCCTGATGCAGGCCGCCGGATTCACCCTTCTCGGCCCGGCGCGCACGGATCTCGGTGGGGTGGCAAGAGCCTTGGTGGGAAGGCTGGGATAGGCCGGGACCGCCGACTCGAGAGTGGGCGATCCCGGAGGCGATCATGCCTTGTAGGGCTTGGGTGCGTCATAGGGCTTGGGCGCGTTCGCGACCGTGAACAGGCTCGCCAGTTCATGCGCGATCAGGACACCGAGGCCGCTGCAAGGGTCGGGACCGACAGCCGCCTCCCAGCCGTCATTGTTGCCCTCGGTGATGTCCTGGAAACAATCCCGATTGGCCCACAGGATCGGGTTGACGAAACCGTTGCTCCTCTTGCCGAAGGCGGCAAACAGGCCGGCATAAAGGGGAGCGACGGCGCTGGTGCCGCCAGTAAGACGCTCGTTGCCGTGGACGTAGATCCTGTAACCGGTGTTCTTATCGGCATTCCCCGCCACATCGGGCACCATGCGGCCGATGCCGACCGGGGCGCCCCTCGCCCAGGACTGTGGGAAGAACAGGCTCGAATAACCGCCGCCTGTGCCGATCCCATTGATCTTGCCCGGGTCGTTGTTCCAGACGATTTCCTTGTCGCGCGTCTTGCTGGTGCCGGCGCAAGCCACTGCATGCGGGCAGGCGGCCGGCAGGTTCACCGTCTTCTGCGGCTCGCCAGCATTGGCCTCGCGGTCGCCGGCCGCAGCGAAGACGGTCATGCCCAGCGCGGCCGCACGGATGAGAGCCGCCTCCAATTGCACTGCGACATTCTGGCCGAACTTCCAGAACAACCATTCCCAGGCATCTTCAGGAGCGCCCCAGGAAATCGAGAGTACGGAGCAGCCATCGGCAGCCGCCTTCTGGATCGCAGGAGCCATCGAGCGCAGATCCATGTCCGTCCAATAGATGCGGATCTTGGCGGGCTTGCCGGTAGCGACATAATAGGCGGAAGCGGCTACTTCGATGTCCAGAGCGATCTCCACGTCTGGATCAAAGTCCTCGCTAGGAGGCTGATTGGGGTGGTTGCCGACGCCATTGACCACGACATTCTCTATATCGGGCATCGGTTGCCCGATTCCCTTGAAATAGGCCTCGAGATCGCTGGGCTGATAGCCGCCCCCCATGGCCAGGATGCCGATCACGCCGCCGCCGTCCAAATCCTTCGGCCAGCCATAGGCCTCGCACAGTTCGGGTACGGTCCAGGTCTTTGCCACGGCATCCGGCGCAATCTGCTTCGGCAGACGCGCCTTGGGAAGTTTGTCTTCCGTCAAATCGATCATCTCGAAGAAAGGCCGGCACTTCGGCACTTCCTTGCGCTGGCTCATAGATCGGTGGTTGTTCATCGCTCAAGCTCCTGATTCAAGTAAGCACGCGGATTCGGCGGCGGGCCGCGCGCTCGGCCACCGATCCAACCTTCCAACTCGTCAGGCAGCCCGGACTGCCCACGCACTGACGGCGTCGTCATTCCGTCGGCGGTGATTGTCGCACAAAGCCAAGACAAGGCTGTGCGATGGCGCTCACACCGACATCGCTTCCCAGTATAGCAACTCGATTAGCCGCAATGGTGTGAGTTCAGCGTGAATCGGCCGAAGTAAAACGGTGGTCGCGAAGCAAGACGAATGACGCTACGGAAAAATAGCCGGCCGCACATGCTTTCGTGGCAGCGCCAAGCACGCTCAAGTGATCGCACCAGTGCCGCAAGTCTTTCCAGCCAAAAGACTTTTTTGCAAACCGGCATGTCGCCTTCGGTCGCGACAATCGATCACCAGGCATGGTTGCCGGCAAGTCATGCCGACGCCACAGCCGACGGTCACCCCCTGATGACCGACAACAAAAAACCCCGCCGAAGCGGGGTTTTCGAATTTCTGAAAGGAAGCGAAGCTTACGCTGCCTCTTCCTCTTCCGTGGCATCCTCGAAGTCCGCATCGGCGTCGGCTTCCTTGGCGCCACCGCGCTTCGGGCCCTTGGCAAGATTGGCCTCGATAACCTTCACGGATTCAGAATCCGTGAGGTCGTCGACGGCGGCAAGCTCGCGCGCCATACGGTCGAGTGCCGCCTCATAGAGCTGGCGCTCGGAATAGGACTGCTCAGGCTGGGCGTCGGAGCGATAGAGATCGCGCACGACTTCGGCGATGGCGATCAGGTCGCCCGAATTGATCTTCGCTTCATATTCCTGCGCACGACGCGACCACATGGTGCGCTTGATGCGGGCACGGCCCTTCAACGTTTCCAGCGCCTTGGCCACGATAGCCGGCTCAGACAGCTTGCGCATGCCGACGGAAGCGATCTTGGTGGTAGGAACGCGCAGAGTCATCTTGTCCTTGGCGAAGGAAATCACGAACAGCTCAAGCTTGAAACCCGCAACTTCCTGTTCGTCGATCGACACGATTTTGCCAACACCGTGCGAGGGATACACGATGCTCTCGCCGGTCTTGAAACCCTGCTTCGTGGACGTCTTCTTCGCTGTCGTCATGACGCTTCTCAACGCTCCTATCTATGGCGGTCCACGACAAAGCGCAGCCGCACCAAATCACGGGCAGACACAGCCTGCAGCCGTTAACATCATTCGACATTGAAACCAGGCCAAAGCTCAAAAGCCGCCGCGAGGAAAGTCGAACTGAGGATGGTCAAAAAATTCCATGTATCTCTTCGCGTTGACCACGCCCCGAGATAGAGATCCCTTGAAGCTGAGCACAAAAAAATTGCCCCTGTGCGGAGCGGCGGCGGGGTAACTCGGTCTCTCTCTGACCCATTTGACCTATATATACCAAAAATAGGCAAAAATCAACGGTTTCGCATATAAAATCGGCACTTAAAGCGCTTGTTAGGGTTTACGCGCCGAGTTTTTTCCGAATAGCCGCTATGCAATAAATGACGAGCCGGCTTATCGGATATCGATTTATTCGGCTACCGCCCATTGAACTCTCAGTTCGAATTCAGCACCGTGCCGGAACGCTCGCCTCCGGTAGAAGAGCCCAGCGCACCAGCCTCCCCTCGGTGCATCGAAGCGTCAACGGAGACTGAAGGAGAGCGGCGAGCGTGGACCAACACGCCGCTCTCGCAGGATAGATCAGCCGGCGATCAGGCGTCGCCCTGGCCCGCCTCCGGCGAGAGCAGTGGAAGCTTGTCCGGCTTGCCGTCCCACTCCTTGGAGTCGGGGAAGCTTTCGCGCTTGACCGTGATATTCGGCCAGGACGGGGCGAACTTGGCGTTCAGTTCGAGCCAGGCTTCCAGGCCCTTCTCCGTATCGGCCTTGATCGCATCAGCCGGACATTCGGGCTCGCAGACACCGCAATCGATGCATTCGTCGGGATGAATGACAAGGAAGTTCTCGCCCTCGTAGAAGCAATCCACCGGGCAGACTTCCACGCAGTCCATATATTTGCACTTGATGCAGTTTTCAGTGACCACGTAGGTCATGCCAGACAATCCCGAAAGTTTATAATCTTGCCGAATGTGCGTAGCCGAACTGGGGCAAGGGTTCAAGGCACGCCTGCACAGAGCAGCCATTCGTCGCGGTACAGGCTATGCAGGACTCCATCACATTTGGGCGGCCGCGCCTGTCTCCTACCCGGCCTGTCCTGCATCGCCGGCGCCCGCATGGGGCGACAGCAGCGCAAGCTTACCCGGCTCGCCGTCCCACGTCCTGGCGTCGGACAGGGGCTCTCGTCGCACCGTGATCTCCGGCCAGACATGGGCGTAGCGCGCGTTCAATTCGATCCAGGCCTCCAGCCCTCGCCCGGCATCGGAGCGGATCGCATCAGCCGGGCAGGCGGGTTCGCAGATGCCGCAATCGATGCAGAGCATGGGATCGATGACGAGCATGTTCTCGCCCTCCCGGAAGCAATCGACCGGGCACTTGGTCACGCAGTCCATATATTTGCATTTTATGCAGTTCTCAGTGACCAGATAGGTCATGTCGGCCATTCCATAAGGGGCTGAACCCAACGGAATGGTTAGGAATCCTATACGGCACTCTCAAGGCACAATTGCGATCAGAACGCTTTACCTTCGATTCAAATCACCAAGAATCAAAAAATATGCTTCCGTTTCCAGCAAATCACGCAAAGAGAGCGCTTTAACCAGAACGCATTTTGCCTAAAGCGTTTTGCGATCTGACGGAATCGGCAAGAATCGCAAAGACGCGTTGAAACAAAGAGCTAGAGCAAAGCAGCGTGTACGCTTAAACGCGCTTTGCTCTAGAGGAGATCACGGCCGATTTTCTCATGCCAACGGCGCTCGGCCGCCACCTCACCATTGGCGAAAGCTTTGAGCTCCCCCTCCAGGATGAAGTCGGTGGCAGTTGCCTGCATCGATGTCTTCACCTCGACGCGGATGTCCCAGCCCTTACGACCCATCTCATAAGTCTCCGTCAGGCGATAGCAGGCGCTGAGCGGGTCGTCGCCCTTGATGGTCAACTCGCGCCTGAGGCTGTGGGAGAGCGTGGTGTCGATCTCGTCGAAGCGCAGTACTCCTTCGCCGAACAGGCCGCCCTCGCCTTGGGTGACATAGGTGGCCGTGTTGGTGAGGAGGTCGAGGGCCGTGGTCCGGGTCATCTGTCCCTCCGTGACCATGGTCGCGGGCGTCCGCGCCGCGCTCATCGCCGGCTCGAAGATGACATCCGGCTCCTCTTTCTTCGCACGGACCGGCAGGCGCAGTTCGGCTGGGCAGCGCAGGGTCAGCGTCACCGCCTCCGGTGCCGGCCAGATCAGCGGCCAATAGGCAGTCGAGAGGGCAAGGCGTATCTTGTGGCCGGAGGCGAGACCATAGCCGCAGTCGTTGAGCCTGAGGCGAATACGGTAGAAGCGGCCCGGCTCGAGCGCTTCCGGCTCGGCATGGCTGTCTCGATGGGTCAGATTGAAGACGGCATAGGCGATGCGGCGGGACGAGCCGTCTGGCGCGATATCGCACAGTCGTGCACAGAGCTGAGCCACCGGCTTGTTCGCCGCCAGCTCCACTTCGATCTCCGGCGCCCCGAGCAGTTCCAAACGATCCACCAGGACCTCGCTGTCGAAACAGCAGGAGAAGGCATCGTCATGGCGCTGGTCGGCCGCCTCCTCGCCGGCGACGCCGGTGCCCATCCATTCGCCGGAGGCCGATCCCGTCCAGGCCGGGGAGGTGAAGGCGATCTCGGCCGGTCGGCCGGGCGCTGCCGTAAGGGCGCCCGGCGCCAGATGGAAGACTTTCGGCGCGATCTCGGGCGAGGGCCATTTCATCTCGCCAACGAAGCGGCCGGGAACGGGATCGCGGCGGCCGGGCGGAGTCCATTCCTCGATGAAGGCGCGCAGCATCGGCTCAGCCATGACGCCGCGATCCCGGCCCTTCAGCCAATGGTCCCACCAGCGTATCGCCTCCTGCAGGAAGCCGATGGCCGGGCCGGGCACGCCATCCTGCGGATAGATATGCGCCCAGGGCCCGATCAGGCCGAGGCGCGGCACCTGCAGGCCCTCCAGCAGGCGCGGGATGGCGTTGGTATAGGCGTCTGCCCAGCCGCCTACGGCAAAGACCGGGCACTGGATGGCGGAAAAATCCTCGCAGACCGAACCGTGCTGCCAGTAGGCATCGCGCCTTTGGTGGCTGAGCCAGAGTGCCGGAAAGAAGGGCATATGGTTGAGCTGCTTCAGCCATTGCGCCCGCCAGGCTTCACCGACCAGGGCCGGATCGGCGGGGCGGGCCTGGTAGGCCAGCATGATAGAGCCCCACCACAGATTGTCGTTGAGCAGCGTGCCGCCCATGAAATGGATGTCGTCGGCATAGCGGTCATCGGTGGAGCAAACGGTGATGATGGCCTTGAGCGCCGGCGGGCGCAGCGCCGCGACCTGCAGGCAGTTGAAGCCACCCCAGCTCTTGCCCATCATGCCGACTGAGCCCGAGCACCAGGGCTGGGCGGCGAGCCAGGCGATCACCTCGCAGGCATCGTCGAGTTCCTGCGGCAGATATTCGTCGTCCATCAGCCCGTCGGACTCGCCCGAGCCGCGCATGTCGACCCGGATCGCAGCGTAGCCGTTCTCGGCGAACCAGCCGTGCATCGGCTCGTCGCGCCCGCGCGTGCCGTCGCGCTTGCGATAGGGAATATATTCGAGGATAGCCGGCACGGGTTTGGCTTCGGCATCTTCAGGTAGCCAGAGACGGGCCGCCAGCCTTGTGCCATCGGCGAGCGGAATGAAAAAATGTTCGATGATGCGGATAGACATAGGAAACCCTGGGAGCGCGGACGTCCTCGTCCGCTCTTGAAACGAGATCTCATGAGAAAGGGGCGTGAGCCGATCGGTTCACGCCCCTCTCCCTATACGCGACGTTTCAAGAGCGGACGAGGACGTCCGCGCTCCCAGCAGCTCAGATCAGGATCTGGCCCTTGCGGCTGGCCAGAATGCTGTCCAGCCAATGCGTATCCATCTCGGGCACCGAGCTGATGAGCTTCTCGGTGTAGGGGTGGAAGGGCGGTGAGAAGATCTCGGCCGTCGGGCCCTGGGCGATGATCTCACCCTTCAGCATCACCGCCGTGCGGTGGGCGATGCGCTTCACCGTGCCGAGGTCATGGGTGATGAAGATGTAGGACAGCCCGAGATCGTCCTGCAGCTTTTTGAGGAGCTTGAGCACTTCCTCGGCCACCAGCGGATCGAGCGCAGAAGTCGGCTCGTCGCAGATGATCACTTCAGGCTCAGCGGCCAAAGCGCGGGCGATGCAGATTCGCTGCTTCTGGCCACCTGATAGCTGGCCAGGACGGCGATCGGCGAAGTCTTCCGGCAGGCCGACCTTGCGCAACAGCTCCAGGACCCCCTTGCGGACTTCCGCTCCCGAGCGATTGAAGTAGAACGCAATCGGACGGCCGATGATCTGTGCCAGCGTGTGGCGCGGATTGAGCGCGACGTCCGGCAACTGATGCACCATCTGCAGCCGGCGCAGGATATCCTTGCTGCGCTGGTTGAGGGCCGGCGGCAGGGTCTTGCCATTGAGGGAAACATCGCCTTCCCAGCGTGGCAGCAGCCCGACGACGATGCGGGCGATGGTGCTCTTGCCCGAGCCTGATTCGCCCACCACCGCCAACGTCTCGCCCTTGGCGAGCTTGAAGGAGGCATTCTTGACGATGGGCACCGGGCCATAGCCTGCCGTGACATTGGTCATCGACAGGACTGGCTGCTCGACATTGACCGGCGCACTGAGCTGGAGGTGTTCGGCGTTGCGCCGTTCGTTGACGAGCGCCGTGGCATAGTCGGTCTTGGGCTGTTCGAGGATTTGCTGGGCGCCGCCCACCTCGATCATCTTGCCATGCCTGAGCACCATGATGCGGTGAGCGATCTGCGCAACGACCGCGAGGTCGTGCGTGATGTAGAGGCCCGCCGTGCCGAATTCGCGGATGAGGTCACGCAGCAGCGCCAGGACCTCGATCTGCGTGGTGACGTCGAGAGCGGTGGTCGGCTCGTCGAGCACGATCACGTCCGGACGGCAGCTCATCGCCATGGCAGCCATGGCGCGCTGCAACTGGCCGCCCGAGACCTGATGCGGATAGCGTCCACCGATGGTGTCGGGGTTGGGCAGTTGCAGGGTCCGAAAGAGCTTTTTGGCGTAGGTTTCAGCCTCGGGCCGCGTCATCACGCCATGCATCACCGGGGCTTCGCAAACCTGGTCCATGAGAGTCATGGAAGGATTGAACGAAGCAGCGGCGCTCTGTGCGATATAGGCGATGCTCTTGCCGCGGAAATTGCGGCGCTGGGCGGCGGTGGAGGCCCGGAGCTCCGTGCCATCGAGCGTAATGGAGCCGCCGGTGATGCGCATGCCCGCGCGGGCATAGGCCATCGATGCGAGACCGATGGTCGATTTGCCGGCGCCCGATTCACCGATCAGGCCAAGGATCTCGCCGCGCTTGAGGGTGACGTCGACATTGTCGACCAGCACACGGCCGGTGATGGTCTCGACCTTGAGCTTTTCGAGCTCGAGGATGAGATCGGTCGAGGGGGCGGAGTTGGGTTTGCTGTCTGCCATCTTGGCCCCCTTACATTTCTGCCTGCGCGCCGGACGGGCGAGCATCGATCGACAGGAACCAGTCGACGACAAGATTGATGCCGACAGTGAGAAGTGCAATCGCGGCGGCGGGATAAAGCGCCGAAGGCGAGATCGTGGGGATGACCTTGGACAGGGTCAGGCTCTGCATGTCGTCGCGCACCATGCCACCCCAGTCGGAGAGCGGCAGCGGCACGCCGAGACCGAGGAACGAGAGCGCCGCGATCATCAGGAAGTTGAAGCAGAAGCGCAGGCCGAATTCCGACATCAGCGGTGCCATGGCGTTGGGCAGGATTTCGCGACGCACCACCCACCACAGGCCCTCGCCGCGCAGCCGCGCCACTTCGACGAAGTCGAGCGAGGCGAGGTTCATGCCGAGCGCGCGCGCCAGACGGAACACGCGGGTGGAGTCGAGGAAGGCAAGGGTCAGAACGAGCGAGGTCAGCGTCTGGCCGAAAATGCCGAGGATGATCAATGCCCAGATCAGTGAGGGGATCGACAGGATGATGTCGCACAGGCGGGAGAGCAAGATATCGACCCAACGGCCGGTGACCGCGGCGATCAGGCCGGTGGTAATGCCGATGGCAAAGGAGAGAAGCGTGGTGATGAGGGCGATGCCGATGGTGAGCCGCGCGCCGTAGACGAGGCGGGTCAAGATATCACGGCCGAGTTTGTCGGTGCCGAGCCAGCTCGTGTGCGAGATGCCCTGGAACATCTTGCCCACGATCTGCGTGTCGGTATAGGGCACGAGCAAGGGACCGATGATCGCCACCGCGATATTGATGAAGATGATGGCGAGGCCGATGACGGCAGTGAGCGGCGCTTTGTGACCGAAGATTTTCATGCTGCCCTCTTACCGTGGGTGCCGCAGACGCGGGTTGAGGATGATCGCCATCACGTCGGCAATCGTATTGAGAATGATGAAGACGGCGGCAAAGAGCATGCCGCAGGCGAGCACCACGGGAATGTCGCGCTTGCTGACCGCGTCGATCATGTATTGGCCGACGCCAGGATAAGTGAACACCTTCTCCACCACGACGACGCCGACCACGAGATAGGCGATGTTGAGCGCCACCACCGAGATGATCGGCGAGGCCGCATTCGGCAAGGCGTGGCGGGCGACGACGCGGCTGCGCGTCATGCCCTTAAGAAAGGCCATTTCGATATAAGGCGTCGACATGATCGACAGCACGGAGTTGCGGGTCATGCGCATCATATGGGCGCAGACCAGGCAGGTCATGGCCACCGCCGGCAGGAAGGTTGCGATGGCGCGCGCCCAGAGGCTCATTTCCGGCGTGACGCTCGCCGTCGGGGCAAACCACATGCCCTTGCCGGTGAGGAAGAGGATGAGGATGCCGCCGACGAAGAACTCAGGCATTGAGATCGCCACCAGCGCGCCGATATTGGCGGCGCGGTCGGCAATGCGCCCTTCGGTAATGGCGCAGGTCACGCCGGTGATGACGGCGAGCGGCACCGAAAGCAGCGTTGCAAAGGCGGCGAGCCAGATCGTGTTCTTGAACCGCGGCCAGAGGTCTTCGACGATGACGCGCTGGTTCGTATAGGACTTGCCGAAATCGAAATGGGTGAGGACGTTCCACAGCCAGGTCAGGTAGCGCTGCCACGCCGGCAGGTCGAGACCGACATCGTGCCGGTAGGCAGCGACGGTTTCAGGAGTGGCGGACTGGCCGAGCACCGCGGTGGCGGCATCACCAGGCAGGGCAAGCGTCAACAGGAAGATGATCAAGGAAATGGCGAAAAGCGTCACCACGCCCTGTATGATGCGCCAGGCAATGAGACGTCCCACAGCGGCGTCCTTTCCAAACTTGTTAATAGAGGCGCGTTCACGGAGCAGTTCCCCCCGCCCGCGGTTCGGCCTTTGTCTTGAAAGGAAAAGGGGTGCGGCTGATATGCCACACCCCCGGTTTGACGTTAGGCGAACCAGCCCTTTTCGGCGATGCGCTGGTCACACATGTCGTAGCGCGGATGCGGAGCGGTGCCCATGACCTTCTTGGAGTAGCCGTCGAGATAATCGCCGACCGCGTAGCAGACCATGCCGCCATCGTCGTGGATCATCTTCTGGGCCTCGGAATACATTTGCACGCGCTTGGCTTCGTCGGTTTCGACACGGGCGGCGATGACCACCTTGTCGAAGTCCTCGCGTTTCCAATGGGTGTCGTTCCAGTTGGCCGACGACAGGAATGTCTGCGAGAGCTGCAGGTCGATCGTCGGGCGGCCGCCCCAATAGACGGCGCAGAAGGGTTCCTTCAGCCAGACATTCGACCAGTAGCCGTCGCCCGAGACGCGGGTGACGGTGAGGTCGATGCCTGCCTGCTTCATAGCTTCCTGGTAAAGCACGCCGGCATCCGTGGCACCGGAGTAGGCGCCTTCCGAGACCTTGAGCTCGATCTTCGGCGACCCGGCCTTCTTGTAGTAGGAAGCGGCCTTGTCCGGATCATAGGGGGTCTGCGGCACGTCCTTGGCGTAGTATTTGTGCGAGGGCGAAACCGTCGTGTCGTTGCCGATGGTGGCGTAGCCCATATAGACGGTGTCGACGATCTTCTTGCGATCCATGCCGTACTTCAGCGCCCAGCGCAGGTCGGCGCTCTTGTAGGGATCCATGTCGCACAGCGCCACAAAGGCGAAGCGGTTGCCGGTGCCCTTGGTTTGCACGACGCTGGTATCCGGCGAGGCCGTCATGATGTCCATCGTCTTGGCGTCGAGGCGGTTGATGGCGTCGACCTGGCCGGCGAGCAGGGCCTGCATGCGGGCGGTGGCGTCGGGGATGTACTGCAATTCGATCGAGTCGAAATTGCCGCGACCCGGCTTCCAGTAATTGCCCGTGTTCTTGGTGACCAGGCGCACGCCGGGCTCGAAGGTTTCGAGCTTGTAGGCGCCGGTGCCGTCGGGCTTGGAGAAGTCCGTGAAATTGTTCGGCACGCACAGGATGTGGTAGTCGGACAGGTTGTAGGGCAAGTCGAGGTTGCCGTCCGACAACGTGATCTGGATCTGGTTGGCGCTGAGCTTCTTGATGTCGGTGATCGAGGAGAGGAGGTCCTTGGCGGCCGACTTGGTGTCGCCGCGATGCAGGTTGAGCGAGTAGATAACGTCATCCGCATCGAGCGTCTTGCCGGAATGGAAGGTGACGCCCTTGCGCACGTTGAAGATCCAGTCCTTGGCGCCGGGCTTGAATTCCCAGCTTTCCAGCAGTTCGCCAGTGGCGCTGCCGTCGGCGCCGATCTCGACCAGGCCATTCCAGATCTGGTAGCCATAGGAGATCGGAATCGAATCGGCGTAAGTGCGCGGATCGAGGCTGTCCGACGCCGAGCCGCCTTCCATGCCGAGGCGGAGGGTACCGCCCTTCTTCGGTGTGTCCTGGGCCAGAGCGCCGCCACTCAGCGCGGTGAGGCCACCGAAGCTCAGGCCGAGCGCGGCGGCGCCCTTCATGAGTTCGCGGCGATCAAGGATCAGGCCGGACCCTTGCTGCGTAAAGTTCTTACCCGTCATATCTGTGTTCCCTGCGGCTCGCCTGAATGGAAGTTTCGCCCGTTTGCCCGGGCGTTCAACTCGCTCACTATCGTGGCTTGCAACCTCCCACGCAAGAGACTTACAAACGACATCAAATGACAGCAGAGCGACGTCCTGTCATTTTTCGTGAGGGAAAGGCGAACTGAAAAATCTGGCTTTGACCGCAAGGTAAAGCAGGTTTCACGCGCAATAATCGCAAAAATCCGGAGATTGAGGGGGTGAAAAGCTCCGAAAATCTCCTGCTCCAAATACGACCGGTGCTGTCGCATTTCGGACAGCATCGTTAACCAGTCCGATATGAAGAGAGGGTCGGCGCTGCATTAATTTTGATGCCAGCCCAAATTTTTCCTCTGCGAGCCGGGCTCGGGGTCGGTATTCCCGTGGCAAGACGCCGAAAAGCCCCGGCTTTCGCCGAGGCCTTCCGGTTTGGATAGCGGACTATCCGAGGGATCAGTGATGCACGGTCTCGCCGTGGAGGTTGATGTCGAGGCCCTCGACTTCGATTTCCTTGGAGACGCGCAGGCCGATCGTCAGGTCGATGACCTTCAGGATGATGTAGGTGGCAATGGCGCAGTAGACGAAGGAAACCGCCACGCCATAGAACTGGGTACCGATCTGGGCAAAGTTGCCGTCATAGATCCAGCCCTTGCCGGCTGAGTTGATCGCGTTTGAAGCGAAGACGCCGGTGAGGAGGGCGCCGAGCGCACCGCCCACGCCATGCACGCCCCAGGCGTCGAGGGCGTCGTCATAGCCGAACACCTTTTTCATCTGCACGGCCGAGAGATAGCAGATGATGCCGGCGAGGATGCCAATGAGGAGGGCACCGGTCGGATTGACGAAACCGGAGGCGGGCGTGATGGCTACCAGACCAGCGACGGCGCCGGAGATCATGCCGAGGATCGAGGGCTTCTTGGCCACGATCCATTCGACGAACATCCAGGCCAGCGAGGCTGCGGCGGTGGCGATCTGGGTCGCGGCCATGGCCATGCCGGCATTGACGTTCGAGGTCACGGCTGAACCCGCATTGAAGCCGAACCAGCCCACCCATAGGAGCGAGGCGCCGATCAGCGAGAGCACGAGATTGTGGGGCGCCATGTTCTCGGTGCCGTAGCCAACGCGCTTGCCGATCACGAGGCAGGAGATGAGAGCGGCCGTACCGGCATTGAGATGCACGACGGTGCCGCCGGCATAGTCAAGCACGCCGGAGGTACCGAGCATGCCGCCGCCCCAGACCCAGTGGGCGATCGGGCAGTAGACGAGGAGCAGCCACAGCCCCATGAACCACAGGAAGGCCGAGAACTTCATGCGGTCGGCAAAGGCACCGGCGATCAGCGCGGGCGTGATGATCGCGAAGGTCATCTGGAAGCACATATAGACCGACTCAGGAATGGTCGGCGCCAGCGCGCTGGTGGCATTCAGGCCCATCGGCCGCAGCAGGGCATAGGAGAAGCCACCGAGCCAGGACTGGTGCGAGCCACCGTCGGTAAAGGCCAGGCTGTAGCCCACCAGCATCCACAGCACCGTGACGAGAGCGGTACAGGCGAAGCTCTGGCCGAGAACAGCCAGGACGTTCTTTTCGCGGACCATGCCGCCATAGAACAGTGCCAGACCCGGAATGGTCATCATCAGAACGAGCGCGGTGGAGGTCAGCATCCAGGCCGTGTCGCCAGTATCGATCTTCGGCGCGGCGGCCGCCGCGGCCGGAGCAGCTGCTGCGGCATCGGGGGCGGTCTGTGCCAAGGCGGGCAGCGCAATCAGCAGGCTGACGGCGATCAGCGCGGGCACCGCATATTTGAGGGATCGGGTAAGTGTCATCGAGCGGAAATCCTGTCTCGTACAGTGGGTGTCCAGGGAGCGGGTCTCAGAGGGCGTCGCCATCGCGCTCGCCGGTGCGGATGCGCACGGCGGTTTCGAGCGGGGTGACAAAGATCTTGCCGTCGCCGATCTGGCCGGTCTTGGCGGCCGCGGTGACCGCATCGATCACCTTGCTCACCAGTTCCGAGGGAACGGCGACTTCGATCTTCAGCTTCGGCAGGAAACTCACGGCATATTCGGCGCCGCGATAGATTTCCGTATGCCCCTTCTGCCTTCCGTAACCCTTGACCTCGGTCACGGTCAGACCGTGCACGCCCAAGGCGGTGAGTGCATCGCGCACCTCCTCGAGCTTGAACGGCTTGATGACGGCCATCACTATTTTCATGCTGTTCTATCCCCTTCGAGAACCGGTTACTCCGACCTCGGACACGAGCTTCACCGCAATGCGAGCCTTCGGAAGGAAAGTCGCGTCACGGCCTGCCCCGCCCTTTCAAGTGGCGTGCCAACCGCGCGCCGATGTGCTAACACCATGAAAAATCATACGAAAAACCTTAACTGCTGCTTTTGGAATCAGGGATGCCCGCAAGGTATGCACAAAAAATAGGCAAAACGTTCGCAATTGTGGCATTTTGGGGAGTAGCGGCGCCGACATTGGGCGATCCTTGTGCAATCGGGGCGCAGTCAGGCGAGAGCGTGACGATTTCAGACACGAATGCGGACGGCCACCTCGTCCTTGCCGATGGGCGAGAGGTGCGTCTGACGGGTCTCGATCAAGCCTCGCTGCGCCTGCCGCCCCTGGCCGGAGCCGGCGCGACGCTGATTGCGGCGACGGGCCCCGATCGCCATGGCGCCCTGCGCGGCGCGCTCTATGTCGATGGTCGCGATCTTGCATCGGATCTTGCCGCCAGGGGGCTGGCGCGCATCCGCCCGGCCATCGGGGACGAAGCCTGTTACACAGAATTAATGAGTGCAGAGGACAATGCCCGCCGGGCTCGGCTTGGCCTCTGGGCCGATCCGGGCTATGCAGTCGCCGATGCGGCGGCTCCAGAGGCCGTTGCCCGCCATGTCGATGGCTTTGCCATTGTGGCGGGACGCGTGCTGCATGTTGGAGTGACGAAGACGACCGTGTGGATCGATTTCGGCAAAATTTGGCGGGAAGACGTGACCTTGGCGATTCCCGCCAAACAATGGCCACGGTTCGAAGCCAGCGGTCTTTCCGCCGCGATCCTTGAGGGCAGCTACATCAGGGCACGCGGTATTGTAACCATGCGGGATGGGCCGCGTATCGAAATTACCGAGCCGGCGGCGATCGAAAAGGTCTCGCCGGTGTCGCCGTGAAAGGATCGGGGTACTGAGCGGGATGCTGGTCGGGCGTGGGGCAGGATATCGGAACTGGGTGCGGTTGAGCACCCTGGCGCTTGCGCTTGGCCTTGCCTCCTGCGCCTCGGTCTCCGACAACGATCCACCGGTGACGCAGACCGCAAGCGCCACCACACCGACTTCGCTGCCGGCGGAAGCCCCGCGCGTGATCGCTCCGCCCAACGCCGACGAGCGCGAGAGCGCGCGCGTGCTCGCGGCTTATGGGGGCGCTTATCGCAACGCCAGGCTCGAGCGCTATCTCGACGATCTCGTCCAGCGCCTCGCCGCGCAGTCGGACCGGCCGGACATCCCCTACAAGCTGACGGTACTCAACGCCTCCTCGATCAATGCCTTCGCCCTACCCTCGGGCAAGCTCTTCGTCACCCGCGGCCTCCTGGCGCTCGCCAACGACGATGCCGAGATCGCGGCTGTGATCGCCCATGAGATGGCGCATGTCTCCGCCCGCCATGCCCAGGCGCGTGCCGATGCCGAGCGCAACACCCAGCTCGTCTCTGGTGTCGGCGACATGCTGCACAACACCTCCCTGGCGACGTCGAGCCAGGGCAGCCTCGCCGCATTCTCGCGCCAGCAGGAGATTGCCGCAGACGAGATCGGCATCCGCACCATCGCCAAGGCGGCCTTCGATCCTTATGGCGCCTCCCGCTTCCTGACTTCGATGCGCCGTCAGGTCGAAGCGCGGGGGCGGCCGGCCACGCCGGACTTCCTCTCCACCCATCCCTCGACGCCGGAGCGCATCGCCAAGGCGAACGAGGAGGCGGCGCAATATGGCCAGCCCGGCTCCGGGGAACATGACAAGTTCGGTTATCTCTCGGTGATCGACGGCCTCACCTATGGCGAGGATCCGAGTCAGGGCTACGTGCAGGGGCGTGTTTTCTGGCAGCCGCGCCTCGCGTTCACCTTCACCGCGCCGCCCAACTTCACGCTCGACAATACGCCGCAGGCCATTCTCGGTGTCGACGGAAATGGCAGGGCGCTGCGTCTCGACACGGTGAAGACCAAGGACGACCAGTCGCTTTCGGCCTATCTCGGCTCGGGCTGGATCTCGGGCGTCGACACCGGTTCAATCACCACGCTCAACATCAATGGCAACGAAGCAGCCACAGCCGTCGCCCGCGGGCAGGACTGGAGCTTCCGCCTCTATGCCATCCGTTTCGGCAGCGACGTCTATCGCCTGATCCTGGCCGCTCGCAACCTCGACTCCTCCACCGATGCCCTGTTCCAGCAGACGGCCAGCAGCTTCCGCCGCATGACGCCGGATGAGCAGCGCAACGTGCATCCGGAGCATATCGACATCGTCACCGTGCGTGCCGGCGATACACTGCAGTCCCTGGCGGCGCGCATGGTCGAGCCGCAGGACCAGCTCGAGCGCTTCCTGGTGCTGAACGGCTTCGACGACAACACGCCGATCAAGCCGGGCGACCGGGTGAAGATCATCGCACAGTAACTGTTCCTTGGAGCACGGACCGTCCGACACTCTCTTGAGTGTCGCAGGGACGTCCGCGCTCCCAGTTACACCTCCTTGAACCGCCCCGCATCGACCATGGCCTGGATGAAGCCGGGCACCTTCAGGCCTGCCTTCACCCTCGCATCGAAATCCGCCTCCGCCGCCTTGACCACGGCAAGGCGGGCGATCGTTTCCCCGATGCGGGCGAAGGGTACGACCACCACGCCATCCTCATCACCCACGACGATATCGCCGGCACTCACGGCGACGCCGCCCATCACCACGGGAAAGCCCACGGTCCCCGGGCCGTTGCGCACGGGCGAGTTGGGGGTCACGCCGGCGGCGAAGCACGGCAGGCCGACGGCCCGGAGGCCGATCTGGTCGCGCACCAGGCCGTCGGTGACGAAGGCGGCGATGCCGGCATTCTTCATCATGCCGAGCATGAGGTCGCCAATGACGGCCACTTCGTGGAAGCTGTCGGCCGCGCACATCACGACATCGCCGGGCTGGGCCGCCAGGATGGTGCCGAAGGCGGCGAGATTGTCGTTGGCGCCGGTGTGGCAGGGCAGAGCCACGCCGTGGAAAGACTGCGCCGTGGTGATCGGCTTGATGCGGTAATTCACCGCTCCGCGCCCGTTCATGGCGTCAACCACGAAGCCGGCCTGCACGCCGGCAAAGGCGGCGACCTGTTCGGCGGTGGGCCGCGGGAAATTGCGGCGAATCTGCAGGAGCGGCGGGTCTTCGATCATGGTCCAGTATCCCAATCTTCAGTGAAATGAGCTTCGGCGGATGAGGCCCGGCTTGATGTCGGCAATGCTGCGCAGGCCGCACAGGCCCATGACACGGTCGATCTCGCGCCGGAAGGTCCCGAGCACGTGGGTGACACCGGCTTCGCCCGCGACAGCGACGCCCCACAGATGCGGGCGCCCCTCCAGGCAGGCGGTGGCACCAAGCGCGAGCGCCTTCACCATATCGGCGCCGCGACGGATGCCGCCATCGACGAGCACCGGCATGCGGCCCTGTACTGCCTCGACCACGGCAGGCAGTGCATCGAGCGAGCCGATGGCGCCGTCGAGCTGGCGTCCGCCATGGTTGGAGACGATGACGGCATCGATGCCGCGCTGCAGCGCCTCGCGTGCCTCGTCGGGATGCAGCACGCCCTTGAGGATCAGCGGACCCCGCCATTGCGCGCGCAGGGCATCGACATCCGCCCAGTTCATCCCCTGGTCGAGCAGCGACTGCATGCGCGCGGCCAGGGTCTTGATATCGGCGTTCTCGCCATCCCGCACATAATTGCCGAAATTGATGCGCTGGAGTTCCTCGCGCATGCGCCAGAGCCAGGGCGCCTTGAGCGCCATGCCGGCGAGATCGAGCGGGCCGAAGCGCGGCGGGATGGAAAAGCCGTTGCGCAGGTCGCGCTCGCGCTTGCCGAGCACCTGGTTGTCGGTGGTGAGCACCAGCGCGTCATAGCCTGCCGCCTCGGCCCGGCTGGCGAGCTCGCGCGTGAAACCGCGATCCCTGTAGATGAAGACCTGCATCCAGCGCGGCGAGGCGCCCGTGCCGGCAACATCCTCGAGCGTGCAGACAGAGCCATGGCTGAGGCAGAAGGCCGTGCCGGCGGCCGCGGCGGCGCGGGCGATGCATTTCTCGGCTTGCGGCCAGAACAGGCCGGCAAGACCGGTCGGCCCCAGGATCAGCGGCATGCTGAGGCGGCGACCGAACAAGGTAATCGACAGATCGCGCTCCCCCGCCCCGTTCAGGGGCTTGGGCAGGAAGGCATAATCGCCGAACGCCGCCTCGTTGCGGCGCAGGGTCCATTCATCTTCCGCGGCGCCATCGGCGAAATCGAAGATGAATCGCGGGAGGGTCGAGCGGGCGAGCAGGCGCATGGCCCCAATGCTGTAGCCACCCGTCTGCAGATCCGGCTGGCCCAGCATCATCGGTCTCAGATCGCCAGGCGATAGAAGGCGATGGCATTGTCGCGGAACAGTTTGCGCCGCTCGTCCGGCGAGCAGCCATGCGTGATCTCGTCGACGATATGCACCCAGTCGGGATAGGTGCCGGCGAGCTCCAGCACATGCCAGTCGCTGCCGAACATCACGCGGTTGAAGCCGAAAGTCTCCAGTGCGTGCTCGATATAGGGCGTGATCTCGGACCGGGTCCAGTTGCGGTGATCGGCCTCGGTGCTCACGCCCGAGATCTTGCAATGCACGTTCGGCAATGCGGCGAGCCGCTTGAGATCGGCGCGCCAGGGATCCATCTCGCCCGCCTTGATCGCCGGCTTGGCGATATGGTCGAGCACGAAGCGGACCTCCGGGCACTGCTCGACCATGCGGATCGTGTTGGGCAGATGATGATGGAAGATGCAGATGTCGAAGGAAAGGTCGTGCTGCGCCAGCAGTTTCAGACCGGCGATGAAATCCGGCCGGATACAGAAATCGGGATCCGGCTGGTTCTGGATCAGCCGCCGCACGCCGCGCACGGGCTTGAGGGCGACCAGCTTTTCGAGATCCGCCTTGATGGCAACTCCTCGCTCCAGCGGCAGACAGGCGACAGCGCCACCAAGCCGCGGATCGGCGGCGGCGATATCCGACACCCAGGCCGCCTCGTCGAGATATTGTCCCTCATCGACATCGACCTCGACGAAAACGAATCGCTCGATCTCGACGGGCGAGGCTGCAGCCACGAGATCCGCCGGAGAAGCCTTCGGCCTCAGGCCCGGGGCATTGCGCGTCCACGCATAGCCGAGCCGGGCAGGATCGAGCAGATGCACATGGGCATCGACGATGGGATAGTCGAGCATGGGGTCGCCTCACCTGTTCGAACCGTCTGCGCGGCCTTGGTGTTGGCAGGGATGGTATGGTCTGACAAGTGGAGCGTCAACCGACCTTGGATGAAGAGGCACGGCTCCACTGCCCTGCCCAGATCGCCTCCGCCAGGCGCGAGACATCGGGTCCGCTCGGGCGGTCTTCTTCCAGCCTGTCGACATGGGCCCGCACGAAGTCCCGAATGCGCGCAGTGCCTCCACCCAGCTGCACATTGCCCCTCAGGTCGATGCTCTGGGCCGCCACAACCATCTCGCAGGCGGCCAGATAAAGCAGGCGCTCGGCACTTTCCGCCAGCTTGGTAACGGCGGCGGGCGCGTTGGCGGCATGGTCCTCGACCCCGTCGGCGGCATGAAGCAGGGCCAGCGTCGCTGGCTGGGCGCGGGCGCGGATCTCTCCCTCGAGGGCACTGATCACCTTTTGCAGCGTGGCGAAGCCGGTTCGGCTCTGGCCCATGGGCGTGAGGAAGCGCGGCTGATCGGAATATGAGGGCGACATCAGCTTGAGGGCGCGCTGGGCCGAGATGGTCGCCACATGGGACAGGGCTTGCGATAGTGCCTCGAAGCGCAAAGTGAAGCCGGTCATGTCGAAATTACCGTTCGACTTCAGTTGCCCGTCGACGATGACGGGATTGTCGCCCGAATGATTGAGCTCGAGCAGCACCATCGCCTCTGCCTCTGCATAAGCCGTGCGCGCCGCGCCATGCACCGGCGCAACGCAGCGGAAGGAGAGTGGATCCTGCACGCGACGGCTTGCCTTGTTCTCACCGAGCGGTCCGCCGGCCAGCAGGGCATAGACGTTCCTGGCCGCCTCGAGCTGGCCTGGCGCCGGACGCGCGGCGTTCACCGCTTCGGCCAGCGGCGAGATATTGGCGCCGAAGGCTTCCATCGAGAGGGCAGCGGCACGGTCGAGCGTATCGAGCGCCAGGCGCACGTCGGCCAGCGCCAGGGCCCCGCGTCCAGCGGAGGCGGCATTGGCGACGACAAGAGCATGGCCGTCCTTGGGACCGATCGGCACGGGCTGCAGGCCGGCACGCTTCAGCGCCTCGCCGCCGCCCATGCGCTCGCCGCCAATCTCGGCCTCGCCGTCGCCGAGCAGAGCAAGCGCCATATGGGCGAGCGGGGCGAGGTCGGCCGCACCGACGGAACCGATCGACGGCACGATGGGATGGAAGCCGGCATTGAGGGCATCGACGAGAGCCTGCGTCACCGCCAGCGACACGCCAGTCTGGCCGATGCTCATCCCGGCGACGCGGGCGGCCATCATGGCGCGCACCTCCTCGGCCGGCATCTCGCCGCCGACACCGACGGCGCGGGCGAAGGCGACACGGCGCTGAAAGGCGGCAAGATCGTCAGGCGAGAGGCGGGTATCGACGCCGGCACCGAGCCCGGTGGTGAGGCCATAGACCGGCTTGTTGTCCGCAATGGCCCTTTCGATCACCGAGCGCGACGCCCTGATGCGCTCCTGCGCCGCCGCCGAAAGCGCAGCCGGATGGCGGCCCCGCGCGATCGCGGTGAGCGCCTCGATCGTCAAGGGCCCATCGCCGATCACTACAGTTTCGCCAGACATTCCCAAGGGCTCCCGGATTGTGATTTTACGAAGCCCACTCCCTGCGTGACCTCGCGCGCTTGATCGCTTAGAAGGGTTTGCCCTTACAAGCGAGAGTGAAAATGAGCGCGCTGATCGAACTTTTCTTGTGCCGCACCGACAATTTTGGCGTGCTTGTCCACGATACCGACACCGGCCGCACCGCCGCCATCGACGCGCCCGAGGTCGAGGCGATCGAGGCTGCCCTCACCCGCCGCGGCTGGCGCCTTACCGATATCCTGGTCACGCATCACCATGAGGACCACGTCGCCGGCATCGAATCGCTGAAAGCCTCCTATGGCTGCCGCGTGGTTGCGGCCAAGGCCGACGCGCACCGCATTCCGGCGGTGGACGAGACGGTCGAGGAAGGCGGCAGCGTCTCGGTGGGCACGCTGACGGCTGGCATCATCGACACCCCCGGGCATACGGTGGGCCATATTTCCTATCATTTCCCTGAGCAGAAACTGCTCTTCGCCGCCGACACCTTGTTCTCGCTCGGCTGCGGACGGCTGTTCGAGGGCACGCCGGCGCAGATGTGGACCTCGCTCCTCAAGCTGCGCGCTCTGCCAGACGACACCGCGCTCTATTGCGGCCACGAATATACGCTCTCCAACGCCCGCTTCGCCGTGACGGTCGATCCCACCAACGAAGATCTTGCCAAGCGTGCGAAAGAGGTGGAGGCGCAGCGCGCCGAGCACGAATTCACCCTTCCCGTGCTGCTGGGCGCTGAAAAGCGCGAGAACCCCTTCCTGCGCGCCGACGCGCCCGCGGTCGCCAAGGCCGTCGGCCTGGAAGGCGCCGACGCGGCAACGGTGTTCGCCGAGCTGCGCGAACGCAAGAACAACTTCTGAGCCGAGGCTGGAATGGGACGCGAAGCTCTCGTCCCCTGCCGCTGGAACGGACGAAGCGCCGTGGCGAAGGCGCTGCTGGAATCGCACGAGTTGATTCTGCGCGGTGGGCTCAAGGGCCGCTTCGCGATTGCCGGGATGAGCGAGATCGGCGTCGAGGGCGAGGAGCTTCATTTCCGGGTCGGCGAGGATAGCCTCGCTTTGCAGCTCGGAGCCGACCTTGCCACGAGCTGGGCGAAGAAGCTCGCCACCCCGCCGCCAACCCTGGCGCAGAAACTCGGCATTGGGCCGGATAACAAGGCGTGGCTGATCGGCGAGGTGAAGGAGCCCATGCTGCTCGCGGCGCTCGCCAATGCGCAGGCATACATCATGGCCGAGGTACGGATCAGCCTCGCTGTCGTCGGCAGTGCCGCCGAGCTCGCACATGCAATGGCCCTGCATGAAGGCCTGCCTGCAGCCGTGCCAATCTGGATCGTGCATGGCAAGGGGCCACATTTCACCTTCGGCGAAGCGCAGGTGCGGCAAGCGATGCGGAAGGCTGGCTATCGCGACAACAAAGTCTCGGCCGTGTCGGAAACCCAGTCAGCCACGCGCTACGCCCGCTCCAAGGGATGAGCCGCCTGGGATCGCAGGCATCCTTGCCTGCTCTTGGGAATGCAACGCCTTTTGGCGGAGGAAGCGCAGGCTGGAAGCCTGCGATCCCAGGAATTCCTTACACTATCCTTATATCCCCGACCCACAATCGGAATCGAACCCTGACGCACTTTGGTGGCACACCCTGTCCATGCCCAATCGGGTAGGAGTTTGCCATGCTTGATCTTGCTTATGTGGCGCTTGGTGTCGGGGGACTGTTCGTGCTCGTCCTCTATGCCCGTGCCCTCGACCGGCTGTAAGGAGGACCCGATGTTCGATCCCATCCTCGGCCTTGTCGTCGCCCTCGCCCTCGGTGCGTATCTCGTTGCCACCTTGCTGAAGCCCGAGCGCTTTTAACTTCCCGTCTTTCGCCTTGCGTGTCCCAGCGCCGCCGGCCACCCCCGCGCCGGCGCGATGACACGCGACGGGAGCGGGGCCGCCTCATCGGGAAGGCGGGCCCGCTTCCTGCTTCCCACGCCCGCCCCGGGCCCTCGCCAAGTGCTGCGGGGGCCCGTATCCCTTTGGAGAACTTCCATGTCATTGAACGGATGGCTTCAGATCATCCTTCTGTTCGCCCTGGTCCTCGCAGTGGTCAAGCCACTGGGCGCCTACATGGCCCGTGTCTTCACCGGTGAGAGGACATTCCTCTCGCCCGTGCTGGCGCCCGTCGAGAAGGGCTTCTATGCCCTGTCCGGCATCGACCCGGCGAAAGAACAGAACTGGCTCACCTACACCATCGCCATGCTGGTGTTCAGCGCGGCCGGCTTTGCCTCGCTCTATGCGATCTTCCGCCTGCAGGCCTATCTGCCGCTGAACCCGCAAGGCTTTTCCAACCTGACGCCGGATCTCGCCTTCAACACCTCGGTGAGCTTTGTCACCAACACCAACTGGCAGTCCTATGCCGGAGAATCCACGATGAGCAATTTCAGCCAGATGGCTGGGCTCACCGTGCATAATTTCGTCTCGGCCGCCACCGGCATCGCCCTCGCCATTGCCGTCACCCGTGCCTTCATCCGCTCGGGCGCGACGACGCTCGGCAACTTCTGGGTCGATCTAACCCGCTGCACGCTTTACATCCTGCTGCCGATCGCCATCATCGTCGCCATCGCCTTCGTGGCCCTTGGCATTCCGCAGACCATGCTCGGCACCGTCGATGTCGGCACGCTGGAGGGCGCCAAGCAGACGCTGGCCATCGGCCCGATGGCCAGCCAGGAGGCGATCAAGCAGCTGGGCACCAATGGCGGCGGCTTCCTGAACGCAAATTCCGCCCACCCCTTCGAGAATCCGAGCGCGCTCGCCAATTATCTCTCGATCTTCTCCATGCTCGCGATCTCTTCGGCCCTGGTCTACACTTTCGGCCAGATGGTCGGCAGCCGCCGCCAGGGCTGGGCGCTGCTCTCGGCCATGGCCGTCGTGCTGATCGCCGGCGTCTGTGCGGTCTACTGGGCCGAGACGTTCGGCAATCCGATCCTCGCCCATCTCGGCGTCGATCCCAGCCTCGGCAACATGGAAGGCAAGGAAGTCCGCTTCGGCCAGGCCATGACGGCCGTGTTCGTGGCGGCCACCACGGGCCTGTCCTGCGGCGCCGTCAACGCCATGCATGCCTCGCTCACGCCGCTCGGCGGCCTTGTCCCGATGTTCCTGATCCAGCTGGGCGAAGTGCTGCCCGGCGGTGTCGGCTCGGGCCTCTACGGCATGGTCGTCTTCGTCGTGCTCAGCGTGTTCATCGCCGGCCTGATGGTCGGTCGCACGCCGGAGTTCCTCGGCAAGAAGATCGAGGCGCGCGAGATGAAATACGCCATGCTGGCGGTGCTGATCCTGCCGGTCTGCATCCTCGGCTTTGCCTCGATCTCCGCCATGGCGCCTTTCGGCATCTCGCAGATCGAAAATGCCGGCCCGCACGGCCTCAGCGAGATCCTCTACGCCTTCACCTCTGCGACCGGCAATAACGGCTCGGCCTTCGCAGGCCTGTCGGCCAACACGCCCTGGTACAACACCACGCTCGGCATCTCCATGGTCCTCGGTCGCTTCGGCTATGTCGTGCCCGTGATGGCCATCGCCGGCTCGCTGGTCGCCAAGACCAAGGTCCCCGCTTCGGCCGGCACCTTCCCCACCCATACGCCGCTCTTTGTCGGCCTCCTCGTCGGCGTCATCCTGATCGTCGGCGGCCTGCAATTCTTCCCCGCCCTCGCGCTGGGACCCATCGTCGAGCACTACCTGATGCTCGCCGGCACAACCTTCTGAGGAATGGCAATCATGTCATCCAAACCCACTGCTCCCTCCATGTTCGATGCGGCGATCCTGCTGCCTGCCATCAAGGATGCCTTCGTCAAGCTCGACCCAAGGCTGCTCGTCCGCAATCCGGTGATCTTCGTCACCGAGGTTGTGGCGGCCCTGGTCACGGTGCTCTGCCTGCGTGACCTCGTTACCGGCCAGGGTATCGTCTTCTCGGCCCAGATCGCCGCCTGGCTCTGGTTCACCGTGCTGTTCGCCACCTTTGCCGAAGCCGTCGCCGAAGGGCGCGGCAAGGCGCAGGCCGAAAGCCTGCGCAAGACCAAGTCGGACCTCAAGGCCAAGCGCCTGGCATCCCCGACCGCGGCCAACAGCAATTACCAGTTGATCGACGCGACCAAGCTCAATATGGGCGATGTCGTCATCGTCGAGGCGGGGGACCTCATCCCCGGTGATGGCGAGGTGATCGAGGGCGTCGCCTCGGTCAACGAGAGCGCCATCACAGGTGAGTCCGCCCCGGTGATCCGCGAATCAGGCGGCGACCGCTCGGCCGTCACCGGCGGCACGATGGTGCTGTCCGACTGGATCAAGGTGCGTATCACCACGCAGCCAGGCTCCTCCTTCATCGATCGCATGATCGCCCTCGTCGAGGGTGCCGAGCGCCAGAAAACCCCAAACGAGATCGCCCTCTCCATCCTGCTCTCGGGCATGACGCTGATCTTTCTGATCGCCGTCGTCACGCTTTGGGGCTTCGCGGGCTATTCCGGCACAGTGGTCTCGATCACCGTGCTGGTCGCCCTGCTGGTGACGCTGATCCCGACCACGATCGGTGGCCTCCTCTCGGCCATCGGCATCGCCGGCATGGACCGCCTGATCCGCTTCAACGTGATCGCGACCTCGGGCCGCGCGGTGGAGGCGGCCGGTGACGTCGACACTCTGCTGCTCGACAAGACCGGCACCATCACCTTCGGCAACCGCATGGCGACCGAATTCATCGCCGTGCCAGGCATCGGCGACGAGGAACTCGCCTCCGCCGTGCTGCTCGCCAGTCTCGCCGACGAGACGCCTGAGGGACGCTCGATCATCGCGCTCGCGCAAGGCGATTATGGCCTGAGGGAGCCGGATCTCACCTGCAAGAAGATCACCACCATCCCCTTCGCGGCGCAGACCCGCCTGTCGGGCATCGACATCGATGGCCGCTCCATCCGCAAGGGCGCCGTCGACTCTATCGTGAAGTTCGCCGGCACCACGCTCGATGCGGCTCCAGCCGCCTTCCGCCAGGCGGTGGAACGTGTGGCCCGCACCGGCGGCACGCCGCTGGGCGTCGCCGATGGCAGCCGCATCCTCGGCGTGGTGCATCTCAAGGATGTGGTCAAGCCCGGCATCAAGGAGCGCTTCGCCGAGCTCAGGGCCATGGGCATCCGTACCGTGATGGTGACGGGCGACAACCCGATCACCGCCGCCGCCATCGCGTCCGAGGCCGGCGTCGACGACTTCCTGGCCGAAGCCACGCCCGAGGAGAAGCTCGCCTATATACGCAAGGAGCAGACCGGCGGGCGCCTGATCGCCATGTGCGGCGACGGCACCAACGACGCCCCTGCCTTGGCCCAGGCCGATGTCGGCGTGGCCATGCAGACAGGCACCCAGGCCGCCCGCGAGGCCGGCAACATGGTGGACCTCGACTCCAGCCCCACCAAGCTGATCGAGATCGTCGGTATCGGCAAGCAATTGCTGATGACGCGCGGCTCGCTCACCACCTTCTCGATCGCCAACGACGTCGCGAAATACTTCGCCATCATCCCGGCTTTGTTCATCGCGACCTATCCGGCGCTCGGCGCGCTGAACGTGATGCAGCTGTCCTCGCCACAATCGGCGATCCTCTCGGCGGTGATTTTCAACGCCCTGATCATCATCGCCCTAATCCCGCTGGCGCTGAAGGGCGTCGCCTACAAGCCGGTCGGCGCGGCGGCCCTGCTGAGGCGCAACCTGCTGGTCTACGGCCTCGGCGGCATCATCGTGCCCTTCATCGGCATCAAGGCCATCGACCTCGTCGTAGCCACGCTGCATCTGGTGTGAAAGACAAACCCATGTTGACTCATATCCGCCCCGCCATCGTGATGATGGCCCTCTTCACCATCCTGCTCGGCGGGATCTATCCCTACTTCATCACCGGCATTGCCCAGGTGGCCTTTCCCTCGGCCGCCAATGGCAGCCTGGTGAGCCGCTACGGGACGGTGATAGGTTCGGCCCTGATCGGCCAGAACTTCACCTCGGACAAATATTTCCAGGGCCGCCCCTCGGCGACGTCGGGCACCGATCCGAACGATGCCACCAAGACGATCGCCCAGCCCTACAATGCCGACAACTCCACCGGCTCCAATCTTGGCCCGACCTCGAAGCCTCTCGTGGACCGCGTCACGGCCTCGATTGCCGACCTGCGCAAGCAGGGCGTGACCGGTGATATCCCGGCCGACGCCGTCACCACTTCCGGTTCCGGCCTCGACCCCGATATCACGCCGGCTGATGGCGCAATGCAGGTCGCCCGTATCGCCAAGGCGCGAAACCTGCCCGAAGATCAGGTGAAGAGCGTGCTCGACGCCCAGACCTCCGGCCGCCTGTTCGGCGTCATCGGTGAGCCGCATGTCAATGTTCTCGCGCTCAACCTCGCGCTTGATGCATTGACGACGAAGTGAGACCATTCGGCGAAAGGCGCGGCGCCTCCTCCACGAAGCTGGTGGAGGTGGCCTCGCGAAGCGAGATCGGAAGGGGTGTGGAAAGCAAGGCTGTGCTTCATCGGTAGCGCTCCGCGGCTGTGCAACCTGCTCAGGGCCGGCCTTTTTCCGACCACACCCCTCCCCTGCCCCTCCCCAGCTTCGTGGGGAGGGCGCGCCCGTGCCGGAGGGCGAGGTATCCGTCATTGATGTTCACTGCTTTCAAATTCTCATGCACCCACCATCCGACAAGCGACCCGATCCCAATGCCCTGCTCGCGCTCGCGGGCCGTGAGGGGCGAGGTCGCCTGACCGTCTTCCTCGGTGCGGCGCCGGGCGTCGGCAAGACCTACGCCATGCTCTCCCGGGCCCGGCGAGAGAAGGATGCCGGGGTCGACATGGTTGTCGGCATCGTGGAAACCCATGGCCGCTCCGAGACGGCAGCGCTGACCGAAGGGCTGGAGATCCTGCCTCGGCGGCAGATCGATTATCGCGGCCGCGAACTCGACGAATTCGACATCGATGCCGCCCTCGCCCGCCGGCCGAAGCTGATCATCGTCGACGAGCTTGCCCATACCAACGCACCGGACAGCCGCCACCCCAAGCGCTACCAGGATGTCGAGGAACTGATCGGCGCGGGCATCGACGTCTGGACGGCCCTGAACATCCAGCATCTCGAAAGCCTGGTCGACGTGGTCTCGCGCATCACCGGCGTCACCGTGCGCGAAAGCGTTCCGGACAGCGTGATCAAGAAAGCCGACGAGGTGATCGTCGTCGACATCACCCCGGCTGAACTCATCCAGCGCCTGGAGGCCGGCAAGGTCTATCTGCCCGAAAACGCCAAGCGCGCCGCCGACGGATTCTTCAAGCCCGGCAACCTGACCGCCCTGCGCGAGCTGGCGCTGCGGCGCACCACCGACCGCGTCGACGACCAGATGATCGCCTATCTCCGGCAGAACGCCATCGAAGGCCCATGGGAAACCGCGGATCGCCTGCTTGTCTGCATCGGCCCGGACGCACTGTCTGAAAAGGTGGTGCGGACGGCAAGCCGCCTCGCCGACGGGCTCAACGCCCACTGGCTGGTCGTTACCGTCGAGCGGCCCGGCCAGGACGCTGCCGATGCCACCGCAATGGCCCGGCTCGATGAGACATTCCGCCTGGCCGAACGTCTCGGCGCCGAGACGCAGCGCGTGAGCGGGCATGATTATGTCGGCGAAATCCTGCGCCTTGCGCGACGCGAGAATGCCACCCAGATCGTGCTTGGCCGTGGCGAATCCGGTTGGTGGCAGCGGCTGACCGGACGCTCTTTGCCCGACGCGCTGCTGCGCGAGTCCAGCGATATCGGCATCTGTGTCATCACCGACGGAGATAGTGACGCAGCGCCGCAGCACAGGAAGGGGCGCCGGTGGGAGATGCCGCCGTTGGTCAGCACCATCGGCTCGGCGGTCACCTCGGTCGCGGCGGCCGTCGCTCTTGGCAGGGGGTTGGAGTATTTCACGCCCCTGCCCAATCTTTCCATGCTCTTCCTGATGGCGGTGCTGGTTTGCGCCCTGACGGTTGGCCGGCTCAGCGCTATCGCAGCGGCGGTGCTATCCTTCCTCGCCTATAATTTCTTCTTCATCACGCCGGTCTACACCTTCACGGTCGCCGAACCCTATGAGCTCTTCGCGCTGGTGATCTTCCTCATCGTCGCCGTCACCACCGGCGATCTCGCCGGCCGCGTGCGCGACCGGGCCGAGGGCGCCGGACGGCGGGCGACAAATCTGCAGGCGCTCTACGAATTCTCGCGCAAGCTCTCGGGCATCACCAGCATCGATGACGTCGTCTGGGCCGGCGTCGCCCATGCGCAGGCAACGCTGCACGGCCAGGTGGTCATCGCCATCCCGGTCGAGGAAGAACTCACCGTTTCCGCCGCCTGGCCGCCCGACACCGTGCTCGATTCCACCGACATGACGGCCCTGCGCTGGGCCTTCGAGAAGCGCGAGAATGCCGGCAAGGGAACGGAAACGCTGCCCAATCTGCGCTTCCAGTTCCGGCCGATCATGGCGCCGCACGGCCCTGTCGGCGTGTTCGGCTTCGAGCAACCGAGGGACGCCCCGCCCCTCAGTCCGACCGAGGAGCGCGTGCTCGGCGCCATCCTCGACCAGACGGCGATCGCCATCGACCGCGCCCAGCTTGCCCGCGAGAATGCCCGCACCGTGGCGCTGGAGGAGAGCGAGAAGTTGCGCGGAGCCCTGCTCTCCTCGATCTCGCATGACTTGCGCACCCCGCTCTCCTCGATCACCGGTGCGGTCACTAGCCTGCGCGAATTCGGCCGCAAGATGAGCCCGGAAAGCCGCGACGACCTGCTCGCCTCCATCGAGGAGGAAGCCGCCCGCCTTTCGCGCTTCGTCTCCAATCTGCTCGACATGACGCGTATCGAGGCAGGCGCCCTCAATGCGAAGCGTGACTGGGTGGATGTTCCGGATGTCGTCCGCGCGGCGGTGGAACGAGCCCGCAAGGCCTTCCCGGAGCGGGCGATCGAGGTCAGTGTCGCCCCCGAGCTGCCGCCGGTACGCGGCGATTCCACCTTGCTCGGCCAGGTCCTGTTCAACCTGATCGACAACGCGCATAAATATGGCGGCGAGGATACGCCCACCACCATCTACGCCCGGCGCGAAGAGGGAGAGGTGGTGGTCACCGTGACCGACCAGGGCAAGGGCATACCGCCAGCGGACCTCGAACGGATCTTCGATAAGTTCTATCGCCGCGGCAAGGTGGACGGCCGCGCGGCAGGTACAGGCCTGGGCCTGTCCATCAGCCGCGGCTTCGTAGAGGCGATGGGCGGCACCATCACGGCCGAGAGTCCGGCCGTGAGGAAGCGCGGCACCCGCATTGTCATCCGCCTTCCAGTCAAGGCATGATGGTCCATAGTTAAATGACATTTCTTCATAAGAGAAAATGGTGGGGCCTGCGCAGCCCCTCACCTCTATCCTCTCCCCGTAAGAACGGGGCGAGGTGACTTCCACGTCGGGGATCAGTCTGAGAAGGCTCATCTCGCCCAACGGTTGGGCGAGATGAAAGGTGGGAGAATCAGTCGCGCCGGTCGTGCCCCCTCGCCCCATTTACGGGGAGAGGCTAGAGGTGAGGGGCTGCGCGACCTCGTAGATCTCGTGAATCCTCCTAAGGAAATCCTCCTTCATGCGTGTCCTGGTTGTCGACGACGAGCCCCAGATCCAGCGTTTCCTCAAGCCCGCCCTCTCGGCGGCAGGGTATGAGGTGACGGACGCCGCCAACGGCGCCGACGCCATGCGGCTGATCGCGACCTCCGCGCCGGATATCGTCATCCTCGATCTCGGCCTGCCAGACATGGACGGCAAGGACATCATCACGCGCGTACGCGAATGGTCGAAGGTGCCGATCATCGTGCTGTCCGCCCGCGACCGCGAGACCGAGAAGATCGCCGCCCTCGATCTTGGTGCCGACGATTATGTCGAAAAGCCCTTCGGCATCGGCGAGCTGATCGCCCGCATCCGCACTGCCTTGCGCCACAAGGCGCAGGACAGCGGCGCGGCCACCAAATTCGAGAGCGACGGCCTCGTCATCGACACCCTGAAACGCCTGGTCAGCCGTGACGGCGAACCGATCCGGGTGACGCCGAAGGAATACGACCTCCTCGCCATGCTGGTGCGGCATGCCGGGCGGGTGGTCACGCATCGCCAACTCCTCACCTCGGTGTGGGGCTCGGCACATGGGGATGACCTGCATTATCTCCGGGTGTTCATCGGCCAGCTTAGGGCCAAGATCGAGCGGGATCCTGCCAACCCCAGGATCATCCAGACCGAATCGGGGATCGGGTATCGGCTGAGGGATGAGGAGTGATTCCGGGTGCACGGGCATCTTGTCCGCATCTTGGAACCGTCGCACCCGCAGGAGAGGAAGATACGGACAAGATGCCCGTGCACCCGGAAGAATTACGCCGCCAGCTTCAGCGCCAGCCCGCACATCGTCATGCCGATCAGCACGTCGAGCACCCGCCACGCTCCCGGCTTGGCGAACATCGGCCGCAGCAATCGCGCGCCATAGCCGAGCGAGAAGAAGAACAGGAAGGAGGCCGTGCCCGCGCCGACACCGAAAGCGGTCTTGTCGCCACCATATTGCGTGGAGATCGAGCCGAGCAGCACCACCGTATCGAGATAGACATGGGGGTTGAGCCAGGTGAAGGCGAGGCAGGTGGCGAGCGTGCGCAGGAGCCCGTGCCCATCGGCATCCGAGGGAGAAAGACCGCCCTGGTTGATGAAAGCCGACCGGAAGCTGCGCAAGCCGTAGGCGGCGAGGAAGAGCGCGCCTCCATAGCGCATTACCGGCTCGATCCAGGGCACCGCCACGCCGACAACGCCGAAGCCGCTGATGCCGGCCGTGATCAGCACCGCATCCGACAGCGCGCAGGCGAGGCATATGGCAAAGACATGCTCGCGCCTCAGGCCCTGGCGCAGCACGAAGGCATTCTGTGCCCCGATCGCCACGATCATGCTGAGGCCGAGCAGGAAGCCAGCAAGAGCTGCAGTAACCATCGTCGCTTCTCCCGAAACGGAGATTTGACTAGCTGAAGCAATGGAATTAGAGAATTTAAATGATCTAATGCCAGATTAGAGAATCTAATTCATGCTGGATTATGCCCTGCTCGACGCCATGGCGGCCGTCATCCGCACCGGCAGCTTCGAAAAGGCGGCCCAGCAGATCGGTGTGACGCCATCGGCCATCTCGCAGCGCGTGAAACTCCTGGAGGAGCGGCTCGGCACCAGCCTGATCATTCGCGGCCAGCCCTGCACGGCCACCCCCGCCGGCAGCCGGCTGAGCCGCCACGTCGAGGAGATCGGCCTGATGGAGCACGTGCTCAGGGCCGATCTCGGCGATGTCTTGCCAGCCGGCCGGGCACCGACCATCCGTATCGCCGTCAACGCCGACAGCATGGCGACCTGGTTCGTGCCCGCCCTTGCGGGGCTTAATGGCCGGCTGTTCGACCTCGTGCTCGACGACGAAAGCAATACGGCCGAATGGCTGCGGCGGGGCGAGGTAAGCGCCGCAGTCAGCACCGCGCCGGGCCCCGTGCAAGGTTGCGGCAGCCGGGCTCTCGGCGCGCTGACCTATGTGGCCACCGCGAGCCCCGCCTTCATGCGGCGCTGGTTCGCGGACGGTGTAAGCGAAGCCGCCATCGCCGAAGCGCCCTGCCTGACCTTCAACAGCAAGGACGAGTTGCAGGATATCTGGATCGCACAGGTTTTCGGTCGGAGCGTGGCGAGATCCACTCACTGGATTCCTTCCTCCCACGGCTTCGTGGACGCCTCACTGGCCGGTATCGGCTGGGGCATGAATCCGGTGGCGTTGGTGGGCGAGCACCTGGCGGCCGGCCGGCTGTTGCAACTGATGCCGGGCCACCCGCTGCTCGTGCCTCTCCATTGGCACTGGAGCAGGGCGGTGGAGAGCGGACTGCGGGAGGTGACGGAGTCGGTGGTAAGGACGGCGCGGGAACGGCTGGGAGCGCGGACGTCGCCGTCCGCTCCAAACAACGAGGCGTCTGCAAGAGATCGGGCAACCGAAGCAGGTGGTTCAATGCCGGTCTGAAGACCGGCACACCGAAGAACGCTACACATGTAGCGCTCCCAGTTACGCCTTCATCCAGCGCATCCTCACTTTTCCGGCCATCCCTTCGCCCGGCGCGAGGCGTTTCAGCCCGCCGCCGTCGGCATGGTGATGCGCGTCGGCGCTATGGCTCATCGGCTCGAAGCAGAAGAACTCATAGGCGTAGCCGGGATCGAAGGCCGGATCCGACACGAAGATGAGATAGCGACCGAACAGAGGATCGGCTTCGATTTGGAGGTTCAGGCCGCTTTCGGCCCACGTGATCTCGGCCTTGCCGTCCCAGCCTTCAAACAATGTATTCACCCATTGTCGCGGCAAGGGCGCAGCCTGCGCAAACACGATATCGCCCGACACGTTCTTGCGCATGGTCGGCAGCCATTCGCCATCTTCCTCCCAATAATCGGAGGCGACCGCCGTGAGCCGGGTTCCGGGCGTCAACGGAAAATAGGGGTGCCACCCCAAGCCGAAGGGTAGCGCTGTCTCGCCGCGATTGGTTACGCCGAGCGCCATCTCAAGGACATTGCCATCGATGCGGATGGTCTGCTGGGCCTCGTAAACATAAGGCGTACCCGGCGCATGATGGGCCTGCAGGTCCAGCCGCACGAAATTCGGCGCTTGCTCGGCGACAACCCAGCGCGCCGTCCAGCCATCGCCGTGCAGATAATGCTTGTCCCAGGGCATGTTGGGCTGGAAAGCGTGGTCGCGGCCCTCGAAACGGAAGCGGTTGCCACGCACCCGGTTGCCGAAAGGCACGAGTGGGAAACTGGCGGCGTGCAGCGGATTGCGCTCCTCGCTTTCGGGTGGCGCACGCAGCAGAGGCACTTCACGGCCGCCCACCTTGGCCATGACGCGCCAGAGTGCCCCGCCCTGCGGTGCGACATCCACGATCAGCGCCTCGTTCTCCAACCTGATGTCACTCATGCGAGATACTCGATCACGACCAACCCTACCTTGCCAGCCGCCATCAACGCGTAAGCCTCCGCTGCTTCCACCCCGCGCCAGAGACGTCAATGACCTGTTTTTTTCTATGAATTTCTCAAGCCAGGCACAGCCTTGTGACGGCCTCCGGCCATCGAGCTAGACGTCAAATATATCATAATTAAAGAAACAAATAGGATAATTGATTTCAATCGACTCGTCGACAGGCGAGCATCGCATGGTCCCACCAGGGATTTACACCGAGCGCCTGATCCTTAACGGCAAAGCCCGCCGTGGCGAGTTCCTCCGTCAGCGACGCCAGCGGCCTCATCGTCCGGTAGGGCTCGCCATCCAGCATGAGGCAGCCGCGTTCGGCATCGAAACGGGCCTTCGCCTCAGCAGATTTGGGCGGCGCGACCATGCTGCTGACGAAGAACAACCCCTGGGGTCGGAGGATCCGGTGCACTTCCGCGAGGCAGGCGCTGCGGTCGGGGCCAATCAGGCAGTGCAGGCATTGACCATCGATCACAGCGTCGAACTGCCCGGCCGAAAAATGGGGCATCGCGCTGGCAAGGCCGACCTGGAAATGCCCATCCTGTCCCGCTTTGGCGAAGATCTCGCGTGCCCAGGCGATGGCGGTCGGCGAGATATCGATGCCCCAAACAGCATGGCCGCGCTCAGCCATCGCCAGCGCTGTGTGGGCATTGCCGCAACCGAGTTCCAGCACGTATGCCGGTGGTGGCGGAAAAATGCCCGTACGATGGAACCAGTCGAGCATGTTCAGGAGGCGCAAGGCCCTATCGGGCTCCGACACCACTGCCCATCCGGGCCGGCCCGCCGCGCGCAGACGCTGATACTCAGCCTCATAATCGAACATGAACCATTCCTGCTGCCTCGGATCAGAGATGGAAACATGGAGCCCCCTGAGTCGTCCCGGCTCTGGACAGCGCCGCTTTTGCCGCTACCATTGTCCGACAAATCACTCTCTAAGACGACAAACGTTCAGGGACGGAAACCATGACCTTGCCCACCTTGCCTGGCAATGCCGCACCACGCCGGCTCGGCCGCACATCGGTCTCGCTCACACCCGTGGGTCTCGGTGGCGGGCCTATGGGCGACATGTTCACCCATCTCGACGAAAACGACGTGCGCGCGACCTTCGATGCGGCCTGGGATGCGCAGATGCGCTATTTCGATACCTCTCCCTGGTATGGCCGGGGCATGAGCGAGCTGCGCTTCGGCGCCAGCCTGCGCCAGCGCCCGCGGGACGAGTACGTGCTTTCGACCAAGGTCGGCCGTGTCTTCGACCGGCCGCAGGATCCGGTAAACTTCAAGGGCCCATTCTGGGCCGGCGGGCTGAAGTTCCAGGAGCGCTTCGACTACACCTATGATGGCATCATGCGCTCCTACGACCAGAGCATGATGCGAACGGGCATCAATACTTTCGATCTCCTGCTGATCCACGACCTCGATGTCCGCCATGTCGGCTCGGCCGATCTCGTCGCCCAGCATTTCATCGATCTCGAGCGCTCCGGCTGGCGGGCGCTGGAGTCTCTGCGCCACTACAAGGAGATCAAGGGCATCGGCGCCGGCGTCAACGATCTCGGGACCATCCCGGAAATGCTGAAGCGATTCGATATCGATTTCTTCCTGGTGGCGATGCCCTACACGCTGCTCGACCAGGGACCGCTCGACCTCGAGTTCCCGCTCTGCCAGGAGCGCGGCGTCGGCGTGGTGATCGGCGCGCCCTTCGCCTCAGGCATCCTCGCCACCGGCACCAGCGTGCCGACGCCTTATTACCGCTACATGCCGGCCGAGCCTCCGGTGATCGAGAAGATGAAGAAGATCGAGGCGGTCTGCGCCGTCCACAAGGTGCCGCTCAAGGCTGCCGCCTTCCAGTTTGTGCTGCGCCATCCCATCGTCGCCAGCGTGATTTCAGGGGCCGTGACACCCGAACAGGCCCGGGAGAACGTCAACTTGCTCGGCGTAGAGATTCCCGATGCCTTCTGGAGCGACCTCAAGCATCAGGGGCTGATCGACACGCGGGCACCCTAGGAGTGAAACAGCATAGCCGGCTATGACGGAGGGTCGACGGCGTTGGACCCGTCTCAAATGCCGCAACGGCCTCCCGTCGCAGCCCGACTGCAAGTCACGCAATAAACTAAGTCCCATGACTGACCCCGCGTTGTACAGTCTTCAACGGGGTCGGTGAATACCTTACTCAAGGAAATGCACCCGACTATCCATCCTGGCCTGTCGCAGCTGCACGCGCGCTGCTGAGCGAAGTCAGCTCGACTTCCCTCCTACGTCATACGACGGATAACCCTATTCGCAAGACGTATGCATCATTCCGCCCGGGTCCAAAAGGAAAACTGGAAGAAAAGCATCCGAAGCGCCTGGATGCTTCCCACCAAGAACTCCCCCCTCGGCCTGCCACCGATGCCGATGAGGAATATCTTTGAGCGAATACACACTTGCTAAGACCCAACCTTCGTATCGTAGAGAAGAACATATTTTATCTCTTACAGATCTTATTTGTTCGACAAAATTAAAAACAAAAGAAAAATTCCAGACGATATTAATTTTAATATTCACGAATAACGCATGGTAAGCCAAATTATTGGTATGCCCAAATCGAACAAAGATATTGACGTGAAGCCTTTGTTAGCTTTTGACTTCGGGCGAGACAGTTCGATTGTGTGAAACGGTATATTCATGGAGCATCCTGCGGATGCCACAGGTTTGCCTCGACGGGGTACGAGCCATCCTTTGGTAATTCAACCAATCCAGTGCACCAGTCGTGCACAAAAAATACGCAGATGGTCACATACATTTGCTATACTACTTTCCGTAGGGTCAAATTTCGTTCTGTCTGGCTGTAGCGCACAACGCGCGATCATATCCGGGTCAGCGGTCACGACGGTCCCGCCGGAGGCTGCATTCGTTTCACTGGGTGCAGGCACACCGGCCGTCGTTTCCATCCTGCAGACCGCCTATGCGAATGCCACGCGGCAAACCATGGCGCTCGCAACCGACGGGTCTGCGCCGGGGCAGAACCAGTTGCGTGTCGACATCTTCGGCGTCAGCAACGAGAGCGCCGGCGCCGAAAGTACGCTGGCGGATCGCTCGCTGAGCGAGGATCAATTGACCTCCGAGGCCGAAGCGGCGCTGCCGGGGGTGCCGATGCGCCGCTCCCTCACCTATGTGCAGAACCAGTACGGGCCGTTCGGCTATGCGCTCGGCCGGGCCGCGGGGGAATTGTGCATCTATGCCTGGCAGCGTATCGCGACACCGGATCTGGACGTTTCCCTGTTCAACCGGCGCGCCACCATTTCGATCCGCCTGCGCCTGTGCGAACCCCATGCAACGGAGACCAATCTCGTCGCCGCCATGATGGGGCTGCATGTCAATGCCTCCCTGTCGAGCGGCAGCTGGTCCCAGGCACCGCGCCCCCTGTCACCTGATCTCGGTGCGGCCGGCGCTCCGATGGGGCCCTCTCCCGCATCGGTTGTGCCCACGCCGGCGGCCTCCGCAAGGACGGGCAAAAGAAAGCGCCCGCGCGTGCCCGCGCGCGCAGGTGTGAAACCGGCACCCGAGACCGCCCAGCCTGACAGTACGCCGGCAGGAAACGGCGTGATGATTCCTCCGCCTCCAGCGGTCGGGGCTCCCGGCACTGGCGCACCAGCCGTACCGCCGCCGCCCGTGATTCCGGCGCCGCCCCAGGGAGCGCAGCCATGAACAAGCTCTTCGCCGTCCTGCTCTGGGCGCTCGCCTCCGTCTTCGTCCTTATATTGGTCACGCTGCCGATCAGCCAGCAGGCCCACCTCATCGCCGGTACGGCCGTGGTGGTCGCCATGGCACTCTTGAAGGCGTTCAAACCGACGGGCATCTGGCGTCCTATCGCCCTTGCCCTCGGCACCTCGATCGTGCTGCGCTATGTCTACTGGCGCACCACCAGCACGCTCCCGCCGATCAACCAGCCGGAGAACTTCATCTTCGGCCTGACCGTCTATCTCGCCGAGATGTACTGCGTATGCATGCTGGCGCTCTCGCTGTTCGTCGTATCCTCGCCGCTGCCCTCGCGCGTGGCTCCGCGGCTCAGGGACGAGGAACTGCCCAGCGTCGACGTCTTCGTCCCCAGCTACAACGAAGGCGCCGAACTCCTGGCAAGGACCCTGGCGGCGGCCAAGGGCATGGATTATCCGCCCGACAAACTGCATGTCTACCTGCTCGATGACGGCGGCACCGAACAGAAGCGCAATGCCCAGAACATCGAATCGGCAACCGAGGCGCAGCAGCGCCATGCCGAACTGAAGAGCCTGTGCGCCGGACTGGGCGTGCACTATCTCACGCGCGCCCGCAACGAGCACGCCAAGGCCGGCAATCTCAACAATGGCCTTGCCCATTCCTCCAGCGAGATCGTGGTCGTCTTCGATGCCGACCACGCCCCCGCCCGCGACTTCCTTCATTGCACCATCGGCTTCTTCAAGGACCACCCGAAGCTGTTCATGGTCCAGACGCCGCATTTCTTCCTCAACCCGGACCCGGTCGAGCGCAATCTGCGCACCTTTCAGAAGATGCCGTCCGAGAACGAGATGTTCTACGGCATCATCCAGCGCGGCCTCGACAAGTGGAATGCCTCCTTCTTCTGTGGCTCGGCCGCCGCTCTCAGCCGTGCGGCGCTCGCCGAGACCGGCGGCTTCAAGGGACGCAGCATCACCGAGGATTGCGAAACGGCGATGGAGCTCCATGCTCGCGGCTGGCACAGCATCTATGTCGACAAGCCCCTGATCGCGGGCCTGCAGCCGGCGACCTTTGCCAGCTTTATCGGCCAGCGCTCCCGCTGGGCACAGGGCATGGTGCAGATCTTCCTGTTCCAGCGCCCCTTCATGAAGCGCGGACTCAGCATCTCGCAGCGCATATGCTACATGTCGAGCATCATGTTCTGGTTCTTCCCGGTCGCGAGATTGATCTTTCTCATCGCGCCGATGTTCTACCTCTTTTTCAACCTGGAGATCTTCGTCGCATCGGGCCAGGAATTCCTGTCCTATACGCTGTCATATATGTTCGTGAACCTGATGATGCAGAACTATCTCTATGGTTCGTATCGCTGGCCCTGGGTTTCCGAACTCTATGAATATGCGCAGACACTCTATCTCCTGCCGGCGCTCATCTCGGTGCTCATGCATCCCACCAAGCCGACCTTCCGGGTGACCGCCAAGGACGATTCGGTCGCCGAGAGCCGGTTGTCCGAGATCGCCTGGCCGCTCTTCGCCTTCTTCTGCGTGATGCTCGCCGGTATCGCCATGACGGTTTTCCGGTTCATCGAACAGCCCTACAAGGCGGATGTGACGATAGTGGTCGGCCTGTGGAACATCCTGAACGTGCTGCTCGCCGGCTGCGCGCTCGGCGTGGTCTCCGAGCGTGGGGAAAGGCAGTCGACCCAGCGCGTGAAGGCGGACAGGCGGTGCGAGCTGACCTTCGGGGAAACCACCGTCAGCGCCATGATCGAGAACGTCTCGGCCTATGGCGCCGGCATCCGCCTGGTCGGTCCGGTCAAGGGCCTGTCGCGCGACAGCCACCTGCGCATCCGCTTCACCCCTTTGACGAAGCTCGACGGCGATCCCGAACTGCCCGTCGTCGTCCGGAGGATGGACACCAACGCCGGGACGACCACCGTGGGCGTGCGCTATCTGACGACGGAGCCGGTGCACTACCGCCTCATCGCCGATCTGCTCTATGCCAATTCGGACCGTTGGACGGCCTTCCAGGCTGGGCGCCGCTACAATCCCGGCCTGGTGCGCGGCACAATCTGGTTCTACGCCCTCGCGCTCAAGCAGACGATCAGGGGCCTGGTCTATCTCTACCGGGCCTCAGTACCCGCGCGCACTGCAAGCGTGGCGCCCCAGAAAAGCGCAGGGGAGCCTACATGAGGCGCCTCTCTCCAACCCTCCTGGCTGTGGTGGTGATGCTGGCAGGCCTGCCCCACCTGCAGGCGGAGGAATCGGCGTCTCCCTTCGACATGACGCCGGAACGCGGCAGCGCACCCGCGCCGCCCCCAACGCCGCCGCCTGCCGCGCCCGCACCGACCGCACCAGCCGCTTCGACGCCGTCCGCACCCAGCCCGCCCAAGCCGGAACCAGCCTCGACCGGCGCTCTCGATCGTCCCGTCCTGCCTTTCCGCCACCTCGTCCTGGAAGGGGAGATCGACAGCCGGGCATGGAACGTCGTCCTGACCGGGGAGCAGGCCGCGAGCCCTGCCACACTCACGCTCGGCTACAAGGCCTCCGTGATGGTGGCGCCGGAAACTTCGCGCCTCACTCTTTTCGTCAACAACCAGCCCATCTTCGACGCGCCTGTGGCAGCGTCCGACGAGGTTGGCAAATTGTCGGCGGATTTGCCCGCCGGTCTCCTGAAGGCCGGTGCCAATCTCTTCCGCATGCAGATCGTCCAGCGCCACCGCACGGATTGCACGATCAGCTCCACCTATGAGCTGCGCACCGAGATCGACAGCACCGCGACGGCACTTCATTTCCGCGCTCCGGCTGCGGCACGCCTGTCGCGCGTCGAAGACCTTGCCGCCATCGGCCCGGATTCCAACGGGCTCGCGCATCTGCGCATCCTCATGCCTTCCCTCGGCCGCAAGGCGCTGACGGGCCCCGTGCTTCGCTTTTCCCAGGCGGCGGCCATTCTGATCGCCATGCCGAGCCTCAGCATCTCGGTCACGGCCCATCCGGACGAGCCCGTCGATCCCGGTACCGTCACGGCGGCCATCGGCACGGCCGATGAGCTGCGCCCGGTGATAAAAGCCCTGCCGGCGGATGCGGCGTCCCGCCCGATCGTGACCTTCGTCGACGACCCCGCCCTCGGCCCCTCCACCCTGGTCGTCTCCGGCCCCTCCGCCGCCGCCGTCTCGCAGGCCATCGAAGCCGCGGGAAGCCTGGCCGACCGGCCGAAAGGGCGCGCCCGCGACGTGCTTGACACCAGCCGCTGGTTTGCGCCCAATCCGCCGCTGGTCCTGCAGGCGAGCCGGCTGAAGCTCGCCGATCTCGGTGTCAGCACGCAGGAATTTGCCGGCCGCCGCTTCAAGACCGAATTCCAGATCGGCATGCCCTCGGATTTCTATGCGGACGCCTCGGGCGAGGCGACCTTGCTGCTCGATGCAGCCTATAGCGGCGAGGTGCTGCCTGGCAGCCACATGGACATCTACGTCAACGGCGACATCGCCGCGACCACGCCGATGAGCATCAGTGGCGGCGATATCCTGCGGCACCTGCCGATCCGCATTCCGATGACGCATTTCCAGCCCGGCCCGAACCGCATTACTTTCGAAGCGCAACTCCACACGAACTCAGACCTCGAATGCGCGACCGGGCCGACCAAGGGCAGCAACCGCTTCGCCCTGTTCGACAGCAGCGAGTTCGTCATGCCGGGCTATGCCCGCATCGCGCAGCTGCCCAATCTTGCGGCTCTGCAGGGCACGGCTTTTCCGTATAATTCCTCCACCGAGCCGGTGGCGCTCGAGCTCAGCAGCCTGGACGCCGACACGATGTCGGCGGCGGCGACGCTGATTTCCCGCATGGCGGTCGCAGCGGGGCGCCTGATCGACCTCGATCTCGATGCGCCCTCGCTCGACAATCGCAACGCGCTCTTCATTGCGCCAGCTCCCGCGATCCCTGACCGCGTGCCTGCGCAGCTCGATCTCGACGAGAAGTTGCGCAGTGGCTGGAAGGCTCGCGAGGAGGTACCGCAAGGCCCGGTCGTGGCCGGCAACACGCTCGGGCCGGCCACGGCGCCGGCGCTCCCGGTGGCCGCCAGCGAACCGTCGGACACGCAGGAGACCTTCGATCGCTGGCGCGATACGCTGTCGACGGAAGGCAGCAGCTGGGACGGCAATGTCACCGCCTTCGAGGACTGGCTGCAGCGCACTTTCCAGGTCTCCAGCCAGACCCTGCGCTTCCTGCCTTCCCGAGATGTTGCCTATCACCCCTCGCGCGATGCCACTGTGATGATCGCCCAGGGCCCGAGCCCGAGTGGCGACAAGGCCTGGACACTGCTCACCGCCCCTACCGAGAACCTCCTGCGCCAGGGCGCAACCACCTTCACCACCAGCCCGCAATGGTTCCAGCTCAGCGGCAGGCTTGTGACCTACAATGCGCGAGTGGCCGAGGTGCAGACCCAGCCCGTCACCACCTTCTCCTTCATCCCCACCCAACCTGTTTCTTTCGCCAATCTGCGCCTGGTCGCGGCGAACTGGCTGTCGGAGAACCTCCTGGCGTTCGCCGTTCTGCTTTTTGCCGCTTGCCTGCTGCTTGGCCTTGCAACAGCCTTGTTCCTGTCCAGCATAGGCCGGAGAAATTCCCCATGACCAGGCGCCGCCGATCCGGCCCTATTCCCCTGCTGGCTGCCCTGGCCATGAGCGCGGCGACCCTGCTGCCGCTCGGCTCCGGGCATGCCGCGCCGATGGGCGAGCCGGCCCGGCCGGGAACGCTGACGGCCCAGCAATGGCAGCCCTGGCGCGACCGGTTCGTCACCCTGGACGGACGCGTGGTCGATACCGCCAACAAGAATATCAGCCACAGCGAGGGCCAGGGCTACGGCCTCCTGCTTGCCGTGCTCGCTCAGGATCGCGAGACCTTCACGCGCATCTGGACCTTCACCCACAACGAATTGCTGCTGCGCGACGACGGGCTGGCGGTCTGGCGCTGGGATCCCGACAGCAAGCCGCATGTCACCGACATCAACGACGCCTCCGACGGCGACATCCTCATCGCCTACGCCCTCGCCCTGGGCGGCGATCTGTGGAAGGTGCCTTCCTGGACCGAGACTTCGCGCACCATGGCGAGCGCGATCGGCCAGCGGCTCGTCCGTCGCTCCGAGAACCGCACCATTCTGTTGCCGGGCGTGAAGGGCTTCGGTGCACAGGACCGGCCTGATGGCCCCGTGATCAATCTCTCCTACTGGATCTTCGAGGCGCTGCCGGTGCTTGCGCATCTGGCGCCCAATGCCGACTGGCAGGCCCTGGCCGCCAGCGGGCACGACCTGATACGGGAAGCGCGCTTCGGCAGTGCGGGACTGCCAGCCGACTGGATCTCGCTGAAATCGGGCAAGCCTGCCTTGGCTATCGGTTTTCAACCGCGTTTCAGTTATGATGCCGTGCGTATTCCGCTCTATCTGGTGCGTGCCGGCGTGAGCGACCGGGATCTGCTCGAACCTTTCGTGAAGGCCTGGGGCGACGGCAGCTCGGCGCCGGCCATCGTCAATCTCGAAGATGGCCAGCCTGCCGGCTCCATGGACGATCCGGGCTACCGCATGATCGGTGCCGTGCTGCAATGTGCCCTTGAGCGCAAGCCTGTCCCGGCTGAGCTGCGCTCGCCGAAACTCGATGTCTACTTTCCCGCCACGCTCTATCTGCTGGCTCTTGCCGGTGTGGCGCAACATTATCCGGAGTGCCTGTGAGACCGCCTGGCTTCCTCACCATCATCCTGGGGTTGCTACTGTTCTGCAGCGTGGCCTGGCAGATCGTCGGCCTATGGAATCAGCCGGGCAACGCCTACCGGCCGTTGGGCGAAAGCCGCCCCGTGATCCAGCGTGCCCCCGTAACCGCCAGTGCCGCCCAGGCAGCGGAGATCCTCACGCCGAGGAACGACAGCAACGCTCCGCCTCCAGCCGCTCCGCCCCCGGCCGCGGCGCCCGCTCCGGCACCGGCCGCACCAGCGCCGGCTGCCCAGCCGCCGGCAGAGGCGGCGCCGGCGGCACAGGGAGCGACACCGGGGGCCAAGCCCGTTGTTGACGAGACGGCGTTGCGTTACTTCGCGCGACAGGGCGACACCAAGCGCCTGAACACCGAGATCGCGCGCCTGCGCTCGCTCTATCCGGACTGGGTGCCGCCCGACGATCCCCTGAAGGGGACGCCGGTTACCGATCCGCAGCTCGACGCCCTCTGGCAGCTCTACACCCAGGGCCAGCTCGCCGCGGCTCGCGCCGCCATCGCGGCTCGCCAGGCCAAGGAGCCGGGCTGGGTCGCTCCGAAGGATCTCCTCGACCGTCTTTCCGTGGCGGAGACGCGCGAACGGCTGGTGAATGCCTCGAACGCCAAGCAGTACATGACGGTGATCGAGCTGGCGACGACGACACCAAGCCTCCTGACCTGCGGCGACGTCGACGTGCTCTGGCGTGTCGCCGAAGCCTTCGCCCAGACCGATCGCGCCATGCGGGCGCAGGACGCCTACCGCTACATCCTCACCTCCTGCACCGATCCGCGCGACCGGCTGTCGACCATGCAGAAGGCGATGGCCCTGCTGCCGCGCGACGATCTCGAGCCGCTCCTCGCGCTCGGCCATACGGGTACCGACGGCGACGAGTTTCGCACGATCCGCGAAGGGCTGGCCCGCAACGCCATCGCGGCCGGGGCCGCCGACGCCAAGGCCAGCGCCGATCCGGGCGACCTGAAGCTCCTCCAGGATGTTGCCGGTGCCAACAATTCCGCGGCCGATGCCCTGCTGCTCGGCAGCTATTTCCGCCTGCACGGCGACCCCGTTCTGGCCGAGCACTGGTATCGCCTATCCTATGAGCATCAGAATGCCGCGCCGGCGGCCGAGGGTCTCGCCCTTGCCCTGATCAGCCTGAAACGCTCGTCCGAGGCAGAGCCTATCCTCGCTCCCTGGCGCGATACCAATGAGGGAACCCGCAAGAGCTACATGGCGGTGATCGCCAATCTCCTCGCCCAGCAACCGCCACCGACGCTGGCGACGGACACCCTCTCCCGCTTCGTCACGGCCGTGGCTGCCCAGCGCGATCCCGCCGCGGCGCAGCAACTCGGCTGGTATTCGCATTTCTACCGGCAGGAAGAGACGGCGGCTCGCTGGTTCGCGGCAGCGCTCAGCTGGAATCCGGACGATGAACCCTCCGCCTTCGGACTGGCAATCGCCAACCTCGCCATGAACAGGCGCGACGCGGCGCGCAGCGTGGTGAATGCCTGGGGCCAGCGCTCGCTTCGCATCCGGGCGCTCCTCGACCCGGCCGCCGCGCGGCAATTGGCCCTGACCGGTGCGCAGGCGGCGCCGCCCCAGCAGATGTACCAGGCGCCGCTGACGTACCAGGCCCCGCAGACGTACCAGGCCCCGCAAGTAGCCCAGAGTCCGATCCAGCAGGTCGCGCCGTTTGCACCCGCTGCGGCGCCGACGCTGCAGGGCCCCACTCCCCTGTCCCAGGCCGCAGCCATGCCCGCACCGGCGCCCCAGGCAGCGATGCAGGCCCCGTTGCCAGCCCCGGTCCAGCAGGTCCCTGTCCAGCAGGCCCCAGTCCAGCCCGTCATGGAGCAGCCGGTGGCGATGGCGGAGCCACAGCCTGAGTCGCCGGCTCCGCGCAACACCTCCCGGCGCGCCCAGCGCGCTGCCTCTGGTGCCGCCGCCGCCTCTCCAGGTCGGGGCGGCTGCCCCGGCGGCCTTGCGGGCGGCTGGTGCCTGATGAAGCTCGATCGCCCCTCCGAGGCCGTGATCGCCTTCCAGGGCGCCTTGTCCAGGGGCTCGGCGCAAAGCCGGCAGGACGCGGCCTATGGCCTGTCGCTGGCCTATCTCCGGCTGGGCCTGACCTCCCAGGCCGCGATCGCCTCCACGCAGGCCCCCCTCCAGGCTGGACGGGCGCGCGACCTCAACCTCTCCATCCTCACGCAGCGCATCCTCACCGACTACCAGGCAGGCCACTACACGCAGGCCCTGATCGGGCTCGACACCCGGGCCACGCTGGCGCCTGAGCAGACCGATCTCCTGATGCTGCGTGGCTGGTCCTACTATCACCTCCAGCGTTTCACGGAATCGCGGCGAGTGTTCGAAACCCTCGCGGCCACCGGCAACCAGGAGGCGGCAGGAGGCCTGGAGGCGGTCAGGGAGGCGACGCATAGTCGCTACTGAGGAAGGTCGCGCCTCCGCGGGGCGGAGGCGCCTTACCTGGAGCAAAGCGGCTCCGGGTCCGATCGCTACGGATCGGGAGAGGCTGTCATCCCCGGCGAGCACGTCGCAAGCATTTGCTTGTGTCTGCGAGGGAAGGGGAACCAGGGGCCGAGGTCTCTGCCCTGTCGGCCCCTGGATCCTCTTCCCCTCGTTCTCTCTCGCTGCGCTCGCGAGCAACTCAGCCGGGGATGACAGCCAAAGCAATCGAACCCAAATCCACCGCGCACTAAAGCCGCTTTGCGCCAGGTTCCTACGAGACCAGCTCGCTATCCCAGTAGAGATAGTCGACCCAGCTCTCATGCAGGTAGTTGTGCGGGTAGCGCCTGCTCGACTCGAGCAGATCCCAGGGCGAGGGCCGGGCCGGCTTGCGGATCGGCTTCATGTCCATCCTGTCAGCCTTCTCGGCGTTGCAATCGCCGCAGGCCGCGACGATGTTCTCCCACGAGGTCGCCCCGCCCCTAGAACGCGGGATCACGTGCTCGAATTGCAGGTCGCGGGCCTGGAAGCCCTCGCCGCAATATTGGCAGGTGAATTCGTCGCGCAGGAACAGGTTGAACCGGGTGAACGGCACGGTGCGGTCGACCTTCTGGTAGTCGCGCAGGGCGACCACCGAAGGCAGGCGCATTGTCGTCGAGGGACTGCGGACCACGGCATCATATTCCGCCACCACGCTCACGCGGTCGAGAAACACGGCACGCAGCGCATCCTGCCAGGACAGGAGCGACAACGGAAAATATCTCAGGGGCCGGAAATCGGCATTCAATATGAGCGCGGGATGCGATGACATAAGGGCCTCAACTCAACGCCTTGCTTCGACGCGGTATTCCTGTGGGGTTACAACGAGTTGGAGGAACGGGATGACCGGTTGCCCGGCCGGCGGATAGGCTTGGCTCGGCTTTCGCTGTCGGGCCTGCGGCCAGCCCCGTTGGCAGGTCTGGCCGGACGCTTGTCCGGCAACGAAAAGACAGGAAGATGACAAGAGAATGTGTGGCGCATGGCCAGATGCAGGCATGACGAAGCGCGCGATCGGGCGCACCGTGAATGCTGATCTGGATGATACGGGCGTACAAACCCTCCTGCCATCAAGGCGGAGGGGACTGCCCTGCCGCCGGATTATATCGTGTGTTGACTGAGCGCCGCTTTGCCGGCGGCTTCATTCAACGTCGACAGCCTATCCCTGCCGCAACCCTCATGCTTCACGCCGCCGCGGACGCGCGATTCCAGGCACGGCACGAAGACCGGCAGGATGCGGGCGTCACAAGCAAACGCAAAAGGGGCGACGAGGATCTGCAACATGGTTTCCTGGCTCGGGAAGGGAAGAGATCCTTCCTGATGACTAGGCTTATGGCTCTCGATGCGCGCAAAAATCAAGCCGGAAACGGCAATACCCCGAGAAATCAACTTGTTCGACGATGCGGAGGCCGAAGCTACCGACTAGCGCATTGTGGCTCTAGGCTCGACGGCTTTGGCTGTCATCCCCGGCGAGCGAAGCGAGGGAAGGGGATCCAGGGGCTGATAGGGCAGAGACCCTCGGCCCCTGGATCCCCTTCCCTCGCAGTCACAAGCAAAGGCTTGTGACTGCGAGGGAAGGGGATGACAGCCTCTCCTGGCTCGTTGGCGATCGGGTCTGAAGCCACTTTGCGCTATTGCGGATATTTTGAGTGCAGACCTCGCGCCACCCTGCGGCCAAGCGACCACGTTCTCACGCCCTTTCGGGCTGAGTCATGACAGTGGGCGCGGTCAAGGTGACGGCGGCTTTCCGCAGGAAAGCCGTGCCTTGCTGGTTCATGGCTCTGGCGGGCTTGTTGGGGAAAGCCGCCGTCACCTTATTCCGGCAGGTTGCCCCGCACCGATCCCGCACATGCCAACAACGCGCATGCCGGACCGGCCTCTTCCCGGCCCTTGCCGATTCGGGAAGGCACGCCCTGTCGCCCTGGAGATCACGTCGCTCTCCTGGCATCCGGGACATGCTGGATGGCGCAGGCCCCCAGGCCCTCCCGCAGCCATGCGGGACCGGGTGGGATCGTCCTGCGCCTCACCCACGAAGCGTCGAAACCAGGGCCCACGATGACCTGCGCCAAATGACGCCGGCACCGCAAGTGATCCGGCCTGGAGCGGCCGGCCTCTCTCCTGGTCCGGGGACGCATCTGCGGCGCAAGGATCATGTCCTATTGCGCCGTGAGCGGTCCATCCGCCTCTCATCAAGCCCCGCATCCGGCTCGGTGACGACCCACAGGCTTTCGCCTGAAGGCCGGCCGAAGCCGCCGGACGATGTCCCTTGCGCGCGATCCAATCCCGCGAGGCTCCATTCTCGCAGGCCGTCCGGACCACAGGCAGCGCGGCTGGCAAGGCCGCAGGACATCGGGGTGGGTGGAAGGGGCGGGGCCACCGGTCATGATCCGGATTTACGAGCCTCGCCCTCCTTCGCTCCGGGGAGGAGTAGAGCAAAGCAGGAGTGGAATGTCGAGGTATGGTCCTATTTGCCCAACGTACTCCAACGGCACGCCCTGCCAAGAATGCGAATACCTCAGATGAGAGCCAGCGAGAGGAAGGCACTTGTCCATATGGGCATACCCTTACGGACAAACTTTACGTGTCAGAGCTCGACCCGCTTAAACGTGGAGTGGAAGGTTCAAAACACTATGATCCCATCGCATGCGAGCCCCGCAGCCATCACGCGACTGACCCCAGGTATGTACGCGGCGAAGCCCCAAGAACCCGCTTGAACATGGTCGTGAAGGCGGCAGGATTGTCATAGCCAAGATCGATTGCGATTGTCGTGACAGCCTCACCCGCCACTAAACGAGGCAGTGCAGACACCAGACATGCCTGTTGTCGCCACTCCACGAAGCTTAGGCCGGTCTCCTTCTTGAACAGGCGCGTGAACGAGCGGCGCCCCATGCCTAAAGAGTTGCTCCAGTTGTCGATTGTCTGGTGGGCGTTTGGGCGCCTGAGAAAGGAGCGGCATCGCTCGGCAAGCGCCCAGTGGCTTGGAAACGGGAGTGAAAGCGACAGGTGGGGCATCAGCCGAACCTCGTGCTGAATCAGCGCCATCAGCGCAGCCGCTCTCTGGTTCATCTCGTATTCGACGGGAAGTTGCACGGCTTCCGCGAGCAAGCTCTGCATAAAGGGCGAAATACCAAGAACCTGACATTGCGGCGGCATACCTACGATGTCATCGGGCTCGAAATAGAGGCTTTGCATGGTGACAGCCCCTAGGATTTTCACGTCGTGGATGACACCGGATGGTATCCACATCCCTCGCTGCGGCGGCATTACCCATGTTCCGTGCGGCGTGCCGACCACCACGACGCCGCACGAGGCATACAGAAGTTGGTGGCGGCGATGGTAATGCGGCTCAATGAAGAATCCGTCGGGGTAGTCGTTCCTTAGCGGGATGACAGGGCGCACGACGTCCTTGAAGTACCTCTCCCGCTGCCTGTTTGAGGACATGGCCCACTCTCGTAAGAATATGGCCCTAACGCGGTGGCGGGCCTATCTACAACCTTCTAATGCGGCGGTTCAACGGGCGCAACCGATGTGCCCTTCTCTGACGAATTCCGAGATATCCGGCCCATGAACCAAGCAGCCCTGCACAAATCATCCGCCGTTGGATTGACCTTTCCCGTGTTGCTCGCGGCGAGCGTCTGCCACTTCCTGAACGACCTGATGCAATCGGTCTTCACGGCAACCTACCCGCTGTTCAAATCGGGTTTTGATCTCACCTTCGGCCAGATTGGGCTTCTGACGTTCACCTACCAAATGTCGGCATCAATCTTCCAACCGCTGATTGGCCATTACACGGACGGAAAGCCACAGCCATATTCGCTGCCATTTGCGTCGGCGTTCTCCATGGCCGGCATTCTGACATTGTCCATGGCGCACACCTACGGGTTGCTGCTCCTTGGCGGCGCGCTGCTCGGCATTGGCTCGTCCATCTTCCATCCGGAGGCTTCGCGCGTCGCCCGGCTTGCCGCTGGAACTTCACATGGTCTTGCCCAGTCGATCTTTCAGGTGGGCGGCAACCTCGGCTCGTCCGTTGGCCCTCTGCTTGTCGCCTTCATCGTCTTGCCGCGCGGGTTGAACAGCCTGTCTTGGTTCGCGCTCGCGGCACTTACCGGAATGAGCATCCTGATCGGCATCAGCCGCTGGTACAAAAGGAACGGCCATGCAAAGCGGGGTGTCAAACCTGCCGTTCAGGAGGGGGCACTTTCCTCGCGAAGGGTTGGCGCCGCAATCTTCATCTTGACGCTGCTGATGCTATCAAAAACCTTCTATCTCGCGAGCTTCGACAGCTTCTACCAATTCTATCTGATGCATCATTTCAGCGTGTCGCCGAAGGATGCGCAGCTGTGCATGTTCACCTTCCTGGCCGCCGTAGCGGCTGGTACCCTCGTGGGCGGGCCTGTCGGCGACAGGATTGGCCGCAAGAAGGTCATCTGGGGTTCCATTCTTGGCATTCTGCCATTCACGCTTGCGCTGCCCTATGCGAGCCTTTGGGGCACCATCGCGCTCAGCATGGTCATCGGCTTCGTGCTGGCGTCTGCCTTCTCGGCGATCGTTGTTTTCGCACAGTCTCTGGTGCCGGGCCGTATTGGCATGATCTCAGGCGTTTTCTTCGGCCTTCTGTTCGGCTTTGGTGGCCTAGGTGCGGCTTTGCTCGGTTCGCTGGCCGATTGGACGAGTATAGAGTTTGTCTACAAGGTTTGCTCGTTCTTCCCCCTCATGGGCCTCCTGACTGTGTTTCTTCCGAACACTGACCGGGGAAGCAGGGCGGCCAGCAGGGCCCACGGGAAGCAGTAGGGAGCGAAATGGAAAAGTCGTTTGACATCGATCACCCCGTCATTGCAGTTCCCCATCTCGCGCGTGCGAGAGGCGCCTATGAGCGCCTTGGATTTACTGTCACAGACAAAGGGCAACACGAGTGATGGGGAACCGCTAATCACATCATCGCCCTGGAGAACCAGTATATCGAGTTGTGCGGGCTCGATCGGGAGGGGCCTGACGCAGCGACCGTTGCTGAGTTGGCGAACCAATCCGGCCTTTGGCAGCTTGGGTTTAAAGCTGAAAATGCTTGCTCACTCACGAGCTCCGTCGCCACACGCATCACCACGATGGCGAGGATCTGCTTGGCGGCGCCGCCAAAAGCATCGCCACAGTAAATCCCCCTCTCCCGAATCGCAGCACCTCCCCTATCCCCACGCCCAGGCATGATGGCATGTATCCCTTCGGCGCCAATCATGCCCAGCGGGGAAACAATCATGCCCAACCACGCAAGCGATGCCCTCAGCGCCTTCGGGCCGGATTTTCCGTTTGCCTATGACGACTGGCTGGCCCATCCGGCCGGGCTCGGCGCCGTGCCGGCCGGGAAGCATGGCGCGCGCGTCGCCATCATCGGCGCCGGGGCGGCCGGGCTGGTGGCTGGCTATGAGCTGATGCGGCTCGGCCTCAGGCCGGTGCTCTACGAATCGGCTCGGCTCGGCGGGCGGCTGCGCTCGCAGCGCTTCGAGGGCGCGGAGGGCGTGGTGGCCGAGCTCGGCGGGATGCGCTTTCCGGTGTCCTCGCGCGGCTTCTACCATTATGTCGACCTGCTCGGCCTGGAAACGCGGCCCTTTCCCAATCCGCTCACGCCGGCCGCCGGCTCCACTGTGATCGATCTCGAGGGCGAGACCCTCTACGCCCGCACGCTGGAAGACCTGCCGCCGCTCTATCGGGAAGTCGCCTCCGCCTATCACCAGGCCCTTGAGGACGGCGCCCAGTTCTCCGCCCTGCAGGCGGCGATGCGGGCGCGCGACCCCCAGGCCATCAAGGCGATCTGGGATCCGATCGTGCAGGCGTGGGACGAGCGCACCTTCTATGATTTCGTGGTGTCCTCGCGGGCTTTCCGCCAGCTCTCCTTCCGCCACCGCGAGGTGTTCGGGCAGGTGGGCTTCGGCACCGGCGGCTGGGATTCGGATTTCCCCAATTCGATGCTGGAGATCCTCCGGGTCAATCTCGGCGGCTTCGACGACGAGCAGCGCTATGTGGTCGGCGGCGTCGAGCAGGTCGCCCAGGGCATCTGGCGGCAAGCGCCGGAGAAGCCGGCGCACTGGCCCGCCGGCACCACCCTCGCCGGGCTCAATGCCGGCGCCACCAGGGGCCGGGCGCAGGCGATCGCCCACAACGGCAAGGGCGGCTTCGTGGTGACGGACCAGTGGGGGAATCGCGACGACTATGAAGCGGTGGTCGTCACCTGCCAGAGCCATCTGCTCACCACCTCGATCGACGCCGAGGAAAGCCTGTTCGACCAGAAGCTCTGGATGGCACTCGACCGCACGCGCTACATGCAGGCGGCCAAGACCTTCGTGATGGTCGACAGGCCCTTCTGGAAGGACAAGGATCCGGCCACCGGCCGCGACCTGATGTCGATGACGCTGACCGACCGCATCACGCGAGGCACCTATCTGTTCGACAATGGCGACGACAGGCCCGGTGTGATCTGCCTGTCCTATTCCTGGATGACCGACGCGCTGAAGGTGCTGCCGCTGCCGGCCGAGCGGCGGGTGGAGCTCGCCCTCTCGGCCCTGTCCAGGATCTATCCGGGGCTCGACATCGCCAGCCACATCATCGGAAGCCCGATCTGCGTGAGCTGGGAGGCGGATGAGAATTTCCTCGGCGCCTTCAAGGGCGCACTGCCGGGGCATTATCGCTACAACCATCGCATGTACGGGCATTTCATGCAGGCCGGCCTGCCGGAAAGCCAGCGTGGCATCTTCATGGCCGGGGACGGGGTGAGCTGGACGCCGGCCTGGGTGGAGGGCGCGGTGCAGACCGCGCTCAACGCGGTATGGGGCGTGATGACCCATCTCGGCGGCAGCTCGCCCGGCGACAATCCCGGCCCAGGCGACCTCTATCCCGCGCTGAAGCCGGTCGCTCTGGAGGATTGAGCGGGAGGCGCCGGGGGCTCTCTTGTATTTCAGCTTTTCGTGGACGGGTGTGCGATGCCGACCTGCCCCAAGTCACACCAGCCCCACCATGAGGCTGCCTCCCATGTCATCCCCGGCGAGCACGTCACGAGCTCTTGCTTGTGACTGCGAGGGAAGGGGATCCAGGGGCTTATGGGGCTCCAACCTTCGGCCCCTGGATCCCCTTCCCTCGCTTCGCTCGCCGGGGATGACACGGGCCCGCGGGGAGTCGACCGCAACGCTGGTTGGCACCACTGCCCAATTTTTCGCCTGCCACCCTAATTTCGCCATTTCCTCAGACCAAAAGCGGGCCTATAACGATTTATCCATCCTTCCCCGTCTAGAGTTGGCCCGTTTCCTTCAAAGCCTGCCGTTTGGGCAGGCCGCTGTATGAATTGTCATTTCCATGTCGGAGTTAGCCCTCGGTGCCATGCCCCAGATGGCGCGGCCCAATTTCAGAACCACCGCGCTGATCATTGCCAGCGCCATGTTCATGGAGCAGCTGGACGCCACGGTCCTCGCGACCGCGCTGCCCACCATGGCAAAGTCCTTCCAGGTCTCGCCGGCGCATATGAGCATTGCGCTGACCTCCTATCTCCTCAGTCTCGCCGTGCTCATCCCGGCCAGCAGCAAGATTGCCGATCGCTACGGCGCGCGCACGGTGTTCGCCTCGGCGATCGCCATCTTCATGGTCGGCTCGATCCTGTGCGCCTGGGCGCCGAACCTGTCGATGCTGGTGGCGGCGCGCGTGCTGCAGGGTGCCGGCGGGGCGATGATGGTGCCGGTGGGGCGCCTCATCCTGCTGCGCACGGTGGACAAGCGCGACCTCGTCTCCGCCATGAGCTGGCTGCTGGTGCCGGCGCTGATCGGCCCGATCCTCGGGCCCCCGGTGGGCGGCTTCATCGTCAGCTATTTCGACTGGCGCTGGATCTTCTACATCAACATCCCGATCGGCGTCATCGGCCTGGTCTTCGTCCAGCTCTTCATCCCCAACACCAGGGAGGGCCGGCGCGAGCGCTTCGACATGGCGGGCTTCGTGCTCTCCGGCCTGTCGCTCGCCTGCCTGCTGTTCGGCTTCGAGATGACCAGCCGAGGCACGCTCGAGGAGGCACCGATGGCGATCGTGCTGCTCCTCGTCGGCGTGGTGAGCGGGGCTGGCTATATCGTCTATGCCCGCCGGCCGCACCGGTTCGAGCCGATTCTCGACCTCACCCTGATGCGGATCAGGAGCTTCCGCATCTCCGTGGTGGCGGGTTCGCTCTCGCGCATCACCCAGGGCGCGCAGCCCTTCCTGCTGCCGCTGATGCTGCAGATCGGCTTCGGCCTGTCGCCGGTGGCGAGCGGGCTGATGACCTTCGCCACCGCCTGCGGCTCCATGCTGATGAAGGCCGCCGCCAGGCCCATCCTCAAGCGCTGGGGCTTCCGCGCCACGCTGATCTGGAACGGCCTGTTCTCCAGCCTGCTCTACGCGCTCTGCGCACTGTTCCGGCCGGATTGGCCGCATTGGGGCATCTTCGTGGTGCTCATGGTGTGCGGCTTCTCGATGTCGCTGCAGTTCACCGCCTACAACACCATCGCCTATGACGACATCCCGCCGAACCGCACCTCCTCGGCCAACAGCTTCTACACCACCTTCCAGCAGTTGATGCTCTCCTTCGGCATCTGCACCGGCGCGCTGGTGCTCACGGGCTCGCGCCTCGCCTTCGGCCATGCCGCCACGACGCTCGCCGATTTCTCGGTGGCTTTCCTGGTGGTGACGGCGATCTCGGTGCTGGCGGCCCCGGTCTCGGCTAGGCTGCCGCGGGGAGCCGGCGATGCCATGAGCGGGCGTGGGCCCCGGAGCGAGGCGGCGGAGGCGTGAGCCAGAGCAAAGCGCGTTTAGGCGTAAACGCTTCTCTGCTCTAGCTCTTTGTTTCGACGCGTCTTTGCGATTCTTGCCGATTCCGTCAAATCGCAAAACGCTCTAGATGTGCCGACCTCCAGGTCGGCACTTTTTCTCGAGATGCTACGGTTCCGTGCCGACCCGGAGGTCGGCACACCGATAAAGTCCCCTCACCCCCGCCGATACGGCTCCAGCTCCCTCCACCCCAGCAGCGCCGTCAGCTTCTCGCCGTCGGTCGCCCTGCGGAACAGGCCCGGTGCCATCCAGGGTGCCTCGCCATCGATATTCGGCGCTCCGCGGCCGGCCCGCACATCCTCGATCCAGAGCGTGCGCGTCTCCAGCGAGATCCGCGTCAGGCCGGTGGTGTTGCCGACGCCGGCATGGGCATGGGCGGAGGAGAAGGCGATGACCTCGCCGGGCTCGATCACCACGGGCTCGACACGGCCGACATCGACAGCCTCGTTCAGATGCGGAATGGCATCGTCGGCGCCCATCGAATGGCGCCCTTCCGTCCTGGCGCGGGCCAGCAGGGCCTCGAGGTCGAAGCGTGCGCTGGTGTTGGGCACGGCCCGCGCCCACAGGTCCGGATAGAGCGCGAAAGTGCGCCCCTCGGTGATCGGATAGACCGGCGCCCACCAATTGGTCTGGGCGTAGAGGTTGGAGCCCCAGGTGTCGCGGTGGAAGGCGACGGTCGAGGTGTTGCGCGAGCGCGGCAGCCCGGCGGCGGGATCCTGGTGCGGCTGGAAGCGCAGATGCAGGCGGTCGCGCGCGAGCAGCGCCGGGTCGAGCCCAGCGGCCTCGAAGACGCCCGCCCATAGCCGCTTCACCGTGTCGGAGCGGGCGAAGTCCTTCTCGATCCCGGCGAAGGCCTCGACCTGCCTGTCATGCGGGAGATGGCGGTGGATCTCCACCGGGGCATGCGGCGCCAAGGCCTCCTCCAGCATACCGCGGGCGAAGGCCACGAGGTCGCGCATCGGTGCGAGATTGGCAAAGCTGATGACCTCGCCCTCGTAGATCCGGTCATGGAAATCGCGCGGGGAGACCGGCACGGCGGGGGATAAATACATGATGGCTGCAACCCGATGGTACGGGCGAACCTATCAGCTTCGCCCCGCCAGTTGAACCCGCGCGGGCGGCGCCTCGTCCGGCTGGACCAGCCGCCCCTCCTCCGCCTTGTTGATATATTGGCTCGCCACCAGCACGCCCTTGATCGGTCGGAGGATCGGGATGCAGGAGAGCAGCAGGAAGGGCAGCGTGGTGACGAAATGCACCCAGAGCGGCGGATCGTAGCTGAGCTCGATCCACATGCCGAAGCCGGTGGCCGGGAAGGCCATGGTCATCATCACGAAGAAGGCCGGGCCGTCGGCCGGATCGGCGAAGGAAAAGTCGAGCCCGCAGGCATTGCATTTCGGCGCAAGCTTCAGGAAGCCGCTGAAAAGCTTCCCGCGGCCGCAGCGCGGGCAGCGGCCGCGAATGCCGACGCGCCAGATGGATTGCTCGGCTGCTGATTGTTCGGTCATCGCGAGGCTCCTTTGCCTGGCAAGCACAAAATGTATGGATTGATATTCCATACAAATAGCACTATCTTGCGTTCAGATTCCCTTGATTGGCACCAGATACTGACATAACTGTTGCTCACTGGCCCAATCGATGCCCTCTATTTATTATTGTAGGCATACAAATGCAAGACAATTCGGTTGCGACATTCTGGCTGCCGGCAACCCTCGCCCGGGACGCGCCGAAATATCTGGCCATCGCGCAGGCATTGTCCGCGGACATTAAGGCCGGCCGTCTTCCGCCCGGCACGCAGTTGCCGCCGCAGCGCCAGCTTGCCAAGGCGCTGGGCGTCGACCTCACCACGGTGACGCGCGCCTTCAACGAAATTCGCCGCGAGGGCCTGGTGGAGGGCAACACCAAGCGCGGCACCTTCGTCAGCGCGCCCAGAACGCCACGCCATGAACCCACGGCGCGCTACGAGGCCACGGCCCCCGACACCTCGCCCCTCATCGATCTCAGCATGAACATGCCGCCACAGCCAGCGGACGCCCTTCTGCGCGAGGCCATCCGCGACGGCATCGGCGCGGTGCTGGCCTCCCCACACGCCCTGCTGCAACTGCATTACCAGGACAATGCCGGCGCCCCGGCTGACAGGGCCGCCGGGGCGCTCTTCCTCGAGCCGCGTCTCGGCCTCGTCGATCTCAATCGGCTGGTCGTCACCTCGGGGTCGCAGGCGGCCCTGTTCGCGGTGGTCTCCACCCTGATGGCCCCCGGCGCCGTGCTGGCGGCCCCGGCGGTGACCTATCCCGGCCTGCGCTCCGTCGCCGCACGCTGCGGCGTGCGCCTGGTGCCTGTCGCCGCGGACGAAGACGGGCTGATCCCCGACGACTTCGAACGCCTGTGCCGGATGGCGCCGCCCGCGGCACTCTATTGCGTGCCGACGCTCGACAATCCGACCACGGCCACCCTGCCCCGCGAGCGCCGCGAGGCCCTCGCGACTATCGCGCGGCGATACGACATCGCCCTCATCGAGGACGATGCCTATGGCGCCCTGCCCGAGGCACCGCCTGCGCCGCTCGCCGCCATTGCGCCGGAGCGGACCTGGCACATCGCCACGCTATCGAAATGCGCCACGCCGGCCTTGCGCCTTGCCTACGTGGTGGCACCGAGCCTGGCCGGCGCCCTGCAGGTGACCGCACAGACCCGCGTCACCAACCTGATGGCGCCGCCCCTGATGGCCGGCCTCGCCACCGTCTGGATCAAGGACGGCACCATGGCGCGGCTCACGGCCTCCATCCGCCGCGAGAACCGGGCGCGGCAGGCTATCGCCGCCGATGCGCTGCGGGGCTTCCGTTTCCGCGCCGATCCCGACGCCCACCACCTCTGGCTCAGCCTGCCCAAGGCCTGGGCGGAGGCCGATTTCAGCGCCGACGCCCGCAAGGCGGGCCTTGCCATCGTCGGCAGCGAAGCCTTCGCGGTATCAGCGCCGCCGCCAGCCCTGCGCGTCTCCCTGGGCGCCGCCCAGAGCCGGGAAGCCCTGCGCCAGGGCCTCAACACCCTCGCCGCCATCCTCTCAGTGCCGCCACGGGGGGTGCCGGCGATCGTTTGAAGCCGCGAAAAAGCAGCGAATATCTATTTCGCAAGCATGGCCGCCAGCCTACAATCCAGTCATGGTCGATGAGGCGCAGCTTATCCACATCGCCGACGCGGTCCGGCGGTTTCTCGAGCCTGCCTGGCTCAAGTGGCACAACGCCTGGGGCGAGATGCCGGCGGTGCCCTCGCGCTGGACCGACACCCGCTCGAGCGTTTTCCTGCAGAAGGTGCTGCGCGAGGATTTCGGGTTGCCCGCGAGATGGCGTTCCGGCACGCCGCGGCTGCTGCCCGACGGCCCCGATGACTGCCCCTATGGCTTCCAGACCCCGCAGGGCTGGGAGGCGCATGCCTGGGTGGAAGTTGGCGGCTGGATCGTCGATGTGACGCTGGACCAGCATGGCGGCGCCCCCGTGGTCGTCACGCGGGCTTCCGATCCGCGCTACGGCGCGGGCGAAGGGCCCTCCGCCCTCCCCGAGTTCAGCGCCGGCCGCAGCCAGGCGATCGAGGAACTCTGGCCGAAATGGCTGGCCTCCGAAGAAAGGAAAGATCTCATCCGCGCGCCCGCGCGTTGAACTCCCGCACCAGCGCCATGAGGGCCCGCCGCGCGATGACGGCGGAGGCCTATAGCGATTTCATGCGAGTGCAATTCGCGCAAAATCCATAAGCTGACTGGACAAGACAGCCCTTCACGGCTAATCGGCATTACCTACCGATAGGGAATTGTGTCTTGCCAGCCATTTCAGGCTCCAAACGCCTCATCCTGGGACGCGAGCACGACGAAGCCCTGAGAGCCGGGGCCCTCGCCGCGCTGCGCAGGCTCAAGGCGCAGACGCGCGCCAGTTCCTGGGACACCGGCGGCTGCCAGGAGGTCACGACCCTTCGCTTCACGATCGACGGGCAGGAGGTCACCCTGACCTCCGGCACCAATTCGGGCCTCGCCCTCGAGGGCCCGGCTGTCCTTGTGGACCGGATCCGGACGGAGATCGAGGCCTCGCTGTCTCTGGACGAGAGCTCCGATTGACGAGGCAGTGGCCGACAAAGAAGCGCCCTCAAAACAGAGCCGAGCCCCCTCACAGCGACTCCACGTTGCCGTCCACGCCGAGCGACTGGCCGGAGATGTTGATGCCGGCCGGTGAGAGCAGGAAGAGCACCATGGCGGCGACATCCTCGGGGGCCGTCATGCGGCGCAGCGAGATGCGGTTGAGATATTCCTGTTCCATCGCCTGATAGCTCACCCCTACCTGTTCGGCGCGGGCCCGGATCACGCCCTCCATGCGCGGCCCGCGGATGATCCCGGGCAGGATGGCGTTGACGCGGATGCCGGAAGGCCCCAGTTCTTTGGCCAAACTCTGGGTAAAGCCGATGACGCCCCATTTCGCCGCCGAATAGGGCGTGCGGAAGGCATAGCCATAGCGCCCCGCCGCCGAAGAGAGGTTGACGATGGCGCCATTGCCGGCCTGTTTGAGCAGGGGCACGGCATGGTGGGTGCAGAGGAACTGCCCGGTGAGGCAGACGTCGATGGTGCGGCGCCAGTCGGCCGGCGCGATCTCCTCGACACCGCCCGTCGGCCCGGCAATGCCGGCATTGTTGATGAGGGCGTCGAGGCCACCGAGCCCTTCGCGCACCTCATCGAACAGCCTCCCGACGGCGGCCTCATCGGAGACATCGCAGAGGCTGGCGCCATGCCCGGGATGGGCATCGCGGAAATCTGCAAGGTAGTGCTCGGCGACATCGCAGACATGCACCCTCGCCCCGTTCTCGATCAGGAGATCGGCGATCGAGCGGCCAATGCCGGAGGCGCCCGCGGTGACAAGAACGCGCAAGCCTTGGTTCAGGGCGATTCCGGCCATGAAATTTCCTCGAATGGTTAATACTGGCGTCCGGGCAAGGAAGGATTAGCCAAACCTTGCCCCATCCAGCCCTCCTGTCCAGCATCCGCGGCGAGAGGTTACCGGGATATTGCCCTCGCGGCCCAAACTCGCACGCAGCGTAAAGGGTTTGGTTACCAAGATTGGGCACACTCCTCCAAGTCGGCCAAAGGCCGATCTTGACTGGAATTTCGCTGGCCGCGCGCAAACCCGCCTTTCGCAGCAGCCGACCTTGACGCTCAGCCGATGGCTTCACGGGGCGAGCAACCTCGTGTGACCGTCCCGGAAATCAGTTCTATGACCTATGTTCGTGCGTCCCGCGACGTCGCTTCTTCTGATGGTCGTGTGCCGCGCCGAATGAGATTCCGCTGGCTGCTCATCGGCGGAATTGGCTTTGGCGCGGTAGCGACGGCCTGGACGGCGATCACGCTGGCTGCACCCTCCGTGGTGGTCACCTCGCTGTCGGCAAGCCCGAATCTGCGTGTCGCCGACCCCTTCGCGCCCAAGACGGTGATGGCGTCCAACCAGCTGCCCGAGTCGGCGCTGGTGGTCGATGATCCCACTCTCATCATCGCCGAGGAGACGGTGGCGGCGAACCAGAACGACAATGCCTCTACGCCTGGCCCGATGGCGAGCGCCGACGGCAGCATGCCGGCCATGGTGCGGGACGGCTTGGAGATCGCGCCCGGCGTGCCCGTGCGGCGGGCCGATCAGCTGACGCCTTCGCTGGGACCTGTGCTGGCGAGCCTGACACCCTATGCCAATGATTCAGAACTGGCGTCGCCCACCATCAGCACCGTGACGGCGGTGAACGCCAACCCCCCAGCCCCGGAGACGGTGGCGCCGGCTGCCCCGCCCAGTGCCGAAGCCGATGATCCCCCCGTCACCGGCAGCCTTCCCGACACGGTTCCCCTGCCCCCGATACGCGATGTGACGCTGTCGGAAGCCGAACCCCCAGCAGCTCCCATACCGCTGCCGCCGGCGAGCCCGGTCCGACGTCCCGGCCCCGTCCTCGCCTCGCTGGATCCAGCCGAGAGGCGCCCGTCTCCGGCCCCGCCTTCCGCGCCGGCAATCTCCATGCCAAGCTTCGGCAACCGCACGGCTGTCTATGACATCGCCGCCCACACGGTCTACCTGCCCAACGGGGAGAAGCTGGAGGCACATTCGGGCCTGGGCGGCATGCTGGACGATCCCGGTTCCGTCCACGCGAAGAATCGGGGGGCGACACCGCCACACACCTATGATCTCTCGCCGCGCGAGCAACTGTTCCACGGCGTCGCCGCACTGCGGCTGACCCCTGCGGGCGGGGGCAATGTCTATGGCCGCGTCGGCCTGCTCGCCCACACCTATATGCTCGGGCCGCGCGGCGATTCGAATGGCTGCGTCTCCTTCAAGGATTACAACCGCTTCCTGCGCGCCTACCGCAATGGCGAGATCACCAAGCTCGCCGTGGTGCCGAGCCTGTCGCGCTCGGGAAGCCAGCTCGCCTCGCGCAGCAAGCGCAGTTGGTGGTGGTTCGCCTCCAGCACGGACTAAGCGCATCGGCCCCGCCTTCCAACCCGCAACCGAGGCCGTCGGGCTCTGACGTTGCCCATTTTGGAAGACGACTACCCTCTTCCCCCGCCCCATTAGGCGGCCTGCTCCTCATGGCCCCTGCCGATCAGGCCAAACCGCAAGGCTAGCACACGCCCCGGCCCATGCGCGGCGGCGAACAACAGGCCGGCGATGAAAGTGAAGTGGTCGACGAAGAAGCCGAACTCGGCCTGATTGCCCGCCCAATGGCTGGGACCATGGAAGGAAAAAGCGAGGAAGACCACATAGACGGCGGCGAGCAGTGCGGTCTCCGTAAAGAAGGCGCCGGTGAGAAAGCCGAGGATCAGCAGGCATTCGAACAACGCAGCGCACCAGGCCAGGAAGAGCGAGGCCGGGAAACCGGCTGCCGCAATGAAAGCAGCGGTGCCTTCGATATTGGCGAATTTGAAGGCGGCGGCCATGATGAAAAGACCCGCGAAGATCAAGCGAGCGAGCAGGACGGCTGCGATCTTCCAGGGAGCTTCGGTAACAGCGACGGTCATGGATCTGTCTCCAGTCAGGGGGCTCGACGACGGCGGCTCGATCGTAGGCCTCGGGCCTCAAGTCACAACCGCCGTTTGCTCCAAGGACGATCCGTCGACCGGAGAGCCGACAGGCGAGAGCCGTGTTTTTCAGAGGGGGCTCGCCCACGGGATGGAAGAGCCCGCTGCATCGTACTGAGCAGCTTGAACCCGTGGATGAGTGAGGCCCCAACAATCGCCAGAACCTCGATGATCGAGCGACCAAGGCGGCTGCGGTATCATGTGTCGTGGTCATTCAGCTGCGGCGAAAACTGGGGCATCTCCGGCCTCAGATTCAGGAGCACTTGATCGCAGCCGCCATCCCTTGACCAGGCTATAGATCGCCGGGATCACGATGAGTGTCAGCAAGGTCGAGGAGACCATGCCGCCGATCATCGGCACCGCGATGCGCTGCATGATCTCAGAACCCGTGCCGGTGCTCCACAGGATCGGCACGAGACCGGCCATGATGGCGACCACCGTCATCATCTTAGGCCGCACGCGCTCGACGGCGCCCAGCATGATCGCGTCGTTGAGATCCGCGCGTGTGAAGGTGCGGCCGGCCGCCTGCCGCTCCATCCGGAGCTCGTTCAGCGCCTGGTCGAGATACATCAACATGACGACGCCGGTCTCGGCGGCTACGCCTGATAGAGCGATGAAGCCAACGACGACAGCAACCGAAAGGTTGAAGCCGAGCCACCACATCAGCCAGAGCCCGCCCACCAGCGCGAAGGGCAGTGACAGCATGACGATCAAGGTTTCGGTAAGCCGCCCGAAGTTCAGATAGAGCAGCAGGAAGATGATCATCAGCGTCACGGGGACAACGATCTTTAGCTTGGCCTCGGCGCGCTGCAGATATTCGAACTGCCCGCTCCACTGCACATAGGTGCCCGGCGGGAAGTGAACGTTGTCGGCCACAGCCTTCTGTGCGTCGGCGATATAGCTGCCGAGATCGCGGTCGTGCATGTCGACATAGATGTAGAGGGCGAGTTGGCCGTTCTCGGTCCGGATCGAGGTCGGGCCTCGCGCGAGTTCCACCTTGGCGACTCCGCCGAGAGGCACGGTACCGCCATTCGGCATCGAGACCAGCACGTCGCCGGCGATAGACTGCGGATCGCTGCGCAGGTCGCGGGGATAGCGCACATTGACAGTGTAGCGCTCCCGACCCTCCACAGTGGTGGTGACGGTGTCGCCGCCGAGCGCCATCGAGACGGTGTCCTGGAGATTGCCCACCATCAGACCGTAGCGGGCAAGCGCATCTCGATCCGGCACGATATCGAGATAATAGCCGCCGACGACACGTTCGGCATAGGCGCTGGAGGTGCCGGGCACATTGCGCATCACCGTCTCGATCTCGCGGGCGACCTTCTCCATCTCGCCAAGGTCCCTGCCAAGTACCTTGATGCCGACGGGTGTACGGATGCCGGTGGCGAGCATGTCGGTACGGGCTTTGATCGGCATGGTCCAGGCGTTCGAGACACCCGGGAATTGGAGAGCCCTGTCCATCTCGGCGGTGAGGCTGTCGGTCGTCACCCCGGGCCGCCATTGATCCTTCGGCTTGAGGTTGATGACCGTCTCGAACATCTCGCTCGGCGCGGGATCGGTCGAGGTATCCGCCCGTCCGGCCTTGCCATAGACGGATGCGACCTCAGGGAAGCTCTTGATGATGCGGTCCTGCGTCTGCAGCAGTTGAGCCGCTGACGTTACAGAGATGCCCGGCAATGTCGTCGGCATGTAGAGCAGCGTGCCTTCGTTCAGAGCCGGCATGAACTCGGTGCCGATCCTGCCGAGAGGCCAGGCGCTGACGCAGAGCGCGGCGATCGCCAGCACAATAGTCAGCGTCTTGGCCTTGAGCACGCCGCGAATCAGCGGCCGGTAGACCCAGATCAGCGCTCGGTTGATTGGATTCCTCTGTTCGGGAATGATCTTGCCGCGCACGAACAGGATCATCAGCACCGGCACCAGCGTGATGGACAGGATGGCCGCCGCGGCCATCGAGAACGTCTTGGTGAAGGCCAGTGGCCCGAACAAGCGACCTTCCTGCGATTCAAGCGTGAAGATCGGCATGAATGAAACGGTGATGACCAGCAGGCTGAAGAACAGCGACGGGCCAACCTCGCGGGCCGCCTCGATCAGCACCTCGGCTCTGGACTTGTCGGGCGCCGCTCGCTCCAGATGTTTATGGGCGTTCTCGATCATGACGATGGCGCCGTCGATCATGGCACCGATGGCGATGGCAATACCGCCCAGGCTCATGATGTTGGCTCCGAGGCCGAGCAGTCGCATGGCGCCGAAGGCCATCAGGATGCCGACCGGCAGCATGAGGATGGCGACAAGGGCACTGCGTATATGCAGGAGGAAGACGATGCAGACGATCGCCACGATGACGCTTTCCTCGAGCAGCGTGTGCTTGAGCGTCTCGATCGCCGACAGGATCAGGTTGGAGCGGTCATAGACCGGCACGATCCTGGTGCCTTCCGGCAGACTCGGCATCAGGGTGCCGATACGCTCCTTGATGTTGTCGATGACATCGAGCGCATTGGAGCCAGAACGCTGCAGGGCGATGCCACTGGCAACCTCGCCTTCGCCGTTGAGTTCGGTGATGCCCTGTCTTTCGTCCGGCCCGAGCTCGATCCGCGCCACATCCTTGAGCAGCACAGGCGTGCCGTTGTCGACCTTCAGCACGATCTTGCCGATATCATCGACACCGCGCAGATAGCCCCTGCCGCGCACGATGAACTCGAAGCCCGACAGTTCGAGGGTGCGGCCACCGACGTCGGTGTTGCTGCCGCGGACGACCTCGCGGACCTTGTCGAGCGTGATGCCGAGATCGCGCATCTTCTGGGGATCGACGACCACGTTATACTGCTTGACGAAGCCGCCGACGCTGGCGATCTCCGCCACGCCGTCGGCCTTGGCGAGGCCATAGCGCAGCGCGTAATCCTGCGTACTGCGCGTCTCGGCCAGGCTCTGGTTCTCGGCCGTGACAGCATATTGATAAACCCAGCCGACACCGGTGGCGTCGGGGCCCAACGTCGGCGAGACGCCCGCCGGCAGGCGCGTGGCCGCGGCGTTGAGATATTCGAGCACGCGGGAGCGGGCCCAGTAGATATCGGTGCCGTCCTCGAAGATGATGTAGACGAAGGAGACGCCGAAGAAGGAGAAACCACGCACCGCCTTGGACTTGGGCACGGTGAGCATGGCGGTGGTCAGCGGATAGGTAACCTGATCCTCGACCACCTGCGGGGCCTGGCCGGGATCTTCGGTGTAGACGATGACCTGCGTATCGGAGAGGTCGGGGATGGCATCAAGTGGCAGATGGGTCAGCGCATAGGCGCCGCCGGCGACCGCGAGCAGGCTGGCGATCAGCACCAGCATGATGTTGCGGGCCGACCAGGTGATGAGGGACGCGATCATTTGCCGTCTCCCGACGTGGCCAGGCCCTGCAAGGCGGCCTTGAGGTTGCTTTCCGCATCGATCAGGAAGTTCGCGGCGACGACGACCTTGTCGCCTGGCGCCACACCGTCCTTGATCTCCGCGAAATCGGAATTGCGTTGACCGAGCGTGACGGTACGCGGCTCGAAGCGGCCTTCGCCCTTGTCGACGATCACGACCTGCCTGGTGCCGCTGTCGATAACGGCGCTCATGGGCACGGTGGTGACCGGTGCCTGAGAGCCGGTGGCGATTTCGGCATCGACATACATGTCGGGCCGCAGAATGCCGTCCGGATTTGCCAATTCGACGCGCACCCGCGTGGTGCGAGTCTCCTTGTTGACCTGCGGATAAATGACCGTGACCCTGCCTGCGAAGCTGCTATCGACGAAGCCTCGGGCGCGAACCGTCACAGTCTGCCCGACCGCGATCATCGGCAGGTCGCGCTCGGTGACATCGATGAGCGCCCACACCGTCGATATATCGGCAAGCCGGAACAGCACATCGCCGGGGGCGGCCTTCATGCCCTCGACGACGTTGCGCTCGGTGACGATGCCGTTGCGTGGCGCCGTCCAGACGATCGAGGTCGCGGCCTTGCGGTTGCGCTCGATCTCATCGATGACCTCGGCGGGGACATTGAGGTTTTCCAGGCGCTGGCGTGAGCCTTGAGCCCCGAGGCTGGACAGGTATTGTGCCGATGCGGCGGCGATATCGGGCGAATAAAGGCGCAGCAAGGGTTGGCCCTTGCTGACCCGATCGCCCGTCGTGACGTCCTCGACATGATCGATGAAGGCATCGGAGCGTGTCGCCACCACCGAGATGCGCCGCTCGTCCAGCTGTATCGTGCCGGAGGCGCGCACGGGCAGCGAGAGGATGCGGCTCTGAGCGGTCTCAGTGCGGACGCCGGTGCGCTGCAGCTTGCCGGGGCTGACCTTGACGGCGTCGCCGTCATCACTGTCGCCTTCGAAGACGGGGATATAATCCATCCCCATCGAATCCTTCTTGGGCGCCTGCGAAGTATCAGGCAGGCCCATCGGGTTGCGATAGTAGAGGATGCGCTTGGCACCCGCAGGGCTCGCCGCCTTCGCGGTGGTCGCCGCAGGTGACACCGCCTCGCCCGACGCCTCGTCGAAGCTGATATCCTCGTCGGCATGAACTGGCAGATAATCGTGGCCGGCCGCGGTCTTGCGTGGCCCGGCCGAATAAGACGGCTTGCCGTCGGGATCCCGATAATAGACGATCGGCCCGGATGCGGCTGCCGGCGCCTGGGTAGCCTGGGCGGTGGAGATCGTCACACCCGGCCACCGCAAGCCGTCCTGGCCCGCATAATATCCTCCAGCCCCCGCCGCACCGATCGCAGCGAAGGTGAGGATCGTCGAAGCGATCCGATAGCTCATGGCGTGGCCTTGAAGGTCAGCTGGCTTTGGACGGTCTCCATCTCGCCCTGGACCTTGGCGGCCAGCGAGAGACGCCAGCCACCCGCCATCGCCAGGCGGGCCTTGAAGCGATAAATGCCGGTTTCGGTGGACGGCATTGCCTCGATGGGCGCGGCCATCCCCGCCATGCCGGCCGGCGCCATGTCGATACGCGAGGCGAAGACCACGGCATCGGGTACCGGTTTGCCGGATCGCTTGTCGACGAGCCGGACGGCGACGACCGCATCGTTGCTAACCTGCGCTTCGGGCTGGAGCAGCTGAAACTCGTAATCGCTAGCCCCAGCAAAGGCGGAGGAGACCGAAGCGCTCAGCGACAGAGCGACGAACGCGGCGCCGAGGGCGCGCGTGGAACGAAAAATAAGCATGAAGGATACCTGGATTCGGGTGTCGGATCCGCCGAATTGGCGGAACAAGGCGGTGGCGGCGACAGGCCGCGCGCGAAGTGACGGCGGGAATCTAGGCTCTTGGGGGTCTTATCAATGGAGGCGGCGCCAAGCCGGTCAGCTGGGCTTCAGCCGGCAGTCCGATCAATCGCGTCCCATGCGATGGCGTGGGAAGTCGCGCGGCGCCGACCGCGCCGCTGGCGAAGCACTTCGCCATGCAGACGGCAACGTCCGGGCATGCCATCTTTCCGCAATCCGGCATGTGCTTTTCATGTTGGTCGGCACAGCAAGGCATATCGCCAGACATCGCCATCCCCGCCGCCAGCGCGCCGGTACCGGCGGGCGCAGCGAGGGGCGCAAGAACCATGCCCACAATCGCAAGGATAGGCAGAAGATGGCGGAACCAGGATCGGATCATCGATCGATGAAATCTCACATCGCCGATCGGATTGGAAGACACATGACGTTCACAGTCTCGCTATCGATCGGTGAGCAGCCGTCGTCGAATGGTGCAAAGCAGTGTTTGCGTAAGACGCACCTTGCTCCACCGATCTTTGAAATTCGATAGTTTATTTAAGAACCTGAGGATGTCTGGAGTCGGGGCATCGCTTCAGCGCTTTCACACGTGGAAGGACTTTCACCTCGAAGAGGCGCCCTTGCCTAATACATAGCAGAAAGACCCGACTCATGCCGGATCTTCCCTGGTCCTTCTCACGGCGCCCCGAAGGCTGCCTATGCCCGATTACATCGAGTGATGAACCACATCGTGATGGTGCACCACATGATGATGGTGCACTACATGATGATAATGATGATGGTAGTGGTGAACGGGCTTCTTAGGAGTTGGCGTCGCTGCCTGTGAAGCGCCGATGGCAGCTGTTAAACTAAATGCGGCAACCGCCGCCGCTATAATGAACTTCCTCATGGGTGTTTCCCCTTTTGTTTCGAGACCTAGACGAGCCGACTTCAACGGCTTTCGACAACACAAGTCCGGCAGCGCTTTGACACGCTGCACGCGTACAATACCACTTGCCTCCGAAACCCGCCAATGCCCTCATCATGCGGCCGCGACTTTGCTGGGTCGACAACGCCCGGGACTGGCGCATTGAGGCTCGGGAGGGCGGAATGCTCGCGCTCAGGTGCCTCGCCGGGAGGTCATGCTCAACCTGGGCTTTCTTCATCTTTGCCGCGATTTAGGGCACCGGGTATCCATGTTTCCATTGCCAATCAACATAACGCCTGTAAATCCAGGACCTGCTAGTTGCATTGGCACGAGGACCCCACGCCGCCTCCGATCGCCGTCGCCTGCCGCGCGCTTTGGTAACTTGATACTCGTGCGTCCGATTATCACCAACCAGCAATTCTTCTTGATCGCCGGAATAATATGTCCGCGACTCCGGCCAGTCCAGGGGACCCCATATGCGGCCAGATTTTCCCACCACCGCTATCTTTCCACCCGATTGCAGGATGGTATGTGACAGCCCGTCTACCCCCGTCTCAAATTTCACGCACTGCTCCTTTGTAACAAACGGATTTGCAAAGGAGAGAAAGAGCTCACGTCTCAGAAAAATAGCTGTTGTGCGTAGATGTGGACTCGGAAAAGGGAGATCCGGTTCGATCGATCTCCAACTCCCCGTCGCTCCAACAGCTGAGTGATCTCCCAACTGTGAATATGCGTGTACATAGGCTTCAAGCCACCCGCTTCCCAATATACGGGCGTAGGAATTGAAAAAAAGGCAGTGCGAGGACGTAAGCTGCGAAGCCACTGTTCTGTAGGCTGTCAAATCAAACCCATCGTCTGACACAAATACACTTTTTGCTCTCTGCCCATTCTCGGTTACCCAAGAAGAAGTCAGTGAGTGCTCCGTTTCGGATAAAAAGCCCTTGTGGATCAGAATAGGTATATAATTCACCTTCGTCGGGTGCTTTCGCAAACTTCGGATGAAGGCCTTCAGCCACAATGAATCATTCCCGTTTCTTAACAAATAGAGTACAGCAATACTCTCAATCATAACGACCTAGCTCCGACGTTGGATTTTGTTGTCACCAGTGAATATTTCGCCCAGACGACGGCGCAACGTTTCTCTAACGTTTCATAGTGGGCCCGCCTACCCCGTTCGGGCGACTCCTGAGTGCGCACGCGATCAAAGCCGCCAGCCTGTCTGCAACCCCTTCACCGGTTCAGGCACCGCCTTCTTTTTGTCAGATCCTATTTTGACGAGGCTCGCCATTTTAGTAGACCACGGAGAGATGATCTCCCTTCTAAAGCTATGATACTTGATTAAGCATCAATTTGATGAAAGAGCGACCTCGCGGCGAGGTTCTGTCGCCACACTTCCAGCCATATCAACCTTTCGTAAAAACTGTGGACAAAGCGATGTCGCTTCAAAGTATTCTTATTCAATTGCCTCAAAGCATTCTTCTTTTAGCGGAAATCTTCCACGGCACTGGTGCTTCGCATCGGGCGTCACCATTTTTTTGAGGCGACATCCTTCAGGATCGCGTTGTCCAGCATCTGCTCGGCCAAGAGCTTCTTCAGCCGAGCGTTCTCGTCTTCCAGCGCCTTCAGCCGGCGCGCGTCCGACACGTCCATCCCGCCATACTTCGCCTTGAACTTGTAGAAGGTCGCATAGTCCGTCTCCTGTTCGACGGACTCTACCGAATTCTGGAGGAAGTTCAGGGTCTCAGGTCAGCCTTTCTCATTTCGGGCGCGCACCAAGCTAAGGAATGCGTCGGCGCTGCCCGCGATCGACACCTGGCCACCGAGAATCAAGCCAAGTCCTAGACGCCCTAAAGCATCGGACCCGATTTCTGAATCGGGTCCATCGTCAGCGCATTCAATTGGGCACAATGAATGTCAACGTGCACAAGGGTTTGCCGGGCAGAGAGCGCACACTTCGAACTCAATCTGTCAATCGCGAGCGGATTGTTCGGAGGTCTGTGGGTCAATGCCCCCGCGCTGACATCCCATACGTCACATTGGATGGCTTGCGCGAATGAGGATGTGATGATCGCGTTGCCAGAACATACAAGAGTGAGGCATAGGCATAAAGCGACTTAAGCTTGTCGCGAAGCACGCATGCGAATCTTCTAGCCTTGGAGCGTTCGACGACATGAGATCGCTCCTGACCCCACGCGCATCTAGAAAAACGCAACCTTCTGCGTGGATTCGTAACTTCATATTCAAGTGTTCGATTATCTGAAATTAAAAGAAGCTCCTGATCGCCACGCCAAAATACGTTTCTGTCTGGCCATTGTTCTGGAAATATGACGCCACCATTTCGATCGACAACAGCAACGGACCCGCCTCCCTCGATTACCATATTCGTCATGCTGCGAGGTCCATGTTCCAGCATGTAGTTATCGTATTTGCTAATAAGAGGAGCCTCGATAGACAGAAATAGCTTCCGCGATATGAGAAACGCGTTTGTACGAATATGTACATTAGGGAAGGCATCGTCCTCCGTTGCCCCTTGCCAACTACCAGTCGCGCCGATGAGACTATTCTCACCCAATTCAGTTATGGCGTTAACGTAATAATCCAGCCAGAGATGGCCGAGTATTTTCGAATATGAATTGAAAAAAAGGCAGTAATCTGTGTCAGCCTGCAAGGCTGCCTTGCGATAGGCGAGCAAATCATAGCCATCATCAGATACGTCAATGACCTGGGCACGTTCCCCATCTTCAGTAACCCATGCGTCGATCAGATGATGGCGGAAGCCAGTGGGAAAACCTTTTTGAATGACGACCGGCGTGTATCGTATTGCTGTCCTGTATTCACGCAAACTCTTCAAGAATGATGCAAAGTGTAGAACACTGTTGCCTTTCCTAAGTAGGTAAAAAACAAATACGGTCGGCCTTTTACCGGTCGTGGAAGAATCAATATCTATTTTTTCAACCATGCCCCTGTCCAGGATGCATATATCACGAGCGGCAACTGTGGCATACTAGCGGAAAAATGAAAAGAGCGCATGACATTGGGCTAGGACGTAGACTCGTAAATCCCTAAGGCAGATACGGACTGCGAGCAGCTTGAGGGCAGAGAAGCCGGTTCCAGCGGCGTTGTCATCTCGGCGGGTTTGGGAGGTAGCGACAGACCATCTACGGCGTTGATATATAATTGGCTGTCCTTGCATGAGGCTTAGTCGAAGATATCAGCGCGCCTGTCGCATGTCCAAATGTTCGACTGATCGCCGCGGCGGGAGATGTTGTCCGGACGATGCGCGTCGCTCAGGGGCACGATGTCGTCCGGCGCTACGAGCCATGCCCCCTATCTCTAACGCCGCACACACCGTAGGCTGAGAGAATCGGAGCCAGGTTCAAACTCCAGACATTCTTCGCGACTATTGCAAAAATTGCGATAACGATGGAGGCGCTCAGATCGGACGAAGCAACCGGTGCTGCGAAGATGGGGGTTCCGATCGAGCGAAGACGTCGATCCGAACCGGCCTTCCCCATATACGTCTCGCGCGTCACAGAAACCTTCAGCCAGCCTCCTTGACAAAAATAAGCCAAGGACCAAAAGTACATGATTCAATCGTCAGCGTCCGTCGTCGTGGCGGCAACCTGATGCGCGCCGATATCCCGTCCGGACCCTGGATATCTGGATTACATTATATTCAATTCGCTCAAAATAGCTGCAGATTTCGGCGGTCAGGCCATCATTGGAGTTGATCAGAAACAGTTGGTGTTCCGCGTCCGCCGGAAATGCTCTGTAGCTCTCGGCAAACTTTTTGGTTGCGCCTCTATCGGCCTCTGAAGGCGGTGCGCCGAGGCATGCCGCCTGCGATGACGAATGTAAGATTGATCACTGAGAGACCGGAAGCGCCGGAAAGCTCCGCCACAGTAGAACCTCGAATTGAGCTGGCCTTCGCAGCGCCTCCTTTATGGCCTCGTTGTCGAGCGGTGCCGTCTCTTTACGATCTTACCGTCAACCTTTATAGACGGCGCGGAACCCTCACAAGAATGGATGCCCTCGTGTCAATTTTGCAAAAGGCGGCTCTAACGCTGTCCGGCCTCCGAAAAAGGATGTCAAATAAGGCGCGTCCGCCATTTGATGCTATAAATACTTCAGTATCGCCCTTGATAGCGTCGACGACAAACGGAATCGGGAGCTTTGCTCCCCACTTCATGGAACCTATCCTGACCGGCGAAGAACGACACCTTGTGGACTCATTCTCGGATTTATACTATTCAAAACTTGATAGCGGCAGGGGCCTTCATACCATCGTACTTTCATGGATGGGTTATGAAATGTTCAAATGCCCGATGGACCTGTGGATCTATCAGGAAATCATCGTTCAGAAGCGGCCCGATTTGATTATCGAGGTGGGTACTTACAAAGGCGGCAGTACGCTTTATCTCGCACATATGCTGGATTTCGTCGGGAAAGGTGATGTTGTCAGCATCGACATCAACCCGGGGCGGGAGTTCGCCCGTCCCCAACACCCTCGGATTCGATATGTGACGGGGTCCAGCACTGATCCCGCTATCTACAATGAAATGGCTGCGCTTGCTCAAACGAAAGACAAAATTCTCGTTATACTGGACGGCGATCATCGCTGCGACCACGTGCTTGAGGAACTGAGGCTTTATCATAAATTTATCAAACCAGATGACTATCTGATCGTCGAAGATACGAATATCAACGGGCATCCGACTTATCGAGACTTTGGGCCTGGCCCGTGGGAGGCTGTTGATTTGTTTCTCTCCGAGAATAATGACTTCTACCCCGATCGCAGCTGTGAACGCTTCCTTCTAACAATGAACCCCCGCGGGTATCTCAGGCGCCGCCAGAATCGCCAAGGCAAGACCTTACGCAATTGATAACGATCGTTACCGTGATGTGCCGGCCGCTTTTCGTCGCTCGAATAACTCGGCAATATTTTGGAAAGGCGACAGCTTGTTCAGCCCATACGTGCAAGTTCGACGGCTTCCCCTTTCTTGAGATAGGGAATTAGTCGAAAGTTCTATCTGGCTGGCAGCGGGCGTTGACGGGCAGCCCAGCGCCTTTGATTTCCCGGGAGGAATTTTGCGTGGCCAATCCATTTTTCTCAATCCTTCTGCCAAGCCGAAATCGCCTGGAGCTTCTTAAATTCGCTGTTGAATCGATCGTCGACCAGGACTGGCGCGATCTTGAAATCGTTATTTCGGACAACGCATCGGAGCCCAGCTATGCGCCCTATGTGCGGGAGATTACGGGTCTCAGCGTAAACTATATCCGCTCGACTGAAACGCTTTCCGTGACAGAGAACTGGAACAAGGCGCTTGATGCCGCCCAGGGCCAGTATATTATAATGTTAGGCGATGATGACGCTCTGACCCCTGGGTGCCTGCGTCGTTTAGCCAAGACGATTCAAAAATTCAATGGGCCCGCCGTCCTATACGTCATGGCCTACCACTATGCCTATCCAGGCGTTCACCAGTGGGCGCCACAGGGATACCTCGCGAAGGTCAATAACAGCGTTGTTTTTGTTGAAGCCTCTGGTCCCTACGAATTGCCGAGAGACCAAGCCCGTCAACTAGGCATCGACGGTCTGCATTTCCGGCACAATGTCAGCTTCAATGCGCAACATTTTATATGGAAGAGAGAATATATTCGCGAAAGGTCAAGGATCGTACCTTTTTTTCAATCGCCATATCCAGATTATTTTGCCTGCTTTGTAACGTTCCTCACCGCTCCGCGTATTGTTGTCGTGCCGACTCCAGAAATGATCATTGGTATTTCTCGGCAGTCCTTCGGCTTTTACTATAGCAACGACAAACAGGATGAGGGATTTCAGCAATTTCATGCCAAGGAGAATTTTGTCAACGGGTCGGCGATGAGCGGTAGAGATGTCCGCGCGGCGCTGGGCGCGCCCGGATCGCAGCACTATAGAAACTGGCTGTTGGCGGCTTTGTCTGCCAAAAATGCATTGGGCGATCTTGACGGCGTGGAGGTCGACTTGGCCCGCTACCTGAAATTGCAATCCTACGAACACCACAAGAAAAAGCGCTTTCCCCGTACCTGGACCATTGACGAAGCCAAGGCGTTGCGGACGCAGAAAAAGGCGTTGAAATCGCGCCTATACCGAGCTTTTTTCAGGTTGGTGGAGTCGCTGGATAAGCGGACCATCCTTCCTATTGCCTACATGACTCCTAGAAAAATGGCCAACTTCGGGCTGTATCACCCTTCCGTGGTTGACTTTCAAGAAATCGAAAATCACTTCAACATTCTTGATGCGTATAATTGGATTAAGCGTCGGAATAATTGATTCGATCATTATGATTCGTCACGAGATGACGGATGCGCGTTGTTTTGCCGTCCCATCGAATACTGCAATCACTCGGTCTGCGAAACCTGGGGTAAATTCATCATGGGCGGAATCAAAGGGATTCCCACTCACCCAATCGCGCTTTGATGTATCACAAGGCCAGCAGCGGTCACTGACCTGCCCCTGAGGTTTTCCTCCATCTTGGATTAGAGTCCGGCCTGCAGTGAACCGCCCCCATTTGTTGGACCGCCTGAGGCTAGAGTTTCCGGCCTCTTTGAACCGCCCCCATTTGTTGGACCGCCTGAGGCTAGAGTTTCCGGCCTCTTTCACGGTGGCGGACTGGCAGCGCCACCGGGGTTCTGCAACGAGATCGGGGTCTTGTGGCCGATCGCACCGTGCGGTCTGACCTCGTTGTAGTATCTGAGCCAATCCTCCATCTTTTCGGTGGCATCTGCAAGCGTCAGGAACCAGTGCGTGTTCAGGCACTCGCTGCGGAACCTGCCATTGAAAGCCTCGATGAAGGCGTTGTCCGTCGGCTTGCCGGGCCGCGAGAAGTCCAGCGTGACACCCTTGGCATAGGCCCAAACGTCCAAATCTCGCGAGACGAACTCCGAGCCCTGATCGACCCTGATCGTCTTGGGATAGCCGACCTTGGCGCACACCCGTTCGAGTGTGGCGACCACGTTTTCTCCCCGATAGCTGAACCGGGGATCGATGACGGGCGAGAAGCGCAAGAAGGTATCGACGACCGTAAGGATGCGGATTTTCCTGCCGGTCGCCAATTGGTCATGGACGAAGTCCATCGCCCACACATCGTTCGGCCGCGTTGCCGGAGCGCGGTCGTCGCGCAGCTTCGCCTTGACCCGGCGCTTGGGTGTCTTGTTCCTAAGCTGTAGTCCCAACTCATTGTAAATCCTATAAGTTTTCTTGATGTTGATGCCCCAGCCCTCACGATGGAGCATGACGTGGACGCGCCTATAGCCGTAACGGACCCGTGTCTGGCAGATCTCCTTGATCCGAGCTGCGATGCCGGCCTGGTCGGGTTTGCGTGACCGATAATGGTAGGTCGAGCGATCGAACTCCAGGGCGGTACACGCCCTGCGGATCGAGACGTTCCACTCCTTACAGATCACACTCACGAGCTTTCGCTTACGGCCAGGCCTTAGAGTTTTCGGCGGATGACGTCCTGCAGCATCTCTTTGTCGAGAGACAGGTCTGCTACCAGCTTCCTGAGCTTGGCGTTCTCGTCCTCGAGCAGCTTCATCCGCCGCATCTCTGGCGGTGTCAGGCCCTCGTATTTCTTCTTCCAGTTGAAATAGGTCGCCTGGCTGATCCCCGCACGTCGGCAGATGTCCGCCACCGGTACGCCATCGGCGCCCTGCTTGAGAATGAACGCCTTCTGCGCCTCCGAAAACCTGCTTGCCTTCATCGTCCTCCGCTCCTCCCAGCCTGGGGATTCGGCCGCGGAAAACTCTAACTCAAAACGGTCCAGTTTCTTGGGAGCAGATCATCACGCACGAGGGTGCGTTCGTTGGGCGCGAATGAGATCAGCAGATTTCTTCGACGATCTTAGCCGCGACATGACAGGGATGGACCAGTCCGGGTTAAATCAAAACCGCCGGCTTAACTATCGAATTCTACCGATACCGAGTTTCGTCGCCCGCCGGACTGAGGGGCACCACGGAAAGTGCCCGCGGAATTCGCCTGCGTTTTACTATTTGGACACAGCATATGTTGCTCGCATATGCACTTTTAGCTGCAAATCTAGCTCGCCTTGCCACCATTCTATGGTCTCCGACAGGCGCTCTCTGATCGTTCTTATCGGCCGAAATCCGACCTCGTCTCGCAGGCGCGTAACGTCGGCCACTATGGCGGCTGGTTCGTTTGGACGGTCCGGGAGTGCGCCGAAACGCAGCTCTCCAACATTGCCTGCGGCCACTCGAATCTCCTCAGCGAAGTCTCTTATGCGCAGCGGCTGGCCGGAAGCAATATTGATCGCACCAGTCACCTTCGACAATGCGAGGGCCGCAAGAGCTTCGCCGGTATCGCGAACATCAGAGAAGTCTCTGATTTGAGAGCCAGACGTCATTTTTGCCGGCCTCCCCGAGAGCAGGCTCGCCACGATCGACGATACGAGTCTGTTCGGATGTTCGTTCGGGCCAAAAAGAAAGAAGAGCCTTGCCCAAACGAATTCCATTCCGGAGTCTGCCGCAAACTTCCCTACGATGCGCCGGATCGAGTCTTTGGAAACGGCATACAGACTTAATGGCCGAATAGCCGTGGTCGCTTCGTTGCAGGCACCACCTTCGGAAAGATCATATTCCATGCAGGTGCCGGCGCAGACGATACGGCGAACACCCCACTTTTCGGCGGCCGAAACCAGCCGGATCGTCGCAGCGGACCAATCGAGGTTTTCGACCGCGTCCCAGAATTTTCCGTGCTCTACATACCAGGCCAGATGAAGCACAACTTCAGGTCGAGCCCTGGCAAAAGCAACATCCAACCCCTCGGGTCTGAGCAGATCGCAGACGATTACTTCGCAACCCTGCATCGACAGAAAATTGCGGGACGTTACGTAGACATCATGGCCAGCGGCTGCGAGCGCAGCAGTCGCCCATCTCCCGACAAATCCTGTGCCTCCAGTGATAAGGATGCGCATGATAACCTATGCTCCTCTTACCAACCGTATCAGAATTCGTTGCCATACGCGGGCAAACTTCTATCTCGGAATAGTTTTCTTTTGATGATCTTGCGCAATTTATAAACTCGGCGATCCACGTAAATCGGCAGGGCAGCCCGGATCAGGATCTTCTGAAGGGCCGAATAAGAGGAACGATCAATGTAATGCCGACATTGGGCCGCGAAGAGGTGCCGCAATGCGATCATGTGTTCGACTGGGGGCTTCGTGCCTTTTGCTGGTGAATAGGACTTGGTCACCAGCCTCTGGATAAATGTGACTTCCGGAACCACAGCCACGGCCCGTTTCAGCAGCGAAGGAAACAGGATCAAATGATCCAACGCCCAGGGGTGCGGAAACGCGGCCCAGCAGTCTTGAAAGTCGGCGAGCAGCGCATCCCGGCGCCAAAGTCCGTAAAACCACCCGGCGTGGGAATTGAACATCAACTGGATGACCGCGGAGACAGTTCCTTTGCCCTTGAATGGCCTCGGCCTGCTCAGCCGGACCTCTTTGTTCCTGGATGTCGAACGTGTGCTCGCAACTGCAACGTTGGCAGTGGGGTCGGCGATGAGCGCGTTGTAGAGACCTTCGATGTAATCCGGCGAAGACAGATCATCATGAGCGCGCCACATTACAAACTCTGTCTCGCAGTCGCGCAACACGCTTAGAAAATTCGGCATTGCGCGGATATTTTCGGGATGCCGGACATATTTAACGCGCGGATCTTTCCTCACATACTCCTGGGCAATTTCACCCGTATGATCCCATGAGGCATTATCATATATGCGAATTTCAATGTCCTTCAGTGTCTGCGAAATGAGGCATTCGAGACACTCCGCAAGCTGGTCGCCGCCGTTATAGACGGGAACACCCACAATGACTTTCGGCATGAATACAACCCAACCGTGGAGGCAGTGTGGCCTTACATCTGGAGGGGTATGAATACTTTTTTTTCCAATAAGTCAAGCGCGTACTCTTCAAGGGGAACTGAAGGACGCATCGCCACTGATGCAATTTATCCCAAAACAACCATACAGTAACGTTGCTTCATTTTAGTGTTTTATAGCCTTAGAATTTTTATAAAATCCGAAAGTGGTAAGCATATAAGCCTGCAAAGTCGACACACCTAGTAAATTTTGGGTATATTAGCATGTCGGTTTTCTGAATGTAATCTTATAATCCTGTTTCGCTACACCTACGATAACGATATCAAGGAGTTTATTTCGGATTCTGGATCGCTCATAATTCAGAATATCGTATTAGTTGCATTAATTCAGTTTCACACTTTGAAAACTAAGTGCTGTCAGCTATCCCCACGCGTTTTCTTTTTTTGCAGAAATGTTACAGAATAACTCGAACACTAAGATGCCGTAACTAGGCAACGTGCGTGGCCGTCTCGGCACTGTGCGGTCTAGGGCGCTATCAATTGGCCAGCGCAGTTTAGATTGGGGTCAGAATGCATTCAAATGCAGTTTTGAGAGTAGCAAGTCACCTGTTCAAATCCCCATCTTAACTTTTGGAATCGCGGTCGGCGGCCTTGAAGAAGAATTGCCAGTTGACGGAAATCGCACTCGTAACTATCCGACTGCACGGAGCCGAAGGTAGCGGAAGGTACTGGCGCTAGCAGTCGCTGGCGATGTCTAAGTTATATTCTTCACTGACGATGAAAACGAGCATGGGAACATCGGGCCTACGGAATTTGTGATATGACTGCTTAGGAGAAACTTGGGAATATCAATTCCGGCCTAGTTTCTGTCAATTGTCATCTTCCAAACGGTCGACGGATCATCTGTGGCTTCATAGAAGCCTTTGCCAACGCGTTGCCGCTCCAGCATCCGAGATTGCCGAATAGCTGCAATGCCCGAGGCCGGAGGAGCTTGGCGACCAGTTTATCCGTAACATCGACCAGCGTGCAGTCGGATCGAGTAGGGCATGATGACCTTACGGAATAAAGGGTTTTCTTAGACCGGCGCGAGTTCGAGCTCTTCGCGGAACTGCACGGCGTGGAGATAGGCATAGCGCCCGCCGCGGGCGAGCAATTGCTCATGCGTGCCCTCTTCGACCACGCGGCCAGCCTCGATCACGCAGATCTTGTCGGCCTCCTGGATCGTCTGCAGGCGATGGGCGATGACGACGACGGTGCGTCCGGCGCACAGATCGTCGAGCGCATTCTGCACGGCCTGCTCGGATTCGGAATCGAGCGCCGCCGTCGCTTCGTCCAGCAGGATCATCGAGGCATCGCGCAGGATGGCGCGGGCGATGGCGATGCGGGCGCGCTGGCCGCCGGAGAGCTGCAGGCCGCGTTCGCCCACCTCGGTATCGTAGCCCCGCTCGAAGGCCTGGATGAAATCATGGGCATAGGCCGCCTTCGCCGCCGCCTCGATCGCTTCCTGCGAGGCGCCGGGATGGCCGAAGGCGATGTTCTCGCGGATGGTGCCTCCGAAGAGGTAGACGTCCTGGCCGACATAGGCCATCGCCTCGCGCAGGCTGCCGATCGAGACCTTGCCGATATCCTGGCCGTCGATGGTGATCACCCCCGATTGCGGCTCGTAGAAGCGCAGGATCAGGTTGACCACCGTCGACTTGCCGCCGCCGGACTGGCCGACCAGCGCCGTCGTCTTGCCAGCCTCGACATGGAGCGAAAGCTCGCGCAGCACCGGCTCGTCCGGCTTGTAGCCGAAGGTCACCCTGTCGAAGACCACGGTGCCGCCCTTCTTCACAAAGGCCGGCTTGGCCCGTTCGACCGCCCCCTCCCCGGCGGGCGTGTCCATGATCTCGTAGAACATGCTGACGCCGGCGATCGCGGCGTTGAGGCTGACATTGGTCTTGGCCAGCGCCTTGGACGGGGCGTACATGGCCAGGAAGGCGAACAGAAACGAGGCCAGCCCCCCAAGCGTCAGCTCGCCATTCGTGATGCGCCAGCCACCATAGACGATCACCGCCGCCACGGCGACGCCGGCCATCGTGTCCATGATGGGATCGGCGCGGTAGGCCAGGCCGGCCATCTTGTTGGCGGCCATCTGCGCCTCGAGGATGCCGGCTTCCATGCGCCGGCGCATGGCGTCCTCCATGCCGAAGGACTTCACCACGCGGATGCCCTGGGAGGTTTCCTGCAGGGTGCCGGTGATCTGGGTGGAGCTTTGATATTGCCGTCTCACCAGGCGCCCGACCCGGCGCGTGACATAGCGAAGCCCGAGGATCGCCGGCGGCATCACGATCATGGCGGTGAAGGCCAGCAGGGGATCGCGCACGAACATCACGACCACGAGCGAGATGACCTGCAGCACATTGGTGACCAAATCCACCAACAGGTTGGAAGCCCCGCGTGCGGAACTGGCAACAAAGCCGTTGGAGGTGACCATTTCGCTGGAATGGCGCGCCGTGAAATACGCCATGTCCTGCTGCACGACATGGTCGAACAGGCGCCTTTGGATGTTGGCGATGATGCTGTTGCCGATCCTCGCCATGATCGTATCCTTCAGGTAGCCCGATACGCCCCTGACCAGAAACACCACGATCGCCGCCACCGCCAGGCCGGCAATCGTGCGCAGGCTGACATCGCCCCCCAAGGCGCGGATCACCGGTCCGATCAGCCAGGCCAGCAGCCCCCCATCGCCGCTTCCACAGCGCCCGCCGCGATCGAGGCCGCATAGAATTTGAGATTGCGAACGCCCTCATCCCGGAACAGGCGCCGCAGCAGCGGGATCGCGTCAATGGGGATCTGCTTCGAAATATTGGTCTTGGTGGTGGAAATGACAACAACTCCTGTACTCGCGCGCGCTTCTAGCATTCGCATAGCGACAAAGCTAGTTTCCCCGTGCCGTGATCTTGCCTTTCCGATACCACGGGCGGGAACTATGATCCCGCGATACGCGGTGAGGCCGACCCGCCGGCGGCCGCCGATTCCCCCCTCAAATGACTGTTGCAAAGGGAAGTTTCCGCCAGCCTGTCAGGCGCGCGCTTCCTGGTCGGCGGATTCGGCAACGTGGCGGCAGGACGCCGGCGGCTTCCTGGGCGAGAAGGCTGGAGTTCGTGCGGATGGTGCCCGAGAACGAAGCTGTCGGGGTCCAGTCTCCGCTCGCGGCCCAAAGGGCCGGGCCGAATATGCCGAGGACGACCACAGCAGCACCCACCCACACGATACTGACCGCGATTGGAAGCCAGAGAGGGAAACCGGGGACTATGTAGGCCGCTACCCGGAAGGCGGCCACGATGTAGGGCCAATACGCTTTTCTTCCGCCACTAAAGTCCTCCCGGCCCACGCGTGATCTCGACCCCAAGCATCCATCATATTTATATGAATTGGATCAACCGCGCCGACCTGGTAGCGCTCTAAGCTAGATCGCGTGGGCCTGGAAAATGTGTGGGCCCTCCAAGTCGACCCGATCTCGGCGCGGCACGTCTTGGCCGCGATGGAGATGGCCTCACTCGCATGGGTTGACTGGTTCAACGACCGAAGGCTTCTCGAACCGATCGGCAACATTCCGCTCGCAGTGGCCGAAGCAAACGACCACCTGCATTGAACAAACCGCCAATCGCGGCGCAATTCGATCAAGCCAGCGTCCGGCAGGTCCAGGGCAGTTCGCGGCGCGACCGGAAACCGCCCCCGATATCGCTCGTCAATCGGCCGCCAACGTGTAGCTCTTGGCGACCGGATTAACCCCTGGAGGTAGCCAGCTGACCGGTTCAAACTCGGGGCAGGCTCGTCCGCTCAGAAACTCCCCCCAGCCGGGTGGTCCAAAATCGGAGAGCATCTGAGCGATAAACCGACTCCTTCTCAAACCAGGAAAAAGGGGGTCTCAGGTCAACCCGCCAGTCTGGAATAGTCACGAATGACCCATGCTTCCCGTCGAAAGTCCTGAGACACCGCTTGTCACGCGTGCCGACGATTTGCCAGGTTCAACCCGCAACAGAGGGGCCCGCATTTCGATCAGCAAGATTCCGACGAGCATAAGCGCTCCAAAAAATACGTGTGACTGCAGGAGATCCAGCGACGGGATTGTAGGATCGCTGGCTAGCGCCCACGGATATCCAGTCAACAGCAGGGAAACTCCCAATAACGTAAGCGCAATCCGTGCCCGTGCACCTTGCCACCGCTCGAACACCCCCTTAAGCGCAACTATATAGACCGGCAAAAGGATATTGTAGTGGTGCACCCAAGCGATCGGTGAGGCCATGGTAAACAGCAACGATGCAGTGCAAAACTCCAGAAGCCTTGAAATTCGATCAGTGCCCTTGGAGCGAACCAAAAAAGGAGTGAGCAACATCAGAAGGCTTGAGATGATTGTCGGAATGTAAACTGCTGCGATATACGGGGGAAACGCGGATTGCGGAATCGAGCCGCTGGGATCCCGGTCAAGTGAGGGTCCCTGATACAGTTCGCGAACCAAGAAGCCACCAAGGGATTGATTCAGATGCTGATATTCCCCGTGCTTGGACAGGAATGAAAGCACACTCAAATAATCGAGGTGGGTAAGCCAGCCGTAAAGACTTATGGAAAGCGCAAGTGACGCCGCCGTCACGCCAATCATTCCAGCGGCGAAGCGCCAATTTCTTTGCCAAAGCGCCAGCACGCCCAAGGGAAGGAATTGTGGCTTGACCGTTGCAGCCAAAGCGATAAGCGCCCCCGCTAACACACGCCGATCATTCAAAACTGCCCAGCAGGCGAGCAAAAAGAGGAAACCCAACAAGATTTGCATTTGTCCGATTTGAAAGGCCAAATTGCTGGGATAAAATCGGAGCGCTAGGATAAAGGCGATCGGACCAATCGGAACTGCGACCTTAAATATTCGAATCGAGCCTAGAACTCGAACTGAAAATACAGCGAATACGAGACCAGTCGCGATCAGCAGGCCAGCATTGATGAAGTTCAATTCCTCAGGCGTTCGAATTCCAATCCAACGCAGCAGATCAAGAATAAGCAAGCCAGCAGGGGGGTATTGAAATTTGACGTGTTCGGAAAAGAACAACGTCTGATAAACCAATCCCGAAGAAGGCTGCTTCAGGAAATCGAGGGCGCGCCCCATCGGAAGCCAAGAATCTTCGCCAGAGTACTTAGCTCGGAGTATAATATAAACGCAAAGCGTAAGGCATACTGCGGCAAACGCGATCCAAATGGCGATAGACAGCCGACTCGCCCACTCCCCGAGCGATGACGACTCAGCGGGCGGCGCATCGTAGTCATCAGGTTCTCTCGACGTCTGTGCACGATCAATCACGAAGAACCTCACTGTTCGGGTCAACAGCAATCCCGCGGGGCGACGTATTCATCCCTGGCACCTTGTCAGCTTTGCCGGCAGTGGGCAGCGCTTTCCTGATGAAAACATTTGAACCTCATTTCGCTCGCTGAGCGACACGTTTGTGAGAGACATAAGTTTATTTACCAGATTGATATCCTTCAACAAGATCGCATTTGGCGGATCAAATCAGGATAGCCCAATTGTAAGGTCTTATTCTTTTGAGCTAATCCCTCACCAACTTATTCACGCTTCATAGCAACCCTTTTTCGTATTGGTTCTTCTCCGGCCGATCCGAACCTGATCCTGGAACCAGACCTCGATTGCCTTGCGCCTTGCCTGTGAACCGCGCCAGGGTTGGCGGTGGCTCCAAACTTTGAAAGATTGGAGCAATGATCATTGATGCCGGAACGAAACTGCCCACATCCGCCGTTTGAAAATTCCTGGCTTGCGATGCATCGGTCATCCCGGGGCATGCCGCGGATAGACTAGCGGCGGCGTTTCGCCCATGCTTCTTTCGCCGGCCTAAGGGGGGCCGTTCGGTGGTCTGACCTGGGGAGATATGATCCTTGATTTGCACCGGCACGGCTTGTACGTGTCGGCGATCGCCCTGCCCCCTAGGGTCGAGACTCAATCAGAGCCACCAGGTGACGGCAGCAGCGAGGTATACGCCTGCAGCGAAGACGATAGCGAGTTTGTCATAGCGTGTTGCGATGCGCCGCCAGTCCTTGAGCCTGCAGAACATACGTTCGATAAGATTTCTCTCTCTGTAGAGGGGTGGATAGAAGGGATGAGGTCGCTTGCGGGTTGGATTGTTGGGTATGACCGGCCGAGTTCCGCGCTCCAGCAAGAATTGGCGGAGGCCATCGCTGTCATAGGCAGTGTCTGCCGCACACAAGGCGGCTGGCGGCAAAGAAGCGAGCAAAGGCAGGGCTACTCTGACATCGCCCAATTGGCCGGGGGTCACTTCGAAGGCTATTGGTCGTCCCCAACCGTCTACAACGGCATGGATTTTGGTCGTGCGGCCAGCGCGTGAGCGCCCGATCGCTTGAATTTGGTCCCCCCTTTTCCGCCAGCGGCGGAACGATGGGCCTTGGCGGTTGTGGAGTCGATCATCTGCGCCTCGCCAGGAGTAACCTCGATCAAGGCGAGGAACAGGCGACGCCAAATTCCCTGCATCGTCCAACGTCGAAAGCGATTATAGACGGTGGTCGCCGGACCGTACCGAGCTGGGCAATCTTGCCAGCGGCACCCACTTTTGAGGACGTGGACAATGCCGCTGATGACCCGGCGATCATCGACCCGATGCGCGCCGGATCGATGCTTCGGCAAGAGTGGCTCAATCCTCGCCCATTGATCGTCACTGAACCAGAACTCATTCGCCATGATCCAAGCTCCAAGCTTCATTCAAAGCTTTGAATCACATTGGAAAAATTCTTTCAATAGCTTGAATGAGTTTCGACCCTAGAGCAAAATGCGTCCTGGCGGGAACGGATCCCCAACGTTAGCGCATTGGTATTAAAAGCATTTTACGATTCTTGGTGATTCCATCTGAAGGCAAAACACCCAAGTCCCTACTGCCGAATATCCTCAAGGACCGCGCAAGGTTGGCCGTGACTAAGTAGTGTCACCATCAGATGATTGTGATAAGCTCGTGAAACCCAAGGAGACAGGGCCAGCTTTCGAATATCTCCATTCGATATCAACTACTCTTTTCGGCTATGCCGGGTTGATTCACTCTTTTAACGAAGATTATTTTTTGTTACGCTACCACAAGTAAATTGTTCGGTAACATTGACATTTTTGTCGTAGAATTCGACATTCTCTTAACACTCTATAGCTATTGAGGCAGGAATGGAAGTTTTAGCGTCGGCAGCCAACAAGGTGCTTAATCCACTCGTAGTCGATCTCGACGGAACCTTAATTGCGTCGGATCTTCTCATCGAATCTTTTTTTCATTGTGTTGGGAAAAGCCCTACCAGTTTGCCGTCTCTACTTTCTTCCTTGTTGAAGGGGAGGGCCCAGCTGAAACAGGCATTGGCGTCGCTGGTCGATATAGACGTTGCAACGCTGCCTTATAATCAGGAGGTCCTGGGTTTGATCGAAGACGCCCGTCGTCAGGGGCGTCAGGTTTTTCTTGCAACTGCTACCAACGAGCGATTTGCACGCGCCATTGCCGATCATCTCGGCGTCTTCGATGGCGTATTTGCCAGCAGCACAGATCACAATCTCGCGGGTGCCAACAAAGCGGTGGCGCTCACGGAAGCATTTGGCGAAGGCGGCTTCGACTACATTGGGAACCATCGTAGCGATCTAGCTATCTGGCGGCACGCCGGAAATCGCTATGCAATAGGTCTTGACGCGGGAACACTTAAGAAATTGCACGAGCTCGGCAATGTGATTGTGCTGAAATCGGCGCCCGCGAATTTGAAAACTTGGAGACGAGCCCTTCGAGTTCATCAATACGCCAAAAACATTCTTGTCTTTGTTCCTGCGTTTGCGGCGCACGCCTTTAACTTGGAAATTATCCTGCAAAGTTGCGCGGCTTTCTTTGCTTTCTGTGCAGCAGCGTCAGCGATCTATCTTCTGAACGATCTCGTGGATCTTAGCGACGATCGACTTCACCCGTCTAAAAGAAACCGGCCACTCGCCAGTGGCGCCTTATCCGGGCACGCGGCTCTTGCAGCGATACCTATTCTGGGACTGTGCGCTGTCGTGGCCTGCATGTTCTTACCATGGATATTTGCCTTAACGCTGGCCGGTTATATCGTCTTGACGACTTGCTATTCGTTCTGGCTGAAGCGCAAAAAGCTTGGCGACGTTGTTGGCCTCGCACTTCTGTATACCATCCGGCTCCTCGCCGGCGCCGCTGCAACCGGCATCGTTCTATCCGAATGGATTCTGGCGTTTTCGCTCTTCGCATTCACTTCTCTGGCCTTGATCAAGAGATATACCGAGTTGCTTGTTCGCCTCGATAATAATCTTCCAGAGTCAAGCAGCCGTGCATATATCAAGGACGATCTATTTATACTCGCGGCCCTTGCAGCGGCTTGTGGTACAAATGCGGTAACCGTCTTTACGCTATACATTACGTCGGATGCAGTAAAGGCAATGTACAGGCATCCGAATTATTTGTGGATCTTATCGCCCATTCTGCTCTTTCTGCTCGCACGCGCCCTCATGGTCGCGCATCGACGCGATATGCATGATGATCCGGTCATCTGGGCATTGCGTGATCGCACGAGTCGCATTGCCATGGCATGCTCATTCCTGATTGTCGTTTTGGCGTCGCTTTAACATGGCTCAATCATTTACGACGCCGACTACGCCTGCCTTGGGGGCTGGATCTGTTCGGTCTTGGTGCATTGCCTTCGCGATCGTATCGTTTGGCACCGCACTCTCCCTAGTAATGTCGGGATATATTGGTGGATGGGGCAATAATTACTACCATCTACCTATTCTTGCGGGGCTTTACAACGAGCCACAATTCTCCGGTGATATGTTCATCCAGAGTTTGCGCTTTTATTCATCGGGATTTTGGCAGGTACTTTCTGACCGCGTGCATGGCCGGGATGTTTATTGGATACTTTTTCTCTTTCAGATCCTATCGCGTATGCTTTTGTTTGCCGGTATGCTCGCGTGGGCAGACTTGCTAGGCATCAAGGCCAGCAAGGAACAATTGGTATTCGTCACACTGATCGCTCTTTCGTCCATCCTCCAGGGATTCGCGAAGGCGGGCGCCGGAGGATTGCTGATCGACGGTTTCACGCAATCCGAACTTGCCAATAGTACGACCCTTTTTGCGCTTGCCTGGGCCGCTCGCGGTCGGATTACCGCTGCATTCGTGATGAATGGCTTGACGTTCTTTCTCAATGCCTTTGTTGCCGTCTGGACAGTCGTCCCGCTGCTGTTCATCATCTGCACTCAATGGCGGCAGGGCAGGTGGACCTTGCGTTCGCTTTCCAAGCCGGCGGCACTCGGTCTGGCGGGTGCCGCGTTTCTGGCAGCACCTGTCGTCTACAATATCATGACGAACCCATACACCGAGGCGACGCCAGCCTTTGGTTACATTGACTATCTCAAGGCCTTCTATCCGTATCACTTCCTCGTTTCCTCCCTCCCTTTGCAAGACCTGTGGCAATTCGCCGTCATTTTTCTTTGTGGCGCAATTGCCTCATCGATGCTTCGGCAACCGCAGTCATATCTTATACCTGCGCTGTGCGGGGCTGTTGTCGTCTGGGTGATCGGAACCTTCCTTCCTGCCCTGACGGACGCAAGGATGTTGCTGAACCTGCACCTTCTGCGATCGGGCACGACTGTTCACCTGCTCTGCGCAATCGGCATCGCGGCCCTGACGACCAGATGGACATTCTCATCTGCCGAGTCCGATCGCCATGTATGGGCTCCAGCCATGGTCGCGCTGTCCTGTACATTCAAGACGATGCTGATCCCATTGCTCCTGGTGCTGGGAATACGCAGTCTGTGGCCCGTCGTCAAAACACCGTGGCGCTATTATGCTGCACCTGCCTTTCTTGCAGCAGCGGCCTTGTTCATCGCGGTGCACATCTATGGAATCGCGGTTTGGGAGCGTAACGCCCTGAATAGCCGAAACGACTGGGAGGCCTTGGCCGAATGGGCCCAGACCAACACGCCTTTGAAAGCGGTGTTCCTCATGCCTCCTGGAATTTCGCGGGGCACAGGGCAGATGCTCCCCCCGTCGAACGAGGATCAGGATAGGCTCTTCGAGGGGTCGGAGGTCTTCCCCTATTTTTCGCACCGCCAGTCCTGGGTATTTACCCCCTCCGGCGCCGCTGTCATGTGGGCACCCGCCTATTACTGGACATGGCGGAACCGGCTGACGGAGGTGAGAAACCTGAAGAACTTGCCCGATCGCCTCAATTATGCCGCTCGGCAGGGGATCTCGTATGTGGTCGACGGCTGCCTGCAGTCATCCCCCCAGGCGCCCGTGGCCCAGTTTGGCAATCTTTGCGTCTTTAAACCTTCAGAAAGCACGCCATCATGAAATTCGGGACCATTGTGCTCGTGCTCGTCAGCGTGCTGCTTTCCTCCTCCGCCCAGATCCTGCTCAAGCTCGGAATGTCAGCCCGATCCGTCCAGACGGCGATGGCGAACCGATCGGATCTGAGGGAAGTACTCGTCGTCGTTGCGCTCAACCCATTGGTCATATTAGGACTGCTGGCCTTTGGCCTAAGTGCTGTCGTATGGCTTTTGGTCCTTGCCCGTATCGACGTGTCGCAGGCCTATCCGTGTGTCGCCCTGGGGATCGTTCTAACCGTCGTCGCCGGAATCGTCCTACTAGGCGAACAGATCCATATGATGCGGATCATTGGCCTAATTGTGATCATTTCTGGCGTGGTCTTGATGGCGCGTGCGAATTAACGTGATCCTGATGGTGTGCCAGCACGATCACATATGGTAAGTCAGAACGAATTCCATTGTCGTTATTTTAGAATCGCCGAAGTGTTTTTGGGAATCGTCGGTGAAACGTCTGACATTATTTACCAAGGCAATGTGGACGTACACGATTGACTACATTCTGGCCGGCTCGGCGGAGAGTTGCTGTGGAACGGGATAGACGACGTCGTGAGACAGCGCCATCCTGGAGTAACGGCCCGGAAACGCTATGAAACATGGACGCGTTCGGATGCTCTCCTTGCGAGCGCCGGGGTGATGCACGAAGCGATTGCCAGCCGTCGCCTTCCTCTAGGTGTTCAGTCCCCAGCTCAAGTGGTCTGGCTGATGGCTGAAGCGTTCTGGCTCTGCACCCATGCCTTACAGATGGCTTCGCATGGCGTGAGGCCGCGTAATGTTTTCAGGCGCTTGGCGAAGTTGCAGGCGTCGAGGAACGTGGCGAGGTGGTGCCGAAGCTACCGATGGGTATCGTAGTGATAGCGCCGCACGGTCGCCTCCTCGAGCGTCCGGTTCATCCTCTCCACTTGGCCGTTGGTCCAGGGGTGGTTTGGTCTTGGCGAAGCATACGTCACTTAGGCTCGCCTGGGCGTTTCAGGTTTTGGCTGCAAATAATCAAAACGGTGGTCCATCTAGCGAAGGAACGAAACGGATCATCCGCCTCCCGCCGTCTGCCCCCCTGCCCTGTCATGCTGTAATCGGGTTTTCATGAAGTCGACAGATCGCTCCAAAGCAAGTTTTCCAGCGTCCGTTTCGAGGTTGAACTGGAATCCATGCCAAACTTTCGGAATACTATCTGGCGGGAAAAACAAGCGATCAAGCGGCACGCCATAACCGCCAACCTTTTTTGCGAGGGCATAAGACTGCGGCGCGAGAGCATCGTCACTTGCTGCCGACATGAATATCGGGGGAAAGCTCGATGTGACATGGTCAAGGACAGAGAATTGAGACAGTCTTGGATCGTTCACGAAGTCTTTGGTTCCAAAATAGGACCAAAGCACCCCCCTTCTGCCGAAACGTGCCAATTTGGTGTCGTACATGCCACAGTGGAATACCACGCCCAGTAACTGCGGTGGTTCGAGGGTCGGCACAATACCGACATCGGCTGCATAGGATGGGGAGGTGATGGCGTTCGCCACTTGCGCGGCAATCTGAGCGCCCGCAGAATCACCTGCGAGAAAGAACCGGGATGGATCCACATGCAAGCGCGCCGCATTCTTGCTGAGAAATCCAAGTGCGACGTTAACTTGCTTGACCGGAGTTGGGTAAGTTGAGCCGGGCGCCAAGGAATAATCGACGCCGACCGTGGTGAATCCTTTGGATGCCAGGATCCTCAAGTAATTGGCGATATAATCCTTGCTCCCTGAAATCCACGAACCGCCATGCACCCAGACGACCGTCGGTAAAACTTCATCGTTCTTATCGACCGTCGAAGGATAAAAGACATCGAGCTTAGGGTCGGTATCAGTTGCATCGTAGCTGATGTTGAGTTGGGCACTTACTCCGGCTGGAACATATTGTTCAAGCGCCCTGTTTGTGGCGGCGCCGTCTTTATCCCAGATGTAACGCCACATCAAAGCCGATGGCCAAGGGCTCCAATAATAAACGGCACCGGCAACGACGATGAATAACGCCATCACCGACGATACCCCCAGAATTGCCTTCTTGATGTTAATCTTGGCCACTAAACTGCCTCATTTCGACTGGTGCAATCTGCGAATACCTTGGATGTAGGTATAGCAAAGTTTAAAGGCTGTCTTGGTGCACGCATATTAAACTTATTTAATACAAAATACCCGAATTGGGGTCTTGCTCGAAGAAGATTCCATCGGCGACGGCGCTTTATCTCATATTGACGTATTGACGCTGGCCTTGCGCCAGACGGCGCTATCCCCGCCAATGACATCCCAGGTAGGCAGGGGAGCCTTTATCGCAATGCGGCCGACGGGTACCGGCGCCGTCACCCCGCGCAAGACCGGCGCCAATGGCGTCGTTCGCCGCTTCGGGCATGCCGAGCTCACGTCCGCGACGGGCGGCGAAATCACCATCGTCACCCACCCCAGCGAAGTCGGTTTCAGCCCGATCGACCTGCTCGATGCCGCCCTCTCCGCCTGCCTCGAGCTCAGCGCTGGCATCGCCGCGAGCGAAGACCGGTACGCGACAGGCTGCGCGGCGTCGAGGCGAATGTGAGCGGCGTGAGTGCCCGGATGGCTCGTGCATGGTTCATTTCCAGGTCGAGATGCATGTAGATGCCGATCTCGATGAAACCGGAATGGAGGAGACCATCGCGGCGGCGGAAAAGCTCTGCACCGTCAATACGCTGTGAAGTGAGCCTTCTTTCGAAATCCATCGACGGGCATGACAGTCGGCACCTGGAAACCTCGGCGCCAGGGTTCCTCCGCCGTACGTGGTCAGCCCTCGGACAACGCACCGTTCAGGTGATCGGCCAGCCGGATTGTCAGCGCAATGATTGTCAGGGTCGGATTGGCATGGCCGCCTGTCGAGAAGATCGAGCTTCCCGCTACATAGAGATTGGAAAGCCCGAACACCCTGGCATTTTCGTCGACCACCCCGTCACGAGAGGTCCGGCCCATCCTGGTCGTGCCGATCAGATGATAATTGCCCTTGAGGTTGTCCTCGGTGATAGGCTCGTTGCTCGTAAGCCAGGGCTCCAGCGTCGCCTTGCCGAAACCCAGCCGCTGCAACTCGCCGGCCACCGCCTCGGCGAATTTTCGGGCCGTGGTGCGCTCGATCTCCGAGATCCGCCAGTCGACCACCGCCCGGGGCACGCCGAGTGCGTCGCGCTCGGCGGACAGGGTGATGCGGCTATCTGGTCGAGGCTCTTGTTCGAGGTCCGCAACGACCCTGATCGTACCGGCGGGAAAATAAAGCTGGCGGCCCGTGATATATTTCCTCCAGAGCGTCCGGATCATGGAGAGACTGCCCAGGGACAAGTGCGCGAAATCCCTCAGGGCGCCTCGATAGCCGCGCCGGCTGGTCAAGGCCGCTCGCATACGCTTGGCGGCCTCCACATCGAAAGACGAATAGCAAAGGCCCGCACTGGCGTTGAGGAGCTTGTGCTCGCGCTGTGCCCGCTCCGACAGGGCAAAACCCAGCTCGTATTGAACCGTCCGGTTGCCCCGGACCTCATATTTGTTGATGGCGCGTTGGAGCCGCAGCGATTCTGCCTTGTCCGCCTCTACCGTCAGGATGGTCCCGCGCGGGTGCTGGGCGAAATATCGCCCTATGTTGTCCCCGCCCGGCAAGGCCCGCTGCAGGCCGGCATTCAGATTGAGCAGGATCCTGGCATTCTCGATGGCGCTGCAACACAGGACAAAGGCCTTTGCGGCGATCTCGAGGCTGCCGCCATTGAGAGACGCGAAGCGAGCGACCCGTATGGCTTCGCCTTGCGCCGCCGGCTCGAGCTTGACCAGATTGGCATGCAGGAAGACCTTGAGGTTGCGCGCCCGTCCGAATGCGGAACGGTGGGCACTGCCCCAATTGAAGCTGCGACGATGTCCCGACGGTATCCGAAGCAGCCGCGCCCCGGCCGGGTCCGGCGGTGCGAAGCGCCAGACGAAGGGAACGACGTCGGAGGTCTCGAAGTGCGGCAGGGCTTTGCCGACAGAGGCCAGCGCGCACTCGTCGTCAAGCCATGGCTCCTTGAAATTACCTGCCTTCTTGGCTCTCTCGTAGTAGGGCAGCAATTCGCCCCAGGTCATCGGCCACGACGAGTTCTGAACCCAGTCGCGGCCTTCGAAATCCAGGGGGTCCATCATGGCCGAGCGGCCGCCCCACCGGGTTCCGGAGCCACCGAAGACGCGGTACCGCCCCTCCGTCTGCAGGATCGGATGGCCGAGGCTGTCCCCGTGATAGAGGTGCTGCGTCGGCTGCTCGTCACCAAATCCGCCGGATTCCGCAAGGCAGATCTTGAGGCCGCCCTTCATCAGTTCCGTCGCGATGGTAATGCCCGCCGGGCCCGCGCCGACGATGCAGACATCAGCGGACATCGCTGGCAGGTTCTTATCGCTCCGCAAGTCAAAAAACATAACTGAAACCTTGGCAGGACTCTGACACCCCGGTGCGTGGCTATCCTGCTTTCAAATGAGATTTTCCGATCGGGCCCAGGCGATGGAATTGCGCACCCCGACGTCGAGCGGCGTCCGAGGAACGAATCCCATCGCAACGGCGCGATCCGGCGAATAGAAAACTGGCCTGGAATAGGCGGTCGCGGCCCGGTCCTCAGGCCGCGCGCCCATGGCGGCGTACGTTGTTGCGAAGACGCTGGCGAGGCGAGGGCTGCGAGCGAGCAAAGGCCCAAAGAGCCTGCGCAATCCCTGCAGTGCCCCACGCACCACTCGACGCATTTGCCCGTGACTGCGAACGGCACCGCCTCCGCCCTGGCGAGCCTTCTTCCCAAGTCCCCGCGCAATCTCGCCGAAATAGTCGTTGAAGGTCGGCGCCGGGAAACCATTGACGTTGAAAATCGAGAATGCCGGTATTGACGCCGAGATCAGCCGCTCGCAGAAATCCGCAAGGTCTTCGACATAGACGAGATTGGCAGTGCCCGCGCCGGCGGCACCCAATCCCAGGAGGTGGCCCCTCGCGATGCTGCGAAGGAATGCCAGGCTCCATTCGCTCCCTTTCGGTCCATAGATCAGGGAGGGGCGAAGGGCGGCAATGCGGAAATCTTCCGACGCCCGCTCAGCGCAAGCCCGCTCGGCTGCGAGCTTCGCGCGACCGTACCAGTTGATCGGCTCGCAAGGCAAGGTTTCCTCAACGACTACCCCCCTCGCCTCGCCGTAGACGGCCACCGAGCTGAAGTAGATAAGTCGCTTAACCTTGTTATGCTCGCAGGCGTTCAGGATATTCTGGATTGCCACCGCAGCGTCCCGCCCCGTCGTTCTTTCTCTGAAACAATTGATGACGACATCCACCTCATGCATGGCTTCGTGCAGAGACTTTGAATCAAATACATCGCAATGTATTGACTTTACGCAATCGATCCCTCCGGTATCGCTGGTTTCTGTTGTTCTCGAAGCCGCCAGAATAAGCCCCGTGCGACGGGAAACGAGCTTTTCTATGACCGCATTCCCAACAAATCCGGTGGCACCAATTACGAGGATTTTCGAGCTCATCGCCTTTGTCAGGGAAACGTCAACCCAATAGAATCTGGAAAAGCAGCGCCGTCCGCAAATAGCCTACACCTATCGGCTTGCATTTCAAGTTTCCCGGCACTCGTTCCAGACATTCTACAGATTTGATTTACTGCCCCCGTTAGGGGATGCAAAGCCCTCGCCTTTAGGCGAGAGCATAAAAAAGTTGGGGGTGCCTTGCCTCCCCTGCTTGCATTGTTCGGTGCATTGAGGCTCCCGAAGGATTGCAGAAGGGCCTGGTTAGGTCGGAGGGCATAAAGTGTTCAGTCCCAAAGTGTGGTGAATTCAGTCAATCTGGTCCCGCATTCCGGTAGGAACTATGGGTCAGATACCCCATGGCAGCGCCACGACCACGCACGCCATCCGAGCTGCGAGACAGCGATCGAAGGCTCCGCTCAAAGAGCTAGAGCAGCGTGTATTTTCTAGGAGTCGCGTGGATTCCCACATCGGGTGGGAAGTGATTCAAGATGGGTGCCGAGGCGGAGGCCGCAGCCAATGACACGTCCTTATTCGATGGATCTTCGGGAGCGTGTTGTTCGAGCCGTGCGTGAGGAAGGGCCTTCGCGCCGTCAGGTAGCAGAGCATTTCAAGATCGGGGTTTCGACAGCAGTCGCGTGGTTGGATCGGGAGAAGTCGACGGGAAGTGCCGCTGCGGGGAAGGTGGGCGGCTACAAACCGCGCCGGATCCTTGGCGAGCACCATGAGAGGCGGGTGGCCCGCTGCCGGTATGGGAGCCATTTCACGATTGCCAGGCTAATCGGGGAACTGGCCGGGCGCGCGGTAAAGGTCGATCATCACAGTGTGTGGAACTTCCTGCACGAGCAAAAGCTGACTTTTAAAAAAGGACGTTGGTCGCCAGCGAGCGCGAGCGACCCGACGTCGCCAGCAATGGACCAAGTACACTCCCTTGATCGATCCCAAGCGTCTCGTTTTCATTAACGAGACCTGGACCAAGACGAACATGGCTCCGCTTCGCGGCTGGCGCGAATGTGGCGAGCGGCTCGAGACCGGTGGCCCGCATGGTTATTGGCAGACCCAGACCTTCATAGCGGCCTTGCGCCATGACAGGGTGGAGGCCGCGGGTCTGGGATGGCCCGATCAATGGCACCCGTTTTCAAGCCTATGTCGAAGCTGAACTGGTGCCAGCACTGAAGGCAGGCGACATCGTCGTCATGGACGATCTCGGCTCCCGTTGGGGGCAAGGCGGTGCGTCAGGCCATTCGCAAGGCGAGAGCTAAGCTGCTCTTCCTGCCCAAATATTCGTCCGACCTGAACCCGATCGAAGAGTTCTTCTCCAAGATCAAACACTGGCTACGAGAGATAAAGGCACGCTCGCTCGGCGACATCTTCAGCGAAGCGGCGGCGATCCTGCGCAGCCTGGTCGAGAGCATCACCCTGGTCCCGGATGCCGGCACGCTCGCCATCGTGCTGCGCGGCGACCTCGCCGCCATGCTGCGCCTGGCCACGGCCAAGCAGAACCGTAGGCCTCCGGCGAGGGCCGCCTTGCATGGTGACGGCCTGAGGCGAAGCATGCGGCTTTAAGGCTAGCCTTAAGGTCGGTTGATGCGAGTTGAAGTTCTGGGCGGAATTGAGCGCCGCCGTCGCTGGTCTCGCGACGAGAAGATGCGGATCATTGAAGAGACGTTGGCGCCTGGCGCGGTGGTGGCAGAGATCGCGCGCAGACACGGCATTGCGACGAGTTTGGTGTTCACGTGGCGGCGACAGGCCCGTGTTGCGAGCAGCCCTTCGACAGCGGCACACCTTGTTCCAGTCCGGATCGTCCCAGCCGAGCTCGTGGCCGAGAAGGCACCCTCCATGGAACCGCCATTGGGGGCGCCCGTCAGGAAACGCCGCGGCCTGATCGAAATCAAACTCGGTGACGGCAAAAGTATCCGGGTTGATGAGAATGTCGACGCTGAGGCGTTGGGGCGGGTTCTTGATGTTCTGAGCCGACGATGATCCCGATCCCAAGCAATGTCAGGGTTTGGATCGCGACGGGCCACACGGACATGCGCCGCGGCATGCAAGGCCTGGCTCTGACGGTGCAGGAAAGCCTCAAACGTGATCCGCATGCGGGCGATCTCTACATCTTCCGGGGCCGTCGTGGCGATCTAGCCAAAATTTTGTGGCATGACGGCATCGGGCTGTCTCTTTACGCCAAGCGGCTGGATCGCGGAAAGTTCATCTGGCCCTCGGCATCGGCTGGGGCGGTGTCGATCTCGGCGGCGCAGATGGCCTATATGTTGGAAGGGATCGACTGGCGAAATCCCCAACTGACATGGCGGCCCGAGCGCGCGGGTTGAGGCAGAAAAATGCGAAGCGAGGACCATTTTGGGGCATCACAACGCGCCGAATTTGTGATTCACTTCCTGGCATGAATGCTGCCAGCGACGCCGTTCCCGACGACATCGCCGCCCTGAAAGAGGCGTTGAGGATCGAGCGCGCGCAGGCTTTGCAGATGGCGGCAGAGCTCGCGGTCGCGCGCGCGAAAGCGTCCGAGGATCTGGCGTTGATCGCCCAGCAGAAGCTGCGGATCGCCAAACTGGAGCGCCAGGTCTGCGGGCAGCGATCGGAACGCTCTTCTCGCCTGATTGATCAGCTGGTGCTTTCGTTCGAGGAGCTGGAAGCCAGCGCCACGGAAGATGAGCTTGCGGCCGAGAAAGCGGTTGCCAACACAACAGCTGTGAACGGATTTACGCGTAAGCGCCCTGAGCGCAATACGTTCCCCGATCACCTTCCCCGCGAGCGCGTGGTGATCGAGGCGCCGACAGCGTGCGAGTGCTGTGGCGGCCATCGCCTGCGCAAACTTGGCGAGGACGTGACCCGAACACTGGAATCGATCCCTCGGCAATGGAAGGTGATCGAGACCGTGCGGGAGAAGTTCAGCTGTCGCGACTGCGAGAAGATCACGCAAGCGCCGGCGCCGTTCCATGTCATTGCAAGGGGATGGGCGGGGCCCAGCCTCCTGGCCATGATGGTGTTCGAGAAGTTTGGTCAGCACCAGCCCCTGAACCGTCAAGCCGAGCGCTACGACCTGGAGGGCGTGCCGATCGCTCTGTCGACCATGGCCGACGCTGTCGGATCGGTCTGTACGGTGCTTGACCCCCCTCCGCCGACGGATCGAGGCGCATGTCATGGCCGCCGAGCGTCTCCATGGGGATGACACGACAGTGCCTGTACTGGCAGCAGGCAAGACCGACACAGGTCGATGCTGGGTCTATGTTCGGGATGACCGACCTTTTGGGGGCACGGGGCCGCCGGCGGCGCTGTTTTATTACTCGCGTGATCGCAAGGGCGAACATCCTCAGGCGCATCTGGCCGGATATACCGGCATCCTGCAAGCGGATGCCTTTGAGGGCTATAACAAGCTCTATCTGGCCGGTCGCAATCCCGGTCCTATCCGGGAGGCGGCATGTTGGGTGCATGCGCGGCGCCCGTTCTTTGCCATGGCCGATATCGAGGAGAATGCGCGTCGCAAGGCCGCGGGCAAGAAGGAGATCGTGTTGTCGCCGATTGCGATCGAGGTCGTGCGTCGCATCGATACCTTGTTCGAGATCGAGCGATCCATCAATGGCCAGAGCCCAGAAGAGCGCCTGGCGGTTCGACAGACCCTAAGCCGGCCCTTGGTCGAGGATCTCCATGTCTATATGCGCGAGCAGGCAGCCAGGCTGGCTCGCGGGCATGACCTGGCCAAGGCCTTCAACTATATCCTCAAGCGGTGGGCGAGCTTCACCCTGTTCCTCGAAGATGGGAGGGTTTGCCTGTCCAACAATGCCGCCGAACGAAGTCTGCGTGGTATTGCTCTTGGCAGAAAGTCGTGGCTGTTCTGCGGATCTGACCGCGGCGGGCAGCGTGCAGCGGCCATGTACAGCCTCATTGTCACGGCCAAGATGAACGGCGTCGATCCGCAGGCCTGGCTGGCTGACGTCCTCTCTCGCATCGCCGCCCATCCCGTTCACCGGCTGGACGAGTTGCTGCCATGGAACTGGACGTCTCCAGCATCAGCGATCCGCGCTCGAGCGGCCTGACCATGCACATCAATAAGGTCCATCACGTCACGACCATCGCTCGCGTCGCCCAGGACCTGGGTGAAGACGAGGACTGGCTGCACGACGTTGCCAATGAAATGGAAATCGAGGATGGCGTTATCTGGGTCTACGGTGTTGGCGAAGATGGCGTCATGGCGTTCACCGACTTTGGAATCGAGAATCTGATCGAGCTCATCAAGATGCACAAAGACGACCCGACACTACTCACACGATGGGACCGGACCGAGTAGCCAGCATGCGGCCTACGCCGGATGCCTACGCAGAACCCAGCCGCCCTGCAGGAGCTCAAGGCTCTCGACCGCCTGCTTGGCTCAGCAACCAAGGCGGTCGTAGGCCAGCACGCAAACGCAAAAACCCCCGCCCTTTCGGGGGCGGGGGTTTTGGGTCGCTTGCTGTCGCAAGCATCAGTGGTTGCGGGGGCTCGCAACACCCGATTCTTGCGACTGGTTGAAGACATCATACTACGGGTCGCAGCATAGCGGCTTCTGGTCGACAAGAGGCTGATCTGTTGATTTCCACTGAGAAGTGACCCAGTTCGAGGGGATTTTTCCATCGAGAATTGACCCATGTTCGAAGCTCCCCCTGTGCGGCTAGCGCAGGGGACGACGGAGTGATCAACATGGAGTTATTGAGCGTCATCCGACGCTGGCACTACCGGGACCATTTGCCGATCCGGGAGATATGCCGACGCACGGGGCTATCGAGGAATACGGTTCGCAAATATTTGCGCGCGGACCGGATTGAGCCTCAGTTCTGTGTTCCCGATCGGCCCAGCAAGCTTGATCCTTACGCAGACAAGCTGTCGGCGATGCTGCGGGTGGAGGCTGGCAAGAACCGCAAGCACAAGCGCACGATCAAACAATTGCATGTCGATCTGACCGTCCTTGGTTACGAAGGCTCCTATAATCGGGTGGCAGCCTTCGCACGCGAATGGAAGGCAGCCCGCCAGCATGAACAGCGCACCAGCGGTCGTGGCACCTTCGTGCCGCTGGCCTTCGTGTCGGGCGAGGCGTTCCAGTTCGATTGGTCCGAAGACTGGGCCATCATCGCCGGTGAGCGAACCAAGCTGCAGGTTGCCCACTTCAAGCTGTCGTGCAGCCGTGCCTTCACGCTACGGGCCTATCTTCAGCAAAGCCATGAGATGCTGTTCGACGCCCACAACAACGCCTTCCGTGTCCTGGGCGGTGTGCCGCGCCGGGGGATTTACGACAACATGCGCACAGCCGTCGACAAAGTCGGCCGTGGCAAGGATCGCCAGGTCAACATCCGCTTCTCGGCCATGGTCAGTCACTTTCTGTTCGAGGCCGAGTTCTGCAATCCCGCCTCAGGCTGGGAGAAGGGACAGATTGAGAAGAACGTCCAGGATGCCCGGCATCGATTGTGGCAGCCTATGCCGAACGTCCCGTCCCTGGAGGCGCTGAACGACTGGCTTGAGACACGCTGCCGGGACCTATGGTCCTTGACCCCGCACGGCGTCCAACCCGGCACCGTCGCCGATGTCTGGAACGAGGAGATCCGTCATCTGATGCCGGTCCAACGCCCCTTCGATGGTTTTGTCGAATACACCAAGCGCGTCTCACCGACCTGCCTGATCCATCTGGAACGTAACCGCTACAGCGTTCCAGCTTCCTTCGCCAATCGACCGGTCAGCGTCAGGCTCTATCCAGACCGCATCGTCGTCGCAGCCGAGGGCCAGGCTATCTGCGAGCATCGGCGGGTCTTTGTCCGGTCCCATTCCCAACAGGGCCAGACGATCTATGATTGGCGCCATTATCTGGCGGTCATCCAGCGCAAACCAGGAGCCCTGCGCAACGGTGCCCCCTTTGCCGATTTGCCGGATGCCTTCCGATCGTTGCAACACCGCTTGCTCAAAACGCCAGGCGGCGACCGCGAGATGGTCGAGATCCTGGGGCTCGTGCTTCAGCATGACGAACAGGTCGTGCTGACGGCCGTCGAACTGGCATTGAGTGCAGGTGTTCCGACCAAGACCCATATCCTCAACCTGCTGCATCGCCTGATCGACGGCAAGCCGATCACCCCACCAACCGTGGACGCTCCCCAGGCTCTGGTTCTGACCACTGAGCCCAAGGCCAATGTCGAACGTTATGAGGCCCTGCGCCGGGAGGCTCGCCATGCGTCATAATCCGGCAAGCGGCGCTCTCGTCATCATGCTGCGCAGCCTCAAGATGCACGGCATGGCCCAGGCCATCGGCGAATTGACCGAACAGGGCTCCCCGGCCTTCGAGGCCGCCATGCCGATCCTGGCGCAACTCCTCAAGGCCGAGACAGCCGAACGCGAAGTTCGATCAACGGCCTATCAGCTCAAAATCGCCCGCTTTCCAGCCTACCGAGACCTCAGCGGCTTTGACTTTACTTCCAGCGAGGTCAACGAGGCTCTCGTGCGCCAGCTCCATCGCTGTGAGTTCCTCGAGGACGCTCATAATATCGTCCTGATCGGCGGCCCCGGTACGGGCAAGACCCACATCGCCACCGCACTCGGCGTTCAGGCGATCGAACATCATCATAAACGCGTTCGCTTCTTCTCAACCGTCGAACTCGTCAATGCTCTCGAGCAGGAAAAGCTCCAGGGAAAGGCTGGTCAGATTGCCGGTCGCCTCGTCCACTCCGACCTCGTTATCCTCGACGAATTAGGATACCTGCCCTTCAGTGCCTCGGGTGGCGCGTTGCTCTTCCACCTGCTCTCCAAACTCTATGAGCGCACCAGCGTTGTCATCACCACCAATCTCGGCTTCAGCGAATGGGCTTCCGTCTTCGGCGATGCCAAGATGACCACTGCGCTCCTCGATCGCCTCACCCATCACTGCCATATCCTGGAGACCGGAAACGACAGCTTCCGCTTCAAAAACAGCTCTGCGAAAAGTCCAAAGCCAGCAAAGGAGAAGGCACGAAACTTGACCTCAGCCTGACACACAAACATCATCGAGGCGGGTCAGTTCTCAATGGAAATCCCGGGTCAATTCTCGACGGAAATCAACAATCTGATCAAGGCGGGAGCGAAACATGTCCTTCTGCCCGCCATCCTCGCGCTCGATCGGACGCATCAATCCCCTCGCAATTTGCAAGAAATGCCGCACGAAACGGCCAGAATCTTGCAAATCACTATACTTCAAACCTTGATTTCATCAATAAATATCAATGAGTTGGGATTAGTTCACTGTCGACAGTTTAAGGACGGACGACAGCAACGAAAAACACTTGTTCTCAGGCGGATGGCTGTGTGGCGGGTTGCGTCGGCTTACGCCGCGGTGCCGCGCTCTCGCGAGGCGTGCGATAGCGAAACTCGTTGGATTGTCGCACACGTCTGCACTTCGGGGTCGGATACTTTGAAATGGTTCTATTTTCGATATATGTCTGTTATTGGCGCCCAAATCGAATGGCCTTGCGTCGACATAATTACATCACCGCCAACCTTAATACGATCTCCCTGGTTTATAGACACATTCGGCACGCTAGGAGGATTTTCGTATATACGCGTACGTTTATTCCAATGTCGTGGTCCTATTCGTACATTTGCGGGAGTGTCCGCCACCATAATGTCGTTCGGAGCCGGATATATTGCCGTCGGCCTAGATATATTCTTGAATGATTGCTCCGTTAGCGAACTCATATCATCGCCTGTCAGCCCGATGTTAACGTATCCCAGCACTCCTGGCAGCGGCACCGGGTGACTAAACACGTCTGGCGACGGTTCTATCTCTCTACCGAGAAACTCTGAAATAGGCGCCACCACATAAAGTTTGTGGTCTGTTCTTTTCGGATCAAGTGTTATAAAAACATCGCCCGCAACCCTGAGCTTATCACCCGGATCTGTTTTGACGACGGGTGGATCGCTTTGTACAACATAGTTGTTTTGGACAGAATCCCAGTGAAAAGGAACTGCTCTAACACTGAACGCGCCCAACGATTTCCTCGAAATCACGTCACCTCGACTCGGTAGACGCGATTTGTCCGCTCCATCAATAGTGAAATATGAAGGATTCAGCGTGTTTGCTGTGTCTATTAGCCCGAATATGACATATCCAATAACTCCATCTGCACTGTAGTCCAGCTGGGCGATCCGCTCAGCCACCGCGTCTCTCAGAGGCGGAAACGAACTGGCTATCGCTTTGAGTTCTTCACGATCATCCGACATGGGGATACGCTTCTGCGCTTTAATCAGTCGTTCCGCTTCGTTCACTTGGGCTATCCGCGCCTCCACCTCAACCTTAAGAGTTGGAAAATTCGTTTCAATCGCGGTGAGTTCATCGATGTTGTTTATCACGGAGACGCGCTTTTGCGCCGCGGCCAATTTGTCAGCATACTCCAACTGTGAGATTCGTGCCTCTGCTGCGCCATTTAGGCTTGGGTAGTCACGGGAAATCTTTCTAATTTCATCGGGGTCGTTCGCGGCGGCAATGCGGTTTTGGGCCGCATTCAATCGTTCCTCTTCCTCCAACTGAGCTATCCGCGCGTCCGCAGCGCCTTTTAGGCGTGGATAATCATTGGCAATCTTTCCGATTTCATCGCGATCGTTCGACACGGCGATGCGTTTTTGCGCCGTACCCAATCGTTCCTGTTCATCCAACTGGGCTATTCGTGCATCCACCTCAACCTTGAGGCTTGGAAAGTTCACCGCAATCCCCTTGAGGTCGTCGCGGTCGTCCAGCAAGACAATGCGCTTCTGGGCGTCAGCCAATCTGTCCTTATAGTCCAATTGGGCTATTCTGGCGTTCACCTCGCCTTTCAAGTCCGGATCGGCGTTCGCAAGCAATTCGAGTTCATTCCGGTCAGTTGAGATCGCGATGAGCTTTTGCGTCGCATTCAATATCTGCGCGTTCTTTAGAAGAATTATTCGCGCATCTGCTGCGCTTTGCAAATCAGGAAAGTCTGCCAAAATCTTACGGATCTCGTCTGTATTGTTTGACGAAGCGATGCGCTTTTGCGCTGCCAGCAATTTGTCGGCGTACTCCAACTGTACAATCCGCGCATCTGCTGCGCCTTTTAGACTGGGGTAGTCACTACCAATCTTTCTGATTTCCTCCGGGTCATTCGCAGCGGCGATGCGTTGTTGCGCTGCGGCCAATTTGTCGGCGTATTCCAACTGTGCGATGCGCGCGTCTGCTGCGCCTTTCAGGCTTGGGTAGTCGTTAGCAATTTTTCTGATTTCATCGGGGTCGTTTGCCGCCACTATGCTCTTTTGAGCCGCATCCAATCGATCCTCTTCGTCTAGCTTGGCGATCCGCGTATCCACTTCAACCTTTAGACTTGGAAAAGTCGCTCCTATTTCTTTGAGTTCATCGGCGCTGTTCGTCACAGCAATCCGTTTTTCCGCCGCGCTCAATTTGTCAGCGTACTCCAACTGTGAGATTCGCGCGTCTGCTGCGCCTTTCAGGCTTGGGTAGTCGTTAGCAATTTTTCTGATTTCATCGGGGTCGTTCGCCGCCACTATGCTCTTTTGAGCCGCATCCAATCGATCCTCTTCGTCCAACTGGGCGATTCGCGCGTCCGCAGCACCTTTTAGCGTTGGATAGTTGTTGGCAATCTTTCTGATGTCATCGCGGTCGTTCGACGCCGCTATGCGCATTTGCGCGGTATTCAATCGATCCTCTTCGTCCAACTGGGCTATCCGTACATCTACCTCACCCGAGAGTTTTGGAAAGTCACGACCAATAACTTTTAGCTCATCGCGGTCGTTCGACGTTGCAATCCGACTTTTCACTGAGCTCAATAATTTGCTTATATCATTCTTGACTGGCTCATAATCGTTAGTGATGGCCTCAGACGCGTTATAGAGGCGCATCGCCTCGCGGTCATCTTTATCGAGACCACCTCGTCCCTCCGCATACATCTTGCCAAGATCGTCTAGCGCTACAAAATATTGGGCGTCCGCACCCTTACGGAACCATGACACGGCTTCTACTTCGTCTTTTGGGATACCGTCTCCATCACGATACATTCTCCCGATATTGTCAAAAGCTGGTGCAAAACCGAGGTTAGCGGATTTTTTGTATAGTCGAAGTGCTTCTCTTGACTCCGGACTAGTACCCTTTCTCTGATAGGCACGGCCAAGCTCAAAGGCAATGCTTGGATCGTCTGGATGAAAACCCAGTGCAGTCAAACATGCTTGAACAGCTTTATCTGCGTCCAGTTTGTCAAGCTCAACTCCTGGGATTCCAAATGCTCTGTTAGGGTCGAGCGGACTTGCCGCTAATAGATTACAGTCACGCACAGCGTTTACGATCCGCTCATCTTCGACGGGAGGCGGTGGCGGCTCAGAAACGAGCCTATCGAATGGGATGTCCCAGTCATGCAAGTGTGCAGTGAGAGTAGTCATCGCGACGGCCCGGGTTTCAAAGGCGTCGGCATCACTCGTGACCATGGCCACGATACCCTCTGGCATTACAATAGCAGCTCCGGAACTCCCAGGCGGTGTGGGCAGACTGTCGAATACCAGGCGGGTTGGATCGATAATTCGCTTAACGAATCCGCCATGGACACCCGATACATCCCAGCTTTCCGCACGCCCTATACTCCAGACCCACTCGCCGCCCCTCAGAGCATCCGGCGCGACTATCGGAGCGGCGGCTTTCGGCGCTCGATCAGCAGCGTCGCGAACCACTAGCACCGCCAAGTCGTCATAGTTTGGAGGGCTGGCGTTCGGAGCGTCGAGCCGCTCCGCCGTTACATCTGTTTCAGGCGTGCTTCGAAACCTAAGGTGCGGTCGATCAGTTAGCTGATGATCGCGATCAAACACCACGTGGTTGGGCGTTACAACATAAAGATCGGTACCCTTGGTACCAACGATCAAGCCGAAACCTTCGTTTGTGGAGTTGCCCTTGCTTGTTTGAGGCAGCACGCGAACCACTTGATCGTCAAAGCGGGCCGCCCGCAGTCGTTGAGCCGACTCCCTTTGGCTCTCCGTTGACTGAGAGCCAGCGGGCAAGACCGTGCTCGTCAAAGCCAAGAAAATAAGGGCAAACCGCATCAGGACTAGGACTTCATTGCCCATTGTCGAGCTTTCCAAAGTGCGGCAAGCAGCGCAATTGCTGCTCCCCAGGCAAGTTTCAATCTGTGCTGGCCAACAAGATACTCAAGAACGCTCGGGGTAAGATCACGATCCGCCTGCGGTGTTCTGTCGGGTCGAGGCGGCCCCAGTCCAATCCGTCGCGCGAGTCCTGACACGTCCAAAGCCACCCCTTTGTCAGTTATCTCGATCCGTGCCACCGTAGCCACAACGTTATCGAGCCACACCAATTCATGCGGTCGCAACGTAGTCTTAGAATCGGAGTCGAGAAGCTGCAAAGTGCCGCTGATAATCTCCGACTGGAAAGGTAGACGACGATCTTCGGTGCTGGGCAGAGGTCGGCTAAACCGAAGTTGGTTCACCGGTTGATCGAACAAACCTAGCCCTTGTACCCCCGCAGCGCCAACCAGTACGATACGAACTGGTTCTGGGGAATTGCCCTGTTTGGCACTGAACCTAAATGGCCGGCTGGCTTTAGCAACCTCGGTCGGCACGCCGTCTTCGTGAATCTCGGAGACGGTGCCTTGAAACGTGATTCCGATCTCACCTCCACCTGACAACCGTAGATCAGGGTTGCCATCGGCGGTGATAGTCACCGTCAACGTCGCGTTTGAATCGAGAAGAATTGAGTCGATCACCTCCTTGTTCGCGGAAAGTCTTAAGATCCCAACTGGTTTGTTCATCCCTAATAATTCAGGTGGGAGGCCGCTAGCGTCGTATCCAGATACGCGAACCTCAACATTGGGTGGCAATAACAGGCCGAGCGAATGGTCAGCCCGCTCCGAAACCGTGATGTCAATTGTATGACTCACAACTTCAAGAGAGAATCGATTAGTCGACCAGGACACCGAAGCACAAACGAGTAGTCCGACAATAACCAGTACAGCACTAGAGATAAACCAGTTGCTTCTAAGAAACCTCGCAGCCATGCTTTCTGGAACCCATGGGGCCATCTGCCTTACCCAATTCAATGCGCCAATAGGATAAAGAGAGCGGCCCTAGGAACTCCCTGAGCGTAGAACGAAACCTCCAGTGTAGTCTGCTCTGCAGGTAACGCCGCTCCCAATTCAATTGCTAGCTTCGTCCCTTGGGGTACAAGCCCACTGTCCAATGTTTGCCAGAAGGTAGGCACTGCGGTGGCAGCGTAAGTGCGCCATGCTACGTCTGTCACGTCGGCCCCGGAACGCACAATCGCGCGGAGGCCCGAGTCCGATTGGGGGCCTGCAACTGTGACTTCGACTGGAATATAACCGGTTTCCCCGTGCGCCATTTTGCGCAGACCGAAAGCACCAAGCTGATCCGCTGTAATGTGCGCGGGACTAATCACGTCATCGATCGGCACGCGCAATTCGTTCTGCCCCGATGGGAGCTCAGCGTCGAGGCGGTAGAAACGCGTAAGTGGAATTGCGACCGCGCGCAATTCGGTGACTACCCCCGCCAATCCCGGTAGACGAAAGACTAGTTCGCGATCCTGCTTTAAGTCGTATCGAATAGCGCCCCTCGTGAACGAAACAAGGGACATACCCAGTTCACCTGCGACAGGGGATACATACAGCCCTTCGCATCGAGGCCCTGGTTGCCGTAACTTGTAGCTCAACAGCGATCCATCGGTTGGAAGCTCGCCGCAATTCTGTTCGTCCGCCAAGACCTTACCGCTAGCAGCGATCGTCAATCCGATAGCGAGAAGGAGCAACCAGCTTTGTCGGATGCACATATAGGTCTCCTCCTCGACACCGTTTTATCGGTAGCGACGACCCGCCTGTTGGATTGGTTGCACGCTTGCGGCCATACGGACCGGGTAACGAGCCCTCAACTAACCCACAGAGATCGCGATGTATTTTGCTACAATTCCGCTGGGGTCAACGGCTAGGTCTGCCGCATGCCACCGCTGCCAACGGGGTGGATGTCAATCGTCTTACCGGTCCTAAAAAGGGCGCCATCTGGTATTCCTTTCCCCCAACGGTCAGATAGGCCCAGCGAAGCTCAATAGAACAGAGCTATGGTATAATTGAGTTGGCGTGATTAGTTTAGCGTTCGACTATAACACAAGCGCTTCTAGTTTCACTACCATGTATAGTCGAACGATTTACATGCTCCCTCGCAGCCGACGGTAGATTGTTTGAGCTAACGTCTCACTACGTTTGATTAGACAACTTTTTTCACAACTATGTTTTGTTCCGGAACGCGGTGTCTGCTCCATTGGAATACAGTTGCGTACTGCCAAACTGAAATACGATCACACCCTGCGTGACGCCGGCGTGATTTACTCTCATATCTAGATATTTGCGAACATTTACCGGTATTGTTACGGCAAGAATATTTCATTGAAATAAAAATATTCAAGCATTGACGTTGATGTGTCACAAGGCATGACAATATCACATTACGTTTGATGAATTATTGTGAAAGAATGGTAAGATTGGGATTTTCCGACCGTTTAAATGGGCTGATAGCTCCTAAGCTAGACAATCAATAGAGTGCCTATTCAACAAAAGTATGCAAGCCTCCATCTCTCGGTAGTTCGAAATACGACCAAGGAGGAGCATGAAGGGCAGTGGGTTTGACCGGCCGCGAAGCCATTTAGTCACATCCAAACAACCACCCAAATCGCCTGTTTCATGCGTCTCTGTTTGGATGGAGCGTGAGGGGGCAGACATGGGACAGCCTGGTTTCCAAGATCTGGATGAGCTCTCTGGGCGACGCTCGGAGAGCGGCGATCCACTGGTCAAGCTCGGAGCCCCGGTAAATTTCGAACTCTTCAGGCTGCGGTTGAACGCGGCGCTAAGGGCGGGCGCCCGCCCTATGACCCGATGCTGATATTCAAGGTCCCGGCGCTTCAGACGCTCTACACCCTGCCGGACAATACCATCGAGTCCTCGAACCGAGATAGTCGTTCATCGAGCTTCTCGCTCTGGCGAGTATGCAGAACGCGGGTTTAGTTTCTACCCCGACCTGGGTGTTTCGATCTAAGGCCCGTCAGCGCAAAATGCTAGGAAGGAAGTCGAGTGGCGGCAGAATGACAAAGCCCAGCATCCCGGCCGCTCGGATCTTTTGCGGGCTGGGAAAAAGTGATGCTGTATCCTCAAGATTTTTCGCGGCCTGTTTAGAAAGGCCGGGCCTCCTCTTCGAGGCTTGTGGTCAAACCATTGCATATATGCTTTCTATGATCTGGTCTCGTTCGTCTGCAATATTTGAAGCAGCACCGACACGTTTTGAGCTTCAAAGGTGGCCAGCGTTCCAGACGGATCAGGCTCGCGTTTGAGCTTGGTTTCAACGCCAGGACCGTCGCGCATGCGAACTCCAGCGCCCCGGGGCAGCGTTATGAACCGCCCCGGGTTTGCCGGAGGCTGATTTTCTCAAATTACGCAGCGCGGGGCAGTTGCTCCATGGCTGCGTAATAGTTTGCCTCGGCTTCGGCCGGCGGAATATTTCCAATCGGCTCGAGCAGGGCTGAGGATGCAAAATTGCGGGCCGCAGATCGACTGGCGAACCTGGTCGCCGTGTTCTGCATTGTCAGTTGGCGGGACCTGTGGCTAACCATGATGGCGCGCACAGCTCCTGACGCCCCGCCCACCATCGCTTTGACAAACCCGGAAATCACAATCCTCGACCGCCTCGTTAGCAACCCCGGGAACCGAGGTGCAAAGCCAGGAACGCTTCAACTATACCTGACAAAACTTGCACGCCTGGGAGGATACCTTGCCAGGGCTTCTGACTCACCGCCAGGAAACACTGCCGTCTGGCGAGGCCTCAAACGACTAGCCAACATTCAACTCGCCACAGAAGTCAAGACCGCCGAAAGTTATGGGTAATTGCATGCTTCGCCGGAGGCGTACAATTCCAGGTGTGCGTGACGAGGAACGAGTTGGCGTCGATCAGCTCGACGCGCACGGCGGAATATCTTGAAGAATGAAAGGTCTGCTCTCTGGCTTTTGCCCACGCGAAACCGCGAGGAGCCCCGCGTTGAAGTCGGTCAGGGAATGTTGGCTGATAGGAGAGCCCTTTAGCAGCTTCATGCGCTCCGTCACGATTCTTGGATTGCAAGCTGTTGGCGGATTGAACTGACGGATCAAGTATCTTGGATAGGCAAGGATTTCGCCATGCTCGTAGATGAGTTCAGTGTGGAGGCCCTGGCTGTTTTTTCGAAGTCTGCCGGGGGCAACTGTGTCCGTTCCAATAACCATTGATGGGTCAATCGCATAGACATGCCTAATACGATTGTCGCTGTAGGCAGCTAGCTGTGCCAATCCCCCCCCAAGAGAGTGGCCAATGGCGACGATTTCGGTTTTGCCTTCTCGATAGCACGGCGCGGAATCCAGTAGACCCAGATAATTTATGATGTAGTCGTGCACCTGATTGTATTGGTCGTAGCCGGGCAGTTCTCTGCGTAGCCAGTGCAGGTTCGATTCCCAGTCGCCGACATCCCCACTCACCGTTCCCCGGAAGACAATTGCTGCCTCCTTGCAGACCGGGCCGTCTTCGTGAATCCATAATTGAACGCCCAGACCCTCAGCGCTGCTGCCGCGTAACTTTGGACATTTGCCGTGTTCGTCGACCCTGTGCTGGTGGTCCTTGTCGATATAGAAGTAGTCGCAGCCTGCAACGTAATGCCATTCCTTCAGAAGTCGCGCTTCTCGCTCCTCGTCGGTGAGCACAGTCGCAGGTGTGCAATTAGGCATTCCGCCAGAGCTGGAAACAACCCCCTCGCATTGGTAGTGGTCCTCCACAGGACGCCCCGTGTCGTACACTGATCGGATGTAGGCCTGCCTTGCTAGGAGCGAATAGCCTACGATTCTCGCTGCCAGCGGGCCGGCAGGTTTGTAACGGTCGGTCGCATAACTGTCATAACCTTGGGTTCTCACGATCACGCTGCCGGCGGCCTGATAGGGGTGGAACTGGGCGCAGCTAGCCAAGCTAACGAGTGAGGCGATTAACAGAGCTATTGATTTCAGCATGGCAGCCTCGTGCCCCAAGTAATCTAGCTGTCTACGGGTTGTTTTTCACGCTCGCGGGTGAAGGAGTCTGACCCGCCGCCGGTGCTGCTTGATCATCGCCGGTGGGGTTTGGCTCCCGCCTTTGCCGTCCGCCGCGTGGCGGGGGCATGTCTCTGATCTTGCGACCCCGTTGATTGACCGTAGTAGAAGCCAATCAGTACGGTCAGAACGTGCGTTACCGTATTGCAATTGACGGAAATTGGCGGGATTCGTCGAAAGTGAAGAAACAAGTCCGTGCCGTGTTCGAACGGATGCGAACCCTTTTTTTTTCTTTATTTCAATGCACGATTTTCTGGCCTGCAGCTTCTGTGCTGAAGGAGAGGGCAATATCGCTGCCGAGGCCACGGCGAGAATAGCGAACTCGGCGCAGATCGAATGACCAGTTGAAGAGAACCCCGATACTAATAATGATCCTTTGCGATGCTGCTTGTCGAGCGAGAAAAATATACATCTCGCTTCTCCGTCCACAGTGTCCAACGTTTTCATCGCGCAAGGCTCCATTCAAGGCGTCCGCCGAAAAATGGATTTGCCAAATGACTCTTGGAGCAACGAACTCATATCTAAAGAGAGAAGACAAAAGGACGATTACCAGAAACTCACCCTCTGGTGTTAACTGAAATCTCAATGTTACGAGAATGTATTGGCGTCACAAAGTTAATTGGGAAGATGAACTTGACTACCGTGACATAAGCGTGACTCGCTCTTCAAATTAACGAAACTGACAATTGAGAAAGGCTTTACAAAGTTGACTACAATTCTTCGTTGTATTTTATATATCTACCTACACTCTTTGATTGCATACGTGCATTCCAGAGCATCGGTGACCAACTACAGGAAGATCCGCCTTGATGGGATTGAGGCGTATTTTGAATTCTTCCAGGCTAGTTGTAGCCCTTCCCAGATGCACCACTCGCTCTACTCGTGGACCCGACAAGATTCGGGTCTGTGTCGCGTGGTCTGCCCCGTCGACACCGTGGCACAGTCGTCGCCCTTTTCACGGCCGCAAAAGCTGAACCTCCGGAAAAAGTGCACCGCACTCACCAGAGTTCACCGCCCTCCCATTTTTGACGCCACGACAGGGGATGGGCGATCCAGCTGTTGATGTCCAATTCATGCCAATCCGAAGATGAAGGTTCATATGCTCTTGAGCGAAGGCGAGCAGACCTGCGTCGCGCTCGCCGCGTTCCTGACCGAACTGGGGACCGCGCCCCACAAATCAGCTATTGCTTTGGACGATCCCGTCACCTCCCTCGATCATCGGTGACGGAACAACGTGTTTACCGCCTCGTTAAGGAGGTCAAGGTCCGGCAAATTATCGCCGCGCAACGACATGAATCCTAATAAAATGCGGCGTTCTAAAAAAGATAAATTACTACATCCGAAGAGACCGGCCCTTCGCCACCCGCAAAAATTCCAGGAGAAGACGTATCGTTTGGATGCAAGCCAGAGATTGAAGGTGGAAGAAATTTTTGTGCTATTCCAACAACGTCATTCTCGATATCATCCCTCGCCTGCAATCCAAGTTTTCTACCCAGCACAATCGCGGGGATAATGTACGTCGTCCCGGGATTATGTGGATCCACAATATGCGGCGCCGTAAAGGCACGAGGTTTTGGGACCTGAAAGCAGGACGATCGAAGGCCGGCTGCCAGCATTTGTGGATCACGACTAGCCGCGTATGCGATAGATATTTGAATTTGACGATTTCTCGAGCATTCTTGCGCTCGGGAGTTACCCCCGTGTAGCCACAACCCCAGATACCCTGGCGGATTTCCCGTTTTTTGTAGGCGAGGAACCAATAGATGTTTTGGATCAGGCAAAACATCATCAACAATGGCGGCGACATCTGCGGCAATTACTTCGTCGCGCAGCGTGAAATAATCTACTCCGGGCCCAGACTCATCATAATTCTGGTCAATTCCCCCAATGAAATAGCCTGCTCCTTGAAGCGCCTTCACCAATTCTGAAACGTCATCTCCGCCACCATTATTGCCGTCGCCGTGCCCAGTGTGAATGAAGATTTTGTAAAGAGAATTACCAGGTACACCCCCGGCCTGATCAGTTCCGACATTCCCGCTGCGCGAATAGAAAGGTGAAGTTGCCCCGTAAAATATGATGCATCTATCCTCTGTCTGGTGAGAAAGGCAATACTCTGCCGGGTCGTCTTGGGCCTTCAAACGATCGACGCAGGCCTGTGCAATCAGGAGCGCAATTAGTCCAATCAATCTTGGAAGAAGGAAACCACGCATCTCAAGGCTCACCCTTTTTCGTGGCATTGGGATCGTCGGGCTGCCATCGAACCGCTCTATAACCTATCGCGATCGGCCGCGGAAACGTTTTCTTCAGCACAAACTGCGCTCCAGATGAGGTAATCTCTGTCAGAATGCCGTTTGGTGTCGTCGAACTTAAACCCCTTAGTGTCCCATCTGGAGATGCGGGCCCTTTGGCGAGGCCATCGTCGTCCTCGGGCTTGCTGGGCGGCGGTGACACCGCCTTTTTAGCTTGGTCGATTTGGTCCGCTCCATTCGCCATGGCTTTGAGCAATGCTTCATTGCTCTCGTCAACCTTTCTAGTTTCCTCAATGGAGCGTATGAGATAAACGCGGTTTATGAGAGCCACCTCGACCTTGACCGGATAATAATTCCTCCCCTGCGCGTCCGTATCTATCTTTAACACGCTGGGGTTGATGAAGCTTAACTGACGCCGGAGCGAGCTATCGCTACACACATTAGGATGAAACGCGTCCGCACAAAATCGATCAAGTAAGCCAGTGGCTACCAAGCTTGGAATGCCATAGGTTTCAGCCGAAGGTATGTTCATCTCAATCAACTCGTCATCATTATGGGAAGCTCCGAAAAGCCCACCCAACCAAGCAGCAAATCCCCCTGCTAGCACTCGCTCATTTCTTATTGTGAACCCCGGAAAGGCTGCAAGCGCAAGCATACCTCTCACCTTGTGTCCAAGAAAGATTCCATTCTGGTTGATTATTTGAGGCCAGGGATCTTCCTCTTTGCTAGGCCTCTGCGCTGTGTCAGGAAAAATAGGAAGTTGTTCGTATGTCGTCTCCAGGACCGGCTCTATCGCGTCAATATGAAATATTTTAATAGCTTTGTTAAGTGACGGCTCTCCCTTCGTCTCCTCCTCAGGTCGACTATTGTCTTGGGTCATAACCGCTATCACATCGCCTACATAAATATCCTCCTCGGGAGGAAATATTGGATCAATTCCAAGCTTCCCAATAACATCATTCCATTGTGAAATTACACTACCCTGGCCTATGTCCGCTCGCCACATAGGCAACATTACAATGGCCGCGACACACAGTAATAAAGCTGAACTACAGATTATAGTGATCCTCCGTTTGCTTTGTAGGGACCACTGCCAAACTTGACGTGGAAGGTCCATATCTAACCTCAAGATCTTAAACATGCAATCGGGTCTGTCTCTACTCTATTACCGATTACTCGTGATTTGTCGATGGAATAAATGTATTTTCTGTAGTCTATCGTCTATGTTATTGTCAGGGCAGCGGGCATAGTCACTTTAGCACCTCCGTCTTTCGTCTGCAAAACAACGGTCCAGGTGCCAGCAGGGGTACCTGGCGACGGGATTGGAAGATTAAAATGAACAATATCGCTTCCAGACGTGACGTCTGAAGCCAATACTTGATTGTTGCCACTGGTAATTTTCACGGCCGCAATTCCGTCCAAATTTTCACCACCTACCTCGATAGCAACCGGTACCGCACTTCGGGCAACTGTTTGGGGATTTATTCGGCTTGCTGTCGGGCTCGGCAATTTTGAAGTCGAGTCCTTCCCGGTCTTATCGCCCGCAGTCTTGCTTCCAAAGTAAAAGCTAGCGAGCGACGTCACCAGAACACTTAATGTGGTCATCAGTTGCTTCGCGAAATCAACCGCTGCTTGATCTCTCGGCTCCTCAACATATAGGGTGTATAATTTCTGTTTGTCGCCAGAGGCAACGAGCGCCAGTATAATTCCTTTTGACCCATCGCTGTAGATATTAGAAAGTTTATCCTTTGCGGAGTCATCAAGTCCCTCAAACTTCCTAATCAGCGGTGACGAGATGGAATTGTTGAGGTAGACAGCTAGGATTGCGAAGATCGCTATTAACGAAATCGCAATTACCGCCCGAATTGAGCCTTTTGGAAGCGCAAACGCCTCTTCCTTGTCATCAAGCTGCGAGGCCGCAAACAGTATCGATACAAGACATAAGACAATGACTACAGACAGAGTCGCGGCAATAATGAGTATAGAAGTACCCAATTCGCCACTTGAAAAATAGAACACGGCCGCTGCAATCAGCAGGAAAATAACGATAATTACACCGAGCGCCATTAGTACGATTGGTCTTTTTATCGTATCCGTAATTGAACTCGACATCGGATTTCTCCCTTTACTCTATTTAGGAGATCCATTCTTTTCGCAGATCATCTGCCGCCCCGCTGTAATAATTTAGATCACAAGGTTCAGTTATTCCTGCGATTGATCTAGGCTGCGGACCACTCTTGCCATCGGTATACTGCCATAGCCAATAATTCGGCCAAAGCCCCGGATATTTGGGGGTTGGTCCATACTCTGCCCACCATAATCTATATCCACTTAATGCAGCATTCGGTTGAGCGCCAAGCGCTTCCTTGAGATATGCTCCACCATATATGACTGGTTTGCGTTTTGTTTTATCTTCGAGTTGACCAAGAAACGCGACCATATCCGGCAGTGACATAGAGTTAGTTGGATCTTGTGGGTTCTTCTCAAAGTCTACTACCAAAAGAGTGTTAGGCCCAGGAGCTGCCTGCGTCAGAAAGTGCTGAACCTGATCGCTTACATTGCCATTTTCGCAAAAGTGGTAAGCTCCCCAAAGGAGTCCTGCTGCCTTCGCTAGACCGCGGCGCACAGCGTAAGTTGGATCAGTGTAATTCGTGCCTTGCGTGGCTTTTGCGATTACACCTATAACTCCAGCCTCGGCGACAGCAGAAAAGTCAATTCTTTCTACATGGTGCGAGATATCAACGACAAGGGGGCTAAAATGCGCCTCGGCGGCCGGAACTGGTGTTTGTCCACCTAGATTTGGCGCTGGGGTCACCGCGTTACCGGCTGCGGGCGTTGGGGCCACCGCGTTACCGGCTCTGGGTTCTGGTGTCACCTCGTGAACGACGTTGGTCGGACAGGGGGGGTAGACGCTCAAAATGGTAAACTGACCATTGTCGTCGGGGGTTGACGTGACGCTTAATGGCTTCGGAGTAGACGCGTTCGCTTCCTGCATTAAAGCCACGACTTGATCAGCAGGCACAGACGTTATTCTGAAAGTTCCGCAAATCATCGCAGTTTCCTTTTTGCTATTTTATTGCGAGTGCTCGAATTGCTCTTTGCCTGCTTTGCTCAAAGCTGCTACTTGCCAGAAATATATCGATTGGAACTGGTAACCGTCGATCCTGCTGATCACCCTTCATCCAGTTAAAAAGCGCTGCCGACCTGTTGATATCGAGGGTGCCATTGGGGTGAAGCCATAATTGGATTTTAGTAGCGGACATACTTGAAGTAAAAGAAACGTTTCTTACCGCTTGCAATTGCTCCTCTGCTGTGGCCGCGTTATCTGAAGCATGCTGCGTAACGGTGGAGATGGCTGCCGGAATGCTTCCGGCTTTCTTAAGAAGCTCAAGATCGACGTAAGCTGCTGCAAGCGGATAGGCGCTATCAGGAAGCTTTAGCCCCTGTATGATTCCAATCTTGACAGTGGCTCGGTTCGCATCCATCTGCGCCAAAAGAGCTGGCATAGTCCGTTGATAATAGAGGTCCTTGCTCATCGCGCCTTCTGCACCGACGACGGCCGCTGATGCAGCTGAGAGAGCTGCTTTAGCTGCGGCACCGCCGGTTGTTGCACCGACGGCACCCAAGGCGAGTACCGCTAAGTCACTCCCAGTAGAGAGTGCATTCGCGTTACCGTAAAGTGATCGCTCAAACTGGTCGAACTCCAAATCAAAGCTTCGCATTCTATTGAGTACGATGAGATTTCGTAACTGCTCGCGCTTGCTCGGATCAGTTTCTATACCGTACGCCGCGTCTAGTTTTGGATCGAAATAGTTTGCCACGGACGCCCGAACCGCCGGAGTGTTCTCGGGATCATCAGGAAATCCATTTATTGACGAGCAGGAGGCGGTCGTAAGTACCATGAATAGAAGCGTTACGCACGATGCAGTGGGGCGTCGTGGGTTGACTTTGCTGTTTTGTCGTGACACCCACGGCACCCCATCAGAAGGCAACATATCGTTCTCCATCGACTTTGAGAGCCAATGCTGGTGAGTAAACGGTGCACGTCAGATGCGATATAGGCGGGGATTTCTAGAGCGATATTAGGAATGCCGCCGAATGGGCGATATACAGCTTAGACTTATTCTACTTCAGCTTGACTATCGTATTGCAGAATAACGAGCGTGACGGAATCGTGACACAAGTAGAGCTTTAATTAATTTTAGATTTAATGCGTTCATTTGGTAGTATCGTCGGCACAATAGAGGCGATATGATGGCATCATTGGGTTAAAAATGTTGCGTTTTTTTGCATTGCGGGCTTCAAGATTAGTGATCTATTTTAGTGGCGGCAAATCGCTTCTTTTCCTTTGAGTCTTATAGGTACACTTGGAGACCAAACCGTTAACGTATGTACGTTATAATAAGATGGTGGGATATTAGTGTGCTTTCTACTTGACTTTTTGCCCTCGCGCCTCGATTGGTTCAAAATTGCCTGACCTAGGGTTGTATATGCCTGACGTGCTCATCTATTGCGAGCAAATGTTGTTTTGATGGGCGGGAAGTATGGTTTGCTGCGTTGGCATCCGGCGTGGGGCGCAGACTGGCCACAGCCCACATTATCGGACTGACCCGGGGGCCGGACATGAGGAAGACTGGCCTGGAGACAGCTGCAATTTGTTCCGATGATGAACCCGTCGCCTGCCAAGACTGGGAAGCACTTACCGGCGCGTTCAACCCACCGCGAGCTCTATCGCTTTCTGATCTTGGCTGAACTCGGGCCCGCACTTGTCGCATTACCTCAACGAGGATTTTACCGGGCGGGGGTCGTTGCCTCACCTAGAATGTTACCGGCCAGTTCGCCGCCGCCCGCGCCCTCAAGGACAAGGCTGGGGACATGACGCTTCGCCGGAGGCGAAGCTTGGACAACGCTCACGCGTTGCCCACATGCCCACAGCCACAGGAGCAACACACAGGCCTTGTCGCGTGATTGGATAAAGGATCAGAGGCGGCCAGCCTTCCAACCAAAAACTCAAAGCTGTAGCCCCGCTGTTCGGGTCCACTTCACACGTCGTCCAGCGGCAGATCGCGCCGCCAGCAGTGTAGCGTGAACAGTCGCTCCGAATGCCGCACGTTACGCGGATCGGTAACATTCTATTTGAGGCATTCGGTAACAAGATTAACTGAGACAACACGACACGCGCTCACCTTTCCCATCGAGCACCTCAAACGTATCGACGACTGCTACAGCCATCAGCCGACGACAATCGGGAAAGCGATGCATAGAACAGCTGGGACGCTTCATGCGTCGCCCTCACTAGAATTCATCCCTCGCCTTTCGGACGCCACGATATAGGATCGGCGACCCAGTTGTTGATCTCATATTCATGCCAACCGGCGCCGTGGACGCTGATCCTAATCTGAGGCGGGAACGTACCTTCGGCGATCTTGCGGTAGATCGTGGACCGGGACAGCCCGGTCCGAGACAGGACGGTCTTCAAGCGGATGATCCGGTCTGGTTCGCGCATGGCCGCCCTACCTCCTTCTGGATCTTTCTGGCTGCTCCGGATGTGAGACAGGACGGGCCGTCGTGGGCGCGCAAGAGGATTTTGTGGGTCATCCTCCTGCAGCGAAGAGACGGCGGTAATTGGGACGGATCACAAGCCGATCCCCAGTCCACTTCCAAGGTCGATGCCTTGGCTGAACGCGAGTTCTGCGCCAAGCCGGCGGCCTGATTCGAACCCGATGCCGAGCTCGGCCTTGCGGTTGGCGAGGATGGACTCAAGCTGCGGATCGCGTTCGAGGCTCTTGGCCATGTCGCCCATGGCAGATCGCGTGGCCTTGTAGCCCGACATGTCACCTTCTCTGTACTGACGCTCGCTGGCCTGGTCGAGCTTCTGCCAGCGTTCCACGAAGCGGTCGGCGCGGTGGCCCGGATCGGTGCGGAATTCGGTTTCAAGCTGCAGGGCTTGGACGGTGCGGTTAATCCGGCCGCCTGCGGCCTCGTGGACAAGCTCGGGGTTCTTGAGATAGGCGGCTTCGGCATCGCGCCAGCCATGGGGCCGCACCTCCTCGAAGGCGTTGCGCGCGTCGGTCAGTTCGCGCCTCTGCTCCGGATTTTCCTTGCCGCCCGCCTCCCTGGCGGCGACGATCGCGTCCACCGCACGGGCATGACGCTTGAGGGCTTCGCCGCGGGCTTTGCGCAACGCCGTCTGTTCGTCCTCGAAGGTCTCTCTGGCGGTCGCTGCGGGTTCACGGCGCGCCTCCCTTCCGACGCTGTCTCGTTCCGGCCTCTGCGCCTCATCTGGGCCGCGCGCATCGGCGGACGGGCGCAGGCCGTCAAACAGGGTACGCACCTTTTCGGGTACGATCTTCCTGACGATCTCGACAACACGTTCGCGGAAGCTGATGCCACGCTGCTCGGCATAGCGCTGCGCCGGATCGGCGCGCTCATGGTCCGAGGCCATGTCCTTGGCCCGGTCGCGCGACAGGGTGCGGATCAGCCGGTCCTGATCGGAGAAGTCATCGCGGCCGTAATGGAGGTCCATGCCATCGCGGTGGCGCGACAAGGCGACATAGCTGGCATGGGCATCCAGGCCTGGTGTTGCAAGCACATGGCTGCGGTCCACCGTCATGCCCTGCGCCTTGTGGATGGTGGCGGCATAGCCATGGTCGATGCGGTTGTAATCCTTGAGGTCGAAGTCGATACTTCGGCCATCATCGGTGTGCACGGTCATGGATTGCGTGCTCACCTCCAGAATGGTTCCGAGCGTGCCGTTCTTGACGCCGAGGCCGCGTTCGTTCTGCAGGAACATGACGCGGTCGCCACTGGCAAAACTGCGCGCGCCGCGTTCGACCGTCAGATGCACGTCCTCGCCGAGATCGCCGGCGTCCCGCATGCGCTCGCGCGCTGCCTCGTTGAGGGTGCGCACCTCGTCATTGGTGTGGGTGAGGATGATGCGGCTGTTATCGGGCGAGGCCTGCCGATCGCGATCCCAGTGCTCGATCAGATCCGCGCGGGCCTGCTCGCGTGTTGCTGCCGCATGCACCATGCCATGGCTGTCATAGGCGCCAATGGCATCCCCGGTCCTGCCGGTGGCAAGATCACGCGTGGCGTCACGCTGCCAGTCTTCCTGCTGACGGCGGACTTCGCCGATTTCCGCACCGCCATGCCGGTCGTGGAGCGAGCGGAAGGCCGCGCCCGCCTCGATGGCTTGCAACTGCTGCGGATCGCCGACCAGGACTACCTTGGCCCCAGCCTCTGCCGCATGGGACAGTACCCGCTCCAACTGGCGCGTGCCGACCATGCCCGCCTCATCGATCACCAGGACATCGCGGGCGGTGAGCAGATCGCGATCCTGTTGCCAGCCATGTTCCATACTGGCAATGGTGCGGGACGCTATGCCCGATCCGCTTTCCAGGTTCTCCGCCGCGATGCCGGACAGCGCTACGCCCCGGACTTCATAGCCTGCCGCTGCCCAGGCTTGTCGCGCCACGCCCAGCATGGCGCTCTTGCCGGTGCCGGCATGGCCGACCACGATGGCAAGATCGCGGCTATCCGTGACATGCGCCAAGGCGTCGGCCTGCTCGACCGAGAGGATGAGGCCGCGTTGCTCAGCGGCGGCAAGAGCTTCTTCCCTTTCCGGGTCCTTCACCGCATGGCGCTCCCTCCCGGCCATGCGCTCGGCAGCGCGGTGCAGACGCTGTTCGGCCTCGATCATGGTGCGTGTGGTGAAGCGATCCTCGCCTCGTCCATCCCTGCCGAGTTCAATGAGATCAGGGGCGCTGCTGATCGCCTCCATCACCGCGTTGAACTGCTCCAGGCCATCACTGTGGCGATGGACGAACATCGCCATGTCGCGGTGCGTGAAGGTCGATTGCTGATGCGTGATGGCGTCCAATGCCAAGGTAGGATTGCCGAGGATGCGTTCGCCATTGCCGCGCGCGATCTCCCGGTGAAGTTCCGCGCGGTCCACCTCGATCCCCTCCCCGTCGATGCCTCGATCTTCAGCGTTCTCCCCCTCGATACGTTTGGCCGGCGCGCCGATCTGGCTTTGCGGCTCCAGCCCGATGCCCTGGGCTTCCAGGCTGCGATGGTCGATGCGCGCGTCGATATCGAGTTCGGCCAGGCGCTGATTGGCAAGTTCCGCCCAGCGCTCGCGCCAGTGCTCGACCATTTCGGTGCGGTTCCAGTCCCGTACCTTCGGACCGAACGTGTGTTCGTCCCCATTCACTTCCACCGAACGCATGGTCAGCATGACATGGGCATGGGGTTTGGGCATGCCATCTTCGGAAAAATCCCAATGCACGTTGAGATCGGCGATCGTGCCCTGGTCGACGAATTCGGCCTGCACGAAGTCGCGGGCAAGCTCGATGCCCTGCGCCTGGCTCAGTTCGCGCGGAAGGGAGAATTCGACCTCGCGGGCAAGCTGGGCGTCCTTGCGGATCTCAAAGGCTTCTACGTCGTTCCAGAGCCGCTCGCGGTCGCTCCAGGCCGCGGGGGCGTTCTCGGGTAGCATCACCTCGGAATGCACGACGCCGCGCTTGGCCGAGAAGTCATAGCTGCGATCAAGGCGCTCGTCGCGCAAACGTGAGGCCGAGCGGTAGGCGGCGGAGGCCACCGCGCTGGAGCCGGATTTGCGGCCAATGACCTTGACGTGAAGATGATAGATCGCCATTGCGATCGGATCAGTGCCACGGCCAAGCGAACGTCGGAACGACGTATAAGCGCGCCCTCCCTCGAAAAAATCTCGGGTGGGATCTTCCCGTCCCAGCCTGTCCTGGCAACCCTGCAGCCTTTCGCCAAGGGCTCCCCTATCATCGCTGCATCGACAATCGACGAAGATGATGGAGACAACGATGCGCAAACCGCGGGATTTCGATGCCGAATTGAAGGCCCTGGAAGACAAGGCACGGGAGCTCAAGAGCCGCAAGGTGCAGCAGCTTGGCGAATTGGTGATCGCCACCGGGGCCGACGCGCTGAGTGCCGAGGAACTGGCCGGCGCGCTGGTCGCAATCGCCGAGACTAAGGACGCCGGCAAGAGGGAGGCATGGGCCAGGCGCGGGGCGACGTTTTTCCAGGGGCGAGCACGGCGACCTACACCGCCGACTGACCGCGACACAGGTGGCGCTCAAACACAACAGATCAGCCCGCAACCGGCATCAGGCGGCACAGGCTCGGCATGACATGCGCACCTGGCAAGTCGAGCGCCGCCAGCGCACGCGGCATCTGATCGAACTTGGTGGTCTTGTCGTCAAAGCCGGCATCGTGGACCTGACGAGCGACGACCGCGCCATAATCTATGGCGCACTGCTCTGGATGGCCGACAAGCTCAAAAGCGAACATGGAGAACAGGCGCGGGCGCTCTGGACGGTAAAGGGAAGGCAGGCATTCGAGAATGACTGAAGCATCTGATTTCCGAATGATGCGGCCTCTTTGACGAGCGCCGTTGTAATTCTCCACTTACCTTTGCGGCAGTGCTGTGGATTTACCCCTTTCGAATCGTGTAGGTGCGCTGCCCCACTCATCTTCCCGAACGCTCAAGTGGCGGCCGGTTATCGCTTTGAAGCCAAATTCAGATGTCCACAGACTGGAACCCCGATGCGCTCTCCCACAAGGTCGCGCATTTTTGTAGATTGAAGCTCGCGGCCCATTTTCATCCGCGGGATCTCGGAAAGCTTGAAGCTTTCCTTTTGAGCCTTGTCGTTCACCGATCATCACCACCGTTGCGAGGCAAGACCTACGACTGGGGCAGGATTGCAGAGCGTTGCACCGTCCAACGGCAGGAATTGGTCAAGAGCAGAGAGGCGGTCCGTCCCGTCCTCGACGCAATTGCAAGAGCGCTACGCGTGATAGACGACAAGGATATCGCCGCGTCTGGATCGGAACCGTCGAAATCCAAGAGCCTTTGCGGCAGGCCCCAAAAGGCCTTCGTGGAACCCATACTCCGGACAGCTGGTTCAGCGGAACCGGTTCTCTGGGCATCGTCATCGCGGAGGCTGGCGAACTCGATCGAGAACGCCGCTGAGTCCAACCCCGAACCGTCGCGGCCGAGAAGACCACGTGGAAGGCCGCCCAAAGTCCTCCCAGCTTTTCAAGGACCGGCGTCGATGGCGCCTGTAGTGTCGGAAACACTCGGCGCGCCGAATTCGTCTCGAATGCCGGCGGTTCCGGGCACCGCTCCTCGCCTAAGAAAGAAGTCGGGCCCGAAGCCAAAGCCGATCGAGGAATTCCCACGCGCGCTCACGGACGATTGGGAGGATCCCGTCGCCTTCGATGCGGCGTTGACCCTTCATATTCAACGTCATGGCGAGACCTATTGGCAGCTCTATCGGGCCATCGTCAGGGCTGACGAAGCCTTCGACAACAAGACGTTGCTAAGTTGGATGCAAGGAACGAAGGCGCCGCGTAGCGTGGAGAGCCTCGAAATTCTCCGCCGCATCGAATGCCGTTATCGGCTGCCCGAGGGATATTTTCAGGCGAAGATCCCGAACCGGGCCCGTGCGGCTTCCGGCTTCGATCTCGATGATATCAGCCCGGCTGAACGACGCCGGCTCGCTTGGCATCTGCCGGATAACTTCAACCTGCTGCCACTCTCGGAGCAGGAGAAGATTCTGGAATGGGTCCGACGGGTGATCATCAGCGGCGCAACGGATTATCGCCGGTTCCAGGCGGCTGCCATGAAACAACGATATGCCATCCGCTTTCCTGGCATTGTCTATGGCCGCTCGCAACCTGCGGAGTCTCTCAATCAAGACGACGCCATCCATCTCGAAGACGGAGCACCAGACACTGATCCGGATCTCCTTTCGGGCGTAATCGACGCACCGCCGCAGCTTGCCATGGAGATGGCACAATTGGTGCGCTTCAAGACGTCTACGCTGACCGCCCTCGGTCTGCAGCGCAACGGCGTGTGGGGCGAGGAGACCACCTCCCAGAAGATCGAGCATCTCGGCCTGATGCTGGGGTGCCCTCGCCGCTTCGCCCAAGGGCAATGTCAAAGGTTACGGCGTGCCGCTTCATCATCTCACGCTCGGCCTTCTCGCCTTCCCAGCGATCTGGGATTGGTATGTTCAGTGGCGCGAACGTCGGCGCGGTTTCTACACGACTTGGGAAGTCGACATGCTGCGTATCGCGCTCGCTTTGACCCGTCAGGAGACCGGTTGGCTTCGGCAGCATGGCCAACTCGTACAGCGGGTTCGGCCGATTCCCGGCCTCGTTTCGCAACAGGAAATCGAACGAGCCAAGGCGGATTGGAATGGTGCCTGCGATGCGTTCTACAAACATGCGACCGGTCGGGCCAAGGAAATCCAGCGGGTGGCGCGTGTGCATCGCGATCCATTCGAACCGATTATGCCAGTCCTGGAAGCACCGAGCCCGGTCGGGGAATACCGCAAGATCACCGAAGAAATCCTGCGGAGGATGCCCGACGAACGGCGCTATCCAAGAGCCGCCGCAGAAGCCGTTCGTGCCTTTCTGATGCTCAGGCTCGGCCTCCATTTGGGATTGCGACAGAAGAATCTGCGACAGCTGATGATCTGTCCGCGCGGTCAATTTCCGCGCACGGAGCGGCAGCTCGAAGACCTTAAGCGCGGCGAAATCCGCTGGAGTGATCGCGACAATGGCTGGGAGGTCCTCATCCCGTCGGTCGCCTTCAAGAACGCGAGCTCATCATACTTTGCGAACAAGCCATTTCGGCTCGTTCTGCCGAACGTCAGGGATCTATACGATCACATAATCGCCTATGTGAACCGTCACCGCGACGTCCTGCTCGCCGGTGCGGAAGACCCGGGGACGTTTTTCGTCAAGACGGTCAAAATGACGAGCAAGGATCCGGCCTATGACCAGAACACCTTCTATGAGGCGTGGCGGCTGACGATCCAACGCTACGGCGTGTACAACCCTTACACGGGTCGGGGCGCCATCAAGGGCCTACTCCCGCACGGACCACATAACATCCGAGACGTCCTTGCGACGCATATCCTTAAGCAGACCGGGTCCTATGAGCAGGCGAGCTATGCCATTCAGGATACGCCGGAGATGGTCACGCAGCACTATGGACGATTTCTCCCGCAAGATAAGGCAGCACTGGCTGCGAAGATACTTAATCAGGTCTGGGAGGCGGCATAAAGGGGGAGGATTTGTTTGGATAATACGGCTGGACTTGGCGGACGCGCCAAGTCCAGCCATTGATCACCCAAATAATAGCGAAAGCTGAGCTTCGAGCTGATCCCGACGACCGGTGCCTCGGCCCGGTCGCAAGTTCGAGTCCTCTCACCCGCTCCAACCAATAAAATCAAGAACTTATGCGGATTTTGAGAGGCCGAAAGGCACCAGAATTGCAATATTTGCCACAAATCAACATGCCATGGAAATCCGCGGAAATCCGCCAAAATCTCCTCCGGTCCTTTTTGGTCTGTGGCGCGTTTGTGGCGAGTTTCCACTAGCCCGTCGCAATCAAGCCGACCCCGGGATTTGGCCGGACCGGATTCCCGGCCCATGCGCCGGGCCGCATTTACGATCTGACTCGCTGACTCATGCGCTCATGCTCGGCCATCAGGAAGGTGACGTAGCTGCGGATCAGATTGCAGTAGAGACGTCCCTCGTCAGCGTTGATCGTGATTCCGCTCTTGAGGTCGACGCCATGCCGTACCCCGCCGCCTGTCGGCGATGAAAGATAGCCGTGGAGGGTAGTGAGCCAGGCAAGAACCTGCTCGATGGTTTGTCCCTTCCTTTTGGTCCGGAGTTCCAGCGCGATCTTGTTGAAGTATTTTTCCTCGATCGTGGTGTTGCCGGTGCTCAGTCCTTTGAAGGCGGTTACAACCGATTCCATCAACCAAAGGATTTCCTGCACGGCCTGCCGGGGCTGGCCTTCGACGAGCAGCTTCTCTGATTGCTGAAGCGATTGCTGAACTATCTCCTGCGCCTGTTCATCGAGCGACTGATAGCGCTCGGGAACGGCGATCGGCTGATGAAGGCCGATGGCGACCAACTCTGGCGGCCTGATCTCGTATCCGACGGCATGATCCCTAAGAATGCGGTTCATGCGACCGACATCAGGGACCGCAATGCTGTCGTCGCCGCGCAGAGCCTCGCACCCTTCGTAAAAAGCTTCTATGAACAGCGGTGCATTCTCTGCTGTCTGCCGTATGGAACTGTCCAGGTCGGATTCCGCCCAGCTCTCAGAAGAACTCCTGCCTGATGCGCCGAAATAGCCTTTGAAATGTTCGAGCATACGCCAGCGGTTGCCTTGAGCCACGACCTTACCGATGAGGGTGTCGAACTCACGTACCGCTTCCGTCGGCATGGGGCCGGGCGTATCGAAGCGCCAGGAAGCCTCCATTTTCATCGTTTGATTCTCCTTCAGGAAAAGAGCTTTTCGAGCTCCTCCTTATGCGCCTTGTGCTTGTCAGGATTCTCGTCGCTGAGTTTCTGCAGATTCAGCACCTTCCAGCGGACTGCCGGCAGAGATGCCGCCTGCGGCAGGCCGATAATGTCGAAATCCGGCGCTCCGTTGTGAAGGGTCGTCAAGAACCGCAGGATGTTGGCGTCCAGACGCGCACGGATATCGGCGAGCAGCTGGGCTCTGGTTTCGGCAAGGTCTTCGAGAGTGATCGGAATTGTCGTCATGCCAACGAACTCGCGTGCATAGGGTTCGTCCAACACACCAAGGCTTGGTGCAAGCAGCTCGTGCGCCGGTCTCGGAGAACTGGCCACATAAACCAGAAACGTGCGGAACAGAGCGTCGGTGAAGCCCTCGTTCTCATAAAGCAGTTTGACGTCGAACAGATCGCGCGGGTGCTGACGATCTACTGCGGCATGAAGCTTACCCGCGAACAGGTCCTCGAAGGACACGACCTGCGTGGCCGCGTATCCGAATTCGTCTTCGACGGCAGCAGACACAGACCGCTTCTCCGGATCGTGAACTACGCCGCGCGTAACAGGTGAGGTCTCAATCTTGACTTCAGCACCCTTGAGCCGGGCACGGATGCGGGTTGCACCGCCGCCTCCGCCTTCGATGCGGCGGGCATCAAGACCGACGATGCCGCGGTTGGCTGCCGTCATGATCCGGTCGAGCGTTTCGTTAATGTCGGCGAGGCTTTCGGCGCGGTCACGGACCGGCAGGTATGTGAGGTCTATATCGACCGAAAGGCGCGGCATGTCGCGATAGAAGAGATTGATGGCCGTGCCGCCTTTGAGAGCGAACACCTCTTCCTGCGCGATGAAAGGCAACAGGCGCACCAGCAGCGCAACCTGCGCAGCGTAGATTTCACGGACCATTGGTGTCTCCCGTCGCAGGCACAAATTCTGCAGGTACCATGATCCGGTAGCGGGGATGAATTTTGCCGCCCTTCACCAGGGCGCGATCGCCGGTTCCGAGGTCAAACTCGTCGGGGTTGAGACGCTCGCGCCAGGAATGTTTGTGACGGTCCGTGAACACGAAGAACAGGCGGCGGACCTTGATCTTGCGGCAGCTCTGCAAGAGAGCCGACAGGCGCCGGGGGCTCAGCGTCGCGAGTCCCTCGAACATCATGTCGAGATTGTGGAAGCTTTCATGGTCCGGCAGTTCGTCGAGAGCTTCGAGGATCGCACGCTCCGGTGAGGAAAGGCGGAGCGCCCAGCCCCAGGGCAGCGTGTTGGCGCTAACAGACTTGCTTTCGGCAAGGCCGAGGGTCGGGTCGTTAAACAGGGAGATGCTACGTGTAGTCAGCGGCGCATCGAGTTTCAGGCGTGCAAGCCATGACGGGATGGCTCTGCCGTAGAGCCATACGGGCGGCGACGTGCCGAGCGGCAGATAGTGGCTGTATCCCTGCAGACTGAGGGCGGTGATACCGCCCGCATGGACCTGGTAATTCATGATGTGCTGGAGCGAGAGCAGGCAGGTTTGCCAGTCAAGCGGGACCGGTTGCGGAGTTGGTCGGCGGAACACGCCGCGTTGCAGGCGTTCCAGCCAGCCGCTCGCTATATATTTGCGGGTGAGGAACCGGCTGACGCCATGAGCTTCCAGCCAAGGCGCATCGACGACGAAGCCAGCAGGGACGGCTTCCAGAACGTTCTTTAGCTTATCTTCTTTAAGTGCACCCATAGTACACATAATAGCACTTAATTAAAGAATCCGACAAGCGCATCTTTGACAATAGGCTGATTTGGGTATTATGAGTACACAAATTCGTGTATTTTCAAAGAAACGGAAAGCCCGCCGCTATGGACGGCGACGGAATGAAGAGGGCGGCAGGGGCGCAGGGTTATATGTTCAATCTACTCGTATCGGGCAACGGCGAATGGTGGGAAAACCCACCCTACACTTCAACCATCGACCGGTTCAAAGAATATAGCGGAGCCGAGGCCGAAGCTATCGACCTTGCCCGTCCTGAAACATTGCGGCGGCTTGAGGAAGTACCTGCCCTGCTAATGTACGAAGTCGGCGCTGGGGGCCCGCATGCCCGCGTAGTCAGGCACGGGCGCATTCGAAATATTGTCCGGCGGGGACATGAATTGGCCTTTACTTTCGAGCCCGACCCAGAACATGCCTATCTCGATCGAGCGGAGGTATTGAGGACTGCGGATCAGTTGGGCATTGCGCAGTTTGAGCAGCACCGGACACACTGGGCGATCAAGGATGGCGAGATTCCAGCGGAGCTGATTGCCACCGGTGCGGCCGAACGTGCGCAGCGCACCGTGGCCGTGGTTGCCGGCGAATATGTAGAGGCGCGCCGGGACGGGCGAAGGAGAGAAGCTGGCGAACTGGCGGAGGAATTGCAGAATTTCCCGCCGACCCTCGACAAAGCCCTGTCACTGGTACCGGCGCGCATCCTTCAGCAGCCGACACCTGAACTGTATCCCATCCTCGGGATCGAACCTCGTACGCCTGAAGGGCGTAATGCTGTCGTTGCGGTAGTTGCACGTCACGACAACCAGCAAGACTTGCCCGCAGACTGGCCTTACTCCTTTGTGTGGTTTCTTGACCTGTATGGCAGCGCGACAGAAACGGCACGCCTTCACGCCGCGCTGGAAGAATGCGCCGCGCACATGATCGCGCTCGGCGCCGGTGACGGTGAAGCAGCCTCGTCTGTTGAAGATATAGGTTACGCCCTCTGGCGCTGTTCGCGAAGCCCAAGACTTGTCGGGGGCCTCCGCCGGGAAATCGCTGTGCTGACCGACCGTCTCGTGCGCCGCCAGGAAATGCAGGGCTTTTGGAGTGAAATTAGAGAAGGCGTGAGCCGCCCAGGCGTTCGCGCTACAGCCCTTGCGACGGTGTCGCTGCAGCGGCTCGGCGATGATCGGTACCACGATGCGATCAGGAAAGCTGTGTCATGGCTCATCACGCAGGTCATTCCTGACGTAGGCGCGCTGTCGCGCGATGCTGGCGGCGCCGATCCTGATGTCATCGCGACAATACTGGCGATGGAAGCCATTCGCCGGTCTGATCTTGTCGATGATGTGCCTCACGTTCTCGCCGCTGGAGATGCTTGGCTCGTAGCTGGCCAGACTGTGCTCGGTGGCTGGCAGGCTGCGCCGTGGGCTGAGAATTTCGTTGCGGCAACCGTGCTTGAATATCTCGCGCGCCAGAATGAAATGCTGCCGCAGGTGGATGGCTTTCTCCTGATGGCGCGCGACTTCTTCCGCAAGGCAGAAGAGCTGCAGCTGGAAGGGGGCGCCAACAACCGGCGCCTTGCAGCCATCGCAACGGTGCATGCGGTCGAAATGTTTCTGTACGGACTGTTCGAGCGGCGCGAGGACCTCGCACTCTCGGCATTCCGGGAGAATGGCACTGAAACTCTTGGCCCTCGGGAGGCGCTACGCGCCTTGCAGGACGCGTTGCAGCGAATTGGGGTGCTGCAGGCTCCGCAGCGTCTGTCCTACCGGGACAATCTGAGTGCCTTGGTCGGGCGGCGGGATGGGATAATCCACCGCGCCCATGAGATCAGCGAAGCCGAGCTTGGGGACGGGATGAAGCATGCCCGCCGCTTCATCGAAAAATATGCCCGGTCGCTACTGGATTTGAATCTTTTGCAGTAATTGACGGTGTTGGCCGTGGAATAATATATAAAAGTGGAGGTTCCTGCGATTTTTAGACCAGCCCTCAGAGAGGCTGGGGAAGAATACTGGCACACAGATAAGTATTTGATGAAGGATACCACCAACACCGAAGTTGAGAGATCCTTCAGGTTTCCCTTTTCTTTGTCCAGTGTATGAAAGCGAGGTGGGACCGTAGCAATCCGGCGCTCCGATCCATCCGCCTTAATCTAGAGTTTGTGATGAGGCGCCGGGAGTGCCTCAACTATGTGGTGCTGCACTTCATCGTTCCCGACCGTAGCGCACGGCTCTCAGGGTTGCTGGACGAGAAGATGCCGGGATGGCGCCATGTGCGTCAAAGCTTCAATGACGCGCCGCTGTTTTGTGGTCGCGCGGCGGCACACCGTTAGTGGCGAAGGGCGAACCTCAGCGAGGCATCGCTGAGGTTCAACCGCGGCTGTAGGAAAGTTGCCGGTCCACGCCTGTAACATTGCGCCGCATCCTCAGGAGCTGCGGACTCACGCCGAAATGACTGGCCATACGGCTGTCGTTCAAGCCTAGGCGTATGGCCTGCAACAGAGCCTCGCGGGGCACAAGCAGCGTGCCCGCGAGGCAGTTCGCTTCCTCCTCATGCACGGCGTTGTATTCGTTCATCAGCATGTGCCCGTCCGGCGTGTGAAATACGTGGGCAGGCTCGTGCTCGAGGATGATGTGCGAAAGCTCATGAGCAAGCGAGTTGTTACGCCGCCCGATGTCCGGCGCGCTGTTGAGCACAATGGCTGTGACACCATGCGATTGGATGGTCACCGCATCCCAACTATCTGCATCGGTGACCGTCAGGTGTGTTACGACATCTCCCTTGATGCCGGGAACCTGCTCCGGCGTCCAAACCACGATGCGAAGGTGCCGGGCCAGGATTAAGGGGTCGAGGGCCGCGTCGCGGCCGAGCGCAAGATCGCGACGGTAACTCGCCGCCGCATTCTCGCACCAGGTCTTGAAGCCACGCCGCAGGTTGGACACCGTCAATCGCTCTCCTGCCGCAGGTTCGCCATCGCAGCCTGAGCGGTCAAAATCATCTGAGCAAGATTCTGCGCCGTCTTCGCACTCACGGTCGGCTTTTTCCTGAAATGAACTCGGGCCTCCGAAGCAGCAGCGCTTGCCCCGACCCCGGTGACGGCCTCGACCTCTATACCGAGCCATCTACAAATGCGGCGGTAGTTGGCGAGATCAGGCATGAAGCCCCGCTCTACCCGCGACAGGGTAGCATGACTAATTCCGATTTCTGCTGCTGCTGCCCGAATGCCCTGCTCGCCGCGCTTCTCCCTTACGCGTAGGCCGAGATTCTCCAGCGTTACCATATCATCGTCCCCTCCTTGGATTACTTATAAGACAGCGGTTGACAGGTGAACCGAACGATTCCATGCTGTCTTACATGTGATCCAGATTCGCATGCCGCGAATCGTCGGTCAACTGATTCGGTAAGGAGGTCTGACATATGTCAGTTCTGGAAAATGCTCTGAACGGTACGGCGGCGCGGGGCCAGAAATGGCCGATCGAGATCGCTGGCACCGACCTGAACTTCACCCGCCACATCCTCCGTGACCCGGTGCCCTCCGGTCGTCAGATCATTGAGGCGTCCGGTCACCGCGACACGATGGAGTACATTGTTCTCCAGTGGTTGCCGGACGGGGCGCTCGAAGAGCTCCGTCTCGAAGAACTCACCGATATCGAGGCGCGGGGCATCGAGAAGTTTATCGTCGTCAAGAGTGACAGGAGCTTCCGGCTCGAAGTCGAAAACCTGCGTCTGGAGTGGCCGTGTGCCTTGGTTTCCGGTGGTACTGTCAAAGCGCTCGCGGGGCAGACCGGCGAGGATCTGGTCGTTGTCCAGGTCCTCGACGGCCATCTCGAACGCGAAGTCGACGATGACGACATCATCGATCTGGGCGGCGAGGGGGTCGAGGTCTTCAAGCTTCGTCATAGGTTGCTGGAGATCGAGATCTTCGTCAATGAGAAGCCGGTCACTATCCGCCGTGGCGTTCGCTCTGGTCTTGAGATCAAGCAGGCTGCGATCGCAGATAGCGTGGCCATCCAGCTCGACTTCATCCTGAGCCTGGAGACGAGGCCCGGTCACACCCGCATCGTTGGCGACCGCGACCGCATCCGGGTAAAGCCCGGTCAGCGCTTCCTTGCAATCGCCGACGACGACAACAGCTAGGGGCGACGATGAGCCCGGCTGTCACGAAGGCTATCGCGGCGATTACCGCCCAGTTCGGCCGGGACGGCGTTCACGTCGCGCCCGACCGCGACGGCGGCGCCTACGTCATAGTGGAGGGCGTTCCGCTCGGAGCGCCGTTCACCCGTGAGGAAACCTGGATCGGTTTCCACATCCCCTCGACGTGTCCCTACGCGGATGTCTATCCGCATTTCGTTCGCCCTGACCTCGCCCGCATTGATGGCGCCGCGCTGGGCGAGGGGCTGTCAGCAAGCCATACCTTCCCCGATCAAGCGGCGCTCAAGACGCCGGGGACGCTGCCTGCACGGACCGCCGTCCAGGTTTCCCGACGCTCGAACGGTAAAGATTCCGCCGGCCTCGAAACTCCGCTGCATAAACTTCTGAAGGTGCTCCAGTGGCTGAAGTCGCGCTGAAAGGGCTTTGGTCGCTGACCATCCCGGAGACTTTGTTCGAGGACCTCAACGGGCACCTGTTCCCCGGTGACGGAGACGAACACGGCGCCGTCCTTATCGCCGGCCTGCATCCTCTGCCTGGCGGTGGCGCCCGACTTCTAGCGCGGGAGCTGTTTCTTGCGCAGGATGGTGTCGACTACGTCCCTGGAAAGCGCGGCTATCGCATGCTGCGAGCGCAGTTCATCCAGGAACGCATTCTTGGCTGCCGCGACCAAAAGCTCGTTTACCTCGCGATCCACAATCATGGCGGCTACGGGTCAGTTGGATTTTCCTCGGACGATTTTGCCAGCCATGAGCGCGGCTACCCCGCACTCCTTGACATCAGTCGCGGCAACGCGGTCGGGGCGCTCGTTTTTGCTGACGGCGCAGTCGCCGGCGACATCTGGCTGCCGGACGGTCGTCGCGTAACGCTCGACCGCGCCGAGATCGTCGGACGGCGGCGACGCGTGCTTCGACCCGCGGCTCTGGGAGATATCGACAAGAGCGATCCGCTTTATGACCGGCAGACACGGATGCTTGGCGAGGCAGGCCAGCAGATCCTGCGTAGCGCCAAAGTGGCCATTGTCGGTCTCGGTGGCGTCGGTTCTCTCGTGGCCGAATACCTAGCGCGGTTGGGCGTGGGCTCTTTCGTGCTCATTGATGCCGATCGGCTCGACCCTACCAATCTGCCTCGCGTCGTGGGATCGCGTTGGAGCGACGTTTGGTGGGGGCTGAGCGGACCGTCAGCGCCGGCCTGGTTGCGCCGCTTCGCGATGAGCTGGGCTTCCCGCAAAGTCGACATCGCCCGTCGGGTCATTAAGGAAGCCAACCGGAAGGCGCGAGTTGTGACGATCGCCCGCAATGCGCTTGATCCTGCTGCTGCGGCGGCGATCTCGGATTGCGATTACATCTTCCTCGCGGCCGATGAGATGAGGGCGCGCCTTCTCGTCAATGCCATCGTTCATCAATATCTGATCCCGGGTGTTCAGATCGGGAGCAAGGTCTCGGTGGATCGAGCAGGGCGGCTCACCGATGTCTTCAGCGTTGTGCGCCCGCTTCGGCCAGGTATGAATTGCTTGTGGTGCAATCAGCTCATCAATCCCGGAAAGCTCGCCGATGAGGCCAAGCGCGCCGACGAGCGCAGGGCGCAGCGTTATGTAGACGATGAGGAAGTCGTCGCCCCCAGCGTTGTCACGCTGAATGCGGTCGGTGCGGCTCACGCCTGCGATGACTTCCTGTACTTCATGACGGCCCTTGCGGCGCCATCTGTCACGCTCGACTTCGCGCGGTTCAACGGGCCCTCGCGCGCTATGTCGCTGTCAGCGCCGCGGATCGACCCTAACTGTACCGAATGCAGCAGCGGCAGCGGCTGCCGCCTTGGGCATGGATCAACAGGGCCGGACCTGCCCACCTTCGCGGGCTAGGCCGACGGCGCGGCTCTTCAAAGAGCCTATTCTATGGGCGCACCGATGAAATAGGAGTGCCCCGCTTCATTAGTGCCGGGCCTTCGAGAAGGCTACTCGACGACCAGAGCTTTGAGACGGCGCATGTTTTCCGGGTAGTTGATGATGTAGGCGCCGAACGCATGCGACATCGACGTGCCTTCGGCCATCCAGCTCTTCAAATCCCATCCAAGATCAAGCAAGTCGGAGGCGGCAAATACGAATTCCAGCGTATCGGTGATGAACGCGAATTCCGTGAAGTGCTCCTGGTAGTCGAATGACGCGGAACTGCCGTGCACATAGTGATTGCGGGCCCAAACAGCGTGCTTGCACGGTAGATGCAAGTCAGGGAACTTGTCGCCAACCATCGCGATGAGCTTATCAGCCCTGTGACAGACCTTGTCGCGAAGGCTGGCCGTGCCGATACGCCCCAAGGCCGAAAGTACGGACTGCCTGGCGGAACTGTCTGGCAGGACCGTGAATATCTCGCGGCATTTTTGCACTGCTGCCTTCAGAGGCGCATCGGGCACCTTCTTCTTCGGCGCATGGCTTTCCGGCAGTAGATCGAACATATTGGCGGCGCCGACAATGCGGTTGATGCCGTAGTGCCCGAAAAACGCCGTCGCAAAGCGCTCGCGGGGATCACCCATGATCGCGGCGCTGTCCATCCAGCCTGCTGCCACCTTGGCAAACTCTTCGGGACGCCGACACGGGGCCAAGAGTATGTCCGTCAGACTTGTTTTTGAGTCATCCTTGACACGCTCGTTGCACAGGCTCCAGTACAGCCGAGCTGTCTGGTGCCGGTCGTGTTCGCCGTGCTTCGCAAGGTGAGTGAGCTCAAGCTCGATCCACCGATAGCGCTGCCGGTGCCCCAGGCTGAGCTCGAAAAGACCGTGCAGGGTATACAGCGCGCGGACGGCGTCTCTGAGCGTCGTGGGTTGGACGAATTCGATGTTGGCAGTCACTTCGTTGTCAATGCCGATTCCAGCCGCAGTTCCCGAACCGTGAGAGGTACGGTTTGTCAGTGAAATCCTTCCAAGCTTGGCGTCAGCCGCGATGATCTCCCACACACCGCTGAAATATAGCAAGTGCGGATGCTCGCCGATCTCCGGTTCGAAGAGGTGTTTTGGCCAGCCATGTTCCTCGGCAATCTTCTCCGATCGCTTGTGGTCCGCTTCCAGCAGTCTGCGCACGTCGTCGGGATCTGGATTCAGAGACCGGAAGGTCTTTTGTCCGCGCAGTAAGCTCGTGACGTTTTCGAAGTGGTAGCGAACAGCCACGATGACAGGTTCATTGGAGCGGATGAACTCTTCACCGACGGCAACATAGTTCGGGAAGAATGCGCTCTCGAATTGTGCGTTCTCATCGAGGCGGTGCCGCGTTTGCCCGTGCAGCGTGCAATCCACAAGCGAGGCTTTCCTGCCGTCGCCCAGCATACCGTGAATGTCCGTGTACTCGGATGCGGGGTGCGCCCAGAAGCTCTTTCCAGTCAGCTTCACGAGGCTGTCGGCGCCTCCAATGCGCAGATACCCAGCAAATTGGTTGTCAGTTGGAAGGAAAACACCGCTGTACTGATCGTGCGTCTGCATGAGGGAAAGGTATCAGGCACGTGCATGCGCAAGCAAGGTGGCTTTGATAGGCTGTGTCTCAACGGAGAACGCGCATCTTTTGACCTCTCGGCCGGTTGTTAAACGGCAAGTTTGAATATGGGATCAAACTGTTGCTTTTGGCGCAAAGCGGACCGGTCACAACCGAGCGATCATCTCGGAAATCAATAGGCGTAACAATGACATAACGGTGCCCAGCTTCGGCCGCCGCCATTCCGAGTTTGCGCCGGCATCGCTTTTCGCCGCTGGTCGCAAACGGATCATTCTCGCTGCGCGATCAAGGAGGATCGAGTGTCTCGCGCCACGTCTTCATCGCTTCGATTTGACGACGGCCAGTCTCTGCCAGAGTTTCAGCATCGCCCGGTGACCAATTGCAGACCGAATGACCAAGATTGAACCACGGCAGCCGTTCAGCAAAGCGTCGGGCTTGATCGGGAAGCGCATGGTTCGCCCACGGATTCTCAAGTAGGACGAGGCCTTCCGGAAGAGCGAGGATCACGCCGGAGAGTTTGCTTTTTTTCTTCCCCTCCAACCGGAAACGCCCGTTGTGACCCATCTTCACGACGCGCTCGTGCAGCGGGAAATCTTCCTCGAATATTGGCGCGTCTTTCCAGCCATAGAAGGCATACCAGAGCGCGCCCGAGGTCAGACCGTGATGGCCCGACACAAGAGGCACGCATTGTTCCAGTTTTACTGCTTCCGGCCACGCGCCGAAGCTTCGCAAGTCGATCCACAAAAGCGAGGGTCCGTCGGAAGGAAACTGGTCCTCTTTTCCCTTCGCCCCGCACATGCGGCTGATGAGATTGGCCTGCACGCTGTCATTTGGTTTGGCTGGGTCAGGCGCCCCGCCAGGGCGCCGTTCGGAGATTACTGTCCTGATCTCGCCTCCATTGACCTTCGCGCTGCGCCGCTCGACCCCTTCCGGCGTCTTCCCTGCTTCGATCTCCTCCCACAGCGTAATTTCGCTCTCATCCTGATGCTTGGCGAATACTTCGACAATGACGGGGCCGTCGCCGGCGTCGACCTCAAAGTCTGGAGTGGAATCATCCTTTACGGGAATGGGTCTGACCTTGAAGCCGGCTTCCAAAAAAGCGCCGTAGGTACGCAGTTCGGCAAGCGCAGCCGATGCTTCTTCGGGATCGTCCATACGGCAGAGGCGCGGAGCGAGCAAGCCAAGCCAGCCAACGTCGCCCTCGCTGCAGATACGGGCGACAGCTTCGTTGCTGAGATAGTCAACCGGACGCCGATCTGATGAGAAAATTGGATACCAGGTGGGAAAACGTCCTGTCGAAATCAGTGGTGCGGCCTGAATCGCCTCAAGTTCTTTCTCAGAAAGCAGGTCGCGGACAGTCTGGAATTTCACGGTTTCCCCTTTTCGCTAGGCAACTATGGACCTGCCGTGGGGGGCAGTAGTGACCCCTGGGTTTGGCCAAATGGATTATATAGCAGCTACAGTAACATACTGGTGCCCAGCTTCATCCTGTCCGGCACGGCATTGATAATACAACCAAATCGTATGCAGCAGTGCGGTCCCGGGCAGGATTCGAACCGTTACCAGTTCAACATTACACTGATCGCTCCGTTCCCAGAGGCGACCGTTGACTAAAATGCTCTGAGGCATTCCTCAAGCGTATCCCGAAGGCCAAGGTTTGTTCATATCAAACGAGGAGTCGCTTCCGGCCTAACCGCGATCTCGACGCGTGCCCCCGAAAGCGGACACTGCGAGATTTCGAAAAGAGTCAAGACCGGCCCCTTCGAGGTTCAGCCAATATTCGCCATCATCGCCCGTGCGCTCGACGGGAGGCCGGCCGCTTGCCCCATCCCAGTAATCAATGCCACTTATTGGCTTGGGTTGGAGCTCAGTGCTGCAACCCTGCCCATCGACGAGACCGGGGTAGTAAGGGGCAGGAGAAGTCTTTGGCACCGTGGAATAAATGGAGGGGACCCGTTTGCGGGGAGGAGGCCGTTTATGCCGCGAAAGGCCAAAGCGTTTTCTTGACCCGCGCGGGGGCGAAGCCTCTAGTTATCTGATTAGCGGCCAATTCAGTCCCCGGATCGAAGCTCTTTGAAGCGAACACCGGTGCCACCGCCGCTGTCTGTAATGAACTCTATACCGCCCGCTTCTAAGGCATGGCGAATAGCCTCTAACGTACTGTCATAGAGCTTTTCACCTCGCTCCAAACGCGAGATCGTGTTGGGAGATACCTTTGCGAGTGCGGCAAGATCCCGCACGCCTAACTGCAAAGCGGCTCGCGCCATTCGGCATTGTGCCGGAGAAATCCCCATAAGTTAGTGACCCTGTAACTATTCTCTTGCCTTTTTCGCCCCCAAGATAGTAACGTTGTCACCATCTACGATGCTGGAGGCGCACTTCGGCGGCTGAACTGAGTGTTGGCGCACTCAGCCCAGCCTCACCACTAACCAAGCTATAGGGAGCTCGGATCATGGCTGATTCTGAGACTAGCACGAGTCTGCCCCTCGTTTCGCGCAGACGATTGATTTCAACGGCATTCGCCGCCTCGACGGCGCCGTTCCTGCCTCCTATTGCCAACGGACGCGAACAAATCGACCCCGCAGTTGAAGCCTGGCGCGTTTGGGATGTGGCCTCTCGCGCGAGCCTGGCGCTGTGCCGCAAGCAGCAGCGCCTGGAGACCAAGCTGCAGCGAATGGTGAGTCCGCCTCAGATCGTCCACATCCCGGCCGGCGGGGGCAAGCCTATACGCATCACCTGCGCGCGCGACGTAGAGCGATTGGACCGCAACGATCCGACCATGGCCGCCCTCCGAACCCAGGCGCTCTCTCAACTCGAGCAACACCGCCAGCGTTGGGAGGATGCCGACCGTCGGCTCGGCTATTCCGCCGCGCTCGCCGAAGAAGCCGCGGCCTTTGACTACGAACAACAGCTGGCTGAGGCATTGTGGAACATGGCACCGTCCTCGTTATCCGGCGTCGCCGCCAAGCTCGACGCCGTGCTGCGTTCGGGCGAACCGTCGGAGGACTCCGATGAGTTCCCATGGCCGCAACTTCGGCTGATGCTCGCCGATCTTCGCCGTCTCATGCAGGATGGTCATGAACAATTTTCAGAAGGAGCAATCGAACTGGCCTAGCTAGGCTTGTCCCCAGGGGGCGTTTGGCCGATGCTCACGAAGTTTTGACTGCCCCGCCCTTTCCCGCCGTTTATCGCCGCGTTTATCCAACTTGCGCCTTAACCCGCTTCGATACGAGACAAGCCTTTGTTTCAGCTAACCTTTTTTCTTGCGGTGGCCCCTTGCTCTGGCATCCTTTGCCGATGCGGAGCCCTCCGACGAGAGGAAGCGGGACGATCGTGGCCAGACGACACAGGATATCGGCTCCAAGGCCTGCCGCGAGGGCCAGTATGGTCGAGCGTGGCTCGCCTTCCTCGCCCCCTGCCCAGCCGGATCCCCGCCTCGTCGCCCTCGTCCGCCTTATTGCGCGACAAGCCGCCCAGGCTTTCGTGCTGGCCGAAGCTCCATCGCGAGGGCAGGATGACCTCCCCGACTGAGGAGATCCGCCGATGAAGGTCGCGCTCTACGCTCGTTATTCCTCCGACAACCAGCGCGACGCCTCGATCGAGGACCAGCTGCGCCTGTGCCGTCGCCATGCCGAACAGCAGGGCTGGAGCATCGTTGACAGCTACACGGACCGGGCCATTTCGGGAGCCTCCCTGCTGCGGCCCGGCATCCAGGAGCTGATCGCCGATGCGATGCGTGGCAAGTTCACCGTGGTGCTGGCCGAGGCCATGGACCGCCTCAGCCGCGACCAGGAGGATATCGCCGGCCTGTTCAAGCGCATGGCTTTTGCGGGCGTGCGTATCGTCACCCTGTCGGAAGGCGACGTCACCCATCTGCATGTCGGCTTGAAGGGCACGATGAACGTCCTCTTCCTCAAGGACCTCGCCGACAAGACGCGCCGCGGCCTGCGGGGCCGCATCGAGGACGGCAAATCGGGCGGCGGCCTGTGCTTCGGCTACGACGTCGTCGGCCAGACCACAGCCGGAGGGCAAGCAATTCGAGGCGAGCGAACCATCAACGTCGCGGAGGCGGCAATCGTGCGCCGCATCTTCGCCGATTACCTCGCCGGCAAATCCTCGCGCACCATCGCCCTCGAGCTGAACCGCGAGGGCGTGCCTGGACCGCAGGGCGCCGAATGGGGCCCCTCGACCATCCACGGCAACCCCAGGCGCGGCGTCGGCATTCTCAACAATGAACTCTACATCGGCCGCCTCGTCTGGAACCGGCTGCGCTACATCAAGGATCCGGACACCGGCAAGCGCGTGTCTCGCCCGAACCCTGACTCCGAATGGGTGATCCAGGAGGTTCCTGTGCTCCGTATCGTCGAACAAGATCTCTGGGAGGCCGTAAAGCTCCGCCAGCAGACGCTCGCCTATGAGCCCTCCGCGCCTGGCGAGAACAAGCTCAACGCGCACAGGCGCCCCCGGCATTTATTCGCGGGCCTGGTGAAGTGTGGCTGCTGCGGTGGTGGCTATGGCATGATCTCGAAGGACCTGCTCGGCTGCACTACGGCGCGCAACAAGGGAACCTGCGACAATCGCCTCAACATCCGACGCGACACTTTCGAAGCTTCGGTGATGAATGGCCTGCGCACCCAGCTGATGGAGCCGGCCCTGTTCGAGGAGTTCTGCGAGGCGTTCACGCACGAGGTCAATCGGCTACGCATCCAGCGAGGTGCTGACGTCGAGGCCAAGCGGCGAGAATTTGAACGCACGAACCGGGAACTGGATAAGGCCGTTCAGGCGATCCTCGACGGCGTGCCCGGGGCAACGCTCAAGGACAAGATCGCTGCACTGGAGGTCCGCAAGTCGGAACTGACCGGCATGCTCGCGAATGTCGAGAAGCCGCCGCCCCTGCTCCACCCGAACATGGCGCAGTTCTACCGTCAGCGTATCACTGACCTCCACACCAACCTCCAAGACCCATCGACGATAGGAGAAGCAGTGGCAATCCTGCGCAGCCTGGTCGAGAGCATCACCCTGGTCGCGGATGCCGGCACACTTGCCATCGTGCTGCGCGGGGATCTGGCCGCCATGCTGCGCTTTGCCGCCAACAAGAAAAACCCCGACGTCCTTTCGGAGATCGGGGTTTTGGGTCGCTTGCTGTCGCAAGCATCAGTGGTTGCGGGGGCAGGATTTGAACCTGCGGCCTTCAGGTTATGAGCCTGACGAGCTACCGGGCTGCTCCACCCCGCGGGAGGTGTTTGGTGTTTTGCGATGTGGCGATGTGGCCGGGGATCGCAAGACGCCTTGGACGTTTGGTTGTCAAAACGCGTATTGGCAGCGTTTCGGCGTCATCGAGTTTTGCGCAACGTGTTGGACCGCTGTGTGGGTCCGGATTGGTATGGGTGTTGGGTTGCATGGGGTTGAGCTTGTCTTTGGCAGGCCTGGCAACGACCTACTCTCCCAGGTCTTGAGACATAGTACCATCGGCGCTGAGGAGTTTAACGGCCGAGTTCGGGATGGGATCGGGTTCAGGCTCCTCGCTAGTGCCACCAGGCCGGCGAAAGACAAGTGAAGCCCGCGCGATCTGCTCAGGCAAATCGTCGCGAATATGCGCAGCGACAAGCCCGAAGGGTTTGTCGCGGGAAGCATACAAGATGGTCCTTTCAATCTCGCAGAGATTGTAAGGAGTGACCGCGGCGACATGCTTTCATGTCGCGATCAGGTCACCCATTCGATCTGTCTCACGCATTGTGAGCATCGATAAATGAGAGCGATCAAGCCGATCAAGCTATTAGTACCGGTAAGCTGCACGGATCGCTCCGCTTCCACACCCGGCCTATCAACGTGGTGGTCTACCACGGCTTTCGAGGGAGAACTTATCTTGAGGTGGGTTTCCCGCTTAGATGCCTTCAGCGGTTATCCCGACCGTACATAGCTACCCTGCACTGCGGCTGGCGCCACAACAGGTCCACCAGAGGTACGTCCATCCCGGTCCTCTCGTACTAAGGACAGATCCTCTCAATTCTCCTACGCCCACGCCAGATAGGGACCAAACTGTCTCACGACGTTTTGAACCCAACTCACGTACCACTTTAATCGGCGAACAGCCGAACCCTTGGGACCTTCTCCAGCCCCAGGATGTGATGAGTCGACATCGAGGTGCCAAACGATTCCGTCGATATGGACTCTTGGGAATCATCAGCCTGTTATCCCCGGCGTACCTTTTATTCGTTGAGCGATGGCCGTTCCACAACGGACCACCGGATCACTATGGCCGACTTTCGTCTCTGCTCGACTTGTCAGTCTCGCAGTCAGGCGGGCTTATGCCATTGCACTCGACGAGCGATTTCCGACCGCTCTGAGCCCACCGTCGCACGCCTCCGTTACTCTTTGGGAGGCGACCGCCCCAGTCAAACTACCCACCATACACTGTCCCGGGCCCGGATGACGGGTCGCGGTTAGACATCCATGATCGTAAGGGTGGTATTTCAAGGGTGGCTCCACGCGGGCTGGCGCCCTCGCTTCATAGCCTACCACCTATCCTACACATGCAAGCACGAATGCCAGTGTAAAGTTATAGTAAAGGTGCACGGGGTCTTTCCGTCTAAGCGCAGGTACCCCGCATCTTCACGGGGAATTCAATTTCACTGAGTCTATGCTGGAGACAGCGGGGAGATCGTTACGCCATTCGTGCAGGTCGGAACTTACCCGACAAGGAATTTCGCTACCTTAGGACCGTTATAGTTACGGCCGCCGTTTACCGGGGCTTCGATTCAAAGCTTGCACCTCTCCTCTTAACCTTCCGGCACCGGGCAGGCGTCAGACCCTATACGTCGCCTTGCGGCTTTGCAGAGCCCTGTGTTTTTGTTAAACAGTCGCCACCCCCTAGTTTGTGCCCCTCCCCCATGGTTGCCCACAAAGGAGGCCTCCTTATCCCGAAGTTACGGAGGCAAATTGCCGAGTTCCTTCAGCATAGTTCTCTCAAGCGCCTTGGTATACTCTACCAGTCCACCTGTGTCGGTTTCGGGTACGGTCTGATGTGGGAGCTATTTCCTGGAACCTCGTGATGGCACGGTCAATCCAATAAGACCACACCACGGAAGAGATCCGTCACTTCCCACCGGTTGAGGAATATTCACCTCATTCCCATCGACTACGCTTTTCAGCCTCGCCTTAGGGGCCGACTAACCCTGCGCAGATTAGCTTTACGCAGGAACCCTTGGACTTTCGGCGACAGTGTCTCTCACACTGTTTGTCGTTACTCATGCCAGCATTCGCACTTCCAATACCTCCAGGCCTCCTCACGGATAACCCTTCACAGGCCTATGGAACGCTCCGCTACCGCTCTTGCGAGCCCACAGCTTCGGCTCATGGCTTGAGCCCCGTTACATTTTCGGCGCAAAGACCCTTGTTTAGACCAGTGAGCTGTTACGCTTTCTTTAAAGGATGGCTGCTTCTAAGCCAACCTCCTGGTTGTTATGGGATCCTCACATCCTTTACCACTTAGCCATGAATTAGGGGCCTTAGCTGGTGGTCAGGGTTTTTTCCCTCTCGACGACGGACGTTAGCACCCGCCGTCTGTCTGCCGCATAGTACTTCCAGGTATTCGGAGTTTGGTTAGGTTTGGTAGGTCGGTAAGACCCCCTAGCCCATCCAGTGCTCTACCCCCTGGAGTATTCGTGCGACGCACTACCTAAATAGTTTTCGCGGAGAACCAGCTATTTCCGAGTTTGATTGGCCTTTCACCCCTAGCCACAAGTCATCCGAGGCTTTTTCAACAGACACCGGTTCGGTCCTCCAGTGGGTGTTACCCCACCTTCAACCTGCTCATGGCTAGATCACATCGGTTTCGGGTCTAATAAGACGAACTGAACGCCCTGTTCAGACTCGCTTTCGCTGCGCCTCCACCTATCGGCTTAAGCTTGCTCGTCTCACTAAGTCGCTGGCCCATTATACAAAAGGTACGGTGTTACCATTGCAGGCTCCACCTGTTTGTAGGCATCCGGTTTCAGGATCTGTTTCACTCCCCTCGTCGGGGATCTTTTCACCTTTCCCTCACGGTACTGGTTCGCTATCGGTCACTGAGGAGTACTTAGGCTTGGAGGGTGGTCCCCCCACGTTCAGACAGGGTTTCACGTGCCCCGCCCTACTCATGTCCCTTCATCTCATCGTCGCATACGGGGCTATCACCCACTAACGCCCGGCTTTCCATCCGGTTTTGCTAACTCAATGAAGGGCACTGGCCTGGTCCGCGTTCGCTCGCCACTACTAACGGAGTCTCGGTTGATGTCCTTTCCTCCGGGTACTTAGATGTTTCAGTTCCCCGGGTTCGCTTTTAATCCCCTATGGATTCAGGGACTAAATCCTTCCCTTTGACAATTGTTAGTCCAGAACCGCAGCAAGGTCGCCCAAAGGCAAC
>NZ_CP178864.1:6102500-7021699 GCF_047345005.1 Labrys okinawensis
ATGGATGACGGCAAGGTCGACTACTACGACGAGGACGGCAAGTCGGCCCGCAAGTTCCTGACCCGCAAGCCGATCGACAGCGGCGAGATGCGCTCGACCTTCGGCATGCGGCGCCACCCGGTCCTCGGCTATTACAAGATGCATACGGGGGTGGACTGGGCCGACAAGATCGGCACGCCCATTCACGCCACCGGCAACGGCACCATCATCAAGGCCGGCTGGACCAACGGCTATGGCCGCCATATCGAGATCCAGCATGCCAATGGCTATGTGACCACCTATTCGCATATGAGCGGCTTCGCCAGCACATCGGTGGTGGGTGCCGAGGTCACCATGGGCGAGGTGATCGGCTATCTGGGCATGACGGGCCTGGCAACCGGCCCGCACATCCACTACGAGGTGAAGATCAACGGCAGCTTCGTCGACCCGATGCGCATCAAGCTGCCACAGGGCCGCGAACTCAACGGCGACCTCCTCACCTCCTTCAGGCAGGAACGCGACCGCATCGACGGCCTGATGAGCAAGGCGCCGGTGGCCGAGATCTCCAACGGCAACACCAACAAGAGCTGAGGCTGGGGGAGGCTCCTCGCGCCCTTGCCCGATCCGTGCCAGAACACGGCCATGAACTCCATCCAGGACACCACCAACAAGAAGAACCTCCACCTGCTCATCCAGCTGCGCTGGCTGGCGGTTATCGGGCAGGTCGTCACCATCCTCTTCGTCGATCTCGTGCTCGGCATCCCCCTGCCCCTCGTCGAGATGGCGGCGGTGATCGCCTTCCTGGTGGGGCTCAATGCCGTCAGCCTGTTACGGCGCCGCAACCAAGACGCGGTGAGCAATACCGAGCTCTTCCTCGAACTCCTGCTCGACGTCGCCGCCCTCACAGTGCAGCTCTATCTGAGCGGGGGCGCCTCCAACCCCTTCATCTATCTCTACCTCCTGCAGGTCATCATCGGCGCTGTGCTGCTGGAGACCTGGTCGATCTGGACGCTGCTCGCCATCACCAGCGCCTGCTTCATCGGATTGACCACCTACAACCAGCCCATCGCCCTGCCCCGGCAGGCCAGCAGCGACCTGACCAACCTCCAGACGCAGGGCCTGTTCATCTGCTTCGTGCTGGCGGCGATACTCCTCGTGTTCTTCGTCACCCGCATCGACCGCAACCTCAGGGCGCGCGATGCCCACCTCGCCAGCCTGCGTCAGCAATCGGCGGAGGAGGACCATATCGTGCGCATGGGCCTGCTCGCCTCCGGAGCCGCGCATGAGCTCGGCACCCCGCTCGCCACGCTCTCGGTGATCCTCGGCGACTGGCAGCGCATGCCCCTGTTCAAGGCCGACCGCGAGTTGACGCAGGAGCTGCAGGAAATGCGCAGCCAGCTCGACCGCTGCAAGGCGATCGTCACCGGCATCCTGATGTCCTCCGGCGAAATGCGCGGCGAGGGCACGCTGCGCACCAGCGTCAACCTATTCTTCGACGGGCTGGCTGAGGAGTGGCGCGCCCATCGCTCGCCCGCCTGGTTCGACTATGAAAACGTCTTCGGGGCGGACGCGCCGATCGTCTCTGATTCGGCCCTCAAGCAGATCGTCTTCAACCTGTTCGACAATGCGCTCGAAGCCTCCCCGGGCTGGGTCGGCGTCACGCTCGAGCGGCGCGACGACATGATCGCGCTGCAGGTCAGGGATGCAGGGCCGGGTTTTGCCAAGGAAGTGCTGGACCAATTCGGCAAACCCTATACTTCCAGCAAGAACCGGCCGGGCGGCGGCCTCGGTCTCTTCCTGGTGGTGAATGTGGTGCGCAAGCTCGGAGGCACGGTCACGGCAAGCAATGAAATCACCGGCGGGGCGCGGGTGGAGTTGACGCTGCCGCTCGCTTCCCTCTCCCCCGGCGAGGCGGGAGAGGCCGATGGAGCCTGAGCGCACGCTGCTGATCGTGGAGGACGACACCTCCTTCGCCCGTGCGCTGCGCCGTTCCTTCGAGCGTCGCGACTATGCGGTGCACCAGGCGGCAGGCCTGGAGGAGGTGCGCAGGCTCCTGGAGGAGCACTCGCCCGACCATGCGGTGGTGGATCTCAAGCTCACCGGCGGCTCGGGCCTCGAATGCGTCAAGGCCCTGCATCTGCACGATCCCGGCATGAAGATCGTGGTCCTCACCGGCTTTGCCTCGATCGCCACCGCCGTGGAGGCGATCAAGCTCGGCGCCTGTCATTATCTCGCCAAGCCATCCAACACCGACGACATCGAGGCCGCCTTCCAGCGCAGCAACGGCGACGCCAGCGTGCCGACCGGCGATGCGCCAACGTCCATCAAGAACCTGGAATGGGAGCGCATCCACGAAACGCTGGTGGATACGCAATTCAACATCTCCGAGACAGCGCGCCGGCTCGGCATGCACCGAAGGACGCTGGCACGAAAGCTGGAGAAGCGTCGGCTGCGGTAGGCTTCAGAGGGGAATCGCGGACTTCCAGCTACCACTCGGAACCATCGCACGCTCCACAAAGCAAGATGCAGGCTGGAAGCCTGCGATCCCAGGGGTTACCGCCGCCTCACTTTTCGCTGGTCCCGGATCAGCAACACCAGTCCCGCCACCGCCATGATTGCCAGGGCGAACCAGGTCAGCGCATAGACGAAATGGTTGTTGGGCAGGTCCACCACCGTCAGCCCGCCGACCGGCACGGCATTCGGGGCGCCCTTGTCGGCGTCGATGAAATAGGGGGCGACGTCCTTGAGGCCGCGCTTCTGGGCGATGGCGTCGACATCGCGCGAGTACCAGCGGTCGTCGGGAGGATCGTTGCTGTGCAGGAAGCCGCCTTCCGGCTCGCTGATGCGCAGCAGGCCGGTGACCTCGGCAGGCCCGAACGCGTTGCCCACCGTGCCGCGCTGGCCCGGCGAGACGAAGCCGCGATTGACCAGCACCACGAAGCCCTTGCTGGTCTTGAGCGGCGAGAGCACCCAATAGCCGCCGCCCAGGGCCGTCGTCGCCTGCGTGAAGGTCGGAGGCACGTCGAGGAAGGAACCGGTGGCCTCGACATGCCGGTAGGCGTCCTTGTCGGCGCCGATTCCCGACCAGTCTTCCGGTCCCGGGGCCTGCGCCGGGGCGGCATGGATGCGGGTGTCGATCTGGTCGATCAGGCCAAGCTTCCAGGTGCGCCGCTCGACCTGCCAGAGGCCGAGCCCGGCCAGCACGATGACGGCAAAGACCAGCGCCACCACCAGGCCGGTGAAGGCGGCCGCCGAACGGGGGGACCGGTCCTCGCCTTCACCTTCCCTGGTCATCGCGGCGGTCTCATCGCGGCGGTCTCACGGCATCTGGCTCATGTCATGCACGGAGACGGGCATCATGTTGTTGACCAGGTGGTACATCACCCAGATCGAGCCTGTCAGCGTGATCACCACCAGCACCACGGTAAAGATCAGGGCCATGAGGTTCCAGCCGCCTTCTGACTTGGCGTCCATGTGCAGGAAGTAGATCATGTGCACGATGATCTGGATTACCGCCAGGGCGATGACGATCAGCGAAGTGGCAAGGTTCGACAGCACCCCGCTCATCACCAGGTAGAAGGGGACGGTGGTCAGCACAACCGACATGAGGAAGCCGGTGATGTAGCTTTTGCGGGTGCCGTGCGAGGGCGCGAGGTCGTCGTGGTGGGCGTCGGCGCTCATCGCAGGATCCCCATCAGATAGACAAAGGTGAAGACGCCGATCCAGATGATGTCCAGGAAGTGCCAGAACAGGCTGAGGCACATCAGGCGGCGGCGGTTGGCGGCGGTGAGGCCATAGCGGGCGACCTGCACCATCAGCGTGAACATCCAGAGCAGGCCCGTGCTGACATGCAGCCCGTGCGTGGAAACCAGCGTGTAGAAGGCCGAGAGGAAGCCGCTGCGCTGGGGCGTGGCGCCGTCCATGATGAGGTGGTGGAACTCATAGAGCTCGATGCCCACGAACGCCATGCCGAACAACGCGGTGATGGCGAGCCAGCCCTGCGTGGCGCCGACGCGGTTATCCATCATCGACAGCATGGCGAAGCCATAGGTGATCGAGGAGAGCAGCAGCATCGAGGTGTTGAGCGCCACCAGCGGCAGCTCGAACACGTCCCTCGGCGAGGGGCCGGCAGCGTAGTTGCCGCCGAGCACGCCGAAGGTGGCGAACAGGATCGCGAAGATGAGGCAGTCGCTCATCAGGTAGATCCAGAAGCCGAGCATCGTGCTCGACCCCTCGGGATGGTCGTGCTCGTCAGCGAGGTAGAAGACCGGGGCGTCGCTTTTGGCCTCGGTGTCCGGCATGAGGATGCTAGTCTGCGACATGATCATTCTCCCGCCGCGAGAAGGCGCGTGCGCGCATTTTCGGTGGCGATCACCTGTTCGGCGGGGATGTGGAAGTTGCGGTTGTAGTTGAAGGTATGGCCGATTGCCACCACCACCGCGGCCACGAAGCACACGATGGCGAGCCACCAGACATACCAGATCATGCCGACGGCAAAACCGGCGGAGAACAGTGCCAGGATGGCTCCGGCGCCGGTGTTCTTGGGCATATGGATCGGCTTGAAGCCTTCCAGTGGACGCTGGTAGCCGCGGCTTTTCATGTCGGCCCAGGTGTCGAGCTCATGCACCACCGGCGTGAAGGCGAAGTTGTATACGGGCGGTGGCGAGGAGGTCGACCATTCCAGCGTGCGGCCGTCCCAGGGATCGCCCGTCTTGTCGCGCAGCTCCTCGCGCTTCTTGAAGCTGACGTAGAACTGCATGAGCATCGCGGCGATGCCGACGGCGATCAGCAGCGCACCGAAGGCGGCGATGACGAACCAGATCTGCAGCGAGGGATCGTCGAAGTGGCGCAGGCGCCGGGTCACGCCCATCAGGCCGAGAATATAGAGCGGCGTGAAGGCGACCCAGAAGCCGACCACCCAGAACCAGAAGGAGATCAGGCCCCAGAAGCGGTCGAGCTTGAAGCCGAAGGCCTTGGGGAACCAGTAGTTCACGCCGGCGAACATGCCGAACAGCACGCCGCCGATGATCACATTGTGGAAATGGGCGATCAGGAACAGGGAGTTGTGCAGCACGAAGTCGGCCGGCGGTACCGCCAGCATCACGCCCGTCATGCCACCGATCACGAAGGTGAGCATGAAGGCCACCGTCCACATCATCGGCAGTTCGAAGCGGATGCGGCCGCGATACATGGTGAACAGCCAGTTGAAGATCTTCGCACCCGTCGGGATGGAGATCACCATGGTGGTGATGCCGAAGAAGGAGTTGACGCTGGCGCCCGAACCCATGGTGAAGAAGTGATGCAGCCACACCAGGTAGGACAGGATGGTGATCACCACCGTGGCGTAGACCATCGAGGTATAGCCGAACAGGCGCTTGCCGCAGAAGGTCGAGGTGACTTCGGAAAACACGCCGAAGGCCGGCAGGATGAGAATGTAGACCTCCGGATGGCCCCAGATCCAGATGAGGTTCACATACATCATCGGATTGCCGCCGAGGTCGTTGGTGAAGAAGTTCGTGCCGAGATAGCGGTCGAGCGACAGCAAGGCGAGCACGGCGGTCAGCACCGGAAAGGCAGCGACGATCAGCACGTTGGTGCACAGCGCGGTCCAGGTGAAGACTGGCATCTTCATCATGGTCATTCCGGGCGCGCGCATCTTGACGATGGTGGCGATCAGATTGACGCCCGAGAGGAGCGTACCAATGCCGGCCACCTGCAGCGCCCAGATGTAGTAGTCGACCCCGACATCCGGACTGTAGGCGATGCCCGACAGCGGCGGATAGGCGAGCCAGCCGGTCTTGGCGAATTCGCCGACGAACAGCGACATCATGACGATGACGGCGCCGGCTGTCGTCATCCACAGGGAGAAGTTGTTGAGGAAGGGGAAGGCGACGTCGCGCGCGCCGATCTGCAACGGCACTACGAAGTTCATGAGGCCGGTGACGAAGGGCATCGCCACGAAGAAGATCATGATCACGCCATGGGCGGTGAAGATCTGGTCGTAGTGATGGGCCGGCAGGTAGCCCTGCGAGTCGCCGAAGGAAATCGCCTGCTGGCCACGCATCATGATGGCGTCGGAAAAGCCGCGCAGCAGCATCACGGTGGCCAGGATGAGGTACATGATGCCGATGCGCTTGTGGTCGATGCTGGTGACCCACTCGCGCCAGAGGTAGCCCCAGAGGCGGAAATAGGTGATGGCGCTGAGCAGCGCGATGCCGCCGGCCGCCACCACGAGGAAGGTGCCGACCAGGATCGGCTCATGGTAGGGGATGCTTTCGAGGGTGAACCGGCCAAAAATGGGGCTCACTGCAACCGTGTCAGTGGAGGACATGACGAGGACCGATCGATATCAGGTTGCAACTAGCCGCGCTGAGCAGGGAACTGCTCGGCTGGCAGGCGGAAGGCTTGCGGACGGGACAGAACCGGAGACATCTTGCGCAGCGCCGGGACGGACTGCTTCCAGGTGTCGAGCTCGCCGGGCCTGGGCACGCCGCAATAATCGGCGACGTAATAAGGGGCGGGACCGAACACCGAGCCGCGGCGGGCATATTTGTCATAGACCAGCGGACGGACATTGTTGACGCTCTCCATGCCGAGACCGCCCTTGGCGTCCACGCTCATCATCTTGTCCAGGCACATCTTGCCGGGCTCGACGCACAGGTTGAGGATGGCGTGGTAGAGGTCCCCGTCGACGGAATTGTAGTAGCGCACCGGCTCGTTCTCGCTGGGCTTCTCCAACACCTGGTAGCTGGCGCGGTCGAGCGTGGTTCCCGAACTCTTCGCCTTCTGGATCCATTGATCGAAGCCGGCCTGGTCGACGCCGTGGAACTTGAAGTGCATGCCGGAGAAACCGGCGCCGCTGTAATTGGCGGAGATGCCCTCATACTCGCCAGGCTGGTTGATGACGGCATGCAGCTTGGTCTCCATGCCCGGCATGGAATAGATCTGGCCCGCCAGCGCCGGGATATAGAAGGAGTTCATCACCGCCGAGGAGGTGATCTTGAAGCTGATCGGCCGGTCGACCGGCGCCGCCATCTCGTTGACGGTGGCGATGCCGTATTGCGGGTAGATGAACAGCCACTTCCAGTCGAGCGAGACGACCTGCACCTCGAGCGGCTGCGCATCCGCGGCCACCGGCTTGCCCGTGCTCACCTGCTCCAGCGGGCGGTAGGGGTCGAGCAGATGGGTGCCCGTCCAGGTGATGGCGCCGATCACGATGATGATCAGCAGCGGGACAGCCCAGATCACCAGTTCGAGCTGGGTGGAGTGATCCCAGTCCGGTTCGTAGCGTGCCGAGGTATTGGACTGGCGATAGCGCCAGGCGAAGAGGATGGTGAGCGCCATCACCGGGATGATGATGACCAGCATGAGCGCGGTCGAATAGAGCAGGAGATCGCGCTGCCTGGCCGCGACGTCTCCCGAAGGGGAGAGGACGACGGCATTGCAGCCGGTCAGGAGCCCCAGCAGGGGCAGCGCCAACAGGCTGTGCCAGGGCTTGGATCGGGTTCCGATGGCATCGTTGCGTCCGAAAACCGGCTTCCATTTTTCGGCACGATGCTGGTGGGCATGGGATGGCTGTCTCATGTCGTGCCGATACGCCTCCGGTTCCGGGATGCACATTGGACATTTTGTCCAATGACAATATCATCACAAAGACGGCAAAAGGTACCCCTAAGAGCTTGGCGCCGAAAAGTGGGTATCTGGTTTCGGCGCAAAAGATATGACACCAAAGCCCTGTAGCATCGGTCCGAATAAAGAAATCGGGCTCGGCGCCATCGGGCCCACTCTCCCGTCCCCTCCGACGGGGGCCGTGATATAAAGGCTCAGGAGCAAGCCGAGCGATGATGAGCACGACGAGCACGACACATTCCGGCCCGCCTGCCTCGCGGCATCACACGATCGCCCCGGGCGAAATCGCCATCGGCGTGATCATCGGCCGCACCTCGGAATATTTCGACTTCTTCGTCTATGCCATCGCTTCGGTGCTGGTGTTTCCCAAGCTTGCCTTTCCGAACCATGATCCGCTGGCCGGCACGCTCTGGTCCTTCGCCATCTTCGCCCTCGCCTTCATCGCCCGCCCCATCGGCCTGGCCCTGTTCACCCTGTTCGACCGGCGCTATGGCCGCGAGATCAAGCTGACCATCGCACTCTTCCTGCTCGGCAGTTCCACGGTCTCGATCGCCCTCCTGCCCGACTACGCCACCGTCGGCGCCTGGTCGGGCACGCTGCTCTGCATCCTGCGCTTCGGCCAGGGCATTGCGCTCGGCGGCACCTGGGACGGCCTGCCCTCCCTGCTCAGCCTCAACGCACCGGTCGGCCAGCGCGGCTGGTATGCGATGATCCCGCAGCTTGGCGCGCCGCTCGGACTGATCGTCGCCAGCGGCCTGTTCGCCTTCTTCTACACAACGCTCAGCCCGGCCGATTTCCTCGACTGGGGCTGGCGCTACCCCTTCTTCGTGGCGCTGGCCATCAACGTGGTGGCCCTGTTCTCGCGCCTTCGCATCGTCGCCACGCCCGAATATGCCGAGTTGTTCAAGACCCAGGAACTGCAGCCCACCCCGATCATGGAGACCATGAAGGAGCAGGGCCGCAACATCATCGTCGGGGCCTTCGCTCCGCTGGCGAGCTTCGCCCTCTTCCACATGGTGACGGTGTTTCCGCTGGCCTGGGTGGTGCTGGAGACCAACGAGAGCCCGGCGCAGTTCCTGTTCATCGAGATCGTCAGTGCCCTGTTCGGCGTCGTCGCAATCGCGGCCTCCGGCCCGATCGCCGATCGCTTCGGCCGGCGCAACCTGATCGCCGTCTGCGCCATGGGCATTGCAGTCTATAGCGGCTATGCGCCGCAATTGCTGAATGCCGGCCACACCGGCGAGATCGCCTACATGATCGCCGGCTTCGTCCTGCTGGGCCTCACCTTCGGCCAGGTTTCCGGCGCGGTGAATTCGGCCTTCCCGATCCAGTACCGCTACACCGGCGCGGCGATGACCTCCGACCTCGCGTGGCTGTTCGGCGCCGGCTTCGCCCCCTTCGTGGCGCTGGGTATCGCATCCCTGTTCGGCCTGGCGGCTTCGGGGGCGTACCTCCTGTCCGGCGCGGTGTGCACGCTGATCGCCCTGTGGGTGAACCTGGAAGGCATCCGGCTGGGCACGCCGGGAGCGCGGGATTAGCCGCGAGCGCCGACGTCCCGTCCCTGGGATCGCAGGCATCCTTGCCTGCTCTTGGAAGCGCTGCGTTTGCTGGAGAGGAAGATGCAGGCAGGGATGCCTGCGATTGTCTATTTCAATCCCATCGTGCAAGCCTAGCTTTTGGATGCCTCCAGCTCGGTGGCCGCCGAGCTGGAGGCGGGAGGGGACGGGTCGTGCCTGCGATAATCGAAGGACTGACTTAGGAGTCTGACCACCCCTCTCTTTTCCATGAGGCCTGAACGGATACCGGCATTGCTCCGGAGACAAGCAGAGGACTTGGAAAAGATGACGAGCAGCCTAGCACACAATGTCGGCACCGACATCGGCAAGGATCATTTGGATGTGGCTGTCCACCCGGCAGGCCTCATCAAGCGCTTTGCCAACACCCAGGCGGGCCATCGCGCCCTGCTTGCCTGGCTTTCTTCCTGGACTGTCGAGCGTGTGGTGTTCGAAGCAACGGGGGCCTATCATCGCGCCTTCGAACGCGCGCTCAACCAGGCCGGCCTGCCGGCCGTCAAGCTCAACCCGCGCCAGGCCCGACGCTTTGCCGAAGGTATTGGCAGGCTGGCCAAGACCGATCGCATCGATGCCATGACCCTGGCCCGCTATGGCCAGGCCGTCCAGCCCGAGCCGACCCTCATCGTCAGCCAGGCCCTTGAGGAGATGAAGCAATTGGCCGCGGCGCGGGACGCCCTGATGAAGATCAAAGTGGCAACCCAGACCCGCCAGCAAACCGCCGAACTCCCCCTGATCAAGCGCCAACTCGCCAAGACACTGGCTCTGACCCAAGCGCAGATAAACGCCATCGACGAGGAGATCGCCAGGCGGGCCGACAAGGATCCCGCCTTCAAGCGCAGAGCCGAAATCCTCGATTCCATCCCCGCCGTGGCACCCATCACAGCTCACGCCATGCTCATCCACATGCCTGAACTGGGCACCCTGTCTCCCCCTCAAGCCGCAAGCCTGGCCGGCCTCGCCCCTGTCCCACGCGACAGCGGCAGCAAAAATGGCAAGCGCTTCATTCGCGGGGGAAGAGCCCTTCTGCGACGAGCCCTCTATATGCCCATGGTCGCCGCTATCCGATGGAACCCCGACCTCGCCGCTAAATACCAGGCCATGGTCGCCGCCGGAAAACCCAAAAAAATCGCCATCGTCGCCATCATGCGCAAGCTCATCATCCTCGCTAACGCCCTCTTGCGAGATAATCGGATTTGGACGCCTAAAGCTGCTTGACCGAATACGGATACTCCCAGGAAAAAGGCGGGCCTGTTCGGACCCGCCTTTCCTTTATTCCCAGTGGTCCAAGAGGCGGACTGGAAGTCCGCGCTCCCAGGTTACGCCGCCGCGGCGTTGACCGCGCGGCCGCCTATGATCAGCCCCGAACCCGTCGCGCTGACCGGGATGTGGCTGCCATCCCTGACCTTGCCGGAGAGGATCATCTCGGCGAGCGGGTCCTGCACCAGCTTCTGGATCGTCCGCTTCAGCGGACGCGCGCCATAAGCCGGATCGTATCCCTTGTCGGCCAGGTAATTCCTTGCCGCATCGTCGAGCTCCAGCGTGATCTTGCGCTCGTCCAGCAGCTTTTGCAGCCGGGCCATCTGGATGTCGACGATCGCGCCCATCTGCGCCTTCTTCAGGCGGTGGAACAGGATGATCTCGTCGACACGGTTGAGAAATTCCGGCCGGAAGTGCGAGCGCACCACCGACATGACTTCCTCGCGCACGGCTGAGGAATCCTCGCCCTCCTTCTGGTTGACCAGATATTCGGCGCCCAGATTCGAGGTCATGATGATCAGCGTGTTGCGGAAGTCGACCGTACGCCCCTGCCCGTCCGTCAGTCGCCCGTCGTCGAGCACCTGCAGGAGGACGTTGAAGACATCCGGATGCGCCTTCTCTATCTCGTCGAACAGCACGACCTGGTAGGGCCGGCGCCGCACGGCTTCGGTGAGGGCACCGCCCTCGTCATAGCCCACATAGCCCGGAGGCGCGCCGATGAGCCTGCTCACCGAGTGCTTCTCCATATATTCGGACATGTCGAGCCGCACCATCGCCGTATCGTCGTCGAACATGAAGGCGGCGAGCGCCTTGGTCAGCTCCGTCTTGCCCACGCCCGTGGGGCCGAGGAAGATGAAGGAGCCGATCGGCCGGTTGGGATCCTGCAGGCCGGCGCGGGCACGCCGAACCGCGGTAGAGACAGCCTGCACGGCCTCGCCCTGGCCGACCACGCGGGCGCCCAGCACGTCTTCCATGCGCAGGAGCTTGTCCTTCTCGCCCTCCAGCATCTTGTCGACGGGCACACCCGTCCAGCGCGAGACGACCTGCGCCACATGGTCCGCCGTCACGGCCTCCTCGACCATGCTGACCTTGCCCTCGCTTGCCTCGGTCTCGGCCAGATCCTTTTCGAGCTTCGGGATCACGGCATAGGTCAACTCGCCGGCACGCTGATACTCGCCGCGGCGCTGGGCGTCCGCGAGCTCGTTCTTGGCCTTGTCGAGCTGGCCCTTGAGATCGGCGGCGCGGCCGAGCTTGTCCTTCTCGCTTCTCCAGCGCTGGGTAAGCTCGGACGAGCGCTCCTCGAGATCGGCCAGCTCCTTTTCGAGCCGGGTGAGCCGGTCCTTGGAGGCGTCGTCGTTCTCGCGCTTCAGCGCTTCTTGCTCGATCTTGAGCTGGACGATGCGCCGGTCGAGCTCGTCGAGCTCCTCGGGCTTGGAATCCACCTGCATGCGCAGGCGCGCGCCCGCCTCGTCGACGAGGTCGATGGCCTTGTCGGGCAGGAAGCGGTCGGTGATGTAGCGGTTCGACAGCGTGGCGGCAGCCACGATGGCGCTGTCCGTCACCCGCACCTTGTGATGCTGCTCATACTTCTCCTTGAGGCCGCGAAGGATCGAGATGGTGTCCTCCACCGTCGGCTCCTCGACGAAGACGGGCTGGAAGCGCCGCGCCAGCGCTGCGTCCTTTTCGACATGCTTGCGATACTCGTCGAGCGTGGTGGCGCCGACGCAATGCAGCTCGCCGCGCGCCAGCGCAGGCTTGAGCAGGTTTGAGGCGTCCATGGCGCCCTCGCCCTTGCCCGCACCGACCAGCGTGTGCATCTCGTCGATGAAGAGGATGATCTGGCCTTCGGCCGACATCACCTCGTTGAGCACGGATTTCAGCCGCTCCTCGAACTCGCCGCGATATTTCGCGCCGGCGATGAGCGCGCCCATGTCGAGGGCGAGCAGGGACTTGTCCTTGAGGGACTCCGGCACGTCGCCATTGACGATGCGCAGCGACAAGCCCTCGACGATCGCCGTCTTGCCGACGCCGGGCTCGCCGATCAGCACCGGATTGTTCTTGGTGCGGCGGGAGAGCACCTGGATGGTGCGGCGGATTTCCTCGTCGCGGCCGATCACCGGGTCGAGCTTGCCCTCGCGCGCGGCCGCAGTGAGGTCGCGGGCATATTTCTTGAGGGCATCATAGGCGTTCTCCGCCGTGGCGCTGTCGGCAGTACGCCCCTTGCGCAGGGCTTCGATGGCCTTGTTGAGGTTCTGCGGCGTCGCGCCGGCATTGGCCAGCGCCTTGCCAGCCTCCGAATCCTTCTCGATGGCAAGCGCCAGCAGCAGCCGCTCGACCGTGACGAAACTGTCGGAAGCCTTGTCGGCCGCCTTCTCGGCGGCTTCAAAGACACGGGCGAGTTGCGGCGTCAGATAGACCTGGCCGGCGCCGGCGCCGTGCACCTTCGGCAATTTCTTGATGGCGGCCTCAACGGCCATGAGCGCCTGGCGCGAATTGCCGCCGGCCCGGTCGATCAGACCGGCCGCGAGCCCTTCCGGGTCGTCGAGCAGCACCTTGAGGAGGTGCTCCGGGGCGAATTGCTGATGGCCTTCGCGCAGCGCAAGAGACTGCGCCGACTGCACAAAACCACGCGCCCGTTCCGTGTAGCGTTCGAAATTCATGGGTTCTTCCTTCCTGCACGCCCAGGGACCCGTAGCATCGCCCAAGCGCCATATGATTTGCGAGCCCCGAAGGCGCCCGCTGACGAAAATGTGGTGAGAGTTGGGTACGGCGCAAGGGGAGGCTGGGAGAGATTTAGAGGGAAGATATGGAAGGGGATCAAAGGGTGCCCCCGCCTCCCAGGGCTCTGAACTCGGGTGAACAAGAGTCGAGGGCTGACCGGCTCGTCATTCCGGCTGGAGCGAAGCGGAACGCCGGAATGACGTTCCCCACCTCTATTGGCCTGAGTTCGGAGCGCCGATGCACCTCCCGCGCGAAGTCGCGGACGTGAGCCGACCATGTCGGCTCACGGTTCGAATTCGTCCCTTGACCGGCGCGCTTTCGCTCTCCAAGCACCACGATAAAGCTATTGACAGACCCCGATCTGCTCGTGTTTTAATCGTGCCCAAGCGGCAGGCATTGCCACCGCCACATCGGCCAAAGGGCCATCGGGCAGTTTCGCCCCACGTCATCTCATGCCATCATGGGATCGCGTGGGGCTTTTTATTTTTTGAGGCTGCATGCGCGCCGTCCGGATTGGCATTCTCTATTCGACAAAGGGCCCCTACGCTGCCCTCGGACGCGACTGCCGCGATGGCGCCGAGCTTGCCATCGAAGACCTCAAGGCCGAGATTCCCGCTGCCGCCATCGAGCCGGTCTTCGGTGATCCCGTAGGCGAAGCCGGGCTTTATCTCGATCAGGCTCGTTCGATGCTGCGCGACCAGGGTTGCCGCCACATCGTCGGCACCATTACCTCGCTGTCGCGCAAGGACGTCATCCCGCTCATCGAAAAGCATGACGGCCTGCTCTGGTACATGTGCCCCTATGAGGGTTTCGAGGCCAATGAGAACGTGATCTACACGGGTGCCTGCCCCAACCAGCACCTGCTGCCGCTCTTCGATCACCTGCTGCCCCGCTATGGCTTGCGGGCCTATCTGGCCGGCGCCAACTATGTCTGGGGCTGGGAGATGAACCGCCTCGCCCGTGAACTGATCATGCAGGCGGGCGGCGAGGTGCTGGGCGAACGCTATTTGCCGTTCGAGGAGACCAATGTCGACCGCCTGATTGCCGATATCGAGCTGCGCCGGCCCGATTTCATCCTCAACAACCTGATCGGCCCGGCAAGTTATGCCTTCCTGGCCGCGATGCGCGCCCTCGCCGACCGCGATCCGCATTTCGAGCCCAGCCATTGTCCTGTCGTGAGCTGCGATCTCACCGAATGCGAACTCGGTGAGATCGCCGGCGGCGCGGCGGTCGGCCAGCTCTCGGCGGCTTCCTACTTCGACAGTCTGGCAACCCCGTACAACCTCGCCTTCAAGCGCCGGGTCGCCGCCCGTTTTGGCGAGAGCCGGCTGGTGTCGAGCTTTTTCGCCGGCGCCTATACCGCAACCCGCCTCTGCGTCGAGACGATCCTGAAGGCCGGCAATGACGATCCGGCCCTGGTACGGCAGACTTTGCATGCCGGTCCTGTCGATACCGTGCTGGGGCCGTTGTCCATCGATCCGCAGACCAACCACGCCGCCCTGCCCTTCCATCTTGGCCGCATCAACCAAGAGGGCGGCTTCGACATTTTGGCCTCGAGGCCCGCCATCGCCGCCGATCCCTATCTGGTGGGCGGCCGCGCCCCCCGCACCTCCCTGCATCTGAGGGTCGTGCGATGAAGGGAACACCGAGCTTCAGAGGGCGGAACGCGCTGGTGCTGCACCGGGTCGATGAGGGCATCGAGCGGCTGATGCGTCAGCTCGAACGGCTTGGCCTCACGGCGACGACGCGGTGGGAAGTCCTCGATCTTTCTAGGGCTAGGCCGGATGTCGTCTTCGTGGACGCCGACCAGGGCTGGAACGGCCTGCTGCCCTGGGCCGCCGGCGAGGCGCCGATGCCCTTGATCGCGCTCCTGGGGTCCGAGGCACCAGGCCGCATCGCCTGGGCGATGGATCACGGCGCGGGAGCCATCATCTCCAAGCCTATCACTGCCTCCGCGGTCTATCCGGCCCTGGTCATGGCCGAGCACATGCACGCCCAGCATCTCGCGACCGCCAGGCGCATGGCGGACCTGGAAGAACGCATGCGCCTCCGGCCCCTCGTCCATAGTGCCGTGCAGGCCATCATGACGGCGCGGGCGATCGACGAAAGCGCCGCCTATACGCTGCTCCGGAGCTGCGCGATGCGCCGCCGGCTGACGATCGAGCACGTGGCCGCCGAGATCCTCACCGGGCTCCAGCCAATGCCGGAGGCCGGCTGATGCGAGTGCTCTCCGAACTCGTGCGCCACCCGGCCGCGTTGATCGGGCTCATCATCGTCGGCCTCGTGGTGCTTGGCGCGGTCTTCGCACCCTGGCTGGCGCCGTTCTCGCCCGATGTGCAATTGCCCGACGGCGCCACCGACGACGGCATGCCCCTGCCGCCCGGCGCGCGCTTCCTGCTGGGCACCGATCCCCTTGGCCGGGACCTCCTGTCCCGCCTTCTGTTCGGCGCCCGCACCTCGCTGGTCATCGGTCTCGTCGCCAATGGCATCGCGGTCGGGATCGGCCTAATCGTCGGCATCAGCGCCGGCTATCTCAGGGGCTTTTTCGGCAATCTCCTGATGCGCTTCACCGACCTGATGATGGCTTTTCCCGCACTCTTGCTCGCGATCGCGCTGGCTGCCCTGCTCAAGCCGAGCCTGTGGATCGTGGTGATGGTGATCGCCATGGTGAACTGGGTGCAGGTCGCCCGCATCGTCTATACCGAGACACGCGGCCTGGTGGAGCGCGATTTCATCACCGCGGAGAGATCGCTTGGCGCCGGGCATGGCCGCATCCTCATCCTGCACATCATGCCGCATCTCGTCCCGACAGCCGTGGTATGGGGCACGCTCGGCATCGCCACCACCGTGCTGCTGGAGGCGACGCTGAGCTTCCTGGGCATCGGCGTGCAGCCGCCGCAAGCCTCGTGGGGCAATATCATCAACGACAACCAGAGCTACTTCCAGACCTCGCCCTGGCTGGTCTTCATTCCCGGCGCGATCATCCTGGCGACCGCCCTTTCCTTCAACCTGATCGGGGACGCGCTCCGCGACATCCTCGATCCGACCCAGCGCGGGAGGGGCTGACATGGTGCTTTTTCTGGGCCAGCGCCTGCTGCAGTCGATCCTGATCCTGCTGGGTGTCGCCGCCATCACCTTCCTGCTGCTCTACTGCCTGCCGGCCGATCCGGCGGTGCTGATCGCGGGACGCAGCGCCACGCCGCAGATGGTGGCCGCCATCCGGCACGAACTCGGCCTCGACCAGCCGCTGATCATGCAGTTCTGGCATTACCTCGAAGGGCTGGCGCAAGGCGATCTTGGCCGGTCCTACACGCAAAAGACCGAGGTGATGCCCCTGATCCTGGCTCGCCTGCCCGCAACGCTGGTCCTGATGGCCGCCGGCATTCTCGTCGAGGTCGCGCTTGGCTTGACCTTCGGTATCATCGCAGCCGTCCGTCGCAACGGCTTCGTCGACCGTGCAGTGATGATGCTGTCCTTCGTCGGCGTATCCTCGCCCCAATTTGTAGTGGCTTTGCTGCTCCTCTTCGTCTTCGCCGCCAAGCTTGGCTGGTTTCCGATGTCGGGCTTCGGCAGCTTTGCCCATGTCGTGCTGCCGGCCACGACTCTCGGCGTCCTGGGCGCCGGCTGGTATGCCCGCATGGTGCGCTCGGCGATGATCGAGGTGCTGCGCCAGGATTATGTCCGCACCGCCCGCGCCAAGGGGGTTTCGGCCTGGCGGGTGGTGATGCGCCATGCCCTGCCCAATGCTCTTTTGCCCATCATCGCCATGATCGGCATCGATATCGGCCAGTTCATGGGCGGGGTCGTGGTGGTCGAGTCGGTCTATGGCTGGCCCGGCATTGGCCAGCTCGCCTGGCAGGCCATCCAGACCCTCGATGTGCCCATCATCATGGGTGTCACCCTGGTTTCGGCGCTCGCCATCGTGCTCGGCAATCTCTTCGCCGATTTCGTCGCTCCCTTCATCGACCCGCGCATCCGCGCGCAATAGCAAGACGGCCAGACTGAGGAGAATATTGATGTTGAAGCAGTTTTTGAAATGTACGGCCCTCGCCGCGGTGCTCGCAGCCGCGCCGTTGATGGCCCATGCGGCAGATACGCCGGCGATGGGCGGCAATATCACCGTGACCTTCAAGGATGATATCGCCACGCTCGATCCGGCCATCGGCTATGACTGGCAGAACTGGTCGATGATCAACGGCCTGTTCTCGCGCCTGGTCGACTACAAGGCCGGCACCACGGAACTCGGCCCGTCGCTGGCCGATTCCTATGATGTTTCGGCGGATGGCAAGAGCTACACCTTCAAGATCCATCCCGGGGTTAAGTTCACCAATGGCCGCGAAATCACGGCAGCCGACGTGAAATATTCGATCGAACGCGCCGTCAATCCCAAGACGCAGGGCCCGGGCGCCGGCTTCTTCCACTCCATCGTCGGCGCCGACAAGATGACCGCCGGCACCAGCCAGACCATGGACGGCATCGTGGTGGTGGACGATCACACCGTGCGCTTCGATCTCGTTCAGCCGGACGCCACGTTCCTGAACGTGCTGGCGCTTAACTTCGCCTCGGTCGTGCCGAAGGAGGCCGTCGACGCCGCCAATGGCGATTTCGGCAAGAAGCCCGTCGGCTCCGGCGCCTTCATCCTGAAGGACTGGACGGTGGGCCAGCATCTGGTCTTTGCCCGCAACCCGGATTATTTCGTCAAGGGCCGCCCCTACATCGACGGCTTTACGGTGGAAGTCGGCCAGGAGCCGCTTGTCGCGCTGCTGCGCCTGCAGAAGGGCGAGGTCGATATTGCCGGTGATGGCATTCCTCCGGCCAAATATCTGGAAATGAAGAATTCGCCCGATTTTGCGGGCATGATCGTCGACCGCGACCAGCTGGAGACCAGCTACGTAACCCTGAACACGCAGGTCAAGCCGCTCGACAATCCCAAGGTGCGCCAGGCCCTCAACATGGCCATCAACAAGGAGCGCATCGTGCGTATCATCAATGGCCGCGCCACCCCCGCCAATCAGGTGCTGCCGCCGCTGATGCCGGGCTACGACAAGGATTACAAGGGCTACCCCTACGACGTCGCCAAGGCCAAGGCGCTCCTGGCCGAGGCCGGCCTTCCCGACGGCTTCTCCACCGAGATCTATACGTCCAACACGGACCCGCAGCCGCGCATCACCGCGGCGATCCAGCAGGATCTTGCCGCCATCGGCGTCAAGGCCGAGATCAAGGCACTGGCCAATCCCAATGTGATCGCCGCTGGCGGCACGCAGGGCCAGGCCGCGATGGCGTGGTCGGGGGGTCTGGGCTGGATCGCCGACTTCCCGGATCCCTCCGACTTCTATGGCCCGATCCTGGCTTGCGGCAGCGCGGTCCAGGGCGGCTGGAACTGGTCCTGGTACTGCAACAAGGACATCGAGCCCCGCGCGGCGGCAGCCGACGCCATGCCGGTACCGTCCAAGGCCGCGGAGCGGGCCGACGTCTGGAAGCAGATCTTCACCGATATCCAGACCAAGGACGCGCCCTGGATCCCCGTGTTCAACGAGCGCCGTGTGGTGGCCAAATCGAAGCGCATGGGCGGCCCGGACGAGGTCTATATCGATCCGACCCGGGTGATCGATTACGACGGCATTTCGGTAAAGCCATAGACTTCTCGAGCCCTCTTCACCGGATGTCGGAGGGGCGTTGTGGATACTGGCGCTCGGAGCTCTACTCGGGCTCTAGAGCGTGGTGCCTTTAAGTTCGATTGCTTTGGCTGTCATCCCCGGCGAGCGAAGCGAGGGAAGGGGATCCAGGGGCTCGTAGGGCCCAGACCTCGGCCCCTGGATCCCCTTCCCTCGCAGTCACAAGCAAAAGCTTGTGACGTGCTCGCCGGGGATGACAGCCTCTCCTGCCTCGTTTGCGATCGAGTCTAAGGCCACTATGCTCTGGCGCCATATCCGCCTATGCCCCTCCCGATCGCAGGGCGCCGAGCCTTCTTCCCCACTTCGTGAAGGAGGGCTGGCGGCGCCTCACATTCAAGAAAACTGCCAGGCAGGAAAGGCCGCAACATGTGCGTGGCATGTGACTACACCATTCACCGCAAGGATCATCATCTCGGCTGGAATCGCGACTTCGCGCCGGTTCTGCGTGCCGAACCCGGTTCGACCATTCATTTCGAGTGCCTCGACTCCTCCGGGGGCCAGTTCGATGCCGGTTCCACCGCGCGAGATGTCACGACCCTGGATTTCTCGCGAGTCAATCCCGTGACCGGTCCTGTCTTTGTCGAGGGCGCCGAACCCGGTGACGTGCTCAAGGTGTCGATCCGGCATTTTGCGCCTTCGGGCCTGGGCTGGACGGCGAATATTCCAGGCTTCGGGCTGCTGGCCGACCAGTTCACCGACCCGGCCATCCACATCTGGAAATATGAGCCTTCAACGTTGGCCCCCTCCCTGTTCGGCCCCGGAGGCAAGGTGCCCCTGAAACCCTTCGCCGGCACCGTGGGTGTCGCCATGGCGGAACCCGGCCTGCATTCGATCGTGCCCCCCCGCCGCGTCGGCGGCAATCTCGACATCCGCGACCTCACGGCCGGCGTGACGCTTTATCTGCCGATCGAGGTACCCGGCGCCCTGTTCTCGATCGGCGACACCCATGCGGCGCAAGGCGACGGCGAAGTCTGCGGCACCGCCATCGAAAGCCAGATGGATGTCGAGGTCACGCTCGATCTCATCAAGGACACCAAACTCGCCTCTCCCCGCTTCACCACGCCCGGACCGGTGACGCATCATCTCGATGCCGCCGGTTATGAAGTCACGACGGGCGTCGGGCCCGACCTGATGACGGGCGCGCGAGAGAGCCTGATGCGCATGATCGACCTGCTCACGGCCGAGCACGGGCTTTCGCCCGTGGACGCCTATATGCTCTGCTCCGTCTGCGGGGACCTCAGGATCAGCGAGATCGTGGATATGCCCAATTGGGTTGTTAGTTTCTACTTCCCGCGGATCGTATTTGCATGACCGCTCTGCTGGCGGACCAACCCGTGGCGATGAACGACAGGCCGATCCTGGCCATCGAGAACCTGTGCGTCGATGCCCTGACGCCCGAGGGCGCACGGCGCGTCATCAACGATGTCAGCCTGAGCGTCGCGCCCGGCGAGACCCTGTGCATCGCGGGTGAATCCGGCTCGGGCAAGTCGGTGACGGCGCTCTCCACCATGCGTCTTCTGCCGGCGACTTCCCTGCGCATCGCCTCAGGCACCATCCGCCTGGATGGACGCGATCTCGCCCGGCTTTCCGAGCGGGCCATGCGCGACGTGCGCGGTGGCGAGATTGCCATGATCTTCCAGGAGCCCATGACCTCGCTAAATCCGGTGATGAGCATCGGCGCCCAGCTTTACGAGGCTATCCGCCAGCACCAGGCGGCGGAAGGCGACAGCGTGCGCGCCCGCGCGATGGCCATGCTGGATGTCGTGCACATATCCGAGCCGGCGCGGCGCCTGCAGCAATATCCCCATGAGCTTTCCGGTGGCATGCGCCAGCGCGTGATGATCGCCATGGCCCTCTCCTGCCGGCCCAAGCTCCTGCTCGCCGATGAGCCGACCACGGCACTCGATGTCACCGTGCAGGCGCAGATCCTTACCCTCATGCGCGAACTCAAGCGCGAATTCGGGACAGCGATCATCCTGATCACCCATGACATGGGTGTGGTGGCGCAGATGGCCGACCGGGTGGCGGTGATGCAGCATGGCAGGCTGGTGGAAAGCGGGCCGGTGCAGGCGATCTTCCGCAACCCGCGCCAGCCCTACACCCAGGAATTGCTTGCCGCCGTGCCCAGGCTCGGCGCCCTGGCCGGCACTGTAGCGCCACCGCGTATCACCAGCACGCCACCGGTCGAAAGGCCCGCCGGTGCCGGGCCGATCCTGTTCGTGCGCGACCTCGAAGTCAGCTATGGCAAGCCGTCCGGCCTGTTCCGGCGCGCCGTGGGGCAGGCGGCGGCCGTGAAGGATGTGAGCTTCGAGATCCAACCGGGCCAGACCTTGGGCCTGGTCGGCGAAAGCGGCTCGGGCAAGTCGACCACGGGCAAGGCCGTGCTCGGCCTGGTGCCCTTTTCAGGCGAGGTGAGCATCGATGGCGACCCCATCCAGGGTCTCGGCGCCGGGGCGATGCGCCCGGTGCGCCGCAAGGCCCAGATGATCTTCCAGGACCCCTATGCTTCGCTCGATCCGCGCATGACGGTGGGCGCCGCGATTGCCGAGCCGATGGCGATCCACGGCCTTGCCTCGCCGGCCGAACGCAAGGACGAGGTCGCGGATCTGCTGCGCCGCGTCGGCCTGTCGCCCGATCTTGCCACGCGCTATCCTCATGAATTTTCCGGCGGCCAGCGCCAGCGCATTTGCATTGCCCGCGCATTGTCACTGCGGCCGGGCCTGATCGTCGCGGATGAAAGCGTGGCGGCCCTCGATGTCTCGGTACGTGGACGCGTGCTCGACCTGATGCTGGAGCTGCAGGAGACCCTGGGCCTGGCCTATCTGTTCATCTCGCACGACATGGCCGTGGTGGAGCGGATGAGCCACCATGTCGCGGTGATGCGCCATGGCAGAATCGTCGAAGCCGGTCCGCGCAACGCCATCTTCACCAGCCCCCGCGAAGACTATACCCGCGACCTGATCGCGGCGGTGCCGATCCCCGATCCCGCGGCCTATCGTTAGAGCGTTTTACTCTGGGAGGCAGGTTGCCACTTGCGGGGTGGGCTATGGCCTGAAGCAGCCCCCAGGCAGACGCAAACGGAGAGCGGGCTTTTTTGGGGCGTCAGGAAGTTTGCCGTCGATCGGCCTCCGACCCCGCCAGCAACATTTCTAAACAACTCTAAATTTACAGCAACAGCCGAGCCACTATCGAAGCTCCAGTGTTTCTGCAGAACTGCGCACCCCCCAAATCAGCGCCGTTAAGCCGCCGATTCGACTGCCGTCGATTTGGTTCTACCTCATTCGCGCACTTCCTATGTTTGAACAGGAGTTTGAAATGCACACATTCACGCGGGCGAGTCGTCTGGCGGTCCTGGCGTTCCTTCCCACCTTGGCTGGATGCGCAGGCGTGACACCGGTTTCCTATTCGGGAGTCGCGTCGTCATCCTATCTGGCACCGAACCCCTCCGACACATCCGGCCACATACCTTATCGCTACGCCTCAACGGTAGCCTGGCGCGCCTATGACAAGGTCATCGTTGAACCGGTCGTAGTCTATCGGGGCCCGGATCAGCAATTCGGCGACATGGTTGAAGAGGATAAGCTATCGCTCGCCCGCTATATGCAGACGCGTTTCACCGAGAAGCTGCTCAGCCGCTTCACGCTGGCGACTCGTCCCGCACCCAACACATTGCGGATCAGGTTGACCCTGACGGGGGCAGTGACCACCACGCCGGTCATCAGCACCCTGTCGCGGTTTGACATGGCCGGTGCTGTCTATAACGGGGTGCAGACCGCCCGTGATCGTGAGGGATTGCTCACCGGCTCGGTCATCTACACCGTCGAGATCTTCGATGCGCCTACCTCACGCCTGCTCACCGCGTTCGTCAGCAAGCAGTATCCGAGCGCGTACAACATTGGAGCGAGTATCGGAAAGCTGGCGGCAGCGCAGACCGGGATCGACAAGGGTGCGGATGCACTGATGGCACAATTGAGGTGACACCGATCCCGGACGGAGCAGCACGGCACTCCGAGGGACGTGCCCAGACGCCACCTCAAGCAAAGGCCGGCAATATAAGTCGGCTGCATCGCCGCTGTCTGCGGACGCCAGAGCTGCAGGCTTGTGCGCCGATCGGAGGGCGCCTCCTGCGGCGGGCGCAGCGGCGGGCGACGATCGATCCCCGTTGCCGAATGGCGCAGATCTCAACGCGCTCGCGGCCACAATATCCTCGCCACTCGATGATCCTAATGGCAAGAAACATCATTCCAATCGCGATCGTCTTCAGCCTTCTTGCCCTGATCGTCTGGATGAATGTCCATGCTCCATGACGGATTGCCGCCATCGGCTCGATCTTACCCGACAGATGGCGATGACGGGGGTCCTGTGTCATCTTCCGAGTCCGTCGACGACAGGCCTATACCTATGACCGACTTCGCCCACATCAGAGCGCATTCGCCTAGAGCGCGAATACTCCTGGTCGAGGATGACCGCGAAATCGCGGGAATGCTCAGGGATAGCTTGTCCGAGCATGGTTTCGATGCCGTGGTCGCCCAGTCCGGGCTCGAGATGGACAAGGTGTTACGCAAGCAAGATTTCGATCTCGTGATACTGGATGTGATGCTTCCCGGCGAGAATGGTTTCGCCATCTGCCGGCGGCTCCGGCTCGAAACGCAGATGCCCATCATTATGCTGACCGCGATGGGCGGCGACACGGACCGGATTATCGGTCTCGAATTTGGAGCCGATGACTATGTCACCAAGCCCTTCAATTCTCGCGAACTGATCGCACGGATTCGGGGTCTCCTCAGGCGGGCCGCCTACGCGACACCCAGCGTGCCACGCCCCGAAATACTGACCTTCGCCGGTTGGCAGATCAATCCCGTCACCCGCCAGCTCACCGATCCGGATGGTGTCCATATATCGATGACCACGGCCGAGTTCGATCTGTTGCTGGCGTTCTGCGAGAATCCGGGCCGTGTTCTCTCGCGTGAGCAGCTTCTGAGCCTTACCCATGCGGGTCTTGCCGGCCCCGTGGAGCGCAGCGTCGACGTTCACATCAGCCGCGTCCGGCAGAAGATCGAGCCCGAGCCGAAAGAACCGGTGATGATCAAAACTGTCAGACTGGGCGGATACCTCTTCACGCCAACGGTCGAGCGCATCTGATGTCCTTGCTGGACCGGTTCAGGTCGGGTTCGGTGCGCGAGCCCATTATCGCCTTGGCCGTGGCGCCGGTTCTCCTGGTGGTTATCTTCGCCGGCATCACCGAACTGATGGGCGGCACTCGGCACGTCATCAGCACTGCCGACGTGTTGGCGGTGAATATCGAAATGGCTGTGAAGGCCATCCGTGCCGCGGACAGTCCCGCGCAGGCTGAGGACATTGTGCGTGCGCTGAACAAAGCCGGCTTGCAGGTGAGGGAGATGACGCGACAAGAGGTCGACCGCGACACGCAAGCGCTGACCTCAGACGGCGATATCCGAAATCTTGTCGCGAAACGCCTGCCGAACCTGCCTGATGTCCAGCTTCGCCATATCGCCTCCCCGGATGCGGCGCAGGACCTCGTGGTTGTCGGGCTCGACGATACACGAACATTGGCATTCACTCTTCGACCCGACGCCAGAGCGCTGGATCTGCGGGTGCTGATGCCCGTGGTGCTCTGGAGTGTCGTGGCGATCGCCCCGGTCGTTATCTTGCTGACGATCTATGCCGGCTTCATGATTACGGCGCCGTTGATGCGGTTCGCCGCCGCCGCCCAGTCTCTTGCCCCGGATGACGGCCCCGAAAGACCCTTCAGCGAGAAGGGTGCGCGCGAGATCAGCGTGCTGGCACGCGCGCTGAACGACATGCGCAGCCGGATCCATACCATGATCAATGATCGAACACGGATGCTGCGAGCCATCAGCCACGACCTGCGCACACCGCTGACACGGCTCCGGCTCCGCGCGGAGCGGTCGTCGCAACCCGAGCTGCGAGATGGCATGCTGAGCGACATCTCCCGCATCAACGACATGATCGAGGAGACCCTGACATATCTGCGCAAGGACGTTGCGACCGAACGTTTGCTGCGCGCCGATCTTCCGAGCTTGCTGGAGACGGTTTGCGCCGACTTTTCGAACGCCGGCTTCTCCGTCTCTTATCGAGGACCGACGCGCCTGACCTACTTCTGCAAGCCGCACGGGGTTTACCGCGCCGTGGCGAACCTCGTCGACAACGGCACCAAATTCGCGACCGATGTGGTTGTCAGCCTGGAGACCATGGAGGGCGGCGCGTTGCAGATCGATGTCAGCGACGATGGCCCCGGCCTGCCGGATGAGCTCAAGGCAAGGGTGCTGGAACCCTTTTTCAAAGGCGACTCCGCCAGGGCGACCGACGGCGACGCCGGATTTGGACTGGGCCTTTCAATCGTCCACGATATTGTCCGCGATCATAACGGTCGGCTGTCCTTCGTTGACCGTAGCCCTCATGGCTTGACAGTCCGTCTCCTGCTGCCTGCTCAAGCCGACGCCGCGCCTCAATCCCCGCGTTCGATTTGATCCATCTTCTTCACAGACGACGACACAAATTGAACTGACGCTGGCACTCGCTCAACATCCAGGCACCATGCAGGCATGGCGGAAAAGCAATCAGCCCACATCAAAAGTATCAATATGAGACATCGGAAACATAACTCAACATATCTTCACATTGCCTAACGAAGATCGCGATAATATCTTCTACTGAACACAGGGCTTTTTATGACAAGGATCATACTATGCTGCGGACCGAGCGCGACAATAATGTTCGTGAACAGATCTTGGTCTGCCTAGGGAATCCCCATGCAGCGGCCGCGATCAACCAGATCCTTACGACGTGTGGCTTCGCCGTAACAACCACGTATGAATTTAGCCAGTTCGTGGAAGCAGCTACCATGGACCGCTACAAGGCCATCGTCACGGCGACCGCCATGATCGATCGCATCCGAGAGGCCACTGCGCTGCCCATCCTCAATGTTGAAGCGTTTACTTCCGAGAGGTCCGATGATGCAGGCTCTATTGTCGATGGAAGATGCCTCCTGAGCGGCGCCCTTGCTCAGCGCATGATTGACTTTCTGGAGGAGCCCGAAGATACCTCGCAAAGTAATGCCTTGCGATGATCTTCAGAAATGGACGTCAAAAATCGACCAAGAGAGAGTGCCGTGGCGAAACGCAAAGGCAACGATGAATCCACTGTTACGATCAACTGTAAAACTGGCGCTATAACCATTGATCTGGTCACGACCGGGCCGGTCCGAATTGTTATGACCGCCGATGGCGATATTGAGGTCGAGGGTCGCAGCATTCTCAATACGATCATCTGGTCTGAGTTTTCTTCTCGACCAACAGCAGCTCTCAACAACTAGGGCGTTTTGCTTTCAGATCGAACCACCGAGAATCGCAAAACGCTTTTGTCACCCGGATTTCGGAGCCCCCGGCTCAGGACGGGCCGGATCTGAGAACCCGGGAATAGATCTTCGCATATTGCCTGGCGCTCCTTTTCCAGGAAAAGTCTGCTTTCATCGCGTGAGATTGAAGCTTGCGCCAGAAGTCGGGCTGCTCGTAGGAGCGCAAGGCGCGATCGACGGCGTGATACAGGTCCTCCGCCGATCCCGGATTGAACTGAAATCCCGTGGCAACCCCGGCGGCCATGGCGGCTTCGTTTGCGTCGATGATCGTCTCCGCCAAGCCGCCGGTGCGTGACACGATCGGAATTGCGCCATATCTGAGCGCGTAGAGTTGGGTGAGCCCACAGGGCTCGAACCGTGACGGCTGAACGACGATGTCGCTCCCGGCATGAAGGAGGTGCGCATGCGCTTCGCTGAACCCCGCGAAGACGGCAACCCTGCCTTGGTATTTTGATGCCAGATCGATCAGCGGATTGATCAGCGAGGGATCGCCCTGACCGAACACGACCAGTTTTGCGCCGCGGTCGACGATGCCGGGAACGACGGCGGTGAGAATATCGATGCCCTTTTGCCACGTCAGCCGGCTTATGACCGACATGATCGGGCCACCGTCGTCGACCAGCCCGAACCGCTCCACGATCTCCGATTTATTGATGTCCCGCCGCTTCAATGAGCGTCTGTCGTATCTTGCTGGTATCAGGGGATCCTTGGCAGGGTCCCAGACATCCGTATCGATGCCGTTGACTATTCCCTGCAAACGTTCCCGGCGTTCGGAGAGGACGCCCTGCAGCCCCATTCCCATATCGTCCGTCAGGATCTCCCGGGCATAGGTGGGGCTCACGGTCGTAATGGCATCCGAAAGTACGATGCCGCTCTTCAGGTAGCTGATATCTCCATAATATTCCAGGTACTCCGTGCTGAAGTAGGAAGCTGGAAGGCCAAGTCTGGTAAATATATCCGCGGAAAACTGCCCCTGGAAGGCGAGATTGTGAATGGTCGTGACGATGGGTATCTTCACCCCGAGCGCAGCCATGTATGCGGCGGCTAGTCCCGTCTGCCAATCATGCAAATGGACCAGATCCGGCCTCCACGGGCCGCCTTTGCCGGCCGCGATATAGGCCGCCGCCAGAGACAGGGCCCCAAAACGTTTCCAATTGTCGGGATGGTCAACACCCTGCTCGTTCAAATATGGCCCGCCAGGCCTTGCAAATAAACTCGCACAATCCAGCAATAATATCGGTATGTCCTCAAACGATCCGGCGAGCAGGTCCGCTTTTTCGCCAAGAAGTTCCAGTTCAGCAATTTTGCTGACGGCGCTGAGCTTCTCAACCAGTCCAGGATATGCGGGAATGAGGGTCGTCGTGGAAATTCCCAGAGGCGCCAACACTTTCGGCAAGGCACCTACAACATCACCTAGTCCGCCGGTCTTGGAGAGAGGAAAGAACTCCGATGCGGCTGACAACACTTCCACCAAGACGCTCCTTTGCCCATGAACCACGGCTGACAGCCTTTGTTCCCGGAGATGCGACAAGGGATAAACGTCGCAAAACGCCGCACTCCAGGCCCGCGGCTATCCCACCCGGAAAATGACGTGTGAATTTACAACACGGCAATCAATAGATGAGTGGCCTGTTACTGTTATGACGGCTTCTCTCATCGAACGATAGCAAAGACAGCTCGAAACGTGGCCTGCGCCTTCAATAGCACTTGCGCTTGTGTGGCGCGCGTGTCCTGAGATCGATCTTATTCGGGATGTTGGGACTTGGGCGCTGCTTTCAACCCATCGCCTGTCACATCAGTTCCCTGGTCGCAGCCAATCCGGATAGTTCTCAAATAACTTGGCGAAGCGTCTGTCGTTCTTGCCAGGACTCCAAATCGATTTGCTATATTACGCCCAGAACAATCAGGATCAGTACAATCACAAGAACACCGCCGAGGCCGCCCGAGGGATAATAACCCCAGCCTGCGCTGTAGGGCCAGGTAGGCAGGGCCGCGAGCAGAAGTATGATTACGATAATAAGGAGAATAGTCCGCATTTTTGTTTCCCCAGCCTGTGAAGGTCGCGTCCAAGCAAACTGTGCTGACAACATGCCATTTCGAAAATCGTTCCATTTTTTGGACCATGCCGTCGGCCGCGAAGACGCTCCTCCCGGGACCTATGCCTCGTACTGGGCTGCTCCTTCCAAAGGGCGCCTATGAATCGGCGCGGGACACGGATGCCGATTGACGCCCTATGTCATTGATATCGTTGCGAAGATCGGCGTTGTCTGACGATGACGATTCCCACGCACCTGCGACCCCGCCTCGCCGGAGGCCCGCGCCTCTTCGATGATTCGCATCTTCTCCTCGACAGTATCGAGGTGAAGACGCCAGGTTTCCACTGGCCGGAGCGGGGTAATCATACCGTCAAAGCGCCAGATTCGTGTTGATGGAGGCGGAACTTGGATATGCTGACTTAAATAAGCCAAACTCTACTCGGCATGTTGCAGGCATGGACTGCATCACCAATACCGTTGTTGTCATGCCACGGTCATTGCTCACGGTCTTTTGTACTCGTTATAAGAAAGAGCCACTATGGACACCTCCATCGCCGAACTGACATCTGACATCGTTGCTGCTTATGTCGCCCATAACTCCGTCGCATCGGCCGATTTGCCTGAGCTGATTGCACAAACACACCGAGCTCTTGATCGTCTTGCTCGTGGTGAACCGGCGGTCGCTACCGAAGCCCCCAAGCTTGTTCCTGCCGTACCCATCCGCAAGTCGGTGACGCCCGACTTCCTGATCTCGCTGGAAGACGGAAAGAAATACAAGTCGCTCAAGCGCCATCTGTCGTCTCAATACGGCATGTCGCCGGCAGAGTACCGGGAGAGGTGGGGCCTGCCCGATGACTACCCGATGGTCGCGCCCAACTACGCCAAGCAGCGCTCTGAATTGGCGAAGTCCATGGGCCTTGGCCAAACCCGGGCAAGAAGCCGCTCCCGCAACAGATAGCGGCCTGCCGCGCGTCGCGGAAAGTCCTGTCCGCGGCGCGCGGCGCCATTTCTGCGTGAAGGCGCCGTATCGGCGGTTTTGTCTGCGGCCCCTTCCTTGTGGCCCAGGCGGCGGAAAGCTTTGCCGCCGCGCCGTCGGGTGACGACACCCCGAAGCTCTTCCACGAGCCGGACACCGGGCAGTCGGTCGCCTGCAGGGAGAATCGTCTGAAGAATTGGCGGTTCCGATCGAAGCGGCATTACCCTGCGTTCGTGACCGGCTATTCCAGGGGCTTGATGCAGTCGGGCCAATCAGCCAAATCGTACAAGGTAGCGTCAAGGCTGATCGCCATCGCCTTACCCTGAGCAACAGCAGCCGCATTATTATACAAGGCGGAGCACGAACGCCACTTGCGCAAAAACTATAACATAAATAACAAGCAAATCACGAAATAGTACACCTTGGGATGCCGCACGAGAAAAACACTCCCGTTAACGGTAAATTAATTTTTTTACGTCTGTGGCGAAATCAAGACTTCTTAAGATCGTGCTTTGAACTTACAACACTGAATTTATGCGCCCATTGGAGTGTCGGTTCGGTCGGGGACTTTGCGAATGAAAACGAAGATTGCCATGGTGCTTGCCGTCGCGGCCTTGGGTTGGTCGGGCACGGCGGGGGCACAGAGCTTGCCGGACGCTTTGCGGCCGATCGGCAATCTGCCAATGCCGCTCTCGCTCATCATTCCGCACTACAGCGAATTGGCCGCGCCCTATGATTGGAGCGGTGTGTGGGCCAAGCCGATCCTGACCTACCAGACCTTGTCCTTCAGCGGACGCGGCAGCCATTATCTCAAGGACGATGACGGCGTCTCGCTGGGGGCCGAGGCGGGCTATAATTTCCAGATGGGCAATATCGTCTTCGGCCCCGCAGCGGACCTGTCCTACTCGTTCATGGATGGAAAGGGCACGCCCGGCGCCCTGCCCCACACCAGGAGCGATGTCGATATGGTCGGTTCGATCCAGGCGCGCGCCGGCTACAGCTTCGATCGCATCCTGATCTATGGAACGGGCGGCTTCGCATTCGCCAATCTTGAGGTCAAGAGCCAGCCTGGCGGTTCGGACAGCGCCACCCTGAGTGGTTGGACCGCCGGCCTGGGCGCGGAGTATCTGTGGAGCGAACATGCCACGCTGCGGGTGGAATACAGGCGCAGCGAGTTTTCAGACCATAATTTCCAGACCCTTCCTCCCGGCCAGACCAAGGTGGGAGCCGGCATGAACATCTTCAGCGGCGGGTTCGTGTACAAGTTCTGAGCAAATTCCAGGACCTTCTTCCGGAATGACCTCTGCATATTCGCCGGCCGGTTCAGACGGAAGTTGCTTTGCCCTAGCGCCCCGGATAGCTGCGAGGATAGGATGCCGCGAGTCGGTCCGACTGCGTCCAGGAATGGGCGCTGTGCTGGTTCGCGGGTCTGAACCCTCAGGAGAAAGGTCGATCATGTCGGGCCACGCTCACGCTTCCCTGCCCGCCTGGACATGGATCGCGCCCCTTCTGGCCGTTGTGCTGCTGGCCCTCAAATTCGCGAATCTCGTGCCGCCGGACGCCGTGTGGGTGCTTGTCCTGGCGGGCGTGCTCCTGGGAGCGGCGGTCTTTGCCGCCGTGCACCATGCGGAGGTGCTGGCGCTGAAGCTGGGCGAACCTTTCGGCTCCATCCTCCTGGCCATCGCGGTGACAGTGATCGAGGTCGCCCTGATCGTCTCCATCATGCTCTCCGGCGCCAAGGGCAGCGAAACGGTGGCCCGGGATACCGTCTTTGCCGCCGTGATGATCGTCCTCAACGGCGTGATCGGCGCTTGCCTGCTCATGGGCGGAAGCCGGCATTTCGAGCAGAGGTTCCAGCTGCAGGGCGCGGCTTCGGCCCTTGCCGTGCTCGGCACGCTCGCAGCCCTCACGCTGATCCTGCCGAACTTCACGCTTACGGTATCGGGCCCGTCCTTCTCCGCGGCGCAAATCATCGTCGTCGGCGCTGCCTCGCTCGTGCTCTGGGGGGTCTTCGTTTTCGTCCAGACCGTCAAGCATCGCGCCTACTTCCTGGATGCTCCGGTTTCCGACGGCCCGGAAAGCGAGGATGCCGAACTTTCGTCGGAAAAGCCAAGTGACCGGGAGGCGGTGATCTGCCTTGGGCTCCTGCTGGTTTCGCTTGTTGCCGTCGTGCTGCTAGCGAAGGTCCTGTCCTACCCCCTGGATATGGGTATCGCAGCAGCCGGCCTGCCGCACGCTTTCGTGGGTGTGGTCATTGCCGCAATCGTCCTGCTGCCGGAGGGCATTGCCGCTGCGAAGTCGGCGGTCAAAAATCAGCTGCAGAACAGCATCAACCTGGCCCTTGGATCGGCGATAGCCAGCATCGGGCTGACCATACCGACCGTTGCCATCGTCTCGTTGACGCTCAACCAGAACCTGGTGCTCGGAATTTCGCCGGCAAACATGACGCTGCTGACCCTCACCCTGTTCGTGGGCACGCTGACCCTGGGCACGGGGCGGACGACGGTCCTGCAGGGCGCGATCCACGTGGTGATATTTGCCGTCTTCCTACTGGTGTCCGCCGTTCCCTAAGGGGTGCGGGGCGAGGCGCATGCCCGCGCCCCGGGACGGCGAACCGGCCGCGTGAAGTGCAAGTTGTCATCCCGGACGCGCTGCATCACTGCGTGCTGCACCGCGTCCGGGATGACGGATGTGGCTTCACCCAATTGCCCCAACCCTTCCCCTTAACTATCCACCCCTCACTTTTTTGCGCTCCCTCTTGATCACGACTGCCATCCATGCACCTATCGCCTCGTAATCCGGCGTGGGGCTCGCATGTGACCGTTCCAGGCAAGAAATCCGCCGCCCGGCGGCTGAAGAAGCCTGGCGTGGCTCAGCCTCTGCCGCAGGGCGCAACAGAAGACTTGAGGACGGGTATTTTGCTGAAAAATTCCACGCGGGTCGGACCCGGCTTTCCCCAGGTCGTCGTGCTCTTCGGCGCTACGGGCGACCTTTCCCGCCGCAAGCTGCTGCCGGGCCTGTTCCACCTCACCAAGGCGGGCTTCATTCCCGGCTGCCGCATCATCGGCGTCTCACTCGACGAGATCGACGCGGACGGCTTCCGCGCCATCGCGCGCGAGGCCCTCGACAAGTTCTCCAGCCGCAAGTTCACGCAGGCCGACTGGGAGTCCTTCGCCGCCTCGCTCGACTATGTGCCGCTGGCCGCCGGCGCCGGCGTGCTGAAGGAGGCGGTCGACCGCGCCGAGGCGGCGCTGGGCACCGAATCCCGCCGCGTGCACTACCTTTCCGTGCCGCCGAACGCCGCGCTCTCCGCCGTGCAGCTCCTCGCCCAGGCCGGACTGGTGGAGCGCTGCCGCATCATCATGGAAAAGCCCTTCGGCGTCGATCTTGAAAGCGCGGTAGCGCTGAACACGAAGCTGCACGAGGTGTTTTCCGAAAAGCAGATCTTCCGCATCGACCACTTCCTCGGCAAGGAGCCGGCGCAGAACATCCTGGCCTTCCGCTTCGCCAACGGCCTGTTCGAGCCGATCTGGAACCGCAACTTCATCGACCACGTGCAGATCGACGTGCCGGAGACGCTGGGGCTATCGACCCGCGCCGCCTTCTACGAGACCACCGGTGCTTACAGAGACATGGTGGTGACCCATCTCTTCCAGATCCTCGCCTTCATGGCGATGGAGCCGCCCACCGCCCTGGAGCCGGTGCCGATCTCGGAGGAGAAGAACAAGGTGTTCCGCTCCATGCTGCCGATCGAGCCGCGCGACGTGGTGCGCGGCCAGTATATCGGCTACCGCTCCGAGCCGGGCGTCGATCCCGAAAGCGACACCGAGACCTTCATCGCCCTCAAATGCGCCATCGACAACTGGCGCTGGGCCGGCGTGCCCTTCTTCCTGCGCACCGGCAAGCGCCTGGCCGAGGGCCAGCGCATCATCTCCATCGCTTTCCGCGAGCCGCCCAAGAGCATGTTCCCCGCCGGCTCGGGCGTGGGCGCGCAGGGCCCCGACCATCTCACCTTCGACCTCGCCGACGCCTCCAAGGTCTCGCTCTCCTTCTATGGCAAGCGCCCCGGCCCGGGCTTCCGCCTCGACAAGCTCAGCCTGCAGTTCGCCATGAGCGAAACCAACCTGCTCGGCGAGGTGCTGGAAGCCTATGAGCGCCTGATCCTCGACGCCATGCGCGGCGACCACACGCTGTTCACCACCGCCGAGGGCATCGAGCGCCTGTGGGAGGTCTCAAGCCCCCTCCTCGAAAACCCGCCGCCCGTGCGGCTGTACGACCAGGGCGGCTGGGGCCCGAAGTCGATCCACCAGCTGATTGCCCCGCATGCCTGGCGGTTGCCCTTCGAGCGGGCATGGCGGGATTCCGGCAAGGAGTGAGGCAGGGAATGCGACGCGAGCCTCCCCCACGAAGCTGGGGGAGGTGTCATTGCGAAGCAATGACGGAGGGGGTGTAGTCAGAATAGAGCGCAGGAAGCGCGGTTCTGGGTTTCAGTTTCATGCGCCTTATCCGGGCCACACCCCCTCCGACCTCACTTCGTTCGGCCACCTCCCCCAGCTTCGTGGGGGAGGCTCGCCGCGCGCCTTCTACTCATCCCCTCATTTCGTTTGAACAAAGTCGCAGGACGGTTTTATAGTCGTTCCAGACTGTTCCCGACTCGGCTTCGCCGAGAACAGGCTCAGTAAAAGACCGACGGCTCTACTTGCGGATATCGATGTCGCGGGGGCGATCATCGCAGTGAGGGGCGATCCGGAGCCTTGGCGCCGGACAATACCCGTCGTGCGTCTTGCCCAGGCGTCATCTTTTCCCGACATGAGCCATCGCCCCATCGACGCCACAGCCCGAGGGACCGGCCATGAGCACTGCTACGATTACCCTTACCATCATCCACACCCTGATCAGCGTCGCCGGCATCCTCGTCGGGGTGCCCGCGATCATGGACATCTTCCGCTCGCGCGTGAATTCGACTTCGATCTGGCTGTTCCTGATCACCGCCATCCTCACCAGCGTCAGCAGCTTCACCCTGCCGCTGCACGCCGCGGATGCGGGCCACGACACCATGCCCGCCATCATCGTCGCCATCGTCGCACTGGTCATCCTGGCGGCGGTGCTCTTCGCCCGGACCAAGGTGCTTGAGGGCGCCCTGTGGCGCTGGATCTATGCCGGCGGCATGGTGATCAGCCTCTATCTCCTGTTCTTCGTCGCCATCGCCCAGACCTTCGGCAAGGTCGGCGTGCTGCAGCCCTCGGCCCCAACGGCCTTCCCCATCACCCAGGGCATCACGCTGCTCATCTTCGTGCTGCTGGGCCTCGCCGCCGTCATCAAGTTCCGGCCATCCACCGCGCAGGCTTACGCCTGAGCCGGTTCAGGCTTGCAGGACAGGGAGCCGGGGGCGACGAGCACCCCGGCTCACCAAGACAGCAGAAACCACCTCCGCTGGCAGCAACCTTCGATCTTCATCATCAGCTTCATCAAAAGCGGAAAGATACGGCTCCCGCCTTACAGCAAGTCTCAATTCCGCCGGCGGCCCTCGACTTGACTATACGGGAGCTTGACGCCTCGCCGATTTGTATGACCTAATTCATTGGTCAAAGAATACAAACAGGCATCGGTCATTGGGGGGCTCGATTTCAATGCGGCTACCGACGATATCTCTCGCCATCGCCCTGGCGATCACGGTTTCATCCTGCGCGGCAATCACCGCCGAGAAGGTTGACGAGAAGGAAGCCCGCCTCTCGGCGGCCCAATTCGTGCGCAACCAGGCCAACACGCCGGCCAAGCTCGCCAAGGCGCAGGCCCTGCCCCAGAACAGGATGTTCATCGTGACCAAGGGCAGCACCAACTACTACATCTACGCCGACGCCGCGGGCTGCCAATGCGTCTATGTCGGCAACGAGGCGGCCTACCAGCAATACCAGGCGCTCAGGATCCAGCAGAACGTCGCACAGGAACAGGTGCTGGCCGCGGAGCTGAACCAGGAGTCCAATCTGCAATTGGGGATGGTGTGGGGGCCGGGATTTTATTATTGATGCATCTCCGGCATCAGCTAGCAAACTCACCAAAAGGATAAAAGGAAACCCGGCGCTAGGCCGGGTTCGTTGCTATCACTCTGGATCGGCCCTCTCTTCGTCGTCATCGTCGTCTAGAACGGCCTTCTGAGCCTGGAGAAGTTTGATCAATTTGCCAATCTCCTTCGGGCCGAGGTCTCCAGAGACAATAAGCCGGTAGCTGCTTCCTCGCGAAAGCGGTCCTCGTATCCACTCCCTCTCGTTGCCGTCGATGGCAACTCGACTTGAGACACCGCCAGACTGGGCGACGACCGGCGGAGCTTCCCGCACGGTCGCAGCCGGATGTGTGTCCTGTGTCGTTTGCACTTGAGGCAGACCCTCCTTTTTACCGGAAGAATCATACCCCCCAGTCTCCTCTTCAACAACCCCTTGCGTCTCGCGATATGATCGAATTAGGCGTTCGGCCGAATCTGGCAAATATTGGCGTTTGGTTATTAAGAAAGAGCGGATAGCAGCGTCACTCGCTTTTTCAGGAAACTGCTTTGCTATGTCAACAAACGGCTCTGGAGCAAGCGCGGCGTCCTTGATCGCAGTAACTCGTTCGGGATCTCCAAGCTCTCGCTCAGCAATATCAATCAATCTATCAGTTACCCACATTGATTCACGAGATCCCTCAAGAAGCCCATACTTTGTTAGCGCGGAAATTATCCCCAGAGATTTTCCATTTAGGGAGGAGTATCCTATGTGGGTTGCAACAAGATCCTTAGGAATCTTGTTTCTGAAGTCCGATTTATAAACGAGAGCTGCCTTCTCGATAGCTTCCCGCAGCCCAATAATGGGGTAGCGGGGACTGCGCAATTTGATTGTCATGACGCGCCTCCTATTCGCGCTCCTTCTACATTTAATCGCGAACTAAATCAAGATTTGCGTGATTATCGTTCGCGGATAGCAGCGAATAACTTGACGGGGCGTCGCGACTCGTCCATTGATATGGCAGCGATTGACGCGGAAAGGGTTGGATATGACTAGGAGGGCCGAGAGCCTTGGCGCTTAGCTGATCGGCGCGCAGGGCGAGGAAAAATAGAAAGGGCCACGACCTGGCTCCCTAGAATGGAAAGGTCGTGGCCCTGAATCGGCAGTCTCTTTCAAGCTGCGTGGGGGCGGTTATAAGCCGGTGCTAGGGAACCAGTTGCAGGGTCTCCCCTAGGGTTCGACTCCCTCCGCCTCCACCGCTCTCCATACGCTAAAATAGAGAATCCGTCTAGGCCGCTAGCTTAGTGAAGGTAACAGCCTGTGCGCCGCTTTTAGAAGAAAATCCAACGCCTTGAGCGTTTAAGAGCAGCTTCCATTGCCGCTAGATTATTCGCAGTCGGAAACCGCCGCCCCCTCTCGTAATCCCTTACGGTCGAACCTTCTCCACGCTCGCCTTATGGATCTTCCCAATCGTTTTTCCGAGGCGGCTTTGAAACTCCGCGTCACTCATGCTCACGGCCTCATCTTCCGAGAGCGCGCGCGAATGAGGCGATCATGCCGCGGTTGTGTCTGAGCTTCTGGCTGGCGTCCGCGCGCATGCAGTCGCCCAAGAGGGGGACGACGCGTTCCACTGCCGTCTGGCGCTGTCTCGCGTGCCTTTGACTTCTGAATTGTCCCCCGCACTCCCATGAGCATGAAAACATATAAAGAACTAATGTTGACATAAATCCCCGCTCTCTGCTGTACTCCTCGCAGGAGGGAAGGCCGGCGTGGCTTGTAATTCCGGATCATGACCGGTATCCGCACCCCTTCCACCCACCCCGATGTCCTGCGGCCTTGCCAGCCGCGCTGCCTGTGGTCCGGCTTCCTCGCGAGAATGGAACCTCGCGGGATGGATTACGGGCGGCGACATCGTCCGGCGGCTTCGGGCTGGTCCATGGGCGAAAGCCCGTTGGGCTGACCGGGCCGGACATGGGGCTTGACGAGAAGCGGAAGGACCGCTCACGACGCCATGTGACATGGTCCTTGGGACATGATCCTTGCGCCGCAGATGCGTCCGTGCAAGCGGGGAGATGCCGGCCGTTCCGGGCCGGACACTCAAGGTGATGCAAGTCACAGTGATGCAAGTCACCGCGACCCAAGTCACACTTGGCCCTGCTTTCGACGCTTCGTGGGTGAGGCGCAGTGTTCATCCGGACCATTCCCGCCTGGCTGCGGGTTGGCCTGGGAGCCTGCGTCATCCAGCATCGTCACCAAGGCCAGGAGAGCGACGTGATCTCCATAGGGCCAGAGGGGCGATGGCTTCCTTTCCGGCAAGGGCCGGGCCGACGAGCCGAGGCTGTGCCTTGGCGCGTGGTTGGCCCTGACAGGAAGAGGCCGGTTCGGCATGCGTCTTGTTGGCGTGCTGCAACCGGTGCGGGGCGACCCGCCGGACGAAGGTGACGGCGGCTTTCCCCAACAAGCCTGCCATGCACCACCTACCACGACACGGCTTTCCTGCGGAAAGCCGCCGTCACCGGAACCGCGCCTGCCGCATGACTCAGCCCGGGAGGGCGTGAGAACGCGGCTGCCTGGCTATTTCTCATATCGATGGGTTTGGGGATTGGCGTTTGCCAAGACTTCAACTGTCACACGTCATGACCGTCGGCACAAAAAAGGCGCGGATGCCGAAGCACCCGCGCCATAATGGCTAGTTTCGTGGGCTTATACCAACCCGCCGTGAGGCCGACCCATTCATGTCATCCCCGGCGAGGGAAGCGAGGGAAGGGGATCCAGGGGTTGAAGGTCGGAGTCCTCTGAGCCCCTGGATCCCTTCCCTCGGCCTATGGCCTCGCCGGGGATGACAGGGACCCGCGAAGAGTCAACCACAACGCTGGTTGGTATTAGACCTTGTCCACGCTCGCCTTGTAGATCTCGCCGATCGTCTTCCCGAGGCTCGCATCGAAATCCGCGTCGCTCATGCTCACGCGCAGGTCTTCCGTCAGGGCGCGCGAGAAGGAGGCGATCATGCCGTGGTTGTGGCTGAGCTTCTCGCAGGCGTCCGCGCGCGTGTAGCCGCCCGAGAGGGCGACGACGCGTTCCACCGCCTTGTGGTCGACCAGCGGCTTGTAGAAATCGGGGACGGTGGGGATGGTGAGCTTGAGCATCACCTTGGTGCCGGCGGGCAGGGCGTCGAGGTGCTTGGTGATCTCGTCGCGCAGGATGGCCTCGGAAGCCTGCTTGTCGGCGCTCTTGATCGAGACTTCCGGCTCGATGATCGGCATCAGGCCGTGGCCGAGGATCTGCTTGCCGATCTCGAACTGCTGGTTCACCACGGCGGCGATGCCGGCCGGGTTGGCCTGGCCGATCACCGAGCGCATCTTGGTGCCGTAGACGCCCTTCTTCACGGCGCGGGCGAGGAGCGTGTCGAGCTCCGGCATCGGCTTCATCACCTGCACGCCGTTCTCCTCGGCGGCAAGGCCCTTGTCGACCTTGAGGAAGGGCACCACGCCGCGCTCTTCCCACAGGTAGGTGGGCACGGGCTTGCCGTTCGCGTCGCCGTCCATGGTGCGCTCGAACAGGATGGCACCGATCACCTTGTCGCCCGAGAAGGCTGGGGCCGTCATGATGCGCACGCGCATCTCGTGCATCAGGCGGAACATCGCCTCATCGCCGCTATAGGTGCTGTCGGCGATGCCATAGAGACGCAGCGCGCCGGGCGTCGAGCCGCCGCTCTGGTCGAGCGCGGCGATGAAGCCGCCCTTGCTGGTCATCTGTGACGTCATATTCGCGTCGGCCATCTTCTTCTCTCCCTGGAACACCACACCGAAAGGTGCTGCCCTTTTGGCGCAGGTGGTGCGTAAAAACAATGGATTATGCCGAGGCCGGCACAGGAAAAGCACCGGGCGGCCCAGCTGGTTGCGAACCGGCGCGAGTATCGATGCCGAAGAAGGCGGAGGCAAGGGGGAACGCTGGGAGCGCGGACGTCCCGTCCGCTCTTGGAAACGAGTCGACCGTAAGGATAGGGCGCACCGGTGTGCGGGTCTTCAGACCGGCATCTTACGACCCAGGTCGAGGGCATGCCGGTCTGAAGACCGGCACCCCGTCCATGGCGCGGCTTTCAAGAGCGGACTTCAGCGCTTGCGCGGATCCGGCAATTCCTGGATCGCCTCGGCGTGGTACCAGCAATTGTAATCGACGACGGGCGGGCGCACGTTCTTCAGCTCCGTCACCGACCTCGTTTCGTCGCGGTGAACAATGGCGCCAGTCCGCGCACGCGGGGTAAAGGCGTAGATCTTGGCAGACTCCCGATAAGTGCTCGTGGCCATGCTCGTCTCCTGAACGTTGATGCAAAACCCGGAGGCGGCACCAAACTTGAGGAATCCATAGCATAACTTGCCCTCGATTTATACAGATTGCCCAGATTTAATGCAGTATTTGCCTATATTATGAGCACACAAGTTTCCGCATTTTTACCCGGCATGGTGCGTTGCGGCAATTTCGGGGATTGCCGGGTTTTTCGGCGGTTTGACTCAGGGGAGTCAGGGGGTGGCGCGGTTTTGGGCAAAGTGGCGTACAAATTGGCGCGGGATTGGGCGTGAGTGGGGTGACGAGGGAGGTTGGTGGGTGGCTGGAGCGAGGCGCGGATTGACAGCGAGCCGCGAGATTTCCTCCAGGCTGGCATCTGCGGATTGCATACATCGACCGAAAGGAGTGAGCCGCGGGCCCTCCCCACGAAGCTGGGGAGGGGCAGGGGTGGGGTGTGGGCAGAGTAGGGCGCGCCCATGAGTCAATGGCCCCAAAAGATCTCAACACATTAAGTCCCGAAATTCCGATAAGCATCCGTGAGCGCAATATCGGGAATTGCTCGGTGCTGAATAGATGTGGCGCTCGGTAGTTCATGGGCGCGCCTTACTCCGCCCACACCCCACCCCTGCCCCTCCCCAGCTTCGTGGGGAGGGCCCGCGCCTTATTTGTCGCCGTTTGCGGACCTCTGTCCAAAGACACTCCCCCCTGCGGCAAAAGCGCCGCGGCGCGTTCTTTGGCACGCATCCTGCTTAAGCCCTCTCAACCCTCGGAGGTCCGGCACAACCGGCCCCGTTGCGTGGCTTCAACTGAGAGAACCCCAGAATGACGAAGTACAAGCTCGAGTATATCTGGCTCGACGGCTACACTCCGGTGCCGAACCTGCGCGGCAAGACGCAGATCAAGGAATTCGATCACTTCCCGTCGCTGGAAGAACTCCCGCTGTGGGGTTTCGATGGCTCCTCGACCAATCAGGCTGAAGGCCGCAGCTCCGATTGCGTGCTGAAGCCCGTAGCCGTCTATCCCGATCCCGCCCGCAAGAACGGCGCCCTGGTGATGTGCGAAGTGATGATGCCCGACGGCGTCACCCCGCACGCATCGAATGCCCGCGCCACCATCCTCGACGATGATGGCGCCTGGTTCGGCTTCGAGCAGGAATATTTCTTCTACAAGGACGGCCGTCCGCTCGGCTTCCCCGAGCATGGCTATCCCGCCCCGCAGGGCCCCTATTATACCGGCGTCGGCTACAAGAATGTCGGCGACGTCGCCCGCCAGATCGTGGAAGAGCACCTGGAGCTCTGCCTCGAGGCCGGCATCAACCACGAAGGCATCAACGCGGAAGTCGCCAAGGGCCAGTGGGAATTCCAGATTTTCGGCAAGGGCTCCAAGAAGGCCGCCGACGAGGTCTGGATGGCCCGCTACCTGCTGCAGCGCCTGACCGAGAAGTACGGCATCGACATCGAATGGCACTGCAAGCCGCTCGGCGACACCGACTGGAACGGCTCGGGCATGCATTGCAACTTCTCGACGAAGTTCATGCGCGAAGTCGGCGGAAAGGCCTATTTCGAAGCGCTGATGGGCGCCTTCGAGACGAATATCGAAGACCACATCGCCGTCTACGGCCCCGACAACCACATGCGCCTGACCGGCAAGCATGAGACCGCGCCGTGGAACAAGTTCTCCTATGGCGTGGCCGACCGCGGCGCCTCCATCCGCGTGCCGCACTCCTTCGTGCGCAACGACTACAAGGGCTACCTGGAAGACCGCCGCCCGAACTCCCAGGGCGACCCATACCAGATCGCCTCCCAGGTGCTGAAGACCATCGCCTCGGTCTCCACGGAAGCAAAGTCAGAGGCTGCGTAAGCGTAACGTGCGTATCTTGAGTCTTACGGCGCGGGTGGCAACACCCGCGCCGTTTTTGCTTCCCGGGTGCACGGGCATGTTCGCTCGGGAAGCGCAGTGGCTGGGACCGCGGACGTCCCCGTCCGCCTCTTGGAAGCGCCGAGCATGCGGGAAAGGAAGAGGCGGACGAGGACGTCCGCGGTCCCAGCCACTGCGCTTCCCGAGCAAGCCTTCTTTATGCTATAGCCCCGGCCAACATCAGGATTTCCACATGTCGGCCCTTTCGATCGAGCCGGCGGCGAGTCTCGCGCTCGCTGCCGTTACGCCCATTTCAAAGCCCTCCCTCGCCGGGATGGACCGTGCGCAGCTCGCGCAGGCGCTCACCGCCGTGGGCGTGCCGGCGTCCGAAGCGAAGATGCGCGTAGCGCAGCTCCATCACTGGCTCTATGTGCGCGGCGCCGCTTCCTTCGACGCCATGACCAACGTCTCCAAGCATCTGCGCGCCCTGCTCGCCGAGCACTACACGCTGGACCGCCCGGAGATCATCGCCGAGCAGATCTCGGCCGACGGCACGCGCAAATGGCTGATGCGCATGCCCTCGTCCGGCCCGGCCGACAAGGGCGCGGAGATCGAGACCGTCTATATCCCGGACGAGAGCCGCGGCACGCTGTGCGTCTCCTCCCAGGTCGGCTGCACGCTCAGCTGCTCCTTCTGCCACACCGGCACGCAGAAGCTGGTGCGCAACCTCACCTCGGCCGAGATCGTGGCGCAGCTCCTGGTGGCGCGCGACCGCCTCGGCGATTGGCCGGGCCAGGAACCGCCCGAGGGCGCCATCGTGCCTGTCGATGGGGGACGCTTCGTCTCCAATGTCGTGCTGATGGGCATGGGCGAGCCGCTCTACAACTACGACAACGTCACCGCCGCGCTGAAGGTGATGTCGGACCAGGATGGCCTGTGCCTGTCGCGCCGGCGCATCACGCTCTCCACGTCCGGCGTGGTGCCGATGCTCGGCCCGCTGGGCGAGGGCATCAACCCGGCGCTCGCCATCTCGCTGCACGCCACCAACGACAATCTGCGCAACGAACTGGTGCCGCTGAACAAGAAATACCCGATCGCCGACCTGCTCGACGCCTGCCGCAACTATGCGGGCCTGTCCAACGCCCGCCGCATCACCTTCGAATATGTGATGCTGAAGGGCGTGAATGACAGTCTGGCCGAGGCGAGGGCGCTGGTCAAGCTGCTCAAGGGCATTCCGGCCAAGATCAATCTGATCCCCTTCAATCCCTGGCCCGGCACCTTCTACGAATGCTCGGACTGGGAGCAGATCGAGGCCTTCTCGGACGTGGTGTTCAACGCCGGCTACGCCTCGCCCATCCGCACCCCGCGCGGCCGCGACATCCTCGCCGCCTGCGGCCAGCTCAAGAGCGAGAGCCAAAAGATGCGGGCGAAGGAAAGGCTGGCGATCGAAGCGGATGCCATGAAGAAGCTGGCGGTGGAAGCCTTCTACGCGCATGGGGCGGAGGACTAGGCGCCCTGGGATCGCAGGCTTCCAGCCTGCCTTTGTCCCTTCCTGCGGGCGTATCGCTTCCAAGAGCAGGCTGGAAGCCTGCGGTCCCAGGGGCGTTTGCGCTTCTGCGAGCCCCGCTATACTCTGCGGAATGTCTTCTCCCCCCGCTCCCTATCGTCCGCCGCGCGTGATCGGCTTCCTCGATCGCATCGTCCTGGTGATTTTCGCCGCGTTTCTCGCCGCAGTTGCCGCGCTCATCTTCGGTGTGATGGGTCTCGCCAACCATGATTTCGGCCAGGACCTCGCCTCCTTCGCCGAGGCGATCGGCCTGCGCACGCTGGCGGATGTGCTGGCCGGCGAGCGCATCGGCGATATCGGCGAGATGATCAGGCAGGGCTTCATGGCGGCGCTGGCGATCTGGCTGGCCCCGATCGCCCTGGTCGCGGTGATCGGCGAGGCCATGGGCCGTTCGGGCTGGATGTTCTATGCCGTCGGCATGGCGCTCGCCTTCGTGCTGGCGCCGATGGCGATGAGCCTCAGCATCCTCACCATCGCGCTGCTCTACCATGCCATGCTCGGCCTTCTCGCCATAGGTGTGGTGGCGGGCACGGTGTACTGGCTGGTTGCAGGACGCGGGGCGGGTGGGCCGGCAACGTGAGTGCAAAACGATCAGATTTAACTATTTGCTCATCGCGAGGGATTAGGTTGAATCCCATTCCGGTCGAACTTTCGCCGGAATCCCTGTCTTTCGTCGCAGTCGCGTGAGGCGGCCGATTCAGGAAGATCGGACGCCACCGCTTTCTGCCCTCTCATTCGGATCGATCGAGCCAGCATGATGTCTCCCCTCCTCCGCATCGCGCTCATCGCCACCGCCGTCGCTTTGTCCGGTTCGGCCCTGGCTGCCCCCCGCAAACCGAAGCCGGAGGCGCCTGCCCCGGCCGCGCCGGCTGCGGGCCAGCAGCCCGCCGCTCTCGGCCAGTTCGGCGACTGGCAGGCCTTCCAGAACGGCAGCGGCAAGAGCAAGTCCTGCTTTGCCATCTCCAGCCCGAAGGACCGCAAGCCTGCCAAGCTGAAGCGCGATCCGGCCACCCTCTTCATCACCCGGCGGCCGGGCGAAGGCGTGCGCAACGAGATCAGCATGATCACCGGCTTCACCATGAAGGACGGGGGCGACGCCACCCTCAAGGTCGGCCGCTCGTCCTTCACGCTCTACACCAAGGGCTCCAACGCCTGGGTGAAGAACGCCGCCGAGGAAGGCACGGTGGTCGGCACCATGCGCAAGAGCAAGGACGCCGTGTTCGAGGGCGCCTCCAAGCGCGGCAACAAGACCACGGACCGCTACTCGCTCGACGGCCTGCCGCAGGCGCTGGACGCGATCGCGAAGGGCTGTCCGTAAGCTGGGAGCGCGGACGTCCTCGTCCGCTCTTGGAAGCGGCGCAGATACAAGAACGGGCGCGACCGGCAAGGTCAGCGCCCTTTCTTTATTACTCGGCGGTTCAAGAGCGGACGAGGACGTCCGCGCTCCCAGCGTCAGGCCGTCGCCATCCGATCCCTGAACACCAGGTAGCCGTAGACGGGCATCACCAGGAACACCATGGCGATCTTGATGGCGTAGTCGGCCAGGCCCAGCGACACCCAGGGCACATCCGTGCCGGCGAAGGCGAGCACCCAGAACAACGTGCTGTCCACCGTCGAAGCCAGGATGTTCGAGATGGACGGCGGCACCCACCAGACATGCTTGCGGAAGCGGTTGAAAACCTGGGCATCCACAAGTTGGCCGGAAATGAAGGCGATGCCGCTGGCGATGGCGATGCGCGGATCGGCCGCGACGAAGGAAACGATCACCGCGATGACGAAGGAGGCCAGCACCACCCTGCGGGTCATCTCAACGCCATGGCGGCGGTTGCACAGATCGGTGACGAAGAAGGCGAAGGGGAACACGAAGGCGCCCCAGGTGAGGAAATCGGCCGTGCCGGGCACGACATATTGCACCGCCCAGTTCGCCGCGGCGACGATCACCGCATGGGCCAGCACATAGCGCCAGCGAAGGCCGGAGAGATAGGAAGAAAGGGCGTTCGTGCTCACGTCGTCATACCTGGAAGAGGGAAAGGGAATTGGCGGGCTGCCTTACAGCAAAAGGCAAGGAAGCGGTACCCCCAAATAGGCATGACAGAAATCGCGCAGGAAACGCAGTGCCTGGGACCGCGGACGTCCTCGTCCGCATCTTGGAAACAGTGCGTTTTACGATAGAGAAAGAGCGGACGAGGACGTCCGCGGTCCCAGCCACTGCGCTTTCAGGCTATTTCCTTGTGAGACCCGAGGAACGGCTCTATCCCCGCAAGCCCTGTGTAATGCACTTCCAGCGGCAGGCCCAGGCGGGCCGCCGCCGCCCGCGCCTTCTTCTCCAGCGCCTCGTCGGGCACCTGGACCAGATACATCACGCGCTTGTAGTTGCCGAAATAGATCGGCAGGAGCTGGGGGTGCTTGTCGAGCTTGAGGCCCTTGATGACGAAGCGGTCGAAATGACGCACCAGGAAGTCGGTGAGATAGAAGGTGCCGATCTCCTCGTCCTGCATCTTGTCGAACACCTCGGCGCCCGCGAAGAAGGAATAGCAATGCGGGCCGTCGATGCGCTCGACGCCCTCTTCCTTCAGCACCTCGTCGAGCATGCCGCCCGAGCCGCAATCCCCGTAGAGCACGAGGATCTCGTCATATTTGGCGCGGTTCGCACGGATCTTGCGACGCACACCATCCGGAATCTTCTGGGGGTAATTGTGCCAGATCGCCGGCAGGCAGGTGATCTCGATGTGATCCCAGCCATTGGCCTCTTTCACGGCCAGGAATTCGCGCGCCAGCGCCCCGCAGGCGATCACCAGCGTCTTGCGGGGGCTCGAGGCCGAAGCGTCGGTCATCGTCTTCTCCAAGAACCGGCGCCGGGGAGACATGGGCGGTCGGAGACCGCCCCTCCATCATGCGCTGGCCATGCCCTGGCGCTTGCCGATCAGGGACTTGGCCGTTTCCACCGCGATGGCAGCGTCGCGGCAATAGGCATCGGCGCCGACGGCTTCCGAGAAGGCCTCGTTCAGCGGTGCGCCGCCAACCAGCACGATATAGTCGGAGCGGATGCCCTTTTCCTTCATCGTGTCGATCACGACCTTCATATAGGGCATGGTCGTGGTGAGAAGAGCGGACATGCCGAGAATTTCCGGCTGGTGCTTCTCCAGCGCCTCGAGATAGTTCTCGACCGGATTGTTGATGCCGAGGTCGATCACCTCGAAGCCGGCGCCTTCCATCATCATGGTGACGAGGTTCTTGCCGATGTCGTGGATGTCGCCCTTGACGGTGCCGATCACCATCTTGCCGACCTTCGGCGCGCCGGTTTCGGCGAGCAGCGGGCGCAGCACGTTCATGCCGGCCTTCATCGAGTTGGCGGACATCAGCACTTCCGGCACGAACAGGATACCGTCGCGAAAGTCGATGCCGACGATGCGCATGCCCTCGACCAGCGCCTTGGTCAGCACGTCATAAGGGGTCCAGCTGCGCTTCAGCAGGATCTCGACGCCATCGACAACCTCGTCGGCGAGGCCGTCATAGAGGTCGTCATGCATCTGTTCGACGAGCTCGTCATCGGGCAGAGAGTTCAGATCGAGATCGCCGTCGGACATAGGGTGTGGTTCCTGCACAGGGGATGGAGCACGAATTACTATAGAACGCTTCTTAATGCGAGGTAGCCCGACTGGGGTTCTCCACGCTGTCGCGTCTGGGACATGCGATATTCAAACTGCGACAAGGGTTTCCTGGGATCGCAGGCGTCTCGCCTGCATCTTGAACCGCGTCGTTTCCAAAAGCAGGCGAGACGCCTGCGCTCCCAGCCTACACCGTCTTCCTGAACCCGCTCGACAGCGCGCCCATCAGCGAAAGCACTGCGCCGATCCAGGCGATCAGGACCGTATGTCCGCTCGCCGCCAGGCCGAACACCACGGCCGCCACGGCCGCGCCCATCGACTGGCCAAGCAGGCGCCCCGTCGACTGCAGGCCACTTGCCCCGCCCGAACGCTCGCGCGGGGCGCTGGCGATGATGATGCGGTTGTTGGGCGACTGGAACAGCCCGAAGCCGAAGCCGCAGACGCCGAGACGCCAGCCGATGTCGAGACTGGTGGGGTTCGCGCCCATGGTGGCGACGCAGACGAGTCCCACGGCCAGAATCACCAGCCCGATGCTGCCGAGGCGCTCAGGCGGAAACCTGTCCGACAAGCGCCCGGCGACGGGCGCGATCAGCGCGGTCATCAGCGGCCAGGGCGTCATCAGGAAGCCGGTGGCTGCCTCGGAACGGCCGAGGGTCTGCTCGAAGAAGAAGGGCAGCGCGATATAGGCCATGTTCTGGGCGGCGAAGGAGCAGATCGAGGTCGCCATCGAAAGCGCGAAGACCGGCCGCCGCAACAGGTCCACCGGCAGCATCGGCACGTCGAGCTTGAGCGAGCGCCAGACCAGCACGGCGCCGGCGATGGCAGCGCCGAGGATCATCAGGCCCGCCCTCGTGTTGCCGCCGGCGTCGGAAAAGGCGTCGAGGCCGGCAATCAGCAGGCCAAAGGTGACGGCGTTCAGCAGGGCGCTCGTCCAGTCGAAGGCATGGCCGGAGGCAGGCGTCTGCGGCAGGGTGCGGGCGGCGATGATGAGGGCGATGATGCCGAGCGGCACATTGACCAGGAACAGCCATTGCCAGCTCGCGACGGTAAGGATGGCGGAGGCGACGCTCGGGCCTGCGGCCGAGGACACCGCCACTACCAGCGCCGTATAGCCGACGCCCGAGCCGAGCAGCGCCTTCGGGAAGATGTAGCGCACCAGCGCGATGTTCACGCTCATGATGCCCGCCGCGCCGATGCCCTGGATCACCCGCATGCCGGCCAGGAAGGGCAGCGTGTGGGCGTTGGCGCAGCCGAAGGAGGCCGCCGTGAAGATGGCGAGGCCGCACCAGTAGATGCGCTTGTAGCCCATGATGTCGCCGAGCGAGGCGAGCGGCAGCAGCGATATGGTAACCGCGAGCTGATAGGCGGTAACCACCCAGATCGCATCGGAAGGCGTGATCGCCAGTTCCGTCGAGATCGAGGGCAGCGCGACATTGACGATAGCGCCGTCCAGAACCGCCATGGTGAGGGCGATGCCGATGGTCAGGAAGGCGAAGGCGCGCTGGGGATTGGGCAGGCCATCGAGGGCGGCGGCATTCATCGGGGTACCCGCAAACACAAGAACCCGGCGGGCGCGAGGCCCACCGGGAAATTCGTCAAACAAATATCGGCGAAGAAGCCTAAGAAGGAGTGGCCCTGCCGGGGCCCTGAATAGCCGATCCAGCAGGACGGGGAAGACCCAGTTTTATCCTATTATCTTCTCTACCCGTGAACCGGGCAGCATCAAGACGCCTAAGCGGACTTCCTATGGCTGTCATTCCCGGCCGAGCTTCTCACGAGCGAAGCGAGAGAGGGCGAGGGGAAGGGAATCCAGGGCTGCCGGGGATGACAGGGCGTTGGTTCCCTTGCTCTAATTTCCTGCCTTCTAACGCGTACCTCAGTTCTGATCGCCCGGGCCGACGATGTCGCGCGCGGCCTTCTCGATGATCGTGCGCACGCGTTCGGCCTCGGCCTTGGTCCAGGGACCGCGGCGCATATGCAGGGCGTGCCTGAGGGTGTGGAAGGCCTCGCGCACCATATCCGGGGTGGAATGGCTGGCGAACGCGCTGGCCGCAAGGTCCATGCGGGCCATCACGCCATCGACCGCATCGCGGTTCTCAGCCAGGAAGGCCTCGCCCTCGGGCGTGATCGTGTGGAGCTTCTTTGTGCCCTCCGAAGCCTCGGCGCGGATGTAGTCCTGCTCCTCGAGCATGGTGAGCGTGGGATAGACGGCGCCGGGGCTCGGCGCATAGGCGCCGCCGAACTTCTCCTCGATGGCGCGGATGAGATCGTAGCCGTGGCGCGGCTTTTCCGCGATCAGCGCCAGGATGACGAGGCGCAGGTCACCGTGACCGAAAACCCGTCCGGCCCGCTCGCCGAAGCCGCCACGGCCGAAGAAGCCGCCAGGCCCTTCGCCGAAGCCACCGCGGCCCCAGCGACCGCCGCCACGCGGGGCACAATCCCGCTCCTCGCCGCGGCCCCAGCCCCGGAAACCTTCGCGCCCCCAGGGCGCCTGATGATGTCGTCCAAACATGCGATATACCTTTCGTTGCATCGTTAAGATAAATCTTAAGATATATCGAAAGATACAATTTGCAAGAGATTTTTTTGCGAGAGAAGGCGATGGTCGAGAGGGAGGGGAGGGCTCCGGGTGCACGGGCACCTTGCCCGTCCCGGAGCCGGAGCAGGCGACGCGGCGCCTTTTCTCGGCGCGCGCCCAAAATCCGGTGGCGCCGCGGTGTTCAAGAACGGGCGAGATGCCCATGCACCCGGGAACCCTGCGTCTCAGGCCGCTACATGCAACCCGGCGATGATGCGAGCACGATCGGCGACGGTTGCGGCCGAATCGGCCCGCACTCGTTCGACGACGGCTGCCGGTGCCGTGCGGGGTGAGCCGGCATCGAAGGGCGGTGCGGGAGCATATTCGAGTTCGAGCTGAGCCACCTGCGCTGCTTCCCGCCCGACCAACTGCGCGATGGCCACCAGGGCGAAATCGATGCCCGCCGTGGCGCCGCCACCCGTGATCAGCTTGCCGTCTGTAACGATGCGCTCCTCCACCGGAATGGCGCCAAGCCCCTCCAGCAGGTGATGGGAGGCCCAATGGGTCGTCGCGCGCTTGCCACGCAGCAATCCGGCGGCACCCAGCACGAGGGCACCCGTGCAGACCGAGGTCACGAAACGCGCCGACGCGGCCTGGGAGCGCACGAAATCGAGGATTTCGACATCCTGCATCAGGGCATTCACTCCGGCGCCGCCGGGAATGCAGATCAGGTCGAGCGCCGGGCAAGCGCCGAGCGTGGTCGTTGGCCTGAGTTCGCAGCCAGCGGTGGCACGCACGAGCTCCAGGTCCTTCCAGATCAGATGCAGGTGGCAGTCAGGAACCTGCGCAAAGAGATCGAAGGGTCCGGCGAGGTCGATGAGCTGGAAGCGGGGGAAGATCAGGAAGCCGATCTGCAGGGTCATGGCGTTTTCTCCAGTGCTGTTGACAGGCCCCTTCTACATCCTCATGCTCTGGCACAAATGACATTTGACCCACACATTGTGCCAAACCACCATGTCCGACCAGACTGAACGAAGGGTCGACCTGCTCGCCTTTCCAAACTTCCAGCTGCTCGATATCGCCGGACCGATGCAGGTCTTCGCCACGGCCAATCGCGTCATCGAAGATGCGGGACGGTCACCGGTCTACCTCTTGCGCATCATTGCGCGACAGGCCCAGACCATGGCCTGGGCGGGCCTCACCTTGCTGAGCGACCCCTTGCCCGGCACGGACGAGCCCTGCGACACCCTGGTGATCGCGGGCGGCGATGCAGTGCATGAGGCTCTCAGGGATCCCGAACTGGTGGCGTGGATCGCCCACAAGGCGCCGAACACCCGCCGTATCGCCTCGATCTGCACGGGCGCCTTTCTCGCCGGCGCGGCCGGCCTGCTCGATGGCCGACGGGCGGTCACGCATTGGGATTCCTGTGACCTGCTGGCGCAGACCTTCCCGACCGCCAGGGTGGAGCCCGATCCGATCTTCATCGAGGACGGCAAGCTCTGGACCTCGGCGGGCGTCACCGCCGGCATCGACCTCGCGCTTGCTCTGGTGGAACGCGATCTCGGCCACGCCGTGGCCATGGCGGTGGCGCGCGATCTCGTCGTCTTCCTCAAGCGCCCCGGCGGCCAGTCGCAATACAGCGCCGCCCTGGCGCTGCAGCATGGCGAGGAACGCTTCGAAACCCTGCATGGCTGGATGCGCGAGAACCTTGCCGAGGATCTCTCAATCCCCGCTCTCGCCGCCCACTGCGGCATGAGCGGGCGCAGCTTCCAGCGTCACTACCGCCAGGCGACCGGCTTGCCGGCAGCCCAGGCTGTGGAGCGGCTGCGCGTCGAACAGGCGCGGCTGCTGCTGGCGGATTCGGATCTGCCACTGAAGAAGATCGTGCGGCAATGCGGTTTCGGCTCGGAGGAGACGATGCGCAGGAGCTTCGCGCGGCAACTCGCCACCACACCGCAGGCGTATCGGGAGAGGTTCCCGGGTGCGCAGACATCACGGTGACATGTAAGCATGGCGCGATGTCCACATCTTGGAAACGATGTGTTTGTGGTGTGGGAAGAGGCGGACGAGGACGTCTGCGGTCCCAGTCACGCCGCCCGGGCGGGATAGGGCGTTACGACCCCTGTCATTCTCCGCGGGAAACAGCATGACTGGGACCGCGGACGTCCTCGTCCGCCTCTTCTGTCTCACAGAGCTAGGCGTTTCCAAGAGCCAGAAGATGCTGGCGCTCCCAGGTCAATCCAGCGTCTCTCGATAGAAATACACCGCGATAAATCCCGTAAGCAGCGCGAAGAGCGCGATCGGCCACAGCTCAGGCCAGATCTCAGCAAGACCGTTGCCCTTCAGCAGGACGCCGCGGATGATCCTCAGCGCATGGGTGAGCGGCAGGATCTCACCGAGCCATTGCGCCCACACCGGCATGCCTTTGAAGGGGAACATGAAGCCTGACAGCATCATCGAGGGCAGCAGGGTGAACTGCGCCATCTGCTGGGCCTGCATCTGCGTGGCCGAGACGGTGGAGAAGGTGAAGCCGAGCGCCAGGTTGCAAGCGATGAACAGACCAAGCGCCAGGAAGAGCAGCGAGATCGAGCCGCGCACCGGCAGGTGAAAGGCGAAGATCGAGATCGAGATGATCAGTATGATCTGCAGATAGCCGATGCCGATATAGGGCACGATCTTGCCGAGCATGACCTCCACCGGCCGCACCGGCATGGCGAGCAGGTTCTCCATGGTGCCGCGCTCGCGCTCCTTGGTGATGGAGAGGGTGGTGATGATCAGCGTCGAGAACACCAGCACCGTGCCGATCAGGCCGGGCACGATATTGAGCACAGTGAGCTGCTCGGGATTGTAGCGGGCGTGCACCTGGAACTGGAAGGGCTGCGTGCCCATGGTCGAACGCATGGTCGGCGGCAGGTCGCGGTCGAAGATCGAGCCGAGCGAGGCAAGAGCCGCGGTGGCATTGCCGATGGCGGTGGGATCGGTGGCATCGGCATCCAGCAGCACGGAGGGGCTTTCGCCGCGATCGATCGAGCGGCCGAAATTGGGCGGGATGTTGAGCACGAAGATGACATCACCCCGCGCGATCGCCTGCTCGGCCTGCTGCTCCGACTTCATCTCGATGAAATCGTAATAACCGGTGTTGCGCAGCGCTTCCACCAGTGTGCGCTCATATTGAGAATGGTCGGCCGAGAGCAGGCCGGTCGGCAGATTCTTGGGATCGGAATTGATGGCGTAGCCGAACAGGAAGAGCTGCATCAGCGGCAGCACGATGATGAGGCGCAGCGTCATCGGATCGCGCCGCATCTGCGTCCATTCCTTGCGCAGCACCGCCATGAAACGCCAGAACGAGAAGCCCATGATCACCCTCCCGGCTGACTGAGGAGGTGGATGAAGACATCCTCCAGCCGTGGCTCGACTTCCTCCCAGGTCAAGCTGGAAGCATCGGGCAGCGAGGCGATGGCCTTCTTCAGCGCCTCGCGATCGGATCCGGCGACGTGGAGCGAACGGCCGAACACGGCGGCGGCTTCGACGCCGGGCGTCTGGCGCAGGATGCGCGAGGCCTCGTCGATATTCTCGCCCGTGCCTTCGAAGGTGACGAGACGGGCATTGGCGACGACCTCGGGTGCCGTGCCCTGGACGACGATGCGGCCATTGGAGAGATAGAGGATGCGCTGGCAGCGCTCGGCCTCATCCATGTAATGGGTGGAGACGAGCACGGTGAGCCCCTTGCCGGCGAGGTCGTGGATCATGTCCCAGAATTCGCGCCGCGCCTTGGCGTCGACGCCGGCCGTCGGCTCGTCGAGAAGCAGGAGCCTGGGATCGTGCAGGATGCAGGCCGAGAGTGCCAGGCGCTGCTTCCAGCCGCCCGAGAGCTGGCCGGCAAGCTGTGTGGCGCGGTCGGCGATGCCCATGCGCAGCATGACGTCATCAATGGCCGCTTCGCGCCCGGGGATCTCATAGAGCCTTGCGACGAAATCGAGGTTCTCGCGGACCGTGAGATCTTCGTAGAAGCTGAAGCGCTGCGTCATGTAGCCGACCTGGCGGCGGATCTTCAAGGGCTCCTTGAGCACGTCGAAGCCCAGGCACGTGCCCTCCCCGCCATCGGGGGTGAGCAGACCGCAAAGCATGCGGATGGTGGTGGTCTTGCCCGAGCCGTTGGCACCGAGAAAGCCGCAGATCTCGCCTTCCGGCACCTGCAGGGTGAGGTCCTCCACCACCTTGCGCTCGCCGAAGCTCTTGCGCAGGTGGCGGACATCGATGGCGAGCGGGGTGTTGCCGTTCATGCTCATGGCGCAGCTGCCCTGCCCGGCGCCTCGTTCATGGGATGCACGTCGACAGGCTGGCCGGGCTTCAGCAGCGTCGCCTGGTCAGGCGGCGGCCTGGCCTCGATCAGGTAGACCAGCTTGGCCCGCGTCGTGTCGCTATAGATGATCGGTGGCGTATATTGCGGCTGTGGCGCCACGAAAGAGATGGTGCCGGTGATGCCGGCCGCGCAATTGTCACAGCCGATTCTCACCTGATCGCCGCGATGCAGCCTGGCGAGATCTGGCTCCGGCACGAAGAAGCGCACGAAGATATTGGCGGGCGGCAGCAGCGAGACGACCGGCGCGCCGGCGGCCATCGTTTCGCCCGGAAGCGCAAGCGTGTCGGCGACACGCCCGCTGACAGGAGCGGCGACATGGCGCTGATCGAACCGCCATTGGGCTTGCGCAAGCGCGGCCTCGGCGGCGCTGACGGCCGCCCGCTCGGCCTCGATCTCACCCGGACGGCCCATCGGCGCCTTGACCTGGGCCAGCGCCGCCTCGGCCACCGAGACGCGCGCCACTGCCGAGGTTGCGGTCGCACGCAATTGATCGATGTTCTGGAAGGTGGTGTTGCCACTCTTCAGCAATGTCTCTGCGCGCTGGAGGTCTGCTTGCGAGCGGTCGCGCGTGGCGACGGCGTCGGCAAGGTTGGCCTCGGCCTGGCGGATCTCGGTATCCTTGCCGCCGGCCTGGAGATTGGCGACCTGCGCCTTCACCTGGGCAAGCTGCTGGCGGGCCTGGTCGACGGCCGCCTTGTCCTGCGCATCGTCTTGCGCAAACAGCGGCTGGCCCTCTTTCACCTCATCGCCCCGCCCGACCGAGAGGGAGACGAGAGTGCCCTGCTGCGTCGGCCCGACCTTGACGTAATCGGCCTCGGCATAGCCCTGCCAGCCCGGGCTGCCCTCATCAGCCTCGAACTTCCAGAACAGTGCCGCACCCGCCACCAGCAGGGCAATGATGACGAAGATCAGGGAGCGATTCACGAAGGCACCAAATGCAACGCAACGTTCTCGTTGCATTATGCGCCGATTGAGGGCAAGATCAAGGCAAAGGAAGTTTGCCTCGAAAGAGGGAGGGCGCGACATAAGAGCTTCCCCCACGAAGCTGGGGGAGGTGGCTCGACGAAGTCGGGTCGGAGGGGGTGTGGCCCGACGGGCTCCTCGTAACAGAATAGGGCTCTGGCCCTCTCAAAGAGCCAGAGCCTTGCCATTTTAGGGCAAGCCTGTAGGACCACACCCCCTCCGTCATTGCTTCGCAATGCCACCTCCCCCAGCTTCGTGGGGGAGGCTCTCGCGTCGCGCCCCTTCCCGGTCGCCACTCTGTATCTCAGTATTCCGAGGCCCTATAGATCGCGCATGTCCGACTCGACTTTCATCGCCACGCAAAGCCCCTTCCGGCGAGGACCCGGCGGGCGACCGACGCGTGCGGAAGCGGAGCGGCGGCACCGGGCGCTGCTCGATACCGCCGCCCGGCTCTTCATCACGCGCGGCCTTGACGGCGTTTCGCTGGAGGCGATCGCCGAAGAGGCCGGGGTCGCCAAGCGCTTCGTCTATGCTCGCTACCGCGACAAGGGCGACCTCTTTGCCGACACGCTGAGGCGCCTGATCCAGGAGCGGCTCTCCTTCATCGGCAGTTACGAGGTCGGACCGGCGCCGGTCGACCAAGGCCTGCAAACCTTCGCCGAAAAGCTGGAAGTCGCCGCCACGCAACCAGAGGCTCTGGCGCTCTATCGCCTCGTCATCACCGAACTCCACCGCTTTCCGGCCCTGAGCAGTCTGTTCGTCGACAAGATGCGACTGAATGTGCTGGGCAGCGTCACGCGCGTGCTGACCACCTACCAGACCCGCGGCGAGGTCCATTTCGACGATCCCATGATGGCGACGGAGCTTTTCGTCACCCTGGTGGTGCAGGGCGCCCGCGGACGCGCGCTGGTCGGCATTCCCGAGACGCCCGACGAGATGCGCCGGCGCACCGCGGCTGCCGTGCGGCTCTTTCTCGATGGCTGCCGGGTAAAAGGAAGGTAGGCTGCTCATCGCAGAAGCGGAGTATCTGAGTAGCGGTCTCCACCATCGACGCCGTCTGGAGTCGGGACAGCGACATGGCCGTGGCCGTGCTCGAAGCCATCAAGCAGACCAACCGCCCCCGATATCAAATTCGTGGGTCGGCGGGGCCGGCATGAAGGACATGGTCAAGAACGTAACTGACGGCGACAGCGCGATCCCGGCGGACGTGCTCTACCCGCCGTCGATGGTGGAGATCGCCATGGACCTTATGGCCGCTCACCTCTACGACAAGTTGTCGGTGAACGGCAATTACATCCTCGACGCCCCGCTGGTGACTCCCTGGACAACCAGAGCGGCGTCAACGCAAATGTCGGTCTCAACGTCCCCGGGACGGATCCATCGACCCCAGGCACCCCGCCGAACACGGGCGTGAACATCGGCAATGTCTCATCGCAACTGGCCAATATGACTCGCAGCCAGCGTATCGCGCTGAAGAAGCGCTGCTCGCTGATCCTCGGCGCGTCGGACGATTACGACGCAGACCTGATCAAGCTCTGCCGCATGCTCGCCAAGCTCTGAGCCCCGGCACGGCACTGAAAAGTAAGGAAAGGCGGGCCCGTCACCGGCCTTTCCGTGGCATCGGGCCGATTCCCGTATCGAGCCCGATGCCCTCCTCAATGCAGCCCCACCCGCGCCAGCAGGCCGTACAGGCAGCCCTTGAACAGGATGTAGAAGGCCAGGCTGAGATAGCCGGAGATTACCAGCTCGACGAACTGGCGTAGGCCGCCTTCCATCAGCGCCATCACGCCATAGGTCGAGATGAAGTTGAAATTGGCGCTGAACAGCGTCAGGAGATCGTAGGAGGTGATCGCGAAGAGGCCCGCGAACATCCCCATCAGCAGGAAGGTCCGCCACGCCGGACCGTTGAACAGGGCATTAAACAAGAATTTCATCGAAACTCCCTCCGCGAGACAGCGCCATCCTGCGCGCAGGACGGGCGCGGGGGAAATCAAGCCGCCACAAGGTTGCGCGAGAAAACCGCACGCCGGACGCGCAGCATCGTGACGCACGGGACTGTAACGGCGGCGCGGCGGGCAGCGTAGAAGAAAGCCCAGGGTCCAGCCGCCCTCGCCGTCCGGGAACGACGTATCGCTCGTGGCTGGTTTCACAGCGATCACCGCCATGAGGCTGACTTACCTTGAGCGTTTTGCGATTTGACGGAATGGGCGAGAAGCGCAAAACGCTTCAGCGCGTTCTACTTTCAGATCGAATCACCAAGAATCGCAAAATGCTTTTGATCCCAGTAGGTTAATTTCGAAATCCGCTCCTGCCAGAACGCATTTTGCTTTAGTGGCGGAAGCGTTGCTCGGCCTTGTTGAGGCGAGCGATCTGCTCACGCATGATCTCCAGGGCCAGCGCAGGGATCTCGGCAACGAGGTTTAGGAAGACATCGCGGGCGAGGCGCAGGGCCACGACATCGCCCACGGCAATGACTGTGGCCGAGCGCGGCGCGTCACTGATCAGACCCATCTCGCCGACGATGGAGTTTGCGGGGTTGCTGGCGAGATGCACACGGCCATCGGGGAGTTCGGCGAAGACATCGACCGCTCCGGACAGGATGATATAGGCGGCGTCGCTCTCGTCGTCCTGGTAAAATAGCGTCTGGCCGTCGGAAAATCGCACGCGCTCGCTGGTGATGGCGATCAGCTTGAGACGCGGCGTGTCCAGCAGGGCGAACATCGGCACTGCGCGTAGAGCCCTGATTTCGGGCCGCTCCTCCGGCAGAGCTTCCTCCGTCGCCGGCGCCCCACCCGCCGCGGCCTGGGCCGAGCGCTCGATGCGGTTTCCCGCCGTGGTGACCACGAGATCGAAGGTCTCGCCCGGTGGAGGGTCGCGCATGGCGGCCAGCAGCGTGCGCCCGGCCATGCGACGGCGCACCGCCGAGAAGATCCTCTGCTGTTCCTCGCCGGATGTCGAGAGCACCGGCTGGTCCAGGATCAGGATCTCGGGGCGCTTGATCAGGCAGCGCACCAGGCCGATCGCCGCGCGCTGCGTCACCATCAGCGTGCGTCCCTTCGGCCCGACCTCGTGGTCGAGGCCCAGGCCGAACACCGTGCCGTCGAGATCGTAGCGCCGCACCGCCGCATGCAGTGCGTGGCTGACGCGCTGCTCCGCACCGGGAATGGCATGGTTGATGCGGCCGAACAGCAGATTGTCGCGCAGGCTGGCCGAGACGCACAGGCGTCCGGGATCGTAGAACTCGATGGCATCCTTCAGGACGCCGGCGCCCGCCCGCATCAGATTGCCGCGCACCCACAGCACCTTGGCAGAGACGGCCTCGGTCAGCAGGCCGAGATGGTGATGCGTCTCGCAATATTCGAAGGCAAGCGCCGCCAGGGCCTGGCGGTCGGGCTTGCCGAGCGAGGGAATGCCCATCCGGCCGGCACGCGCCACGATGTCGGCGAAGCGCGGCAGGTCGCTGTAGGAAATGAAGGAGAAGCGGTCGAACAGGATATGATCGTTCGAGACCTGAGCAAAGATCTCGCAAGTGGTGGCGGCGATGTTGAGGCCAAGGGCGAGAATATCGTCGAAAAGCCCGTCTTCCCGGAGGAAGGCCAGGATGACGACATCGTCTGTCAGCGTGTCCAGGCTGGCCTTGCGCCTGAGCACGCCGAAGAAGATGTTTTCGCCAATCGTGGCATGATGATTGTAGCTGCTGGGATCGAAGGCTTCGATGCAGGCCGCCGAGCCGCTCACTTCCAGATCCTCGATCACGGCAAGCCGCGCCTTGACGATACGGCTGCTGAGATCAGCGCCGGGATCCTCCGGCAGGTCGCTGGCGAGGCCGAGGGCGAACACCGTTTCGGCCAGGCCCGTGTCGTCCAGCAATTCGATGAGTTCTCCCTCAATCGCGGGCGAGGTTTCAGCAGCGGCTGGGCGCTCGTCCGTGACGTCGGCCTCCCTGTCCGGCTCATCCCCCCAATCCGTGTAGGACCGCGTTTCGGGCGGCTCCGGTGCAGGCCGGCGCAGGCTGTAGGTCAGGTTGTGGCGCAGCGTGCCGCCGAAGACCGGCGGATCGGGGCCGAGATAGGCGAGCTTGGCGCCAAGCCAACGGGAGGGCAGATTGGCGAGGTCGTGTCCGGCGAGGCGCACCTTGCCGGAATAATCGGAGTAGCGCCGGGCCAACACCTGCGCAATGGCGACATAGCCCTCCCCGCGCGAGCCGGTGAGCAGGATGTGCTGGCCGAGCGGCAACGTGAGGTTGATGCCGTCGAGCAGCATGTCGCCGCTCGGGCTGCGCACCCTGAGCGCCTCGATCTCGATGCTGCCGGCGATCGCCGGCGGCGGCGCGCCCGTCGCAAGCGGCAGTTCCGCCAGCGAGAACTGCTCGACGATCTGCGTATATTTGACCTGTACGTCCAGGCGTTGCTGGTCCCAGTCGATCAGTTCCTTGGTGGGCGGCGGCAGGTCTCGATAGGCGGAGATGACCGCCACGAGCTGGCCGATGTCGAGGTTGCCGCGCAAGGCGAAATAGCCGCCGATCGAATAGAACAGAAAGGGCGTGATCTGCGACAGCGTCGAGTTGATGAACTTCACCATGAACTTGCGCCCATAGAGATCGTAGCGGATCCAGAACAAATCGTTGAGGATGGTCGTGATCTTCTGGCCCTCGTAACCGCGCGTGTTGTGGTTGCTCACCTCCGCCATGCTGTCGACGATCTCGCCAACCTGGCCGGCGAGGGTGCGTGAGCGTATCTGGCGCAGGCGGCCGAGGCGCAATTGCTCGCGCCGCATCCGGGGAATGATGATGGCCTGCACCAGCACCATCAGCCCGGCCAGCAGGCCCAGGAGAGGGCTCTGCAGGACGATGAAGGCGAGCGCCGTCGCGGCCTGGCCGCCGAGGAAGGCTGGCTGGATGAAGGCATCGCCGACGAAGCCGCCGATTGGCTCGACCTCGTCGCGGATGATGGTGGCGACCTCGGCCGAGCGGACGGAGCGTATCGCCTCGGGGCTGAAGCGCAGCAGGAGGTTGAAGAGGTCGAGGCGCAGGCGCCGCAGCAGCAATTCGCCGAGCTTGCCTTTCTGCATATTGACGACATAGCGGAAGAAGCCGTTGATCATCACCAGCACGATGAAGATCAGGCTGAGCGCCATCAGATATTCCATGCGCGAAAGCGGCAGCGCGGTGTATTTGAAGGCGTAGCCGCCGAGGAAATCGGGCAATTCCAAGTCGATATGGACGAGCGGAACTTCCACGGTGCCCTTGTTGAAGGCACGGCCCTGGATGGCGTCATTGACGATGCCGCGCGGGAGATCGAGAGAAAGATAATAGAAGGGCAGCGAGACCAGCACGATAACGATGATGTAGATCTGCTGCCTGCGGCTGTTTTTCCAGATGTAGGTGAAGAGTGGTTCCAGCGTCTTGCCACCCGTTTGCGAGTGGCTCTGACTTTCTGAACTCGGAGACGACGCCTGCACCATAGTCCTTTGTTCTCCGGGCCCGATGCATATCAATGCCGATATGGCAAAGACCGTCAACTATGACAGGCACGTGCAGCAAGGTATTCTGCGTTCCTGCAAGATCGTAATGCAGAAAACGTGATCTGCGCGCGAAAGTGGCGATGGCAGGTGCGCTTGAGCGGCGCGGGGGCGAGATGAGGCGCCGCCGAATGAATCGGCGCTGGTTGCGCCCCCTCGCCCCGTTCTTACGGGGAGAGCATAGAGGTGAGGGGCTACGCGACCTCGGCAGGATTGCTTGCTCAAATATATCGAGCGGAAACAAGGAAGCGACACGCACGCACCAGATCACCGTGCCACAGAGTACGCTAATCCCGGAACCCTGCGCTGCCCCTCACACCGGCTCCGGCTCCTTCGGTGCTTCACCTGCCGCTTCCGCGCGCTCCTCGGCCGGGCCGCTGCTGCGGGCGAGGTTGAGGGCCGTGTTGATCAGGCCGATATGGCTGAAGGCCTGCGGGAAATTGCCCAGCATGCGGCCGGCCACCGGATCATACTCTTCCGAGAGCAGACCGACATCGTTGCACAGGCTCTGCAACCGTTCATAGAGGCGCCGGGCATCGCCGTAGCGGTTCTGCAGCGTGTAGACATCGGCCAGCCAGAAGCTGCAGACGAGGAAGGTGCCCTCGCCAGGCGGCAGGCCGTCATCCACGCGGTCGGTGTGGTAGCGATGGGCGAGGCCGTGATGCAGCAGCGTGTCCTCGATGGCCTTTACCGTACCGGCCACGCGCGGATCGTCCGCGGGCAGGAAGCCCACCAGCGGGATCAGCAGGAGGCTGGCATCGATAGTCTTGGAACCATAGGCCTGCACGAAGCTGTCGAGAGCGGGGTCGAAGGCCTTCAGGCAGACGTCCTGATGGATCTCGTCGGCAATGGCCCGGCAGCGCGCGACGAAATCGGGCCGGTCGCCCGTCTGGGCCGACATGGTGGCGGCTCGGTCGAAGGCGACCCAGGCCATCACCTTGGAGTGAGTGAAGTGCTGGGCGCCGCCGCGCACTTCCCAGATGCCCTCGTCCGGCCGGCGCCACGCGCTTTGCAGATAGGGCAGGATGACCTCGCTGAGGGCGCGGGTGCGTGGATGGCGCGGCATGCCGCCCATCGCAGCCTGCAGCATGGCGTCGGCCACCTCGCCATAGACGTCGAGCTGGAACTGCTCGGCGGCGGCATTGCCGATGCGCACGGGCCGCGAGTTCTCGAAGCCCTGCAGCCAGCGCGGCTCCCATTCGAGCAGGTTGCGCTCGCCGGAGACGCCATACATGATCTGCATCTGCTCGGGCGCGCCCGCGATGGCACGCATCAGCCATTCGCGCCAGGCCGAGGCCTCCTCGTAATAGCCGAGCTTCATGAAGGCCTGCAGCGTCATCGTGGCGTCGCGCAGCCAGCAATAGCGATAGTCCCAGTTGCGGGTGCCGCCGATCTGCTCGGGCAGCGAGGTGGTGGCGGCGGCGACGATGCCGCCCGTCGGCATGTAGGTAAGCGCTTTTAGCGTGATGAGCGAGCGCTTCACCGTCTCGGTGTAGCGGCCCACCGGCGGGCAGCGCGAGGCGAACTCGTGCCAGAAGTTCTCCGTGTCGGCGAGCGCCGTCTCGACATTGCGGCTGGGCATGATCGGCAGATGCGAGGCGGTGTAGGTCAGCAGGAAGGGCACGCGCTCGCCAGCCGAGACGCTGAAGGAGCCGGCCGTGTGAAGATCCGCGCCCTCCAGCGGCACGGGCGTGCGCAGCACCAGCCTGTCCGGCCCCGCCACTGCGACGATGGCGCCGTCTTCCGTCTGGGAGACCCATGGCACGGTTCGGCCATAGTCGAAGCGGGCCACGAAATCGGTGGTGAAGTCGACCTTGCCGGTGAGGCCGATGACGATGCGCGCGAGGTCGTTCGAGTTGTCGCGCAGCGGCATGAAGTCGATGAGCATCGCCGAGCCCTGGTCGGTCTCGAAGGTGGTCTCGAGGATCAGCGTATCCGGTCGGTAGCGCCGGCTGCTGCGGGCATTGCGATCGGTGGGGGCGATGCGCCAGCGCCCATTCTCGGGCGTGCCGAGCAGTGCGGCGAAGGAGGCGGGAGAATCGAAGCGCGGAAAGCACAACCAGTCGATCGAGCCTTCGCGCGACACCAGGGCAGCGGTCTCGCAATCGCCGATGAGGGCGTAATCTTCAATCCGGGCAGTCACTGGTCTTCCTCTTCAACGGCAGGGACAGGAATTGATCTCCTCGCCTCACGGGAATAATCCGACGAGGACAATCCGTCCAGTCAAACCGCTTGCGGAAGGCGAGCGTCGCTGAAGAGAGGGACAGGCTTACCCGGCCTATTGCTGACCGCCCATGAACACCGTCATCCCCGGTTCGAGCCCCTGCACCTCACTCGCGGGATCGAGCCGCAGCATGAAGCTGTTGAGGTCATGGTCGCCGACGGCCCGGGCGGCGCGCCAGGTCGCGAACTCGCCGAGCGGTCGCATTTCGCTCACCACGGCCGCGAAGGGACCGGCACCGCTGGTGCTCAACGAGACCCGCGAGCCGACGGTCAGGCCGCGCAGTTCATCCTCGCGCATGACGAAGGAGGTCCAGGGCTTTTCCTCAGGCACGAACACCACGACCGGCTTGCCGGGGGTGAGAACTTCGCCGATCTCGGCCACCACCGTGCCGACGATCCCGGCCTGCGGGGCGAGAAGGCGGGTCTTGGCGAGGGTCGCCTCGGCATCCGCGACGGCACTCTCGGCCAGGACGACTTTGGCGTCGGCCAGCGCGCGTTCCTCTGCCGTCGGCCCAGCCTTGTCGGCGGCAAGCTGCGCCCTTTTGAGGTCGAGATCGGCGGTGGCCTTGGCAAGCGAAGCGTTGCTCTCGTCGAGCTGCGAACCGCTGTTGAAGCCGCGCTGCTTGAGCGCGAGTACGCGCGTATTCTCCTGCTGTGCGAGCAGGAGATTGGCCTGCGCCGTCTCAACAGCGCCGGCAGCGATGTCGATCTCCTCGGCGCGCACCCCGGCGTACACATTCGCCCGGTCGGCCCGAGCGCTTCCCAACGCGGCATTCGCCTGGCCAAGGGCGGCGACAAGATCGGGGTTGTCGATGACGGCGAGAAGATCACCCTTGACGACATGCTGGCCCGGCGCGACGCTCACCTGCACCAGGCGCCCATTGACCTCTGGAGCAAGGCGGATCTCGGTACGCCGCACCATGCCGGCGGCAGGCGCCGGCGCGGCTGGAGCGGGCTTACGCTCATAGAAGAATACGCCGGCGGCCACGGCAGCGCCTGCCAGGATCACCAAGGCGATACGGCTTGCCTTGCTCATGCCGGCTTCTCCTCTGCGGCGCCGAGGCGGGAGAGCAGGAAGGCGAGCACGGCGTAGACGCCCACCAGGATCCAGAGGCCTCGCCAATCCGCAGCCACATCGGCCACGGAGGCGCCCATCTGATTGATGCGAACCATGGCATCGATGCCGAAGGTCGAGGGAATGGCGGCACTGGCGGTTCTCACCACTGCGGGAATCGCTTCCTGCGGCCAGGCGACGCCGACCAGGAAGAACAATGGCAGGCCGAAGCCGACCAGGATGATCACCGCCGTCTCACGCCGTTTGGCAAGCGCTCCGAGGGCCTGGCCGAGGAAGCTCACCGCCAGGATGAATGGGATGGAAAGCACAAGGAGGTCGAGCAGGTGCGGGCTCGCGGCATAGCCGTAGATATGCGGCATCACGACGAGATAGAGGACGTAGGCCGGCAGCGCCAAAGCCAGATGGGCCAGCGCCTGGCCGATCAGCGCCAGCGGCTGGCCACGCCTTCGCCGTGCGGCAACCGCTCCCTCCTCGTAGGCGACGCCGCCAAGTGTGGCGACGCCCATCACCAGGGTCTGCTGCAGGATGAGGATGAAGGCGGCCGGCACGACGTAGGCGCCATAGGCGCCGGTGGGATTGAACAATGGCTGGCTGAGAAGTTCGACCTGGGAACTGCGCACCAGCGCTGCCCGGTAGAGGCTGCCGTCAGGTCGCGCCGAGCCGGCGAGAATATCGATGGAGGCCGCGGAGGCCGCTTCGCTGATGCCCTGCAAAGTGCGGTTGTAGACCAGGAAATACGCCGAATCGACAAAGGCGGGAATGCGCGCCTTCCGGCCTTTGAGGATGTCGCGCTCGGTGCCTTCCGGTATGGAGACGACGCCATACACTTCGCGCCGGGCGATCGCCGCCTGCGCATCCGTGAGGTTGAGGGGACGCGCGACGACCTTGATCGCCTCATGGGCATCGAGCGTCTGCACGAGGGCACGGCTGATCTCGGAGTTGTCGTCGTCGACGACAGCGATCGGGATATCGCGCACGAGCTGGCCGACATAGGGCTGAGGGTAAAGTGCGGAATAGAGCACCGGGCCCAGGATGATCAGCCCGAGCGCGCCGGAATCGCGCAGGACCCGGCCATATTCGGCGCGGAAGCTGCCGACGAGACCGAAAGAGTGCGCACCGGGCGCAACGGCTTCGGCCGGCACGGGCGGATTGCGCAGGACCGAACGCGCTCGCAGCCAGGCGAGCGCGAAATAAAGCACTGCGAGGCCCGCCAGCATCCGGAAGGCACCGAGCGAGTCGACGGCGGGAACGCCCCGCGCCGCCTGGTCAAACAGGATCTGGATATACCAGCGCAGCGGCAGCATCGTGCCCCAGGCCTGCGCGAACGGCCCCATGCCGAGCACGGGAAAGCCGACGCCGGCGAAACCGAAAGCGGGCGAGCAGACGATGCCGGTAAGCGAGAGGGCGAGCGGCAGGTTGCGCACCAGAAGCACGAAAAGCGCGCCAAGCGACAGATAGGCCGACATCAGGAGCAGGGCACTCGCGCCCGCGAGCAGCGCGTTGCCGCGAAACGGGACGGCGAAGAGGCCGTGGATGACGCCGAGCCCCCCCGCCATGAGCAAGATGAAGACGCCGAGATAGGGGGCAAGCTTGCCGATGAGCGCTGTAAGCGGGCTGCCACCGGCCGTCTCCAGCCATTCACCCGCCTTGCGGCGCCGGCCGAATTCCGACCCAACCGCAAAGGCGCCGGCGATGGCGACCATCACATGCAGCACCGTCGGCATGATTGCACGCAACAGGAACTGCGCGTAGTTCAAGGCGGGGTTGCTGAGAACATATTGCTCAACGTCCAGGGTACCGGGCGTGAAGGAAGCCGCGCGGCCGGGCGGATTGGGCAAGGCAGCGGCAGCGCTGGTGATGGCGGCCTGGATGCCGCTGGAGGCGATATTGCCCGGCGTGAAGTACTGCTTGTTGTAGAGATCGACGATCTGCGGCCGCCGGCCGGCCAACACGTCGCGCTCGAAATTCTCGGGGATATAGACGGCGGCGATTGCGGCGCCCGAGCGGACCGCATGCATGGCGCCGGTGAGATCACCGCTCCTTGCGGCAACGTCCACACCCGGCGCCGCCGAAATAGCCTGGACGAAAGACGCCGAGGTCTGGGAGCGGTCGGCATCGACGATATCGACATGCAGGCCCCGGATCACGACATTGCTGAAGGTGCCGGCGAGCACCGTGAATGCGAGCAGCGGCGCCACGAAGAGGAGCAAGAGGGCCACAGGGTCACGCCGTATCCACGCGACCTCGCGAGCGGCGACGGCGGCGATGCCGGTCCCCCTCATCGCCCGCCCTCCGCAAGATCGACATAGGCGCTCATGCCGGGCCGCAAGTCGGGCAGCTTGTCAACCGGATAGGCACGGACCTCGAAGGTGCGCAGGTCAAAATCGCCAGTGGCGCGCGTCGCCCGCCAGCCGGCATATTCGCCCTTCGTGGCGATGGTGCGGACCTCCACGGTCACCTGGCGATCCCCCAAAGCGGGAATGCGCACCACCACCTTGTCGCCAATCTTGAGCCGCTTTACCAGGTCCTCGCGCAGGTCGAAGCGCAGCCAGACATCGCTGAGATCAACCAGCGAGAGCAGCGGCACGCCGGGCGAGACATATTCACCGACCTCGGTGCCCACCTGGTAGACCTGCGCCGAGGAGGGGGCCGTCACGGTGAGCTCGCCCACCTGCGCCTGGAGCGTTGCGATCGCGGCTGTGGCCTTGGCAAGGCTCGCCTGGGCGACCTGATGCTCCTCGGCAGTATAACCGGTCACGGCTTCGTCGAGAGAGGCCTTCGCCTGTTCGAGCGAACGGTGAGCTATATCGAGCGAAGCAGTCGCCTCGTCGAGCTTCTGCACGGAAGCAAAATCCTTTTCCGTCAGCTGACGCGTGCGGTCATAGGTCTGCTGCTGCAGGGTCAGATTGGCTTGCGCCGAGGCCAGGGCAGCGCGGCGAGAATCGATGACCTCGACGCGCGTGCCGACATTGATGCGGGCAAGATCGGCCGCCGCGACGGTCTGCGCCGCCTGCGCTTCCTTGAGCTGGGTGAGGAGCTCGGGATTGTCGATGCCGACCAGCACCTGCCCGGGCGTGACGTTCTGGCCCCGATCCACTGGCCGCTGCGCCACACGCCCATCGATGCGGGCCGCGATATCGATGCGGCGCGCATCCGCTTCGCCCTGCACCAGCAGGGGTTGAGGCTGCACGACATACCACAGCGATAGGGCAACGATGCCCGCAATGATCAATGTGACAAGAATTGTGGCAGGAACGGCCGAATGGGCCCTGCCCGCGGGTTTGTCCGTCGGCGCAGGGCCGGGTGCAGGCTTATCGCTCATCGTCCGGCCTTCCGGATGGAGGACAGGCAACTCAGGAGGATCACTGGAACGTCAGCGGTGACGCCTCCGGCATTGCAATATCGGCTCATCCCTTGCCTCCGGGCCCATCGCGAAATTCGCGAGGAAGCTAAGGGCCCCGGCCGGGCAGCGGGAGTGAGTGGTATAGTGCTAACTGTTAGCGCCTATGCTTTCAAGATGAAGCGTGGTGAGACGATCGAAGCGGGGGGTATTGCGCAGACGGTCGAGCCGCACGTCCATGCGGATCCAGGCCCGTGCCAGCTCCCGTGCTGCAATGGAGGCTTCGAGTTCGGCAAGGCTGCGGCCATCGTCTCCCGCGGCAGCAGCCAACGTGGCGATGGCGAAGCGGGACGCAGACAGCCGGCCCGCCAGCAGGCGCTCGGCGCGTTGTGGTTGGCCCTGCAGCGCCTCCAATTCGGCCAGCGCCAAGGCGAGCGTCGGAAAGGCGGCGGCCGTCGCCTCGTTCCAGGTGCGGGCGACCTCCGCCGCGAGCCGGCCGGTGCCCCCGAAAATGTCGGCCAGCGCAAGATGGAAGGCCGCTTCGAGAGGAAGGCCGTGGAGGTTCGCGCCGAAGCGATCGAGCAGGGCAGCGAAGCGGCGGGACTCGAAGTGACACACCGCCTCCGTGATATCCTGCTGGGAGGAGATCGGCTCGATGCTGCGCGCCTGGCGGAACATTCGCTCGGCCTCGCCGTGACGTTCGAGGATGGTTAGGAAAGCGCCGAAGATGCGCTGCGCCCTGGCATTCTCGCCAAGGCGGATCGAGGCGGTGAAGGCGGCTTCAGCCTGTACCTTGTCGAAATCGAGCCAGGCCGCGACCGTGGCGAGCGAGGCATGCGCCTCGATCGAAGACGGGTCGAGCGCGATGGCCTGGGCCGCCGCCTCGCGAGCCCGCCGGCCTGCCTCGTCCCGCCCGATCAGGCCAAGGCGATACATGTCACAGTTGCAATCGGCGATGCCGGAGAACCCGCGCGCATAGTCCGGCGCGGTCTTCGCCACTTGCTCGAACATCGCCGCTGCCCTGTGCAGGCTGTCCGGCGTCTGCTGGTCGAGGAACATGCGCCCGCGCATGATGCCGGCAAACGCCGCCAGCGCCTGCGGGCCGGGACGGATCTCATTGGCGCGCATACGGGAACTGTCGAGCCTCAGCCGGTTCAGCATGGTGGCCGCGATCTTGTCCTCCAGCTCGGCGAGGTCGTCGTCAGGCGTATCGAAACGGTCGGACCAGATTACGAAGCCGTTGGCGTTGGAAACCTCGATCGTCACGCGCAGCCGTGCACCGACACGGCGGACCGTGCCCTGGATCAAGGCGTCGATGCCGAGCTCGGCGGCCATATCGGCGAGGGATTTCTGTCCGGCGGCATGCAAGGTCGCCCCGCGCGAGGCGACATGCATGCCCTCGGCGCGGCTGAGCGCATAGATGAGTTCATCCGTCAGACCGTCCGCAAAGCTCTCGTCGACAGGATCCTGAGAAAGTGCCCGGAAGGGCAGCACGGCGATCGCCGCGCCGCTTCCTTCGGCGAAGAGTTCCTCGCTCCCATTCACCTGGGTGGCTTGCGGCGGTGGCGCCGGGCTCTGCCAGCGGAAGGCCGGTATGTAACGGCCTGTCGGCATGTCGATGCGGACTTCCTCGCCCGAGCCTTCGCCTAGGTAATAGTCCTCCAGCTTGCGCCGCAAGCGCCTCGCCTCCACCCGCACGGCCGAATCGATACGCGGATCATAGGCGAGCCCGCGGCTATAGACCTCATTGCCGATCACCGCCTCCTTCAGTGACGCACCGCGGTCGGCCAGCGTCTCCTCGACAATGAAGGCGAGAAAAGCATAGAGCCTGTCCGACCCGCTGAAAGCCTGGCTGGCCTTGAGTCGGTCGAGGGCGGCGCGGATGGATGCCGCTGGCGGGGTCTGGGTCATAAGGGGGTCACTTCGTCTCAGGCAGAAGGAGCGATGAACGCGGCCACGCCTGGCGTAGGACAGTCCGGTCATCGACAACCTTCTTAGTCGATGCCGCCAGCCCGACAAAGATATCAGGCAAATAAAACGGGAGAGCTGTCGTCCTTGAACCTAAAAGGACCACGCCGCCGCAGCAATGTTAGCGCCTCTACTCACATCAACTCACCGGGCTCGGATGCCGTTATACAGGCACACGCCCTGCCCTGCGTCACGTTGGCGTCACCGCTGCCATTGAACAATCAGGCAAAATACAAGCGGTGGGCTTCGCGCAACACCGCGACGTCTCGGGAACGTTCACTCAGGTGTGCTCATTTGCGGCCAAAATTGGCTCGCCGCCCATCGATTCCAGACATTCGGCTATTCTCCTCTCAGCGAGCGCAGAAAGGCGTGATCGCGATGTCCTTCCTCAAGCAGAATCAGAATTTCGAAAAATGGCTGGGCACCCAATGCTCCGTGGTGGAGGCCGATCTCGTCCGCAAGCATCGCCGCATGCGCCATGATGCCATGAGCTTCCTTCGCGCGACCTATTTCTACTGGTGCAAGCATATCGAGGAGACCTGCAAGGATGTGAGGCACGCCCCGGCGGTTCTGGCTGTGGGGGACATCCACGTCGAGAATTTCGGGACCTGGCGCGATGCCGAGGGCCGGCTGATCTGGGGCGTCAACGATTTCGACGAGGCGGCGATGATGCCCTACACCTTCGATCTCGTACGACTGGCGACGAGCGTGAAGCTTTTCCCGGACAGGATGCTGTCGATGGGCCGGGCCTGCGAGGCCATCCTGCTCGGATATCGCCGAGGGCTCAAGCGTCCCGGCCCCACCCTGCTCGACGAGCATGCCACCTGGATGCGCCCGCTGGTTGCCTGTACGGACGGCGATCGCCGGCTGTTCTGGCGCGACATCGACAATCTCCACCCCTGTGGGCCGCCCGACGAGGCGCTTGCGGCACTGGACTCGGTCCTTCCGAAGGGGGCCAAGGTCGAGTTTCATGCCAGCTGGGCCAAGGGCGGTGGCAGTCTCGGCCGGCCGCGTTTCCTGATGGTCGCCAATTTCCAGGGCGGCCGCATCGTGCGGGAGGCGAAGGCCTTCGTAACGTCGTCATGGGACTGGGTACATCACAAGCCAGGCAGCCCGGACAATTTCATGCGCCTTGCGACAGGCCCTCACCGGGCGCCGGATCCGATTCTCGACGTCCACAAGAATGCCTATATCGTGCGCCGCGTGGCTGCCGATTCCCGCAAGATCGATCTCAGCGCCGAAGGCACCTCCCTGATCGACGAACGCATCCTGGCGGCGATGGGCGCCGATCTCGCCGCCATCCATTGCACGGACAAGCGTAAGGCGGCGCTGATCGACGACGATCTGAAAGGCCGGCGGGATGACTGGCTGCGCGACTGTACCGAGCGAGCGGCTGACTGGGCGAAGGGCGTCTACAAGGACTACGTCAAGCAAACCCCGCATTTGGACAAGGAAAAGGATAAGCCCAGCCCTTGCCATGCCTAGAGCAAAGCGCGCTCAAGCGTAACCGTTGCTTTCCCTCAGAGCAAAATGCGTTCAGGTGGGAGCGGATTTCGAAATTAACTTACTGGTATCAAAAGCGTTTTGCGATTCTTGGCGATTCGATCTGAAAGTGAAGCGCTCTAACTTATTGTTTTGACAGGTCTTTGCTATTTTTGACTATTCCATCAATTTGCAAAATGCTACAGGAAGACCGGCGTTGATCCCTCCGGCACGCGTCCGGCAGACCCACAATGTCAGACGTCCTTTGCCGCCGAGACATAGCCGGTGGGCTTCGTCTCGGGGTGGGCGGGATCGGGATGTTCCAGCGCCGCGAGCGCCATGATGCGCTCTTCCGAGGCCTCGTCGAAGCTGATCTCGCCGGCCAGCCGGCCAGCGCGCATGACGAGGATTCGATCCGAGATGGTCAGGACTTCGGGCAGATCGCTCGATATCACCAGTATCGCCAGCCCTTCGCGCGCAAGCTCGCGCATCAAGGCGTAGATCTCGGCCTTGGTGCCGACATCGACACCACGGGTGGGCTCGTCGACGATCAGCACGCGCGGCTTGGAAGCCAGCCACTTGGCCAGCACCACCTTCTGCTGGTTGCCGCCACTGAGCAGGCCGACGAGCTGTTCGATCGCCGGCGTCTTGATGCTGAAGCGATCGACATAGGTGCCGATCATGCTGGTTTCATCACCCGTGCGTATGAAGCCCGAACGCGACAGGCGGCCAAGCCCAAGCGCTGCAAGGGAGAGGTTGTCGCCCACGCCCATGCCGAGCACCAGACCCTGGTTCTTGCGGTCCTCGGGCACCAGCGAGATGCCAAGTCGCATGGCATCGCGCGGCCGCGAGATCGTCACGGGCCGGCCGTCGAGCGTCACTGTGCCGGTGGCGGGTGGCGGTGCCCCGAAAATGCCCAGCGCCACTTCCGAGCGACCGGCGCCGACCAGCCCGGCAAGGCCTACGATTTCGCCCTGCCGCAGATCGAAGGAGATGCCGTCATAGCGCTCGCCGTCGCAGAGCCCCTGTACGGAGAGGACGACCGGCCGCTCGGTCTCGTCCGGCCGGACGCGCTGCACCTCGGCAAGGTCGCGTCCCACCATCAGTCGCACCACCTCTTCGGGGCTGGTGTCGGCAAGGCGCGTGGTGCGCACATGCAGGCCGTCGCGCAGCACGGTGACCACGTCGCAATTGTCGAACACCTCACGCATGCGATGCGAGATGTAGAGGATGGTGACACCGCGGGCCTTGAGGTCGTGCACCACCTTGAAGAGCACAAGCGAGTCGGCCTCCGAGAGGCTCGAGGTCGGCTCGTCCAGGATGAGCAGGCGCGGCTCGTGCACCAGCGACTTGCAGATCTCGATCAGCTGCTGCTGCGCGATGGTGAGATCGCCGAGCCGCGTGTCCGGATCGAGCTTGATGCCAAGGCGGGCCATCGCCTGGCGCGCGCTGGCGAACAAGGCGCGCCGGTCCACGAAGACACCGGCCATGCGCGGCTCGACGCCGAGGAAGATGTTCTCGGCGATCGTCATGTTCGGGGCGAGCATGAGCTCCTGGAAGACGATGGAAATGCCCTGGCGCGCGGCGTCCTTGGCGCCCGTAAGCTCCAGCGTCTTGCCGTCGAAGACCAGCCGTCCGGAGGTAGGGGCCTGCGCGCCCGCAATGATCTGCATCAGGGTCGACTTGCCCGCGCCGTTCTCTCCCATGATGGCGTGGATGGTGCCCGCCTCGACGTGGAACGAAACGTTCTTGAGGGCCTGCACGCCGGGATAGCTCTTGGAGATGTCCTCGACGCTGAGAAGCACGGTCATGGCAGGCTCCAGTGGGTTAGCGGCATTTGTCTTCTTGCTCGGCGCCGGAGGGAGGCGCCGCCGTCACTCCGGCCCTAGCGAAGCGAAGAGCCGGAATCCATGAACACAACCTTCACATGACTGTGTTCTCGGCCTCCCGGTCTCCTTTGCACTCACGAGAAAAGCTTGTGAGGATACTGCTGGAATAACGAAGCTGAGGCGGCCCACATAATGGGCCGCCCAACTGTCGCTCATTCGCCGGTCGCGAACTTGGCGACATTGGTGGAATCGACAATGTCGACGCCGGTGTCGATCACGGGATCCACCTTCTCGCCCTTGGAAAGCTTCTCCAGGAGGTCGATCGAACCGGTGCCCATCGCGAGCGGGCGCTGGCCGACCAGCGTCGTGGCATAGCCTTCCTTCAGGAGCTTGATCTGGGCCGGCAGCGTATCGAAGGACACGATGACGAACTTGCCGGACTTGAGGTCCGCAACCTTGTTCTTCAGCGCCCTCGTATAGGCTTCGGGCGCAAACATCGGCCAGCCGCCGGAGAAGAAGATGCCGTCGAGATTGGGGTTCTTGGCCAGGATGTCCTGGATGAGCTGCACGGCGGCGCTGGAGTCGTCGTTGCAGGAGAAGGGCGAGCCTGCCACCTCCTTGAAGTCGCCGGACAGCTTGGACTTGAAGCCCTTGATGCGGTCGTTGAGGTTCTGAGCCGAAAGGCCGCCGGTGATCACGGCATAGGTGCCGCCCTTCGGCAGGGCCTTGGCGAAGGCCTCGCCGGCCGAAACGCCGCCGCCCTCGTTATTGGTGCCGATGAAGGTGATGCGCTTGGACTTGGGCGCATCGGAGTCGAAGGTGATCACGGGAATGTTCTTGGCGAGCGCGGCACTGATGACACTGCCGATCGAGTCGGCGTTGTTGGGCGCGATGGAAATCCCGACGACCTTCTTGGTGATGAGGTCGCGCACGATGCGGGCTTGCTCGGCGTCGTCGAGCTGGGCAGGGCCGGTGAACAGGCATTCGGCGCCGACCTTGGCTGCCTCCTCCTTGCAGCCCTTCTCGGCGTCTGCATAGAAGGGCACACCGAGCGCCTTGGGCACCAGGGCGAAGACCTTCTTGTCCGCGGCGTGGGCCTGGCCGGCCATGGCGAGTACGGCGACCGCGATGGTCGCAAGCAACGTCTTTTTCATGTTTCCTCCACTTGGTTGGTTATCGGGAGCGCCCTCCTATCGAGGGCGACCATTCATCGTCTCCGCCAAACACCCTTCCGGAGCTGATCGATGAAGACGGCGAAGACAATCACAGAGCCGACGAAGACCCCCTGCCAATAGGCATCGGTACCAAGCAGCACGAGGCCGTTGCGCAGGACTTCCAGGATCACGGCGCCGACGAAGACGCCGAGCACGGTGCCTTCGCCGCCATTGAGGTTGGTGCCGCCGATCACCGCGGCGGCGATGACGCTGAGCTCCTTGCCCACGCCCTGGTTGGAGATGCCCGAGGAGAGGTAGCTCACCTCCACGATGCCGGCGAGACCGGCCAGGAGCGAGGAGATGACGTAGACGCTGATCTTGAGGTTGTCGACGTCGAGGCCGGTCAGGCGGGCCGCCTTCTCGTTGCCGCCGACCGCATAGAGCTGGCGGCCATAGACGGAACGCATGAGCACGAGGCTGACGACGACAGACAGGATGAGGAAGATGATGAAGGGCGTCGGCAGCCCCATGAGGTCCCCGCCCCCGATCGCATAGAACCAGTCGCCGTCGGGCCGGAAGCCGTCGATCGACTTGCCGCGGGTGATCACCAGGGCCAGGGCACGGGCGATACTCATAGTGGCGAGCGTGGGCACGAATGGCGGCATGCGCAATTTGGTGACGCAGAGCCCGTTGAAGAGACCGACGACCGCGGCTGCCAGCAGGGCCAGCAGGCAGGCTGGCACCACGCCGAAGCCCGCCGCCATCAACGCCGCCGAGGACACCGCACAGAGGCCCCAGACGCTGCCGACGGACAGATCGATGCCACCGGTGATCATCACCATGGCCTGGCCGAGCACCACGATGCCAACGAAGGAGAAGTTGCGCGCATCATTGAGCAGATTGTCGGAACTGGCGAAGTCGGGCTCGAGGATCGACAGCACGACGACCATGATGGCGAGCGCCGTCACGATGCCCGTCTCGCGCGAGCGAAGCAGCCGCCGCACAAAGCTGGGACGGGACGGGGCGTCATCGGCGCGGAGCTGGCTCATACCTCGAACCTTCTGGCTGGAAACGAAAGTCTCGGGCAACGGGGATGGAGGCAGATCGGAGGCGGACGCGTCAAAAAGGCTGCGCGGCGCTGCAAAGGCATAGACCCGTTTCCGCGCCCGTGCGGAAGCAAGCCTGTCCTCGCTTGTGTGATTTGTTCGAGCCTGCGGTGGCGTGACCGGCTATGCCGCCGCCAATCCCTGTCCTCCCTGGAACTCCACCGGTTTGCATTTGTTTGGTGTCGCAACCAAGTTAGTTAAAGTCTCGGCACAGCGCAAGGCGGGTTGCGAAGCCCGCGCTGGTCTTATCGCCCAGGGCAGCTTGTTTGGCGACATTCATCACCGCTTTGCACCCCCTGCGGTCGCATAACCCGAGATGGGTTACTCCGCCGATTGCCATGTGCCATAGAAGATGGGTTCATCCGGAGAATGCACATGATGCTGGAAGCTTCCGCCAAGGGCGTCTACCCGATCGCGCCGACGCCCTTCGAGCCGGATGGACGGATCGACTTCAATTCCATCGACAGGCTGACGGATTTCTATATCGGCTGTGGCAGCACCGGCATGACGGTGCTCGGGGTGATGGGCGAAGCGCCCAAGCTCGACGGGCCCGAGGCCCTGGAGGTGGCGAGGCGCTTCATCAAGCGGGCGCCGACCCTGCCGGTCATCGTCGGTATTTCCGCGCCGGGTTTTGCGGCCATGCGCTCACTCGCCCATGCCGCGATGGACGCCGGCGCGGCCGGTGTGATGATCGCCCCGCCCAACACGCTGCGCACCGATGACCAGATCGTCACCTATTACCGGCAGGCAGCGGAGGCCATCGGCGCCGACATCCCCTTCGTGATCCAGGACTATCCTCTCAATTTCACCGTCGTGATGACACCGGGCGTCCTGCGCCGCATCATCACCGACAACCCCTCCTGCGTGATGGTCAAGCATGAGGATTGGCCGGGCCTCGAAAAGATCTCCACCCTGCGCAAATGGGAGGCGGAAGGGAGCCTCCGCCATGTCTCCATCCTGTGCGGCAATGGCGGGCTGTTCCTCGACTTCGAAACCGAGCGGGGCGCCGACGGCGCCATGACCGGCTATGCCTTTCCGGACATGCTGGTGGATGTGGTGCGCCGTGCCGAGGCCGGCGAGCGTGACAAGGCACATGACCTCTTCGATGCACATCTGCCCCTGCTGCGCTACGAACAGCAACAGGGCGTGGGCCTTGCCGTGCGCAAATATCTGATGGCGCGCCGCGGCCTCATCGCTTCCGACGCCCAGCGCACCCCGGCTGGCGGCTTGTCGGCGTCCGCCAAGGCCGAGATCGAATATCTGCTCGCCCGCCTCGCCCGTCACGACAAGCGCGCCGCCATCGCCTGATTGGCACAAGCGGCCATCAATCGTCCGATGGGCTTGCAATTCGCCGCCAGGCTCCCCACCCGCCCTGCGTGCATGTGCCGAAGGATACCGCACCTGCGTTGAAATCGTGCCAACTTGCTCTTGCGGTTCCATGTGGGGACTGAGCACAGGAGTTGGTGGAAATGACCTTGATCACTCGTCTAAGGCGAGCCGCTGTAGCCGCGGCGCTCGTCTGCGGGGCGACAGGTTCTGTCGCCAATGCACAAAGTGGATATTTCGTGAACGGCAGGCCGGCTACGCCTGAGCAAGTGCAGTACATGGCTGCGAAGAATTTGCCATATGGCTCCTACTGGTGGAACCCCAATACCTGCAATTGGGGGGTCGTAGGGAATGCCTGCGTCATAGGAAACACCTGTGGCCGCTACGTGTCCATGAGTGAACGATGCATGTTGTATTACTCAGGCTAAAGCCGAGCCTGTACCGACCTGTCGCGTGGAGAGCTTCGAATGCGAGAAAGCTTTCCACGCGCTGATCGCAGCCATCGACCACGGCTGAAGGACGACAGCGAAAGGCCAAGGGCAGCCAGCACCGACAGCCGATTGTTCCAAATGACTTGAAAAAGCCTTCGCGATGGTGGGCGCGACAGGGATTGAACCTGTGACCCCTACGATGTCAACGTAGTGCTCTCCCGCTGAGCTACGCGCCCATCGCTTGCGGAGGCCGGCCTCATAACAGGTTGAATCAGGGCATGCAAGCCGTGACGCCGGTTATTTTCGGAAAAGCTCAGGCGGCCTTGAGGAGCTTGTCGACTTCGTTGACCAGGTCCTTGAGATGGAAGGGCTTGGAAAGCACCTTGGCATCCTTCGGCGCGGCGGAATCCGGGTTGAGGGCAACCGCGGCGAAGCCCGTGATGAACATCACCTTGATATCGGGGTCAAGTTCGGTGGCGCGGCGGGCGAGTTCGATGCCGTCCATCTCGGGCATGACGATGTCGGTCAGCAGCAGCTCAAACGGCTCTTCGCGCAGACGGTGATAGGCCGACAGGCCGTTGTCGTAGGACATCACCTCATGGCCGGCATTCTGCAGGGCGCGCACCAGGAAGCGGCGCATGTCGTTGTCGTCTTCAGCGAGTAGAATCTTGTTCATTGCTTGCGCGTCCCGAATCTCCAGCCAGGCCGGAGCTCACTCGATCTCTATAGACCGTCGTCGTGGTAAATGCTTCGTTTACATCGCAATAGAGTTAACCCGTCTTGGAGTGCTTCGCCATACACGCGACAGCGTCCAGTAAGCAGAAAATGATCGTGCAGGGCTTGTGATGCTTCCGCACACGTGATTTTCTCGAAACCAGCAAATCCGTTCGTGCGTTCCTATCCGTATCCGGTTCGGAGGGAGCCGCCTGATATCGTCGTTGAGGTCCGTCACCGGCATGGAAATCGAGCTCACCCCTCCCTTCGACGTGGTCGAGCCGGCGACCCACTCGGCGCCCCTTCTGTTCAATTCGCCGCATTCGGGCCGGGTCTATCCGCGCACCTTCCTGGAATCCTCGCGTCTGGACGCCCATGCCCTGCGCCGCTCGGAAGACGCCTTCGTCGATCTCCTGCTCGCCGATGTCGCCGGCACCGGGTCGGCCCTGATGAGCGCCCGCTTCCCGCGCGCCTATCTCGACGTCAATCGCGAGCCCTACGAGCTCGATCCGCGCATGTTCGACGGGCGCCTGCCCAACTACGCCAACACCCGTTCCCTGCGGGTCGCCGGCGGGCTCGGCACCCTGGCCCGCGTGGTGAGCGAGAGCCAGGAGATCTATGCCAGGCGCCTGCCGGTGGACGAGGCGCTGCGGCGCATCGAGGAACTCTACAAGCCCTATCACCGCACGTTGCGCCGCCTGCTCGGCGAGATCCATCGCGAGTTCGGGGTGGCGCTGCTGGTCGATTGCCACTCCATGCCCTCCTGCGGTCTTGCACGCGAGGAACGCCCGCGCGCCGACATCGTGCTGGGCGACCGCTATGGCACGTCCTGCTCCCATCTGATCATGGATTGCGCCGACGACACGCTGCGTTCGCTCGGCTATTCGGTGGGGCGCAACAAGCCCTATGCCGGCGGTTATATCACCGAGCATTACGGCAATCCGGGCGCCGGCTTCCATGTCATCCAGGTCGAGATCAACCGCGCCCTCTACATGAACGAGCGGGACTTCACCCCGCTGCCGGCCTTCGACCGGCTGAAGCAGGACCTCGTCGCCCTGCGCGATGCGCTCGCGGCGCTGCCCTTCCACTATCTCGATGCGTTCCACCTGGCGGCCGAGTGAACCCGTACGACGCACCTATCCCCGACGCCGGCTGGGTCTTCGGCTACGGGTCGCTGATGTGGAACCCGGGCTTTGCCTTCGAGGAACGCCGCAATGCCGAGATCCACGGCCTGCACCGGGCACTGTGCATCTGGTCGCATGTGCATCGCGGCACGCCCGAAAAGCCTGGCCTGGTCCTCGGCCTCGACCTCGGCGGCTCCTGCCACGGCGTCGCCTTCCGCGTGGCGCCGGAGAACTGGGCCGCCACCGTCGAGTATCTGCGCCGGCGCGAACAGGTGACCAGCGTCTATATCGAGATCGTGCATGAAGCCCGGCTCGACGACGGCCGGCGGATCGCGGCCCTCGCCTATCGGGCCGACCGCCACCATCTGCAATATTGCGGCGCGCTGCCGAGGGATCGCCTGCTGGAGACGGTGCGCGACGCGGTAGGCCTGTCGGGCGCCAATCCCGACTATGTGCTGGCAACGCATGATCATCTTGAGGAGCTGGGTATTCCGGATGGGACCCTGAGCTGGCTGGCGAAGCAGCTGCGCTAGGCCTGGGAGTCGCTGGCCTCCCAGCGGGCTCTTCCCGGGTGCGCGGACATCTTGTCCGCATCTTGGAAATGCAGCGTGTGTTGATAAGGAAGTTGCGGACAGGATGTCCGCGCACCCGGGAGGCTGCCTCCGCGGCTTTCTCCCTTTTACCAAATGGCCCCGTTTCCAACGGCAGGCCAAGAAGCTGGCGGTGCCAGGAATGCTCCCAGTTCCCCCTTCACAAGACCGACACGTTAATCCTACATTGTCGGCACGAACGGCCGAATCGGCTTTCGGCTGAGCATTGGTGTCAGGAGTGCGTTGTGACGGCGCATGTCTCGCCTGCCGTTTTTCATCCGCCGGTGTCGCCGGAGGCGTGTCCCGCCCTCGTGCTCAACGCGGATTACAGGCCTCTCTCCTACTACCCGCTTTCGCTGTGGTCCTGGCAGGATGCGGTGAAGGCGGTGTTCCTCGACCGGGTCAACATCATCTCCGAGTATGACAAGGTCGTGCGAAGTCCCACCTTCGAGTTCCGATTACCCTCGGTGGTCTGCCTCAAGAGTTACGTCAAGCCCAGCCGGAACCCCGCCTTCACCCGCTTCAACGTCTTCCTGCGCGACTGCTTCACCTGCCAATATTGCGGCACACGCTCGGACCTCACCTTCGACCATGTGATCCCGCGCTCCCGGGGCGGACAGACAACCTGGGAAAACGTCGTTGCCGCCTGCTCGCCCTGCAATCTCAAGAAGGGCGGCGCCATGCCCGCCGAGGCCGGCATGCACCCCCACCAGAAACCCTTCGCCCCCACCCTCTCCGACCTGCACCAGAACGGCCGGCACTTCCCGCCGAACTATCTGCATGAGAGCTGGCTGGACTATCTCTACTGGGATACCGAGCTGGAGCCGTAGAGCATTTTACCTTCAGATCGCATCACCTAGAATCGCAAAATTCTTTCGATATCCGTCAGTCAACTCTCAAATCCGCTTCTACCTGAACGCATTTTGCTCTGGGCATCGGCATGGGGAAATTCTCGGCAGCCGTGGGGAACGAACCGAGAGCACCGGCAACAGGCGTCGTTGTCAGCCTCCTTCTCGCTGCCCCGCTCGCGTCAGGTTTTGCGACCGGTGCGCTGGGTCAGTCGGGGCCGGACCTTCACGCCTACACGGCGGCGCGCTTCGTGCCTTACACCAATGCCGGCAGCGGAGCGGCTCCTTTCACCAAGGCGCCGAAGCTCTCCTTCCTCGTGCAAGTCCCGGGCGGTAGCGCCTCACATCAGTTCACCATGACCATGGATACCGGCTCGACCGGCGTGGTGATATCGGCGGCCGATCTGCCCGGCTATTCGACCGCCAACGCGCAATACCCGCAGGGCTGGGAGTTTCTGTCGAGCAGCAAGCTTCTGTGGGTCGGCCGCTGGATCCCGCGCGAGCTGGTCTTCCTGGACGCTTCGGGCGCCGGGCTGGCCACCGCCCAGGTTCCCGTGCTGGCGGTCGAGACCCAATATACCTGCCCAGGCTGGAGCGAAAAGCGCAATCAGCCGACATGCACCGACCCGCAGCAGACAGTTTCCATGCCTACAGGCATCGCCTATATGGGCGTGGGTTTCGGTCGCGAGCATGACGGGCAGCCGCAGGGCACCCCGGACAAGAACCCGTTCCTCAACCTCACCGCCATCGAGGGCCGCCCCATCCGGCCAGACACCTACCGATCCGGCTACATCGTCACCCCGAGCGGCGTGCATCTGGGGTTGAGCCGGGCCAACAGCCACGATTTCAGCTGGACCAGGCTGCAGGGCCCCAGTCTCGATGCGGCTGGCAAGCCGGCATCCAACGATCCACGCGACTGGAAGCAGGCGGCAATGACCGTATCCGTCAATGGCCAGCCCGCGGAGGCCGGCGCGGTTCTGATCGATACGGGCATTCAGCAAATGTATCTTACCGTCTCGAACCCCTCGGCATTGCCCACCCAACCCGTACCCAATCCCAGCCGCGAGGGAGCCGAGGCAACCGGCCTGGCAGCCGGGGCCGAGATGACAGTGTCCTTTCCGGACGAGGCCACTCCAGTCGCACAATATGCTTTCACGGCGGGCGACGTTGCCGACAAGGCGGCGCCGAGCGTGGTCCTGGTCAATCGCCCGGGCACACCGGCCTTCGTCAACACCGGCCGGCACTTCCTGCGCGACTACGATGTGGCCTTCGATGCCGATGGCGGCTGGTTCGGCTTCCGCAAGGTGGCGCCTTAGCGTACCTCATACCGTCCCGTAGGGATGCCATGCCGGGCTCCTGGCCGGGAGGCTCGCGAACACCCTGGCATCGTCGTCCTCGAAGATCGCCGCCGTCAGCGTGCCGCCATAGCAGGCGCCAGTGTCGAGATTGATGCGATTGCCGCGGAAATCGGCCTCGTCGACCGGCGTGTGGCCATGCACGATCTTCTTCTCGAAGCGCTGGCCGGAGGGCAGGAACTCGTCGCGGATCCAGATCAGGTCATGCTCCTTCTGCTGGGCCAGCGGCACGTCGGGCCGGGCGCCGGCATGCACGAAGAAGTAATCACCGAAGGCGAGGCTGAGCGGGCGCGTGCGCATGAAATCGAGATGCGCCGGGATCATCTTCGCTCGAAACTCCTTGCGCAGCGCCTCGATATCCGTCGGCGAGGAGGGATTGGCCCCCTGGATGTCGACGCCATAGCTGCCGATCGTCTCCAGGCCGCCCCATTTTACCCAGACATTGGCATCCGGATCCCCCTTGAGGAAGGACATCAGCAGGGTCTCGTGATTGCCGCGGATGACACGGAGTTCGCAGCCGGTTACCTCGCCCATCAGGCGTTGGACCACGCCGCGTGAATCAGGCCCGCGGTCTACGAGATCGCCGAGGCTGATGACGATATGCCGCCGATCCGGCTTCGCACGTGCCCGGGCCGAGGCCCTGGCGAGCATGTCCTCGACAAGGTCGAGATGGCCGTGGACATCGCCAAAGGCAATGATAGTGGTTCCCGCCGGAACGCGCGGCGGGATCGGGAAGGGCACGATACGGTTCTGCATGCGGCACACCATAGGGAGGGCGCGGAGCGAGAGCAAGGCGGGCAGATAAATCGGCTCGGCTCTAAGACATATTGCAAAAACCGGCCGCAACCGTACATCTTCAACCGGAAGTTTTGGACATGGCCACGATCGGCCTTCCCGGATGGAGAAAACGATGAAGGTATCGTCTATCGATCACGTCGCGCTTGTGACCACCGATCTCGACAGGTCCATAGCCTTCTACCACGATATTCTGGGGCTGCGTCGGATCGAGCGACCGGCATTCAGGAGTCAGGGAGCGTGGATGTCGTCGGGCAGCTTCGAACTTCACCTGACCATCAACCCGGATGGCCATCTCCGCAGGCAACCGAGCATCGATACGGGGGATATTCATTTCGCCGTAAGGGTTGCGGACTTCCCGGCGGCACTGGGGCACTTGAAGGCGAACGGCTACAGTGAAAAAGCGCCCGATGGAGACCCCAAGCGGCTCATCCTCCGGCTGGAGGGCCCAGCACCTTTTCAGCAAGCCTACTTGCTCGACCCCGACAATCACGTGATCGAACTAAACAGCGCAGAGCTTAAGATCCCCTGACGGTTTGCACACCATCACAGGCGGGACTTTCGACCGAAGCCATTCCATCCAGCGTCAGAAGATCGTCACTTCGCTACCCTCGATCAGCACCGCGGTGAGCGGGCCGCCGAAGCAGGCGCCGGTGTCGAGGTTGATGCGATTTGGCTTGAAGGTCGCGACATCGACCGGGGTGTGGCCGTGCACGATGCGCTTGCCGAAATCGCCGTCGAAGTCGAGGAACTCCTCGCGTATCCAGAGTAGGTCCTCTTCATCCTGCTGGTCGAGCGGCCGGCCGGGACGCACGCCCGCGTGCACGAAGAAGTAATCGCCGCATTCGAAGGTGAGCGGACGGCCCATCAGGAAGGAGAGATGGTGCGGAGGGATTTTGTCCATGAGGGCGATGCGCAGGGTGTGGAGGGTTGGGCCCTCGGCCAACAGCCCTTCGAGGTCTACGCCGTAGCTGGTCATGGTGCGCAGGCCGCCATTGTGCAGCCAGGCCTGGGCATTCTCACCGCCCCGGATGAAATCCAGCATCATCGCCTCGTGGTTGCCGGCCAGCACCACGGTTTCGCACCCCTCTATACCGTCGGCGAGGCGCCCCACCACCGGCGCCGAATCCGGCCCGCGATCGACGAGGTCGCCCACCGAGACCAGGACATGCCGCCGCTCGGGAAACTCGGCTACACGTTCAGCCACCCGTTCCAGCAATGCCTCCAGCTTATCGTAGCTGCCATGCACGTCGCCAAAGGCGATAATACTGATGCCGTCTGGAATACGCGGCTCAACTCTATCGCCTTGCATGATCGTCGCTTCCTCCTGCCAAGAAGAGCAGAGTGCCTTTAGCGACTACATTATGGCAAGGGCCTGGGAGCGCGGACAACAGCCACATTGAACAAAGTTCAATGTGGCTGTTGTCCGCTCTTGGAAACGAGTCGTTCTCCGACAAAAGAAGAGCGGACGAGGACGTCCGCGGTCCCAGCCGCGCCGTTTCCCGCGGTGAACGACGGAAGTCACGGTAGGGCTTGCGCTGGAAGCGCAGTGACTGGTACCGCGGACGTCCCAACGACACTCGAGAAAGTTTCGGACGATCCGCCGCTCACCTGTCATGGAAAGTCTTTTCCAAGGGCCAGCAGGAATGCCGGTGGCTCTTCGCATCAGAATATCGTCACCTCCGCGCCTTCGAACAATGCCGCCGTCAAGTTGCCGCTGGCATAGGCCTTGGTGTCGAGATTGATGCGGTTGCGATTGAAGTCCGGCCTGCGCACAGGGGTGTGGCCGTGGACGATCTTCTTCTCGAAGCGCTGCTTGGAATGGAGGAACTCGTCGCGAATCCAGACGAGGTCGCGTTCCTCCTGCTCGGCCAGAGGCACGCCAGGGCGTACACCGGCATGGACGAAGAAGTAATCGCCGATGCTGAAGGACGTGCGCAGGCTGCGCAGGAAGTCGATATGGGCTTGCGGCATGGCGGCAAAAATGTCCTCGCGCAATTTGCCGGCGGCCTTCTCGACCCGGAAGTTCTGGCGGCCGGCAATGCCGTAGCTCTGCAGGAAAGCCTCGGCACCGAAGAAGCTGCGCCAGGCGTCGCCGATTGGTTTGTCGTCGAGGAAACCGAGCAGCGCATCCTCATGATTGCCCTTGAGGACGATCAGTTCGCTTCCCTTTACGCCCGCCATCAGCCGCTCGATGACCCCGGCCGAGTCCGGACCACGGTCGATCAGATCGCCAAGGCTCACGACGACGTGACGCGCACCCGGCAGCAGGAGCGCGCGGCGCTCGATGCGTTCCAGCAAAGGTTCCAACAGGTCGAGCCGGCCGTGAATGTCGCCGATCGCGACCACGCAGGTCTGCGGCGGCATGCTGGGCGGATCTGGAAAAGGCGCGGGCTTGTGGGGGCCCGTCTTCTTCGGCATCGGCGATATCCAAGACACGAAATCCCTGCCTCCTGCTTCGGAGAGGGCGGATATGGGGAGTCAAGACTTCGGGGATGCAAGCTCGAACGTCAATGTTCAGGTGCTTCTATGACGTGGAGAACGTGCCTCGGCGTGCGAATCGGCGAGGTTTTGCCCAAGCGCGCGACGCGAAGCCTCCCCCACGAAGCTGGGGGAGGCTGATGTCGCGCCCTTCCGCTGCGCTACTGCCTAGCTGCGTGGCTTGAGGTTCTCGGCATCGTACAGCGGTTTATACCCCACGCCTGCGACTTCCACCGGATAGGTCTCGCCGAAATATTCCACCTTCAGCTTGCGGCCCTGCTGGCAATAGGACCAGGGCAGATAGGCGAGCGCAATGTTCTTCCCGATGGTCGGGCCATAGGCGATCGAGTAGGTATAGGAGCGGCGGCCGAGTTCGTCGACGAGCGTCTCGCCGGTTTCCGGATCCATCACGGGCAGGATGCCGACCGGATAGCGCGCCACGCCCTTGGCATCGATGTTATCCGTCATGACCAGAGTACAGAGCATGGCCGGCTGGTGCTCCCGGGCACGATGCTCCAGATGCCTAGCCTTGCCGCAGAAATCGGCTTCCTTGACCTTAGGACGCTGCAGGTCCGTCTCGATCAAATTGTACTCGGTGTTGAGTTCCGCATTCTGCAGGCGCAGGCTCTTCTCCATGCGGCGGGAATTGGCGTAGGTCTCGACGCCGAAGGGCATCACGCCGGTGGTGCGCAGCGCATCCCAGACGGCGAGGCCGTCCTCATAGCGCATATGCAGTTCCCAGCCCTGCTCGCCTACATAGGAGATGCGGAAGGCCGCGACGTCCTTGCCGCCGACGCGGATCGGCTTGATGGCAGCGAAGGGGAAGTTGGCCGGCTCCAGGCCCGCCGGTTCCTCCACCACCTTTTGCAGCGTCGTGCGGGCGTTCGGGCCCCAGATGCCGATTGTGACGAACTTCTCGCTGACATCGGTGACGGTGACGTCGAAACCCTTGTCCTGGGCGACGCGGCGCAGATACTGGTAGTCGCGTGGGCCGGCATCGGCACCGTCGACGACGCGGCAGCGGTCGGCCATGCGGATGACGGTGAGGTCGGCACGCACCATGCCCTCCTCGTCGAGGAAGTGGGTGTAGATGCCCTTGCCGATATTGGCGTCGCCACCGATCTTCGCGGCGCAGACCCACTCCATCAGGGCGACGTGATCCGGGCCCTCGACATCGACCATGGCGAAATGCGACAGGTTCACGATGCCGACGTCTTCGCTCATCGCGAGTTGCTCGGCATTGGAGACGCGCCAGAAATGGCGGTTGTCCCACTCGTTAGAGCGCACCGGCACGCGGTTGCCGTATTTTTCCAGGAGATGCTCGTTGGCGGCGTAGCCATGGGCGCGCTCCCAGCCGCCGAGTTCCATGAAGTAGCCGCCGAGTTCCTTTTCCCGCTCGTAGAAGGGCGAGCGGCGCACATTGCGGCCGGTGTCATAGGGTTCGCGCGGATGCACGGCCGGATTGTAGATCTTGCGGGCCGCCTCGCCGCAGCGCCCTTTGATGAAGTCTTCCTTCAGCATGTGCGGGGAGAAGCGCGCATAATCGATGCGGTTGTGGTCGATCGACGTGCGACCGTCCGTCATCCAGTCGGTCACCAGCTTGGCCATGCCTGGGGCGTCCTTGACCCAGATGGCGACGGCATACCACAGGCCGCGCACCTTCTGGCTCTCGCCGATGGAAGGGCCGCCGTCGGTGGTGACCTGCAGGAGGCCGTTGAAGGAGTGGCCCTCGTTGTAGCCGAGTTCGCCGAGGATCGGCGTCAGCTCCATGGCGCGCTCCAGCGGCGCCATGATCTGCTCCATGTCGAGGTCGCGCTGCGAGGGGGAGAGGCGCGCCTCGTGCTTTTCGAGAATGTCGCGCGGATGGCAGAGGCGCGGATGCGTTTCCTCGTAATAGCCCCACTCGATCTGGCCGCCCTCGGCGGTGGTGGGATCGCCGGTGTCGCGCATATAGGCCGAGTTGCCCTGGTCGCGCAGCAGAGGCCAGCCGATCTCCTTGCCGGTGCCGGCGAACTCGTTATAGGGCCCGAAGAAGGTGAGCGGATGGTCGACCGGCATTACCGGCAGATCTTCGCCCGCCATCTCGGCGATCAGGCGGCCCCACAGGCCGGCGCAGACCACGACATAGTCGGCCTCGATGGTGCCGCGATCGGTGACCACGCCTTTGATGCGGCCGTTCTCGATGACGAGTGACCTCGCCGGCGTATTGGCGAAAGCCTTGAGCTTGCCCGAGGACTCGCCCTGGTCGACCAGCTTGCCGGCCACCGTTTGCGAGCGCGGAATGACGAGGCCGGCATCCGGATCCCACAGGCCGCCCTGCACCAGGCTCTCCTCGATCAGCGGGAACTTCTGCTTGATCTCGGCCGGCTCGATCAGGCGAGCGCGTGTACCGAAGGCCTTGGCGGAAGCCACCTTGCGCTTGATTTCGTCCATGCGGCCGTCGTCGCCCACACGTGCGACCTCGAGCCCGCCCACACGAGCGTAATGGCCCATCTTCTCGTAGAAATCGATGGAATAGAGGGTGGTCCAGCAGGACAGGAAGTCGTGGCTGGTGGTGTAGCAGAAGTCGGAGGCATGGGCGGTGGAACCGATATCGGTCGGGATGCCCGACTTGTCGATGCCGACGATATCGTCCCAGCCCCGCTCGATCAGGTGGTGGGCGACGGCCGCGCCGACGATACCCCCCAGCCCGACGATGACGACCTTCGCCCTTTGTGGAAACACTGCCATTTGCCTGCGACTCCGAATGCGTGATGCGGGGGGACATTAGAGACAGCGCAGGGCCGATTGCTGCCTGACAGCGACATTCTCGAAAGGCTGAGCGACGGGGAGAGCGGATTTCTGGGAGCGCGGACTTCCAGTCCGCACTTGGAACATCCGCCCGTCAGAGTGAGGGCCACCTGTCCATCATTGCCAGCCGTTTCGCTCGATCCCGAAATGGTGACGGTTCCAGGGGCGGACTGGAAGTCCGCGGTCCCGGGAAGATGTTCGCACTTCCTGTCTCCCTCGCTCTAAGGCCGGATCAAGCCCCCGTGGAATTGCAGACGGTAGGCCTCGACCCCGCCTATGAAGATGCGCTCCACGCCAAGGAAACGCTCGGTATGCCCGGTACTGGCGCTCTCGAAGCGCCTTTTGCCCACACCATAGCTGAAGTCCCCGAGGAAACGTCCCTCGCCATAGAGCGCGGCGCGCGCTTTCTTCACCACCGTGCCGGCTGCTCCAGCGTCGATCAGCAGCGGCTCCAGGATATGGCCATAATAGTTCATGGCCCAGACCGGCTGCTTCTCGCGCCAGACGATTTCCTGGCCGAGGAAATCGGCTCCGCCAAAATAACTGTCGAGATAGCGCCAGTCCCCCCGGCCATATCCGATATCCCGGGAGCCCGGACGGCAGGAGACCTGTGGCGCGCCATCACTCACGTAAGCCGCGGCCTTCGCCTCGACGATGAAATCCTCCAGCATGCTCATATCGCCCTCTATCAAGAACAAAACAAGAACATCGATCTTTCTAGTGCGACGGGCAAGCGGAAAGCAAGTCTTTTTCCAGATCGCTCCGCGCTGGACGGGGAACAGCCAGCCCTGCCGCGCGCCGGCCAGCACGTGCCCAAGCAGCCTGGGAAATGATCGGTGATTCAGATGATCGCATGGAGCCCGCGCCGGGGTTCGGGAGCGGCCTCGTCGAAGGTTGGGAAATATCTGTTGTGGCTCAAGTCGAGGGCGCGCTAGGTTCGGTCAAAAGGGCTGGCCATCTCCGACCGCCGATAGTCATCCCGCTGGTTTTGGTCCGATTTGGCAACCGATATGTCTGCACGCCCCGACGCCCGTCTGACGCGACAGTTTATAGCGTAATCTCAACAGGATAACGAAGAGGGACTAGTTCGATGAACGCTCCGGCTCCAACAATTCCGGCGACCGCTGCTCCGCTGCCGGCGCCCAAGGATCCTCATCTGCGCAAGCTGGCGAACTGCATCCGCTTCCTGTCGATGGATGCCGTGCAGAAGGCCAAGAGCGGCCACCCAGGCGCGCCGATGGGCATGGCCGACATTGCCACCGTGCTCTTCCGAGAGTTCCTCAACTTCGATGCGGCGGATCCGCATTGGGTCGACCGGGATCGTTTCGTCCTGTCGAACGGGCATGCCTCGATGCTGCTTTACAGCCTGCTCTACCTGACGGGCTATCAGGATATGACCATCGACCAGCTCGAGCGCTTCCGCCAGGCCGGCAGCAAGACGGCGGGCCATCCCGAATATCGTCACGCCGGGGGCATCGAGCTCACCACCGGGCCGCTCGGCCAGGGCATCGCGGACAGCGTCGGCATGGCGCTCGGCGAGCGCATCATGAATGCCGAGTTCGGCGACGATCTCGTCAGCCACTTCACCTATGTCTTCATGGGCGATGGCTGCCTCATGGAAGGCATCAGCCAGGAGGCGATCTCGCTCGCCGGCCACCTCAAGCTCGGCCGGATCATTGCCTTCTGGGACAATAATTCGATCACCATCGACGGCTCGACCCGTCTCTCCGTGTCCGACAACGAGGTCGAACGCTTCCGTGCCAGCGGCTGGCATGTTCAGGAGATCGACGGCCATGACACCGACGCTATCCGCGAGGCGATCAAGATCGCCCAGTCCGTAACGGACCAGCCTTCCATGATCGCCTGCAAGACGATCATCGGCTTCGGCTTCCCGACGCGGGCCGGCACCCAGAAAGCCCACAGCGACGCGCCGGGCGAGGACGAGATCGCCGGCGCGCGCCAGCGGCTGGACTGGGATTCCCCGCCTTTCGTCATTCCCGAGGATCTCCTCAACGACTGGCGGCAGACGGGCTCCAAAGGTTCGGCGGCGCGCACGGCCTGGGCCGAACGCGTCAAGAACGCACCGGACGGCATCCGCCAGGAGTTCGAGCGCCGCAGCGCGGGCAAGCTGCCCGACAACTGGAAGCAGGCCATTCTCGACGCCAAGAAGGAGTTCGTGGAGGGTGGCAAGGATCTGGCCAGCCGCCAGGCGAGCGGCTCCGTCCTGAACCATCTCTTCGCCGCCATTCCCGAATTGCTCGGCGGCTCCGCCGACCTGACGCCCTCCAACAACACCAAGGCCAACAACCAGGTCGAGATAAAGCCCGGGGAGTACAAAGGCTCCTACATCCATTACGGGGTTCGCGAGCACGGCATGGGGGCGGCAATGAACGGCCTCGTGCTGCATGGCGGCCTCGTCCCCTATGGCGGCACCTTCATGTGCTTCTCCGATTATAACCGACCCGCAATCCGCCTCTCTGCCCTGATGCAGATCCGCACGATCTTCGTCATGACGCATGATTCCATCGGCCTCGGCGAGGACGGTCCCACGCATCAGCCCGTCGAGCACCTGGCCGCGTTGCGGGCGATACCCAATCTGGGCGTCTATCGCCCGGCCGACGCGATCGAGACGGCCGAGTGCTGGGAGCTGATCCTCGACCAGCCGCGGCGTCCCGCACTCATCGCGCTTTCCCGCCAGCCGCTGCCGCTGCTGCGAAAGGACGCCTCCAGCGAGAACAAGTCCGCCCGGGGCGGCTATGTCCTGCTGGAAGCCGACGGTGAGCGCAGGCTCACCCTCTTCAGCACCGGATCGGAGGTGCAGCTCGCCGTGAAAGCCCGCGAGATCCTGCAGCAGGAAGGCATTCCAACCGCCGTCGTCTCCATGCCCTGCCGCCTGCTGTTCGAGGAGCAGGACGCTGCCTATAAGCGCTCCGTGCTCGGCCAGACGAAGGCGCGCGTGGCCGTCGAGGCGGCAGTGGAACTGGGCTGGGAGCGCTATCTCGGCTTCGACGGGCGTTTCGTGGGCATGCACGGCTTCGGCGAATCGGGAAAGATCGCCGACGTCTATGCCAAGTTCGGCATCACGGCCGACGCAGTCGTCGATGCCGCCCGCGAAGTGGTTCGCGCGACTGCGGCGTGAGGTCTTTTGGCGAGGGGCGGTGCGCTGCCCCTCGCCGGGAAGGCTGCTTCGCTTGCCTTCCTTCCCCGCGGGCTTGGATGAAGCGGAGCGTTTCGCGGCAGAGAGTTGTGAAATGGCCAATTCCAATCCTTCAGCCAAACGTTCTCGTTCCCACGCCCTTTCGGGCTGGGTTGATTGAGGAGACCGGGCGATGGCGGCTGCGGGGCAGCCGTGAAAGCAGGATCATGGAAGATGCAGGCCGCACTGTCGGTGCAGGCCACCATCGCCTTGTTCCGGCTTGCCCGGCACACTGACAAGGCGTGCAAGGCCACCTGTTTTTTTCCGCCTTCTGAAGGCGGAGGCGAGCCGGGAGCGGATGGCACGGACCATCCGAACCCGGCCCAGCCGGCTCGGCAAAGGGGCTGAGCGACGTCCGTCCTGGCCGGACGGTGGCATCAGCCGTCTTCACCGCATCGGCGGGAGGAGGGACGAAGGCGTTGCCGGGCACAAGCCCTTCACGCTCCGTCCGGGGATCCAGGGCACTTCCATGGGGTGCCGATCCCGTCTGTCCCGCTCGTCACCCCTGGAGGCCGGCTTCAAGAGAAGCAGGACCGCCACATGCGCCTGCCACCTGGACAGGCTGTCGGGGTGGATGGAAGCGTTCGGGGCCGGGTTGCGCACACGCTGGCCGCTGACGCCTCATTCCGTTACGGAATAAAGTATGAGAGGGAACGCAAGTCAAGCATCGTTCTTTCTTTATTCTTACGCCACAGGAGGAGCATGCGAGGCAGGGTGTTGCCGATTGATCCGGTCGCAGACGGGCGGTCTGCCCGGTGGCCAAATAAACGCGCTATCACCGTAGTCTGCTTCGCCAATCTGCACGATGTCCGCAAGGCGCCGGTGCCGATGGTCAACATCATCGGCGACCACGCCCCTGCCCACCAGCCCTTCGATGCCTCGTTCACGGCGGACGTGGCCGATTTCGCCCGCCCCGTCTCGCATTAGGTGCATTCCTCCTCCAACGCCCGCAACGTCACCGCCGGTGCCGCTCGCGACTTTGTCCGCGCGACGGCGGAGTGAGGTCTTCTGGCGAGGGACAGTGCGCTGCACCTCGCCAAGCCAGCCGCTTTTATGCGGCTCCCAAAGCGGGGATCTGTACCGCAAGGCGTCCACGAGAACCGCGAATGCGGCGGAAGGCTGCCGGCGGCTGGTATAATAGAGATGATAGCCTGGAAAAGGCGGAGACCAGTCGGCAAGCACCTGCACCAGACGTCCAGTGGCAAGATGCTCGGCCACCTGGTCTTCCATCACATACCCCAGACCGAATCCCGCCAACGCCGCGCGCACGATCATGCCGGTGCTGTTGAAGGCGAGCTGCCCTTCGACGCGGACCCGGATTTCGTGGCCGTCCTTCTCCAGTTCCCAGGAGTAGAGGCCACCGCCGCTCAACATGCGCAGATTGATGCACTGATGGGCCGCCAGGTCCTCGGGTGTCCTGGGCATGGGGCGGCCCGCGAAATAGCCGGGCGACCCCACGATCGCCAGACGCAGGTTCGGACCAATGCGCACCGCAACCATGTCGTTCGCCAGCGCTTCGCCCAGACGCACGCCCGCATCGAAGCGTTCGGAGACGATATCGGTGAAACTGGAGTCGAGACTGAGTTCGACGTGGATGTCGGGGTAGTCAGGCAGGAGCCTTTCCAGCACCGGCCAGAGGACGGTCGTCGCCGCGTGCTCGGAAGTGGTGATGCGTATGGTCCCGGCCGGCTTCTCCCGCAATTCGCCGAGAGACCGCAACTCCGTGTCGATACTGGCCAGCGCCGGCTTCAGAGTTGCGAGCAAACGTTCGCCCGCCTCGGTCGGAGCGACATTGCGCGTTGTACGGGTGAGCAGGCGCACGCCGACGCGGGCCTCCAGTCGGCGTATCGTGTGGCTGAGGGTCGATTGCGAGGTGCCGAGCCTTGCCGCGGCGCGCGTGAAGCTGCGTTCTTCGGCGACGATCAGGAAGGCATTCAGGTCGACAAGCTCGTCACGCTGCATTTATGAAAACCGGATATAGTGATATGCGGTTTATATCACCCAATCAGCACAATCCGCCAGCGGCAGACTGCCTGGGAGCTGGTGACCTGCTCAGACCCTGTCCGTTCGCTGAATCAGAAGCCAGGCGCTCAGACCGCTGCCGATGGCAAGCGATGCGATGACCCAGCCCATCGGCCATGGCGTACCGTCGGCGAAGGCACCGACCAAGGCGGAGCCGAGGATGCCGGTTCCGTACTGCGTCGCTCCAACCAGGGCGGAGACAGCCCCTGCCTGATCAGGATGTTGGCCAAGAGCGCCGGCAATGGAATTGGCGACGATGAAGCCGGTCGCCGTCACGAAGACGAACAGCGGCACGGCGAGGCCCCAAAGCCCGCCCCAATCCGTCCATGCCGTCGCCGCCAGGATCACGCCCGACAGGGCGGCGCCTGCCGCACCCCAGCGCAGCAGCCTGTCGCTGCCGAGCGACTTGACCAGGCGCGCGTTCAGGAGGTTCGACGCCATGATGCCGACAATGCCGCAAGCAAAGAGCAGGCCGTAGAACTGCGCCGGGACGTGGTGATAGGTGATGTAGGCGAAAGGCGTGCCGGCGATATAGGCGAACATGGCACCGTAGAAGAAGCCACCTGTGCCTGCATAGCCGAGGAAACGGCGATCCCGCAGCAAGGCGCCGTAGCCGGTGAAGGCTCGCCAGAGCGATGCCTGCCTGCGGCGCTCCGGCGGCAGGGTTTCAGGCAGGGCCGTCAGGGCAAGAAGCGTCGCGGCGCCGATGAGCACCAGGAACCAGAATATCGCGCGCCACCCGGCCAGAGCCAGGATCTGCCCGCCGACAATCGGACCGAGCAGCAGCGCGATGGCCATGACGGTGATCAGCGTCGACATCATCTGCGCCGCCTTGTAGCCCTCGTAGAGATCGCGCACCATCGCCCGCGAGAGCACCACGCCTGCGCAAGCGCCCGCCGCCTGTAGCACACGGACGGCAATCATGGTCATGGCGCTATCGGCCAGCGCGCATCCGGCCGAGCCGATGATGAAGAGCAGGAGGCCAAAGGCGACGGGCAACTTGCGGCCCAGCCGGTCGCTGATCGGGCCCCAGAACAGCTGTCCCAGGCTGAAGCCGATCAGGTAACCGGAGACGGTCCACTCGATCGTGCCTTCGCTGGCGTTCAGCGCCCGCCCCATGGCCGGCATAGCCGGCAAATAGAGATCCGTCGAAATCGAGGCAAAGCCCATGAGGGTGCTGAGAATGGCCAGGACATGCAGGCCATGCCGTTCGCCTGCATCATCGAGCGGAGCCAGAGGAGCGCTTTCAGCCTGGATCTGCATGATTACAGCTCCTGTGCCGTTGGGCGGAACAGAATCTCGTTCACGTCCACCTCGTCGGGCTGGCTCATGGCGAAGGCCACCATGCGGGCGAAGGAGATCGCGGGTATGGCGTAGGCCTCGTAGAAATCCCTGATGCCCTTGGCGACATCGGCCTCCGTGATGCTGGCCGGCAGTTCGCTTTCCACCGCTCCGGGCGAGATGATCGTCGTGCGGATATTGTAGGGCTTGACTTCCTGCCGGAGGCCCTCGGAGATCACGCGCACCGCAGTCTTGGTCGCGGAATAGACGGCTCCGCCCGGCCGCACCTTGTGCCCGGCAACCGAGGAGACGTTGATGATATGGCCGCTCTTCTGCCGGGTCATATGGGGGAGCGCCGCCGCGATCCCATAGAGGACACCCTTGAGATTGACGTCGATCATGCGGTCCCAGTCCTCGACCTTGCCGCGTTCGAGAGGCGAGTGGGGCATGAGGCCGGCATTGTTGACGATCACGTCGAGCCGGCCGTGCAGCGATACCGCTCGATCGGTAAGGGCCTTGACCTGACCGCAGTCGGTGACATCGGTCTGCACGATTGCCTCGGCCGGCAGGCTGAGTTCCTTCGCGAGCGCCCGTAGCCGATCAAGCCGGCGGGCACCCAGTACAACTTTTGCGCCCTCGGCGGCGAGGTAACGCGCCGTTGCCTCGCCGAGACCGCTGCTTGCGCCCGTGATGACGACGACCTTGCCTTCGATATTCCGTGACATGTTCGGTTCCCTATGGCTCAGCGGCCGGTGGTGGCCATCAGATGAGCGGGGTAGCGCTCGCCTTCGAGCTTGATCTCGGCGGCGGCGGTCTCGATCTCCTGCAGATCCGCGGGCGTCAGCTCGATATCGGCCGCGGCGAAGTTTTCCTCGAAGCGAGGAAGCTTGGTTGTGCCGGGGATCGGAACGATCCAGGGCTTTTGTGCAAGCAGCCAGGCGAGTGCGATCTGGGCGGGCGTCGCCTTTTTCTCCGTGGCGATCCGCTTCAGAAGGTCGACCAGGGCCTGGTTCTTTTCCATGGCTTCGGGCGTGAATCGCGGCAGGATCTTGCGGAAATCGTTTTCGCCGAGCTTGGTGTCCTTGCTCATCGCGCCTGTAAGGAAACCCTTGCCAAGCGGGCTGTAGGCGACGAGGCCGATGCCAAGATCCTCGCAGGCCTCGAGGATGCCGTTGGTCTCGGGGCCGCGCGTCCATAGCGAATATTCGTTCTGCAGCGCCGTCACGGGCTGCACCGCATGGGCCCGGCGAACCGTGTGTGCGCCCGGCTCGGACAGGCCGAAATGCTTCACCTTGCCTTCGGCTATCAGATCCTTGACCGCACCCGCGACGTCTTCGATCGGCACGGCCGGGTCGACGCGATGCTGATAGAACAGGTCGATGACCTCGATGCCGAGACGCTTCAGCGAGGCTTCGGCAACGGCGCGGATATGTTCAGGCCGGCTGTCGAAGCCGTTCGATTTGCCATTCTCGATTCTGAAGCCGAACTTCGTGGCAATCACAACCTGGTCGCGGAAAGGCCTCAACGCTTCGCCGACGATTTCCTCGTTGGTGAAGGGACCATACACCTCGGCAGTATCGAAGAAATTTTCCCCCCGTTCGACGGCCTGACGGATGAGCTTGATGCTCTCCTCGTTCGACAAGGCGTGGCCATAGCTGAAATTCAACCCCATGCAGCCGAAACCGATGGGAGAGACTTCGAGGCCACTCTTTCCAAGCAAGCGCTTTTTCACGGCTCTCATCCTTCCTCATGACAATGCATTGGAATGAGGATAAGGCGAGCCGCCTATATCGATTAGATGGCATAATCGGCATAGAGCTATATCTGAGATTAATAAGTAAGCAGAAGAGCGAATGGGTGTCGCTCCACGGCGCCACCGTCGCTATTTCCTGGCATCTGCGAAGCGCCTGGTAACTCCACGTCACCACCATCATCTATGCCAACCGCGCCTACAAGGTGCTGATCGATGAGGTCAGGGGCGTGGGGCTCGGCGAGGTCGGCGGCAAGGGTCTCTCGATGTTCGAGCTCACCGATCCCGTGCTCGACTGGGTGAAACTTGCCGAATGCATGGGCGTTGAAGCTGTGCGGGTGGAAACCAATGCCGGTTTGATCTCGGCTTGCCGCTCCGCCATTGGCCAGAGCGGCCCGAGGCTGATCGAAGCCGTGTTCTGAGAAAACAAACGCGGGATCGAGAATATTACAGCAGAGGGAACCTTCAGGCTTCGCCGACGTTTACTGTCGGCGAACAAGAATAAGCCCAGGAGAGATTCTCATGCTTGGCACCATTCTCCTTGTCATCGTCATTCTGATGCTTATCGGAGCCCTACCGACCTGGGGCTATAGCAATGGTTGGGGCTACGGCCCCTCTGGCGGACTTGGCCTCATCGTAATCATTCTACTCGTCCTGGTGCTTATGGGACGAATATAGGATAAGGGCGGGGGTGCTTTTTGACCGGCACCGTAAAGCTTTGTGTTTTTTGGAATGTCGCGCAGCCCCTCACCTCTATCCTCTCCCCGTAAACGGGGCGAGGGGGCGCAATCGTCGCGAACTATTCACTGGCGTCCCGTCTCGCCCTACCGGTTGGGCGAGACTCGACCTCGCAAGCCGAGCCCTAACTTCGAAGTCCCCTCGCCCCGTTTACGGGGAGAGGATAGAGGTGAGGGGCTGCGCGACCTTCTTAATTAAAGATTTTCACACATCTTCTACACCCGCCCCTGCAGATGCCTCGCTTTCCGCAATTGCGGGAACCAGTACCACCACAGGCCGGCAACGCCGATGGTGGCCGCCCCTCCCAGGATAACCGCGGGCACCGCGCCGAAGGCCCAAGCTGAGATGCCGGCGCGGAATTCGCCGAGTTCGTTCGATGCGCCGACGAACACCATGTTGACCGCGTTCACGCGCCCACGCACGGCATCCGGCGTCCAGAGCTGGATCAGCGTCTCGCGCACATAGACGCTCACCATGTCGAAACCGCCCATCAGCGCGAGCGCCAGCACCGAGAGCCAGACCTGCGTGGAAGCACCGAACACGGCGGTGAAGAAGCCGAACAGGGCGACGCAGACGAACATGATCACGCCGGCATGGTCGCGCACCGGATGGCGCATCAGGAAGGCGGCGACCAGGATCGCCCCGACGCCCGGAGCGGAGCGCAACAGGCCTAGGCCCCAGGGGCCGACGGTGAGGATGTCGCGCGCATAGACAGGCAACAATGCGGTGGCGCCGCCCAGCAGCACGGCGAAGAGGTCGAAGGAGATGGCGCCGAGCACGATCTTCTCCCTCCAGATGTAGCGGAAGCCGGCCACCAGCGTCTCGAAGCTCGGCTTCTCCTTCCTGACCCGCATCCGTGCTGGCAGCCGAATGCCGGCGGCCAGCACGGCGCCGACTGTGAGCAGCGCCAGCGAGGTGGAATAGGCCGCTTCCGGCGAGACGCCATAGAGCAGGCCGCCCGCCACCGGGCCGAGCACGGTGGCGATCTGCCAGGAGGAACTGCCCCAGGCGATGGCGTTGGCAAGATCGTCCTCCGGCACGAGATTGGGCATCAGCGATTGCTGCGCCGGTCCGAAGAAGGCGCGCAGCGTGCCCAGCACCACCAGCACGCAGAAGATCGGCACCACCGTATGCGCACCCGTCATCGTGAAGGCGAGCAAGGCCATGGCGCAGAGCGCCTCGCCGATGATGCAGCCCGTCATGATCGCGACGCGGTTGAAACGGTCGGCAACCGTGCCAGTCACCAGAACGAGCAGGAAGGCGGGCAGGAACAGCACCAGGCCGACAATGCCGAGGTCGAAGGGATCGCGTGTGATATCGTAGACTTGCCAGCCCACGGACACGCCCATGATCTGGGCGGAGAAACTGCCGAGAAAACGCGCAATCCAGTAACGAAGAAAGCCGGCATGGCGAAAGGCGCCCGTGCGCGGCGAAACGAGGTCGGACATGATGGGGAACCGCGGAAAAACGATTTGCTTTTAGGGAGATGAAGCGTCGTATGCAACTGCCGGGAGCGCGGAGGTCTCGTCCGCTCCTGGAAATGGGGCGGGTGAAGCTAAGGAAGAGCGGACGAGGACGTCCGCGCTCCCAGCGTTTCCTTCAGGAACCGGGCCGCCAGCCTTGCCGCCCTGGGCGAGATCTCATGTCCCACGTCCGGCAATAGATGCCGCTGCACCCGCACGCCAGCCTCCACCAGCCAGCGTTCGGCCTTCCCATCCTCCTCAGGCGGCACCGCGCCATCTGCGGCGCCATGCACGAGCAACACGGGTGTCTCCTTCGCCGGAATAAAGGGCTCGGGCCTGACGAAACGCCCGGAGAGCAGCACCACCGCCTTTGCGCGCCAGCGGCCGGAGGCGAAGCCGTCGAACACGATGGTCGCTCCTTGCGAGAAGCCGACCAATGCCACTCGCTCTGGCGCGTCGGCAAAGCCATGGCGGGCAATGAGGCCTTCAATCACTCCGTCACAAGCGCCCCGCGCCACCTGGATGCGTCCAGGACGATTCGCCAGCGTGACGGCATCGAGATCGTACCACTGGCGCCCCGGCCCGGGCACGCAGGCGAGGGGCGCATCGGGCGCGATCACCTCAGCCCCGGGCAGGGCGCGTCGCAGCACCCTTGCGAGCGGATCGAGATCATGGCCGAAAGCGGCGACGCCATGGAAAAGGAGGACGAGATGGTCGGAATATCGGGCCTTCATGGACGCAACCAGACGATTTCTTTGTTTTCCGAGACGTAGCGGAAGATCTGAGATCGGCGCCAGTTCTGGAGTACATGTTGCCAATCAATGCCGCAGCATAGTTCGAGACGGCTGGGCAGCGCCATCCCGCCAGGGCAATATGGGGGGTGGGTCTTCAGACCCGGCTCTTCCTTTCCCAAGGCGCGAGCGGTGCAGGCTGGTCCGAAGACCCGCCCCCCTCTCTATCCTCCCCGCGCCGTCAGCGTCGCTTTCCGGCAATTCTTCGGCGCGCTTGGGCGGCGAGCCGGGCGCGGTCTCCCCTATGACAGGCGGATCGAATTCCGGGAGAGAGCGCCATGACAGAGGCCGTCGACACCACCACGCACACCGAAGCCCCTTCCGCCTCGCGCCGTGGCCGGGACGCCCGCCGGGCCGCGCGGGTGCAGCGTGGTGGCGTTTCGATACCTTATATCACCCGCAACATACCCCTCACGGAGGTGCTCTCCGAAGAGGCCATGCAGATCATCGAGCACAATGCCGAGACGCTGCTGGAGGAAATCGGCCTGGAGTTCCGTGACTATCCCCGCGCGCTCGAACTTCTCAAGGGCGCCGGCTGCGACATCAAGGGCGAGCGCGTGCGCTTTCCGCGTGGCCTCGCCCGCAAGCTGATCCAGACGGCGCCTCAGCAATACACCCAGCATGCGCGCAATTCCGAGCGGAATGTCATCATCGGCGGCAACAACACGGTGTTCGCTCCCAATTACGGCTCGCCCTTCGTGCATGACCTCGACAAGGGCCGCCGTTACGGCACCATCGAGGACTTCCGCAATTTCGTGAAGATGGCCTATGCCAACCCCTATGTGCATCATTCGGGCGGCACGGTCTGCGAGCCGGTCGACCTGCCGGTGAACAAGCGCCATCTCGAAATGGTCTATGCGCATATGCGCCTTTCCGACAAGCCCTTCATGGGCTCGGTCACGGCGCCGGAGCGGGCGCAGGACACGGTCGACATGGCCAAGATCCTGTTCGGCGAGGATTTCATCCAGCAGAACACCGTCTGCACCAGCCTGATCAACGCCAATTCGCCGTTGGTGTGGGACAACACCATGCTCGGCGCGGCCGATGTCTACGCCCAGAACAACCAGGCCTGCATCATCACCCCTTTCATCCTCTCGGGCGCCATGAGCCCTGTGACCGTGGCTGGCACGCTGACGCAGGTTCTGGCCGAGGTCCTGGCCGGTATCTCCTTCCTGCAGCTGGTGCGACCCGGCGCCCCGGCCATCTTCGGCACCTTCGTCTCGACGCTCTCCATGCAGTCGGGCGCACCGACCTTCGGCACTCCGGAAGCGGCGCTGTGCATCTATGGCGCCGGCCAGCTTGCCCGCCGCATGAAGCTGCCCTTCCGCTCCGGCGGCTCGCTCTGCGCCTCCAAGATCCCCGATGCCCAGGCGGCCTATGAGAGCGCCAACACGCTGCTGCCGGCGATGTTCGGCGGCGTCAACTTCATGCTGCATTCGGCTGGCTGGCTCGAAGGCGGCCTCTCGGCCTCCTACGAGAAATTCGTGATGGACTTCGACCAGCTCGGCGCCATGCATGTGCTGGCGAAGGGCGTCGACATGTCCGAGAACGGCCAGGCCATGGACGCCTTCCACCAGGTCGAGCCAGGCGGCCACTTCCTTGGCTGCGCCCACACCCAGGCCAACTTCGAGACCGCCTTCTACCGTTCCAACGTGGCCGACAACAATTCGGTCGAGCAGTGGGAAGCCGAGGGCAAGCTGGACGCCGCCCAGCGTGCCAACAAGATCTGGAAGAAGACGCTGGCTGACTACGAGGCCCCCGCCATCGATCCCGGCATCGACGAGGCGCTGCGCGATTTCATCGAACGCAAGAAGGCCTCGATGCCCGACGCGATGTACTGAACCTTTCGGAGATCAGGATCTCCAGCGCCGCCCTTCGCAGGGCGGCGTTTTGCTTTTCGGACGCGGCCCAGCGCATGAAGGCGAATCTTGCCAGCGCTGGCACCAGCATCGCCAGCCAAAACGACACTTCCGGGGCCAGTTGCCGAGCGCCGTTGCCAAGCGCCGTTGCCAAAACCACCGGGGCGGCCGAGCAGGCTCGACATGAAGCACTTCATGCTGGCGCGTTATTCGATCTCCCTTTGAGAGTGCACCAACGTATCGGCTGGCCACGTCGTTTTCTCCGCCGCCAATTACAACGCAAGAAGACCACTATACAATCGTAATTTTATCTTTGTTATTGAGATATATTGATTAAATATCTTTATTTACATGGAATTGATATTTTTAATACAATATACCTATCTTAGATAATTTTAATATATATTTAATGTTATTTCAATATTGGTTTATATATACTGTAGTTCTGGTATAATCTTGCTACCCAATGTTTTTATCCCGCTCTTGTGGATATATCCCAATTCCGGAAGAAGCGCTTGCTTACTATACGTATTCACGCTTAAGGCATAAATCGTGAAGCCGGTTGATTGCTTCACTGCTATAGATACCGTCACACTAAAAGAAATCGACTGCCGGTTGTAAGGGAAGGTGGATTTTTGCCACATTTTCCTTACGGTAATATGGAAAAATAAACGATCATGAAGCAGCTTGTATTTGTCGTCCTGGCAGGTGTGGCCCTCGCCAGTTGTTCGACCGTGACACGCGGCACGACCAACAAGATCCAGGTGGTCTCCACGCCGTCAGAAGCCCATGTCCAGACATCGATAGGCAATTCCTGCACGACCCCCTGCACCTTCGAAGTCTCCCGCAAGAGCGAGTTCGTCAGCACCATCAGCAAGGATGGTTATCAGCCGATGGACGTCCCGGTGAAAACCCGCGTCGCTGGGGCTGGCGCCGCCGGCTTTGCAGGCAACCTGCTTCTGGGTGGGGTGGTCGGCATGGGCGTCGACGCGGCAAGCGGCGCCACGCTGGAGCAGTATCCAAATCCGATCACCGTCACCCTGCAGCCAGTCGCGACGGTCAAGGCACCCGCCTCTTCACGCCCGAAGAGGCAGAAGCGTGTCGCGGGCGCCAATGATGCTTTCGACCGCAGAAGCGGCCCAACGAGCTGATCCGGCTGCGGCTCACCCGATAGAACTGACGTGGCGGCCCTTGGCCGCCACACCGATGGAAAATGCTCCAATTTGGCCCTGCATTCGCCATGCGCCATTTGGGATGAGGGGCGTGTTACCAGCGTAACATCGGCAGCCCGGCTTATGGGGGTGACGGCGGCATCATCTGTAACCCCGTGTTGAAAAGCACGGAAGTCATCCGCGCCCTCCAGCAAGATCTGTCCATCGATCAAGCGCAAGCCCGCGCAAAGACAGAAAGATGGAAGACGACGATGTTCAAGAAGATCCTGACGGGTGCTCTGGTTGCTGCCACGCTGGCTGGCGCTGCCCTTGCTACCACCGGAACCGCCGAAGCCCGCTATGGCCGCAACGGCGCCTTCGCCGCCGGCGCCGGCATCGGCCTGATCGGCGGCCTGCTCGCCGGTGCCGCCTACAGCAACAGCTATGGCTATTACGACGATTATCGCCCGGTCTATTATCGCCGCTGCTACATCGAGCGCCGCCAGGTTTCCGACTACTACGGCTGGCACTGGGAGCGGGTGAAGGTCTGCTACTGAGTACGAGTTGCATCCAGGTCGCATCGTATCGAAGGCCTCGCGAAAGCGGGGCCTTTCTGCTCGTGGGGATTCCGGGTGCACGGGCATCCCGCCCGATCTTCGGCCACCCTACTTGCGGAAGAGGAGGAACGGGCAGGATGCCCGTGCACCCGGATCGGAGAAGGCTCGCTTGTACCCCTACTCCGCCGCCAACGGCAGGCGGTTCTGCCGCCGCCAGGCGATGGGAGTCGCGCCGGTTACGCGCAGGAATTCGCGGTTGAAGTTGGATTTGCTGAGAAAGCCGGCATCCATCATCACATTGATGACGCTTTCATCCGTGGCGGCGAGCAGGCGGCAAGCCTCCTCGATGCGGTGCTTGTTGACGTAATGCGACACGCTCATGCCGTGGATGCGGTTCACGGCCGAGGAGACGCGACGGGCAGGCTGTCCGAGCTTGCGGGCAAGGCGGCCGAGATTGAGGTCGGTGTCGCGGTAGAGCTTACGGTCCACCATCAGTGCATCGAGCGCCGCGGCGACTTCGCGGTCCTCTTCCGCGGCCTCCGGTACGACTGCCGGCATCCGGGGCGGCTCGGATGTCACAGCCTCCTCCGGCTCGCTCACGGTGCTCGAGCCTGCCACTGAGGCGGCAGAGCCGAGAATCAGCAGGGCAACGACATTGAGGGCCGCCACGATCGCGGCCGCATGGGCACCGCCGAGCCAGGCCATGTCGACGCTGATGGCAAGGTCCGTCACCACCGACACCAAAGTGGCGAAGGCCGTGACCTGCAGCGAACGGTAGGAGCGCAGCACGCCGTCGAGACGCGGGGCTACCAGCCTGTCAGGCCCGCCATAAGCCAGCCATGCCAACGCACTACCATAGCCGAGGAAGGTGAGGGTCACCACGATGTCGATCAGATGTGGCCAGAGGAGTATCAACGCAAGCACGAGCATGGCGGGCAGGAGATGCGGCCACACGCTCTTCCAGTGCCAGCCGGACTCTTCGACGGAGAGACTGCGGAAGCTTATCCAGGCCATCGCCGGGTTGAGCGCCGCCAGCACCGCCTGCAGCGGTATCACGGCATTGAGCCCATAGCCCCAGTGCAGGCCGATCACCAGCGACTGCAGGACATAAAGGCTGAGCAGCAGGAAGAAGGGGTTGTCATGCCAGGCACGCCCATCGTGCCGCAGCATCTGCACCAGCAGGATGAGGAAGAGCAGCGCACATATGAACGGCAGAGGCAGGAAGATCATGGACGTATCGTAATCCCGGCAGGCACATCGGACCATCCCCTCATGTCCCGTATCGCGTTCGCGCTCGACCCGGATCGCGATCGAGGTCTCGCCGCCGGCGCTCCTGGTCTTAGATGGCCGCCATCCGGACATGGAAAGGAGAGCGCATATGAGAAAGACATGGATTGCCGCCGGACTGGTCGTTGCAGCCGTCTGGGCCCTCCCCGGCCGGGCCTGGACAACGACAAGCGAGCTCGACGTCAGCAGGATCACCGGCGTGGTCATCGAGGGCGAGGCGGCCCGCATCGACATCGCCACCGATGCCGGCGCGCCCTACAAGGCGGTGCTGCGCGGCCGCACCGAGGGCTGGTTCTCCTTCTGGTATTCGAGCTGGTCCGGCAATCGCTGCGAGCTCACCGGTGCCATGACGATTTCGGGGTCGGAGCTCCTCGTCAACACCGGCTCTCAATCCTGGTCGCTGTTCGATGATGCCGACGCCTGCGGCATCGAGCTCGACGTCAACCTGCCGGCGGGCGGGGCGGTGACGATCGATCAGAAGGCGACGATGTCTCGCCTAACGGGCGATTTCGGAGCCCTCAAGGTGAAGAGCCATGCCGGCGACATCGTGCTGGACGGCCATGCAGGCAGCATCGACATCGAGGGCAATGCGGTGCAGGCCCGGTTGGCCTTCGACAGGGTGGAGCGTGACGAGACCATTGCAATCAGCGGCAACGCGCTCAATGCCGAACTGAGCTTCCCGTCGGCCACTCCGATCGACTACAGCGTGAACGGCAATGCCGCACTGGTCGACAGCACCCTGGCGAGCACGCCGGGGGCGAAGCCGCAGGTGCGGATCAATGGGAATTTCTTGAGGGCAAGGATCAGGTAGGTGGCCTGGGAGCGCGGACGTCCTCGTCCGCTCTTGGAAACGATTTGGCATGAAAAAAGGGTGCGACCACAGAAGGTTGCGCCCTTTCTGTACACGCCTCGTTTCAAGAGCGGACGAGGACGTCCCCGCTCCCAGCCTTACCTCACCCTATAGCCGGACATGAACACCCGTACGGCCGACTCCGCCACGGCGCGAATGCGTTCCGGACTGGGGCTGACCTTGGTAGCCATGAAGAACATCGGCTTCACCAGCGGGGCGTGCGACATCTCCAGGAACTGCGCGGCCGCGAGCTGGGTGTCGGGGATGTCGAGCTGGCCGGCGGCCACGCGCGTTTCGAGATATTCGGACAGGCGGTTGCGCGAATAGCAGGGTCCGCGCTCATAGAAATGCTCGCCCAGCTCGGGCATGCGTTCGGCAATGCCCATCACGGCGCGCATGGCCGAGATGATGCGGGGCTGGGTGATGAAGGTCGTGATCTCGATAGCGATGCGCAGCAGCACGGCCTCGATATCCGTCGAGGTCTTGAAATCAAAATTGAAGATGCCCTCGACATGGGCGGCACGCTCTTCGTCGATGATCACCGAGAACAGCCGCTCCTTGCTCTCGAAATAGACATAGAGCGTACCCTTGGAGACGCCGGCTTCCTTGGCGATATCGTTCATGCTTGCGCCTTCGAAGCCCTGAGCCAGGAAGACCTTGCGGGCGCCGTCCAGAATCTGGCGGCTCTTGGCATTGTCGATGATCGGCAGAATCGTGGCCGGCACCTTCGGCGACACCGAGCTTTCGGCGAGCATGGTGAAAAATCCATCCTGTTGTGACCGAACCGTTCGGTTCGATTTCTATTGCGTATCGCAGCAAGGCATGTTAGTCAACGGGCAAATGACCGAACCGTTCGGTTCGATCCGAGCAATGACCGAACCGTTCGGTTCGAATACAGAGGCCAAACCTCGGCCTCCATCCCCGGTGGGAGAAGACGATGGACGCAGCCCGCGAACATAACCATGCCGATGCCACTTCGAACGCCCTGAGCGCCGACGACAACGATCTTATCGTAAATAATGTCGTTCCGCTGGAACGCCAGCGCGCCGAGGCTCCGGCGCCGCAGGACGCGCCTTCTGCCAAACCTACTGAAGCCAAGCCCTCTGAAACCCGGAAGAGCGAACAGGCCCCTGCTCCCACCACGCAGGCACCCGCGGCTCCTGCCGCGCCCGCGAAGAAGCGCTCCAAGGCCCGCATCATCTTCCCCAGCCTGATCGCCATCGCGCTCGCCGGCGGCGGCTGGTACGGTTATGAATGGTGGACGAATGGCCGCTTCATGGTCGACACCGATGATGCCTATGTGCAGGCCGATGTCTCGACCCTCGGCATCAAGGTCGCAGGTTACGTCAAGACGGTGCCAGTGCAGAACGGCGATGCCGTTAAAGCCGGCGACGTGATCGCCACGCTCGATGACACCGACTATCGTACCGCGCTCGACTCGGCCAGGGCCAAGCGCGCCACGCAGACCGCCACCATCGGACGCATCGATCAGCAGATCACCGCACAGCAGGCCGCCATCGACACCGCCAATGCCGGCGTCGCCTCGGCACAGGCCGGCATCGAATCGGCCAATGCCAATGTCGACTCGGTTAAGGCCGAGATCGTGCGCGCCAATGCCGCTTTCGAACGTGCCAATTCGCTGGCCAACCAGAACTTCGGTTCCAAGGCGACCCTCGACCAGGCCACGGCAGACCGCGACCGCGCCAATGCATCGCTCGCCAGCGCCAAGGCGGGCGTGACCAATGCCCAGGCCGCCCTCACCAGCGCGAAGTCGGCTGTGACCGCTGCCACCGCCAACCTCGCGGTGATCCAGGCTCAGAAGGCCGAGGCCGAGCAGACCGCCAAGGAACTAGACGTCGACGTCGCCAAGGCCCAGAACGATCTCGAAGCCACCGTGGTGCGCGCGCCGACCGACGGCATCGTCGGCAACCGCGCTGCCCAGCCCGGCCAGTATGTCGCCCCCGGTTCGCGTCTGGTTGCCCTGGTGCCGCTGAAGAGCATCTACATCGCCGCCAACTTCAAGGAGACCCAGCTCGGACCGCTGGTGCCCGGCCAGAAGGTGGAGGTAGCGGTGGACTCGATGGACGGCCAGACCTTCGAAGGCACTGTCGGCAAGTTCTCGCCGGCCTCCGGCTCGGTGTTCAGCCTGCTGCCGCCTGAGAACGCCACCGGCAACTTCACCAAGATCACCCAGCGCGTCCCCGTGCGTATCGAAGTTCCCGCCGACATCGCCCTCAGCGGCAAGCTGCTGCCGGGCCTGAGCGTGGTGGTGAACGTCGACAGCCGGACGGGCCCGAAGGGGTAAGCTTCCCGGGTGCGCGGACGTCTCGTCCGCTCTCCCTCCTCTGCAACCGCCACGTTTCCTAGGCGCGGAAATCGCGACATTTATCCTTGATGGAATGTCGCTGCGATGTCCGCGCACCCTGGATTAATGGGAGGCCGCCATGGCCACCGCAACCGCCACACCAACCGCCATTCCCGCCGCGCCCGCCTCCGACAAGATCGATGGGCGCAAGCTGATCGCCTTCCTCGCGATGGTGTTCGGCATGTTCATGGCGATCCTCGACATCCAGGTCGTCTCGGCCTCGCTGCCGCAGATCCAGGCCGGTCTCGGCGCTTCCAGCGACGATATCCCATGGGTGCAGACGGCCTATCTGATCGCCGAAGTGGTGATGATCCCGCTCTCGGGCTTCCTGTCGCGCGCCTTCTCCACCCGCTGGACCTTTGCGATCTCCTGCGCCGGCTTCACGTTCATGAGTTTCCTTTGCGGCACGGCGACCAACATCAACCAGATGATCGTCTACCGCGCGCTGCAAGGCTTCATCGGCGGCGGCATGATCCCCACCGTGTTCGCGGCGGCCTTCACCGTGTTCCCGCGCTCGAAGCAGCCGATCGTTTCACCGATGATCGGCCTGGTCGCCACACTCGCCCCCACCATCGGCCCGACCGTCGGCGGCATCCTGACCGAGTGGTATTCCTGGCATATGTTGTTCTTCATCAACGTCGTGCCCGGCATCATCGTCTCGATCGTCACCTTCATCATGGTCGATTTCGACAAGCCGGACCTCTCGCTCCTCGACAATTTCGACTGGACCGGCCTGCTCTCGATGGCCCTCTTCCTCGGCGCCATGGAGTACGCGCTGGAGGAAGGTCCGAACCATGACTGGTTCGACAGGACCTCCGTGCTGGTGATGTCGATCCTTTCGGCCATCGGCGGCATCGTGTTCTTCGCCCGTGTCCTGACAGCCAAGGCGCCGATCGTCGATCTCTATTCCTTCTCGGACTCCAATTTCGCCGCCGGCTCGGCCTTCTCTTTCGTGCTCGGCATCGGTCTCTATGGCCTGACCTATCTCTTTCCCGTCTATCTCGACGTCGTGCGCGGCTACGATTCCAAGCAGATCGGGGAGACGATGTTCGTCACGGGCGTCTGCATGTTCCTCACCGCCCCGGTTGCGGGCCGGCTGATGGCGAGCATCGACGTGCGCTACATGATCGTGGGAGGCCTGCTCGGCTTCGGCCTCAACACCTGGATCATGACCTATGTTACGCATGACTGGGATTTCTACGAGATCCTGATCCCGCAGATCCTGCGCGGCGTATCATTGATGATGTGCATGGTGCCGATCTCCAACATCGCGCTTGGCACGCTCGCGCCCCAGCGCATCAAGAACGCCTCGGGCCTGTTCAACCTGATGCGCAATCTCGGCGGCGCCGTGGGCCTGGCCGTCATTAACACGGTGCTCAACAAGCGCGAGGACCTGCATCTGGCCCGTCTCGGCGAGATGGTGAACTGGAGCCGCGACAGCGTGATGCAGACCTATGAGAACATGAAGGCCGGCTTCTCGACCTTCGGCGCGGCTGCAGACCAGATGACCATCGCCAACCTGGTCGGCATGATGCGCCGCGAGGCCTTCATCCTGGCTTTCTCCGATGTGTTCCTCCTGATGACCATCCTGTTCGTCTGCCTCAGCGGTGCGATCTTCTTCGTCAAGCGCCCGCAGGTGATGGGCGGCGGCGGTGGCGGCGGGCACTGACCGGAAGCTGGGCGCTCAACTGGCCGGCGCGGAAGTTTCATGCCGACCTGGAGGTCGGCCCACCAAGTGCCGCCTTTCCTGGGATCGCAGGCATCCTTGCCTGCCTCTTGGAAACGGTAGGCTCACAGGAAAGGAAGAGCAGGCAAGGATGCCTGCGATCCCGGGAAGCTTGCAACCTCATCCGATCCGGCCTAACCAACTCAGCCTGACCTACCAACCGAGGGTGAAGCATGCCCGACGCAAACCGGGGATTGGACGACGGCAATGTCGCTGCCGTCATGCGCAAATTGGGAACTGCTGCGCGCGCCGCGGCGCGCACCCTGGCGCTCGCCCCGGCTCCACGAAAGGATGCGGCCCTTGAAGCCATGGCCAGGGCGATCGAGGCCAATGTATCGGGCATCCTCGCCGCCAACGCCCTCGACGTCGCCGATTCCATCGCCCGTAACCAGCTCGCCTCCTTCGTCGACCGCCTGACCCTCAACGAGAAGCGCGTGGCCGGCATCGCCCAGGCGATTCGCGAGGTCGCCGAGCAGCCCGATCCGGTCGGCCGCGTGCTGGCGACATGGAAGCGCCCCAACGGCCTCGAATTCGAGCGTGTCTCGACGCCGCTGGGCGTGGTCGGAGTGATCTTCGAAAGCCGCCCGAACGTGCTGGCCGATGCGGCGGCCCTGTGCCTGAAGGCCGGCAACGCCTCGATCCTGCGCGGCGGCTCGGAAAGCTTCCGCACCTGCCTCGAGATCGCCAAGGCCCTGCGCACGGGCCTGCAGGCGGCCGGCCTGCCCGAGGCCTCGATCCAGATGGTGCCCACCGCCGACCGCGCCGCCGTGGGTGCCATGCTGGCGGGGCTCGACGGCACTATCGACGTGCTCGTGCCGCGTGGAGGCAAGAATCTCGTCGCCCGCGTGCAGGCCGAGGCCCGCGTGCCCGTATTCGCGCATCTGGAAGGCATCAACCACGTCTATGTGCATGAGGGCGCCTCGCTCGACATGGCCATCCCGCTGGTGCTCAACGCCAAGCTGCGCCGCACCGGCGTGTGCGGAGCAGCCGAGACTCTGCTGGTGGACCAGGCTGTCGCCCCAACCTTCCTGAAGCCGCTGGTCAAGGCCCTGCTCGAAGCCGGCTGCGAGGTGCGCGGCGATTCCCGCACCCTTGCCGTCGACCCCCATGTAAAGCCGGCCGACGATACCGACTGGGCCACCGAGTATCTCGACGCCATCATCTCGGTGAAGGTGGTCCCCGGCATCGACGCCGCGCTCGCCCACATCGACCGCTACGGCTCGCATCACACGGATGCCATCGTCACCGGCGACGAGGCGGCGGCGCAACGCTTCCTCGCAGAGGTGGATTCGGCCATCGTGCTGCACAACGCCTCGACCCAGTTCGCCGACGGTGGCGAATTCGGCTTCGGCGGGGAGATCGGCATCGCGACCGGCCGGATGCACGCGCGCGGGCCGGTGGGCGCCGAGCAGCTCTGCTCGTTCAAGTACAAGGTGCGCGGACAGGGCACGGTAAGGCCTTAGCGCCCCTGGGAGTATCCGTATTCGGTCAAGCAGCTTTAGGCGTCCAAATCCGATTATCTCGCAAGAGGGCGTTAGCGAGGATGATGAGCTTGCGCATGATGGCGACGATGGCGATTTTTTTGGGTTTTCCGGCGGCGACCATGGCCTGGTATTTAGCGGCGAGGTCGGGGTTCCATCGGATAGCGGCGACCATGGGCATATAGAGGGCTCGTCGCAGAAGGGCTCTTCCCCCGCGAATGAAGCGCTTGCCATTTTTGCTGCCGCTGTCGCGTGGGACAGGGGCGAGGCCGGCCAGGCTTGCGGCTTGAGGGGGAGACAGGGTGCCCAGTTCAGGCATGTGGATGAGCATGGCGTGAGCTGTGATGGGTGCCACGGCGGGGATGGAATCGAGGATTTCGGCTCTGCGCTTGAAGGCGGGATCCTTGTCGGCCCGCCTGGCGATCTCCTCGTCGATGGCGTTTATCTGCGCTTGGGTCAGAGCCAGTGTCTTGGCGAGTTGGCGCTTGATCAGGGGGAGTTCGGCGGTTTGCTGGCGGGTCTGGGTTGCCACTTTGATCTTCATCAGGGCGTCCCGCGCCGCGGCCAATTGCTTCATCTCCTCAAGGGCCTGGCTGACGATGAGGGTCGGCTCGGGCTGGACGGCCTGGCCATAGCGGGCCAGGGTCATGGCATCGATGCGATCGGTCTTGGCCAGCCTGCCAATACCTTCGGCAAAGCGTCGGGCCTGGCGCGGGTTGAGCTTGACGGCCGGCAGGCCGGCCTGGTTGAGCGCGCGTTCGAAGGCGCGATGATAGGCCCCCGTTGCTTCGAACACCACACGCTCGACAGTCCAGGAAGAAAGCCAGGCAAGCAGGGCGCGATGGCCCGCCTGGGTGTTGGCAAAGCGCTTGATGAGGCCTGCCGGGTGGACAGCCACATCCAAATGATCCTTGCCGATGTCGGTGCCGACATTGTGTGCTAGGCTGCTCGTCATCTTTTCCAAGTCCTCTGCTTGTCTCCGGAGCAATGCCGGTATCCGTTCAGGCCTCATGGAAAAGAGAGGGGTGGTCAGACTCCTAAGTCAGTCCTTCGATTATCGCAGGCACGACCCGTCCCCTCCCGCCTCCAGCTCGGCGGCCACCGAGCTGGAGGCATCCAAAAGCTAGGCTTGCACGATGGGATTGAAATAGACAATCGCAGGCATCCTTGCCTGCCTCTTCTCATGCCTCACACACCGTTTCCAGGAGTAGGCTGTAAGCCTGCGATCCCAGGAGCGCTGGCGAAACGGCCCTGCCGTTGCTACATAGCATCCATGGCACACAGCCATTCCCACGACCACGATCACCACGGGCATGCCCATGACGGCGATGCCCCGGTCTTTGTTGCGCCCGATCACGACCACTCGCAATGTGCCGAGAGCGCCCTCAGCCGCGCCGAGACCCTCAGCGCCGAGCGTGGCGTGCGGCTCACCGCCATCCGCCGGCAGGTGCTGGAGGCGCTCGCCGCCAACCACCACCCCATCGGTGCCTACGAGCTGATCGAAAAGCTCGAGGACGGCGAGGGCAAGCGCCCGGCGCCGATCACCGTCTATCGCGCCCTCGACTTCCTGCTCGAACAGGGCTTCGCCCACCGCATCGAGAGCCGCAACGCCTTCATCGCCTGCGCGCATGATCATTCCGGCAGCGGCGTGGTGATGTTCCTGATCTGCGAGAGCTGCGGCACGGTGGGCGAAGCGGAGTCCGACCTCGTCGGCAAGGCCTTGGCCAAGGCGGCCGGCGCCATCGGCTTCCAGCCAAGGGGGCAGGTGATCGAGATCGCGGGTATCTGCAGCCATTGCCGGGCGAAATAGCCGGGAGCGCCCTACTCCTCTCGCGCCATCTCGCCCGCCCTTTCCGCAAGGTCGCCGAGGTCCTTCCCGAGCTGCTCGAATCCAAATCGCAACGTATAGATCCGGCCCATCTCGTCGCTCTCCAGCGTACGAAAAACGCCCTCGGCCCTCAGCCTGTCCATGGCGGTGACATAGGCGGCCAGGCTTGCCTCGAAGCCGGCGAGGTCGGGGGCGACATAACGCCGGCGCAGGGCTTCGGCGATCGCATGCAGCAGGGCCACCGTGGCGTCCCGCAGGCCGAGCAACGGCTCGCGCAGGGCCGGCGCCACGCTTTCGGGCGACGCGCGTACGCATACGCGCGCGATGATCACGAGATCATGCCTGACACGGTGGAGCGTGCGCGCCAGCGGCTCGACATCCGCGACATTGCTGAGATGGGCCTTGCGCTCGCGCGCCGCCTCGTCCGCCGCTGCGTCGACCTGACGCAGCCCGGCGCGGATGCTGGCCTGGAGGGCAGCGACATCAGGCCGGCCCTGCCCCTCGATCATCCCCGACACCAAAGCGATGAGCAGTTCTGCATTGAACTCGGTCACCCTGGCCGCAGCAGCGGCAACTACGTCATGGGCGCGGGCCGGCAGGACCACCATGGCCACCGACACACCCACGACGATGCCGACGACAATCTCGGCCACCCGCTCCAACGCGAAGGCGTAAGGCGTGAGCGTCGAGCCGGAGGGAATCAGCACGATCAGCGCGGTGATCGGCGCGACGCGAAAGTTGGGGCGCAAGGCCGCGCACAAGGCCGTTGGCGCCACGGCGACGAGCACCGCCAGCCCCGTCTCGAGGTTGGAGTGATGCGGTATGGCGATGGACACCAGGGCTCCCCACACGGCCCCCACCAGCGTACCGGCCATGCGGTCCATCGCCGCTTTCACCGAACCGCCGAGGCTCGTCTGCATGACGATGACGGAGGTGATCACCGCCCAGCTGCTCTGGCTGAGCCCCACCAGCCTGACGAGCGCGAAGGCAAGCCCCGCCGCCACGGTGATACGGATGGCGAGCGTCAGCTCGGACCGCTTGGCCGAGAGCCATTTGAGGAGGGAGGCCGAACTCAGGACGCCGATCATCATGCTCTCTTCACATCACTTCCATCCGGCCATGCTATCGGCGTGAGATGAGCTTAAGGTGTCGAGCGGATTCAGGCCAGTGGGCACCGCTGGGATCGCAGGCATCCTTGCCTGCCCTTGGTAACGCGAGGCGTCTACGAAGGAGCGTCTGCGATCCCAGGAAACCTTGACCTCCTTTCCCCGAAGGTCCATGTCATCCCAAACAATTCTCCGGTGTCCGATGATCCCTTCCTATGAGCGCTTCGGCCTGAAACTCCGCCGCACCACCGTTCCCGTCAACGTCGGGGGCGTTATGGTCGGCGGCGGCGCACCCATAGTCGTGCAATCGATGACCAATACCGATACCGCCGATGTCGACGGCACGGTGCGCCAGGTCGCGGCGCTTGCCCGCGCCGGCTCCGAACTGGTGCGCATCACGGTGGACCGGGATGAAGCCGCCGCCGCCGTGCCGCGCATCAAGGAAAGGCTGCTGCGCGTCGGCATCACCACGCCACTGATCGGCGATTTCCATTATATCGGCCACAAGCTCCTCGCCGACCATCCGGCCTGCGCCGAGGCGCTCGACAAATACCGCATCAATCCCGGCAATGTCGGCTTCAAGGACAAGAAGGACCGCCAGTTCGGCGCCATCATCGAGACGGCGATCCGCCACGACAAGCCGGTGCGCATCGGCGCCAATTGGGGCTCGCTCGACCAGGAACTCCTCACCCATCTGATGGACCAGAACGCCAGGAGCGCCGCGCCGGTGGATGCTCGCACGGTGACCTGGGAGGCGCTCGTGCAATCGGCCCTGCTCTCGGCAGACCGGGCCGTGGAAATGGGCCTGCCAAAATCAAAGATCATCATCTCGGCCAAGGTCTCGGCCGTGCAGGACCTGATCGCCGTCTATAACGAGATGGCCAACCGCTCCGACTATGCCCTTCATCTCGGCCTCACCGAGGCTGGCATGGGCTCCAAAGGCATCGTGGCCTCGGCTGCCGCGCTCTCGCCCCTGCTGCAATACGGCATTGGCGATACGATCCGCGTCTCGCTCACGCCCGAGCCGGGCGGGGACCGTACGCAGGAAGTCAAGGTCTCCCAGGAAATCCTGCAGGTGATGGGCATCCGCACCTTCGTGCCCCTGGTCGCCGCCTGCCCCGGCTGCGGGCGCACCACCTCCACGGTGTTCCAGGAACTCGCCCAATCCATCCAGGGCTTCATCGTGGAGTCCATGCCGGAGTGGAAGTCGCGCTATCCGGGCGTGGAGACGCTGAAGGTCGCGGTGATGGGCTGCATCGTCAACGGCCCTGGGGAGAGCAAGCATGCCGATATCGGCATCTCCCTGCCCGGCACCGGCGAAACGCCGACCGCCCCGGTATTCGTCGACGGCCAGAAGGCGGCCACCCTGCGCGGGGCCGGCATCGCCGACGAATTCAAGCAGATGGTGATCGACTATATCGAACGGCGCTATGGGGTAAGACCGGCGGCGGAGTGACCTGGTCCCGGGTGCACGGGCATCCTGCCCGTTCTTCCTCTGTTGAAGATGCTCCTTTTCCAAGAACGGGCAGGATGCCCGTGCACCCGGAAAGCTTACCGATATCTCTCCACCATATCCCGAGCCGTAGCCGACGGTTCCGCCCTGCCCCGTGGCGTCTCGTGGCCGTCGAGCAGGCCAATGTCGCGAAGGAGATGGCTGGGGAGGTTGGGCCTGCCCGTCGAACCGGCGCCAAGGACGGCTTTGCCTGCGACGCAGCCCTTCCATCCCAAATAAGGCAGCCTTATCGCTCCGAACAACGTGACGGTCATGGGATTTCTCCTTGCCGGCATGAAACTTATGCCTCATTGCTGGCGATAATCCCATGAATGCGGCAAGATGACCAATCGAAGCTCGGGTCACATGCATAAAGAGGCTTTATGGCAATGGTATATCCGCTCCCACCTCTCGCCGCGATCCGCGTCTTCGAGGCGGTGGCGCGGCATCTCAGTTTCACCAGGGCGGCGGAAGAGATCGGCATGACGCAGGCCGCCGTCAGCTACCAGATCCGTATCCTGGAAGAGCGCTTCGGCGGGCCGCTCTTCCTGCGCCTGCCGCGCCAGATCGAGCTCACCGACGCCGGGCGGCGGCTTGCCCCCGCCGTGACCGAGGCCTTCGCCATGATCAGCGAGGCCTATGCCGCCGCGAAGGGCGGAGTGCAGGCCACGCTCACCATCAGTGCCTCCGTGACTTTCGCAACCATGTGGCTCGCCAGGCATATCGGGGACTTCCAGATCGCCCATCCGGCCATCGCCGTGCGCATGGACGCCAGCAATCGTTACGCCGATTTCTCACGCGAGGAGGCGGATGTCGGCATCCGCTCCGGCGCGGGACAATGGCCGGGCCTCAGCGCTCATCTCCTGGTGCAAGGCGACTTCTCGCCGATGCTGAGCCCCAAGCTCGCCGCCAGCATCCCGGTCCGCGAACCATCGGACCTCCTGCGCCTGCCCATCCTCGACGCCGACGACCCCTGGTGGGAGAACTGGTTCGCCGCAGCCGGCACTATCTATCCAACGCCGGTGAGAGACAGGCGCCTCGGCATGCAGGCCTTCGCCGCCTCGGCGGCCCTTGCCGGCCAAGGCGTCGCCATCCTCTCCCGCGCCCTCTATGCGATGGATCTGGCCCAGGGACGGCTGGTGCAGCCCTTCGACCTGCTGGTGCAGAGCGACATGGCCTTCTACCTCGTCTACCCGGAGGCCCGCCGCAATGTGCCGAAGATCAAGGTGTTCCGGGAGTGGATCTTGAGGGAGGTGGCGCAATCGCCTGCTCCCGTGCCGGCAAAAGGGGCAGGGCCGAGTGTCTCAGCCTGACGGGTTCAGAAGCCGGCTCCCCTCGACGGAGAAAAACTGCATGGTGCCCGTGGAACCATCGAGCTTGATCTCGCCACGCTCTTCAAACGAAAGCCTGGCGTGAGCAACGAGATCACGGACGGTGCGTGAAGCTAGGATCTCTCCCGGCTGGGCGCGGTAGAGCAGGCGCGATGTCAGTTCGATTACGGTGCCGGTGAAATCACCACCCCGCTTTTCACATTCGCCAATATGGATCGCCGCGCGAGCTCGCAGGCCGGAGGTGTTCATTCGACTGCGGATCGCGATTGCGCACTGGATGGCCTGTGTCGGGCGCTTGAACACGACGCGATATGGATTTCCTCCATTCACGACTTCACTGCCTTCGATGAGGTGGATTTCATCACGAATTTCGTCGTCGAATCTTCCAGTTAGGTCACGCGATACTTCTTCGCCAATGCCAGTCACAGGCGCTGGCAGGCCAACAATCTCCATGTGCAGTACGGTCACCAGCACGCTCTCAACAGGCGTCTTCGGTGGCACGCCAGAAAGAAACGCCTGTATTTCATCAACCATTCCGTCCGAACCGTTCCCCCAGATGACGTGATCCTCGCCTTGAAGTTCGGCATATTTGGCGCCGGCGATGTGCCTGGCCAGATAGCGTCCTTCCTCAACTTTCACCCAGCGATCCCCCGTCCTGTGAATAATAAGCGTCGGAACATGAATGGCGGGCAGTATATCGCGGACGTCTATTTCAGTATTCCAGCGCCATAGGGAGATTGCGTCGGAAGGAGAAGCGGAATTCCGCAAATATGTCGCGAACCATTCCCTCTCAAACGGGTCTTTCATCAGGCTGGGCGCTGCATTGCTCAGGTCCGCGGGCTCTCCCCAGTCCCGTTCAATAGCGGCCAGTTCCTCCTCCATCTCGCGCATGGTCTTTGCCCATGGATAGTCTTCCGACCATATTCCCTTGGCAAATGCGCCGTTAAGTACGAGCGCGGCCGTTCGATCGGGATAGGTCGCGGCAAAAAGCATGCACATATTGCCGCCTTCCGAACTGCCGAAAAGAACGGTTCGCTTCGATCCAGCCGCATCCAATACCGCCCGGACGTCCTCCATCCGTTGATCGAGTGTCTGAAAGCCGGCACTGCGATCGGAGAGTCCGGTACCCCGCTTGTCCATGCGGATCAGCCGGGTGAAAGAACCAAGCCGCCGCAGCACATGTGTCAGACGTGGGGAGGTCCAGGTGAAATCGAGGTTGGAGACCCACCCAGGCACATAGATCAAGTCAATAGGGCCGTCGCCGGTGACTTGATAGGCGATATTGCTCCCCCCTGATTTGACATAGTGAGTAGGCGGCGGCCGCATGGAGTGTTCCATTCGGCTCGGACCCTCACCTGCCGAAGCCTGTTCCGGGCTTGTTTGTGAGGCGGATGCCATCCGGCGCGTGCGAAGGCCTTCATGCAATTCTCTGGTTGCCGGCTCCGGCTGAAGACCGAGCTGCCGCTGCAATACATCGCGACATTGCTCATATTGCTTAAGAGCAAGGCTGAAGCGGCCTTGAGCGGCGTAGGTCCGCATCAAAGCCCGATGGATATCTTCCCTGAGTGGTTCCAGAGCCAGTAGGCGCATCGCCATTCGCAAACAAGAAGCGAGGTCGCTGGTCGTGGAATAATGGGCAATGAGCTTGTCCATGGCGGTGATTGCGGCCGCCCTCAATCGCTCGCGTTCGATCCTGCACCACTCTTCGAACGGTTCTTCGTTCACTCTGAAGCCGTCGAGAAAGTCGCCATGATAGAGGGCGAGGGCCCGCTCGAACTGCTCCGGCGTGGAGCCTGCCACCAGCTTCGTGAAGTGCGCGACATCCACCTCAACATCATCGAGATTGAGTGTAATATTGTCGCCGTCGGTCAAGAACCGTCCCGCGTCGGAGGGGTGCCTCAACTTCCTCATCGCGTGCAAGGTCTGCCGCAGGCTCATCCTCGCCTGCACCTCGCCATGCCCTCCCCACAACAGGTCGACAATCTTTTCGCGCGACTGGGAGTGTCCCGGCTGCGATGCGAGATATGCCAGAATTGCACGTGCCTTACGGCCAAGAACAGGCAGCGCCGCGGCATCATCGACCAGCTCGAAACCTCCCAATAGTGAAAGGTGAAGGTGCGCCATTGGATCCGTCGCAGCTGAGAATTCAATTGCGATCCTTGAGCGTGATCGCCCCGAATTCAACTGGTAGTTGTCGCAAGGCGTCACTTTTCACGAATCCATCACTCTCGTTTCTACGCACCTCTCACACGAGCAGCAGACACTGTTTGGCACGAGATACTCTTCCTGCAGGAGGACAACGTGCTGGACCCGACCATCAACGAACGGCTCTCCTGGTCATATAATTCCGGGCAATATCCACCGGCCGAAACCGGGATTGCGCCCCTGCGCTACGATATTGCGCGTGCTCGCTATCTGCAGAAGCAGCGGGCTGATCGGGAATCAACGATCGGTCGCTTGGATTTCCAAACCAGGGCCAACCGCTGGTATGAGGCGATACCTCGTGCCGGACGCCTCCTGTCACGGCATTTGTCATCGCTCAGGCGGGCCGCGTTCTGATCCCTCGTCTCACCACGGGCGGGGCCGGCGGCCTGTGCAATTCGGCCGGTGTCGGACTGATCGGGCCGGCGTAGCCGAGCGCTCGCAATCTCTCGTCCATGTGGTCGGGTGGCGGCGCCTGCGCCTCCACGGGCGGCTTCTTCGGCAGGATCGGCACGCTCACCGCCCGCGCGTGGAGATGCAGCACCGGGCCGCCTTCGCGCGGGGCGCTGCCATAGATGGCGTCGCCGACGATGGGAAAACCCGAGGCGGCGCAGTGCAGGCGCAGCTGGTGGGTGCGGCCCGTGCGCGGCTTCAGCTCCAGCCAGGCGAGGCCTCCGGCACGGCCGAGCACGCGGAAATCGGTCTGCGCCGGCAGCCCGTCTTCGGCCGGCTTCATCCACCAGCCGCGCTCAGGCGAGCGGCGGGCGATGGGCATGTCGATGAGACCGGTGTCCTCGGTCGGCCCACCCTCGACCACCGCCCAATAAGTCTTCTCGACGCCACCCTCGGCGAACAGTTGGTTGAGCGTGCGAAGCGGGCGGGCGTGGCGGCCGAGCACCAGGCAGCCCGAGGTATCCTTGTCGAGCCGGTGCGCGAGTTCCGGCGGTTTGGGCAGGCCGAAGCTGAGCTGGCCGAGCATGGCCGAAAGGTTCGGCCCGCCCTTCGGCCCGGCATGCACGGGCAGGCCTGCGGGCTTGTCGAGGATGAGGATGAGGGCGTCGCGATGCAGCAGGCGCGCGGTCAAATCGAGCGAAATCATCGCTTAGCGCTATCCCGATTGGCCTGAGTGAGCTAGAGCAAAATGCGTTCAGGCTGAAACGTTTTTCCAGAAAGGCACGCTGCGTTCCGGCGCATTTTCCGATTCTCGGTGTTTCCGTCTGGAGGCGAAACGCGCTAGAGCTTCCTGCAGCAAACGACTATTTTTTCGCGGCAGGACCATCCCTGCGGCCTTGGCGCGAGAGACAGCAAGAGTTTCAATGACTGAAAGCGAAAAGCAGAAGCCCGGCTTCTTTTCCCGCCTGTTCGGGCGCGGGGCGGAAACCCCGGTACCCGCGCCAGCGGAGGAAACGCCTCAGGCTCCTGAGCCGACGCCACAGCCCGCCCCGCAGGAGCAGGCCGAGCCTGATCTGAAGCAGCCTGAGCATCCTCAAGCCGGGCATCCTCAAGCCGGGCACCCCTTGGAGGCGCTGATCGAACCAGCGCCGCTTGCCGCCGCCGAGTTGATCGTGCCCGAGCTGCTCGTCGATGCAGTGCCCCCTCCCCGCGAGCCTGTGCCGGCACCCGTCCAGGTTCCCGAGCCTGTGCCCCCCCAGGCGCCAGCGGAAAAGAAATCCTGGTGGAAGCGCCTCAAGGAAGGTCTTTCGCGTTCCTCTTCCGCCATCAGCCGCGGCATCACCGACATCGTCCTGAAGCGCAAGCTCGATGCCACCACCATCGAGGAACTGGAGGATGTGCTGATCCAGGCCGATCTCGGCGTCGACGTCTCCACTCGCATCGCCGCTGCCATCGGCAAAGGGCGCTTCGACCGCCAGATCTCGCCGGACGAGGTGCATCAGGTCCTGGCGAGCGAGGTGGAATCCATCCTCACCCCCGTCGCCAAGCCGCTGGTGCTCGACCACTCGAAGAAGCCCTTCGTTCTCCTGATGGTGGGCGTCAACGGCTCGGGCAAGACCACCACCATCGGCAAGCTCGCCGCAAAATTCTCGGCAGACGGGCTGAAGGTGACCCTGGCCGCCGGCGACACCTTCCGCGCAGCCGCCATCGAGCAGCTCAAGGTCTGGGCCGATCGCACCCGCTCGCCCATCGTGGCCCGCGAGCAGGGTTCAGATTCGGCGGGCCTGGCTTTCGACGCCCTCAAGGCAGCGCAGGAAAACGGCTCGGACGTGCTGCTGATCGACACCGCCGGCCGCCTGCAAAACAAGACGCAGCTGATGGACGAACTCGCCAAGGTGGTGCGCGTCATCCGCAAGATCGACGAGAGCGCCCCGCACGCGGTCCTGCTGGTGCTCGACGCCACGGTGGGCCAGAATGCCATCTCCCAGGCCGAGATCTTCGGCAAGACGGCCGGCGTCACCGGCCTCGTGATGACCAAGCTCGACGGCACCGCCCGCGGCGGCATCCTGGTGGCGCTCGCCGCCAAATTCGGCCTGCCCGTGCATTATATCGGCGTCGGCGAAGGCATAGACGACCTCGAACCCTTTTCCGCCCGGGACTTCTCCCGCGCCATCGCCGGCCTGGAGTGAGCCATGCTGCTGGAATCCGAGGCGCCGACGCGCCAGAAGGTCAACCCCGCCCTGAAACTGCTGCTGGAGATGGGGCCGCTTTGCGTGTTCTTCGTCGCCAATATCCGGCCCGAATGGTTCAGGCCGCTGGTCGAGGCCATCCTGCCGGCCAGCATGTTCCAGGGCGACAGTGGCGGCATCTTCATCGCGACGTCCGTGTTCATCCCCATCACGGTGCTGGCGATGGCCGCCGGCCTCCTCATCATGCGGCGCATCCCGATCATGCCGCTTGCCTCCGGCATCTTCGTCATCGTCTTTGGCATTCTGGCGCTGTGGCTGCACAATGAGGTCTTCATCAAGATGAAGCCGACCATCTACAACGGCCTGGTTGGCGTCATCCTGCTCGGGGGCCTCGCCTTCGGCCGCTCGCTGGTGCGCTATGTCTTCGAGTCGGCCTTCGATCTGCAGCCCGAGGGCTGGCGCAAGCTGACGCTCAACTGGGGCGTGTTCTTCCTCTTCCTCGCAGTGCTGAACGAGGTGGTGTGGCGCAATTTCTCGAACGAGTTCTGGAGTGGCTTCAAGCTGCTGGGCACCATGCCGATCACCCTTCTCTTCACCGCCACGCAGGTGCCGATCCTCCTGAAATACGAGGTGAAACCGCAGGAGGCAGCGGTCGAGAAGGACAAGGCGTGAGTTCCAACACCATGGAGAGCCAGTCCTCTTCCGGACGCATGGGCATGGATTGAAGTGTCAATCACTGATCGACATTCTTGAAAGGTCGCGTCTGAGGGAGGGGTAATGTCGATCTGGAGATCGACACTCCGTGTTTGGAGCGCCTTCCCCAGCAAAAGTGACCCGCGAGCAGAGGCGCCCCCTCAGAACAGTTTCGGCACCTTGCCGGCCGGGAAGGCGCCGATATTGACCTTGCCGTTGGCGACCTTCACCGGGACCTCCACCGCGGCCTTGCCGTCGATATTCGTCGGCTTGCCCAGCATCGAGAGGCCAACGCCAAGAAGGCTCGTGAGGCTGGCGGGCACGCGGCCCGACTGCTTGAGCGTATCTGCGAGCTCGGGCACGCCGGAAAGCGCCACCACGAGGTCGCCGGAGGGATGGCCACTTGTCTCCAGGCCTACCATGCCGCTGGCCTTGACGCTGCTGGGGCCACGATTGAGCTGGGCCTGCGTGATGGTCAGCGTGCCGCCATTCTCGGCCCAGTCGCGCAGGCGGTCCTCCATGGGCATGGGCTGCAGGTCGATCCGGGTGATGGTGCCCCGGAAGGTGGCACTCAGCGGCGATGAAGCGCCAAGGAACAGGTCAACGGGCGCCACCGCCTTGGCGTCGACATCGGCGGCGAGGTCATAGGCGCCCGGCGCCGCATTGGCCCCCTCGGCAAGGCGTATATGCGCTTCCACATTGGCGGTATCGAACATCGTCTGCGTCTGGCCGCCGCGATCGACCGTGGTGGTGAGGCCCTTGATCACCATGTCGGCATTCTGCGGGCCCGAGGTCCAGATCGAGGCGCTCGCCTCGGCGCTGGTCCAGTTCGAGGTGACGGTCACGCCATCCCCATCCTTGTCGACCAGCACCATCGGGCTCTTGGCCTCGAGCAGCACCTTGTTGGGTTGGTAGACCTGCGCTACCGCATTGATCTCACCGAGATTGGCGCTGAAGGCCTTGCCGGCGCGGTTGCCTTCGACCTTGGGGCTGGCGCAATGCACCTCGATGCGGAAGGGATAGCCGCCAACGCTGCGCTGGTCACAGCTGATCTGACGACCGAGCTCGGCCTGCTTGGCGATGAAACGGTCCATCTCGGTGCTTACGCGGCTGGTCGCATACCACCAGAAGCCTGACCATGCGATCGCGACGATGGCCAGAAGAATGATAGGCAAGAAGACGCGACGCGAGGAACGGCGCGGTACGGGGACGGTCATGTCAGTGGGCAAGGGCTTGTTCTCGTGAGGACTGCGCCGCGTAGCAATGCAGGCCGGGGCCTGTCAATCATATGTGGCGTGGAGGCTTGCTTGCTCTGATCTTGCATATTCATGTTGCTGCAAACCACGCTTCCTTTTTCGACACGATGCTCTATTGCGAAGAATTACGGCCGGGACGTGTCATCCCGACGGACGATAGGAAATTGCCGATGTCCTCCATCCACGCCTTGATTGAAACCAGATTGCACGAGGCCTTCGCGCCGGATCGCCTATCGGTGCTCGACGAATCCGCCGCCCATGCCGGCCATGCCGGCCATAGCGGCAGCGGTGAGAGCCATTTCCGGGTGCGCATCGTCTCGGCAAGTTTCGCCGGCCGCAGCCGCGTGGATCGCCACCGCATGATCAATGAGGCCCTGAAGCCGGCTTTCGAGAAGGGCGTGCATGCGTTGGCGATCGAAGCCACCGCGCCGGGCGAAGCGGTGCGGTGGTGATCTGGGAGCGCGGACATCGCGACATGCAAGCATGTCGCTGTGATGTTCGCGCTCCAAGGCTCAGTTCGTCGAGGCGATCGAGCCGGTGAAAATGTCCGGCATCGGCGCAAAGCTGGCGGTGCGCAGCGGCTTGACGGCCGCGCCCGTGAACTTGTCGGCGCGCAGATCCTGATAGGCGCTGACGCCGAAGTGGATCACAACGGCCTTGGAAGGCGGCGTGATCAGCGAAGCCGTCTGTCCCAGGTCAGGCTTGATCAACGTCGCCTGCTGCTTGTTGCGGGCAGCGGAGACCGGTGCCGAGAGCGAAGCGAAATTCTGCTTCTCGAAGCGCGTGGCAATCAACTGCGGACGCTGCGGACGGGCAGTGTTGGTCACCGGTGTCAGGTCGGCAAAGCCGAGCGCACGCTGGGTCTGGCGGCTCACGCTGCGCTTCATGAAGCCTTCGCTGTTCTGGGAGAGATCGGCGAAGATCGGCGGCTTGGGATCGACAACAGGCCTGCTGTTCGCGCTGGTATCGACAGCAGGCTGGGTAGCAGGAGGATCAAGCGCGGCAACCTGCTGGGGCGCAGGCTGGCTGTCGTCAGGCTGCGCCGCCCCGTCGCCGGGACGGATCGGCGGCAGCGGGACATTGGACGCCATCTGCGCCGACGCGCCTGCCTGCCAAACCATCCGCGGGCCACCATCAGCCGAAGCAAGCTGCGGTTGCGCCACATCGGCGGCCGCCGGCTGCGTATCGATACCCGACGGGCGGCGCGAAGGCAGCGGGACAGGTGCCATGCGCGGAAGCGGCGCTGGATCCGCATCGGCCATCGCCATCTGCGGCAGCGGGGCCGGTGGCGGGGTCACGATACGGCTGTTGCGGCTGTTTCGCGTATCGGCCTGTGCCACCGCGACGGACGGCGGAGGCGCGGAGGAGGTGGTGGTGTTGGAGCGCACACCGAACAGGGCCGCGAAGAAGCCGCCGCCGCCACCGCCCGACGAACCGCTATCGCCGGAATCATCCTCGCCCAGGCCACCCCCCACGGCTCCGCCGTTGCGGCGGATCTCGTTGAGAGCGACGTCATAGCCCGGCATCGGGCGCCCATCGGAAGGAATCAGCACGGTCTTGCCATCCGGGAAGACGGAGGCGAGCTCGGTGCGGCTCATGCGCGGCCACATACGCACGCCGCCGGCATCCATATGCACGAAGGGCGAACCGGAGGTCGGGTAGAAGCCGACGCCGCCGCGCTGCAGCCGCAGGCCCGCGACGCGCAGCTTGGTGAGCGACACGCCGGGGATGAAATAGTCGATGGCCTTGCCGAGCGTGTGCTGGCTGAACTTCGCGACACCGCGCGAGCGGCGGCGGAGCATGTTGTTGGTGCCGGGCGAGCGGTAGCCGCAGACGATGTTGATTGGCTGGGACGCGCCGACTTGGCGATAGACCAGCCACAGCGTGTCGAGCACGCGCGGGTCCATGCTCACGGACTCGTTCTTGCGCCAGTCGCGCAGGAACCAGTTGATCTGCTTCAGCGCGGCGGGATCATAGGACCCGTTGCGCTTGTAGACGATGTTGATGGTCTCTCCCGTGTGGAGATGACGCATGTTGAGCGAGCGAGTATCGCCATTGGCGACCGCGTCTTCCGTCGGCCGAACCAGAACCGTCATCACCAAAGCTGATGCGAGGGCTGTGGCCAGAATGCGACCGGTACGCGAAACACCAATCCGGGGCAAAAGGCTGAATGGATTCTGCACGATTACGGTTCTCGGCGCAAAGACTGAGGGACGGGGTGGGAAGGACTATCCATGGATGGAATGGCCGACACCTGGTCCAGATTGACAGAGTCTTGCCGAGATTGGTTAAAGCACCGTTGATGCACCGTTCGACCCCTCAGTTTTATCCGTTTGCCTCGGCCCTATAAATGGCCTTTTGCTGGCGAAACGTGGCAAAAAGACGAACGCCGGGTTGGCAAAAGCCAACCCTTACTAAACATGGTTAAATCGTTCCATATCAGATTTCAGCCCTGAAGGCCAAGAGCCGAAATGACCTTCTTGTCATATCCGTAGATGTCGTCGAACAATTTCAGGTCGCCATCGTCATCCACGCGGGCGGTGAAATAGGCAATGTGGACAGGAATTTTGTCTTTAAGATCAATACGTTGCTCTTTGCCACCGACCAAGCTTTCCACACGGTCCGCGGTCCAGCCATTATCCGCACCCATCACGATCTCGGCGAACTGATAGGGGTTATCCACACGCACGCAGCCATGGGAGAAGGCCCGCTTGTCTTTGGTAAACAGGCTGCGCATGGAGGTGTCGTGGAGGTAGACCGAGAAATTGTTGGGGAACATGAACTTGATGTGGCCGAGCGCATTATCCTCGCCCGGCGGCTGGCGCACCTGCATCTGGCCACCCGCATAGGTGACCACGAAGCCATGGCGCTGGAGGAAGTCCGGATCATTGGCCAGCTTGGGCAGATATTCCTTCTTGATGATCGACTGCGGCACGTTCCAGGAGGGGTTCATCACCACGAAGGCCATGGTATCGGAGAAGATCGGGGTTGGCGTGTCGGGCTTGCCCACCACCACCTTGGCATCGTGCACCATCTCGCCATCCTTGGTGACGCGGACCATGAATTCGGGCACGTTCACCATCACGTTGGAGGTGCCGATGTCATGGGGCAGCCAGCGCCAGCGTTCCATATTGGCAACGATCTCGTCCTCGATATTGACGCGAGGCTGGCGCAGCGCCGCGTTGAGTGCGGCCACGGTGGACGGGCCGAGCGCGCCATTCGGCTTGAGGTTGCGGCGAACCTGGAAGTCGCGCACCGCCTTCTGCAGGTCCTCGTCATAGACATCGCTGTCGGCATCATCAGCCGTCAGGCCCAGACGCGTGCGCAGGAGGGCGACGCGCGTGTCGCTCATTCCCACCTTGAGGGTCGGCCCCGAAGGCACCACCGGCGGCGGGGTCTGGGCATTGGCGGCGCTGGCCGCCCGCACCTCGGCAAGCTTGCGCTTGAGCGCGAGATATTGAGGCGCGACCGGATTGTAGCCGTCGAGCACTGCCACCGGGTCGGAGGCGATGGCCACCGAGGCGAGTCCGGCAAGTGGGTCGGGCATGTTTGGCGCGGCCACGATGTCTTCGCCGATCTCCTTGGTGTCGACCCGGCCCGAGGAAGCCTCGCGGATATAGGTCAGCACGGCGAGCGAGATGGCGATCTCGGCATCGGCATCGGCATTCGCGTCGCCCTTGCCGAGCGCGTCAAGGCCGGGCACGCGGAAGGCAGAGGCGTCGAGCCCGTCCTCGTCGGCATGGCCCATGCGCTCGACCAGCCCCTTGGCAACGGGGGTGAGAGCATCGTTCTCGACCCAGAGAGGGGCGCCGCCGCGCAGATTGTAGAAATCGCTGACCGCCCGGGCATAGGGGCCACGCGTGGCGATCTCGGCGAGCTTCCCGGCAAGCGCCACGGCCACCGGATTGGCAGGTGTGGCCTCAGCAGGAGTAGCGGCCTGGGCGGGCGCGGGCGCGGCAGGAGGCGTCGCGGCCTGAGCAGGCGTGGCGGGAGCCGGCGTGGTGGCCTCAGCGGGTGCTGGAGCCTCGGGGGCAGGCGGTGTCGTGGCCTGGGCAGGCGCGGCATCTGGAACAGCCGGCGGGAGCTGCGGCGCGGGGCCGGCGCCGGGTGTCGCAGGGACATCGGGGCCGGCAGGTGACGCAGAGGCCGAGGTCGAGGGATCGGCCGGCTTGGCGGGTGCCACGCCGTCGGTCTTTGGCGTCGCGGAAATCGAGGTCGGCACGTCGGGGGCGGTTGCGGATTCAGCCGGCGCGGGTGCCACCACCGGCGGGGCAGGCACCGGCACATTCTCAACCGGAGCGGGTGTCAGGGCGGAGGTCGAAACGGGATCGTTCTGGGGCTGGGCCGGCGGCCTGACCGAGGCCTGTTCCTTGGGTGAGACGGTGGCCGGCTCGGTCTGGGGGCTTGTTGGAGCGAAGGCATTCTGCTTTTCCGCCGCACTCAGGGCGGGAACGGCTGGCGTGCTATTATTTTGCGCAAAAGCTGGCAGAAATACTGCGCTCAAGGCCAACGCCAGAGCAACCGAACTCAACAAATTGGAGCGGTAACTCATTTTATCCCTCAATCCTGGCGCGCAATGTTTGGAGCGCCAGCTTCCATTATTTCGATAGTGACCAGTACTATGCCAGATTCAAGACAAATTCCGGTGTGCGAACAATCACGCTGCCCGATGCCCCTGGTTAAGTTCCTCGGGTCTCACGCCGATCGCCGCTTCGTCAAGTCCCAATTCCTTGAGCTTGCGATAAAGCGTAGACCGTCCGATACCGAGCTTGCGCGCAACCTCCGTCATCTGCCCGCGATGATGGCGGATGGCGAATTTTAACATATCAGCTTCGAGTGACTCCATCGTGCGAACGTCGCCCCTAGCGTCGAGCATGGCCATGGTATGGGGCTCGCGCACGGTGATGATCTCGCGCAGAGGTTGTCCGGTAATCATGGCCGGGCCGGTATGCACGGGCTTGGGCGGCAGCAGCGGGGCCGAAGGCACACGGACGTCGAAACCCTCTACCCGGGCAGCAATCTGCGGCAGCTCGGCGATACCGATCTCATCGCCTTCCGCAAGGATCACGGCGCGATAGATGGCATTCTCGAGCTGGCGCACATTGCCGGGCCAGTCATAGGCAGAGAGCAGGGCAAAGGCTTCCGAGGAGATGGAGCGGACCACCTTGCCCTCCTCCGCGCTGAAGCGGGCGAGGAAATGCCAGGCGAGGTCGGCAACGTCCTCCCGGCGTACCCGGAGTGGAGGCAGCATGATCGGGTAGACATGCAGGCGGTAATAGAGGTCTTCGCGGAAGAGCCCGGCCTTGACGAGGTCGATCAGGTTGCGGCTGGTGGCCGAGATCAACCGGAATTCCGTGCGCACGGCGCGGCGAGAACCAAGGGGCTCGACCTCGCCATTGCGCAGCGCGTCGAGCAGCTTGAACTGCAGGGCCGGCGGCATCTCGCCGATATCGTCGAGGAAGAGCGTGCCGCCATGGGCCTCGGCGAGCTTGCCGACCTGCCTGTCGGCGACGCCGGCGGCATTCTTCTCCTGGCCGAACAGGATGCGCTCGGCCTCGTTCTCCGGCAGGGCGGCGCAATTGACGGCGACGAAAGGTCGGCCACGCCGATCGCCCGCGCCATGGATGGCACGCGCCACCATCTGCTTGCCGGTGCCGGCCTCGCCCTCGATCAGGACCGGAATGGTGGAGGCGGCCGCCTTCTCGCCGAGGCGCATCACGCGCTCCATCTCGGCGCTGCGGCTGACGAGATCCTTGAAGCCGAGCGTGCCGGCGGCACGCTTGGCGAGGAGACGCATCTCGCGCTCCATGGCCCGCTGCTTGAGAGCGTTGCGGATGGAAACCTGCAGCCGCTCGGCGCCCACAGGCTTTACCACGAAATCCGCCGCGCCCGCCCGCATGGCCGAGATCACCGCATCGATCGAGCCATGTGCCGTCTGCACGATCGCCGGCACCTCGATGCCCCGGTGACGCATGCGGCCGAGCACGCCCATGCCGTCGAGATCGGGCATCACGAGGTCGAGGATGACGAGATCGATGAGCCCGCTTTCCAGTTCCTTCAGCGCCGCCTCGCCGCCATCGACCAGGCGCGCATGATAACCGAAGCGCCGCACCATCGCCTCCAGCAGCCGCCTTTGTACCGGATCATCGTCGGCAATCAGAACAGTCGAGCCCATCAAACCCCCGCCACACTTCAACCCGGGCGAAACGCCCTATTGTGCCGTTTCGGATCATCTAGGAGCAGAAGCGTGAAGGACTGCTTAACGACGTTGGGAGAAAGTACCTTCCCGGGTGCGCGGACGTCTCGTCCGCATCTTCCTCTGCGCCGGCTCCGCGTTTCCAAGACGCGGACGAGAAGTCCGCGCACCCGGGAAACCCTTACCGCCAGCGATTCGGATGTGTATATGTCCCCTCACATCCGTCTCGAAAGGGAGATTCCATGGCCGGCAAGACAGCCTCGGCAGCCTCTGGTTCCGCCAAGCCCGCATCCGAGTCCCGCAAGGCGCCAGCGCCCCAGGCGAACGGTGAGCTCGGCTCCCTGCCGGAATGGAATCTCGCCGACCTCTATCCCTCGATCGATTCGCCTCAGATCACCGCCGATCTCGACAGGGGCCTCGGCGACTGCATCGCCTTCGAGGAGGCAAACAAGGGCAAGCTCACCGAGGTGCTGGCGGGCGAGGGCGGCGCTGGCAAGCTCGCCGCCATCATCAAGGCCTATGAGGAGATCGAGGATCGGCTCGGACGCATCGCCTCCTTCGCGGGCCTCCTCTATGCCGGCGATACCACCGATCCCGCGCGTGCCAAATTCTATGGCGACGTACAGGACAGGCTGACCACCGCCTCCTCGCATCTGCTCTTCTTCACGCTGGAACTCAACCGCATCGAGGATGGCACCCTGGCCAGCGCCGTGGAGGACAACGCGCTCGCTCACTGGAAGCCCTGGCTCGACGACATCCGCATGGAGAAACCCTACCAGCTCGAGGATCGCATCGAACAATTGTTCCACGACAAGTCCGTCAGCGGACGCGGCGCCTGGAACCGGCTGTTCGACGAGACGATCTCGGGCCTGCGCTTCCGGGTGGAGGACAGCCAGGAATTGATGCTTGAGCCGACGCTGAACCTGTTGCAGGACCCCTCGCCCACCAAGCGCGAGAATGCGGCCCACGCCCTGGCACGCACCTTCAAGGACAATCTGCGCCTGTTCACGCTGATCACCAACACGCTGGCCAAGGACAAGGAGATCTCCGACCGCTGGCGTGGTTTCGAGGACGTGGCGGATTCACGCCACCTTGCCAACCGCGTCGAACGGGAAGTGGTGGATGCCCTGGTGGCCGCGGTGCAGGACGCGTACCCCCGGCTCTCCCACCGCTATTACCGGCTGAAGGCAAAATGGTTCGGCCTCGACCAGCTCAACCATTGGGATCGCAACGCACCCCTGCCGAAGGTGGAGTCGAAGCCGATCAAATGGGAGGAGGCGCGCGCCACCGTGCTCGACGCCTATACGGGCTTTTCCCCTCGCATGGCGGGGATCGCCCGGCGCTTCTTCGACGAGCGCTGGATCGATGCGCCGATCCGCCCCGGCAAGGCGCCGGGCGCTTTCGCCCATCCCACCGTACCCTCGGCCCATCCCTATGTGCTCCTGAACTATCAGGGCAAGCCACGCGACGTGATGACGCTTGCCCATGAGCTCGGCCATGGCGTGCACCAGGTGCTGGCCGGCCACAATGGCGCGCTGATGGCGCCGACGCCCCTGACCCTGGCCGAGACTGCTTCCGTCTTCGGCGAGATGCTGACCTTCCGCGCACTCCTCGCCAGGGCGGCCAGCCCCGAACAGAAGAAGGCCATGCTCGCCGCCAAGGTGGAGGACATGATCAACACGGTGGTACGCCAGATCGCCTTCTACTCCTTCGAGCGCAAGGTCCATATCGAGCGCCGCCAAGGCGAACTGACCTCCGAGCGCCTCGGCGAGATCTGGCTGTCGGTGCAGACCGAAAGCCTGGGTTCGGCCATCCATATCGGCCCGGGCTACGAGACCTTCTGGACCTATATCCCGCACTTCATCCACTCGCCCTTCTATGTCTACGCCTATGCCTTCGGCGACTGCCTGGTGAACTCGCTCTACGCCGTCTACGAGAAGGCGGATCAAGGCTTCGCCGAACGCTATCTCGCCATGTTGGCCGCTGGCGGCACCAAGCACCATTCGGAGCTGCTGAAGCCGTTCGGGCTGGACGCGAGGGACCCCGCCTTCTGGCAGATCGGGCTGGGGATGATCGAGGGCATGATCGCGGAATTGGAGGCGATGTAGCTTTCCGGGTGCACGGGCATCTTGCCCGTTTCTTGAAACGATGCGCTTTACGACAACGGAAGAACGGGCAGGATGCCCGTGCACCCGAAGCCCTGCCCCACGTGCTACGGGCAATAGAAGAGGCGCCGTGGCTGGGACCGCGGACATCCCTGCAACACTCAAGTGAGGGTCGGACGATCCGCCTCTTCCCCGTTGCAAGCTCTCCGCTTCCACCTCAACCAGCCAGTCCAGGCTCAACGTCCGGACCACGGTGGCGATCTGGTTCCCCCTCAGAAACTGCGACGGAACTCGACGCCCCCCATCACCGCGCCGGTGTCGGCCTTGGAATTGTTGTAGAGTCCTTCGCCGCCTATTTCGTTGAACCCGGCTACCTTGGCGTGGGTGGCCTGGTAGGAAACCTCCGGGATGACGTCGAAGCCCTCGACGACCGTCCACTTCATGTTGGCGCCGACGACATAGGCGTCGAATCCCGAGCCGACACCGTCGACCTCCACAGCGGTCGGCGCATCGAAATGGGCGTAGCTGCCGAAGATCATGCCTCGCAGGTTGGGCGTGAAGTTGATGGCAAGCTCGCCTTCGACAGAAACGGCCTTGGCGTTCTCCACGCGGCCATCGACGGAGAAGCCGTCATAGTTGGGGGGCGAGCCCGCGGTGGCGTTCAGATTCATCGCGGCACCGGTATAGATGCTAGCTCCACTCGAATAGGCGCCTTCGATCGCGAAATAGCCACCGGCCAGCACCGGGATCTCCCAGGAGGCGCCAGCGCCCACCGCATAGCCCCATTTCGATCTGTCACTGCTATTGGGATTGCCGCCAACGAGCCAGAGCTGATGGGCGGCGGCCATGATTTGGATCTTGTCGAATTTCCCGCTGGAGTATGCGATATCGCCGATGATATCAGGATAGCGGTTGCCGCCATAGGCGACATCGGCAACGCCGACTGGGTTGTCGTTCAAGATGCCCTGGCGGGCATGCGCGGGATCCTCCAGCGATAGCGTGGCACTCCAGCCGGAGTTGCCGAACTGCGCCGTATAGGCCAGCACCCCGGTAGTGCCATCCTGGCCCGAGCCCGCATAGGGCGCGAAGATCGTGTCAGCATAATAGTTGTCATAGAAGGCAAAGCGCGATTCCGCGTAGCCGGCCGTCAGGCCCCCGAATTCGACATAGGCCTTTTCGACCACATAGTTGCTGCCGCTATAGCTGCCGAAGGGCCGTGTCTGCGGGCCGGGATGGCCGAAATTGGCATCGATCGAGAAGTAGGAGCGTAGCACCCCGTAGTCGGTCTGGGTGCGGGCATCGAAATCGAGCTGGAAGCGTCCCTGGAAAGCGGTGGAATCGACATCGCGCCGCCCTCCTCCTCGCCCGGGAACGAAGCCAGGCGTGGTGCTATAGGAGCCGCCAGGAATGGAATTGAAGCCGTAAAGGGCGCGCATGGTGCCGGCGATCTGCAGGCAGGTGTTGCTTCCCGGCAAGTAGAAAAAGCCCGGGCCGAATTGCGAGCACACCTTCACATATTCGACGGCCTGGCTCTTCATCTCTGGCAGATCGGCGGCCGCGGCGGCACCTGCGCCAGCGAAGCTGGCAACGACAGCCAGGAAATAGGACTTGATACTCATTCCATTCTTCCCCAAGCAACTTTCGATCAAATCCTCCCTTTCCGACAGACCCGGCACGTACGACACATGCTCTTCGTCGTTGCGGTAGCCAAAGAAGGATCGACAGACGGAAGCTTGCGCCGCTCACTGGATGTACACAATGCGGAATTAGCATCGTTTCTTAAAGTAAAGTCGATTTTATAAATGCGTTACAAAATAGGCACATAGACTATCGTTAACAAATAATTACCAACTGCCGTTGCCATAGCACGTTTCGCGAGTAAGGTAGACGGCCCGGGACCTTCCGGAGCGTCGGCCGCCACCTCAAATCCTCAAGATTATTCCTTCAGTCGGAATCACCTGAGCTCCGAAAGCGCCGATTCCTCCGCTGAATTACGCTTGAGACGCGCTTCCACCCGATGCGATTCCTGCGGGACACAGGAGGAGCAGAAGATGCTGATGACAGGGCTCCGAGGAGTATTCGCAGAGCATTCCGCGGGGCCGCACCTTTCCTCACGATGATGCGCAAGTGTCGCTGTTCAAGAGGCGGATGAAGACGCCCGCGCTCCCAGCAGCGGCGTCCAGCCAAGCGTCATGCCGGCGGCCGCCACGAGGATCGCAGCAGCGCCCATCATCTGCAGCGGTTCGAGCCGGTGGCCGAAGGCAGCGAGGTCGACGATAACAGCCACCACCGGATAGATGAAGGAAAGCGCGCCGGTGAGGCTGGTGGGCAGCTTCTGGATGGCGCCGTAGAGCAGGATATACATGAGGCCGGTATGCACCACGCCCAGCGTACCCAGGATGCTCCAGGTCCCCGCTTCATGCGGCAGGGCGGATAGATGGGCGAGCGGGGCCAGCATCACCATGCCCACCACCACCTGGATCAGCGCGATCAGATGCGGCGGCACGCCTTTCAGCCTCTTCGCCACGATCGCCGCGAGCGCATAGAAGAAGGCCGCGCCGAGCGCCATCGCGATGCCGGCAAGATAGTCCGAACCGCTGACGCTGAGGCCCTTGGCCTGTACGATGCCGAGCATGCCAATGAAGGCGAGGCCGAGCCAGAAGAGCTTCGAGGCCGTCAGCTTCTCCGCAAAGAAGATGACGCCAAAGCCCACCAGCATGAAAGGCTGGGTGTTGTAGACGGCGGTGGCGATCGAGATCGAGGCGCGTGGATAGGCCGCAAAGAGCAGCAGCCAATTGAGCACGATGGCAACGCCTCCGATCGCCGCCAACCCGGCCTGTCGCGGCGTGATGACATCGCGCCGGAAAAGGCCGAGCGCCAGGCACACCAACGCCAGCGTGCCCGCACCGAACAGGCAGCGCCAGAACACCACATCGATCACCGCCTGGCCGGAGACGAGCACGAACCAGCCGATCGTTCCCGAAATCATCATGGCCGCCGTCATCTCGGCCGTGCCGCGCAACCGTTCCATCGCCGTGGCTCCCTTGGAAAGAGCCGCCATGCTATTCGGCCCCACCGATGATTTATATGGATCTTCCAAGGTCATTCATGGCATCTTCCTTCTTATCAAAGGCGAGATGGAGATTTGACCTGTGCTCGATGATCTCGACCGACGCATCGTCGAAATCCTGGCGGAGGATGCGCGGATTTCGCTGAAGGAGCTGGCGGCAAAGGTGAATCTCTCTTCTCCCAGCGCCTCCGAACGCCTGAAGCGCCTGGAGGAGCGTGGCGTAATCCGCGCCTTCACGGTGGATCTCGATCCGGCGGCTCTCGGCTACACGCTGCAGGTCATCGTGCGCATCCGCCCGCTGCCAGGCCAGCTCCACCGCGTTCAGCAGCTCATCGAGGAGATCCCGGAATTTACCGAATGCGACAAGGTCACGGGCGACGACTGTTTCATCGCCCGTCTGCACCTCACCTCGATCAACCAACTCGACGAGATCCTCGACCGCATCATCGACAGGGCGGAGACGAACAGCTCGATCGTAAAGTCCCAGCCGGTGAGGCGGCGGCTGCCGCCGTTGTAGAGTCTTTGATTTCGCAGCGTTTGGATGGGATCCCCCATGCGACGCAAGGCCCGATCGGCATCTCGGACATCTTCCGAGATGTGTCCCTGCTGCATACACATCGATAACGCTGACACGCTTCTACCCTAACGGAATCTCTCGTTGCATTTGCCTGACTTTACGATACTTCTATATATCATGGAAGTAATGTGGCGCGGTTGGGGTATGGCAAAAAGACTTTTCGCCTTGAGTGCTTTGCTCGTCCTGCTCCCCCTCGCGGCGTGGGCAGACGACAAGCCCCAGTATGGCATCGTGAACTACAGCTCCCCTGAGTACCAGGCCGTTCGCGACAGGCTGCAGCCGCTGGCCGACAAGGGCGATGCCGTAGCACAATACATGCTGGGGCTCGATTGCGACCGCGGCCAGGGTATGGCCCCCAACCCGCCGGACGCCCTTCTCTGGTATGGCAGGGCGGCGGCCCAGGGATTGCCGGCCGCCCAAAACAATCTCGGCACGCTCTACGCCCAGGGGCGCGGCGTGCCCATCGATTGGCCGGAAGCCAACAGATTGTACCGCCTCGCGGCACAGAGGGGAAATGTTGCGGCCCAGATGAACCTTGCGGCGATCTATGCAAACGGGCTGGGGGTGCCGAAGAACGACGTTGAGGCCGCTCGCTGGCTGCTTATCGCCGGGCGGGCTGGTTTTGCACCCGCACAGGCGCAACTCGTTGTTTCCTATTCGCAGGGACGTGGCATGCCACGGGATGAGAGCAAGGCGGCATCGTGGAGACTCGCGGTCGGTTCGCGCGAGAACGAACTGCGCAACGGCAACAATATGGGTGTGCTGCCAGCCGATAAGTTAGCAGCCCTCCAAGACTATTCGCCCGCCATCGGTTGGTACAGCGACGCCGCGAAGAAGGGCATGCCAGAGGCGCAATTCATCATGGGAGCCATCGAGGCCAATGGCAGGGGCGTGTCGCGCAATATCGGCGAGGCGATTGGTTGGTACGAGAAGGCAGCCGGTGGCGGAAACGTGCACGCCATGGACAATCTGAGCGATATCTACCTGCACGGCGGTGAAGACGTTCCGATCGACGCGCGGAAAGCCTATGACTGGGCCTACCGGGCGGCGCTGTCTGGTGATCCCGGTGGCGAAGGCCGCCTCGGCTATATCTATGGCAGCGGCAACGGCGTCATGCCAGATCAGACCGCGGCAGCGTTGTGGTACCGCAAGGCAGCCGAGAAGGGTAATGCCGGCTCGCAATTGGCAATGGCCTCGCTCTACCTTCAGGGGCAGGGCGTCCCCAAGGATGCGACGCAAGCCCGTTTCTGGCTTGAGAAGGCCGCAGCGCAGGGCGTCTCGCAAGCCCAATATATGCTGAGCATGTTGCCGAAGAGCGGAGACCTTACCACCGGGGGTGAGGTCCAGTCCCTCAACCTGCTGCGAGAGGCGGCCGAGCAGGGGAACGCCGGTGCACAGAATGACCTGGGCGTGATCTACGCTCAGGGCAAAGGTGTGGCGAAAGACGAAGCACAGGCCGCCTCCCTGTTCCGGAAGGCCGCGATGAGCGGCGATATTGAGGCCCAGACCAATCTCGGCCTTGCCTATGCAAATGGCCTCGGCGTGGCGAAGGACCCGATGCAGGCAGCCTTCTGGCTCCGAAAGGCGGCCGTACTAGGGCATGTGAAAGGGCAGAGCGCGCTCGGCTACATGTATATGACCGGCACAGGCGTGCCTCAGGACGCCAAGGAAGCGCTGACCTGGCTGGAGCCGGCCGCCGAACATGGCGATCTGCCGGCACAGATCAATCTGGCATCCCTCTATTCCGGCAATTCCGACATTCCTCGAGATCAGACCCAACTTGTCTACTGGACCAGAAAAGCCGCCGAGCAGGGCTATGCGCCCGCTCAGGCCAGCTTGGGTGAGATGGAACTCTCGGCTACGCCGGGCCAGCAAGACAGGGTCGAAGCCAATGCCTGGCTTCGCCAGGCCGCCGATCACGGGCAGTTGGATGCCCAGCTCAATCTTGGCCGCATGTATCTCAACGGCGATACGGTGCCGAAAGACACGCCGCAGGCCATCGTCTGGTTCGTCAAGGCCGCGGATCAAGGCTCGGTGGATGCCCAATTTTTGCTGGGCCGTATATATTGGATAGGCGACGGCGTCCCAAAGAGCGGTAGTACGGCGGCCGGTTGGCTCCGCAAGGCCGCGGAAGGCGGACAAGCCGACGCGCAAACCTTGTTGGCCCATCTTTACGAGCAGGGCGAGGGTGTCGACAAGGATGATAGCCAAGCTGCTCTATGGTACCGCAAGGCCGCCGAACAGGGGCGGCCGCTCGCCCAGGGCATGCTTGGCCTTTTCTATATGACGGGTCGAGGCGTGGCGCCGGATGTCAAGGAAGCGGAGATCTGGCTGAAAAAGGCTGCAGATCAGGGCGACCTCACTGCGCAGCTCAATCTCATATCGCTCTATGCGAACGGCAATGGCATCTCCAAAGATATGCGACAGGCCGCCAATTGGGCTATCAAGGCAGCAGCTCAGGGCAGCGCCCCGGCGCAAACATATCTCGGTAATTTCTATATCCAGGGCGTAGCTGGCTTGACCGACCATACCCAAGCCGCTTTCTGGTTTCGCAAAGCAGCCGAACAAGGTGTCGTCGAGGCGCAGAACAACCTCGGCTACATGTACATGACCGGCGACGGCATCCCGCAGGATGACAAACAGGCCGTGTATTGGCTGCAGAAGGCGGCAGACCACGGCTATGCAACGGCTCAGATCAATCTTGGGCGCACGTTCATGAAAGCCAGCAGCGCGGTACGGGATGATAAGCAGGCCGCATTCTGGCTCCAGAAGGCCGCCGACCAGGGCTCACTGCCGGCGAGGCAGGATCTTTCCACGCTGCAGGCCCAGATAACCACGCCTGCAGAACCAGCTCATTGCCCCGCTTTGGGCTCCACGGTTCTGCCAGGCCTTGCCAGCTTCGAAGCAGCGACTTCGGCCTGCGAGCATCTTTGAAACTGCCTCAACCGGCGAGGAGGTGGCAGCCGCTTGCCACGAGGAGCAGCCAGGCGACACCGTCCCATTCGTGGAGCGAGGCCGCCGGCGGCCGCCGCCTTGCCGCCAGCGCCAGCAGGGCCTGGAGAACAGCGATCATGACGAGCGTGCTCGTGAAACCGGAAAGGAAGCCCGTCGGACTCGAGGCGGCAAGGAACGCGGCACTGACAAGCTCGACGATGAAGATATGGACCGTCACGCGTGAGACGAGATCCAGCTTACGGATGGTGAATGTGGTCATAGTGATAACGGGGATGGGATCGACCGAAGGCCGCATGCAGGTTTTCGCGGCAGCCAGGCTCGTTCGATACAGGCTATGGTAGCGGTTTTGCTTTCGAAGACTGGCTCCAGGGAACCGATAACGCCCGCATTTTACCTTTGTCGGCCACGCGAGCCAAATAAGGATTGCATAGTATTTTAGCGGGTGTCGTATCAGGAAGTCATAAAGAGAGAGGCAGGATCTTGCTATATTGCCAAGCCTGACTTAACGGCACACATAGTATTCGGAGGCCGCGAGACGATGGCGAGTTCGATATCGAACTGGCTCGTGCGGTCCTGGTTCCGCGCCTGTCCGTCCCTCAATAGCTCCCAAACAGCGAAGGCGGCACGCCGACGTCCTTGACCATCGGCTCGAAGCGATGGGTCTTCGGATCCCGCACCAGAAGATGTCCCGTCGCCACGCCGAAATAGGCGCCATGGAGTTCCATCTCACCGGCATTGACGCGGCGGCGGACGCTGCCGAAGGTCATCAGATTGGCAAGGCTCTGCTCGACGGCCGCCAAATTGAGGCGCGCCATGTAGTCTTCTGACGGCACCTCGCCGGGGTCCTCCAGCGTATCGGCGGCCGGAGCGATGATCGACATCCATTTGCCGATGAAATCGCCCGAGGAAAGTGGCGCGCTCTTTTGGGCGAAGGAGCGGATACCGCCGCAGCTGGCATGGCCCATCACCACGATATGCTTGACCTTGAGCGCTTCGACCGCGAACTCGATGGCCGCGCTGGTACCGTGGAACTGGCCGCTGGTCTCGTAGGGTGGCACGATGTTGGCGACGTTGCGCACCACGAAGAGCTCGCCCGGGCCGGCATCGAAGATCACTTCCGGGGAGACACGGGAGTCGCAGCAGCCGATGATGAGAATCTCCGGACTCTGCCCGGCTTCCGCCAGGGTCTCATAACGCTGGCGCTCCCGGGCAAAGCGGTCGCCGAGAAAGGATTTGTAGCCGGCTATGAGACTGTCTGGGATCATGGTGTCCTGGGAGCGCGGACGTCCTCGTCCGCTCTTGAAACGACAACATTGCAGAAAGTGACGGAGCCTTATCCGACACCGCCACGCTTGTTATTAAGGAAGAGCGGACGAGGACGTCCGCGCTCCCAGGTTACGCCGCCAGGTTGCGCAGCACGAACTGCAGGATGCCGCCATTCTTGAAGTAGTCGAGCTCGTCCAGCGTATCGATGCGGCAGAGCAGCGGCGTCTTCACCACCGAGCCGTCGGCCTTCTTGATTTCGGCTTCGATCACCGCGCGCGGCCTGATCGTCTCGATGCCGTTGATGGTCACGGTCTCGTCCCCCTTCAAGCCCAGGCTCTGCCAGGAGGTGCCTTCGGCGAAGGTGAAGGGCACAACGCCCATGCCGACAAGGTTGGAGCGGTGGATGCGCTCGAAGCTCTGCGCGATCACGGCGCGCACGCCGAGGAGGTTGGTGCCCTTGGCCGCCCAGTCGCGCGAAGATCCGGTGCCGTATTCCTTGCCGGCGAAGACCACCAGCGGCACGCCCTCGGCATTGTACTTCATGGCGACGTCGTAGATCGGCGCCTGTTCTCCATCCGGATAATGGATGGAGAAGCCGCCCTCCACGCCCGCCAGCATCTGGTTCTTGATGCGGATGTTGGCGAAGGTGCCGCGCATCATCACCTGATGGTTGCCGCGCCGCGTGCCATATTGGTTAAAGTCGACCGGACGAACCTGATGGTCCCTGAGATATTCGCCCGCCGGGCTCGCCGCCTTGATGGAACCGGCCGGCGAAATGTGGTCGGTGGTGATCGAGTCGAGGAAGAGGCCAAGAATATGCGCATTGTGGATGTCGGTCGGCGGCACCGGCGTCTTGGTCATGCCCGTGAAATAAGGCGGGTTCTGCACATAGGTCGAGCGCTCGTCCCAGGCATAGGTCTGGCCCGAAGGAGCTGAGATCTTCCGCCAGTTCTCGTCGCCCTTGAACACATCGGCGTATTTCTCGACGAACATTGCCTTGGTGACGAACTGGTCGATTATGGCCTGGATTTCCGCGCCGTCGGGCCAGATGTCGGAAAGGAAGACCGGCTTGCCATCCGAGCCGGGGCCGAGCGGCTCAATGGTGAGATCGACCTGCAGCGAGCCCGCCAGCGCATAGGCCACCACCAGCGGTGGGGAAGCCAGGTAATTTGCCTTCACGTCCGGATTGACGCGCCCCTCGAAATTGCGGTTGCCCGAAAGCACGGCGGCGCCGACGAGATCACCCTTGTTGACAGCCTCGGAAATCTGCTCCGGCAGTGGGCCGGAATTGCCGATGCAAGTGGTGCAGCCGAAGCCCACCAGGTTGAAGCCGAGAGCATCGAGATCCTTCTGCAGGCCGGACTGCGCCAGATAGGCCTCCACAACCTGCGATCCCGGGGCGAGCGAGGTCTTGACCCAGGGGCGCGACTTCAGGCCCCTGGCCGCGGCCTTGCGGGCGAGCAGCCCCGCGGCGACAAGCACGGAGGGGTTGGAGGTGTTGGTGCAGGAGGTGATGGCGGCGATGGTCACCGCGCCATGGCCGATGGCATAGTCGGTGCCGGCCACGGGCACCGTCTTGCCAGCTTCGCCGGGCTTCTTGAACTCGCCATCGAGCGCGGTGAGGAAGCCTGCCTTGGCGTCGGAGAGCAGCACGCGGTCCTGCGGGCGCTTGGGACCGGCGAGGGAAGGCAGCACGGTGGCTAGGTCTAGCTCGAGGATGTCGGTGAAGACTGGATCGGGGCTGCCCGCCGTGCGGAACATGCCCTGGTCCTTGCAATAGGCTTCCACGAGCGCGATGCGATCGGGGGTGCGGCCGGACTTGTCGAGATAGCGCAGCGTCTCGGCGTCGACGGGGAAGAAGCCGCAGGTCGCGCCATATTCGGGCGCCATGTTGCCGATGGTGGCCTTGTCCTCAAGCGTCATGTGGTCGAGGCCGTGGCCGAAGAACTCGACGAACTTGCCGACCACGCCCTTCTTGCGCAACATCTGGGTAACGGTGAGCACGAGGTCGGTGGCGGTGACGCCAGCCGGCAGGCGGCCGGTGAGACGGAAGCCGATTACCTCGGGGATCAGCATGGAATTGGGCTGGCCCAGCATGGACGCCTCGGCCTCGATGCCGCCGACGCCCCAGCCGAGCACGCCGAGACCGTTGACCATGGTCGTGTGGCTGTCGGTGCCGACCACAGTGTCGGGATAGGCAAGCGTCGTGCCATCCTCGTCCTTCGTCCACACGGTCTGGGCGAGATATTCGAGGTTGACCTGATGGCAGATACCGGTGCCCGGCGGCACCACGCGGAAATTGTCGAAGGCCGACTGGCCCCACTTCAGGAAGCGGTAGCGCTCCTGGTTCTGCTCATACTCGCGGGCAACATTGTTCTTGAAGGCATCGTTGTTGCCGAAATAGTCGACCACGACCGAATGGTCGATGACCAGATCCACCGGCACCAGCGGGTTGATGCGGGTGGGATCGCCGCCCAGCGCCTTCATTGCGTCGCGCATGGCGGCAAGGTCGACCACCGCGGGAACGCCGGTGAAGTCCTGCATCAGCACGCGGGAGGGGCGGAAGGCGATTTCGCGTTCGGCCTTGCCGCGATTGACCAGGAAGGCGGCGACCGCCTCGATGTCGGATTTGGAGACGGAGCGGCCATCCTCGAAGCGCAGGAGATTCTCGAGCAGCACCTTCATCGAGACAGGCAGGGCGGAGATGCCGGAGAGGCCATTCGCCTCGGCCGCCTTCAAGGAATAATAGGTGTAGGTCTTCGCGCCCACTTGCAGTGTCTTGCGGGCTTTGAAGCTGTCGAGCGATGCCATGGCAGGTTCCCTGAAAAAGGCTGGGTGGACAACCCCAAACCTATGATACGTCAGTGGAATTCGCGCTCGCGGGGGAGTTTGTGCGGCGCGGTATGCGGTGTTTATAGAAGGATTCCAGGAAAGCCGCTACTGCCGTGCGGTAAATTGCTTACGATCGCAGAACTGGGCTGCATGAGGTGCGGATCTCGCTTGCGGGACTTGAGGTCCTTTTGGCAGAGGGCGCAACGCTGGAGCTTCCCCACGAAGATTCACACTTCCTTAACTTTAACCCCGCATTTGCCGCAAGAGCTCCGATTTTGGCAGGCAATTTCGCTTTATGACCATTGGCACAGCATCTTGGTGCCGCATTTGGCTCCTACCTCGAAACCACGCCGATATTTAAAGAAAACGACTGCCCGCGAGCATTCCATGCCCCCTCTGACTCAGCTCTTTGCCTCGCTCCGCACCGAATTCCGGCACGCCTGGTTTCCGACCCTGCTGATCTCCAGCATGGTCCTCCTGCACGACCTCGCGACCGGCAGCCAGCATGGCGGGCTGGTGGTGGTGCTGTTGATCGCCGCCTTCATGCTGGCCCGCCCGCAGCGCCTGCGCCGCCACTCCCCGCTGGAGAACTGGCGCCACAGCCTGATCTATGCGGTGACAGTGCTGGCCGCGACGCTCGTGTCTCTCGGCGCGCTGGATCTTTTGAGGCGCTAAGCTGAAAGAACGTCTGAAGGCCGTTCTCGGTCCATTCGGATCGCTTGCACATCGCGGAGAGATCAGTCCCAAGGATTGAGGAGATCCAAGCCGAAGCCTTGGAAATCATTGATATTGCGCGTAGCCAGGACGAGGCCATGGGCGTGCGCCGTCGCAGCGATGAAGGCATCGAGACTGGCAAGCCCGACGCCTTTCTTCCTTGCGTGGCCCATGAGATCGCCCCAAGCGAGGGCGACATCTGTGTTTACGGACAGTACCCGGCCGGCAAAACGCTGCGGCAGATCATGAGCAAGCCAAGCTGCGAGCTCAGTTTTCCGCCTGCCTTCGTCCATGAGCGCGATTCCTCGACGGATCTCGGCTAGCGAGATCACACTGACGAAGGTTCTGTCCTCATCGAGTTCGTCCAGCCATCGCAAGACGCCCAAGTCTGGCTTCACTCGACGAACCTCGGACAGGACATTGGTATCGAGCAGCATTCTCAAAGCAAGGACTCGCCCGGTTCATCCCTGACCCGGTCGAGGTCGAGCTCACTGCCCCTGAGCGGCGACTTGAGCAAGAACTCCGCCAAGCTGCCGCGCCTCTGCGTTTTGCGTTGCCATTCTTCGACCGAAACCACAACAACACTGGGCTTGCCGTTGCGCGTGATGGTTTGTGGGTCGTTCTGGGCGCGCTCCATCACTTCCGAGAGCCGAGCCTTGGCGCCGGCAACCGTCCACACATCTTCAATTGCTGAAGCGGACATCTGCCCTCTCATGACTATTGCGACTATAGTGACTATATATAAGGACAGGGTGCAAAAAACAAACGGCGCACCAAGGTGCGCCGCGCGATAACCTAAAAATCTTTGGAGGCCTTCAACCTTCCTTGCGCCGCAAGCGTACGATCACGTCGACGCGGGCGATCTCATAGCCTTCCGGGACCTCCGGCATCTGGGCCATGCCGACTTCGCCGGGAATGTCGAGCACTTCATTGTCGCCTTCGACGAAATAGTGGTGGTGCTCATGGACGTTGGTGTCGAAATAGGTCTTTGAGCCGTCAACAGCGAATTCACGCAGCAGGCCAACTTCGGTGAACTGGTGCAGTGTGTTGTAGACCGTGGCCAGAGACACCGGCACGCGGGCCTTGGAGGCCTCGTCATGCAGGATTTCGGCAGTGATGTGCCGATCGCCCTTCTGGAACAGCAGCCAGCCGAGTGCCAGGCGTTGGCGGGTGGGCCGCAGGCCGACATCGCGAAGCATCGAGCGCACGTCGTGGAACGGGCAGCCGGTACGCTGGTGGTCGCGGACGGGAAGCTGGTCGCGCGAGGCATTCGGCTCGGGCGAGGCGGGCTTGGCGGAGCGATCAATATTGATGACGGTGGTCGACATGGATCGTTTCTACAACGTTTAACGGCACTATTCTAGGGATGATAAGCCGCAGGTGCAATCGCACTCCTATGCAATATCGCATAAGACGCAGCGAAAATCGCCTACTCCAATCGGCGAATCCGCTCCTCACTGCGAGTTTGGCGCGGATTCATGCGGTTTGTTGTAATTCCGATACACCGGAACTCGTGACCGGGACGTGAGACGGGACAGGGCTTTCCGATACCTCCATCGGTGCATCAGCCCTTGCGCAAGGCCTGCAGTATCTGCACGCCGGGATGCCCCGTGACCGGCAGGCCGAGGCGGCGCTGGGCGCTCTTGATGGCCTCGATGGTCTTGTCACCAATCGAACCATCGGGGGTGCCGACGTCATAGCCCGATCGGATCAGCAAGGCCTGCAATTCCTTGCGCTGGGCACGCGAGAGGCCGGGATCTTCCGTTGGCCAGGGCGTCACGATGGGCCCGCCGCCCTTGATGCGGTCGGAGAGATTGGCGATCGCCAACGCGTAGGATTCGGCGGCGTTGTAGGAATAGATCACATCGAAGTTGCGGAAGACCACGAAGGCCGGCCCGCGCGGGCCGGCCGGCAGCAGGATAGCGGCACTGCCGCCGCCGCTGAGCGCAGAACCGTCGATGCGCGTCACGCCCATCGACGCCCATGAAGAGAGAGGACGCTTCTTGGTCCGGCCGGCGAGGCCCGGCTTGAAGCTGGCCGGCAGGCGCACCTCATAGCCCCAGCGCGCGCCGGGCTGCCAGCCGGAATGGGCGAGGTAGTTGGCAGTGGAGGCGAGCGCATCCGGCACCGAATCCACCACATCGCGGCGACCGTCGCCATCGCCATCCACGGCGAGGCGCAGGAAGGTGGAAGGCATGAACTGGGTGTTGCCGAAGGCGCCGGCCCAGGAGCCGACGAGATGATCGGGATTGACGTCGCCGCGCTGAATGATCTTCAGCGTGGCGATGAGTTCGCCCATGAAATAGCCCTGCCGGCGGCCGCCATAGCAGGAGAGCGTCGCCAGCGATTGCACAAGCGGGCGCGTGCCCGGGCTCTCGCCATAATTGCTCTCGACGCCCCACACCGCCACCACCGTGGCGGGATCGACCCCGTAGCGCCGCTGCACGCCGGCCAGCACCGAGGCATATTTCGACATCATCTGCTTGCCGTCGGCGACGCGCTGGGCATCGACGAGGCCGGCCATGTAGTCCCAGATCGCCGTCTTGAACTCGGGCTGCTTGTTCATGGCGTCGATGACGGTCATGTCGGGCTGAAGTCCGTTCGTCTGGCGTGCGAACACCGAAGGCGAGACGCCGGCTGCCTGCGCCCGCGCCCCGATGGCGGCCAGGCAGGACTGGAAAGACGCCGCCGAGGCCGGCAGGGCCGAAAGGGCAAGAAGGGCAAATGCAGGCAGGAGCGATTTTTTCATAGGCGCGATCATGAATCATCAAGGTAAATGAAAGATGGCGAAATTCGGCGTGGATAGGGCCGGCAAGGATTAAATGCACGTAAGGCGAGCATCCTGGGAACGCGGACCTCCCTGGGATCGCTGGCACCTCAGCCACAACCATCCCGATGGTTGTGACGACAGCCTGCCGGTGGCAACGATGCGCTTACCGGAAAGGTGGGGCAGGCAAAGATGCCTGCGATCCCAGGGATGACCAGCCTACCTGTTCTCCCCCGGCACCCACAGGACATCCCCGCTTGCCTTGTGGTTCAGATACCGGCTCGCCACGAACAGGTGGTCCGACAGGCGGTTGATATAGCGCAGCGCCTCGGGCGAGACGATTTCGCCGGCGGTGTGGGAGAGTGCCACCATCACCCGTTCGGCCCGCCGGCTCACGGTTCGGGCAAGGTGGAGATGGGCCGCGCAGGGCGTGCCGCCAGGCAGGACGAAGCTCTTCAGCGCCGGCAGCGCGGCGTTCATGGCATCGATCTCCTGCTCGAGACGGTCGACCTGGCTCTGGGCAATACGCAGCGGCGTCCAGGTGATCTCCTTCTCGCCGCCCTCGGGGGTGCAAAGGTCCGCGCCGAGATCGAACAGATCGTTCTGGATGCGGGCGAGCATCGCGTCGATCTCGCCGTACTCGCGGCCGCTATATTGTCGGGCGAGCCCGACGGCGGCATTGGCCTCGTCCACCGTGCCATACGCCTCGACGCGCAGATCCGCCTTCGAGCGGCGCTCGCCGGTGCCAAGCCCGGTCAAGCCGTCATCGCCGGTGCGGGTGTAGATCTTGTTGAGGCGAACCATGAAATGCCCTGGGAGCGCGGACATCCTGTCCGCTCTTAGAGACGACTCGCCCAAGGATAAAGGAAGAGCGGACATCGCGACATGAGAACATGTCGCTGCAATCCAGCGTTCCCGGCCTAGAACTTATAGCCCACACGCATGCCGTAATTCGTCAGGCCGCGATTGTGATCGCACAGGCCGGCGTTCGAATTGTGCTCGACTGTGGCCATGATGCGCCAGTGCTCATTGATATCGTAGCCCAGGCTCCCCGATTCCCGGAACAGCGCGTGGCAACCAAGATCGCTGCGGTTGGCGCCATCCTCGGAATAATTGTTGAGGCTGCCGCCGAAATCGCCTTCCACGAAAATGTTCTGCGTGATGTTGTACTGCCAGGCAAGACCCGCATAGACGGTCGAGGTTCCTCCGCCGAAATTCAGCGTGGTGCCGAGATTGGGTCGCGGCAGCCACCATGTCTGCTCGCCGCCCCAGGGCTTGGCGAACAGGATTTCGGCATTGATATCCGGCCCAGTGCTCTTCTCGGGGCTGGTGAGGTCGTGCAGCAACCCGCCGAAGCGCAGTTCATTGATGAAGGCGTCGGCTCCGAAAGAAGCCGCGGTCGCGTCCTGCGCATGCGCAACAACGACCGTTAGAAGCAGAATAAAGACCGCGGAAAGGACGTAACGCATGGACTGACATCCTTCTGATTCCGCGCACGGTAGCAGAGAGAATGTGTTCGCCAAGCGTTTTTAGCTAGAAGCCGCAGGCATATGCCAATCTTGATGCACAGATGCAACGCCTGAGTGCTCGCAAAGGTAGAGCCCCTAGTCGGCAATCTATCTATGAGCGAAATAGATCGCCGCCATGATGATGACGATCGCCACCGCCTGGAGGAGCACGCGCAACTGCATCAGCTTCTGCGAGCGCTGGCCGTCGCCGCCCTTCATCATGTTGTGCAGGCCCATGCCGAGCACGATGGCGACGGCGAGGATGGCGAAGGGGACGAGGATGTAGAAAAAGGAAGCCATCTAAGGAGTCTAGGCTGGAGAAGCGGCGGCGTCGAGGGCGAAAAAGTCGCGGGTGCTTTCCCCGCTCTCTTTGGCAATGCTATGACGAATCATCATTCTAATGAGGCAGGAGCGGCCGTGTTCGAGTTCCCCCGCAAACAGGCGCATGTCGTGTGCAGCGGCGCGGCTTCCTTCGATTCCATCTTCCGGATGGAGAAGCTGCCGACCGGCCCCGGCAAGGTGCTGCCGCTGCATGCAGTCGAGGTCGCGCATGGCATGGCGGCAAGCGCCGCGGCGGCGGTGGCCAAGCTTGGCGGCCGGGCCACCCTGTTTTCGCGCGTGGGCGATGACGGGGTGGGCGAGCGCATTGTCGGCGATCTCTCCGCCGCCGGCATCGACTGCCGCTTCGTGCGTCGCGCCAGAGACGTGCATTCGCCCATCTGCACCGTGCTGATCGACAAGACGGGCGAGCGGCTGGTGGTGCCCTATTACGATCCGGCGCTCGGCAAGGACCCGTCCTGGCTGCCGCTAGACCTTGTCGCCCGCGCCGACGCCGCGCTGGTCGACATACGCTGGCCGGAGGGCGCGGCGGCGGTGCTGAAGGCGGCCCGCGCCGCCGGCAAGCCGGCCGTACTCGATGCCGATACCGGGCCGCAGGCGGTGATCGGGGAACTGGCTGATCTGGCGAGCCATATCGTATTCTCCGAACCTGCAGCCCTCGCCTTCAGCGGCGCGGGAACGCCGCGGGACGCGCTGAAGGCCCTCACCGGACAACTTGACGGTTTCCTCGCCGTTACCGCCGGACAGGAGGGTTGCTACTGGCTGGAGCGCGAAAGCGGACAGGTGCGCCGGCTGCGCCCGCCAGCGGTCGAGGTGGTCGACACGCTGGCAGCCGGCGATGTCTTTCACGGCGCCTTCACCCTCGCCATCGCGGAAGGCGCGCCGATCCCGCGGGCGATCGCCTTCGCCAATGCAGCTGCCGCCCTGAAATGCCGCAGCTTCGGCGGGCGCCTCGGCACGCCCACGCGGGAGGAAGTGGAAGCGGCCCTGCAAGTCGTCGTACAAGTCTTGGAGGAAACCGTATGAACAGCGCCGAATTGAAAGAACGCATCGCCGCCTTCCCCATCCTGCCGGTGATGCCTGTGCGGTCCATCGACGAAGGCCTCGCCGACATCGACGGGCTGGTGGAGGAAGGCGCCCCGGTGATCGAGATCCTGTTTCGCACCCCCCAGGCGCCGGAGGTGCTCCGCAGGGCCCGGATGCGCCACCCCACCTGCATCTTCGGCGCCGGCACGCTGCTGCATGAAGGCCATGTAAGGCTGGCTGTCGACGCCGGCGCAGCCTTCACCGTGAGCCCTGGCCTAACCCCTGCGCTCCACGAGGCCGTCACGGCCGCCGGCCTCCTCCACATGCCCGGCGCCCTCACCGCTTCCGAGGTGATGCAGGCGCGCGAATGGGGTTATACGCTCCTGAAATACTACCCTTCCGAGGCTTCGAACGGGCTCGCCGTGCTCTCCGACTACGCCAACATCTTCGAGGATGTCGGCTTCGTCACCACGGGCGGCATCCATGCCGGCAAGCTCGCCGTCTATGGCGCAGTGCGTAACATCCTCGCCGTGGGCGGCGGCTGGATGATTCCCTCGCGCCGCCCCACGGAGGATCCGGACCTGCGCGAGCAGGCAGCCATCTTCAAGGCCGCGCGGGACGCGACGCTGAAAAGAGCGGCGTGATGGCGGAGAAGAGCATCGCCGAAAAGCTGCAGGTCAAGGGTGCGCGACGCCTGGCGGTGCTTGACGCGCCGGCACATCTGGATGCCGCCATCGAGGGCGCGCGGGCACCGCTCGCCGAGGCCGAGGTAGCGCTGCTGTTCGTGCGGGACAAGGCCGGGTTGCTGACAAGCCTGGCGGCCAACCTGCCGGCGATGCGGACGGACGCCATCCTGTGGATCGCCTATCCCAAGCTCACCTCGAAGCTGAAGGGCGATCTCAGCCGCGACATCATCCACAATCTCGTGCCGGACCATGGGCTCGATACGGTGGCCTCGATCGCGGTGGACGAAGACTGGTCGGCACTGCGGTTCAAGCGGGCGTGACGATTGGCAGGACGGCGCGACGTCCCAGCCACAACGCCTATTCCTCGTCCTCCATCTCGTCACCATCGTCCGCGTTCCTGACATCGCGGCTGTAGACCAGGATCTCGCGCTTGCCGGCATGGTTCGCCGGGCCGACGATGCCGTCCTTTTCCATGCGCTCCACCAGCGAAGCGGCGCGGTTGTAGCCGATCTGCAGGCGGCGCTGGATGTAGGAGGTCGAGCACTTCTTGTCGCGCATCACGACCTTCTTGGCCTGCTCGTAGAGGTCGCCGCCATCCTCGGCGCCAAAGGCCCCCTTGTCGAACACGGCGCCGTCGGCAGCATCCTCGTCACCGCCCCCCTCGTCCTCGTCCGCCGTGATGGAGTCGAGATAGTCGGGACGGCCCTGGGCTTTGAGATGGGTGACCACCTTCTCCACCTCCTCGTCGGAGACGAAGGGGCCGTGCACGCGGGAGATGCGGCCACCGCCGGCCATGTGCAGCATGTCGCCCTGGCCGAGGAGCTGCTCGGCGCCCTGCTCGCCCAAGATGGTGCGGCTGTCGATCTTGGTGGTGAGCTGGAAGGAGATGCGGGTGGGGAAGTTCGCCTTGATCGTGCCGGTGATGACGTCGACCGAAGGACGCTGCGTCGCCATGATCAGGTGGATACCGGCGGCTCGTGCCATCTGGGCCAGGCGCTGGATCGGCCCTTCGACATTCTTGCCCTCCTGGATCATCAGGTCGGCCATTTCGTCGACGACAATGACGATATAGGGCACGGGCGAGAGGTCCATCTCCTCCTGCTCGTAGAGCGCCTGTCCCGTCTCCTTGTCGAAACCGGTCTGCACGGTGCGCAGCACGGCCTCGCCCTTGGCTTTCGCCTCGGCGGCACGCTGATTGTAGCCATCGATGTTACGCACGCCGAGCTTGGCCATCTTCTTGTAGCGTTCTTCCATCTCGCGCACCGCCCATTTCAAGGCGAGCACCACCTTCTTCATGTCGGTGACGACGGGCGCCAGCAGATGCGGGATGCCGTCATAGATGGAAAGCTCCAGCATCTTCGGATCGACCATGATCATGCGGCACTCGTCCGGCTTGAGTCGGTAGAGAAGCGACAGGATCATGGTGTTGATAGCTACCGACTTGCCCGAGCCGGTGGTGCCGGCGACCAGCAGATGCGGCATCTTCTCGAGCTGGGCAATCACCGGTTCGCCACCGATGGTCTTGCCGAGGCCCAGCGCCAGCTTGTAGCGAGACTTCTCAAAATCCTCCGAGCCCAGAAGCTCTCGAAAATAGACCATCTCGCGCTTGGCGTTCGGCAGCTCGATGCCGATGACGTTTCGGCCAGGAACCACCGCGACGCGGGCCGAGAGGGCCGACATCGAGCGGGCGATGTCGTCGGCAAGGCCGATGACGCGGGAGGACTTGATGCCGGCCGCCGGCTCCAGCTCATAGAGCGTAACAACGGGGCCTGGTCGCACATTGATAATCTCGCCACGCACGCCAAAGTCTTCCAGCACGCCTTCAAGGAGACGAGCATTCTGCTCGAGCGCATCCTGTGACACCGTGGTGCCGACCTGCCGCTTGGGCTCTGACAACAGAGTGAGGGGTGGCAGCTCATAGCGATGCTCGAAGGGAAAGTCCGGCTCGCTCTCGCGAACGATGCGCTTACCCTGCTTGGGCGCGGCTGCAGGCTGGCCGACGCGCGTGGTGGTGATGGCAGGCGCCGCACGCTGGGCCGCTTCCTCCGCGCTCATCAGGGGGCGTTTCGCGGGACGGGCCAGCGGCGCCTCGTCGTCATCCTCGTCGGCATAGGGCATGTAGCTGTCCCGGCTGCCGGAATACTGGTCGACCGCCTCGGGCAGTTCCTCCCCGTCCAGCGAGATCGCCTCATGCGGGCGGCGAGCATCGGCGCGCGGAGCGGTGCGCGGCGTGAAGGCTGGCTCGCGGCGCACGGGCGCGGTTGCCGCGTCGTCGGGCGAACGGCCGAAATGCTGGGCGGCGGCGCGCACGCGGGCGAAGAGATCGGCAATGCCACCGGGCCGGTTCATCGGCGGAGCCACGCGCTGCGGCACCACCTTCACCCGCTTGCGGAACAGGGCGCTCTTGGCCATCAGGCCCCAGTGCAGCACATGGCCGAGGAAGGCGGAGCGCTCGTCGTCCTCCTCCTCTTCCTCGCGGATACGGCGGGGCTGGCCACGAATGCGCATCGGCAGCTCCGGCGCCGGACGCTCCTCCTCGGTGTAGTGGAGGAAAAAGCCGGAGGCGAGCGCCAGCGTTCCGATGGCGCCGGCGCCGAGCAGAAGCGTCAGCATGCCTTGCAGGACGACGGAATGCCGCGCAAACAGGAAGGGCGCGAAGAGGTAGAAGGCCCAATCGCCCACCGCGCCGCCGAGGCCGGTCGGCAGCGGCCAATGCGTGGTGATCGGCAGGCCAGAGGCAAAGCCGGCGGCAAGCAGCACGCCCACCACCAGGCAGATGAGGCGCATGCGCTGCGAATCGATGGCCTTGTGAGCGAGCAGACGCCAGCCCAGAATGGCGATCGGCGCCAGCAGCGCGATCGAAGCGATGCCGAGCATCTGGGTGAGGAAATCGGCCACCACGGCGCCGCCGAAGCCGAGCCAGTTGCGGATCGGCAATTCGCCGCCGACATGGTTGTAGCTGGCATCCTGCACCGACCAGGTGGCCAACGCGATGGCCCCGAGCCCCGCCATGGCAATCAGCGCCATGCCCAGCAGTTCGTTGAGCCGGCGCGCGAGCATGCCCTTCAATTCGTCGGGAAGAGCGTAGCTCTGTGTAAAGCCGCGTCGCATGGTCCGCATTGCCAAGCCTCAAATCAACAAGGTGCGGCAATCCGGAACGGATTCGAGATCAGCGGGAACGCAACACCATAAGCCCAGGGACAGGCTAGAGGGCGGGAGTTAAGGTGGGGTTTACTGGGAGCGCGGACATCACGGCGCTACTCGCCCAGCCGCTTCCTCAGGTCCTCGATCAACCACTGGCTGACCGGGCCGAGGTGCTGGCCATGGCGGCGGACCACATACATGGCAATGCGGGCGCCGTTGCTCTGCGCCAACCGCAGGCGCTTCAGCCTGCCGGCGGCGATATCGCCGTTCACCAGCCAGGCCGGCATGTGGCACCAGCCGAAGCCGGCCAGGAGATAGTCGAGCCTGGTGGCGATGTCGGCGAAGCGCCAGACATGGGTGGAGAAGATGTTGCCACGCATGTTCTGGGTCAGCGGCGTGCGGTCCATCAGCACGAGCTGCGTTTGGGCCTCCACCACCTCCTGGCTGACGGGTTCCGGGGCCTGGGCCATCGGATGATCGGCAGCCACCACCGGAATCATCTCGACATCGACGAGCTTCTCGACATTGAGATCGCGCGAGCCGGTGGCGAGCAGGGCATAGATGGCGAAGAGCACATGGCCGTCGCGCAGGCTCTGCTCCGGACCGCCGAGGCCTTCCGTGATCAGCTTCACCGGCATAAAGGGAAAGGCGAGGCTCAGCGCCTTCAGGCTCTCGATCAGCACCGGTTGGGGAAAGAGCGGGTCGACCGACAGCGCCAGCTCCGGCTCGCATCCCCCAGCGATCGACCCGGCATGGGCGCGTAGCGTATCGGTGCGGGCGATCACCTGGCGGGCATCCATCAGGATGGAGCGGCCGGCCTCGGTCAGCACCGGCTTCTTGGCGCTACGGTCGAACAAGGCGAGGCCGAGCGTATTCTCCAGCGTCTGCACCGCCTGGCTGATGGCCGACTGCACACGCCCGAGCCGCCTTGCGGCGCCCGAGAAGCTACCCTCATCGGCCACGGCTATCAGGATCCGAAGCTGGTCCAGGGTCAGGGAATCGATCATTGGAAGCTCTTCCATCACTTCGACAGATGGATACCATCATAATTTGGCCAATTGAAGTGATGGTTTTGCAGCGCGATATAGCTTGCGATGCAAAGGAGACACCATCATGCGCAACGAAGCCATCGAAGGCGGTGCTGCCGGTTCGGCCCTCAAGGGCCGCGTCGATGCCGCCGTGCTCGACCAGCTCTTCTACAAGGCCCGCACCCACAACGCCTTCCTTGACAGGCACGTGCCTGACGCCCTCCTGAAGGAAGCTGTCGACATCACCTTGCAGGGCCCGACCTCGGCCAACCAGCTGCCGCTGCGCGTCGTGTTCGTGCGCAGCCCGGAAGCCAAGGCCCGCCTTAAGGACGCCCTGGCGCCTGGCAATGTCGACAAGACCATGGCTGCCCCGGTCACCGCGATCCTCGCCTATGACCTGAAGTTCTACGAGCATCTGCCCCGCCTCTTCCCCCATGCCGACGCCAAGTCCTGGTTTGCCGGCAACGAGGCCTTCGCGAAGGCCAGCGCCCACACCAACGGCACTCTGCAGGCCGCCTATTTCATCCTGGCCCTGCGCTCGCTTGGCCTCGACGCCGGTCCGATGGGTGGCTTCGACAGCGCCAAGGTCGACGCCGAATTCTTCCCGGACGGGCAGTTCAAGTCGAACATCCTGGTCAATATCGGCTATGGCGACGACGAGAAGCTCTTCCCCCGCAGCCCGCGCTTCCAGCCGGAAGAGATCGTGACGTTTGCGTAAGACTTCCAGCCGGTGCGCAAATCCTGGGAGCGCGGACTTCCAGTCCGCTCCTGAGCCACAAACGATAGAAATAAGGACGCCGCGGTTTCAACAACCGCGGCATTTTCCTTTACAACGTTATCGTTTCAAGAGCGGACTGGAAGTCCGCGCTCCAGGATTCCCGGCCCCGCATGCATTCTCCCTCCCGTCCCCGTTCCTTCCTGCGCAGCTTCCTCGCCACCGAAGCGGCGGGCGGCATCATCCTGATGGCAGTGGCGGCTTTGGCGTTGATCGTCGCCAATTCGCCGCTCGACGAGGCCTATTTCCACGCTCTGCATCTCTCCATTGGGCCGCTCAGCCTGCTGCACTGGATCAATGACGGGCTGATGGCCCTGTTCTTCCTGCTCGTCGGGCTGGAGATCAAGCGCGAGGTGCTCGACGGCCAGCTCGCCAGCTGGCCGCGCCGGGCTCTGCCGGGCATCGCGGCGCTGGGGGGCATGGTGGTGCCGGCGGCGATCTTCGTGGCTGTGAACTGGGGACATTCCGACACGCTGAAGGGCTGGGCCATCCCGTCCGCCACCGACATCGCCTTTGCGCTCGGCGTGCTGGCGCTGCTCGGCCCACGCGTACCGGCCTCGCTCAAGGTGTTCCTCACCGCGCTCGCCATTATCGACGATCTCGGCGCCGTGGTGATCATCGCGCTGTTCTACACCGCCAAGCTCGACATCTGGATGCTGAATGCGGCGCTCGCCCTGCTCGTCGTGCTCTCGGTCATGAACCGGCGCGGCGTGACCTTCCTGCCGGCCTATCTGGCGCTCGGCGCCGTGCTGTGGGTGCTCACCCTCCTTTCCGGCGTGCATGCAACGCTGGCGGGCGTGGCGCTTGCCTTCACCATCCCGCTGCGGCCATCGGACAGCGGCGAGCACACGCCGCTGCACCGGCTCGAACATGGCCTGCACCCCTGGGTAACCTATCTGATCGTGCCCATCTTCGGCTTCGCCAACGCCGGCGTGGCGCTGTGCGGCATGACGCTCGCCAATCTCGCCGATCCCGTAACCTCCGGCGTGACGCTCGGTCTCTTCCTCGGCAAGCAGATCGGCGTCTTCCTGTTCGCTGCCCTTGCGATCCGGCTGAAATGGGCGCAACTGCCCGAACATGCCGGCTGGGGCCAGGTCTACGGCGTGGCGCTGCTGTGCGGCATCGGCTTCACCATGAGCCTGTTCATCGGCGGCCTCGCCTATGCCGACGCTGCGCCGCTCCTCGACGAGACCAAGCTCGGCGTGCTGATGGGCTCGCTGCTCTCGGCAGGCGCGGGGGCGCTCGTGTTGGCCCTGGTGAGCGGCCGGAAGTGATCTTGGAGCGCTAGCATTTCAATTGATCCGACATTCCCCCGGTGATATGCCAGCGCGCCGTTCCTATATAGGGCGGGCAATCCTCAAGACGTTTTACGGAGAAGGACTGGTACAGTGGGTTACAAGGTCGCCGTCGTGGGCGCCACAGGCAATGTGGGCCGCGAGATGCTGAACATTCTGGCCGAGCGGGCGTTCCCCGCCGATGAAGTGGTTGCGCTGGCTTCGCGCCGCAGCCTGGGCACGGAAGTTTCGTATGGCGAAAAAACGCTGAAAACGCGTGACCTGGCCACCTATGACTTCTCCGACACCGACATCGCCCTGATGTCGGCTGGCGGCGACGTGTCGAAGGAATGGAGCCCCAAGATCGGCGCGCAGGGCTGCGTGGTGATCGACAATTCCTCGGCCTGGCGCTACGACGCCGACGTGCCGCTGATCGTGCCGGAAGTGAATGCCGATGCCATCGTCGGCTTCTCGAAGAAGAACATCATCGCCAATCCGAACTGCTCCACCGCGCAGCTCGTAGTGGCGCTGAAGCCGCTGCATGACCGCTTCGGTATCAAGCGCGTGGTCGTTTCCACCTACCAGTCGGTCTCCGGCGCGGGCAAGGAAGGGCTCGACGAGCTCTTCGCCCAGACCAAGGCCGTCTATGTGAACGACGCGATCGCGCCCAAGAAATTCCCCAAGCGCATCGCCTTCAACGTGATCCCGCATATCGATGTCTTCATGGAGGACGGGTACACGAAGGAAGAGTGGAAGATGGTGGCCGAGACCAAGAAGATCCTCGACCCCAAGATCAAGCTGACCGCGACTTGCGTGCGCGTGCCGGTGTTCATCTCCCACTCGGAAGCCGTGAACATCGAGTTCGCCAAGCCGGTGACGGCGGACGAGGCGCGCGACATCCTGCGCTCGGCGCCCGGCTGCCTCGTCATCGACAAGCGCGAGCCCGGCGGCTACATCACGCCCTATGAGGCGGCAGGCGAGGACGCCACCTACATTTCCCGCATCCGCGAGGACATCACCGTGCCGAATGGCTTGGCGATGTGGGTGGTTTCCGACAATCTGCGCAAGGGCGCGGCGCTCAACGCGATCCAGATCGCCGAGGCGCTGGTGAACCGCAAGCTGCTGCAAGCCAAGAAGAAGGCGGCGTAGGGCGCGACTTCAGCGCACACAAGTTGTGTGCGCGACCTCCCCCACGAAGCTGGGGGAGGCGAGTCGCGCTTCACCTCCCACCTCTCGCGCCCATGTCCGTCGCCCAAACCACCACCGCCCAGCGCCCGGGCATTCCCTCCGCCGCCCTCGCCGCGCTGTTCGTGCCGCTGTGGTCGACCGGCTTCGTGACCGCGCGCCTTGTCGCTCCGCATGCCGAGCCGCTGACTTTTCTCGGCCTGCGCTTCGCCGCGGCCGGAGCCGTGCTCGCTGCCTACGCGCTTTTCGCCGGTGCGCCCTGGCCGCGCAGCGCCAAGGGTTGGCTCGACGCCCTCGTCGCCGGCATGCTCATCCATGGCCTTTATCTCGGCGGTGTGTTCTGGGCCGTCGCGCACGGCCTGCCTTCGGGCATTTCGGCCCTGATCGCCGGCCTTCAGCCGCTCTTCACAGGCCTGCTTTCCAAGCCTCTGCTCGGCGAGGACGTCTCACGCAGGCGGGCGCTCGGCATTGCCATCGGTGCGCTCGGCGCCGGCCTCACCTTGCTGCCCAAGCTCGGTGCGGCGGGCGATGGCGGCATTCCCGTCGTCCCGCTCCTCGTCTGCGCCGCCGGCATGGCTGCCATCACCCTCGGCACGATCTGGCAGAAAAGCCGCGGACGCGGCGCGGACCTCACCACCAACACGGCCATGCAATATGCGGGCGCATTGGTGCCAATCCTCATCGGCATCGCCCTCACGGAACAGGGCCGTTTCGACGCCACTTCCCTGCCCGGCTGGCTGGGCCTGCTCTGGTCGATCTTCGGCATGTCGATCGGCGCCATCCTGCTCCTGATGGTTCTGATCCGCCGTGGCGCGGTCGCCCAGGTCGCCTCCCTGCTCTACCTCGTGCCCGGCGTCTCGGCCGTGATGGCCTGGGCCATGTTCAGCGAGGCGCTCACGCTTATTCAGGTTGCGGGGCTCTTGGTGGCGGCGCTCGGCGTGGCGGTCGCAAATAGGGGATAGGTGGGAGAGCGGATCGTCCGACACTCTCTTGAGTGTCGTAGGGACGTCCCCGCTCCCAGCAACTCAGCGATAGACCCAGTATTTCACCCCGTTGCCGGGATCGACGAAACTGTCACTGGCGCGGCTGACCACCTTCTGACCGGCGGCGAAGCGGCGGCAACGGCCGTCGGCCATGTGGTTGTCGACCTCGCGCTGGAAATTGGCGCCTGCGGCGTGCAGGGCGTTGACGTGCTCGGGCGTGCGGCAGGCGATGTAGGCGCGATCCAGCGGCCTTGCCACCGGGATCGAGCTCGGAGCGGTGGTGGTGCAGGCGCCGAGCAGGGCCAGCGGGGCAAACAGGGAGCAGAGGCGGAGCATAAGGAGTCCTTGGGAGGAGAAAGGCGGCTTAGCCGTCAACGGCGTCGTGGCAGCACAGGCAGAGCTTGTTGCCATCGGGGTCGCGGACATAGGTGCCGTAATAATGGGCATGATACTCGGGCCGAAGCCCCGGCGCACCCTCGTCCCTGCCGCCATGGTTAAGGGCAGCTTGCCAGGCGCGCACCACGGCAGCGCGATCGGGTGCCAGGAGCGCGATCATCGGTCCGTTGCCGGGTGAAGGAGCGCCGCCGTCAAAGGGCTTGCCAATCAGGAAAATCGGACGCGGCGCGCCGGGCTTGACCCATCCCGCCCAGGGGCGCTCTTCCTCGCGGAAGCGCAGGACAAGGCCAAGTTCGCCGAGCACCGCTTCGTAGAAACCGAACGCTCGTTCGAAATCGCCGACGCCGAGGAAAGTGTGGGAGATCATGAGCAGTATCCTCGCGTGGAAGCCTCCCCCAAGCTTCGTGAGGGAGGCTGCCCATGCTTTACCATCTTGCCTTGCGCAACCCGCGCCTGTTCCTGCTTGCCCTATTCCACCGTCACCGTGCTCAGGTCCTCGAAGCGGCTGAACAGGGCCATGTCGTCTCGGTGGATCATTTCCGTCGGCCCGGCCCAGCCGAGGATGTCCTCGATGCTGCGGCTCTTCTTGCCGGCGATCTGGGCGGCCTCGCCGATGTCATAGCCGACGAGGCCGCGGCCGACCTCGGCGCCCGAGGGATCGCGGATGATGACGGCGTCGCCCTGCGAGAAGGTGCCCTCCACACGCTTGACCCCTGCCGGCAGCAGGCTGGCGCCGTTGCGCAGCGCCTTGGCGGCACCGGCGTCGACATGCAGCGTGCCGCGCGGCTCCAGATGCCCGGCGATCCACTTCTTGCGGGCAGTGACGGGGTTGGACGGGGTGAGGAACCAGGTGCACGGCCCGCCTTCCTCGATGCGCTTCAGCGGCGAATCCACCTTGCCCGAGGCGATCACCATGGTGGTGCCGCCACCCACTGCGATCTTCGCCGCCTCGACCTTGGTGCGCATGCCCCCGCGCGAGAGCTCGGAGCCGGCATCCCCAGCCACACCCTCGATCGCCGCAGTGATGCGTTGCACCACCGGGATCAGCGTCGCGGCCGGGTCGAGATGCGGCGGAGCGGTGTAGAGCCCGTCGATGTCCGAGAGCAGCACCAGACAGTCGGCGCCGGCCATGGTGGCGACGCGAGCAGCTAGGCGGTCATTGTCGCCATAGCGGATCTCGGTGGTGGCCACCGTGTCGTTCTCGTTCACAACCGGCACGCAATTGAGTTCCAGCAGCCGGTCGATGGTGCGGCGGGCATTGAGGTAGCGCCTGCGCTCCTCGGTGTCGCCGAGGGTGACGAGGATCTGCGCGGCCGTCAGTCCCCTTGCGCTCAGCGTCTCCGCCCAGGCCTGGGCAAGGCCGACCTGGCCGACCGCGGCCGCAGCCTGGCTCGACTCCAGCGCCAGCGGCCCCTTGGGCAGCTTCAGCAGCGTGCGTCCGAGCGCTATGGCGCCGGAGGAGACCACGATGATCTGGGCGCCGCGCCCGGAGTGGCGGGCAAGATCTTCGACGAGGGAGGCGAGCCAGTCGCGGCGGAGCTTGCCCTGGGCGGAATCGACCAGGAGGGAAGAGCCGATCTTGACGACGATGCGGCGGAAGGAGCTGAGTTCGGGCATGGTGCAACGGGGTTAATGCGAGCCGGCCCGTTCGACAAGGGGGAATGCTCCCAGGTGCACGGGCTTCCAGCCCGTTCTTGGGAACTGGCGCTTTCCGGCACCGTGAGAACGGGCTGGAAGCCCGTGCACCCGGAATCCTGTGGCCAAATCCAACCCCCCTCCCTTTATCCCCTCGCAATATGGTAGGAGGAATGCAACGAAAACAATTGGAACAGGTTGAGTCGCGTCCCAGCGGTCGATCCGCCACACCGCGCTCCGTCTCGTTCGATAAAAAGAAGGAATCGCCTATGGCACGCAGCGCTGGCCGCGCCCGCTCAGGGACATCGCAGACCCGTCACAGCCAGGCGGCGGCGCTGATAGGCCAGCGGATCGTGGCAGGCGAATGGCCCGTTGGAGTGGCCCTGCCCACAGAGGCGGATCTCTCGCGCGAACTTGACGTTTCCCGCGCTTCGCTGCGCGAGGCGATCAAGCTCCTCGCCGGCAAGGGCCTGCTCTCCTCGACGCCACGGCGCGGCACCATCGTGCAGCCGCATTCGAACTGGAACCGTCTCGATGTCGACGTGCTGGTCTGGCAGACCTCCGGCGGCGCCACCAAGAGCTTCGTCAAGGACCTGTTCGAACTGCGTCGCATGATCGAGCCGGAAGCCGCGGCGCTCGCGGCCGAGCGCGCCACGCCCGAACAGCGCGCAGAGGTGGCCGACACCTTTCGCGCCATGGAGGCCGCCACCGAAGTGCAGGCCTCGATCGACGCAGACCTCGCCTTCCATCGCGCTATCGTCAAGGCCGCCAACAATGTGCTGCTCGCCGCCTTCCAGCCGGCCATCGAGGCCTCGCTCGCGGTGTCCTTCACCGTTTCGCGCGCCGGCCAGATCCACCCGCATATCGTACCGATGCACCGCGCGGTGGCCGAACCTATCATCGCGGGCGATGCCGAGGGCGCTCGCAAGGCTATGAACGTGCTGCTCGACCGCTCGGAGTCGGATGCCGCCAGCGTGGCGGTGGATGACAAGACTTGAACCTGGGGCGCGGACGTCCTACGACACTTAAGTAAGTGTCGGACGATCCGCTCTTTATCCCGGATGCGCGGACGTCCCGTCCGTCCTTGGAAACGATGCATTCTGCAGTTAAGGAAGAGCGGACGGGACGTCCGCGCACCCGGGAAAACTCATGAAAATCTGGGTTACCGGCAGCGCCGGCTTCATCGGCTTCCACCTCGCCCGCCGCCTGCTCGACGAAGGCCATCTCGTCACCGGCATCGACGGCTTCACGCCCTATTACGACCTCGCCCTCAAGCGGGCCCGCCACGCTGTCCTCGAGCGCTCGAACGCCTTTCGCCCGAGAATCTTCATGCTGGAGGATCGGGAAGCGCTTTCGGCTCTCGCCGCCGAGGAGACGCCCGACATCGTCCTCCACCTCGCCGGCCAGGCAGGCGTGCGCTACAGCCTGGAAAATCCGCGCGCCTATGTGGATGCCAACCTCGTCGGCCTGTTCAACCTGATGGAGGTGGCGCGCGAGGCCAAGGTGAAGCATTTCCTGTTCGCCTCGACCTCCTCGATCTACGGCGCCAACGCCGCCATCCCCTTCCGCGAGACCGACAGGGCCGACCAGCCCCTTACCCTCTACGCCGCCACCAAGAAGAGCGGCGAAACCATGCTGCATTCCTACGCACATCTGTGGCAGATGCCGGTGACCTGCTTCCGCTTCTTCACTGTCTATGGTCCCTGGGGCCGGCCGGACATGGCGCTGTTCAAATTCGTCGACGCCATCGAGGAAGGCCGGCCGATCGAGGTTTATGGCGAAGGTAGGATGGAGCGCGACTTCACCTTTGTCGGCGACCTCATCGAGGCGATCCTGCGCTTGATGCCCCTGATCCCCCGGCGGGGCGAACCGGTGGGCCGCGAGGGCCTCGATTCACTCTCCCCGGTGGCGCCGCACCGCGTCGTCAACATCGCCGGCGGCCAGCCGGTGGGACTTATGGCCTTCATCGAGACGATCGAGGCGGCGATGGGACGCAAGGCCGAATGCAGGATGCTGCCGATGCAGCAAGGCGACGTGCCGCGGACATTCGCCAGCGCGGAGCTTCTGGAGGCACTGACGGGATACAGGCCGACGACGGGCATCGACGAAGGAGTAAGGGCGTTCGTCGAGTGGTATCGGGCGTGGAAGCAGCGGGGCTAGACCAGCCACTGAGCCCCTTCCCAGCCGGATCGTCCGCGTCTACCCTCCTCCAAAAGAAGGAGACCGCCCGTGAAACGCTTCCTCGCCTCCATCCTCACCGCCCTGCCTCTCGCCGCCTCACCCTTCGCTGCCTCTGCCGCCTCTCGTCCCGCGGTGGAAGCGCCTGACGGGATGGTGGTGTCCTCCCAGCATCTGGCCTCGCAGGCCGGCGCCGATATCCTGGCCGAGGGCGGCAATGCCATCGATGCAGCTGTGGCAGTGGGCTATGCGCAGGCGGTGACCAACAGCTGCTGTGCCAATATCGGTGGCGGCGGCTTCATGGTGATCCATCTCGCCAAGGACGATAGGAACACCTTCATCAATTTCCGCGAGAAGGCTCCGGCCGCGGCCAGCAAGGATATGTATCTGGACGCCCAGGGCAATGTGATCAAGGGCGCCAGCCTTTATGGCTACAAGGCGGTAGGCGTGCCGGGCAGCGTGCTCGGCCTTGACACAGCGCTGTCCCGCTACGGCACGCTGCCGCGCGACAAGGTGATGGCGCCGGCCATCAAGCTCGCCCGCGAAGGGTTCGTCCTCACCCGCGGCGACACGGACATCATCGATGCCGGCGCCCCGCTCCTGAAGAAGGATCCCGAGGCGGCCAGGATCTTCTTCAAGCCCGACGGCTCCGCCCTCCAGCCCGGCGACACGCTCGTGCAGAAAGACCTTGCAGATACGCTGGAGGCCATCGCCAAGAACGGCCCCGACGGCTTCTACAAGGGCGACAACGCTCAGAAGCTGGCCACGGCGATGAAGACCAATGGCGGCCTGATCACCGCGCAGGATCTTTCCGACTACACAGTAACGGAATCCACCCCCGTCACATGCACCTATCGCGGCTATGCCATCGCCTCCTCGCCCCCGCCCTCCTCCGGCGGCACCACGCTCTGCGAAATCCTCAACATCCTGGAAGGCTACGACCTCAAGGGGATGGGCTGGCATTCGGCCGAGGCCGTGCACACCATGGTCGAGGCCATGCGCCACGCCTATATGGACCGCAACACCTATCTCGGCGATCCGGCCTTCGTGAAGAACCCGCTCGACCGGCTGCTTTCGAAGGACTACGCCGGTGAGATCCGCTCGAAGATCCTTCCGGACAAGGCAACGCCGTCCAAGGACGTGCAGCCGGGCACCGCGCCGCATGAGAAGACGGAAACCACGCACTACTCCGTGGTCGACAAAGCCGGCAATGCCGTATCCGTCACCTACACCATCAACGGCCTGTTCGGCGCCGGCGTGATCGCGCCTGGCACAGGTTACCTGCTCAACGACGAGATGGACGATTTCACCACCAAGACGGGCGTACCCAACCTGTTCGGCCTGATCCAGGGCGAGGCCAACTCGATCGCTCCCGGCAAGCGCCCACTGTCCTCGATGGCACCGACCCTGGTCACCAAAGATGGACACATCCTCGCCGTGCTCGGCAGCCCCGGCGGCTCGCGCATCATCACCATCACGCTGCAGACCATCCTCAACCTCATCGACTACGGCATGCAGCCGCAGGAGGCGGTGGATATGCCACGCATCCACCACCAATGGCTGCCGGACGAGGTCTACGCCGAGCCCTACGCCCTCTCGCCCGACACGGTGAAGATCCTGCAGGGCATGGGCTACAAGATCACCCAGCAGACCCCGTGGGGCGCTGCCGAACTGGTGGCACTGCCGGCGCCAGCGGCAACGGGCCAGGGCACAGCGAGTTCCGGCAACGATTCGAGCTTCGGCGGCCAGATGAAGCCGGGGTTTGTCTATGGCGCGAACGACAATAGGAGGCCGGCGGGGTTGGCCGTAGGGGAATGATCCTCTGGGACCGCCTCGCGCAGGAGCGCGGGTGCGGCGAAGTCGTCCGTTTCCTTGGCGGGAATGGCATGGTCATGGGCCTTCTGTTCGGCCCCATCCGGCGCTAAGGTTTGCCTGCCGCGCCGCGGTAGATCGATGCGACGGCAGCGCGTTCGCGAACGCGCCACTCGCTAGTGGAGAGAACCTTGTCTGAAACCGTGACCCTCCTTTCCATTCTCGGCGTCTTCCTGCTCGGCGCCATGAGCCCGGGACCGAGCTTCGTCGTCGTTTCTCGCATCGCGGTGGCCGGCGAGCGCCGCGACGGACTGGCGGCCGCGGTCGGCATGGGCGCCGGCGGCTTCATCTTCGCCTGCATCGCAGTTGCCGGCCTTACCGCACTCCTGTTGCAGGTGGCGTGGCTCGATATCCTCCTGCGTGTCGCCGGCGGCGCCTATCTCATGTGGATCGGCATCAAGATCTGGCGCGGCGCCAGGGACAAGCTTGAGATCGCAGCCGGCCAGCAGGGGCGCCAGGGCTCCTCCCGGAAAGCCTTCGTTCGGGCGCTGCTGGTGCAACTCGCCAACCCGAAGACTGCTATCTTCTATGGCTCGATGTTCGCGGCCATGCTGCCAGCCCATCCACCGCTCTGGATGCTCCTCGCCCTGCCGCCTTTGCTGTTCTGCAACGAATTCGGCTGGTATGCCATCGTTGCCGTCACTTTCTCGGCCAGCCGGCCGCGTTCGCTCTATCTGCGTGCCAAGCCCTGGATCGACCGGACAGCCGGTGCCATCGTCGGCGCCCTCGGAACGAAGCTAATGGTGGAGGGCCTCAGGGCCGTCCGTTAGAGCAAGGTGCGCCTAAGCGTGAACACGCCTCGTTCTAGCTGTGCCTCACACGCCCTCCACAAGCGCCCCCGCCAGATAGTCGGCGAAGGCGCGGGCCTTCTGGGTCGGACGACGGCCGGCGGGGAAGACGACATGAGCGGTAACGGGAGCGAGGCGGTAGTGACGGAGGATCTCGACCAGCGCGCCTGAGGCCAGTTCCTCCCCGCACATCCAGGTGGAGGCGGTGGCGATGCCGAGGCCCGCGCTTGCACAGGCGACGGCGCCCGCAGCGGAGCGGGTGCGCAGGCGCAAATCCGCCGGCCGGGTCTCGCTAACGCCGTCGCGGCTGGCGGTCCAGTTCTGCTCACCGCCATCGCTGGGCCCACCGATAAGATGGTGCCGGTCGAGATCAGCTAGGCTGGTGGGCGCCCCGCGGCGGGCGAGATAGGAAGGCGCGGCGATGAAAAGTCGCCTGGCGGTAGCGAGCCGGCGCGTCACGAAACTCGAATCCGGCTGCTCGCCGAGGCGAAGCGCCAAATCCGCACCCTCGGCGATGAGGTTCTCGAAGCGGTCGGCCATCATCAGGTCGACCCTGAGCTCAGGATGGCGCTCGAGGAAGACGGGCAGGAGCGGCACGATCTGACGCACGCCGAAGGTCGGCGGCAGGGCGACCCGCAGCATCCCGGACAGCCTGTCGGCCCCACGCGCCGCGTTCTCGGCCTCCTCGATGCCGGCCAGAGCATCGCGCGCCCGGGTGAGCAGCGCCTCGCCGGCATCGGTGAGCGAGAGTTGGCGCGTGGTGCGTGTGAGCAGCTTGACGCCGAGCCGCTCCTCCAGCGCCGCCACCGTACGGGAGACCGAGGGCTGCGACAGGCCGAACTCGCGCGCCACCTTCGAGAAGCTGCCGGTCTCGACGGTACGCACGAAGATGCCGAGTTGCTGGAGGCGATCATTCATACATGCAGTGTATATATCATATGGGATCTGCACCGCTACCCCGTCCTGTACGCATGACTTAAGTCCTTGGTCAACGCCGCAGTGCGGCGCTCCAGCAAAGCAAGGATAGGGATCATGGACGAACTCAAGGGCAAGGTGGCGATCGTGACAGGCGCTTCGAAGGGCATCGGCGCGGCGATCGCACGGCAATTCGCCAAGGCCGGCGCCGCTGTGGCGGTCAACTACGCCGCCAGCCGCGATGGCGCCGACAAGGTGGTGGGCGACATCCTCCGCGAGGGCGGCAAGGCGGTGGCCATCCAGGCCGATGTCAGCAAGGGCGCCGACGTGCAGCGCTTGTTCGCCGAGACCAAGGCGGCGCTTGGCACGCCCAGCATCCTTGTCAACAATGCCGGTGTCTTCAGTTTTGCGCCGCTCGACACGGTCACCGAAGCGGACTACCGCCGCCAGTTCGACATCAACGTGCTTGGTACTCTGCTCGCCACGCAGGAAGCGGCTCGCGGCTTCGGCCAGGGCGGCAGCGTCATCAACCTCTCGACGATCTCCAGCACCAATCCCGTGCCGAATTCGGTGGTCTACTCCGCCTCCAAGGCGGCCGTCGACGCCATCACCAAGGCGCTCGCCAATGAGCTTGCCGGCCGTGGCATCCGCGTCAACGCCATCGCCCCCGGCATGACCGAAATCGAAGGCCTGGCCGCGCTGGGCGTCGACGCCGAGGCTGCCAGGTCGATCGGCGCGAACCTGCCGATGGGCCGGGTGGGCCGTCCCGACGACATCGCCAGCGTCGCGGTGTTCCTGGCCTCCGACCAGTCGGCGTGGCTGACCGGCGAACGGATTACGGCGTCGGGTGGGCAGAGGTAAGCCTGGGAGCGCGGACGTCCAGTCCGCTCTTGAACCACCAACGTTTCTTGGAAGGGCGCGACCATTAAGGTGCGCGCCCTTTTCTACGCCCGTAACGTTTCAAGAGCGGACGGGAAGGCCGAGTTCCCGCGTCAGAACCACATATCCGCTACGCAGGTGCCGTCGCGCGGCAGGTCCTCGAAGCTGTCGAGGCCGTCGAAATGGTCGATGAGGAGGGCAGCCACGGCGTCGGGTTCGGCAAGGCGCAGGTTCACAGCGATGCGGCGCTGGCCCTTGTCGTTGGTGCGAGTGGCGCGCCAGTAGCCGACACAGCCGCAATGCAGGCAGAAATGGAATTCGAGGCTGGGTCTCTCGCGCGCACGTGCGTAGGCGCGCGTCTCCCCCGAGACGTGGATGTCCTCGTTCTCGTGACCATAGGCCCAGAGCGTACCGTAGCGCCGGCAGGCGGTGCAATTGCAGGCGGTGGCCGACTCCTGCACGGCGTCACAGCGCCATCGCAGTTGGCCGCAGAGGCAGGATCCTTCGATCATATGTGTGCCCTTCCCCGGTTTGCGCCGCGCAGCTTACAGCATCGGGGCGGGGGCGGGATGAAGAAAGAGCGCAAAACGAAGTCCCCCACGAAACTGGGAAAGGAGCGTCGCCCCCTTCATTGCACCGGCACGCTCACGCTGATCGTCCTGTCGAATACATACACAGCATCGACGATCGCCTTCGCGCCGGCTTCGGTTACCACCTCGCTCCCCAGCGGCAGTCGAGTGGCGGGGTCGAAATAGGCCGTGATATGGGAGGCAATGTTCTGCGGCGCGGTGTCGAAGCCGAAGGTGAGGGCAGGCTTGTCCTTGTAGGGCCGCTCGCCGAGGCATTGCAGATTGAAAAGCTTGACTGTCGCGACATACTCGGCTGTCGGCCAGGCCCCTGTAAGATCAGGCATCTTCTCCGCCTCGACAGGCTTCCAGCCGTCAGGCTGCTTGCTCCAGGCCTTCTGCCTGTCGATGACGACGAGATCGATCAGCTGGCCTTTGCCCGTCTTCGTCATGCGATAGGAGCCGGATGGCACCACCAGTGTGGTGATGGTGCTCACCGGCACCGGCTCGGGCTTCTGCCCCGAGGCCGCCGGCGGCACCACGCTCACCTGCATCTCGATCCGGAACGGCCCGGCCTCGGCCTTGACGGCATTGAGCGCCTTGAAGTCCGACAGGCAATCGGCAGCGGCGGGGGAACCGGCCGCCAGACAGGCCAGGACCGTGATGGCGAACTGCTTCATGTTCTTCCCCGTCGAGGTGCGATTCCCGCTGCGCAACATGCCTACCCGGGCGCGAACTTAACAGCGGATCTTTACAGGCGTTGCAGAAACAGGCCCCTGTCGGAGCCGCCTGTACAGCCGCCCCTGGATCGCTTCGCTGCGCTCTCATTGACGGTATTTCTCCGGGTTATGCGCGCACGCCCTTCTCCGCCAGGAAGCCCCGCAACCAGGCCTCGTCGCGGAACACCTCCGCCTGGAATCCGGCCTGCCGGGCGCCTTCGACATTCTCTGGCTTGTCGTCGAAGAAGATCGAGCGCGCCGGGTCGAGCCCGGCCTGTTCGGCCACCACCTCGAAGGCGCGCACCGCCGGCTTGCCGTGACCGATCAGGTGGCTGAGATAGGGTTCGTAGGCGGCAAAGGCGCCGCCCGACGCGGCCAGCACGAAATCCCAGTGCTCCTGGTTGGTGTTGGAGAAGATGACGACGCGGTTATGCCGCGCCAACTCGCCCATCAGCGCCAGCATGGAGGGATCGACGGCGAGGTGGCAGCACCAGTCGTCGAGGAAGATCTCCCAAGGCTCGGCATAGCCGGCCTCGGCCTTGAGCTGGGCATGGAAATCGCGGATCGGCGCCCCCGTCTCCCAGCGGCTTTGCCTGAAAAGCGCGCCGACTTCCGCCATGCCCCAGGCGGGGGCGCAGCGCGAGGCGAGGCGGGTGAACAGCACGGCATTGTCATGCTGCACCACGACGCCGCCGAGATCGAAGACGAGAGCCTGGAAGGGAGAGGACATGGCGGGAATCCATTGGCAAGACAGCCTCGGAGGGCAATCGGGAGATTTTAGGGCGACCCTCCCGGGGAGAGGCAGGCAAGGATGCCCGTAGATGCCAGCTTTGGTCGATGAGGGTGGCAGAAACATAGTCATTGCGAGCGAAGCGAAGCAATCCAAGGCTCGCAGGCAAGGATGCCTGCGACGCCAGGAAGCCACGCCATTTGCCGCAGCTCAATTCCCGAGCCGTCCCTCGAGGTCGGCGAAGGACACCATCACGTGATCGCGATAGGGCGCGCGCTCCTGCAGGCGGGCATACCAGGCCTCGACATTCGGCACGCGAGGGCGGGAGATGTCCAGGCCGTAATAGCGGTAGAGCGTGGTGCCCACCGTGATATCAGCGAGGCTGAGCTGTTCGCCGAGCATGTAGGCCCGCCCCTCCAGCCAGCGGTCGAGCAGCTGGAAATAGGCCGTGCACTTATCGATGCCGCGCTGGACGGTCGCGGCATCGCGACGATGTGGCGGCGTGCGGTAGAAGCCCCAGAAGATGTCATTCAGGAAGGCGGGCTGCAGCCCGGTCTGCAACCAATCCATCCAGCACTCGGCCTCTGCGCGCGCCGCCGGATCCTCCGCCCAGAACCGCCCGGCGCCATAGCGGGCGGCGAGATAGCGCAGAATCGTGTGCGATTCCCATACGACACTACCGCCGTCGTTGACCACCGGCACGCGGCCATGCGGGTTCATCGCCAGGAATTGCGGCGTGTCCAGCCCGCCGAAATTGCCACCGGCGGGGATGTGCTCATGGACAAGGCCAAGTTCGCCCACCAGCCACATCACCTTCTGCACATTGAAGGAATTCCGCCGTCCCCAGATTCTCAGCATGGCCCGCCTCCGATGGATGCTCCAGCTATACTCCGAAGCCAATATAGCAGGGTGCTGCCGGCGGGGTGGTGTCAATGGTCTTGATGCGGGAACGCAATAGCCGGCTTCACCTTGCCGGGCGGGATGGGACTGCCGGCAAGGAAGCGCCATGTGGAGCCTCCTCCGATCACGCCCGAGGTTGGCGTTTTTCAATGGTGGAACGAAGCACTTATCTTTTGACGAACTCCAACCGTACCGCCCTATCTCAATCGTCATCGCTTCAAGCGCCGGCAGGATGCCGGCGGTTCCAGGGATAAGTCCGCGCTCCCAGCCTAATACGGGTTCACCACCTGTGCGTCGGCGATGCGCGAGGCCGAGCCGAAGTCGAGATTGTAGACGTCGGGGCGGAAATGGGCCGTGCCGTCGGGGGTGACATAGGCGGTCATATAGACCCAGTGCACTGGCACGCGATCAGGGATCGGCTGGTCCTTGCGCTCGCCGGTGGCCACCTCCTGGGTGACCCGCCTGGCGTCCCAGCCATCGCCCAGCAGCCAGGCGGCGAGGTCGTTGACGCCCTGCACGCGTACGCAGCCATGCGAGAAGAAGCGGTCGACCGAGCCGAACAGCTTCTTGGTGGGCGTGTCATGCATATAGACCGATTCCGAATTCGGCATCTGGATGCGCAGCTGGCCGAGCGCGTTGCCCATGCCGTTGGCTTGGCGCACGATATAGTTGGCGGCCTTCGGGCTCGACCAGTCGATCGACTTCGGATCGATCGTCTTGCCGGAACCGTCCATCACCGACATGTTCTGCCGGGCGAGATAGGAAGAGTCCTTCAGCATGTGCGGCGCAATCTCCTTCTTGATGATGGATTGCGGCACGGTCCAGGTGGGGTTGAAGTTGATGGCGGTGATTGTGGCATCCACTTCCGGCGACGGGTTCTGCGGGCGGCCGACCACGGCGAAGTAGCGGCGCACGACCTGGCCGTTCTCGATCGCCTCGACCTGCGCGCTCGGGATGTTCACCACCACATAGCGGGTGTTGAAGTCGATGAAGCGGGCGCCGACGCGCTCCATGTTGTGGCCGATCTGGATCAGGCGCTGCTGCACCGGCACGGCCATCTGGGCGTGGGTACGGTCATCGATCTTGCCGGTAGGCTGCAGGCCATAGCGCATCTGGAAATGGCCGACGGCGGCCGTGAGGCCGGCATCCCATTTCGGATTGTCGCGCTGATATTCAGGCAGGTCCTTCTCCATCACCAGGCGCTGGCGCAAAGCGAGCACAGCCTCGCCCGAGGCGCCGGCGCCAAGGCCAACGGGGGGAGCGGCCGGGAAGCCGCCATTCTGGGCGATCTTGGCGTAGTACTGAGCCAGGCCGTTGAGGCGGTCGAGCGAGCCGGCGTCGAAGGTGGGGACCGAGGACCAGGGCGTGGCGGGGATGGCAACCGGCGTGGAGGCGGCGTAAGACGGACCAGCCTTCACCACCTTCTTGGCGACCTTGGGTTTCACCGGGGCGGCGGGAGCGGGCGTCGCGCCGTCGGCAGTTGCAGGCGCTGCCGGGGCGGTAGCGTCAGGAGCAGTGCTCGCCGTATCAGGCACGGCGGGAGAAGCCGGAGCCGGCGTCGCAGCCTGGTCGACGGCAGGAGCCGGAGCCGCGGGAGCAGGATCCGCGACGGCGGCTGGAGCGTCGGGAGCGGGCGTTAGGATGGGAACATCGGCGGCAGGGGCGGGCGCCGAGGCATCCTGGGCCATCGCAGGAACGGCGGCGCTCAGGGCCAGAACGGAAACGGCCGCAAGGGCAATATGGACAAACTGCTTCATTCCTGAAACTTCCGGGCTCGCCGGCGGGAGGCTGCGCCAGCACAAAAAGGGATCATAAGCGGTCCTCTATCACGCGGGCGCTCCACGCGGTATGGCCGCCACATTCTCGCCGCACGAAAAGCCGGGCGGCGTGTCCGATTAACCACAACGGCGCATATATCAGCCGCTTGCGGCCAGATCGGGGCATTCGGCCAGATCTTACCGCCGCAGGGTTAACGAGATGTCCTGGGAGCGCGGCATCGCGGACGTTCCTGGGATCGCAGGCAGAGATGCCTGCGATCCCAGGAAAGCGCTCCCCTACCGCGTCGCCACGGGCTTTTCGCCGCGATAGTCGTAGAAGCCGCGCTTGGTCTTGCGTCCCAGCCAGCCGGCCTCGACATATTTAACCAGCAGCGGGCACGGGCGGTACTTGGAGTCCGCGAGGCCCTCATGAAGCACCTGCATGATGGACAGGCAGGTATCCAGGCCGATGAAGTCGGCGAGTTGCAGCGGGCCCATCGGGTGGTTCGCGCCGAGCCGCATGGCGGTGTCGATCGATTCCACCGTGCCCACGCCCTCATAGAGCGTGTAGATCGCCTCGTTGATCATAGGCAGGAGGATGCGGTTGACGATAAACGCCGGAAAATCCTCGGCGACCGCGATTTCGCGCTCGAGCTTGTGGATGAAGTTCTTGGCGGATTCGAAGGTGCTGTCGTCGGTGGCGATACCACGGATCACCTCCACCAGCTGCATCACCGGCACCGGGTTCATGAAGTGGATGCCGATGAAGCGCTCGGGACGGTCGGTAGCGGCGGCCAGGCGCGTGATCGAGATCGATGAGGTGTTGGTGGCCAGGATCGCCTCGGGCTTGAGATGCGGGCAGACCGCGCCGTAGATCTTCACCTTGACCGGCTCGGCCTCCGTCGCCGCCTCGATGACGAGGTCGCAGGCCGCCAGCGGCTCGAGATCCGGAGCAGCCTTGATGCGCGACAGGGCCTCGTCGCTCTGGGCCTGCGTGATGGTGCCTTTGGCAATCTGACGCTTGAGATTGCCGTTGACGGTGGCCAGGCCATTGTTGACCTGCTCGGCCGAGATGTCGTGCAACACCACGTCCAATCCAGCCAGCGCGGCGACATGCGCGATGCCGCTGCCCATCTGCCCGGCGCCGATGATCCCGACCGTCCTGATATCCAACGTCATTTCCAGTCCTTGCGCCCTGTATCCAAGTCCCTGGTATCCAAGTCCCTGCGCTTCGTCAGCGATCTTATCGATGTGCAGTGCGGTAGGGAAGATGGTTTGGCAGCTGCAAGTTGTCTTTGCGGGAGGGAGGTTCGCACTCCCGGCCTCAACTTTCCCTGATCCAGGCCAGCAGCTGCGGCATGGCTTCCTGCATCGGCAGATGGCCGCCTCCTTCGATGGCAATGAAGAGCTTGGGCTGGCTGGCAAGGTCGAAGAGCTTGCGGGCGAAACGGATCGGAATGGCGTCGTCATCCGTGCCGTGCACGATCAGGAGCGGCGCCGGACCGCGGCGATGCGTTGGTCGGCATGGCGGCCGCCCCAGATCAGGTAGCGAACCGCGTTCACTGAGCGTTGACGTCTCGTTCGGTCTTGACGTTGTACGGCACGATAAAGGGCGCGACCGGCTAAGGTCAGCGCCCCTTCTTCCCATGGCAGTGTTTCCAAGAGGCGGACGAGACGTCCGCGCTCCCAGCCTACTTCCCGAGCTTGGCGAGCTCGTCCTTGAGCTCTGGCAGGGCGGTATAGAGGTCGGCCACCAGGCCGTAATCGGCGACCTGGAAGATCGGGGCTTCCTCGTCCTTGTTGATGGCGACGATGACCTTGCTGTCCTTCATGCCGGCCAGGTGCTGGATCGCCCCGGAGATGCCGACCGCGATGTAGAGATCGGGGGCGACCACCTTGCCGGTCTGGCCGACCTGCCAGTCATTGGGGGCGTAGCCGGCGTCGACCGCGGCGCGCGACGCGCCCATGGCGGCACCGAGCTTGTCGGCGACGGGCTCGATATAGGTCGAAAAGTTCTCGCGGTTGGCCATGGCGCGGCCGCCGGAGATGATGATCTTGGCCGAAGCCAGTTCCGGCCGGTCGGACTTGGCCAGCGCCTCGCCCTTGAACGCGGAGAGGCCGGGATCGGCGGCTGAAGACACCGGTTCGACGGCGGCCGAACCGCCCTCGCCCGTGGCGGCGAAGGAGGCCGTGCGCACGGTGATCACCTTCTTGCCGTCCTTCGAGGTCACCGTCTGGATGGCGTTGCCGGCATAGATCGGCCGCTCGAAGGTGTCGGCCGAAACCACCTTGACGATGTCGGAGATCTGCATGACGTCGAGCAGGGCGGCAACCCGCGGCAGCACGTTCTTCCAGGCCGGCGTCGAGGGCGCCACGATGGCGTCATAGCCCGGGGCGAGGCCGACGATCAGGGCGGCGGTCGGCTCGGCCAAGCGATGCTCGTAGGAGGCATCGGCGACGAGGACCTTGTCGACGCCCGCAAGCCTGGCGGCAGCCTCGGCGGCGGCCTGCGCCCCGGCGCCGGCCACCAGCACATGCACGGGGGCACCGAGCGCGGCGGCCGCCGTCAGGGCGCGGGCGGTGACGTCCTTGAGGCCGGTGGCATCGATTTCGGCGATGAGAAGTGTGGTCATGTCTCTAATCCTTCGCTTCTCAGATGACGCCGGCTTCGTTCTTGAGCTTGTCGACCAGCTCGGCCACCGAGGCGACCTTCTTGCCGGCCTGGCGGGCGGCCGGCTCGACCGTCTTCACGATCGTAAGGCGCGGGGCGATGTCGACGCCGAGGGCCTCGGGCGAGGTCTCGTCGATCGGCTTCTTCTTGGCCTTCATGATGTTGGGCAGCGAGGCATAGCGCGGCTCGTTGAGGCGCAGGTCCGTGGTGACGATGGCGGGCAGGGTGAGCGTCACGGTCTGCGAGCCGCCGTCGACCTCGCGGGTGACATCGAGCTTGTCGCCGGCCAGCTCGACCTTGGAGGCGAAGGTGCCCTGCGGCCAGCCGAGCAGGGCGGCCAGCATCTGGCCGGTGGCGCCCATGTCGTCGTCGATGGCCTGCTTGCCGAGGATGACCAGGCCGGGGGCCTCGTTGCCGATCACCGCCTTGAGCAGCTTGGCGACGGCGAGCGGCTCGACGGTGGCGTCGGTCTTGACCAGGATGCCGCGGTCGGCGCCCATGGCCAGGCCCGAGCGCAGCGTCTCGGCCGCCTGGGCCGGGCCGATGGAGACCACCACCACTTCGCTCGCCTTGCCAGCTTCCTTCAGGCGCAGCGCCTCCTCGACGCCGATCTCGTCGAAGGGGTTCATCGACATCTTGACGTTGTTGAGATCAACGCCCGAACCGTCCGCCTTGACGCGGATCTTCACATTGTAATCGACCACCCGCTTCACGGGCACGAGCACTTTCATGGGGACTCTCCAGACGGGGAACCGTGTGATTTACGGCGGCATAGCGGCCCGGCGCCCGGCGCGCTATCGATGAACCGACAACTCGCGTCGCGCCAAAGCCGCCGCCATGGCAATTCGATGACGGATTTCAGCTAATGGGCGCGGGCATTTGTGTCAATGCGACACGACGGGGAGCGCGGAAGGCCCTTCAATCGAACGTGTCGCGCCAGTCGTTCTTCGCCGGTGGCGGCGCCCTGTCGAACAAGGGCGCGTCCGAACTCTTCAGCGGCAGCACCAGCACTGCGCCGGCGAGGAGACCGCCAATATGGGCGAACCAGGCGACATCGCTGGTGGAACTGACGAAATAAGCATAGATCGCGAAATAGGCCTGGTAAAGGATCCAGGCGCCGATGGCCCAATAGGCCGGCAGCTTCAGGGGGATCCGGAAGAGCACCAGCACCCAGATCTTCACATTGGGGTGCAGCAGCACATAGGCCGCCACCACCCCCGAGATCGCGCCCGACGCCCCGATCAGCGGGCTGGTGGAGTCCGGCGCGGTGAGGGCGTAGGCGAAAGTCGAGAGCACGGCGCAGGCAAGGTAGAAGAACAGATATTTGAAATGGCCGAGATCGTCCTCGACATTGTCGCCGAACACCCACAGGAACAGCATGTTGCCGGTGAGGTGCATCCAGGAGCCGTGCACGAAGGCCGAGGTGATCGGCGTCAGCCATTCCGGCACGCGCAGATATTCCGGCGGCAGGTTCATCTTCTCGAACAGCACCACGGGGATGGTGCCGTAGGAATAGGTGAAGCCCGCCGTATCCGCCACGAAGGTACCGGGCACATAGCCCGACTGGAAGAAGAAGAACACCGCGACATTGGTCGCCACCAGTGCCCAATTCACCCACGCCTGGGAGATCCGTCGGTGGGGATTGTCGTCATAGAGCGGAATGATCATGGCGCGCCCCGATCGAGATGCCGATGCAAGTCGCGTGCCGGCGTGGGGCAGTGTAAAGGGTGAAGGCGAAAGAATAAAGGCAGGGGTTGTAGCTGGGAGCGTGGACGTCCTACGACACTCAAGAGAGTGTCGTAGGACGTCCACGCTCCCAGGTTAAGCCTGTTCCATTGCCTTGATGACGGCGGCGCCCATGTCGCTGGTCGAGACCGCGTTCTGGCCCGGCGCCGCGATGTCCTTGGTGCGCAGGCCTTCGCCCAGCACTTCGGCAATCGCCGCGTCGAGGCGGTCGGCGGCTTCGGCGAGGCCGAAGGAATAGCGCAGTGCCATGCCGAAGGAGGCGAGAGTCGCGATGGGGTTGGCAAGGCCCTTGCCGGCGATGTCGGGAGCTGAGCCATGCACCGGCTCATACATGGCCTTGCGCTTGCCGGTCTTGGCATCGGTGGCGCCAAGCGAGGCGGAGGGCAACATGCCAAGCGAGCCCGTGAGCATCGCCGCCACATCCGAGAGCATGTCGCCAAACAGGTTGTCGCAGACGATCACGTCGAACTGCTTGGGCGTGCGCACCAGCTGCATTCCGCAATTGTCAGCGAGGATGTGTTCGAGCTTCAGCTCCGGATATTCGCTCTTGTGCACGGATGTCACGACCTGCTTCCACAGCACGCCCGACTTCATGACGTTGTGCTTCTCCGACGAATGCAGCAGCCCCTTGCGCACCTTGGCGAGGTCGAAGGCGACGCGGGCGATGCGCTCGATCTCATGGGTCGTGTAGACCTGGGTGTCGACAGCGCGCTTCTCACCGCTCTCCAGCGTGACGATCTCCTTCGGCTCGCCGAAATAGACGCCGCCGGTGAGCTCGCGAACGATCATGATGTCGAGGCCCTCGACAAGCTCTCGCTTGAGCGAAGAGGCATCGGCCAGCGCCGGATAGCACACGGCGGGGCGCAGGTTCGCGAACAGGCCAAGATCCTTGCGCAGGCGCAGAAGGCCGGCCTCGGGGCGGGCTTCGTAGGGCACATCGGCCCATTTCGGGCCGCCGACAGCGCCGAACATCACGGCATCGGCTTCCTGGGCGCGTTTCATGGCGTCTTCCGAGATAGCCTTGCCATGCGCGTCATAGGCAGAACCGCCGACCAGATCCTCCTCGGTCTCGAACGAGGCGAGGCCGGACTTGTTGAGAAAGGCGATCAGTCGCCTGACCTCAGCCATCACCTCGACACCGATGCCGTCGCCAGGAAGAAGGAGGAGCTTTTGCGTCGCCATGATGATGAATGCCTCGAAGTTGGAGATTGGCGGGTGATTAGACGAGCACGCGGGATGGTGCAAGGTGGTTGGGCTGAGGCCATCCTGCAGCAGCTGGAAACCGGCATAAGTCCGTAAGTTATCCGGGTATATTTAGTGCCACCATGGTGTGGTCAGCTCCGCCGGCCTCGCACCCGCCTCCTGGAAATGGAGTGTGTTCCGGAGGAGACACGGGTCTGGTGTGCCGATCTGGAGATCGGCACACCGATTGCGGCCGGCGCCTGGGACCGCTGCCATCCTTGCCTGCTCCAGGAAACGGCTCGCGAGCCAGAAAAGACACTCCGATTTAGCCATCGCCTCGGACAGATCGTCTTGACAGACTCATCCCCCTCCCCGACCTGTCAGCGATGAGCACGGCCAGATCATCGCGAGCGAATGCAGGAAACGGGCATCGCCCTTTTCAATCCCGCCGCGTTTCCAAGAGCGGACGAGGACGTTCGCGCTCCCAGCATGGCTAATCCAGGCGATGTCGTCGAGATTCTGCTGCCGGTGGCGCTGGAACGCACCTACAGCTATCGCGTGCCCTTCGGCATCGTCCTGATGCCGGGCGATGTCGTGCGCGTGACGCTTGGACCGCGCGAGGTGGTCGGCGTGGTCTGGGACGGCGATGGCGTGCTGCCCGCCTCCTCCAACCGCCTGAAATATGTCGAGGAGCGCCTCGCTTTGCCGCCGGTCTCCGAGCATATGCGCCGCTTCATCGAATGGGTGGCGAACTGGACGCTCACCCCGCGCGGCATGATCATGCGCATGGCCCTGCGGGCGCCGGAACTGCCGCCGGAAAAGCCGCGCCTCGGCTATCGCTACAAGCATGAGCCCGAGCGGATCACCCCAGCGCGCCGGCGGGTCATCGCCCATCTCGCCGACGGTTTCGTGCACGAGAAGCGCGCTTTGATCGAGGCGACCGGCGTCTCGCCTGGCGTGGTCGACGGCCTGGTCGATGCTGGCGCGCTCGAGCCCGTGGCGCTGCCGCCCGAGCCGGCGGCGCTGATGCCCGACCTCGATTATTCCGCCGCCAGCCTCAACGAGGCGCAGGCGCTGGCGGCAACCTCCCTGCAGCAGGCGGTGGCGGCGCGGCGCTTTTCAGCAGCGTTGCTCGAGGGCGTCACCGGCTCGGGCAAGACGGAGGTCTATTTCGAGGCGGTGGCGGAGGCTGTGCGCCAGGGCGGCCAGGCGCTGATCATGCTGCCGGAGATCGCCCTCACCAACCAGTTCCTCGACCGTTTCGCCCAGCGCTTCGGCGTGCGACCGGCCGAATGGCATTCGGGCGTCAACGCGGGCAAGCGCGCACGGCTCTGGCATGGCATCGCCAAGGGCGAGGTGGCGGTGGTGGCGGGCGCGCGCTCCGCCCTGTTCCTGCCTTTCGCGGATCTCAGGCTCATCATCGTCGACGAGGAGCATGACAGCGCCTACAAGCAGGAGGACGGCCCGCGCTACAATGCCCGCGACATGGCGGTGGTGCGCGCGCGCCTCGTCGATGCGCCGGTGGTGCTGGCTTCCGCAACGCCCTCGATCGAAAGCCGCGTCAATGCCGATCGCGGCCGCTACGGCCATATCACCCTGCCGGAGCGCTTCGGCGGGCGGGCGCTGCCGGCGATCTCCGCCATCGACATGCGCACCGGTGGACCCGAGCGCGGCAAGTTCATCGCCCCCGGCCTTGCCACCGCGGTGAGGCAGGCTCTGGAGGCAGGCGAGCAGGCGCTTCTTTTTCTCAACCGGCGCGGCTATGCCCCCCTCACGCTCTGCCGCAAATGCGGCCACCGCTTCCAGTGCCCGAACTGCACGGCCTGGCTGGTGGAGCACCGCTTCCGCAAGAGCCTGGTCTGCCACCATTGCGGCCACCTCGCCCCTGTGCCGAGGAATTGCCCGAGTTGTGAGGGCGAGGACACGCTCACCCCCTGCGGGCCGGGCGTCGAGCGCATCGCCGAGGAAGTCGCGGGCCTGTTCCCGGACGCGCATACCGTGATCCTCTCCTCCGACGTCCATGGCAGTGCCGAGCGGCTGAAGCAGGAGCTCGACACCGTGGCGAAGGGCGAGGCGAACCTCGTCATCGGCACGCAGCTCGTCGCCAAGGGACACAACTTCCCTCACCTCACGCTGGTGGGCGTCGTCGATGCCGATCTCGGCCTCGGCACCGGCGATCCGCGCGCCGCCGAACGCACCTTCCAGCTCCTCGGCCAGGTCACGGGCCGAGCCGGCCGGGGCGACAGGCCGGGCCGCGCCCTGTTGCAGAGCTACGATCCTGGCCACCCAGTAATGCAGGCGCTGATGTCGGGCGACAAGGAGAGTTTCTATACCCGCGAGATCGCCATCCGAGCCAAGGCGGGGCTGCCGCCCTATGGCCGCATGGCCGCCCTGACCATCTCGGACGAGGACCGGGGCAAGGCGGAGGGCTTCGCTCGGGCACTGGTGAAGGTGGCGCCCTTCGACGCGGCGCTACGCGTGCTTGGCCCCGCGGAAGCCCCGATCGCGGTGATCCGCGGCCGCCACAGGATGCGGTTGATCTTGCAGGCGCCTCGGGAGTTCGCGCTGCAGGATTATATCAGGGCCTGGCTGGCGGCCGGGCCGAAGGCGAGCGGGCAGTTGGCGGTGGAAGTGGACATCGATCCGATGAGCTTTGCGTAAGAGGGCCAGCCTACGCCACTTTGTCCAGATGATAGGGCATGATCAGCACCTCGGCCGGGATGCCCCATTCGCGGTTGAGCTTGTGGATCATCGGCAAGGTGAGGGCGCGCCTTCGCCGCAGGATCTCGGAGGCGCGGGAGCGCGAGCCTAGTAATGTGGCAAGATCCTTGTGGGTCTTGCCGCCGATCTCCATGCGATAGAGGATGGCCTCGATAGGATCAACGGGTCCCACCGGCCAGTGATGAGCCTCATATGCTTCGATCAGATCGGCAAGCACGGCGAAACGGTCGCCATCCGGCGTCCCCGGCTCCGGCTGATGGTCGAAATAATTTTCGACCTCACCAAGCGCCCAGTCATAATCCGCTTCGGTGCGAAGAGGGCGGATGTCCTTCATATCGTCTCCGGATCGATCTTGTCGTAGTCCCTATGCGTGCCGACGAACTTGATTAGAACGCTTTTATGTAGGTAAGCCACATGAACGACGAGGCGGAACTTGTTCCCGCCGATATCGAAGATAATGCGGTTGTCCGCAATGAAATCGATTGTAGTCCCGAATTGCCGCTTCACATCGGCTGGGCCTGCCCAAACCGCTCGCGACACTTCAGAATGCCAAGCTTCCAAAGGTGCCTTGGCGTGCGGGTAATCCTCCCAAAACAGCCTCAGTGTACGCTTGGCGATGACTTGCATACGAATAGGCTAGCAAATTCCCGTGGCGGGAACAAGGCGCCGCTGGGAGCGCTGACGTCTCGTCCGCTCATGAATCGCTGGTGTCAACGCAAAAGACGTAAACGCGACCGCCCGCGCCTTCCCCCAAACCGCCCCATTTCCAAGAGCGGACGGGACGTCCGCGCCCCAGGCTTCCCCCCCGCGCCCAAAAACGCTATGAGCATGCCCAAATCGCAGCCATCACAGCGAGCCATCATGACCAGTCCCGTTGCCGAAACCCGTGAGCTTCTCGAGGCGCTCGGAGTTCCGGCCAGCCGTTTTTCCGGCGGCAACCGCATCGTTCGCACGCCCCTGACGGGCGAAATCATCGGCCAAGTTCAGGACGATACGCCCGAATCGACCACCGCCGCCATCGGCAAGGCGCAGGCCGCCTTCGAGGCCTGGCGCAAGGTACCGGGGCCGCAGCGCGGCGAACTGGTGCGCCTGCTCGGAGAGGAGTTGCGCGCCGCCAAGACCGAACTCGGCCGGCTCGTTTCCCTCGAAGTCGGCAAGATCGTCTCCGAGGGCCTCGGCGAAGTGCAGGAGATGATCGATATCTGCGACTTCGCCACCGGCCTTTCCCGCCAGCTCTACGGGCTCACCATCGCCACCGAGCGTGGCGACCATCGCATGATGGAACAATGGCACCCGGCCGGCGTGGTCGGCGTGATCTCCGCGTTCAACTTCCCCGTGGCGGTGTGGAGCTGGAATGCCGCCCTCGCCTACGTCTGCGGCGACAGCGTCGTCTGGAAGCCCTCCGAGAAGACGCCGCTCACCGCGCTCGCCGTCGAAGCGATCTTCCACAAGGCCGCCAGGCGCTTCGGCGGCGTGCCGGACGGCCTGCTCACGCTCCTGCTCGGCGCCCGCGAGGTCGGCGCTGTGCTGGTGGATGATGCCCGCGTGCCCGTGGTCTCGGCCACCGGCTCCACCGCCATGGGCCGCATCGTCGGCGAGCGGGTAGCGCGGCGCTTCGGCAAGTCGATCCTCGAGCTTGGCGGCAACAATGCCTCTATCGTGACGCCCTCGGCGGATCTCGATCTCGCACTGCGGGCCATCGCCTTCGCCGCCATGGGCACGGCGGGCCAACGCTGCACCTCGCTGCGTCGGCTGATCGTTCATGAGAGCGTCTATGACACCCTCGTCGGCAAGCTGAGACAGGTCTACGCCAACATCAAGGTCGGCAATCCCGTCGCCACCGACGCGCTGGTCGGCCCGCTGATCGACGCTCAGGCCTACGAGGGCATGCAGAAGGCGCTCGCGGACGCCAGGCAAGCCGGCGGCACGGTGCATGGCGGCGCCCGCGTCGCCGAGGCGGGCCCGGCCGAGGCCTATTATGTCAGGCCCGCTCTCGTGGAAATGCCGGAGCAGAAGGGCCCGGTGGTGCACGAGACCTTCGCACCCATTCTCTATGTCCTGAAATATGGTGATTTCGACGAGGCGCTCGCGCTGCAGAACGGCGTGCCGCAAGGCCTGTCGTCCTCGATCTTCGCCACTGACATGCGCGAAGTCGAGCGCTTCGTCTCCGGGCAGGGCTCGGATTGCGGCATCGCCAACGTCAATATGGGCCCCTCTGGCGCCGAGATCGGCGGGGCTTTCGGCGGCGAGAAGGAGACCGGCGGCGGGCGCGAAAGCGGCTCGGACGCCTGGAAGGCCTATATGCGGCGCCAGACCAGCGCCATCAATTACGGCCGCACCCTGCCGCTGGCGCAGGGCGTCAAATTCGACGTCGAGGCGGACACTTGAAGGCGCCGCTAAAACGCCTGCTGGCGGGCTGCCTGACGCTAGGCCTGATGGCCGCGCCGGGCCTCGCCAGCGCGGATGATACAGCGCCTCCGGTCCCGCCGACGAAGGCTGCCGCGAAGCCCAAGTCGAAACCACTGGTGAGGACGAAGGCAACGGCAAAGAAAGCGGCCAGGCCTGCGGGCGCCGGTTCCTTGTTGCTGCCCCAGCCTGAGCCGATGGATGCGGGATTGGCGGAACCCAGGTCTGCCTCCACAAATTCTGCCACTAGAAAGTCCACTCCCGCGAAGCCCCTGGCTGCCAAGGCAATCGCTGCGACGCCACCCGCAGCCAAGCCTTCCGCCACCGAGGTGCCGGCTGCGGCGGACGCGAGCCCTGCAAGCCAGGGCTCTTCCGGCGCCGTCACCCCTCTGCCTCCGTCCCGCCCGATGGAACTTGTGAAGCTCGACCGAGCCGGCCAGATGTCCCCCACGGAGGACGATCTGCAGACGGCCAGCATCCCGGTCTCCGGGCCACTAGGCGTGCACGTCTCGGCCGAGACGCTGACGAGGCCGGGGCCAGGTACGGGCGACTCCGTCGATACGCTGATCAGCAAGCATGCCCAACGTTACGGCCTGCCGGAGAGCCTGCTGCGCCGGGTGGTAAAGCGCGAGAGCGGCGGCAATCCGCACCTGCGCCACGGGCCCTATCTCGGCCTGATGCAGATGCGCCTCGATACGGCCCGCGGCATGGGCTACAACGGCGGCGCCGAGGGCCTGCTCGACGCGGACACCAGCCTCACCTATGGCGCGGCTTACCTCGCCAATGCCTGGCGCGTCTCCGGCGGCAATCCAGACCGGGCGGTGAGTCTCTACTCCGGCGGCTATTATTACGAAGCCAAGAGGAAGGGCATGCTGCCCAAGCTGATCAAGGGTGTGCCGGCGAAGTGATCGATAGCGACATTTCCTACGTCATATTGTCTCCTTGTTTCCATGACGCTGTTTCCGTTGTACTTGCTAGTCTCCGCGTCACCGCACCGGAGTCCACCCCTTGCCCGATTTCCCCGCGCTCAGCATCATCATCCCCACCAAGGACCGTCCGGAGCTGCTTGTGCGGGCGTTGCGCTCCGTGGCGGCACAGACGTTCGGCGATCATGAGATCCTCGTCGTCGACGATGGCGACGGCAGCGGGAGCGCGGCAGCCGAGGCCTTCGACCCTGCCATCCGCACGTTGGCGACCGGCGGAGCCGGTCAGGTACCGGCGCGCAATCTCGGCGTCAGCGTGGCGCGAGGCGAGCGTATCGCCTTTCTTGATGACGACGACTGGTGGGCAGAGCCCGGGCATCTCGCAGCCATGCTTGCGGGCGGCCCGCGCCACGCCTTGCTCTACGCCTCCGGCCGAATCGTCACCGAAGGCGATCGGCCCGACGCCGGAACGGAAATGCCCTTCGTCGCCCATGCGGATGCGCAGGCGATCCGCCGCGACAACCGCCTGCTCATTCCTGGTGTGATCTATCCGCGGGCACTGCATGGCAATCTCGGCCCCTTCGACGAGAGCCTGCCCTTCTACTGGGACTGGGACTGGTATCTGCGCCTTTTCGCTGCGGACGTGGACTTCGTCGGGCCGCTGAGCGAGGCCGTGCGCATTTCGGCCCGCGGCGACAGCGTCTCGGCGGTGGGAAACGCGGAAGCCAGACGAGCCAATCTCGACCGCCTGGCCGCCAAGCATGAGCTGGGCGAACTGGTGGTCAGGAATCACGAATCCATCGCCAGGGACGGCAATACCACAAGTTGAGGGCACTTGCAGCCTCCCGTGATCGTATATGGACTTCCCGACTAGCGGACAACACTTGGATTGAAGAATTCGCCCAGACCGCGTTATGGTTGTCATGTCCGGATAGGAGGAAGTCGCGCGCGTAATATTCGGTCGCGCGATCTATGATGCTGAGTTGATTTGATAAAAATCGATCCCCGCCATTTCTGTGTCCCACGCGCCTCCACACGCCGTTCAACCCCAGATAGGTAGACGGTGCCGATATTTTGGACGAGACAATTTTCTCCTTGGGGCCGGCATAAGATGATTTATGAGCCTATGCCGCTTTGCGTTTTTTATCTCAATCTTGACCGCCGCACCGACCGGCGCCGTTTCATGGCGGCACAATTTGCGGCCCTGGCGCTTTCTGCCGAACGGGTGGAGGCGTTCGCGCCCGAAGCAGTACCGGTGGCCTCGCTCGCCCGCTGGACCGATCCGGTACGCCCGCGCCACGTCAGCCCGCCGGAGCTCGCCTGCACCTTCAGCCATCGCAGAGCCTGGCGGCTGATCGTCGAACGCGATCTGCCTGCCGCCTGCATCCTCGAGGACGATGCCTGGCTCTCGCCCGCCTTCGCCGGCTTGATTGCCGCCGTGACAGATCTCGCCGGATTCGACCTCGTCAAGATCGAGCAGCGCGACCAGCCTGCCAATATCGGCCGACAGGCGGGCGAACTGATGCCCGGCATCGGCCTGCACCGGCCCTACAGCTTCGTCGCCGGCGGTGGCGGCTATCTGCTCTCGCAGGCGGGTGCCCGCAAACTCCTGGCTCGCTCGGTGCCGCTCGACATCCCGCTCGACCGCATTCTGTTCGACCCGGACGAACCGCTATTCCATCGTCTCCAGGTCGCGCAGGCCGTGCCGGGCCTGGTCATGCCGGCCGAACACGGCCACTGCGCCGACAGCGTCGCGGACAGTGACATCGCCGATGCCCAGCGCAACCGTGTGCTCGCACGCACGGTGATCCCAGTCCCGGACGCAAGGCGCCGCGCCGCCCTGCAGCGCAAGGGTGAGGCGGATGGGGCAAGGATCACGCTGATCCCGCTGGCGGTATGAGGGAGCGCCTCGCCCTTGTGGCCCTCGGCCAGGGATGACACAAGAGATGTTATGGTGTTTTGCGATTTGACGGAATCGGCAAGAATCGCAAAGACTCGTTAAAGCAAGAAGTTAGAGCAATGGGCGCTGGCGTGTAAGCGTGCTTGCTCCAGACATCTCGCAAGCGGAAGGAAACCGTCTTGTCCACGGAAATCCCGGATCAGCTCTTCCTCGATGGCGTGCTGGTCGGCCAGAACGAACTCGTCACACCCGGCATCGTCGCCGTGGTGCTGGACGATGACAGCGTGCATGACGTGCCGGCTTCCGAGTTGCGCCGACGTTGCGAGGCGCTCGGTCGCGCCCGCATTCGTGCCTTCCTGATGGCGCCTGCCGATTTCGAGAAGGTCCGCCCGGTCGCGCAAAGGCATAGCGAAGAGGCCGGGAAAGACGAAGAGTGAGGCTCGAGAGCGGACACCCTTCCACCTTTTCTGGTTGAGGGCAGCGTTCCCAACCAGGTGAGGACCCCTGCGTTACCAGCCCCTTGAGCTTGACCCGATTCCCCCTCACAAATGGCTCATATAAGGGGAGGCAGCCTTTGGGTTCTCTGGCGGGAGCGAAGGTCTGGGTGGCCGGCCATCGCGGCATGGTGGGTTCGGCGCTGCTGCGCCGGCTCGCGCGCGAGGGTTGCACGCTGCTCACCATCGACAGGGCCGAGCTCGATCTGCGCCGCCAGGCCGAGACCGAGGCCTGGCTCGATAAGGCACGGCCCGACGCGATCTTCCTTGCCGCGGCCAAGGTCGGTGGCATCCTTGCCAATGATCGATTCCCGGCTGATTTCCTCTACGACAATCTGATGATGGAGGCGAACGTCATCCATGCGGCGGCGCGCACCGGAGTCGCGAAGCTGGTACTGCTGGGTTCCAGCTGCATCTATCCGCGGGAGGCGCCCCAGCCCATCGGCGAAACGGCGCTGCTCACCGGCCCGCTCGAGCCCACCAATGAATGGTATGCCATCGCCAAGATCGCCGGAGTCAAGCTGGTGCAGGCCTATCGCCGCCAGCACGGCTGCAACTTCATCGCGGCCATGCCTTGCAACCTCTACGGCCCGCGAGATAATTTCGATCCGAAGTCCAGCCACGTCCTGGCCGCCCTGCTGCGGCGCGTGCATGAGACGAAACTCCGCGGTGATACCTCGATTGAGATCTGGGGCACGGGCTTGCCGCGCCGCGAATTCCTGCATGTCGACGACGCCGCCGACGCCCTGGTCCGCCTGGCGGAAACCTATTCGGACGAACGCCCGATCAACATCGGCGCCGGGCGGGACATGACCATCCTGGAACTGCTGGAAACCATCAAGCAGGTCGTGGGCTATGAGGGCGCCACCACGCATGACCGCTCCAAGCCGGATGGCACGCCGGCGAAGTTGATGGACTCATCCAGAATGCGGGAACTCGGGTGGGAACCCGGGATAGGGCTGGAGGCGGGGCTCAGGGAGACGTACCGCTGGTATGTAGAGAATGAGGCAGGGGGAAACACGGCCGGATGAGGCGCAGTGGCTGGGACCGCGGACGTCCCCACGACACTCGAGAGAGTGTCGGACGATCCGCTCTTGGAAACGATGAACGCTACGAAAGAGGAAGAGCGGACGAAGACGTCCGCGGTCCCAGCCACTGCGCCATTAGCAGAAAAGCCGGCTAAGCTTGCGTTTTTCCTCGCCGCTCGCCTCGGCGAGCTGTGCTTTCAGCCGGGCGTCCAGTGCTCGGCCGGACGCCCCTGCCGACCGCACCAGCTGCGGATGGCAAGCAGCTCAGTGATCGAAGGCCCGCGCGCCATCACGCCGCCTCACGCAGGTCGCGCGCCCGGTCATAGGCGCTGGGGTAGGCCAGCGCTCCAGCCAATCCGCGCTCAATGGCACCCGAGAGAGCCAGGCTCACGCCGATGGCGTTCGCGATCTCGAAGAACCAGGGGTCGGTCGGCCCGATGGCAGCGAACGCACCCTTGCGCTGGCCCGGCAGCCAGCCATTGAGGCGGATGGCCACTACCTGCCAGTCGCACGGGGATGACCGCATCTCGATATCCGCAGCTCCGTCGATGGTAGCCGCCGTCATGCCGTTGATGTGGATGATCGGGAGGTCATCGAACTGCACGGTGAGGTCTGACATCCAAGGATTCCGGTGGAGAGGATGGGCGAAGTGTATTAAGGGATATTTCCCGTGTCAAGGATTTTATAAGGGATATTTCCCTTGCACTGAGGGGGGATGCTTCCCGGCTTAGCACATTGCGGGATTGCTGGTGCTTTTCCAGGAACGGCTAGTTGGCGGCGACCCCGGCTGCCAGCGAATGCCACAAACGAGGTGCAGCACGATCGAGCAAGGGCGGACACGATGCCCCCGCTCTCCCAACCTCAGAAAAACTTCCAGCCGCCCACGACCCTTCCCACGATGTTCAGGTCGTCTTCCGTCTGCGCCACCTGGACGTGACCGCCATTGTCGCTGATCACGCGGATGGTCTGGTCGCCCAGGATCTTCGAGGTTTCCAGACGCTTGAACTGCAGGGCGCCCCAGCGGTCGCGGATGGCATAGATGCCGTCGGGCGAGGGAACCTTGTGGCGGAGATCGATGATCAGCGGCATGCCCGGTTCGATGGTGGGGCGCATGGAATCACCGATGGACTCGGCCACCATCAAATCCCCCGGCCGAGCGCCCATGGCACGCAGGAACCAGGGCGGGAAGATCCAGGCGTCCGGCTTGATGGCGTCGACCGACTGCACGGCATCGCCGTTGCGATTGTAGACGAAGGTGGCGGCATTGGCATGACCGCCAGCGCCCATGGCGAAGCGCGTATCCGCCTCCACCACACCATTGGGCGGGATCGAGGGCGGCTGCTCGGGATCGGTCGGATCGGGCGCCTCCGGCTCAAAGGCGGCCACGGGATCGGGCGCATCGGGATCATAGGTGGCGACCCCGAAGGGGCGCTCCTCTTCCTTGAAGCCGCCCGCCGCGCCAGTGCCTGGGGCCCCGGCTCCCGCCGGCCCGAGGACGTCGCTCTCGGCCAGGCTGCTTGCCGGAATGCCGAGCACCTTGGCGAGCTTGACTGCCGTGCGCAGAGTGGGCGAGCCGCCCTTGCGCTCGAGATCGCGGATGGCATCGGCGCCGAGCCCGGCTTCCAGACTGGCCTTGCGGCGGCTCTTGCCGAGTTCGGCCAGCCGCTTGTCGATCAAAGTAATGATGTCGCTCATACGCGGGATCATGCCCGCATTTCCCGCATAAGGGAAGAGGGATATTTCCCTTTGACAGTGCGGGATATTTCCCTCTAGAATTATTTCATGAACCTCCTCGTCACCACCGACGCCTTCCACGCCGCGCACGATCTGCCGGAGGCCAGGAGGTCCGCCTCACACTCGAAAGGATCCCGCATGACTCCCTCGCAGATTCGCCAAGCCGCCCGACTCTGGGCTGCCGGCTACGACACCCGCGCCATTGCGGAGGCGATGCGCGACCTTCCCGGGCCCCCCGATGCCCGCGAGGCGCGGCTGTGCCGCCATATCGAAGCGATCAAGGCCGAAGCGCGGCTCGTCCGCGCGCGAGCAGCTTGAGGTTCTGCCATGACGAGCCTGTCCATTCGAGATCTCGAAGTGCGCCTGGTTTCCGCGGGGGAGATCCGCGCCCGCCGCGACCGGCTGTGGGGGGTCCAACCCAAACTCAAGCAGTCTACTTTGCTGGCAAATCATTTGCCAGCAAAGCCCGACGCCGTGGCGCTCTATCGCCTCGCCTATGCCTATGATCCGCCGGCGACGGACACCCTCCTCCCTGGCAAGCTGGCGAACTGCAGCATCCCAGGCGGCACCACTGCCGAGCGCGCGGGGTCCCGCAGGGCCTACAAGCGCAAATTCGCCGCGCTCATGAAGGAGATCGCCTCCATCGCCGCTGCCCATCGGGTCAGTCTGGCAGACATTCGCGGCACCGGCCGTGCGCTGGCGGTACGCCTCGCCCGGCGCGAGGCCTGCTACGCGCTGGTGATGCGTCATCCCGAGCTCTCCTACGTTAGCATCGGCGAGCTCCTGAACAAGGACCACACCTCCGTGCATTACGCCGCGCATCGCCACGCTCGGCTGACAGGCCTGCCACCGGTGGCGCGCTCATGAGCCGCCGGTTCCGCCCTTACGAAGAGATCCACGAGGCCCGAAGGTGCAGCGCCCTCCGCCGGCCGTCGCAGAACGGCACCCATTCCCCATCCCAACCCGGAGCCCCGAATAATGTCCCGCACAGGCCGCAAGCGTGCGATCGCCGCGCGTGAGAAGAACGGGCGCCCCAGCCGCGCCCAGCGCCCCGTCGAAGTCATGGAGGCCGTCGTTCTCGCCCAGCCCCACCGCCGCGGCAGCACCGACAAGCGCTGCGCCAGCGTATTCGGCCGCTTCTGCCTGCGCCTGAAGTTGCGGCAGGAACTCACCGACGCCGGCGAGGAATACGCCGCAACCGTCAAGCGCTGGCGCGCCGCCAAGGGCATCCCCACCCCCTTCCACAACGAAGCCTCCGGCTCCGGCCGTGGCGCCGCTGACCAGACCGTCGCCGCCTGGCAACGCCACATGCTGGCGATGGAACGGGCGATGACGGGGGCGGGCCTGAAAGCGCTGCTGGCGGTGAAGCAGCTCACGCTGGACGGGAATGAACTCGGCATGGACCAGGACGGGCCGGCGGTAGAGGGGCTGGTGGCGTTGGCGGTGCATCTAGGGTTGATGCGCAAGGGCACGCACCCATGGATGTAGCTCTCGATAGAGACGCGCAATGGTTGTAGTAAATCAGCACGCGATGCCCAATGTTCTCCGCTTTCCATGAAAACCTACGGACAATCTGAAAGAGCTGATATATTGCACCTCAATCCGACACCCTCTAGTCGATCGGAGGCATAGATGGGCCGTAACCTTTGTCTCGGAAATACAGGACCGGACGTCCGAAACCTGCAGAAAATGCTGAATTTTCATGGCAGCAAACTTATTCCAGACGGAATTTTCGGTCCGCTGACCTTGCGAGAAGTCCGGCGTCTTCAACGCGCCGCGACTATAGATCAGGACGGCATCGTGGGCCCTCTTACAAAGCTCGCCCTTTTCCCGTCGCTGCAGATCGACTCTGTTTATTACCTCTCGCCCTTCGGGATCGACCTCCGGCCATTGTTTGCAAGGGCCACGGCGCAATCGTCGCTGGTGGCGCAGACCCTCCCCAAGCTTCAGACCGCGAATGTCACGGCGGCGGCGCCGCCCCCGCCATCATCACCTACGGTTGCTTCCTCTGCGACGCCTACTCCTACCCCCACGCCTGCTCCGACTCCTACGCCTGCTCCTCCCTCGACTCCCACAATCAATTTCCAGAATCTGATCGTCCAGGGCGGCAATCAGTTCGCCTGGAACCCCTGGGCGCCCTCGCCCTTTGTCGCGGGGGTGACGGGCACATTCGTCATTCGCTGGGGCGATGCGGGCTTCAACGGCCTGAAACTCAGCGGCCAAGGCCAGTTTTCCGTCAACTCGCTCCACTCGCCGAACGGCAAATGGACAGGACAAGGAGGAATCCAGCTTCAGCCGCTCGCACCATGGCTGGACAGGAACCTGAAATTCTTCGACGAGCGCCTCGACCTCACCTCGGTTTTCGTCACGGGCTTCGTGCAGAGAAACGAGAACTCCAGTAATTTTCAATCAGGCGGCGGTGTGGGCTGGCAGCCAAGCCTTTCCTTGATCAAGGGAACCGGTGACGACCCCATCCTGACGCTCTCGCTCAACCTCCAGCTCGTCAAGGCCTGGGATCTCCATACGGGAGAGGGACAACCGATCTCACCGCAAGTCGGCGTCGGGCTGGGATTGGATATCTGGCAATTGCTTCACCAGAAATGAGCAAGGTGCGGCAGGAATGCCGCCGCGCCACTCGTATCGCAAGAATCCAGAACGAAGAGGGGCGGTATTGAAGACAATGCAGGCGTGCGACACTCCACTGTTCGCCGCCAACCAAGCCACTGCGCGGTTGACGGCGAGGAGTATGGTATCCGGGCCTGCGTTCCTACTTGGTGAAGCCGAGTTCCTTATTGGCTTTGATCACGTAGTCGTTTGTATAGGTGGAGGCGAGATCGACAGGTCCGGTGATTTTGCCTGCCTTTTTCAGCACGTCCAATACAGTCGCGGGGCCGTCTGGGGGCATCATACCGTCAGGCAGGAACTGCCCCTTATCCTGGTTGAGCGCGTCAATGTAATCTTGCCGGCTGGTGAGCTGATTGCTGACGAAATCCTTGGGCAGGTTATCGGCAATGTCAGCGGCGCTGTGGGTGCTGATCCAATGCATTGTCTCAACCATTGCGGTAACCACGCGCTGGGTTTCCTCCGGATGCTTTTCAACCCAGTCGGCGCGAACGATGATCGAGGCGGTCGGCCAGGTTCCGCCAAGCCACTTCTTGACACCCTCTGTCGTTGCAAGATCGAACGCCGAGTAGCCGATACCCTTTTTTTCGATTGCGCTCACGGTCGGCTGGGTGGTCATACCGCAGACGATCTGACCGTGAATGAGACCCGCGATCAACGTCGCACCGGCGCCCACGCCCAAGCGTGAGAATTTATCGGATGTGAGACCGCTATGAGCGGCAAGGTAGAGCGTCAGCGCATCTGTGCCGGAGCCGATATCGGTCACGCCGACGGTCTTGTCGGCCCAGTCGGCTGGGCTCTTGATATTCGAATCCTTGGCGCACATCTCGCGTTCGCCCGGAGCGCCGCTCAATTGCACGATTTCGATGACTTTCTTGCCGTGGAGCTGAAAATCAATCGTGTGATTGTACCAGGCACCGGCCATATCGACCTGGCCTGAAATCATCGCATCTTCGGCTCCGACCGCATCGTTTTCGGTCGAAAGCTCCATATCGATACCGTGCTTTTTGAAAAAGCCGAGATTTTGCGCGAGTTGGTAGGGCAGATAGATCTGCTTGTCGACGCCGCCGACCATCATCGTCACTTTCATGTCGTCCGCACGCGCCCCCACACCTGTCGTAAGGCTGAGCGTTGCTGCCATGAGAGCGCCGAGCGCCACGCGTTGCATGATTTGCTTCAAGTTATAGTCCTCCCTTCACGTTGATTGTCATACGTCTTGAATGTTCTCGGCCGAGCTGGGTTTGCGCCACGCCAGCAGGCGCTTTTCGATCCTTGCCATGAGCATTTCCACGCCCAGGACGATCATGCCGATCACGAACATGCAGCCGAAAACGCCGTCGGAATCGAAAGTGTTTTGCGCGGTCTTGATCACCAGTCCGAGACCGTGTTGGGCCCCAAGGATCTCACCAACGATGGCACCTATGATCGAAAACCCGAGCGCGACATGCAGGCTTGCGACAATCCATGTCATGGCCGATGGAATGATGACCTGGCGAATGACATCCGCTCGCGAGCCGCCCAGGATACGAATATTGGCCACCAGATTCGGATCAACGCTCCGCACGCCCTGGTAGGCGTTGAAGAACACCACGAAGAAGACGAGGACAGCGGCCAGAATGGCTTTGGCCGCGAGCCCCAGCCCCAGCCACATCACAAAGATCGAGCCGAGCACGATCCTCGGGATTGCGTTCAGAAACTTGATGTAGGGGTTCATGACATCGGACAGATAGTCGACCTGGCCGAGCAGGATGCCCATGAAAACGCCGCTGACGACGCCAACGACGAATCCGATTGCGGCTTCTTCCAGGGTCACGAAGATCTGAAACCAGAACGAGCCATAGGCGGTGCCGTTGACAAACCAGTCCGCCAACCGCACGACGACGCCGGTTGGCGAACCAAAGAAGAGCGGATCGACAACACCCGTATCGGAAGCAATTTGCCAGGTTCCGATAAAGGCGACCAGAATGCCGATCTGGCCTAGCAAAACCAGGAGGCGGCGGCGTCTGGCGGCGGCGCGAAAACCCGCCGAAACAGTGGCGTCGGTCATGCGATGGTCTCCCTGGCCGATACCGCCGCGCCTTGACGGGCATAGGTTCGCTGCACTTCGTCACGCAACGCCTCCCATATCTGCTGATGCAATTCGAGAAACCGCGGCTGGAAACGTATCTCCTGCAAGGCACCGCGTGGGCGAGGCAGATCGATGTCGAAAATCGCCTTGACTGTTCCCGGCCCAGCCGTGATGACGACCACCTTGTCGGCGAGACCGATCGCCTCCTCCAGATCATGGGTGACGAACAAGACTGTTGGCCGATCCCGCTCCCAGAGTGTGAGCAATTCATTCGACATGATCGAACGGGTCTGAACGTCGAGCGCGGAGAAGGGCTCGTCCATCAAGAGGATCGAGGGTTTGTTGATGAGGGCGGCGGCCAGACTCGCACGCTTGCGCATGCCCCCTGACAATTGATGCGGATAGTGCTGCTCAAATCCGGAAAGGCCGACGATGCGCAGCCAATTGCGCGCCATTTCCAGCGCATCCTTTTGCGGAACCTTGTTGAAGATGGGCCCGAGCGCGACATTGGTCACGACGGATCGCCACGGCAGGAGGGCGTCCGCCTGGAACATGAAGCTGACGCCTTTGGCGATGCCGGAGACGACCTGGTTTGAAACAGTCACCTTGCCGGCGCTGGGCCGTTCAAGGCCGGCCAGCATTGTCAAGGTTGTGGATTTGCCGCACCCCGTAGGCCCGACAATGGCACAGAATTGCCCTGGTAATATTTCCAGATTGACGTCGTGGAGCGCCGTCATTGTCTGCCCCACTGGAGATATAAAACGTTTGGTGACGCCTTCAAACTTGACATGACCAAACTTGACATCGCCCAGTCCCGGCGGCGGATTGTTCCCCATGGGCACTCCCAACTTTTATATTATTATGCGAATCTCGCTCACGCCCTTTACCTCAACCGCTCTGCCCTCCTTCTGAAGCTTGGGACGATCCGCCCTTTCGCGGCTCCGCATGCAGTTGCTGCGGCGGCATCCTCGATGCCTATGGCGAGGGTGTCATATTTGCCGGCAAACTGGACACCTTGCGACCTAGTACGCCATGCCCGCCCCGCGGCAGTCTCGCAGGCATCCGGAAAAATGTGGGATAGGAAGACCTGGTTGTCGGGAACATCGCCGGACGGGCTGTGCTCAAGCTTGAGCCCCACGGTTTTTCCGGCGGCGAAGGCCGTTTCCACCGCGAGCATCAGAGCAACTACAGCCATGCTGGGAACCACGCGATCGAGAGTGAACCCCCCGCGGCTCCCCCTTCAAGGTGCAGTCGTCCCAGAACAAGGACTCCGCGTGGAGCACAATAGGAAGGCAGACTTAGAGGGGAATTAGGCGTCTCCTGAGACTAAGTGGACCGACTTCGGGCCTTCACCCCTCTACGCGCACAAGCAGCTGGCCCGGACGCAGGGCCAGACCGAGTTCATCGCGGCGGGAACGATCACGCAGGGAAGCGGCCGATCATGGAGCAACGATGCGTATGGCACGTGTTCCGACCGGCGCGCCGGTCGCGCGGTCGATGGTGACTGGGTCGATCTCCGTTCCGGTCTCCGCGTCGAAGAAGCGAGTCACCTTGCCTCCCCCGCAATGCTTGCGTCCCCACGCACCGATTGCAAACAGGACCGGCAGGAAGTCTCGGCCGGCTTCCGTCAGCACATATTCGTCCCGTGGCGGACGGTCAGAATAGCGGTGTTTCTCCAACAGCCCGTCCTCAGTCAGGGATGACAGCCGCCCCGTCAGCATCGTCGGCGCGATACCGAGGCTCTTGCGAAATTCATCGAAGCGGGTCAGCCCCGCATGGGCATCGCGCAGGATCAACAGGCTCCACGCGTCCCCCACGAGCGCCAGACTCCGGGCGATCAGGCACGGCTGGTTCGAAAGATTTTTCATGTCAGTATCTTTTTAGTAGTGACTTACTATGAAAACGATAGTAACTCCTTGCGCAACGATGTTCCACGACAAAATGAAAGCCAAGGCAGATGAGCAAGACAGAGCGCGGCGTTGCCCTGGTCACGGGCGCTTCCTCCGGCATCGGGCTGGCGACAGCGCAAGCGCTGCGGCGCCATGGCTACCGCGTCTTCGGCACCAGTCGAAAGCCGATGCCAGGCACGCCGGACGGGATCACGATGCTGGTCTGCGACGTAACCGGCGACACATCCGTGCAGAACGCTGTCGACGAGGTTTTGAGCCGCGCAGGGCGGATCGATCTTCTCGTCAACAATGCCGGGATCGGGCTGCTGGGCGGCGCCGAGGAATCCACGACGGCGCAGGCGAAAGCCGTATTCGACGTGAACGTATTCGGCATCATACGCATGACAAATGCGGTCCTGCCCGTGATGAGACGGCAGCATGGAGGCCGGATCGTCAACCTCAGCTCCATTCTGGGGCTGATCCCCGCACCCTATAACGCACTCTATGCATCGACCAAGCACGCGATCGAGGGCTATTCGGAATCCCTCGACCACGAAGTGCGTACGCAAGGCATTCGCATCGTGCTTGTCGAGCCGGGCGTGACACGCACGTCCTTCGAGGAGAACATCACGCGACCGGACCGGCCGCTCGCCATCTACGATACGATTCGCGCCAAGGCGGAAAAGCTGATGCGCGAGATTGTCGCGAAAGGCGACGCGCCCAAGGTGGTCGCCGAAGCCGTCCTGAGGGCCGCCGACGCGGTGTCGCCGAAGAGGCGCTACACCGCCGGAAAGACTGCGGGACAGGTCCGCTTCATGCGCCGCTTCCTGCCCGAGTCCTTGGTCGACAGGAACCTTCGGAAATTCAACGGACTTCCCACCTGAGCTTGCAATCGCTGCCTTGCTCACCCCCGCCTGCTCGCCACGGAAACGAAAGCTAATCGGATGAAATCATTCCAGATCGATCGCTATGCCAAGGGTGGAGCTCTGCGGCTTGGCGAAAGTCCAGAGCCGGAGTTGCGGGACAATGACGTCATGGTTGCGATTCATGGCGCCGGCGTGAACCTCCTCGACAGCAAGATCAGGGATGGAGAGTTCAAGTTCATCCTGCGCTATCGACTGCCACTGGTGCTGGGTAACGATGTAGCGGGCGTCGTGGTCCGGACCGGAGCCAATGTCCGGCGATTCAAGCCTGGGGACGAGGTCTATGCACGTCCGGCCCAGGATCGCATCGGTACATTTGCGGAATATATTGCCATGGACGAGGCCGATGTGGCGATGAAGCCGGCTAATCTGACCATGGAAGAGGCCGCCTCCATCCCGCTTGTCGGGCTGACGGCATGGCAAGTACTTGTCGAGCGGGCCAGGTTGCAGAAGGGGCAGAAGGTCCTGATCCATGCCGGCTCGGGCGGTGTGGGCACGATGGCGATCCAGCTTGCCAAGCATCTGGGTGCCCATGTGGCCGCGACCACCAGCACGGCAAACGTCGCTTTGGTGAAAAGTCTCGGCGCGGATGTCGTGGTCGACTACAAGAAGGACGACTTCGAGAACGTGCTGCAGGGCTATGACGTCGTGCTGAACAGCCTTGGGAAGGACACTCTGGATAAGTCGCTCGCCGTACTGAAGCCGGGCGGGAAGCTGATCTCGATTTCCGGTCCGCCCGATCCCGACTTCGCTAGGCAGAACGGCTCCGGCTGGCTGCTTCAACAAGTCATGCGTTTGCTGAGCGCCGGCATCAGGAGAAAATCGAAACGCCGAGGGATCCACTATTCGTTTCTCTTCATGACGGCGAACGGCGCCCAACTCGCAAAGATCACCGCTCTGATCGAAGCGGGCGACATACGCCCGGTGGTGGACCGGGTGTTCCCGTTCGAGCGGACCAATGAGGCCCTGGCCTATGTCGAGACGGGTCGCGCGAAGGGCAAGGTCGTCATCACCGTGAAGTGACGCCTGGTCTTTGGCCCAGCAGGAAAAACCAGAAATAGAAACGTCATTGATTTCAAACAACGCAGGTTTCTTCGGAATTGCTTGGATAAATCAGAAAATCGGCCAGCGTGAAGCTGGATTCGCATAGCGATTGTTATGGTCGGTCGGTTGGCACGAATGCTTTTAGCCTACGCGAATACTAAATGACCGTGCGCGGATGGCCGCTTTGCGCCCTTCGTGAGCGTGGAAATTCACCTGTCTAATTCCCGAAAACAGACCATCGCCTCGATGGCGGAATAACCAAGCGCCGTCAGTTGGGCCCCGCCTCTCTGCAATTTAGTGCGCTCAAAACAGCACATTTCGGAAAGGTTTTTGTCGCCTGTTGCTGCATTGCATCATGTCCGGCGTTTCCCCAGCATTGCTTAGTTTTTCAGCAACGGGCCCCTTGCTCGGCCCGCTCGAACGTTGGAATTGTAAGACGAATTATAATCCTTTTGGGTGAAGTTTCTTATGCAGCGTGAATGCTCGCTAAGTCTTTTGAGGTATGGCTGGCGCAATCAGCCAATGGACTGCGGTACTGTCATTGCCGCCGCCCATTCCGAGCCATGGTGCGTGGGCATCGACCTTGAGACCGGCAACTGCATCGGCTGGTTTCGCATCGATGGCGGCGTTCCCATGATCTGCGTCGCCGCCATTACCGTCGTCGCTCGCCCCCTCTTGCTCGGCTGCACCTCCCATGGCGGGAACAAGAGCGACATCGTCTCTGATACCATAGGCCGATGCCGACGGAGCTATCGGCCTAAGCGATCCGTACGCACGACTTCAATCGACCTGCCCTCGGACATGTCGATCCATGTCGAGCATCAAAATGACCAAGCCTGTGCCTGCGCATGAAAACGAAGCCGCCAGGATCGGCCGTACAGCGTAGCGGAAGACTTTATGAAGGAGTACGTGCCTGGGAACGGCTCTCGACTGACGGTGCGCCAGCCATCGCGATCAAAAGGGCCCCGTTGCCGCGCGAACCGCGCGATATCGGGGATAGAACGCCGGCGCCGCCCCGGGTTCTATCCACACTTCCCTATGATCGGTCTGAGCAGTTCTCCGTTTGGAAAGCACGGATCAGTTCGCTGAGCGATGTCGGACTGCCAGATGGCAAGAGCCCCGCGGAAGGGTTTGAACTCGAATACATGAACTGTAACATGGCAGAGTTCGTGTTCAATTCGGGCCACTTCGGTACTCAAACGTTTAAACGCTTGCCTCAACGGTCGAGCCGTCCAGCCATCAACCATTGGCTTTTATTTCGCATGCGATCCGGTGAAGCTTGGTTCAAAACCGGCGAACGCCGGATTGACGCTCGTCGGGGCGCGGTATTTTTGATCTCCCTCGACGAAGACTTTCTCGGTGGCGTTACCGATTATGATGGCCAACTCCTTATACTGCCGCGCGAAGCCTTCGCAGCGGTTGGCTGTGACCTCGACAGCCTGTGCAACATCCTTCTCTCCGGCAGTCTGATAGAACTCCTCTGCGACTATCTGATCAATCTGGAAATGCGGGTCGTACGCATGTCTCCGGACGAGCTTGGGGTGGCGGGACGGGCTACCGTCGAAATGATTGCGGCCTGTTTGCGGCCGTCACTCGACCGGTTGGAGCAGACGCGCGCTTCCCTTGAATCCGCGCTCTTCAGACGCGCGCACGCTCATATTCAAAAGCACTTGCATGAGCTCGATCTCACGCCGGAGCGCGTCGCGAGCCAGCTTCGGATTTCGCGCTCGAAACTGTACAGAGCTTTTGAAGACGTCGGCGGCGTTACCGGATACATTCAACAGCAGCGCTTGCACGCCGCCCATGCTGAGCTTGCCTCAAACACCGACAAGCAAGTGCAGGAGATTGCCTATCGCTACGGCTTCAACTTTGCATCGGATTTCGCGCGTGCGTTCCGTCGCAAGTTTGGCTACAGCCCGCGAGAGGCACGCAATCGCCAGCGTCGCTGACACACTGTGGGTTGCGATACCTCAGACCAAATGCGATCGATCGGGCCTGGCGCGGCATACCTCTTTTTTGAGACGGTCTGCTTGCTATTGGGACCAGCTGCTCGGTGACTCAGGCGTATTCGTGGCTATTATCGTGCAGCATCATAGTTAAGATCGCTTTGGCGCGACAATAAGACTCATCGCTACAGATTTTGCTGAGGAAGTACTATGAAACGGCGTGGTTACGCCGGCCATAGGCTTGTGCCATGTCAAGAAAAGTAAGTTTACCTGAGGTGTATACTGCGCGCGCTGACGGCGGTTTGCTGGCTTTCGGAACCTGCCGTCGACTGATGGCGATTCTGCTGGCGGCCAATAACGTGCTTGGCGTGCGGCCCAAAGCTCTGTGGCTTGGTAAATTCGCGCTTGGTGGGATCTTGGCCGTGGCGATCGGTGCGATGAGCATCACTGTGATCCCGCGGGTGGCGAACGCTCAGAACTATACTGCAGGCGGTGGAACCGCGGCAGGCGGCAACGCGGTGGCGATCGGCACGAGCAGCCAGGCCAGTGCCACGGGCGGCGCTCCCGTGGCCTTAGGGGATGGCGCCAAAGCGATCGTCACCGGGTTAGGCGGCTCTCCCATTGCCATCGGCACGAATGCCAATGCAAGCGGAACAGCCCCTACCGGCTTTACTTTTGAAGCGGTTGCGATCGGCAATGGAGCCGTCGCCACGGGGCCATGGGCCACGAGCGTCGGTACGACCGCTTCCGCAACAGGAACCGGAGCCAGCGCCTTCGGTACATCCGCCAATGCGTCGGCAAACCAGACCACGGCGATCGGAAATGGGGCGGCCGCCTCCGCCCTTGAAGCGACGGCGGTCGGCTACCTGGCCAATTCATCGGGACAATACGCGGTAGCTCTCGGCTGGAATGCGGCGGCCTCAGGCAGCGGCGGAATGGCGCTGGGCGCCGGCACTGTGGCTAGCAATGTCAATACGGTCGCACTCGGCGTTGACGCCAATGCCACCGGAGGCGGCGCCAGCGCCCTGGGGACCTTCGCCAGTGCTACGGGAAGCAATTCCACGGCGGTCGGTGTCAGTTCCACGGCCAGCGCCAACTTTGCATTCGCCGCAGGCTGGTCGGCCAGCGCCAGTGCCGTCAATGCCTTTGCTGGTGGCTATCAGGCCACTGCGTCGGGGGCAAACTCGACCGCGCTTGGCCCTCTTGCCACCGCGTCGGGTGATTCCGGGACCGCCCTTGGCAACCAAGCGCAAGTGCTGGCCTTCGGCGGGGTTGCGCTGGGATCGGGTGCAGTGGTTGGCAACGCGGCGACCTCCGGCGTCGCGCTCGGCAACAACGCAAGCTCCAGCGGCGCATACTCCACTGCAGTCGGGGTTGGGGCAACGGCCCTCGCGACGGGTGCCGTGGCGCTCGGCGGCAACTTGACCGTGGGCGCCAGCGCCTCAGGCGTCAACGCGATCGCCGTTGGTGGGCAATCAGCCGCCAGCGCGACCAGCGCCATCGCCATCGGCTCGAATGCAACGGCCAATTCCGCCGAGGCGGTGGCCATGGGAACCAATGCGGTGGCGACCGGCGGCAAGGCGGTGTCGATCGGCTCGGGCAACGTCGCCAACGGCAATGGTGCGGTGGCGATCGGCGACCCCAACACCGCGACCGGCAATGGCGCGGTCGCAAGCGGCATGGACGATACGGCAACCGGCAACGGCTCGGTCGCCATGGGCAACACGAACCTGGTCGGCGGCGGCGGGCAGGCGGTCGGCACGGCTGGTACGGCCGCGCAAGGAGCTGTCGGCGTCGGCTTTCAGAATACAGTCGTTGGCCAGGGCGCGGTGGCGCTCGGAAATGGCAACAACGCACAGGGCCAAGGTTCCCTCGCACTGGGCAACACCAGCAGCGCACTCGGCGCCGGTTCGCTCGCGTTCGGCGACACGGCGATTGCCAACAACGCTGGCGACGTGGCGCTGGGATCGGGGTCGGTGACGGCGGCGGCGATTGGCACGGCCAGCACGGTGATCAACGGCACGACATATACTTTCGCGGGCACGACCCCGACCAGCACGGTTAGCGTTGGCTCGGTGGGCAAGGAGCGCACCGTTACCAATGTTGCAGCAGGCCAGATCACGGCAACATCCACGGACGCGGTCAACGGTAGCGAACTCTATGCCACCAATCTGGCGATCACTGGCCTGGGCAGCACCACCAACAATCTGGGCAACACGACGGCGACCACAATCGGAGGCGGGGCGACCTACGATCCGACGACGGGCAACATCACCGGCTTCAGCCAAAACATTTCCGGCATCAGCTCCACCGGCGGGGTGGGCGCACCCGCCGCGCAGACGACGGTTGGCGATGCACTGGCGGCGCTTGATACCAACACGACGAACCTGGCCAATATCTCGGTCAAATATGACGACACAACCGAGAGCAAGATCACCCTGGGTGCGACGGGCGGCGCCGGCGCAGGCGCGCCGGTGACGATCACCAACCTTGCCAATGGTGCCGTGACCTCGACCTCGACCGATGCGGTCAATGGCAGCCAGCTCTATGATGTCAGCCAGACCGCGAGCAAGGGCTGGAATCTCACCGCCAATGGCGCGAACTCCAGCAATGTCGCGCCGGGCGACACGGTCGACCTGAACAACACCGATGGCAACCTCGCCATCACCAAGACGGACAACGCCGTCACCTTCAATCTCTCTCCCGACGTGACTATCGCCAACAGCCTGTCGGTGGGTGGCACCTCGGTCACCACCAATGGCCTGACCATCACCGGCGGTCCAAGCGTGACGACGACGGGTATCGATGCGGCCGGCACGAAGATCACCAATGTAGCCGCCGGTACCATCTCGGCAACCTCCACGGATGCGGTGAATGGCTCCCAACTTTACACGGCCGTCAACAATGCCACCGCCAATGCGGTCCAGTATGACGATGGCACGAAGCAGACGGTGACGCTGGGCGGAACTGGCGGAACGACGATCGCCAATCTGGCGAACGGCGCTGTTTCCGCGACCTCGACCGATGCCGTCAACGGCTCTCAGCTCTATGGGACAGCCAACAGCATTGCCAACACCCTGGGGGGATCCACCGCGGTCAACGGTGCGGGTGAAGTCGTAGGATCGTCATTCAACGTGCAGGGGAACAGCTATTCTACCGTTTCGGATGCCTTCACAGCTGTCGACACCAATCTCACCACACTGAACAATTCCATCGGCAATATCCAAAATGGCGCGACCCTGAAGTATTTCACGGCTAACAGCACGCTTCCGGCAGCAGCGGCGGCCGGCACGGATGCGACCGCCGCAGGGCCGGCAACCTCTGCCAGTGGTGACCGCTCCGTCGCGATCGGCGCCAACGCGTCGACAGCGACTGGTGCTTCGGACAGCATTGCTATTGGCAGTTCATCGAATGCTGGTGCCGTTAACGCGGTTGCCATTGGCAATGGCGCGCAGGTGACCACGGCAAACTCCGTGGCGATCGGTGCCGGCTCGACAGCGACCGCGGCCCCAGTCGGCACTGCCAACACGACCATTAACGGAACGACCTACGCATTCGCCGGCAGCTCACCTGTCGGTACCGTGAGTGTCGGCTCCCAGGGCGCAGAGCGTACGGTGTCCAACGTTGCAGCAGGCCAGTTGAGCGCGACCTCGACCGACGCCGTAAACGGTTCGCAGCTCTATGCGACCAACCAGGCGGTGGAGGCGCTGTCAACAGGCGGTGCCGGGCCTGTGCAATATTCCAGCCCCGGCAGCCTCACCACGCCGAACGGCGGCATCGCGACGAACGATGTGACGCTCGTGGGCCAGGCCAATGCCCCGGTAGGCGTCCACAACGTCGAGGCTGGCGCGGTGAGCGCCGCTTCCACTGACGCAATCAATGGCTCTCAACTTTATGGTACGGCCTCGTCGGTGGCCACTGCTCTTGGCGGCGGCTCTACGGTGAATGCAGCCGGCCAAATTTCGGCGCCAAGCTACAGTGTGGGCGGTAACAGCTACAACAGTGTTGGTGGCGCTATCACGGCTCTGGACCAGCGCTTTGCCAGCATTGACGGCAACATAGCGGGTCTTCAGAAACAAATTTCGAGCAACTACAAAAAGGCCAATTCCGGCATCGCTTCCGCGATGGCAGCCACCGGTCTTCGTTACGACGATCGTCCGGGGAAGGTCTCGGCTGCTGCTGCCCTGTCGGTCTATCACAGCCAGGTCGGCGTCGCCGCCGGCATTGGCTGGACCTCGGAGAACTCCAAGTGGCGCGCCAATCTTGCTGGCACCTACTCGCCAAGCCAGAGCAAACCGGACTTTGGTGTCGTGGGTGGTCTGTCGTACACCTTGAACTGACGTAAGCGCCTGGCTCTATAGTAGAGGTGTCGTATAAAACAGGAAGCGTGCGCGAAGGGTGAAGGACGGCATATCGGATACTACTATGTATGTAAAGGCTTGTAGCTTCTCTAGTTCTTTAGCTTATGGAGGATCGATGAGCTAAATCGAGCGCTTTCTAAAGCTAAGAAATTACATACAAAGTTTCGGCACTTCGTCATTCTCCGTGGTTTGTGACCATTGACGTGCTTACTACGGGGGCACTTGTGCCTTTTGTCGTCTTCTAAAGTAGAGCAACGGCTCCGTGTCTTGGCGGGCTCCGTTGATTGGTTGCCGTAACCCGACAATTCCGGCGGGCGTTGCACCCTGGCAAGGCAAGGCGCTACGGGCGCTAAAGGTATTTAGCAACCAGTGGATCACTTGAAGGCAGGCATTTGAAAGATCGGTCTCGGCGTCGCTCTTGAACTGCGCCCACACCGTGCGAGGAGCGGCCGTTCTTGTAAGGCACTTCCGGCCGGGCCATGGTCCGAACAGCATTTGGCTCAAAAAGAAGCCCGGCTGGGAGGTCAAGCACAGCCGGGCTTCCAGTTTTAGATCAGGGGCCTCGCAAACCCGGAGAAACTCTAGCAGCAATCCTTATCTCGTCAATACTGCTACCATTCAACGCACCGGTCAAAAAATCGGCGTATTATAGATAACAACTAAGTATGTGACGCATCCCCTGCGTGCAAAACTTTGGGTTGTATTACGTTTTTATTAGATTTAAAGACTAACGCCTAACCACTATGGTATATTCGTTACAAATAAATAAAAATATTTCAATTTAATCAAATTAGTTGAGACATACGGCATACTGAGTTACCTATTCATAGGAAAGTTTCATTATATGCGATATTGTATAATTATGAAAACTGAAATATGTACCAATTATATTTAAAGAAAAGTTCGCGATTTTGGAAAGTATGCTCAGAATTTCAACGTTTATATTTGTGTCTTTGCAGCCACACCTTGTAGCAAAATGGCCATTTAGTGACGAAAGCGTGTTGCACTCGGCAACTTCCAGGCCCCATGGTGCGCTAATGATCCTCCTAACGGGATCTAAACCCCGGCATGGTCGGGAAATCGCACACGGCCACCTCAATGGCCAAAGTAAAAACAAGTCTTGGAGGTCATCTTATGATGATTAAGTCTCTTCTACTTGGCGCTGCTGCCGGTATCGCCGCCCTCGGCGCTGCCCACGCCGCCGACCTGCCCATGACCAAGGGCGAAGCCGTTGAGTATGTAAAGGTTTGCTCGACCTTCGGCCCCGGCTACTTCTACATCCCCGGCAGCGACACCTGCCTCAAGATCGGCGGCGAAATTCGCGCTGACTACCGCGCATTCGGTGGCGACCGCTTCAGCTCGCTTGGCCAATATATCAACAAGAGCAGCTTCAACCGCAACGACAACCGCACCGCCTTCAACACCCAGGCTCGCATCTGGTTCGACGCTCGCACTCAGACCGATTGGGGTCTGCTGCGTTCATACTTCCAGATTAACGCTGACTCCCACCCGATCAGCCAGGGCGGCCGCAGCAATACCTATAACGGCAACAGCTTCTCCATCGACAAGGCCTTCATCCAGTTCGGTGGCCTGACGGCCGGTTACGCCCATTCGTTCTTCGGCTTCTACGATAACGAGTACGGCGACACCATCTGGGCTCCGTACTACGCTGAATCGAACACGGTGAACCTGATCGCCTACACCGCCCAGTTCGGCGGCGGCTTCAGCGCCACGCTGTCGATCGAGGACGGCCGTGATCATCGCTCGAACTCGGTGATTAACGGTTACATTCCCGGCGGCCAGCAAGTGCCGGATGTTGTGGGTCAGCTTCGTTATGATGCTGATTGGGGTTCTCTGGCCGTGCAGGCGGCAGGACATCAGAATCGCAACGGAGAAGCCGTTAGCGCCGCCACGGGGGCCGTCATTCCCGGACCTCATACGAATAAGTATGGCTACGCGGTCGGCGGTACCGTTCTGATCAAGCTTCCCTTCATCGACGCTGGCCACTTCATCGTTGAAGGTCAGTATGCCAACGCTGCTACCGATTATCTTGGCGGCGGCGCTACGGTTCTGGGTACAGCAGACGTCCTCCCGACGACAATTGCCGCCGGCCCTCTGGGACGCGGCTTTGAAGAGGGCAAGGGTTGGTCGATCGTGGGCGAACTCGGGGGCAACATCACGCCTGTCCTGAACGCCAACCTGGTGGGCAGCTATATCGACACCAACTACGACAAGGCGTACTCGGCGACCGAACTCAAGATCAAGGAGTACACGATCGCGGGTAATCTGACCTATACGGTTGTCAAGGGCCTGACGGTCGCTGGCGAAGTGTCCTACACTCACGTCTCTGCCGACAATGCTCCATACTTCGTTCCAACTTCGATTTTCCCCGCCCTGCGTGATGTTAGTGGCAACGTCTGGCAGGCTGGCATCCGCATCAAGCGGACCTTCTAAGCCGTTTCCAGAACGGAGAAGCCCGGCAAAGGCCGGGCTTTTTTTGCTTAATGCTTGACTTGACACCAGACATATCACGGCAGTCTTCAGAGAGACGCCCTGGCGAAAGTTCATGGTCTCGCCCCCGCTTATTTGGGGCGCTGCGGCTTGGTGAAAGTCCGGAGGCGGAGCTGCGGGACAACGACGTCATGGTTGCGATTCACGGCGCCGGCGTGAACCTCCTCGACAGCAAGATCAGGGATGGCGGTGCTGAAGATCAGCAGCCGCGTCTAAAAAGTGAAGCATAGGCCCGGAAACGCTTCGGATTACGATTACGAGACAGCCCAGCACGAATGTGACAGGGTGGCCGGTGGCTTTGGAAACCTTGTCGGCAGCTTGGCCGAACATCGCGTTCAATCTCATTCGTGTGCATCCGCCAATTGTGAACCGGGTGAAAGGGATGCGCAGGTAAGTCCAATTCCAAGGGGTATCGCCATAATGAAACAGATCGACGCGCTTATTCAATGGTTTGCAGCGACCCTGGCCACCTCCCTCGGCTTTCTGGGAATTATGCTGACGCTCTTGTTGGGGTTCCTGGTCGGCATAATCTCAAGGTTCGGAGAGAGCTGGTCCCTTCTATTCAATATGTATCTCTCCGTCGTCGCCATTGTCATAGCTGCGACAATCCTGGTTGCCCAGAAGCGGGATACGAATGCTATCCAGGCCAAGCTGAACCATCTGATCTTGTCGGGAGATTCACATAATCAACTGGTTGGCATCGAGAAATCCACGGTCGAGGAGATCGAAGATATACGCGCTCAGCAGCATGCCGACCGGGACACCTGAGCGCAGCCGGGCCAGAAAGCTATAGAGGTAGTTCCGCACGGTCTCGAAAACGCTGGCCGGTCAGTTCCGCCACCTGCCTGCCGCTTCTCGGTATCCACGGCGTCGCGGGCTTTCGGCACGACGCAACCGACAGGCCTGCATCTTAGGATGGGAGTGTGCGGAACTATTCCCTCTCCGCACAGTTGAACTGCCCGAGGCGGCAAGAAATAATACCGAGCCTCAAGAGATCGGAGATCCCGTGAACGCGCTCTTTGGCCCCTGGCTCGACAATTACAACTCGATCATAAAGTTAAATGTCGAGGCACAAGAGGTCGTTAGTCTCAGAGTCATGAAACTGGCCTACGGCGGAAGGCGTTCCGAGATTGAAACGCAACGTATGATATCTGAAAAACTTGCGGCTCTGGCTGTAGCTCAGATCGGTATGCTGAAGGACATTGCGACCGGACAAGGCCTTCTTGCGCCTGGCCGCGCCATCACCGTCTTCCAACGCCAGGTCAGCGCAAATCGTCGACGTCTATCGCGGTAATCTCGATAGGCCGAGACCTCCCTATCTCCTGCAATTCGATGCAATCAAGAACCCGCCAGGCTGTGCCGAGCGGAAAAGGAGACTGTCATGTCTGATAAGAACCTCGATCGACTTCTCGTGCACACCCTGAAGGACGTGTATTTTGCCGAGAGCGCCATTCTGAAGGCGCTTCCGAAGATGGCCAAGGCCGCCAAGGAGCCCGCGTTGCAGAAGGCCTTTCAAACCCATCTCAAGCAGACCGAGGGACATGTTACCCGTCTCGAATCCGTCTTCAAGTTCTTGAAGCTGAAGCCGGAAGGGGTGCCCTGCGAGGCGATCAAGGGCATTCTCAAGGAGGGCGACGAAGTCGGCGAAGAATTCGAGGGCGGTTCGGCGCTCGATGCTGGCCTGATTGCCGCTGCCCAGGCCGTGGAGCACTACGAAATTGCCCGCTATGGCGCCCTCAAGGCATGGGCTGGCGAGCTCGGCCTGAAGGAAGTCGCGCGGCTGTTCGAAGAAACCCTCAGCGAGGAAGAGGCCACCGACAAGCTTTTGACCGGCCTCTCCAAGACATCGAACAAGACGGCAGCCGCCGCCTGAGCGAGATCCTTCAATGACGGGGTCGGTCCTGCGAATGACGCGGGACCGGCCTTTTTCGTCTTGGCCCGACCCATCCTTCGCCGACTACGGGGAAGTATTGGGTCGGGCCTTCTCCGGTTTAGGTTGGGGCCGGCAGCCACCTCGCCCTGGTCTCGCAGAGATCGCGCAGGCAGTTGCGGCCGATTGACAAATCGAGACGCCAGCGACATCTTTCCTGTTGGCGTGACCTACGCCCAACCTCCCAAGACCCTCCCCAGCACGGTCTTAAACGGAGGCAAAGGGACTTCAGTCTCAGGTCGCTGTCCGGGTCCCATCGCTTCGGGCGTGGTTGCTGGGGAACTTGCGTCCGGGGCGTGAAAGGCCTGACAATGACGCAAAACGGAAATCTCAAACGCCGTGTACGCGCTCGCGCCGCCAAGACGGGCGAGTCCTACACCGCAGCTCTCAGACATGTTCGCCAGTCCCCGCCGGACCATCCCGACGCCAGATCGGTGCGCCTGGCCGTAACGCAAACCTCTTTGTTCAACGATCCCCGTGATATTTCCGGGCTTCGCGCCAGCGGCATGGAAATACGGCGCCTGATGCGCGAGGCCCATGACGCCGGGGCGCGCATCGTCCATTTCCCCGAGGGAGCAACCTGCTCCCCTAACAAGCGCATCATGTCCGAAACCGGTCCCGAAGATATCGGCCCCTCCGACTGGAAGCGGTTCGAATGGGCCATCCTACGCGAGGAACTGGACGCCACCAGCAAGCTGGCAAGGGAGCTCGAACTCTGGACGGTATTCGGCTCCGTGCATCAGCTGACCCCACCGCACCGGCCCCATAACAGCCTCTATGTCGTCTCCGATCGCGGAACCCTGGCGACGCGCTATGACGAACGCATGCTCTCGAACACCAAGATTTCGTTCATGTATGCCCCGGGGCGGATTCCCATAACCTTCGACGTCGACAGGGTCCGTTTCGGATGTGCGCTCGGCATGGAGGCGCACTATCCGGAAATCTTCACGGAGTACGAGGAGCTGGATGTCGATTGCGTTCTCTTCTCCACCACCGGCGAGTCCCCTTTCCCCGTGCCGGCCTTCCCGGCAGAGGTGCTGGGACACGCCGCAAGCAATTCGTATTGGGTGAGCTTCTCCGCCCACGCACGGCAAAGCGTTACGGCGCCTTCTGGAATAGCGTCCCCCGACGGCCAATGGGCCGTGCAATGCTCAAGAGACGGCGCGCCCTCTCTGGCCGTCGTGGACATCAAGACGAATCCGCGTCATCCAGCCCGACCGTGGCGGCGCCTGGCGCGCTCCGATCTTTACATCACGCATCAGGTCAGCAGCGATCCGAGAAGCGACAGCCGCAAGGCCTTCTGAGGAAGGACGAACCGCCGGCCCATTCCCGAGCGTATTCGCCGAACGAGCCGCGGGCTTCGGCCTGGTCGGGCGGAAAGCCGGCCAGGCTCGGCATGCACGCGACCTGCCAGTCGGAGAGGATCTCGACAGCCCGGGTCGGCATCTTCGTCGCCACCCGGGCGCCGGACAAGCCGGGGTGTCTCCTCATTGGAAGTCTTGCGATCGAGAGAGTGTCCATGCCTTTGACGATTGTTGGTGGCAGCCTTTATTCAGCGCGTCACGAACCTCGGCTTATGCAGCAAGTGCCGCATCCGGTTCTCGAGCCGCCACCCTATCCACGAACTCATAGAGCAGCCATGGCCTCCGACAACATCCTCCACTCTGGTGTTCCCAGCCGCACGGCCCTCAAGGTCGCCACGCAGCGTGCCGTGCACCAGTTGCTGGACCACCCGCTGATCTTCGACGATCCCCTTGCCCTGCGCATTCTCGGCCGGCAGGAGGCCGAGGAACTGCGCGAGGATCCCCATCGCTACAACAACCCGATGCAGCGCGGCATGCGCGCCCATGTGATCGCCCGCAGCCGCCTCACCGAGGACGAGTTCACGCGTGCCGCCGCGGCCGGGGTCCGGCAATATGTGGTGCTGGGCGCCGGGCTCGATACCTTCGCCTATCGCAACCCGCACGAGGCGCTGGGCCTGCACCTCTACGAGATCGATCATCCGGCAACGCAGCAATGGAAACGCGAGCGGCTGGAAGAGGCCGGGATCGGCGTGCCGGAGGGCGTGACGCTGCTGCCGGTGGATTTCGAGTCAGAGACGATCGCCGGGCGGCTGGCCGAGGCAGGCTTTCGCACCGACCTACCGGCCTGCTTCTCCTGGCTGGGCGTGACGATGTATCTCAACGAAGAGGCCATCATGGCGCCGCTCCGCTTCGTGGCGAGCCTGCCGCGAGGCACCTCGATCACTTTCGATTACCAGAAGGTGCCGACCACGCCCATCGAACAGGTCATCAACCAGATGATGCGCGACATGGTCGCCGGTGTCGGCGAGCCGATGGTGTCCGCCTTCGAGCCAGACGCCCTGCGCGACAAGATCGCGGCCTTGGGCTTCGGGGAGATCGAGCTCTGGGACGGCCCGCTGATCAATGCGCGCTATTTCCGGCGGCGCAACGATGGCTGGCACACCTTTTCGAATTTCCTCTGCGCCAGGGTGTGATGGGGTTGCCGAGCAGGGAGTCTCAGCAAGACCCTGCCCTCGGGCGGCGGCTTGGAACGGAAGGCGCAGCTGGAGTGTCGATCACTGATCGACATTCTTTCTTGGAAACGATGCGCTTGCTGGAAATAAAGATGTCGATCGGTGATCGACACTCCGTGTTTGGCGCGCCTCTTTAAACTCACGCCAGCACCTATCCCCGGATCGCCGCGGATGACAGCCACTGCCGCACTTCACTCACGCTCGCCGCATGGCGGGGCTTGCGAGGCCAGATCAGGTAGAAGTCCGAGCCGCCGCGCAGCTCCTTGCCGAACAGAGGCACGAGCCGGCCGGCCGCCAGGTCGTCGTCGATGAAGAGCCGGCTTGCCAAAGCCAGGCCCTGGCCGGCGATGGCGGCCTCGATGGCCAGCGAGGTCTGATTGAAGCGGATGTTCTTGGCCGCCGCCGGCGGGCCCATCGGAAAGGCCTGCTCCAGGAATGACGGCCAGAGATCATGGGCATCGTGCAGGAGGGGATAGCGCCCGAGATTGGCGCCTTCCTCCGGCCGGCCGAGCTTCTCGATCAGGAGCGGGCTGGCGACGGCAACGAGGACGTGCTCGAAGAGAAGCTCCGCGTTCAGCCCCGGCCCAAAGGGCGGACGGCCGTGGCGAACGGCGAGATCGACGGCGTCGGTCTGGAAATTGGCGATGCGGTCATTGGCGACGATCCTGAGATCGATGTCGGGATGGGCGGTCGTGAAGTCCGGCAGGCGCGGGATCAGCCATCGGGAGGCGAAGGTAGGCGTCACGCTGATGGTAAGATGTTGCGGCTCCGGCCGCAGCGTCGCGGTTGCCTCAGTGATGAGCTCGAAGGCGCGTCGGATATTGGCGACATAGGTGCGCCCCGCTTCCGTCAGCGCCAGGGTGCGCGGCAGCCGCTCGAACAGCTTGACGCCCAGCTCTGCCTCCAGTCCCCGGACCTGCTGGGCGACGGCGCCCTGGGTGACGCCGAGCTCCTCCGCCGCGAGGCGGAAGTTGAGCTGGCGCGCGGCAACCTCGAACACACGCAGCCCGTTGAGGGAAGGAAGGCGGTGGACACTTTCTGGCATCGATAGATTTTCTACTGGATGATATGCCGGGAACTGGTTCGCGATTGCGGCGGCAAGCTGCTATAGCTAGATCTTACTCGCGCCGCAGCGACAAGTTTCTTCACCCTCAACGAATTCCGGGGCAGACATGGCAGTAGAAAAAGTAGCACTTGTCACGGCCGGCGGCAGCGGCATGGGTGCGGCGGCAGCGCGCAAGCTTGCGGAGACCGGCTTCAAGGTCGGCATCCTCTCTTCCTCGGGCAAGGGCGAAGCACTGGCCGGCGAACTTGGCGGCGTCGGCGTCACCGGATCGAACCAGTCGAACGCGGATCTCGGCCGGCTGGTGGACCTTGCCGTCGCGCGCTGGGGCCGGATCGACGTGCTCGTCAACAGCGCCGGCCACGGCCCGCGGGCGCCTATCCTGGAGATCTCCGACGAGGACTGGCATCGCGGCCTCGACACCTATCTCCTCAACGTCATCAGGCCGGCCCGGCTGGTGACGCCGGTGATGCAGCGGCAGAAGGCAGGGGTCATCATCAACATCTCCACCGCCTGGGTCTTCGAGCCGAGCGCGATGTTCCCGACCTCGGCCGTCTTCCGCGCGGGCCTCGCCTCCTTCACCAAGATCTTCGCCGACACCTATGCGGGCGAGAATATCCGCATGAACAACGTGCTGCCCGGCTGGATCGACAGCCTGCCCGCCACGGAGGAGCGCCGCCAGGGGGTGCCGCTCAAGCGCTACGGCACCAGCGAAGAGATCGCCGCCACCATCGCCTTCCTTGCTTCGGAGGGGGCGTCCTACATCACAGGGCAGAACATCCGGGTGGACGGTGGGGTGACACGGGCGGTGTGAGGGCGCGGTAGTTGAGTCTACGCAGGCGGGCTAAGCACGGCTGGGCGAGATGAGGCGGTTGAAGACGTGGCGGGCCGGTTGCGTCCCCTCGCCCCGTCCTTACGGGGAGAGGGGACTTCGAAGGCGCGCCTTACACTAATGCGTCCCATCTCGCCCAGCCGAAGCCCCAGGGTTCCTTTTATCGCAGCTCCCCATACGCATTAGCTTCCGCTTCATCGTTCTTCGTGCAAGATTCGTTACAGGGCCGGGTTAGAATGAAGGCGTCGCCGATTCGTGCGGTGGCCCTCGTACGTCTGTCCCCGCTGCCGGCGCCGCGGGCATTGACGGGACGCTTCGACAGGAGAACCGGTCCGGTGCGGCTAAGATCTGCCCTTCTCAACATCGCCACTGTCCTCGGCCTTGCCACCCTCGCACTATCGGCCACGCCGCCATCGCAGGCAGCCGCGCAATCGTCGAGCATTCCGGGCTGGTTGGCCGCCCATGTCGGCGAAGGCCCGGGCCAGATCGCTCAGCCGGTACTGCTCCGGGCGCGATCGCTCTACATGCAGAAGCTGAGCTCCGGGGCGGTGAGAAATGCCTGCTACTTCGCCATGGACGCCACCCGTCCCAACGATCCGGGCACGGGGCGCTTCTACATCATCTGCGAATCCGCCCATGCGTTCCGGGTGATCGCGGCAGGTCATGGCAGCGGGCGCAACCTGCCGGGTGCCGCGAATTTCGCCAATGGCAGGGCGTGCGCCAAGAATTTCGGCAATGCCCTGGACTCGGACCTGACGGCCGGCGGCCCCTATGTGACGGGCGAGACCAAGACCTCCTTCAAGGGCTATTACCGCACCACCGGAAAGCAGGACGCCGTATTCATGCGCACCTTCCTGCAGTTCGATGGTGAAGGCGAGACCGCGAACGCCCGCCAGCGCGCCATCGGCGGCCATGAGGCCGCGGCGCTGAAGGGCGTGTGCCTGCGCAAGGAGCCGGGCAGCCCCTATGCCGACAGCAACGGCTATGTGCCGTTCGGCAACCTCGTCGATTACACCGGCGGGCGCAGCGACGGCTGCACCAGCTGGTCGCCCGGCAACATCCAGCAGATCCTTGCTATGGTGAAGGGCAATCCGACGACGCTGTACATCTATCCCGGTGCCGCCGATGTCGACGCCGTAGCGCGGGCGGTGGCCTCGGGCCAGTCGCCTGCACGCGCGGGTCTCTACTGGAACGCCTCGTGCCTGAGAACCATCGGAGCGCCGCATTTCTGGCCAAGGCAGACGCTGGAGCCGATCATCGCCCAATACAAGGCGGCGCATCCGCCAGGACCGCCACGGCCGACGCCGATCTGCGCGGGCCAGTGAGGGCCGCGCCAATCCTGCGATGACCGGAGCCCGGCGCAAGGCTCGACCTTTGCGATCAAGTAAACGGTTTGCGTAGTCGCCTCTCTGAGGTGAGGTTCAGACCATACATCCGTCCTTTTGCACTGACACACGGCAGATCTATATCTCAAAGGCCAAATAATACCCGCATCGCGATACGACGATGCCAGTAAACCGGTGCAAAAAGCGCTGGCTTGAGTAGGGCTTTGCCGACACTATTGCCCACAATCAAATCACGCGACCGGGGGCGGGAAGCGATGTGGCTGATCCTGTTGGATGTATCGGGGTCGATGGCTGACCCTTTCGGCGGAACGGTCACCACAGGCGGCCGACAGCGAACGACACAGGCCAAGACCAAGATCGACGCCGCGAGGGAAGCGCTTCTGCTTCATCTCGACAGCCTCGGCCAGGCAACGCAGGTGACAATCCTCGCCTTCACGACCAGCACAGAACCCATCTTTGAAGGAGCGAGCAACGACACCGCAGCGATCCGCACTGCCTTGGCTGGCGTCGAGCCACATGGAGGGACCGACATCGCTGCCGCCCTGCGGGCGGCCAAGGCAGGGCTGGACATACATCCAGCCGATCTGCTGGCAAGGATCCTGCTGATCTCGGATGGCCTTTCCGACGCGACAGAGGCTGCGGAGGCTGCGGCAGAGCTGCAGCGCGCACGAATTCCGATCGACGCCATCCTGATCGATACAGAGGAAGCGGCCATCGACCTGATACGGCGCGTCGTTGGCGCCAGCGGCAGCGTGACGGGCGTCACCTCGGAGCCGGACATGAGATCGGCGCTCGAATCCGTCAGCAACGACTTCGCGGCCGAGAGGGCGGCCGCACAGACGGCGCTGGAGAGCTTGCACCAGGCTGTGGCACAGGCCATGCCTGCACCGGCCGAGGACGACGTCGGATTCACCGTTGCATCGCCTGGAGAGCTGGCCCAGGACACCTGGGCGTCGTTGTTGGTCTTCATGCACCTGGCGAGCCTCACGGATCAGGTGCGCAGCGAGGCACTCGGCACCGGCAGGCTCAAGGGAGCCGATGTCCTGAGCGCTCCGGTTGTTTCGACGCGGCTGTCGCGAGGCACGGATGTGGTGCTCACGCCCAGGATCCCTGGCTTCGACGTGAACCCGAGGTTCGTCCCCACAACCTGGTCGGAGGATATCGGCAAGAGCGAGTTCCGCATTCGGCCAACCAATGCGCCCCCAGGACCTGTGGTGGGCGAAGTGGAAGTCGCAGTGCAAGGCCTTCCAATCGCCCGCATACCTGTTTCGATCCAGGTTCGAGCGCCAAAAGAGCCGCGTCCGTCGGATAACCAGCCGGCACTGAACAGCGCGAGCGCCTTTCGAAAGGTTTTCGCTTCCTATGCCCGGACCGATCTGCCGGTCGTGGAAGCATGTGCCAAGGTCTACAGGGGTCTCGGCATTTATGTGATCGTGGACAAGCACGAACTGCTGGCCGGAGAAGCATGGCAAAGCACGATCAAGTCGCTGATCGCGGCATCCGATGCCTTTCAGCTCTTCTGGTCACCGGCGAGCAGCGTATCGGATAATGTCAGGGACGAAATAATGGATGGTTTGGCCGTTCAGAGCAGTCGAGGCATCGGCTTTATTCGTCCCACCTACTGGGAAGAGCCTCCGCCGGCACTGCCCGCCAATCTCAGCCATCTGAATTTCGCATTCCTGGACCTGAAGGGCCTTGGAGCATCGCCGGCACATGCCCTGCCGCCCCCTCCCGGCCGCGACATCCCTTTGGAAGGGGCAAGTCCAATTCCGGTGACGGTGTTGCCGCTCATGCCGGATTCCTCTGCCGCCGCAAATCGCGATATAGCCGCCGATACCGCCTTTGCCGTCCGCTTCATCGAGCAGACCCTCGGAGTTCGCTATTATCCCGTACCGACCCTGCTGGTCGATCGCTTTACCGTCCGGGCGGTGCGCAAGACGGAAACCGTCGATCTCGGACCGTATGAACAGGCCCGCCAAGACAAGCTGCATGACTTGGCCCAAGTGCTCCAGGTCGTTTGTCTTGATCTCCATGTATGCAGGTTTTGGAAGGATGCCGACTGGGAAATCGCAAAGGCCACTGCGGCGGCGACCGCGCAGCATGCCGCTGTGCCCGCCACCGCCTTTGAGCAGTTGAGATATTGGTGTGAATCCGACCCTGGCTCATGGCTCCTCCCCCCATGGAGGGACCACCCTGCCGGTCTCGCCGATTGCGCGAATGTCCGGGATGCGGCGGCCCGCGTCGTTGGATCTGCCCTGAAGGATACCGGCGAAAACGCCCAATTGCAGATAGGCCGCTACCGGCTCGATGACGTCTGGCCCGCATGGCGAGACCGGCTCGAACCGCTCGGCCTGATGCTTGCCGGCCATTCATATGACACGACAATCAGCGGAAGCCGCGCCGCGTTTCGCCAAGGCCTCGGCCTGCTGTGGGCCGACATTGAGCCCGTTCTTACTGCGTACAAGGATCGCTTTGGCGAACGGCCGGCACTCCCTGAGGGATTCGATGCGTCGCTGACGCTCGCCGATACCCTCTGCGACGGCCTTCTGATGAAGAGCAAATTCGGCCCATCCCTCGGACTGGGATTTGTTCATGGAGAAGTCGAGCCCAAAGGCGGCTGGCGCGCGGCCCATGGTGCTCTGCTGGCCGCCGGACTTCCCGGTCTGCACCCGGCGCAAACCTTCATCGAGTTTGCCGACGCCTATTTTGGCGCAGTAGCGCGCGTGCTTCAGTCGCGTGCACTCGAAATCGGCGCCGAACCGATCACCGGGGGATATGCCCTGGATTTAAAGACCTGGGAGCGGCTCGTGCCGACAGGCGTGCCGCGGGATCTCGACACCGTGGCGGCACCGAACTACGGCCTGGATCAAACACCCAAGGTCCTCATGGTTGGATCGGTGGGCGCATTTGCCCAGGCCGTGGAGCGCGCCTGGGCCGAAGCAAGAGCCCTGTTGGGGTCGGCACAGCATCGCAAATCTTCGACGCTCGTTGTCGTGGACGCCCCGACCTACGGCATCTTTGCCCCGGCCCGAGCCAGCGAGGTGGACGCGCATTTGTTCGACAAGGCCCGGAGTTGGGCGGTGCCTTCAAGTCTGGTCTTGCCCGGCACGCCTCGGGTGCTGCTTTGCAGCGATGCCCTCGATGACTTCCGTGCCGCCGTGGACGCCGAGCGGGCCGCGCCAAACCTGGCCCGGCTGTTTCTGCGCAGCATCCTCGTCCATGAACATTTCCACGCCTATGCGGCGACGTCCCCAACGGAGGACGGGCACCCGCCGGCAGGACCTGGCTTCGAGCAGCTCTGGCAAGATGCGATTCCGGTGAACGAGGCGCTCGCCACCTGGATGCAGGTGCATCTGGCGCGCAATCTGCCGGATCTGTCCGCAAAAGTCTGGGACTACATCAATTTCGGCGACTATCCGTCTTGGCCCTATGCCGGGGCTGCGGTGATCGAGCAGGTCTTTGGAAGACAAGGCCTGGCAGCGGTTCGATCGCTGGTGGAACTGTTGCGGTCCGACCCTCCGGCTGCGGTCGCCTGGATGCAACGTGAGGGTGACTTTCGATGACCGACCATACAAAGCCTCGGCGGAGGGCGATCATCGATGCGCATTTGCATCTTTATGATAGCCAAGCCAATGCCTTCGCCATTTTCGAACAGAGGCAACCCGGCCTTGAGGCCCTTGTTGGCGACTATTCGGCCCTTCCCAGGACCTATCTCCTCGATGACTATCTTCGCGACAGCGCTTCGAGGGATGTCGAAGGCATCATCTGGCATGAATTCATATCCCGGGATGCCGAGAAGGAGATGACATGGGGCCAGCACCTCGCGTCGGCGTCGCAGCTTCCCATAGCCCTGGTCGGCCTTGTCGACTTCCTCGACCCACGCCTGACCGAACGGCTCGAGTTCTATCGTTCCCTGCCGGCCGCTGCCGGCGTCCGGCAGCATCTGGGTTGGGATGCAAGCAATCCTCTCCGATGTTTTGCCACGCGTCCGGACTTCCTTTCGGATGCCAAGTGGCGGGAAGGATTGAAGCAGCTGCGCGGGGGAAGGCTGCGCTGCGGACTGGAGGTCTTCTCCCCGCAATTGCCTGACTTGCTCGACGTCGTCAGGCAGTTTCCGGATATCGGCTTCACGGTCGCCGTCATGGGCTGGCCGACCGACCTGACGGCCGAGGGCTACAGGCGCTGGCGGGACGTTCTCACAGCCATCGCCCGATGCGGCAACACCGTGGCGAGCATCTCGGCGATCGAGTGCATCTTCGGCATGTCATGGCGGCCGGAGCAGTTGAAGCCTTGGATGCTGGCCGTGGTGGAAGCATTCGGGCCCGGGCGAACCATGCTCGGCAGCCATTTGCCCTTGACGGGGCTTTCACACGGTTTCGACCCGCTCTACGACGGCTACGAAGCAATTCTGACGGGGTTTTCGGAGGAGGAAAAAGACCAGCTCTTCCGGGGCACCGCCATGCAATGGTTCGGCGTACCGAAACGAGAGCTGTTGTCCGAGACCTGAATTCGCCCTCGCCGCGGCAAACGCGGCGCGTTCGGGCGCTACGGATCCGGCTCTTCCTTTGAGGCGGGTCGATCGTTCAAAGGCGGTCGACGAAGGTGCCGGACCAAACTGCAGGCCTGAAAACCCTCGCCCTCAGGGGGCGCGGATTGGCGCAGCCGCTGGGGCGGATTTGCACCTTGCCAATGCAGGTCTTTGGGATCAATCTTGCAACGGTGAGCCGCACACCCGGAGAATGTCGGGGACAAGCAGTCGGCCATATGACGGTCCATGGCAGGGCAGTTCCGCCCCTTGTTCTTACCGTCGCCCCGCCAATCTGATGGGGCCTTTGGAAACCGATCTCATGGACGAACGACAGCAATGGACATACGATGCGATTCTGGCCCGGTGCAAGGACCTGATCCCGCCTCTCGACCTCCACAAGCACATCAAGCACGGCACTTTGGTCGCGTACCACAGCACGCTGGATGGCATCGATTTCTGGGCGAACGATCCCGCCGATTTCGAAGCCGAGCTGAGCGGGCGGGCGAAACGGCCCGACGCCGGTGAATTGCCAAAGCCCGGCGAGTGCGGCTCCTCCTTCGACGCCACGCGCACGCCCCGTTCGGCCAATGCCTCGATGATCGGCATGAGGGACGATCCCACCAACTGGGCTCTGGAGGCGTCGTTGGGCGCAACCGAAGGCGTGGGGTTCCGCGAGCAATGGCGGCCCCCGCCACAGCCCCGGCCGGCACTGCTGCCGGAGACCCAGTATGGCAGCAAGCGCATCTCCCTGGGCTTCGGCGAGACCGGCAAGAGGCTTACCTTCACCGCCCTCCACGCCTCTGTCTCCAAGAGGAAGTGCAACGTCCACATCGACGAGCGCGGCTTCGTGGTGGCCGCACCCGATGGCGCCGTCATCACGCCCACCTTCTGGGGGCACCTGGCGAACGAGCTGCTGCTCAAGACCAAGTTCCGCGACTGGCTCAACCGGAAGGTTGGCGACAATGTCGTCGGAGCGCTGGTCGTGGAAGTGGTCAACCACTTGTCGCTGCGATTTCCCGATGCCGAGAACGGCTTCGCCGGCCTGGAAGGCAAGGTGAACCGCATCAAGGGCATCAATGACGTGGAGGACATCGGCAAGGTGTTCCTGCCGATCGGCCTCACGGCTGACCTGTGGCACTTCAAGAACTCGACCGTGCAGGCCAATTACTACTGGCACGACGGCCAGCAGACGCTGACGCTGAGCTGGGGCGGGACGTTCGACAAATTCGGGTCGAAGTGATGGGTTAATACCAGCGGCTCTCGTTGCGGCTCGAAATTTTTGGCTCATCGAACCAGAAACGGACTGTCATACCCGGAGAGCGAAGCGAGGTAAGGGGATCCAGGGGCCAAAGTCTCGCCTTGTCGACTCCTGGATCCCCTTCCCGGGACCTTCGGTCCCGCCGGGGATGACAGTTCTATTCCGCGCCGATGAGACAGTGATGAGGGCGCTTGGTATCAGCGCCCTCCGCGGACCAGCCTCAGCCACGCGCCCAGGTGGAAGGCGCTCATCAGCAGATACATCATCGCCATGCCGCTCAGCGGCGATACAGGACTTGCCGAGCAGGGCATGTCCATCGAATTTCCGCCCAGGACCGTGGTGAGCACGGCCATCAGCGCGAAAGTCGGCGATGCCGCGACGGCCAGCCAGTCGGCCGGGCCGAAAGCGGCGGGGTTCCGGCGGATGGCGCCGCCGGGCCCGCTGGAACATGCCTCGCTCATGGCTTGACGCCCGCCTGCTGCTCCCGGAACGCCGCCTCGCCAGCGTCCGAGACCTTGACCCACTCCTTGTCGGGCGCGGCTTCGGGGACATAGCTATTGTGCCAGTTCCACCATTTGTAGGTCGGGGTCTGCGGGTAGCCTTCGGGCGAGTTCTCCCAGACCTCCTGCCGGCCCAGCGGCGTGATGTCGAGATAGTTCCAGGTGCCACCCATCTGCTCATCGCCGCGATTGTTGATGAAATAGGTGCGGAACACACGGTCGCCGTCACGGATGAACACATTGGTGCCGTGCCATTCATCCACGCCGAAGTCTTTGTCGAAGCTGTCCGTGATCGTGTACCACGGCATCTTCCAGCCCATCCGCGCCTTGAGGCCGGCGATATCGGCCTGCGGCGCGCGCGAGGCGAAGACGAGGGTGGTGTCGCGGGCGTTGAGATGGGCGACATGCGCGACCTGGTCCGCCACCATCGAGCAGCCGCGGCAGGCATGCTCGGGCCAGCCGAACACGCCGGGCTCATAGAAGGCGCGGTAGAGGATGAGCTGGCGCCGCCCCTCGAACAGATCGGTGAAGCTTGCCTTGCCCATGGGCCCGTCGAACACATAGTCCTTCTCGACTGCCACCCACGGCATCCGCCGCCGCTCGGCCGCCAGCGCATCGCGGGCGTGGGTGTGGGCCTTTTCCTTCACCAGCAAGCGCTGGCGCGCGGCCTCCCACGCCTGGGGGGATACGACGGGTGGCGTCTTCAGGGCCGATAGCCCGCCTTCATGTCCGTTCTGCTGTACTGTCGTCATGGCTCTGTAACCTCCGAATTCCCGGCGGGCTCCCGCGCTCCCATGCTGGGGGGCGATCCCGCGCGCTGCTGGTCAGCGGTTGTTGACCGTGAGGAGAGTGTGTCACCGGGGAGCGAAGGGCGGGAGTTACAAGTGTGACGGGATTTGCGGAGGCGCTAATCGCAGCCGCGGCGTGGGGGCGATTAATATACGCCTCGATCCCCGAGTGGGCGGCGGCCTTGGACGTCCTGTGCCGTCCACCCGGATGACCACCGTCAGACGTTGCTGACACCGCCGTCGACGACCATGTCGGAGCCTGTCATGAAGGAGCTCTCGTCCGAGGCGAGGAAGAGGGCCGCAGCCGCCAGTTCCTCGGGACGCCCGATTCTCAGCATGGGCGTGTAGTTGGAGTACATCTTGCGAAGTGCGGCAGCCTCCTCGGGCGTGGTCGCTTGCGAGTCCATGATCGGCGTGTCGACGGCCCCTGGGCTCAGGAGGTTCGCGCGGATGCCGCTGTCCTTGAATTCGGCCGCCCAGGTCCGGACGTATGAACGCACCGCCGCCTTGGTGGCCGCATAGGTCGAGTGGTTCGCCAGGCCCATATAGTGCATGGCCGAGGATACCAGGATGATCGATCCTCCACGACCCATCATCGGCAGCATCTTCTGCACGAGGAACAGGGGGCCCTTGGCCATCAGGTTGAACGTGCGGTCATAGTGCTCCTCCGTGATTTCACGCAGCGGCACCTGTTCGGTGAAACCCGCGTTGGACACGACCGCGTCCACCCTGCCCTTGGCACTGCGGACGGCGTCGGCGACGCGGTCGAGGTCTTCGAGGCTGGACGCATCCGCCTGGATGGCGGTGACGTTGCCGCCGATGGACTGCACTGCCTCATCTAGCGCATCCTGGCGACGGCCGAAGATGAAGACATGCGCGCCCTCCTTCACGAATCGCTGGGCAATGGCGAGCCCGATGCCGCTCGTGCCGCCGCTGATGACCGCGATCTTGCCTGCCAAACTAGACATGGAACTTCCCTTCAATTTGCGCTCCCGGATCGTCCGGGACCTGTTGAGGGTTCTTAGGTAGGTTATGTCAAAATCAAAGATAATGTTATAAAACTCCATAAGATTAATTCTTATAGAGAATAAGATGGATCGATTTCACGAATTGAACGCCTTTATCGCCGTCGTTGAAGCGGGCGGTTTTTCCGCCGCTGCGCGGAGAACCGGCGAGTCCCAACCGGCCGTCAGCAAGGCGATCGGCGCGCTGGAGAAACGCCTCGGCGTGGCGCTCTTCAACCGCAGCACGCGCAGTGTGACGCTGACCGATCAAGGGCAACGATACTATGAGCGGACAAAGCCGCTCGTCGACGAGATGGAGGAAGCCGACAGCGAACTGACCAGCAGCAGGCTCGATGCCTCCGGCCTGATCAGGATCGCTGCCGCCTCCACGTTCGGCCGCCTCCATATCCTGCCGTTGATCCCCGAGCTGCTGTCACGCAATCCTGGCCTTCAGGTCGATCTCGTCCTCTCGGACTTCGTGCGAGACATGGTGGAGGACCGGATCGATCTGGCGATACGGGTAGGTCCCGTCGACTTGCCGGATGCGGTCGTCCGGCGCGTGGCCGGCACGCCGCTCGTATGCGTCGGCTCCCGTCGCTACTTCGAGCAGCGCGGGATACCCAGGAACCCCGCCGAGCTCGTCGATCACAACTGCCTCATCTATGGTGGCCTGCTCGAGTCGGCGAATTGGCCTTTTGTGGGACCGGAGGGCCGCTTCAGCGTGTCCGTGCGTGGAAATCTTTCTTCCAACAGCGTCGAAACGATGCGGGCGGGTGTTCTGGCCGGCCTCGGCATCGGCCTGTTCGCCAAGGTCTCGCTTGCCGATGAACTTCGGCATCCGGACGTGATCACGATCCTCGACGAATTTATAAGCGAGGTCAGAGACGTAAGCCTCGTCTGGCCGAAACGCCGCTTCATCCCCGCTCGCGTGCGCCGCGCGACCGACTTCTTCGCGAAGGAGATACCACAGCGACTGTAGGAGGCGGTCTTTTACGCGCTCCGGCCTCGCCCAGGTCTCACCACCGGACAGTGCGGCCGAGATAGTCGAGGTACTGCAAACCCGCCTTGCCGCTCTGTGCGTCGATGGTGTCGGCCACCTTGGGGATGCTCTCCTCGATGCTCAGCCTGCCCTCGGGGCCACCCATATCGGTGCGGACCCAGCCCGGGGCGATGAGGAGCATGGCCCTGGAGTCGTCGCGATGACGGGCGGCGAAGCTGCGCATCAGGGTGTTGAGGGCCGCCTTGCTGGCGCGATACACCTCCCTGGATCCGGACTCGTTGTCGGTGACACTCCCCTGCCCGGACGACATGATCCCCAGCGTCCCCGTCGGGACCACAAGCGGCTCGAGACTTTCCAGCACGCGCATGGGGCTCAGGGCGTTCGTAACCATGACCCGGATGAACTCTTCGGTGGCAACCTCTGCAATCGTCTCCCGCGGATTGTTGGTCACGCCGGCATTTATGAACAGTAGATCGAAGGCCCGCGACGACAGCCGCGCCTGCAAGGCGCCGACCAGGACGGGATCGTTGATGTCGACGGTCTCGACCTCAAGCCGGCCTTCCGACGCCTCGGCGAGTTCATGCAGCCTTGACCTGGAGCCGACTCGTTCGGTGGCGACGACGCGCCAGCCTCGCTGCAGGTATTCGGCGGCCAAGGCATAGCCGAGGCCGCGCGACGCGCCGATGAGGAGCAGGGCTTTGTCGGAGGAGAATGTCGGCATTTCGTTCGTCCCTTGTGAAGCGTTCACTCAGGATAGAGCTTCCGACAGCAGGCGGAAGACGCAGCTTTTGCAGTATATAGCTGCGTTGGACGCCGTGTGAGGTTGCCATGCCTCCGAGAATTCCACGACGAACGCGCGCCACGGCGAGACGCAAGCCAAGCGATCAGAGCGGCATCCGGAACGTGAACCGCGTCTCCTCCTGCGTCGAGGCCGCATCGAGTGTGCCCCCATGCGCTCTGGCGATCTCCGAACAGATATAGAGGCCGAGACCCAGACCCTGTTGGTTGGGCTTGGCCGACGCGCGTACGAAGGGTTTGAACAGCTCTTTCAGGACCGCAACGGGGATCGGTTCGCCCGAGTTCGCGACCGATAGCTCAAAAACAGCAGGCGTCCTGGTTGCCTTTACCATGATGGGTTGATCTTTGGCGCCATGGGTCAGCGCGTTGGCGACCAGGTTCGAAAGCATCTGACCTATGCGCGCACTGTCGCACTCGATCGGCCCTTCGATGGCGAGCTCGCTGATGATCTCGCGGTCGGGCTGGGACTGTCGAAGCTCGCCGACGACCTGTTCCAGCATCGTTTCAAGGTTGTCGGTAACGTGGCGCTCGAGCGAAATGCCGCTGCCAAGACGGCCTCGAGCCAGGTCCAGCACGTCGTCGATCAGTCCCGACATGCGGTTCACGCTCGTTTTCATCATGCCGGTCAGGGATCTGATCCTCGGGACGTCGTCGGTCCTGTCGATCAACTTGAGGCCTGCGTCGACCGATGCCAGCGGGTTTCTGAGATCGTGACCGAGCACGGCGATGAATTGTTCCCGAATTTCGCTGTTCTCGATTTCGCTGGCAAGGCGGGCGCGGCCGGAGGCAAGCTGCTGATGTGCATCGAGGTGAAAGGCAATGAGTTCCGCAAACAACTTGAACGTGCCCAGCACCGCCGGGTTGTTGAGCTTATGCGGTTGTGGATCGATAGCGCAGAGCGTGCCGAAGAACCGCCCGTCCCGCAGGATGATCGGCATCGAAATATAGCTCTTCAACCCATAGGTCGCAGGCGTGTGGTGATTGCAATAGACCGGGTCCTTGTCGACGTCATCGATAACCACGACTTCGCGGTGCTGGCGGATCTCGTTGCAAATCGTCGTTTCGACTTTCAGTTCGCCACCAGGCTGGAGGCCGAACGCAATCTCGTCGCGGACGCCACAGGCCACCCATCGATCTTCCGTCACCCGCGCGACTGCGGCGAATCCCGTGCCGGTGGTCCGGCAGACCACATCGAGAATTGTGGGAACCGCATCAATCCCTGAGATGGCATCGATGTCTTCTTGAAAGTCATGCAAGGCGATCACTCATGAAACAGCAGGGTGATCCTAAAGCAAAATGCGTTCAGGTCGAGACGGTATTTCGGATTAACTCACTGGAAATAGAGGCATTTTGCGATTCCTGGTGGTTCGGTTCGGATGTAAACCGCTTTGGTACGCCCTTGGTAGGAGACCATCCGGTCAATTTAAATCCATCGCTGATCGTTTGGGCCGAATGGCTGAGCGGCGGCGGTCTATCGTATCAAAGCGCCCGGATGAAACGCCGGTTGTCCTCCTTGAACCCGACGGACTCATGGACCTCCGCCCATACCCTGGCGCGCAGGAGCGCGGGAGACCAGATGGTCTGTGAATACTGGCCGAGCATCGGGCGATCGATGGCAGGAACCAAGGGCCACGCCTGCACCCGCGCCCTCATGTGGCAAGGGTGCCGAGGGAACCACGCCGCTATCCCGGGCGTTCCCACCGTCAGACACACCGGGAGGTCCCATGAAGGATTGGAAGCCGGCAAATTACAATTCCGTCAGCCCCTATCTTGTCTGCCGGGATGCCGAAAGGGTGATCGCCTTCCTCACTGCGGCCTTCAAGGCCGAGTTGCTGCGCCGCTTCGACCGGCCCGACGGTTCGCTGATGCATGCGGAGCTGCGCATCGACGACAGCATCGTCATGCTGGGCGGCGGCGCGAGGATGGAGCCGTCCGAGGGGATGCATATCCACGTCTATGTGCGCGATGTCGAGGCCGTCTATGAACGTGCCCTCAAGGCCGGCGGCACCAGCGTGCAGGAGCCCGTGCGCAAGCGCGCCGACGACGACCGCCGCGCTGGGGTGAGCGACGGCTGCGGCAATATCTGGTGGATCGCAACGCAGTAGAGGGCCGGTGGCACCTCGCCCGGCCATATGTTCTGCAACCGAAGATAGAGATATTTGCAACAATACAACTTATATTCTTGGCGGCCATTTGATCGGGGTCGATCTTTACTGCGCGCCACCGAGCAACTGTCATAAAATCGCGCTAGCGTCGAGATCTCCTCCCCCTACGTGAGCGCCCGCCATGAACGCACCCGACAGCGAAACCAGCTTCGATATCAGCCGCCGTAAGCTCCTCGCCGCCGCGGGAATCGGCGCCGGGGCGCTGCTGACGGCCTCCCTCGCCAAGGCCGAAGAGGCCGCCTCGGGCGCGATCAGCGCCGCCGCGGCCGATCCGGTGGCGACGCCACCCGTGGCCGGGCTCCATCTGCAGTTCGGCGCCGACGCTTCGGCGCAGATGGTGGTCTCCTGGCATACGCTGCAGCCGGTGAAACAGCCGCGTGTGCTCGTAGGGCGACCCGACGGCAAGCTGGAGCAGACCATAGCGGCCGATGAAGCAAGCTACATCGACGGCAAGTCCCAGCAGACCGTCTATGCCTATCACGCCAAGGTCGGCGGCCTCGATGCCGATGCGGCCTATCTCTACGCGGCGCTGCATGAGGGCGCCGAGCCGCAATTCGGCACCTTCCGCACCTCGCCGCGCGGACGCCGGCCCCTCAGCTTCACCAGCTTCGGCGACCAGGGCACGCCCACCCTCGGCAAGGTCTTCACCCCGCCCGCCGGCGTGACGCTGCAGGGCACCACCTATATCAACGACAATCTCGGCTCGCCCGCCGCCGGTGATACCACGCTCGGCGTAGAGCGACTGCGCCCCCTCTTCCACCTCTTCAACGGCGACCTGTGCTACGCCAATCTCGCGCAGGACCGTGTGCGTACCTGGTGGGACTTCTGGAACAACAACACCCGCAGCGCCCGCAATCGCCCCTGGATGCCCTCGCCCGGCAATCATGAGAACGAGCTTGGCAACGGGCCGATCGGCTACAAGGCCTACCAGACCTATTTCGCCCTGCCACTGGCCGAGGGCCAGACGGAGGTGACGCACGGCCTGTGGTACAGCTTCACCGCCGGCTCGGTGCGGGTGGTCGCCATCGCCAATGACGATATCGTCTACCAGGACGGCGGCGATTCCTATGTGCGCGGCTATTCGAACGGCGCCCAGAAGGCCTGGCTCGAGAAGGAGCTGGCCGCTGCCCGCGACGACAAGGCCATCGACTGGCTGGTGGTGTGCATGCACCAGGTCGCCATTTCAACCGCCGACAAGTTCAACGGCGCCGATCTCGGCATCCGTCAGGAATGGCTGCCGTTGTTCGACAAATATGGCGTGGACCTGGTGGTGTGCGGCCATGAGCATCATTACGAGCGCTCCCACCCCATCCGCGGCCAGCAGAACAACGAGACGCTGACACCGATTCCGGTCGGCACCGCCACCGACGTGATCGACACCACCAAGGGCACGGTGCATATGGTGATCGGCGGCGGCGGCACCTCGGTGCCCTCCAACGAACTCTTCTTCACTCCGCCCTGCTGCCGTGTCATCACCCGCGTTGGCGACAAGAGCCCAACCACCCACAAGCGTGTGCCCATCTATGTGACGGAAGTGGCGCCCTGGTCGGCCGTGCGCAACGCCGCCCATGCCTATGGCTTCGCCGCCTTCGACCTCGACCCGGGCAAGGGTCCGGGCGACATGACCACCATCAAGGTGACCTATTACGACGTAGTGGGTCCGGACGGCCAGGTCGCGCCCTTCGAGAGCTTCACGCTCCGCCGACCGCGGCGCGATTGAGAGGGAAAACTTCGCGTTTGGCGAAATGAACGCCAGGCGCGGGAGGTCGACCTCAACAGCCCGTGCGGCAGGGCCCTTGCAGGCTCAAGGCGCCGGCACCGAATGATGTTCGTGCTCGATGATCCATTCACCGGCGATCTTGCGCAGCCCCATGGTCAGGCGGAAGTCGAGATCGGTCGGTTTGCCGTCATCATCGGGTCCGTAGCAATGGCCGTGGGCGGTGGCAAAGGCGACATCCTCGCCGGCGGTGATCCGGATGTCGGAGAACTCGAATTTCACCGGGCCGCTCGACCAGCCGAGGAAGAGATCCCAAGTTGCACGATAGGCCTCGCGTCCCTCGCTCTGGAACGGCCCGGGCACGTCGAACATCAGCATGTCGGGCGAGTGATGTTTCAGGATGCCCTCATAATCACGCCGGCGCACAGCGGCGCACCAGGCCTCGATCAAGTTGAGGATGGCGTGATGATCACGGTCGAATGTCATGCTGCCTCCCGACGAAGAACGCGCTCGCGAGGAGCGAGTATGCCAGGCTCTACGGAACGTGGTGCCATGTTGTTACCGCCGAACCGGGCAGCAATGCCCTCGGCGCAAGGCGCGGCCCTTCCCCAACTTAGTTTGGGCCAGGCCTCTTCGCCGCATCCGTCGCGCCGGCGACCTCGACGAGCGCATCGGCGGTGAGGCGGAAGAAGACCTTCTCCTCCTGCGCCAACGCGCCGAGTTCGGTATAGAAGCACACCAGCCTCTCGTTGCGCCGGTCGGCCGTCCAATCGATCCGGGCAAAGCCGCGCTCGATAGCGAGACGCGCAAGGGCACGCACCAACGCCTTGCCCACGCCCTGGCCCCGCGCCCGCTCCAGGACGAACAGCTCCTTCATGAACAGGCCGGGCTTCAGCCCAGGACCGGGATAGAGCGACGAGAAGGCCACGAACCCCACGATTGCATCGGTCTCGGCGAGGAGGATTCCGGCTCCCGCCGGCAGTGCGTCCAAGGAGGCCCGGATGTCGTCGGCGACCGGCACCGGCATGCCGTAATGGCGCTGCATATCCTGGAACAGCGAGACGAGCTGGGGAATATCATCCGGGGCAAAATGGCGGATCTTGAGCATCGTGTCGGTTCACTCGGCATTGACAATCTTGATGGAGGTGCGGTGGTGCAGAATGGAACCGCAGGGAACAGCGCAGACTATCCGTCGCTTGAGCGAAGCGTAACAAGCCGAGGGAGGAAAGTTTTCGCTCGCCGGCGTGACATTTCTATTGCGACCCGCCGATGAGACGTGCCTCGGCGGTGCAGACTCGCGGGGCGCCTTACCAGGGACTGGAGGCAATGCTCACGCCAGCTCCAGCACCGCATCCGCGAACGCCAACGGTGCTTCCTGAGGCAGGTTGTGGCCGATGCCGGGGAGGATGCGGCGGTCATAGGCGGCAGTGAAATGGGCGGCATCTCGGTCCACCCGGGCCGGCGGATCAACGCCATCGTCGGCGCCCTGCAGCACGATGGTCGGCACGGTGATGGCGGGCTGCGTGGCGAGTTGCGCCTCGATGGCGGCATAGGCAGGATCGCCGGGGATGCCGCCATAGCGGTGGCAATAGGAGTGGATGACGATGTCGACGAAATCCGGATTGTCGAAGGCGGCGGCGCTACGCGCGAAGGTTTCCTCGTCGAAGGCCCAGCTCGGCGACCACAGCTTCCACAGGAGATGGCAGAGCGCATGGCGCTTTTGCGCAAGACCGGCCCGGCCGCGCTCGGAATGAAAGTAATACTGATACCAGTAGCGCGCCTCTTCCTCCGGCTCAGCAGGAATGCCGGCGTGGGCGATGTCCTGGATGTTGTAGCCGGTGCCGCAGCTCACCAGGCCACGTACCCGCTCCGGCCACAACGCCGCGACGATCGAGGCAGCACGCCCGCCCCAGTCATAGCCGCCGAGGACCACGCGGCGGATCGCGAGCGCATCCATGAAGGCGAGGAGATCGGCCCCGAGCGCTGCCTGCTCGCCGGAGCGACGCGTCTCGGCCGAGAGGAAGCGCGTCGGGCCATAGCCGCGCAGGAAGGGCACGAGACAGCGCACACCCGAAGCGGCGAGGAGATCGGACACCTCGTCATAGGCATGGATGTCATAGGGAAAGCCGTGCAGCAGGATGACGGGTGGACCATCGGCAGGGCCGGTTTCAAGATAGGCGATATCGAGGACGCCGGCCTGGATGGATTTCATGCGCGCGGGCTCCGGAGGAATGGTGACAGGAACTTAGGGGCATGCTGCTGACATAAGTGTGTCAGCAGTGATTGAGGGCTGTGAAAGAGGCGCGACGCCAGCCCCCCCCCACGAAGCTGGGGGATGTGGGCCGACAAAGTCGGCTCGGAGGGGGTGTGGTCGGGCGGACTTGACATGGAAGAAAAAGGCAAAGGGGCTTCCTGGGAATAATCTGCGCTCTTTCTATGAGGTTGAGTCCGCCGGGCCACACCCCCTCCGTCATTGTTTCGCAATGCCACCTCCCCCAGCTTCGTGGGGGAGGCTCGCGTCGCGCCCGCAATCTAGGGCCACTCTCTCCTACTCCCTCCGCCCCGGCTGCATCTGGTGCAGATAGACCGCCAGCGTATCCCAGGGTGGCGTGATGCCGAGTTGCGCCAGGATGCGGCAGGCCTCGCCGCGGTGGATTGTGGCATGCACGGCCACGTGCAGGAGCATTTCCTCCCGCGTCATGCAGCCTCTGTCGCCATCGGTGAAGGTGAAGGAGACGGGCTCCCTCAGCGTCTCCGGCGAGACCTCGCCGACATAGTCGAGATACCAGCGGTCGATCGCGGCGAGACTGGCGCGAAGGTCCGCCAGCGCCGGTGTCTCGACCGTATTGTCTGATGTGTAGGGATGCGCGCTGCCCGCGAGATGCGCCGCGAAGATACGGGCGACCACATGATAGTGGTTGACGAGGCGCAGCGTAGTGTCGAGTGCGCTCTTCTGCGCCACCGGGTCGAGCAGCGCGAGCTTGCCGACGAGTTCGGCATTCGCCCAGGCGTGATAGCCATAGAGGGTGCGCAGCGGGGCGTTCATCGCCGATACTCCCGTTCCCGCAAAAATGTGAGTAAGTTCTTCATATTCTGAGCGGGAGCGGAAAATTGTCTACTCGCATTGTGAGGCCCCGCGCCACCCTACGCAAGGAACCGCGTCAGGCTCGTTCGCGGGCCACTGTGGAGGCGGTGATCGAGGCCGGGGCTCGCATTCTGAGCGAGCAGGGCTGGGCCGGCTTCACCACCAACAAAGTGGCGGAGACGGCCGGGGTAAGCATCGGCTCGCTCTACCAGTATTTCCCCGACAAGGTCTCGCTGGTCGGCGCCATTCGGCGGCGGCATCTCGACGACAGCCTCACCGCGGTGAGGCTGGCCGGAGCAGGCGACATTCCGCTCAAAGACTTCGTGGCAGGTCTCGTCGACAACCTCATCGCCGCCCATACCCTCCATCCCGGACTGCAGCGCGTCCTGCTCGACGAGGCGCCGGGCATGGACGAATTCTGGGAGCAGAACGCGCGGATCGAAGCCGACTACATGGCCTGTTTCACCGATATCGCCGCCGCCTATCGAGTGCGGCGGGGCGGCGTCGATGACGAGACGATGGGCGTGATCATCTCGGACACCATCGATGGCGTGATCCACAACGCCGCCCGCCGCGGCAGGCTGGAAGATGTGGAGATCCGGAACGAACTTGTGCGGATCATCCGGCTCTATCTGGCGGAGGGCTGATTGGGGGATGGGAGTGGCGGTCTCCACCACCACAACGGCTCTCGCCGACGTGGTGAGGCCATCTTTCTTTTCCGACAAATGCCTCGTTTCCAAGACTGGCGGTCGGAGACCGCAACTCCAATGCGACCGGCGTCACGACCGCATGGCCGCGCCCGCCGCATCCAGCCTTGCCTCGGTAGCCAGATCCCCGCGCCAGAGATAGAGCGCCGCCAGGGCCCGCTCACCGGCGCGCATGGCGTGGGGCACCCCGGGCGGGTGGTGGATCACGGCGCCGGCGGGCCTGTCGGTCCACCCACCCGCAACGATTTCGGCCTCGCCCCGCTGCCAGGCGCCGAGGTTGAGCGGAATGTAGATCTCCTCCGCCGGGTGCCGGTGCGCGGGATAGAAGATATGCGGGCCGAGCAGCAGCACGCCGCAGCGAATGCCGCCTTCAACGAGGCCGTAGGGGCCGGCTATCTCGCTATAGCCATAGCCGTCGAGAAAGCCGGAATTGGGCGGGCTTACCCGGTAATTGGGGTTCTGCCGCCAGCGCAGGAAGGGCGAGAGGCCTGAGAGAGCGTCGGTCACGGACGCGAGAGCCGGCTGCTCCTCAGGCGCGCGCGCGAGGCAATCGGGCCAGTCGCGTAGCACGGGGAGAAACGCCTCGCCATCGCCCGGTTGGCGGCGGAAAGGTTCCTGTGGGAGAGCGGCCATGAAGGGGCGAGCAAAATCAGCCTCGCCGACCAGGAGGCGGCCGATCTCGCCGAACAGCCGGGCGAGCAGGGCATCCGGCACCGGGCCGGCGGATGGTTCGGTTCTCTGCGGCTCGGACATGCTGTTTCCCCGGGCTGGCGTCAAAGGCCGCGCGAGGGAGCCGACGCAGCAAAGCATAGGCATCGGGCCGGCTCACAGGCAAGCGAGGCGATCAGTCGCCCTCGCGGCTTTCCTCCAGGCCATGGTGCCAGGCGCGGCAGGTGGAATGCAGCAGGCCGCGCAGCCAGCGATGGGCGGGATCGGCATCGAGGCGCGGATGCCAGAGCTGCGATATCCTGATCGCCTCTGTCCGCACCGGCAGGGGAAAGGATTCGACTGGCGCCTGCGCCGTCTCGAGCCAACGCTCCTGTTCCGCGCGGATGAAGGAATGCGTCACCAGCGCCACCAGGTCGGTGGTGCAGGCCATCGCCAGTGCAGCGGGAAAGCCGGGAACCATGGCTACGACATGGCGCCGGAGGCCGAGCGCCGCCAGTGCCTCGTCGACCGGGCCATCCCAGCGCCCCCGGCGTGAGGTCACCACATGGGCGCAGGCGGCGTAACGCTCGGGCGTGATCTCGCCCGCCATCAGCGCATGCCCCCGCCGCACGACTCCGACAAAATAGTCACGGAACAGGGCCTGCACGCGCACTTCGGGGCCGCTGGCGCCGAGCACACCGATCTCGAGGTCGATCAGTCCCTCCCGCAGGGGGCGGACATCCTTGTCCGGCTTCGGCGCAAAGCGCAGGCGCACCCTGGGGGCCGCCAGCCTGGCGGCAGCAACGAGCCGGCCGGCAAGCGCATCCACGAAGCCTTCATTGGCACGGATGGTAAAGACGCGATCGAGGCTGGCGAGGTCCAACCCTTCGGCCGCCGGTTGCAGCACCGCCCTCACTTCATGCGCCAGTTCCCCCACGCGCGCCTGCAGCAACGCGGCATGAGGCGTGGGCACGAGGCCGCGTCCGGCCCGGACCAGCAGGGGATCGCCGGTGGCGGCGCGCAGGCGGGCGAGCGTCCGGCTCATAGCGGAAGCGCTGAGGCCCAGCCGGCGGGCCGCGCCGGCGACGCTGCCTTCCGCGAGCAGCGCATCGAGGGCGGTCAGGAGGTTGAGGTCTGTGTCGGCCATGCGCCAGGCTAGCACAGGCGGCGTATACCTTCATCCCTGGCATGGCGCTCTGTGCAGCTATTCAATGCATCCCCTGCGTCTTTCGCCATGGCTGGCCGGCGCTATCCTGTCCCGGATACCTTCATCCGGGAAGACCATGACAATGTCGAACTCCACGAAAACCGCCTCTGCCGACGGCAATGAGGATCCCGATGCCGCGGAGGACGGACTGCCCAGCCCGCAGCGCCATTACGTTGTGGCAGCCGTCCTGGCGGCCGTCGTCCTCGTCGTGCTCGACGGCGCGATCGCCAATGTCGCCCTGCCCACGATGGCCGCTTCGCTGCAGGTTTCCTCCTCGCAGTCGATCTGGGTGGTCACCGCCTACCAGATGGCGCTGGTGATGACGCTGCTCCCTGCGGCTGCGCTGGGCGAAAGCCGGGGTTATCGCCGCGTGTTCGTAGCTGGCGTCGTGCTGTTCACCGCCGCCTCGGCCCTGTGCTCCCTCTCCCCCTCGCTGCCCTGGCTGGTGGGCGCGCGCTTCATCCAGGGCATCGGCGGGGCAGCCGTGATGGCGCTCGCCGTGGCCCTGTTGCGCTTCGCGACGCCGCGAAGGCTATTGGGTGCGGTGCTCGGCTGGAACGCCCTCGTCATCGCACTGTCCGCGGCGGCCGGCCCCACGATCGGTGCCGCGATCCTGTCGGTCGCCGGCTGGCCCTGGCTGTTCGCCGTCAACCTGCCGGTTGGAGCCATCTTGCTGCTGGCGGCGCAGGCCCTGCCCCGCACCGGCGGCACGGGGCGCGGAGTCGATGCCTTCAGCGTGCTGCTCAATGCCGGCACCTTCGCGTCCCTGGTGGTTGGCGTCGACCTCCTGGCCACGCGGCCAGCATTCGCAGCCGGGCTCCTAGCCGCTGCTGCTCTCAGTCTCGCCGCTTTGATCCGGCGCGAGTTACCCCGCACCACCCCGCTGATCCCGATCGACCTCCTGCGCGACAGTTCCTTCCGGATTTCCGTGATGGCCTCGATCTGTTGCTTCGCGGGACAGATGGCTGGGATGGTGGCGCTGCCCTTCTATCTGCAGCACGGCCTTGGCCAGGACGCGTTCATGACCGGCCTCTTCATGACGCCATGGCCGCTCGCGACGGCCGTTGCCGGCCCGATCTCGGGACGCCTCGCGGATCGGGTCTCCTCGGCGTGGCTATGCGCGGCCGGCGGGACCTGCCTCGCCCTCGGCCTTGCCGGCGCCGCGCTATGGCCGCTGCAGGGCAACCCGCTCCTGCTGATCCCCTTCACCATTGCAAGCGGACTGGGTTTTGGCTTCTTCCAGACGCCCAATAACCGCAACATGCTGCTCTCGGCTCCCCGCGCCCGCAGCGGCGCGGCGGGCGGCATGCAGGGCACTGCGCGCCTCGCGGGCCAGACGGCGGGTTCCGTCATCATGACGCTGCTCTTCACCCTCGCCCCGGCTGACACGGCTCCGCGCGCCGGCCTTGCCATCGGTGCCGCGCTGGCGATCCTTGCCGCCGCGGTGAGCACGCTGAGAGCCGGCCGACGCGTGGCGGACGAGGCCGCGGCCTGAGGATTGGGGGACATAGCCTCGGAACAAACCACGCCCAAGCCGGGTTTGCTCCCTGCTGTGGAAGCCAAGCTCGGAGCGGGCCGTCATGATCAAGTGGATACTCATTCTTCTCATTATCGCCGCCGTGGCGAGCGTGCTCGGCATGCCGCGGCTGGCGGGCACAGCGGCGGCCGGGGCGCGTATCCTGATCGGGGTGGTGCTGGTGGTGTTCCTATTGGTGATGCTGGGCCTCCTGTCGATCGCCTGAGGCGGCTTTGCCCTATGATGATGGAGAGGAGAGAGGCATGAACAAGGGCTTCGTCTATGAGTCGGATGTGGCCGACTTCAAGATCGTGGCGGTTATCTTCGACGATGACGGCCTGGTGGTGCATGGCCAGGCTGTGGAGAGCCGCGAGGAAGCGGAGGAGTTCATCCGCAAGGCCCTGGCCGATCTCCGGGATGTAGAAGGCTTCGCCGTTCCGCGCTGAGGGATGATTCGTGCTCGCCTTTGCGCGAATAGTGCGTGCCGGCCTTCGGGCCGGCACCTCCTCCGCATCACTCCTGCCCCAGGGTATGCCGGCGCAGGCCCGGATGGCGGCGCGGCAGCGGAAGCAGCATCCAGACCTGGCGGCGATAGGCGGCATAGCGGGCGCCGAAGAAGCGAAGCAGGTCGCGTTCCTCAAGCTGGATGCCGACCAGGATATAGGCGGTGGTCACCATCGCAAACATTAGGTGGCCGAGCGACATCACCGGCGCCGATCAGAAGGCGATGATAAAGCCGAGATAGATCGGGTGGCGCACCAGGCGATACAGCCAGGGCGTCTTGAACATCATCGCCGCCGGGTTGAGGCCGGCCCAGTCATCCAGAACCTGGCGCAGGCCGAAGAGCTCGGTGTGACTGATAAGGAAGGTGCTGAGCAGCACCAGCCCCCATCCGAACCAGAAGAGGCTCCAGACCAAGGCGGCGGGCGTGCCCTCCAGCGACCAGACAACGCTGGGAAACGGTCGCCATTGCCAAAAGAGCAGGTCGAGTGCCAGGCTCGCGAGCAATACGAAGAGGCTGCGCTCGATCGCCTTGGGTACGACGCGCGTCAACAGCTTCTTGAAGGCGGGCCGCGCCATCACGCTGTGCTGCACGGCGAACAGGCCGAGCAGAACGAGGTTGACCACCAGCGCTGGCAGCAGGGGGCCGGCCCTGCCGTCATCGATGCCCTTGGGCACGAAGGCGCCGGCGGTGAAGCCGATGGCGTACAGGAAGGTCAGAAGGAAGATGAGATAGGACATGAGGCCGAAACCGGCCTTGAGAATGCGTGTCACGGGCGTCTCCTGAGCTTGGGGGTAGATATCCTTCACCCCGCTGTGCTCAGTCCCTTCAACAGCACCGACGTATAGGCCAGCGTTGAAGCAATCGTGGAATTACCGGCAGCCGGCGTGTTATTGTCAACCTGGGGCGGTTTTCGGGCGCCGCGAGCGCGAAAACCGGAGGTACGGGAGCTATGACTGCAGATATGCTCGAGATACGTGTGCTCGGGGATTTCCAGGTGTTGAGCGAGGGAGCCCCCGTGGGCTTTCCGCCTTCGAAGAAGACAAAAGCACTGCTCGCCTTCCTGGCGGTGACGGGAAAGCCGCATCAGCGCGAGCGACTGTGCGAGATGTTCTGGGACATTCCCGACGATCCCAAGGCGAGCCTGCGCTGGAGCCTGTCGAAGATCCGCCAGCTCCTGCCGGAGGAGGAGGCCGCCATGCTGCAGGCCGACCGCAGTGTGGTGCAAATGCAGCCGGGCCACCGGCTTGACCTCGAGCGCCTCGGCCCGCTCGAGCGCTCCGCGCTTGCCGATCGCTCCACCGAGGAGCTGGAGGCGACCTACGCCCTGATGGCCGGCCCCTTTCTCGCCGATGTCAGCCTGCCGCGCTGTCCCGATTTCGAGGCCTGGCGCACGGCCCTGTGCGACGAGTTGGAGATCGGCCGGCTCAACTTGCTACGCGAGCTGGTCTCACGGCTGGAGGACGAACCAGCCCGGGCCTTGCGCTACGCCCACGCCATGGCGAGCGCTCTGCCCGGCAATGACGAAATCAACCGGCAGATCGAACGGCTGAACCGTTCTGCACTGGCACAGGCCGCGACGACGCCGCGCGCGGACGTTCAGCCTGCTCCGGCGCCGGAGACCAGGCCTGCGCAGGATCTCGCCCATCAGGAGGTGCGCTTCTGCCGAGGGGCCGGGGGCGTTCGCATCGCCTATGCCATTGCCGGCCGCGGCAAGCCCGTGCTGCGGGCGGCGCACTGGATGTCGCATCTGCAATATGATTGGGAAAGCCCGGTATGGCGGCACTGGATGCAGGCCCTTTCCGAGCGCAACCGTCTGGTGCGCTATGACGAGCGCTGCAACGGCCTGTCCGACTCCGAGGCGGAAGATCTTTCCTTCGAGGCCATGGTGGAGGATCTGGAGTGTGTGGTGGAGGCAGCGGGCCTGGAACGCTTCACCTTGCTGGGCATCTCGCAGAGCTGCGCCATTTCGGTCGCCTATGCCACCCGCCATCCCGAGCGCGTCTCCGGCCTGGTGCTCTATGGCGGTTATGTCAAGGGCTGGCGCAAGCGCGGCAATCCGCGAGAGGTGGCAATGCGCGAAGCCCTGGCGACCTTGATGCGCGAGGGGTGGGGCCGGAACAATGCACGCTTCCGCCAGCTCTTCACCTCGATGTTCATCCAGGACGCCACCGAGGAGCACATCGCCGCGCTGGATGCCCTGCAGAGCCGCACGATCTCGCCCGACAATGCCTGGCGGCTGCAGAACAGCTTCGCCGATATCGACGTCAGCGAGCTCCTGTCCAAGGTGAAGGTTCCGACCCTGGTGCTGCATGCACGGGACGATGCGGTGGCACCGGTGTCCTCCGGCCGGACCTTCGCGGCCGAGATCGCCAATGCCCGCTTCATCGAACTCGATTCAGGCAACCACATTCTTACCGAGAACGAACCGGCCTTCGGGCAGTTCGTCCGCCATCTGCGGGCTTTCATCGACGCGACGAGCTAATGGACCGGCCGCCGCGGCCCGGCATGGCCCGCGCCGGGCCTCGGGGCCGCTCAAACCTACAGTCCTTCGCGGCCATGGCGGATGGCATAGCTCACCTCGCAGCGCGACAGGCCGATATCCTTGAGCAGATGATCGGGCATTTCGAGGAGCGCCCGCTCGCCGGCGAGGGCCTCGACGCGGCGGGCCAGCCAGCGGCTTACAAGCCGAGACATGATGCCGAACCGAGCAAGGATGTAAAAGGTCCTGCGGGGTGGGGGCGGAACGTAGAGCTCATCGATCGCGGATGACATGGCAGACCTCCTTCGCCATAGGCGCCATCATCGGCGCATCCTCTTCTGCCGCGCGCGCGTCTGCGCCAGCGTTGAAGGAATCGCTGAATTCCGCGGGCAGAGCGTTGTATCGGGGCGCGGAGACTGCCAGGCCGGCCGCTCGATCGGCGAAGGCCATTTCGGCGGGTTTCATCGCTATGGAGCGGATGTCGATCGGGTGAAGGCGATCAGGACCGGAGCTGATACGACCCAGCAGAGCCTTCGTCCCCTGGCGCCCTGCCCATGAGCCTCCTCAGCAGGCTGGCGAGTCCGGGATCGTCGACGATGATGACTGCGTCGGTCAGCCTCATCCATTGCACACGGCGTTCGGCCTGTTCCTTCCAGGCGCGCAGGGCACCAGTCACCCGCAGCGGATAGAGGCTCACCTCCACGCGCTCGAAACGGTCGGCCCAGCGCTTCCAGTACAGGAAGGAGCCGAGCGCTTTCTTGTGCGGGCGGCCGGTCAGGCCTGCTTCCTGCTCAGCCTCGATGCGAGCGGCGACGTGATCCTTGCAGCCCTTGATCGGCCAACCCTTAGGTACCGTCCAGCGATGGCTGGTGCGGGTGGTGACGAGGCAGACCTCCACACGCCCGTCGCGCTCGCGCAGGGGCAGCGCCGCGACCTGGCGGCGGGTTGGGTTGGGCAGGATGTCGATGACCGTGTGCTGCACTGAGACTCCCCGCTCCGGCCAATCCCTTATGACGCAGAGGCGGTATTTCTGCGTGACAGGCATAGGGTGTTGCGGCATCGGTATGGCGTATCTGGATCGACTGGTTGCTACGTGCCGACTATCACTATGGCGACATGAAGGGCGCACTGTCGCTCAACCCGCCCGGCGCGCACCGATACTGGCGCCGCTCCTGTGGGGACCGAACCGAGTTTGATAACAAGCCGAGCCCGATATCGCTCTGACGCGAGCGCCGAACCAGTTCCAGCCATTAGTCTTGCTATACACAATTATTAAAAATCGTGTATACGTCTCCCTAAGGACGTATCGCTCAACGTCCATCCAGCAGACGAGTTCTCCATGGCGGCACTTTCAGCACCTCCCCACGGCTCTATTTCCCCCGCAGCCCTAACACTCTATGCCGATCTTCTGCAGAAGGTCGAGGCCGTGCAGCGACAGCCTGGGTCAATCTCGCGCAAGAAGGTGCGGGGCGATACCTATCTCTACGCGGTCGAAAAACACGGCCAGACCCGTATCCAGCGCTATCTTGGTCCGGCCAAGGACGAGCAGGCCATCGAAGAATCCGCACTGATCCAGGCCGAAGCTCAGCATGCCAGGAGCCGCCGCACGCAGGTCTCCATGCTCAAGCGAGCGGGCTTGCCCGGCCCCTCGCTCGAGGTCGGCCGGCTGCTTGAGGCCGTGGCGCGCGCCGGCCTGTTCGAGAGCGGCCTGGTGTTGATCGGCACCATCGCCTTCTCGCTCTATGCGCCCATCGTGGGCGCCATCCCCTCCGCCGCCTTTTCGATGACGCAGGACGCCGATTTCGCCGTGGCCTCGGTCACCGATACCAGAGGTGACGCCGACCTCACGACAGTGCTGCGTCGCGCCGATCCGACCTTTCAGTCCGCCCCCAGCTTGCACAGAACCGATCTGCCGCGAAAGTTCCGGGCTTCGACTGGCTTCGAAGTGGAGATCCTCACGCCGGTCAGAAACCGGGAGGACGATGGTGTCGTCAATATTGCTGGGCTTGGTGCCGGTGCAACGCCGCTGCACTTCATGGAATTCCTGATCCAGGATGCGATCAAGGCGGTGGCGCTCTACAATGACGGCATCAAGGTGACGATCCCCAATCCGGCCCGGTATGCCATTCATAAGCTGATCGTGGCGCAGGAGCGTTCGATTGGCGTAGCCAAGCGCGACAAGGATCTCGCCCAGGCCGGCGCGCTGATCGCGATCCTCCATGCCAACGATCCCTTCTTGTTGCACGACATTTGGGAAGAGGCGCGAGCCAGGGGTCCAAAATGGCGCACGAATATCGAGCGCAGCATGAAGATGCTGGCGCTGACGGAGGAGGATCTGACGCCCTAAGCGCCACCGCCAATCCATCGCCGACTTTCGGCCAAAATACTGTCCTAGGCGAAGGCCCCGCCATGGAGACAGGCATGACCTTGTTGCTCTCGCGCCGGCAGGCTCTTGCCGGCTCTCTGCTCGCCCTCCCCTTGCTATCAAGCCGTTCCGCCAGGGCACAGCCTGCCCAGCCAACGCTGCAGCAGGCGGTCGACGCTGCGGTAATGCCGCTGATGCAGGCGCATGACCTGCCCGGCATGGCGGTGGCTGTTACGATCGGCGGAAAGCGTTCCTTCTTCAACTATGGCGTCGCCTCCCGTGAAAGCGGACAGAAGGTCGACAAGGACACGCTGTTCGAGCTCGGCTCCCTCTCGAAGACCTTCACCGCCATCCTCGGTGGCTGGGCGCAGGCGCGGGGCGCCCTCGCCTTCGGCGACAAGGCGAGCCACCACTGGCCTGCGCTCGCCGGCAGCAGCTTCGACAAGATCAGCCTCATCGAACTCGGCACCTACACGGCGGGCGGCCTGCCGCTGCAGTTCCCCGCAGGGGTAAACGACGAAGCCAGTATGCTCGGCTATTTCCGGAGCTGGCGCCCAGCCTTTGCGCCGGGAACCCGCCGGCTCTATTCGAACCCGAGCATCGGCCTGTTCGGCTATCTCGCTGCCCGCAGCCTCGGCCAGCCCTTCGACACACTGATGCAAGGCACGATCTTTCCCGGCCTTGGCCTGAAGCGCGTCTTCATCACGGTGCCCGCGGCGGAGATGGAGAGCTACGCCTGGGGCTATGCCAAGGGCAACAAGTCAATCCGCGTCGGACCGGGCGCGCTGGATTCGGAGGCTTATGGTGTCAAGATTTCGGCAGCCGAGATGGCGCACTATCTTGAAGCGGTGATGGGCGGCGCAGGCCTCGACGACGATTTCCGGCACGCGATTGCCGCGACGCAAAGCGGCTATCACCGCGTCGGCGGCATGGCGCAGGGCTTGGGGTGGGAGATGTATGACGACCCGGTCAGCCTCGACCAGCTGCTAGCCGGCAATTCCGCCGACATGGCGCGCAACGCCAACACGGTCGCGCCGCTCGACCCGCCGCTGGCTGCGGGACGCCCCTTGCTTGCCAACAAGACCGGCTCCACCAACGGCTTCGGCGCCTACGCCGCCTTCCTGCCGGCCAAGGGCCTGGGCGTGGCGATGCTGGCGAACCGCAGCTACCCCAACGAGGCGCGGGTAACAGCGGCTTACGCCATCCTCTCAGCACTGGAGAAGGGGTCGGGGTAGGGTCGCAGTTCCCCCTCGGGCGTTAGAGAGAGCGGAGATCACGAACCCCTTTGGCGGGCCGAAGGAGGGCGACCGCCGTCTTCGTCACCGGCAAATGTACCATTTTGTAACATGCCCCCGTCCGGCAGCGTAGACGGAGCGTAAGTTCGTCTTTGATTGGCCGATATGAAGACTCTCCTCGATTTCTATCACCGCTTTGTTTTTCCTCGCTTTCAATCCTGGTACGCACTGCCGCTGCGGCTGATCGTGGGTTGCGGTTTCATGGAGCATGGCTATGCCAAGCTGGCACGCGGACCGGATTCCTTCGTCGCGATACTGCATGCGCTCGGCATGCCCTTCCCGGCCTTGCTCGCCTGGGCGACCATCCTGATCGAACTCCTCGGCGGCCTGGCCGTGCTCATCGGCCTGCTTGTGCCGTTGGCGAGCCTGCCGATGGCGGTGGTGCTGCTGGTGGCCATTGTCACCGTGCACCTGCCCAACGGCTTCAGTTCGATCAAGCTCCTTTCGGTCGATACAGGCGGCGCCCATTTCGGCCCGCCCGGATATGAGACGGACCTCCTCTACCTCGCCGGCCTCATGGCGCTGGTGCTGGGAGGAGCGGGTCCGCTCGCGGTGGATCGACTGGTGTTCGGGACGCGTTCGAGGCCGCGCGAGACCGTCTCCATGTCGTGACTCGGCAGGATGGGGGGGTCAGTGAATATCAGGACTTTCGGCAGCGGCACCTCCCGGCCCGCCTAGAAGGTGACAACGGCCTGCGCGCCGTGTCCGCCTTCGAGGATTGGCCATTCCTCCCTCAGTCTGCGACAACAAGAGCCTTTGCTGGCATCCTGGTCCGGAGTGAAATGTGAGCGCGGCAAAGAAGGAGACTTCCCATGGCGCGCATCTTCATTTCCGGCTCCTCCGCGGGGCTTGGCCTGATGGCCGGACAGCTCCTGGCGGAACAGGGCCACAAGGTGGTGCTGCACGCCCGGAACGAGGCTCGCGCCGCCGATGCCCGGCGTGAACTGCCGGCCGCCGAGGCCGTGATCACTGGCGACCTCGAAACGATCGCAGGCGCCCGGGCCGTTGCCGGACAGGTCAACGCGCTCGGCCCCTTCGATGCTGTGATCCATAATGCCGCGGTCGGCTATCGCGAGGACAAGCATCTCACCGCCGACGGCCTGCCGCACGTCTTCGCGATCAATACGCTCGCCGCCTATATCCTCACCGCGCTGATCGGGCTGCCGAAGCGGCTGGTCTATCTGAGCTCGGGCATGCACCATCATGCCCGCGCCCATCTCGACGACATCCTCTGGGAACGCCGGCCTTGGGTCGGCTCCACCGCCTATGCCGAGAGCAAGCTGCATGACGTGCTCCTCGCCTTCGCCGTAGCGAGACTGCGACCCGAGGTGCATTCCAACGCACTGGAGCCGGGTTGGGTACCGACCAAGATGGGCGGGCCCGGCGCGCCCGACGATCTCGACCAGGCCCACCGCACCCAGGCTTGGCTCGCTGCGGGCGAGGATCCGGCCGCCGACGTTACCGCCAGCTATTTCTACCACCTCAAGCCTCGCCAGCCGAACCCTCAGGCGCGGGACACGGCCGTGCAGGACCGATTGCTGGCCATTTGTGCGGAGGTGTCGGGCGTGAAGCTGGCATAAGGCATTTCCAGAGCAAAATGCGTTCAGATAGGAGCGGTTTCGGAATTAACTGACTGACATCAAAAGCATTTTCCGATTCTCGGCGATTCGACCTGAAAGAAAGATGCTCCAGCCGGGAGTTCCCGGCTTCCTCTCAGTTCGCCCGCGCCTGCCTGTCGGCGCGCAACCGGCCCTCGCTCGACATGAACAGTCCCTTCGCCTCCCGGACAGGCGCAAAAGCGCCCAGGCCTGGGAGTTCGGGCATGCTGACATACACCGCCTCCACGCCGCCGCGGGCGCAATAGGCCTCATGCCAGAAGCCACTGCCTTTTGTATCGCGCAGGAAATTGCGCCACCAGACGGCGTGCGGGGCCTCACGGGTGAAGCGGGTAAGACTGTCCTGGTCGCGCCAATATTGGCGTATGCCCAGATGGTTCCAACCGAACAGAAAGGTTTGGTGCCCCAACAACCCTTCCGGCCGCTCTCGGGAAAGTCGGGCCAGGCCGCGGCCGACGCCTAAGAGCGCCGGCAGGACCCGCAAACTTCCCACCCGAAAGCCGAGCAGCACCACCACGAGGTCCGGATAACCGGACAAATCGACTGTCTGTCTGCGCGCATCCGCTTGCATGGTCGACCTCCCCTGCTTACACTGTAAACATACCAGATAATGTGTACACCGTAAACAGATGAAAGATCAGCACGGCAGCTTGCAGGCCACCCTTGTCCGAACGGCAGTTGCAATGCTCGACCAGGGGGCCGAAGAGATCAGCCTGCGCGCCGTGGCACGCGCCGCGGGCGTATCGGCCATGGCGCCCTATCGCCATTTCCAGGACAAGGTCGCGCTGCTGCAGGCCGTCGCCGACCACGGCTTCACCATGCTCCGCGTCGATCTCGAGGAAGCCGACCGCTCGACCGATGGCGAGGAAGCGCTGATCGCGCAAGGCCTCGCCTACCTTGCCTTTGCCGAGCGCAATCCCGCTCTTTTCAGGCTGATGTTCGCCAGCGACCGGAAAGCGCGCCGCGACAACGGCACCGACCGCACTGCCTATGATGTGCTTTCGCAGCGCGTCGCCGGCCTCGTCCCGGCCACAGCCGACACGGCGACCCTGGCCTGCTGGGCCCTGGTGCACGGACTCGCCACACTGGCGCTCGACGGCCAGATCCGCAGCGAACCCACACAGGCCAGGGCGGTTCTGAGGAAGCTGGTCGACGGCCTTGGCCAGAACGCGGGGCGTCCAGCTTGATTGTCGCAAGCGAAGTTGTCTGTCCGTTGGGCTCAACTCGTTTGGGAACTGACACTATTGCCTTAGGATGATCCGTCGAGGTGCGTTGATGACTCTGATCGGGAGGGTGATGAAGGAGGCGAGTGTTCCACTCACGGCTGTCTGGCTTTTGGGCGTCGCGCCACGATCTGCCTCTATCCCCTCCTGCAAAACGTGCTCAAGCTGTGGCCCCACGCTGGCAAGCTGTGCGAACTTGCCATGACTCAAGGAGTCGGGCCCCTTCAAGGTCGTCAAATCCACCACGATCGCCCCCATCGCGGCCAGTTCCTGTACATCGCTGTCGGCGCCGAGCCTTCCCTTGTCGCCTGCGATGAACCTTGAAATTCGCAACGCTTGGTCATCTTTCGATATGACGACGAAGAAGGGCTTACGAGGCCGTCCGATACGCCGCATCTCCGACTTGAACACGTCGATATCGATGTCTGGCGCCGCTAGAACGACAACTCCAACCTTATTCGCTCCCGTCGTATCGCCAGATATCTTGATTTGTCGTATCGCCTCCACTGTCACCCAGTTGCCCATGGAGTGGGCGACGATGTTGATCTCGTCGGCGTCACTGGCGGCAATAAGGCGAAGTGTGTGTTCCAGGTCATCGCGCGCGACCGTCGCACTGTTGGTATCGTAGACATAACCGGTGAGGCGTCCCTGCGATGCCCAGGTAAACAACACCGGCACAGCGGGTGAGCCGGAGTCCTGGATGATTTGCGTGAAGCGATAGAGCCCCTCCGCAAACATCGTGTTATAGCCGTGGATGAAGACCAGTACTTTGCGCTTGCCGCGTGGCTGGGCGGATAGCCTGCTATTCAGCGTGCGGACGAAAGCCTTTTCACTATCGATATAGGCAGCCTGACGTACAACAAAATCGGTTTTGGGATTCCCGGGCGGCGAGGAGGGCCATTCGACCTGCCCATCCGCATGCTTGGGCGGGACTGACACCGTAATCGTTGCGTAATCAAGTGTCCCCGATCGTTCACCATTGAAAAGGGTTCCCGGTCTGGAGTCGCGCTCTCGGGTTGTGGCAACGAGCAGCGTATGTTCGTTCGCACCCGTGGCGGGTTGCGAAACGGCGCTGAGATATCCGCTTTCGGGCCGCGACGCGCAGCTCCCCAGCGGCGCCACGGCGATTGCAATCGCACAGGTCACGGCGCACCGGAGACCTACGACGGCGCCAACAACCCTTGTGTGGTTCCGATTTTGTGCCAAATCGAACCCCCAACGCAATCCTCGATCGCAGCGCTCCTTGCCCCTGCGTCGACGCTATACTCGGTCGGTGTAATTTGCACGCCCATATTGCCCGGGCGTGCGAGTCTCCGGCTTAAGTCGAGGCAGCGCGGGTGATGCCGAGAGCAGCCGCCAAGAACGGGATATCGCCTTGGGGCAGGCAAACTCGGCAAGCGCGCCGTGCCTATCCTGTTGCGCCCGCTCCTTCCGTCGTCACCGGCGCCGGTTTCTTCTTCTTGCCGCTGGAACGCCATTCCTCGAAGCGCTGAACCATCACGAAGAAGGCCGGCACGAACAGCACGGCAAGACAGGTCGAAGCGATCATGCCGCTGAACACGGTGATGCCGATGGAGGACCTTGCGCTGGCGCCGGCGCCGGTGGCGAACACCAGCGGCGCCACGCCCAGGATGAAGGCGAAGGAGGTCATCAGGATCGGGCGGAAGCGGGCTCGGGCCGCCTCCAGCGCCGATTCCAGGATCGGCTTGCCCTCGGCCCGCATCTCGCGCGCCACTTCCACGATCAGGATGGCGTTCTTCGCCGACAGCGCAATCAGCAGCACCAGGCCGATCTGCACATAGAGATTGTTGTCGATACGCAGGCCGTTGAGCACCAGCACCGGCCCGATCAACGACAGCGGCACGGCGAGGATAACCGAGATCGCCGCGTACCAACTTTCATACTGGCCGGCGAGCACGAGGTAGACGAGCAGGATCGCAAGGGCGAAGACCATGTACATCTGGTTGCCGACGACCTTCTCCTGGTAGGACATCGCCGTCCACTCATAGCCGACGCCCGGCGGAAGGGTCTTGGCCGCGATCTCCTCCATCAGCTTGATGGTCTGCCCGGAGGAGAAGCCGGGCCGCGACACACCGGTGATCGTCGCCGAAGGATAGAGATTGTAGAGGCTGATCAGCGAGGGGCCCACCGTCGGGGTGATCTTCAGTAGGGTGCTGATCGGGATCATCGCCCCGTCCTGATTTCGGACAGTGAGCTGATCAATATCCTCCAGGCGCTTGCGCGCATCGGGCTCGCCCTGAACATAGATCTGATAGACCCGTCCAAAGCGATTGAACTGGTCGACATAGCTGGATCCGACATAGCTCGCCAGCGCCGAGAAGACCTGGTCGACGGTGAGCTTGAGGCCCTCAGTCTTGGTGCGGTCGATATCGACCTTGTACTGCGGCACGCCCGCCCGGAACGAGGAAGAGACGCGCTGGATCCCCGATTGCGTGGAAGCTGCGGCAACCATCGCGTTGACAGAGGCCTGCAGCTTGGCAAGGTCGGAGCTGCCGTCCCGCAATTCGATCTGCATGGTGAAGCCGCCGGCATTGCCGATACCCTGGATCGGAGGCGGGGGCACCACCAGGATATTGGCTTCACGGATCTGCGACAGCACCTGGTTCAGCTTGGTATAGAGCGGGAGCAGGGTCTCCCCTTTGCCACGTTTGCTCCAGTCGTCTAGCATGACGTAGACGACGCCTGCGTTGGCCAATGACGCGCTGTTGTCGAGCGGGGAGACGCCGGCGATAGCGATGGCCTCGGAGACGCCGGGGACCTTGCGCACCGCGTCGGAGGCCTCGCCCAGCACCTTCTGCGTGCGTTCGAGTGAAGCACCGTCGGGCAGTTGCACCGCGGCCAGGAAATAACCCTGGTCCTCGATCGGCAGGAAGCCGGTGGCGACGCGTGAGAAGCCATAGCCCGCTCCGGCGATGATCAGCAGCGCGATCACGGTCATCAGCGCGGCATGGCGGGTCATCCAGCCGATGAGCGCAGCATAGCGATGCTCCAGCCAGACATAGCCGGCGTCGAAGCCCCGATAGAAGAAGTTGCGCTTCTCGACGGGCACGGTCGGCCGCAGCCAGAGGGCGGCCTGGGTGGGCTTCAGCGTGGCGGCATTGATGGCGCTGATCAAGGCGGTCGCAGCGATGACGAGCGCGAACTGGGCATACATCCGCCCTGTCAGCCCGGGGAGGAAGGAGGCTGGCAGGAACACCGCCATCAGCACCAGGGTGATGCCGATGATCGGGCCGAAGAGCGCATTCATCGCAGCGATTGCCGCATCATGCCCCGACATGCCCTTGTCGATGTTGTGGGCCGCGCCCTCCACCACCACGATGGCGTCGTCGACCACGATGCCGATCGCGAGCACGATGGCGAACAGCGTCGAGAGGTTGACGGTGAAGCCCATCGCCGCCATGGCCGCGAAGGCGCCGATGATGGTCACCGGCACGGTTGTCGCCGGAATCAGGGTGGCGCGCCAGTCCTGCAGGAAGACGAGGATGACGATGAGCACGAGGATGCCCGCCTCGATCAGCGTCTTGTAGACCTCATGCACAGACTGATCGACGAAAAGCGTCGTGTCGAAGGGGATGGAGTAGGTCACGCCCGGCGGGAAGTTCGCGGCGAGTTCCTTCATCTTGGCATCGACTTCGGTGGCCGTGTTGAGCGCATTGGCGCCGGGCGACTGGAAGATGGCAAGACCCGCCGCCTGCTTGTTGTTGAGCGTGAAGACCTGGCTGTAGGTCTGTGCGCCCAATTCCACGCGTCCGACATCGCGCACGCGGGTGACGTCGCCCGCCGTGGTGCCGGCCTTGATCACCACATTGGCGAACTGGGCGGCGTCCTCGAGCCGCCCGGAGACATCGAGCGTGTACTGGAAGTCCTGCCCCGTCGACATCGGCGGGGCGCCGAGCTGGCCGGCGCTGACCTCCTGGCTCTGCTGCTGCAGGGCGTTGATGACATCCTGCGCCTGCAGGCCTCGCGCCTGCATCTTCTGTGGATCGAGCCAGATGCGCATCGAATATTGGCCCGCGCCGAACACCGTCACATTGCCGACTCCAGGCAGGCGGGAGATCTCGTCCTTCATTCTGAGCGTAGCGAAGTTGCTGAGATAAAGGCTGTCGCGGCTGGCATCCGGCGAGGTGAGGGTGACGATCTGGAGGATCGAGGTCGACTTCTTCTGCACCGTGACGCCCTGGACCTGCACCGATTGCGGCAGGGAGGCCATGGCGGCGGAGACGCGGTTCTGCACCAGAACCTGCGCGAAGTTGAGATCCGTGCCGATCTTGAAGGTGACGGTGAGCGTATAGGTGCCGTCGGCGCCGGCATAGGACTGCATATAGAGCATGTCCTCGACGCCGTTCACCTGCTGCTCGATGGGCAGCGCTACCGTGTCGATCACGGACTGGGCGCTGGCGCCCGGATAGCGCGTGGTCACCTGCACCGTGGGCGGCACCACATCGGGATATTGCGCCACCGGCAGGGCGAACAGCGCCACGCCACCGATCACGACCATCAGGATGGCGATGACGTTGGCCAGAACCGGCCGTTCGATGAAGAATTTCGAGATCATGGCTGGGACGCCTTCGCATTGGCGCCCTGACCGGCAGGCTGGGACGCATCCTGCGGATCGACCTTCTGTCCGGGCACAGCACGCAGTATGCCGTCCACCACCACCTTGTCCGTGGGATCGAGGCCGCTGGTGACAACCCGCATATCCCCGTCCAACTGGCCGATCTCGACCTTGCGCTGCTCGACCACATTGTCGTTGCCAATGATGAGGACGTAGCGCCCGCCCTGGTCGCTGCCGATGGCGGTATCAGGCACCAGCAGGCTGTCGCCCTGGCTGGCAAACGGCACCCGCACCCGCACGAAATAGCCGGGCAGGATACCATAGCCAGGATTGTCGAGCTGAGCCCGCACCGCCAGGGTGCCGGTATTGGCCGTCAGGGCCGGAGCGACATAGTTGAGCGCACCCTTGTGAGGGTAGCCATCCTCGTTCTGCAGGCCGACCTCGACCGGCACCTTCTTCAGGTCGGCCAGGGTCACGCCATTTTTCTTCATGTTGACGCGGATGTTGAGGACGTCGGTCTCGCTGACATTGAAGTCGATATAGATCGGGTCGAGCTGAACGATCGTGGCGAGGACGGTGGCCGTGCCGTTGCCGACATAATCGCCCAGCGAGACCTGCCTCGCCGTGACGATACCGTCGTATGGCGCCTTCACGTCGGTATAGCCCAGGTTGAGCTGGGCCTGCTCGATCGCGACCTTGGCCTGGTCCACGCTCGCTTGCGCCGAGTCGCGGCTGGCTACCGCCTGTTCCAACGTCGCCTGCGAAGCGAAGTTCTGCACCTGCAGGCTCGCCTGGCGCTTGTAGTTGGCGAGCTGCTGGGCATAGTTGGCCTCGGCGCTCGCTTGCGAAGCCTGCGCGTTTTCAAGTGCCAGCTGGTAGGGCTGCGGTTCGATCGTGAAGAGCGAGGTCCCCGTCTTCGCAAAGTCGCCGTCCTTGTAGCGGATGGCGTCGACAAAGCCCGCCACGCGCGCCACCAGGTTGCCCGAATTGATCGCTGTCGCATTGCCCGTCGCCAGCAGGTAATTGGTGACGGTCTTCTTAACCGGCGTGGCGACGCCCACCTTGGGCGGCGGCGGGGGGGCATAACTGTTCTGCTGGCCACAGCCGGCGAGGGCGACAGCCAGGATGGCACCCAGCATCAAGGGCAGAGCCGGCCTCCTTGCTGTCAGCGCATTCGAGGGAAAGAGGGCGCGAGAGCAAATCATCTTGTCATACCCTTTTGCAGTGCTGACGGCCGGTGGCCGGACGAAGAAGAGCGAGAAAGCCTAGGAAGATCGCCGGCCGGAAGGCACAGGCGCCACGCCGGCTTGGAACAATCGCGCCGGTGAGCCGCGAGGCGGCATCATCCGATCACGCGAAAAGTCCGAAAAATAATCGCCGCGTCGGCGACAGCATATCGACGTCATCACAGAACGAGACCTGCGAAGTTCTGGCCGGCGCATCAGGCGATACCCAGTGTTACCGCTACAGTCTGCTCGCATGCTGTTGCAGCAGATCCTCGATGTCGTTGTGGAAGATGACGGCGGCTGGGCTCCTAGCAGGCGCCGCGAACTTGCTACTATTGCGACAGCAATTCTGCTCATCCAGGCACCAGCTTCACGATCTACCAGCACATAATGTACAGCCGTCGCCGTGCATGCGCTGGGAACGCACCCCTTTGAATCCAGAAAATTACACTAAGCGTAAATTGATGAAAGTATAATTTCAGCGAAGGCGGCGTTTTGGATACCGGCACTCCAGCCGAATATAAAGCATAGAGAATCAATGGTCTGCCGACAGGCAAAGAAAGATCGGGACAAAGCGAGGCACGCTCCGGCTGCATCGCCGGGAAAGGCATGGGATCGCGTGATCGAGCCCAATAGATGTGCCCGCCATTGCTCGGGCACATGCTTCGGTGCGATCCTTGCCGGGCCGCCCTGGTCGGGAGCCTGCAATGGCCAGCTATGAAGTCGTCATCTGCATCTTGACGTTCTGCTGCCTCCTTGCAGCGTCGCTCGGCGCGCTGCTGCTCTATTCCAGGCTGCCGGAGCGCTACCAGCACGAAGAGACTGTCGCCATCATCAGGCTGATCGGCAACGTCTTCATCGTGATGACATCGCTCGTGCTCGGCCTGATGATCAACTCGGCCCGCAATGCCTTTGACGGTGTCGACCACAATGCGCATGTGATCGCCACCGATATGATCCTCCTGGACCGGACACTGCGCCGTTACGGCCCCGAGGCCGACGACATGCGCGCGCGCCTGCTCGCCTACGCGCGCCACGCCCGGGATAGCACGAGGCCCACGAGCGATCCCCTCATCATGGGCGATCCGGTTTCCGAGCAATTGCTGACCGCCACGGGCGACGACCTCAAGACCCTGAAACCCGCGGATACCGAGCAGGCCAACCTGGCGCAGGATGCCCATAAGATTTACCAGGCGATCTACGAGCTGCGCTGGGAACTGGTCGAACAGGCGCAAGGAACGCTGCCCCTGCCCCTGCTCGTGATGCTGGTGGCGTGGCTCATGCTCGTCTTCGCAAGCCTCGGCTATCGCGCACCGAATAATCGCGTGGTGGTCTGCTCGCTGGTGTTGGCCGCGGCGCTGATCGCCGGCACGGTTTACCTCATTCTCGACATGGACGGGCCGTTCAGCGGGCTCATCCAGGTCTCGGATGCCCCCCTCGACCGGGTCATTGCCGAATTGACGCGATGACGCCAGGGCTCGCGGCGGGCTTTCAGGACGGCTTCGCGTGCCCGCCCGCTTCCGGGACTGCGTCATGGTCCGAGGCATGGCCGCCGGCCGACCCCGGCACATTGCCTTTATAGAGGCGGCTGAGAACGGCTGGTGTCGAGAGGCCCTGGACCACGATCGTAAAGATCACCACCACATAGCAGGTGGCCGCGAGCGTCGGTCCGTAGGGGCCCTCCGGAATGGTCAGCACGAGCGCGATCGAGACCGCTCCGCGCAGGCCCACCCAGGTCAGCGTCGAGACCATCCTTGCCTTTTCCGGCCAATCGGCGCGTGAGAAGCCGACGGGGACCGCAATGCTGACGAGACGTGACAGGATCGCCAGCGGGATCGCCGCAAAGACGACGACCTGGGTGAAAGCAGTGAAGTCGAGGTTGAAGATCTCCGCGCCCATCAACAGGAACAGCAGGGTGTTGACGAGGTCGTCGACGAGCGACCAGAAGGTCGCAAGATGAGGTCGCCAGGCGATTTGGCGGGATGTCTGCGGCCTGGCATTGACCATGACGAGCCCAGCGACGACCACCGCTATCGGTCCGGAGACGTGAAACTGCAGGGCGATGCGATAAGTCGCGAGAGCCAGCGCGATCGACAGGGTCAGCCTCACGATCTCGTCCTCGCTATGCTCGACGAGGAGCCGCGCCGCGTAACCCGCGACCGCGCCGATAGCGGCCCCGCCGGCGCATTCGATCGCCAGCGCGCTTAGCAACCGGCCGTTGCCGATGACGCCGCTCTCCCCCCCGATCAGCGCCACTGCCGCCAGGAACATCACGACGGCAGCACCATCGTTGAACAGGCTCTCGCCGGCGATGATGTCCCTGAGGCCGGCGGGAAGGGCGACGCGCTTGAGGAGCACATCGACGGCTACGGCATCGGTGGGCGCCAGGATCGCGCCGAGCAGGAAGCACCAGGGGAGCGGAACCGGCGTGCCGAACAGGTTGGCGAGCAGCCAGAAGCCGAAGGCGAAGACGCCGGTGGCTATCAGCACCCCGATGGTCGCAAGAACGAAGACAAGCCTGCCCTCGCGCCGGAGGCCCTTGATATCGGCATGCCAGGTGGCGGCGAAGAGCAGCAGCGCCAGCATGCCGTCGAGAAGTGTATGCGGAAGGTTGGCATGTTCCACGCGCTGCCGGTAAGCCTGGGGAAACCAGAACGTTGGCGCAATGTGGCCGGCGGCCACGATCGCCAACGAGACCAGGAGCGAAGCCAGAAGCAGCGCGATGCTGCGCGGCAGCTTGATGAAGCGCTCGTTGGCGAGGCTTACCAGCGCGGCGAATAGAAAGATAATCGAGGCGACGTCAAAGACGGACATGGCAAGCGCCGCGCTCGTTCAAGGCCATCGCAGGCCGAAAGCGCCCTGCCCGTGTGCTTTCCTGCGCAGGAGAAGGTCCCTTCACAGCCCACTCTCCATGAATGACACCCGGCTGAATGGAAATGCTTCTCCCGCAATCTCTATCTTCTTTGCTGCGTTCCGCAAGCCTGCCTGCGGCGGAGAGTTCGGCCTGGGCACTGTTGATGACCTGCCAACGAACGCGGCTCTCCCCTCCTCCGCTCCGATCCGCGCCCTGCGGCAGATTCGGAGAAGCGGGCGACATCACGGCAGCGACTGTCATCATGATATAACGTTTTGTCGAGTAAACGGGAGACAGCGCTATCGACTCTCCTCTGTCCGGCAAGACTTATGACACGCTCAACTGCCGCAAGGGCACGGAGGTGGCTGCGAATATTTTCAGGTGAGGCGGGTTCGACCACAGACGAGCCCGCATCCCAGAGATATTCTCCCTATCGTGGCAAAGAAGACGTGCTATGCTCCAAAGGCGAGAGCAATGAAAGCGTCCAGAATACTGGATCGACTTCAACAAGACCAAGAATCCTGCTGCTCCGTCAAATACTTGGCCCAGCAATCACGAGCGCAATCATGCGCCAGCGGGTCTGAAAGCTATGCGAGGGATCGAATTCATGCAAAACCACACATCTTTCTTGGCTCAGAACGCCGCCCTGCGGGCATTCCTGGCGATTGTTTCGGTGCTATGCGCCGTGACGGTCGGGGCCGGGGCGGCCATGGCCCAGCAGCCGACGGCAGCCCAGCGCAATGCCATCAAGTCGGCATGCCGCGGGGATTTCATCGCGAACTGCTCGGGCGTGACACCTGGCGGACTGCCTGCCCTGCAGTGCCTTCAGAAGCACAATGACAGCCTCTCCCCCGCCTGCCAGAAGGCGATTGGCGCGCTGAAGGGCGGCAAGTCCTCATCCGCCGCGCCGATGACGCCGGCGCCCCAACCCGCCGCCGCCCCTGCGGCGGCGGCCCCCAAGGCTGCCCCAACGACGGCCCAGCGCAACGCCATCAAGGCCGCCTGCCGGTCCGACTTCATGTCGCAATGCTCAGGCGTGACGCCGGGCGGCACGGCGGCGCTCTCCTGTCTTCAGCAGCACAGCGCCTCGCTATCAGCCTCCTGCCAGCAGGCCGTCGCCGCGATCGGCGGCGCTCCCGCCGGCGCCGCCGCGCCCAGCACGGCCACGCCGGCGGCGGCGCCCGCCATGCCCATGCGGGCCTTCTCGCCGCGCGAGGAAATCTTCATCGTGCGCCAATCCTGCGGCCCCGACTTCCGGGCGTATTGTGGTGCCGTTCCGCTCGGTGGTGGTCGCGCCATCGCCTGCCTGCGCCGGAACGCCGCCCGCCTGTCGCCCTCCTGCCAGCAGGTCCTGGCCTCCGGTCGCTAGAGGCAAGATACGTTGAGGCATAAACGCCGCGTTGCTCTAACCCATTCTTTCGACGGGTCTTTGCAGATTCTGCACCCTTTCTAGAGGCGTCTAAAATCCCATCGTCGGAGTTCCGCCCGACGACAAAGGGGCTGCGGCGCGATCCACGCCACAACCCCTTGTGCCTGATACCAATCCGGCAGAGTACCGGTTGACACGAATTTCTTTGGTCTCGTTTCGCTTTTCACCGTGAAGCGCCGGGAACCGCAAGATGCTTCAATGCTACCGAGTCAAACCGGTTAGTCGTTTTTCACTGAACGCATCTTGCTCTAGTAATAGCGGCAAACACGTACACCGTTGACCCAACGGTAGACGCAGGTCCGCCGGGGCGCCACGTAAGCGCCGCGGGGCGCGACATAGGCATGAGGATAACGCCGGACCACCGCACCATTGGGGCCCGCGCAGCCCGCGCGATAGACGCCGCGGGCGCAGACGACAGCGTCCGCCTTCGTTGGGGCAAAAACCCAGGCGGCAGCGATAAGCCCGAACGCCAAAAGCAAATACTTCATTCTATCCTCCTCCTTAGACGCTGTTAATTCTGCTCGGATGCGGTCATCCATTGCACCGTATTACAACTGAATTATAACGCAAAGGCTGATTCTGGTGCGCCATGAAATGGGGAATCCATATATTTGCGCGGCTTAACTCGGCTCTCCGCCACGTATAGCTTATTCATAACGGGCGATGAGATTGCAGATCAAAAAAATATCGTACCTGCCAGAATGCCTTCAAGGGGCCGCAATCTCACCGGCTTCGGGACCGAGCGCATCTTCGTGCCATCGACACGCCGCGTGAAACGTTACGCCATGCCCGCATCCTGTATTCTAGCTCAGAGGTGCCGGTGGAAATTTGCAGGTCTCCCCGAGTTCGGCGGCGGATGGACCTTTGGATGCTGCCTTCGCATACCAGGCCTCGAAGTCCGGCCGGGTCAGCAGCAAACTCCCCGCCGCGACCAAGCCTGGTAGGACTTTGTTCAGCATGATCGCGAGAACCGCCTGCGCCATTCCCACAGTTTGAAGTCGCCGACGATCGTTTCCGCGGCCGGATGCCGGATAAACGCCGCCAGATCAAGGGCATGATCGCACCCCGGACCTCCGGGCAAGCGGGTGGCGGCATGGCTTTCTTCACGCTGGCCACACGCATTTGTGTGCCGACCGTTACCGGAAGTTCCCCTACACTTGCTTCATCGATACCTGTCTGGTTCGGCATGCGGGTGCGGCGATTGGGGGATCGCAGAAAATGACGGGTTGGCAGGAGAGATCCTGCCTCCCCGAAATATGAGTGGAGCACAGACTGCCCTATGGACCCCGTTTGCTGCCGGAGACCATGACATGCTGGAAACCAAGATCGGACGACGAGACGCGCTGAGAGGGATGGCCCTGGCCGCGTGGGCCGTCGGGCTTGCCACACTCTCCTTCATGGAGGGTATCGCACCCCTGCCGACGTTCTCCTTCTATGCGTCTGATATCGCCGAAGCCACCCCACCTGCCGAACGAAGCGAGACGCCTCGCCCCATGGGCCGCGGCGACGGCGGTCTCGTTTATGGCGTGTTCGCGGCTTCGGCGCCTTCCGCCGGCAGGATCGCCACGCTGGATCTCGCGGCGGCTCAGGCGGCCCCCGGCGTGATCGCCGTCTATCCACGCCACGCGGAGAGAGCCACCTCTGCGCCCGCGATCGGGACACCCGTCGGCTTGCCGGATCCGGCTGCGTGGCAGAAGGGACAATATGCGCTCGTCCTCGCCAGGACACCCGAACAGGCAAGCCGCGCCGCCGGGCTCATCCGTGTGACCTATGCGCCGCGGCCCGCCGATCCCGGCCTGCACGACGCCGTGGTTCGCGTGCCAGCTTCGGGACCGGGCGGCTCCTCTCCCGACTGCCTCGCTGCCTGGAAAGGCGTGCCAAGCCAGCCCTCCAATTCGTAACGCGCGCCGGCAGCCCTTCAGGATTGGCTCGCCGGCAGGCGGTCATAGCCTCTGCCGCGATAGATCAGGGCGGAGACGATCCAGCTCGCGATGATGATGCCGACGATGGCAAAGCCAAAATTGGCGAGGTTGTCGTTCATGGTTGTGATCGCCGCCCAGATACCGCCGTCGAGACCGAGCTTGTCGGCGATCATGCCGAGCGCCTCGATACCGCCGATGAAGACGGCGACGACAACGGAGACGGCGGTAATCGTCAGGTTGTACCAGAGCTTGCGCATGGGATTGATGAAGGCCCAGCTATAGGCCCGTGTCATCAGCACGCTGTCGGTCGTGTCCATCAGCGACATGCCTGCGGTGAACAGAGCCGGAAAGACCAGGATGGTCCAGAACGACATGCCCTGTGCAGCCTGGGCGGCCGAAATGCCGAGGAGGCCGATCTCGGTCGCGGTATCGAAACCGAGGCCGAACAGAAAGCCGATCGGATACATATGCCAGGAGCGCGAGACCACGCTGAACAGGGGCTTGAAGATACGCGCTATCAGGCCGCGGCCTGCGAGCAGTGCATCGAGATCCTCATCGACAATCTTCTCGCCGCGCCGAGCCCGCTGGAAGGCGGCCCAGATGCCCTTGAGGATGAGGAGATTGGCGAGGCCGATAGCGAGGAGGAAGAGCGCCGAGACGGTGGTGCCGATCACCCCGCCGATGTCGTGGAACGCCTCGAGACGGCCCTGCATCGCCGCCGCTGTCGCGGCGATGACGACGGAGGCGATCACCACGATGGTCGAATGGCCGAGCGAGAAGAAGAAGCCGACGGAAAAGGGCGCCTTGCCGTCCTGCATCAGCCTGCGCACGACATTGTCGATGGCGGCGATGTGGTCGGCGTCGAAGGCGTGGCGCAGGCCGAACATATAGGCGAGGAATGCCGTACCGAGCAGCGCCGGCCGCTCCGCAAAGGCCATCCAGGCCCAGAGCCAGGCGGCTAGATTGGCTGCCACTAGCAAGACGAAGGTCGTCGTCGCCTTGATGCGGACGGCAGAACGTGCATCGTCGAAGGGATTGGGCAGCACGAACGGGCCTCCGGTTGAACGTATGCACTTTTCCATGAAAGTGATTACGCCACCACCGGCAAATGACGTAGGCAGCGGCATTAAGCGCTTGCGCCCCACGGGCTGACACCACCTATTGAAGAGATCTCCAACCGCGGCGAGGCGGCCGGCATGCAGCGCATCACCATCAGTATCGACGACGACCTCCTCGATACCATCGATCGACTCAGCGCGCGCCGCGGCTATGCCAGCCGCTCCGAGGCCCTGCGCGACATCGTACGGGAGGCCGTCACGCGCGAGCAGTCGGCGGAGGCGGAGGACGCGCCGTGTCTGGCCACCCTCACCTATGTCTATGAGCACGAGACGCGCGACCTTGCCAGCCGGCTGACGCGCGCCCAGCATCACCGCCACGATCTTTCCGTGGCCACGCTCCACGTGCATGTCGACGAACATGAGTGCCTCGAAGTGGCCGTACTGAAGGGCAGCGTGCGCGAGGTAACCACCTTCGCCGACGGCGTCACCACCCAGCGCGGGGTGCGGTTGGGGGCACTGCAGATCGTGCCGGCGGTGGGTCATGCGGGCCATGCGCATGACCATCAGACGTGACAGGACATTCCAATGACCAGGACCCCCATCTCCCGGACTGCCATCGCCATCTTCTTCGCACTCGGACTCGGCGGACCGGCCTTTGCCCATGCCCATCTCAAATCGGCGGTGCCCGCCGTCGACGGCACGGTGGCGGCAGCCCCGAGCGAGCTCGACCTCACCTTCAGCGAGGCCATCAACCTGAAGCTCTCCGGCATCAAGGTCACGGGCCCCGACGGCGCCGCCGTCGCGACCACCGGCGCCATGCTGATGAACGCCGACACCACGCTGATGGTCACGCTGCCCGCAGGCCTTAAACCCGGCAGCTACAAGGTGGACTGGCATGCCCTCGCCAGGGACGGTCATGCCACTCACGGCAGCTATGGCTTCACGGTGAAACCCTGAGGGGTCATTCCGCCTTCGGGTCGCGGCCTCCTGCGGCGGCGGATCAGATCTCGAGAAGGAGCGGCCGGTGGTCCGAGACTTCCGGCTGCGCCACGACATCGAAGCCGAGAACATCGACATTGACGCTGACGAGCATGTAGTCGGCGAAACGGCCCGGCTTTGCGTAATACGAGGTGCGCGTGTCGGTGAAGCCGCGCCCGGCGACCAGATCCGACAGCCCGATCCCGCCCATGATGCCGAAGGTCGCGCTCTCAGGCTCGACGTTGAAGTCTCCGCACGCGACCACGCAATCGCCGGGCTCGGCGAACAGGCTGCAGAGCTCGGCGAACCTGTGGGCTTGCGCCAGCCGTTCCGGCGTATCCTGCTTGCCGGAAAGATCGCGCAGGCCATGCATATGCGCCACGAAGACCACCCGCCTCTTCACGAAATCATAGACCCGCACGGCATGCGCATTGCGCGAGCGGGGATGCTCGCCATAGCCGTCGGGCGAGAAGTCCTTGTGAACGAAAAGCTGGGCCTGCCCGATGATCGGGAGGGAGCGGCGTACGAAAGTCGCCAGCCCCCATTGCGAGGGAACCGCCTCGGCGCCGTCCCACAGCACGCCCTGCGCAGCCGGGCAGAAGATCGCGGCATGATCGGGCAGGGCGACGCAGACATCGCGAAAGAAGTTGGCGCGCTGCGGGAGCTGGTGGTCGCCATCGCGATAGTCGAGCCAGTCCTTCCCCGTGGCTGGGCTGTGCACCACTTCCTGCAGGCAGAGGATGTCGGGAGAGGCCGAGGCGAGGTAGGGAATGAGACGGTCGTGAAGCTTCCCGCCCCAGCCGTTGAGGCACATGATACGCAAGCTGGAACCCTCCCTGCCGAGCCCAATCGCAACGATGCCGGAGGTCCTGATTAGCGCATCGCCGAGAACTATTCCGCCGCTCAAACCTGGGCGCGTCGCCGGCTGACGCTGCTACGCTGCTCGATTGCACGATCGGAGGATGTCAGCGCAATGCGGAGCCCTCGATAACGTGCGTGGAAAGCAGCTTTTTGGCGATGCGATACAGGCGAGCAAAGTAAATCTCTCCAAGCCATGATATTGTCGCCCTTGCATCAAGTAACCGAATAGCTCCCCATTCAACATCCTCCCGGGACAGCTCCACACTCGAAGCAGAGATTCACATGTTTTCCGGCCGCCCTCCGATAGTGGCGGCATCGGGATTCGTCGAAGCATGAGATCAAAGGGGAAGAAGATGGAAGCTTCAGTGCCCGCCGAGCGGACCGAGCAGCGACTGTCCGAGGGCCATCTGCCCGCTCTCGCCGCTCTGGCGGGGCAGCTTGGACTGCTGCCCCATTTTACCGGCGAGGCGATCTTGCACGGCAGTGATCCCGTGATCCGCTCGCCTCATCGGCTGGGAGAGGCGTCGGGTATTGCCCAATTGCTGATCGGTATCGCTGGCGCCGCGGTCTGGCGGCAGCGCACGGGGCAATCGACCGACATTGCGGTCGATATCCTGGACGCGCTGCACTTTCTGCATCCGACCCATTTCGTCCAGCAGCAGGGCCGGTCGATCAACGTCGGTGCCGAGAATGTCGATGTGAACGATCTGTTCCTGTGCCGGGACGGGCGCTACATCATGTTGGAGGCCGGGCCGCCCTATCCAAAGCTCTTGAAGGGCTATCTGAACTTCTTCGATTGTGGTGACAACAAAGCCTCGATAGCCCGCGAGGTCGCGCAATGGGATTCGCTTGCCCTCGAAGAGGCACTGGCGCGGATCGGCGTGCCCGCCTGCCGTGCGTATACCCGTGAGGAATGGCTGCAGCATCCCCAGGGCCGGCTGCTTGCGCAAACCCCGGTGGTCGAAATTGAAAAGATCGCGGGCGGGCCGCCGGTGCCCTTCGACAGGCCGGATGCAGCCGCCTCTCCCCTGCAGGGGATCAAGGTCCTCGATTTCACCCATGTACTGGCCGGACCGCGCAGTGCGCGCACGCTCGCCGAATACGGAGCCGAGGTGCTCCATATCTCTGCTCCGAGCTATCCAGACACCTTCGCGCAACATCTGGGCGTCGATGTCGGCAAGCGCTGCGCCTATCTCGACCTGAGAGGGGAAGCCGACCGCGCCACAATGTTGGCCTTGGCCCGCACCGCCGATGTCTTCGTCACCACATATCGCGCGGCTGTGAATGCCAGGTTCGGGCTCCTGCCGGCGGCCCTAGCAGCACGGAGCGAACGGGGCATCGTCTGCATGACGGCAAGTGCCTACGGGCACGCGGGCCCGTGGCTGGGCAGGCCCGGCTTCGATCAGAACGGCCAGGTAGCCTCCGGCTTCGCCGCCGCCGAAGGAGCCCCCGGCATCCCCCGTTTCTCCCCGGTCTTCTACCTGGCCGATCTTATCACCGGCTATCTTGCTGCAGCGGGCATGATGGCTGCCCTGCTGCGGCGGTCCATCGAAGGCGGCTCATACCATGTCAAGCTCTCGCTGACGCGTAGCGCAATGTGGGTCCAGGAACTCGGATTCCTCGACACGGCGCAGCAGCACGGTGTGCCCGAGCACGACACCTACCCCGCCAAGATGACGACCTTCGCCACCGTCTACGGCGAGGTCGCCAATCTGCGGTCGCCCCTGCACTTCAGCAATTTACGCCTGCCCGAAGCGCTCTCGCTCGAACCCTATGGCGCAAGTGCTCCCGCGTGGCGCACATGATCCATCCCAATCGACCTATTGCTCTCCCGCCAGCACTCGGTTCCGCCCTGCCATCTTGGCCGAATAGAGGGCCTGGTCGGCTCGGCGATAGAGGTCGGAAACGCCGTCGGTCTTCCGGCAGCCGGCGATGCCGGCCGAGAAGCTGTAGGCAAAATCCGGCGGGTCCGTCAGCGGACGCGACGCGCGGATGATCACGAGCAGGCGCTCCACCAGCGCAACGCCTTCGCTCACCGCCGTGCCCGGCATCACCAGCACGAACTCCTCGCCGCCGACGCGGCCGAAGCAGTCGCTGCGGCGAACGTTCTGGTGGATGCGATGGGCGAAGTCGCGCAGCACGATATCGCCGGCCTGGTGACCGAACCTGTCGTTGATATATTTGAAATTGTCGATGTCGAGCACCACCAGGCAGCCCTTGCCTTCCGGGGCCCTGATGAAGCGTTCCTGCATCTCGGTGATTTGCGCCATCACGAAGCGCCGGTTGGCCACGCCCGTCAGTTCGTCCGTCTGGGATACCTTGATGGCGAGGTCACGGTCCTGACGAATGCTGCGCTCCTCCGCGCGCAGATGAGTGATGTCGCCGGCGATGCACAGCATCCAGCCGCTCTCGTCCACCGCCTCGGTCATCCAGAGCCAGCGGCCGTCATGGAGATCGCTCTCGAAAGCGCGGAAGCCGGTCTTGCCACGTCGCGATTGGGTGGAACGCAGCCATTCCTCGAAATCCACGGCGTTGATCACCGTACCCCTGCCGAGGCCGAAATTGCGCCGCATCAGATCCGGCCACAGCGGCTCCTCGCCGGCCTCGATGAAGTAGGCGGCGCGAAAGGCGTCATTGGCATAGCGCAGGCGGTCGTCGGCGTCATAAAGCGCAATCAGCGCTCCGGTCTGGTCGACAAGGGCAGCAAGGCGTTCGAGCTGTGCATCCATATCAGGCGTTATCACCGGGCATGGTTAGAGAGTCGCGGGGAGGCACGCGCCGACCTTTCAGAGGCGCGAGCCTTGTCGACGTTGAAGAATTCGACGATGTTCCCGTTTATCGCCACAAATTGCTTTTCGCCAGATCGATCACCTCGTCTGCCCGCCCGTTCATCACTGCCTTGACCATGTAGAGGGAGAAGCCTTTCGCCATCTCGGCGGTGACCGAAGGCGGCATGGCAAGTTCCGTGCGGTTGACCACCGCGTCCACCACCACCGGCCCGTCATGGGCGAGAGCGGCGGCCACGGCGCTCTCTACCTCGCCCGGATCCTCGACGCGGATGCCGCGGATGCCGATTGCCTCGGCCATGGCCGCGAAATTGGGATTCTCCAGCTCCGTGCCGAAACTGAGGAACCCAGTGGATTTCTGCTCCAGCTCGATGAAGCCGAGGGCGCCATTGTTGAACACCACCACCTTCACCGGCAGCTTCAGTTGCTTGAGGCTGATGAGGTCGCCCATCAGCATGGTGAAGCCGCCGTCCCCCGAGAGCGAGACCACCTGCCGGCCCGGCGCGGCGGCCTGGGCGCCGATGGCCTGCGCCATCGCATTGGCCATCGAGCCGTGCCAGAAGGAACCGAGCAGGCGCCGGCGGCCGTTCATCGCCAGATAGCGCGCGGCCCACACGGTGGGCAGGCCGACATCGCAGGTGAAGACGGCGTCGCCCGCGGCAAGATCCCCAATCGCCTTCGCCACCTGCTGGGGATGGATGAGGCCGCGGCCGGGCTTGCCTTCGGCGAGGCGGTCAAGCTCCTTGCGGGCCTGGGCGTAATGCTGCTGGGCCTTGGTCAGGAAAGCCTCGCTCCGCCCCTCCTTCAGCAGCGGCAGCAGGGCCGCAAGCGTCTGTTTGACGTCGCCCACCACCGGCAGGTCCACCGGCGCGCGGCGGCCGATCTGGCCGGCGCTGATGTCGACCTGCGCGATGCGCGTCTTCGAACCCTTGGGGTAGAACTGCCTGTAGGGGAAATCGGTGCCGAGCATCAGCAGCACGTCGCAATCCAGCATGGCGTAATAGCCCGACGAGAAACCGATCAGCCCGGTCATGCCGACATCGTAGGGGTTGTTGCCCTCCACATGCTCCTTGCCGCGCATGGAATGCACCATCGGCGCCTTCAGCCTGTCGCCGAGGGCAATGAGCTCGGCATGAGCGCCGGCGCAGCCCGCCCCGCACATCAGCGTGACGCGTTCTGCCCCGTTGAGCAAAGTTGCGAGCTTTTCAAGCGTTCCGGGCGCCGGCGTCACCACGGGCACCGGCGGCAGAAGCGCCTCGATTTTGGGCATGGGGGCAGGTTCGGCCGGCTGCAGGGCGACGTCGCCGGGGATCACGATCACGGAGACGCCGCGCTTGCCTACCGCCTCGCGGATGGCGATTTCCAGCGTGCGCGGCATCTGGCGCGGGTTGGAGACGAGCTCGCAATAATGGCTGCACTCCTTGAAGAGATTTTCGGGATGCGTCTCCTGGAAATAGCTCGAGCCGATCTCTGCCGAGGGGATATGTGCGGCTATGGCCAGCACCGGCACGCGAGAGCGCTGGCAGTCGAAAAGGCCGTTGATGAGGTGCAGATTGCCCGGCCCGCAACTGCCGGCACACACAGCGATGGTACCGGTGAGCTGCCCCTCCGCGCCGGCCGCAAAGGCGGCGACCTCCTCGTGCCGGACGTGCAGCCACTCGATCTTGCCCTGCCGGCGGATGGCATCCGTGATGCCATTGAGGCTGTCGCCCACTATGCCATAGATGCGCTTCACGCCGGCGGCAGCCAGGGTCTCGGCGAATTGCTCGGCAACATTCGTCATGGGGTCAGCTCCTTCGCTTTAGGGACGCGCGGGAGGTTAGGACGGGAGGGGACGAAGAGCCATGCCGTGACGATGGGGAAGACTGCTGAAAATGTGGTCGCCAGGGATCACGGACATCCCCGGCTTCCGAACATGGGCCCGTCATTTCGCCTGCGGCACGACGGCCAGAAGCGTGGATGGCCATGCATGAACCCGCCCAACTCGGCTACGAACGCCCCGATTTCCGCCTGCGATCATCGCCCCTGGGGTAACGACGTGACATCGTCGGAAGACGCCACCTTTTCGAGAGATATGTCGAAGCCCTTGCCAAATAATAGTTTGCCTTTCTTGCAACCGTATGTAGGTAAATCTGCTAATCAGGCTGCCGACTGTTGATTCGCAGAAGCTCGATCGGTCCAAGCATGTCAAAAAACGGACCTCGAATAAACTGGCTGTCGTTTGTCGTGAGCGTTCATCGCAAGCTCAACGACGAGGACATGACTATGCGTGATCTTGCACAGGCCACCCAAATTCCCTCTGCCACGCTCCACCATCTTTTCGTAGGAGGCGAGTGCACAAAGGAGGCCTATTTGGCGCTATGCATGTGGCTGGAAAGGGACCCGGCGGACTTCTACGAGATCGAGGATGAGTGAGGGTGTAAACCGTTTAAACGCTGCTTCAACGCTGCATTCAGGCGTTTGGCGATTTGACGGACTCGGCAAGAACCGCAAAGACGCGTTAGAACAAGGTGTTGGAGCAAGGGATGTTTGTGCGTAACCGCGCTTTGCGCCGGTGAGCGGTGTGCAAGCCGGTCCGGTGCCTGCCAGTATCACGCTGGCGTCACGCCTTCTTCGCGCAGGTACCAGCGGAGCTCACTCGTCAAAAGAGAAGCAATGACAGCGCAATTTCCTGCTTGGCAGTCTCGAATGTCCATCGACTACAATGAGGTCGTGCAGCTCATCGCCCCTGGCGAGGACGAGGGCGGCCCCGAGCGCTGGGGTGCCATGCGGTGGGGAGGAACAGTTGAAGAAATGCCACTGTGGAAGGCGATACGCACCGTCATCATCGATTGGGCGGGCTCCCACCGGCAATTGGAAGCACAGATCATTTCCACTCGCGGGACTTCGCTAATGAACCTGGCGGCAATCCAGGCCACGTACAACCGGGACGATTTTCCGGCGCGCGGCAAATAGGCCATATGGCCACTGGGCCGGAAACCAAGCCTCGATAGTCAACGATCTCTACTCCACTGTGCCGAAGCGCGTGGATCCGTAAACAGTGTAGCCAGCTTAGCCCCTGTCGATCCCCGCCAGCGTTTCGGAACTTCCGATAACAGGCCTCAGCGTACGACAATCTGGTTTTTGCCCTTGCGCTTGGCGTCATAGAGAAGCTGGTCTGCTACCCCGAGCGCTGCCTCGACGCCATTGGGGGGCGTATTGAAGACCGCCAGCCCCATCGAGAAGGATACGGGAAAGTCCGCTTGGGCGACAACAGAATCCAGGCGTTCTTTCACTCTCGCCGCCGCGTCGTGGCCCTCCTCTTCGTTGCCGCCAATCATGAGAATGGCAAACTCGTCCCCGCCGAGCCGTCCACAGGTTTCCTCACGACGGGTCCGATCGGCCAGGGTGCGGCCGATGAGTCTCAGCAGCTCATCACCGGCTGCGTGGCCGCGCACATCGTTGACCTGTTTGAAGCCATCAACGTCGATATAAAGCAGGGAGAACGGAAGACCGTGCCGTTGCAGGACAGCAAGGGCCTTCTCGATCTCAAGCTCCAGCTTCGTGCGATTGGGAATGCCGGTGAGCCCATCAGTCAGGGCCAAATCCCTCACCTCCTTCACGCGGCGCCGCATTTCCAAGATTTGCATTGCAGTTTTGGCGAGGCTCGCAAGCTTTTCGCTTTCATCATTCGAAAAGTGGCGTGCCTTCGTGTCTACAGCGCAGATTGCGCCGAGAGCAGACCCATCCGAAGCGATAAGAGGAGCTCCCATATAGCTGCGAATACCTGGATCAGCCGTCACGAAGGGATTGGAGGCAAATCGAGCATCCTTGGATGCATCCTCGACCAGAAGAGGAGAATCCGTCTCTATTGTGTGAGAACAGAAACTCAATTGGGCCGGTACGACCTCCATTTCCATCCCGGCAAGGCCCATGTGATAGGTATTTTCGTCGTCAACCAGCGATACCGCAGACATCGGTACAGCGAATGTCAGCCGTACCAGATTGCAAAGAGCATCGAGGCCGTGATCCCGGCCCATTTCAATCGTCTCATAGGCTCTCAGAGCGGCGAGTCGGCGTTCATCGAACAGTTTCATGCTGACCAGTATTCCCGTTCATCCGTGCATGTAAGAACGTTTTACACTCAGAGGCAAGACCGATAGCCAAGGTGCTGCAATTCACAGCGACGAAGCGTGCATTCCTATCGCTACCGAATACTTCTCCTATTGGAAATATTTTAGACTTAGATTTGAAAATTGAAATTAAATTCACGAATTTGCTAATGATTGCGTTGAACTCACTGGCAATCATTCACCGAAGCAACTTCGACGTACTACGACCCGTCAAAAATAACTTGCTCTCTTTTACCAAACGCATTGCTGTTCCACCGACAGCGACACGGCCTGTCGCTCGCGGCACAAAATGCCAAAGCCATATGAAATCAGGTTTGGCCATAGCCTTAATTTTTGAAGAAATTGGCCTATCCGGCGAGGGGACACGTTTTCGAGAATGCCCTTGAGAGGTTGCATCAAGTGTTCGAGAGGACGGGCGGTGGCCCTCGAGGGGCGAGCGCTTGATCTCGGCGAAGCCTTTGTGTGAGCCCGGATTATCAATGACCACGACATCGCGCGGCTTCGCAAAATCAAGGCGTCTTGGCAAGAAGTGCGACGGCCATGTAGGGCTCATGCTTTCTTGGGTTGGTGGCGAGACGCTCCACAAAGCGCGCAAACAGTTCAGCCACTAAACTCGTCCGATCACGAGCTGGATCGATCAGTCTTGCGATCGTCGGCCCGGACCAGGCTTGCGTCATATCGGCATGACGCTTCGCAAACGATAACCGATCACCTGTCCGCTGAAAGTCATCCCAGCAGGGATCTGCCACCTTTAGAATTTCAAGCCGCTCGACGACCAAATCCGCGAAGCGGCCGCTGCCTATAAATGGCGCCTGAATGTCTTCAAACGATCGAAGACCAATCGGGATGGTGATGTGACGCCGCTCCTCCTTCGAAAAAAGCCCGTCGCGGCCCATGTCCTCCACAGTTGACCATAGTTCGCCCAGAAGCCACTCCCAACCCGACTCCGTTGCGGTTCTCGCGGTGAAGCCGGTCAGCAGTTTGGCGCCGGGCCGCATTTCGCTGGATCGCACCTCAAGGAAGCGACACCAATCGTCAGCTTGCTGCTGCCGCACGGACTTCATAACCTCGGGCGACTGGCTCATACCTGCCAGAATATGGTCCTCCGCGTTGGCGGGACTACGGCTCATCCATTGCAGAGCCCAGGTCGTCCAGCCCAGGTGAACTCGACCCGAGGGGAGAAGCCTATGAAAGAATGATCGTCCGATCGCGGCAGGAAAGACATCCGCGGTGCCCGCCAAATAGCTATTCGGCTCGTTTTCTAGCGCTTCAAAAAGAGCGGAGAAATCATTCGAAGGCAGGTCCGTATGAATAACTTCGATGGGAACGTTCGAGCCCGCCCTGCAACGCAGCACCTCGATCGCCATGCGCAGCGGGGCCATCGAGTTCCGCCCTTGAGAAGACCCATAATCGACGATCGTCAAAGGCCCGTCGTCGATTGTCACGGTCTGGCAAGCCATCTGCCACAAAGACGACAGCAACTCGATACCGGCGGCCTGCATGGCGGAATGACGATTATAGAACCCGTCTCCTTCCATGGCCGAAAGATCGCGTTCAGCGTCACTCTTTGACATAGCCGGGACACTAGTGGAATTGCGCTCGCTTGTGAACTGACAGGGCGCAGCGTTCACGGCAGGGGCTCATGCGCGGCCTTTCGGACCTTATCGATGAGTTCCTGAATTGGATCGAAATCGCTCCACAGCCGCGGGCTGGCCGGCGCCGATCCAGCTCGATCGCAGCGTCCTCAGGAGCCCGCTCAGACGCTCCAGGAGGGCCTGAGGGCAGGCGAGTTGCATCTCCTGGCGCCCACGTCGTTCATCGGCCTTCGACTTGCGTCGACCGGTTACCGCTTCGAAGTTCCTCCAGAACTTCCTGAAGTAATGCACGAATCAAAGTCAACTCGTCGCTGATTTCGTGCGCAGCCGTAATAACGCTGGCCTGGCCCAACCGGGAAGCTAGCAGTCTGTCCGTTTGGCGTTCTTCAATAAGTCTTTTCGCGTCCTCTAGAAAATTGGCCATCGTCATGTTCCCTTGCAAAGGCTGGGAGCGTCGCTGCCTCGCTTCAAACAATGTCCCACTATCATGATAATGGAAATGTTGCCGGATTAAGAAAATATTGATGAATGATATTTGACGATTGCAGCTTGCTTTATACTGTTGGAAGGGTCTGTTTGAGCAATGAGCGCGGCGTCAGGCGACCAGAGTTCGCCCCTGGAAGGCGAAGAGCGCATCTATCGGGCGCTCAGGAAGACTATTGAAGCCTTCTTCGAGGGGCACGATATCGCCCCTGACCGGCGGGAAGCCTTTCTTAAGCGACTCCGCAAGGATCTCGTACTGCCGGCGCCGAAGACATTCCGGTCGAGAGTGGCGTTCACCAGCCAACGCGACATCAATCGCATGTGGGCAGTTCACGAGAAAAAGCAGGGCAAGCCCAAGAAATAGGCTGGAACCATCATGGTTCCTTACTTGTTACAATTGGGACGGGTCGCCCTTCATTGGGAAGCCCGATGTCGGCAGAGCGTACACCCCGCTCGATGAGAACCGTCGACACCGGCATTCCCAGCGTCTCCTCTGCCAATCGCTTCTCCTATGAGCGGGCATGAGAAACGAAGGCGAAAACCGTCGGGGAGCCCGTCGTACCAATCTCGGTTCCGACAAGACGGGCTCCCCATCCTACACGGGTCATTTCCCCTGGCTGGGGGCTCGCCCGCTCAGAGGACAGACCTCCCTGGCGAGCCTCCTTCCTGCACCCTGCGGCGGAAAGTAATCCTTAGCCGACATTGAGGAACCAAACCGGCATACCTCCATGACATAGAAATACTTATCCTTTTGGCGCTGTGCACCTTGAGGGCGCCTAATAGACTGCTAATAGCGGCGCGATACCGGAATGCATTGACACATGGGTTCGGGGGTTATGGTCATGCCGCAGGTCACCCGTTACCTGGTTCTTCCCTTTACACGTGATCATCGCGGAGAGCTGCTGGGTCTCGAGCCCGAAGAGGTACCCGACGCGGCCAGGGCGAATTTCCGGGCATTCAACATGGTGGGGAGGGCAAGGCGCGTCGCCAAGGTCGTGGGGACAATCGCTTTCTCACACTCCGGCGACCTGGCTGCGGGTGTTCTTGGTGACCCTGTGATCCTGGCTCGCTATGGCGAAACGCCGGACGACGCGGTGGGAATAAAATAGGAAAATAGCGTCAATCGAACCTGTAGTTGATGCCCGGACGGATAATGTTTGTTTTAAAATGTGCCAATTGAGAAGCACTATATCCGATACCGGGATCTTGACGCCTCACACGGGTAATAGCGCCTGGATCGTTGTTCAATTATTCAGCCTTCAAGATTCTTGCGAAAGCCTCATCATTGAAGCTGTCAGAGGCCAACGCGGCGCATCTGTTCCTCGGGGTATCGACTACCCTCTACCGGCATCGCCACCCTGCTCTCGTTCAGCTCGCGGATATCGTCCGCCGTCAGATGCACGGACAGCGCCCCGATATTCTCCTCGAACCGCTCAAGCTTGCGGGTGCCAAACAGGGGCACGATCCAGGTCTTGCGAGCGAGCAGCCATGCGAGCGCCACCTGCGCCGGGCTTGCCCTGTGCCGCTCACCAACATTGCGCAGCAGATCGACGAGGCGCTGATTGGCGTCACGCGCTTGGGAGGCAAAGCGTGGAACTGTACGACGCATATCGGTATCGCTGAACTTCGTGTCGGCATCGATCGTACCGGTGAGAAAGCCTTTGCCGAGCGGGCTGAAGGGAACCATGCCGATGCCGAGTTCTTCGAGCGTCGGAATGATCTCGTCCTCGGGCTCGCGCGTCCAAAGCGAGTATTCGCTTTGAAGCGCCGCCACTGGCTGGACAGCATGCGCGCGGCGAATGGAGTTCGCCCCGGCCTCCGAGAGGCCGAAAAACCGAACCTTGCCCTGCTGGATCAGGTCTTTCACGACGCCCGCGACCTCCTCCATTGGCACGTCGGGGTCAACGCGGTGCTGGTAATAGAGGTCGATGTAATCCGTGCCGAGCCGCTTCAGACTGCCTTCGACCGCGCTGCGAATTTGCGCCGGCTTGCTGTTGACGCTGCCGCGATGCTCGCCGGTGTCCTGATCGATATCCCAACCAAATTTGGTCGCGATCTTCACCTTGTCGCGGATACCGCGAAACGCTTCGCCCACCATGACCTCGTTTGTCCAGGGGCCATAGGCTTCGGCGGTATCGAAGAAATCCATGCCGAGATCGGCGGCTTTGCGCAGCAGCGCGATCATATCGGGGCGATCGGGAATGTCGCGTGATTTGCCGTAGCCCATCGCGCCGAGCGAGAGAGCCGTGACTTCCAGCCCTTGGCCGAGTATGCGTTTTTCCATCGTACGGCTCCTTTGGCCGTTGTTCAGAACGGTTTATAGCCCGGCCGCTTATAGAGCTTGCCGGGACCATTGATGATATCGGGCGTGTAGACCTTTTCGGTCCAGTCACCGGACGCGATTTCTTCCAAACTGACCGAAACAGAGTCCTCGCCGTAGCCGAGGCTCGTCATAACTGCTTTCGTCATGCCGTCGGCAAGCTTCTGCTTCTGCTGTTCAGACGTGCCAGGCCAGAGCTTCACGATCACATGGGGCATCGACTGTCTCTCGATTACACGCGCAGCATGGTCTTTATGGTGCCGAGATGAGGCGCGATATCGCCAATATTCTTTCGTGCGTTTACCGGTTCTTCTGCCATGGGGTGAATTCCTCAAAAAAAGCATTGTGAAGGTGAGAATCTATCGACATTTGGAGAAAGCAACGGCCATCCATACGCGGCCCTCAGCCGCCATATTGCTCGTCTGTGACCTTTTCCATCCAATCGACATACTTGCTGTCAAGCTTTTCCTGAATGGCGATGTGGCTCATTGCAGTGGTCTTACCTGCCCCATGCCAGTGCTTCTCACCCGGCGGGAACCACACGACATCGCCGGGATGAATGACTTCGATGGGGCCGCCCTGGCGCTGCACCTGTCCACAGCCGGCTGTAACGATCAGCGTCTGCCCGAGAGGATGGGTGTGCCAAGCCGTCCGCGCGCCCGGCTCGAATGTCACAAGCGCGCCGGAAACACGGGCGGGCTCAGGCGGGCTGAATAGTGGATCGATGCGAACCGTGCCGGTAAACCAGTCGGCGGGACCTTTGCCGGACGGCTGCGCACCGCTGCGTTTGATCTCCACGGCGAAACTCCTTTCGAGAGGAGGGGCAAGACTGCGCCCTCGTGTTCCCAAAAATAACAAGCACCATTGCCTGCGATAACTGGGTATAATCCGCATAGGCTCATTAGAGAGACTTCTTAATGCAGAGGGAAACGGCTGCCGATCTTGTCGCCTTTCTCGTGGTGGCGCGGGAGCAAAGCTTCACGCGCGCGGCGGCGCAGCTTGGCGTGTCGCAATCGGCGCTCAGCCAAACCATGCGTGGCCTTGAAGCGCGGCTGGGGGTGCGGCTTCTGACAAGGACAACGCGCCGCGTATCGGCGACGGAGGCCGGCGAACGCCTGCTGCGCACGATCGGCCCGCGCTATGCGGAAGTTGACGCCGAGCTGGAGGCCGTGATGGCGCTGCGTGACAAGCCCGCTGGCACGATCCGACTGACTGCGACCGAGAACGCCGCGGCGTCGGTCCTCCTTCCCGCATTGGGGCACTTCCTGCCGAGATACCCCGATATCAAAGTTGAAATCATTACTGATTTCGGACTGACAGATATCGTGGCCGAGCGGTTCGATGCTGGCGTGCGGTTCGGCGAGATGGTCGCCAGCGGCATGATTTCGGTCCGCATTGCGCCGGATGCGCGCATGGCTGTGGTCGGCGCTCCCTCGTATTTCGCCGAGCGCAGGCCGCCGATGACGCCGCAGGACCTGACAGAGCATGACTGCATCAATCTGCGCCTGCCCACCCATGGCGGGCTTTACAGCTGGGAGTTCGAAAAATCCGGGCGGGAGTTGAATGTGCGCGTCAGCGGCCAGCTTGTTTTTGCAACATCCGGGCTCATTCTCGCCGCTGCGCGGCTAGGCCTTGGTCTCGCCTATCTGACGGAAGAACAGGTGAGCGGCGATCTCAAAAGCGGTCGTCTGGTCCGCGTGCTCAGCGACTGGTGCGCGCCCTTTTCGGGCTACCACCTCTACTACCCGAGCCGCCGCCAGCCAACACAAGCCTTTGCGCTGCTGGTCGACGCGCTACGGTATCGAGGTCCCGCAAAGCCTTCTCAAAAGTCTTGAGAAAACTGATCCGATCCGCACGAGCCCCTAGATGGGAGTTTTCAAGCCTAGGGCACGAACGCCCGTAGCGTCCAAGACCAATGGATGCATTCCTTGGGTCTCACGCTTTCAACTGGCGTAAGCGAATGGCCGCTGGCAACACCAAAGATCGCTGTCGCAAGTCGCTCTTTCTCCTCGAGCCCACAAACGATCACGTCATGCAGAATTACGCATGCGGAGCTGTGCTTCCAGGAGATGAGCGTTTTCGCCCTCATTCGCCTCCTCGACAATGCGACCTATCAACATTTTCAGTGCCAGTGTCGCCATCTTATGACCGTCCTGCGCCACCGTTGTAAGAGAGGGGCTAGCAAAGCGGCTGAAGGGATGGTCGTCATGACCGGCAACTCGAAGCTGCCCCTCCCGTCCCACGGCAAGACCATGTTCGCTGGCCGCCGCCATCACACCGAATGCGGTTCGATCGGTGGCACAGAGGATGGTGTTGGTGGGGAGCGGTCCCCTCGACAGCAGCTTTGCCGTGTGCTCAAACGCCACGGCTTCAAACTCCCAGCTGTGGGCTGGGGCCGAAATGACTTCAGGACGTGCATTCCTCCGCTCCATGGCGCGGATATAGGCTTCCCGTCGTTCGATGGCGTTTCGATTGACGCGCGGCATATCGAAATAGCAGGGCGGTTCGCCAGTGCGGAGCAGGTAGTCGACGATCAGGGAGATGCTCTGAAAATTGTCCGTTCCGACAAAAGGCGCTTCGACATCGATGCGCGTATCGGCGAGCACGAGGGGAAACGTACCTGCCAGCTCCTTGAGGGTTGAGATCTCCGAAGTCGTGCCGAGAGGGACAACGATCGATCCGGCGACACGCATGGACATGAGATTGCGAACGGCACGCTGCTCCATCGAGCGCCGGCCGTGCGAATTCAGGACGATTGTCCAATAGCCCTCGTCTAGCGCACTCAATTCCACCTGCTCAACGAGAGCCGCATAAAACGGATCAAGCAACGATGGGACGATGATTCCAATCATCTTTGGTGTTTTGCGATTGACGTTTACAGCGAGGAGATTGGGCTGATAACCTAGCCGTCCCATCGCGTGTTCAATGCGTTCGCGTGTAGCCGGTCGCACGCTATCCGGGTCTTTGAAATATTTCGACACAGTCGGACGCGAGAGGCCAGCCGCAAGAGCGAATTCCTCCATCGTTCGGATCCTTCCTGATCCGCCGAAATCCTCTGCTTCCGAAACTGACATACGCTGCTCTTAACCCCGCAAAAAAAGTTTTCCTACTCTTTATGCCAAAGCTCTGCACGTAACGCACGTGCTAAACGAATGTCGTCGAAAATTTTTACGCGCGATAAGAAATTTGTATACATGCGATATTGACGAATGAGATATTTTCAGACAAATAGGGCTCGTCGGGAGCGGGAATTCGAGGATTGAGATCAATCCCCCCGCCCCTAAACGGGAGAACGACATGAGGAGAGTGTGGAAGGCAGCCGTGTGCATAGCGGCCCTCGCGGGTACGGCCGCGTATGCACATGCCGAGACCCTTACGATCGCTACCGTGAACAATGGCGACATGCTTCGCATGCAGAAGCTGACCGACGATTTCACGAAGGCCAACCCCGACATTCAGTTGAACTGGGTGACGCTCGAAGAAAACGCGCTGCGCGACAAGGTCACCCAGGACATTGCCACCAAGGCCGGTCAGTTCGATATCCTCACAATCGGCACTTACGAGGTTCCGATCTGGGCCAAGAAGGGTTGGCTGGCGCCGCTGGACTTCGATAAGAGCTACGACGTCGACGATCTCCTGCCCCCGATCCGGGCCGGGCTGAGCTATGACGGCAAGCTCTACGCAGCCCCGTTCTATGGAGAATCTTCGTTCACGATGTATCGCAAGGATCTGCTCGAAAAGGCCGGGCTCAAAATGCCCGAGCAGCCGACTTGGGACTTCGTCAAGGAAGCTGCCCAGAAGATGAACGACCCCGCCAACGGCGTTTACGGCGTGTGCCTCCGCGGCAAGGCGGGCTGGGGCGAGAACATGGCCTTCATCGACTCATTGGCGAATTCGTTCGGCGCTCGCTGGTTCGACGAGAACTGGAAGCCTCAATTCGATCAGCCTGAATGGAAGGCGACACTCACCTATTATGTCGACCTGATGAAGAAGTATGGCCCGCAAGGTGCTCCTACAAACGGCTTCCAAGAAAATCTGACCCTGTTTAACCAAGGCAAGTGCGGCATCTGGATCGATGCGACGTCGGCTGGATCCTTCGTCGTTGACCCCAAGCAATCGACCGTCTCCGACAAGGTTGGATTTGCTGTGGCGCCTAATGCCGGCCTGGGCAAGGGCGGCAACTGGCTCTGGGCCTGGTCTCTCGCCATCCCGGCTTCGTCCAAGAAGATTGATGCGGCGCAGAAGTTCCTGGCCTGGGCGACGAGCAAGCCATATCTCGATCTCGTAGCCAAGACGAACGGATGGTCCAACGTTCCGCCAGGTACCCGTACCTCGCTCTACAAGGACAACAACTACCTGCAGGCCGCGCCGTTTGCCAAAATCACGCTCGACTCGATCATGTCGGCAGATCCCACCCATCCTACGGTCAAGCCAGTGCCTTATGTCGGCGTGCAGTTCGTTGCAATTCCTGAGTTCCAGGGCCTCGGAACGAACGTCGGTCAGCAGTTCTCGTCTGCCCTTGCCGGCACTGAGAGCATAGATGACGCGCTCTCCACCTCGCAGGAGCAGGTGAGCCGTGTCATGACCAAGGCCGGCTACATCAAGTAATTCCTCGTGCCCAACTGCTGTCCCGTCCTGGACGGGACAGCCTCTTACCGACATTGCCCCACGACAGGTTTAGGGCCGGAGTTATTCGGAGATCACTGCACCTGATCCGAACGACCTTTCCCGCATGTGGAATGGCGCATGGGGGATCGTATCCAAGTGGCTAATCATTCGAGGATGAAGACATGAGACTTGAAGGCAAAGTAGCACTCATCACCGGCGCAGCACGCGGCATTGGCTACGGTTTCGCCAAGGCCTTTGTGGCCGAAGGCGCAAAAGTCATCATCGCCGACATCGATATCGCCAGGGCGGAAAGCGGCGCCAAGGACATAGGCCCCGCCGCCAAGGCCATCCGGCTGGACGTGACAAAGCTCGACGACATCGAACGTATCGTCAAAGAGGTCGATCAGGAGTTTGGTGGCATCGACATCCTCGTGAACAACGCAGCCATCTTCGACATGGCGCCGATCCAGGACATTTCCGAAGCCAGCTACGATCGCGTCTTCAACATCAATCTGAAGGGCCCGCTCTTCATGATGAAGGCCGTTGCGAATGCGATGATCGCTCGCGGCCGCGGTGGCAAGATCATCAATATGGCAAGCCAGGCCGGCCGCAGAGGCGAAGCCCTTGTCACGCTCTATTGTGCCTCCAAGGCGGCCATTATCTCGGCGACGCAATCTGCTGCGCTTGCTCTTGTCAAGCATGGCATCAATGTCAATGCGATTGCGCCGGGTGTTGTCGATGGCGAGCATTGGGATGTCGTCGACGCAAGCTTCGCCAAATGGGAAGGTCTCAAGCCGGGCGAGAAGAAGGCCGCCGTTGCGAAGGCCGTGCCGATCGGCCGCTTCGCAAACCCCGAGGACATCGCTGGCCTCGCGATCTTCCTGGCATCCGCTGAGAGCAATTACATCCTGGCCCAGACCTACAATGTCGATGGCGGCAATTGGATGAGCTGAGCGGTCAATCCGATCAATCCAGACAGGACATGGCCATGCGTTCACATCAGCCGATCGCACCGGAATCCCTCGGACCAACCCTCACCATCGGCGAGATCCTGGTGGAGATCATGGCGACATCGCAGGGAGAAGGCTTCAGCGAACCCCAGACGTTCGCGGGACCCTTTCCCTCGGGGGCACCGGCTATTTTCATCGATCAGGTCGCACGTCTTGGCGGAGGCGCTGCGATCGTCTCCTCGGTCGGCGATGACGACTTCGGCACGCTGAACCTTGAGCGCCTCCGTCGCGACGGCGTCGATGTCTCGGCTGTGACAATTGACGCCAATCGTCCGACCGGGAGCGCCTTCGTCCGATATCGGCCTGACGGCGCTCGAGACTTCATTTTCAACATCACCCACTCCGCAGCGGGCCAGTTGTCGCTAACGCCCGATGTAAGGGTGATTGCCGAAAAGGCAGGCCATCTTCACGTCATGGGCTCCTCTTTGGCCATCCCGGGCGTCGCGACGCTTATCGACTTTGCACTGACCGCCATTCGCGCACGCGGGGGATCGGTGTCCCTCGACCCGAATGTTCGCAAGGAACTCCTCACGGATGGTTCTGCCTCTTCAAGCTTCGAGAAGCTCCTGCAGCAGGCCGATCTCCTACTGCCGTCCGGCGACGAGTTGCTGGCGGTCGCAGGTCGGCGCAATCACGAGGAGGCCTTGTCCGCGCTGTTCGACCTGGGCGTAAGCGAAATTGTTCTCAAGCGTGGGTCGGAAGGAGCCTCCTACTTCCGGCACGACGGTTCGATCGGCGACGCCAAGGCGTTCCAGGTCACCGAGATCGATCCGACAGGCGCCGGCGATTGCTTTGGCGCGACGTATCTGACGTGCCGCCGGCTTGGCATGGACCCTGACAAAGCGCTTCTGATGGCGAACGCCGCCGGCGCTCGAACCGTGACCCGACAAGGTCCTATGGAGGGTGTTTCGACCCTGCATGAACTGAACAACTTCATCGAAGGAACGCCTGGATCATGACGAACGCTGTTCTGACGAACCTCGCAAAATCTCGCACGAACGGCCATCCGGTCGGCATTACTTCGGTCTGCTCTGCTCATCCATTGGTCCTGAGGGCCGCTCTCCGGCAGGCAAGGCGGCTGAACAAAAGCCTTCTGATCGAAGCGACATGCAATCAGGTCAATCAGTTCGGTGGGTATACCGGCCAAACGCCCAAAGCATTCGTGGGTTTCGTCGCGGACCTTGCTGCTCAGGAAGACCTGTCGACGGATCGCATTATTCTCGGTGGCGACCATCTCGGTCCGAACCCTTGGAGAAAGGAATGCGCTGAATCCGCCTTGGCGAAGGCCGAGGAGATGGTCGGTGCCTATGTGGAGGCTGGGTTCACCAAGATCCACCTCGATGCTTCAATGGGCTGCGCAGGCGAGCCAGTCGCTCTCGATGATGAGACGACGGCTGAGAGAGCCGCACGCCTGGCTTCAGTCGCGGAAAAGATCGCGAGGCGCCGCGGTGCCACTCCGCCTTGCTATGTCATTGGCACAGAAGTTCCCATCCCAGGCGGCGCTGACCATGCGCTCGATGACATCACACCAACGTCTGCGGATGCAGCGCGGGAAACGCTCGAGATCCATCGCCGCGTTTTCACGAAGCACAATTTGCAAAGCGCATATGAGAGGGTCATCGCCCTAGTGGTCCAGCCGGGTGTTGAATTCGGGAACGACAATGTCATTCCCTACGCACCTTGCAACACGTCGGGCCTGACCAACCTGCTGAATGAGTATCCGGCCTTCGTCTACGAAGCCCACTCGACCGATTACCAGTCGGAAGAGGCATTGTCGCAGCTCGTGCAGAACGGCTTTCCTATCCTGAAAGTTGGGCCCGAGCTGACATTTGCCCTTCGGGAGACGATCTACGCCTTGGATATGATCGCCTCCGAAATTGTCGAGGGATACGGCGCCAGGCCATTGGCTGCAGCCATGGAAAAAATAATGAACGACGAGCCCATGTACTGGGATAGTTACTATAAAGGCTCAACGAGAAATAAATATATCGAGCGCCACTATAGCTATAGCGACCGTATACGCTATTACTGGGGCAAGGGTAAGGCTCAAGAAGCTTGGTTGAATCTGGAGAACGTACTTTCAAGGATCGCTATCCCGGCTACCCTCCTGTCCCAATACCTGCCGGATCTTTCTTTGACCCCCGCTCAAGTATCTTCGCCGCAAGCGATTGTCATGGCGTCGGTTGAGCGGGTTTTGAAGCGCTATGACGAGGCCTGCAACGCACGCCCACGGCAATAGGGGCCGCCCCAATCTGTTCCCAGCCTGGTCGCAACGCTGAGCAGAGCGTTGAGGCCGAACGGCCCGGCCGCAGGCGTTTTGCCGATCCGGCCTCCCGTGTTTGGTATTTACGACATGCGGCCGGGCTACCCTATTCAAAGTGCGTTGGTGGATAGGTTCTAGGCTGGGCATAAGCTATTGAAAATATTGAACCCCATGCAAAGGAAACACCCTCGAAGTACTAGCGTGTGAGGGTGCTGTTCCGTCGCTGATCTGGAGCATGTCCGGGGTTGCATCTATCGGCGGTCGCCAAGAAGCGAGGCGACGAAGTACCGACAAGAGGTCAAAGGCTTGTCCGCTTTGGGAAGATCGGGCCAGAGGCATGAATGGCCGACATCAGCGCGAAAGCAGAATGTCGCTACCAGGCATGCTTCCAATGGCTTTTATGGCGCCAACCCAACCTCCAGCTCCGCAGTCATCGATGTCTGCTTCGGCGGATCGGCAAAACCGCGCTTGATGCCTGATCTGGGCGCACAGGTAAGATTTCCTTTCGGACCGCAGACCGTAAGCGTTCGGCAAGTCAGCTATCCGATCTTAGACTACTAGCGGATAAGTCGAAGGCAATTTTGGTGTATTATAGACCTTGCTCTCGGGGCGGATACGAGTTGATGGATCAGGAAAGAGTTCTAGCCGCAGTCCTCTTGGCCGATGTCGTGGGCAGCACCCCGCTCTATGACCGCATCGGCGACAATGCCGCGCTGCAACAGATCTCGGATTACCTCAACGCGATACGCGAGATCGTCGCCCGGCACGGCGGCAATTTCATCCACTCGAAGGGCGATGACGTCCTCAGCCTGTTCGAGAAACCGGAGGCGGCGCTGACGGCCGTCTGCCAAATCAGCGGCGAGCTGCCGAAAGGGTCGTTGAGAGCTCGGATCGGATTGCATTTCGGGCCGGTCATTCGCACGCGGGGCGACGTATTCGGCGACGTCGTCAATGTCACCGCAAGGTTGTCCACCACGGCCAACCCAGGGGAGGTGCTGATCAGCCAGAGCTTCTTCGAAGCCCTTTCCGCAGAGAGCCGCAGTCCCTTGCGGCTCCTCGACAAAATGGCCTTCAAAGGGAAGCAGGAGCTCTTCGACGTCTACACCTTGTGGAGCGATGATCGTGCCCTCAGCACGCAGATCGTCAGGGGGGCTACCATTATCAACAGGCGCTCCGCCCCAGAGCGGCACATCAATCTGGTCATCCGCTATGGAGATCTGCTGCGATCCTGCCGTCAGGGCGAATTCGTGACCATCGGCCGATCCCCGGAATGCGACATCGTCGTCGAGCGGCCCTGGGTCTCGAGGCATCACGCAACCTTCACCATTTCCAACGGCAGGGCCCGGCTCGAAGAACGAAGCTCGTCGGGTACATTCTTGTCGACGGGCCCTGACCATGAAGTATTCGTGCGCCGCGAAGACGTTCTCCTCTTCGGCTCCGGCGTCATCTCACCTGGATTAAGGTCGTCCCTCAGCGAGGCCCAGATCCTTCACTACGAAATTACCTTAGGCTGACGAGCGACGAACTTCCGCTCACTGCGCCCAGCACTTCCGGCGTGGGTGCCACTTGCCGTTGCACCTGGACTCAATTTTCGCTGAAGACCCGGAGATTGTCGCAGTGAACGCGTAGCCTCAACGCCTCGCCCTGCTGCGGCAACGGGGCGCCGCTTTGGCGCAGGCGCACATCGAGGTCTTCGCCCCAAGGCGTGGACGTCGCGAGCTGAACCACGTCGCCAAGATAGGTGGCATTCCTCACGACGACAGAAATGCCTGGCGTTTCCGGAGACCCACCGGACAACGGCAGGGCGAAAGCATCGGGGCGGATCATCACCGCAACCGCATCGTTGTGCCTCCGGTTCTCGTTACAGATAGCGGGGAGAAGGGTGCCATCCGGCAGGCGCACCGCGTGTCGATCGCCGTTTCCCTGGACGAATATGCCTGACACGAAGTTCGAGTGCCCTATAAAGCTTGCCACAAATCGGTTAGCCGGCTCCTCGTACAGGCTTCGTCCGCTGCCGAGCTGTTCGATCCGCCCGTGGTTGAAGAGAGCTATGCGATCCGACAGGCGCAGGGCCTCCTCCTGATCGTGCGTGACATAGAGAATCGTCACGCCGGTCTCGAGATGGACTCGTTTGATCTCGTACTGGATCTCCTCGCGCAGCTTCTTGTCCAGCGCTGCCAGCGGCTCGTCCATCAGCAGGATGGGCGGATCATAGGCAAGCGCCCGTGCCAGCGCGACACGCTGCTGCTGGCCGCCGGAGAGCTGTGCGGGCATGCGATCGGCGTAGGCGTCCAGGCGCACCAGCTTGAGCATGGCCTTGACCTTGGCATCAACATCGGCACGCGGCAGGCGCCGCACCCGCAACGGAAACGCGACGTTGTCGGCCACGCTCAGATGAGGAAATAGCGTATAGCGCTGGAAGACCATGCCGATGTTGCGCTCGTTCGGAGGCACACGAAGCATGGATTTGCCGTTGAGCAGAACGTCACCGGCAGAAGGATCCTGGAAGCCGGCGATCACATAGAGCGTGGTGCTCTTGCCGGAGCCGGAGGGGCCGAGAAAGGTGACGAATTCGCCCCGTGCGATGTCGAGCGAAACCTCTTCGACGGCCGTGACGCTGCCATAGTGCTTCGCAAGACCTCGAATGGCGAGGAACGGATCCGTCATGCGGAGGTCTCCTTTCTCAGGAGTGTAGCGAGAAGCAACAAAAGGGCGGAACAGCCCACGAGGAGCGCCGAGACGGCGGCAATGACGGGCGAAAGGTCTTGGCGCAACGTGGTGTAGATGCGAACTGGCAAGGTCTGCAGATCCGGACTTGCCATGAAAATGGCAATCACCACCTCGTCCCAGGAGGCAAGGAAGGAGAAGATGGCTGCGCCAAGGAGGCCCAGCCGAATGGCCGGAATGGTCACCCGCAGCCTTGCCTCGAGCGGCGTCGCGCCACACAGGATGGCGGCATTCTCGATCGCGACATCGAAATGCAGCAACGCATTCGAGATCGAAATGATGGCGAAAGGCAGCGCCACCACGAGATGAGCCATCACGAAGCCGATGAAGGTGCCGTTCAGGTGCAGGCGTAGGAAGAAGGCATACAGTGATACCGCCATCACCACCACCGGCATCACCATCGGGGTCAGGAAAAGGGCGCGCAGGAGTTCCCGCCCCGGAAAGCGTCCCCGAGTCAGCGCCAGTGAGGCCATGAAGCCGATCACGACCGACAGAACGGTCACCACGACGGCGATCTCGAAGCTCGTCAGCAGGGAGGCAAGCCAGTCGGGATCACTGAACAGCGCACGATACCATTTCAAGGTCCAGGATGGCGGAGGGAACTGCAGCCATTGCGAGGAGCCGAAGGAAAGCGCCACGATGAGCAGGATCGGAAGGAGCAGAAACAGGCCGACCAGCACGCCGATGGCGACCAGAAGCCAGCGCAGCCAGCCGAGACGGGAGAAATCGAGCAACATTCAGTGCCCTCCCCCTTGCGTGCCGAAGCCGAACCAGCGGATCTGCACCGCATAAAGGCCGAGTGTCACGACCAGCAGCACGGTTGCGGCCGCGCCGGCCAAGCCCCAATTCAGGAGCGACTGCACCAACTGCGCGATGAGCTCAGCCAGCATCATGTTGGAGGTCCCACCGAGGAGGGACGGCGTGACGAAATAGCCGAGCGACATCACGAAGACCATCAGGACGCCGGCACCGATGCCCGAGGCGACCAGCGGCAGGAAGACCTTGGTGAAAACCTGCCAGCGGTTCGCCCCGCATAGCGAAGCCGCCCGCAACACCGAAGGATCGAGCGTGCGAATCGTCGAGTGCAGCGGCAGGATCATGAAGGGCAGCATGATATAGGTCATGCCGATGGTGACACCGACGAGATTGTTGATCAGCGGCAGGGGTTGCGAGATCAGGCCGACCTCGATCAAGGCGCGATTGATGACGCCGGTGCGCTGCAAAAGTACCATCCAGGCATAGGTCCGGGCCAGCAGATTGGTCCACATCGAAAGAACGATGATGCCGAACAGCAGGTCCGCCCAACGACGCGGTACGATCGCCATCAGCCATGCCACGGGGAAGGCGAGCAGGAGCGTCACTGCGGTGACGATGCCTGCCACCAGGAATGTATTGGCGAAGACCCGGATGTAGGTCGTCGATCCGAAGACCTCGGCGTAATTCTGCAGACCCGGCTGAGGTTCCAGGATGCTGCGCAACAGAAGCACCAGCACGGGGATCACGAAGAAGAACGTGATGACGGCGAGTGCCGGGGACACCTGGCCGAGGCCGGATAGGAGGCGCCGGCGCTCCATCGCCCTGCTGGGCTGATGGGGGTCGGATTGAGCCGGCCCGTCCTTGAGGCGGGAGATCGCCGTCATGACTTCGTTGTCGCTCCGCTCTCGGCTTATTTGGCCTGCCAGTCATACCAGCGCTTGCCGATCTCGTCGCGATGCTCGGCCCAATAGGACATGTCGAGGTTGATCTGCGAGGACGTGAACTTGTCCGGCAGGCCGGCAGCAGCCTTGGTATCCATCATCGCAGCCGATTTGAGGTTGGTCGGAGCGTAGTTGGTGGCAGTCGCCAGGTCGGCTTGTCCCTTGGGGCTGGTCGCTTGGGCGAGGAACTTCATCGCGGCCTCTTTGTTCTTCGTGCCCTTAGGCACCACCAGCACGTCGGCTGCCGTTAGGTTCTGCTGCCAGGAGATGCCGATGTTGGGATTGTCGCCCTGCAACGCAAAGATGCGTCCATTCCAGAACATGCCGATCGGCGCCTCGCCTGAAGCGAGCAGCTGCTGCGATTGCGCGCCGCCGGTCCACCAGACGATGTCGGACTTGATCGTATCGAGCTTCTTGAAGGCACGGTCGAGGTCGAGTGGATAGAGCTTGTCGGGCGCCACGCCGTCGGCCAGTAGGGCAATCTCGATCACACCCGGCGCAGACCATTTGTAGAAGGTGCGCTTGCCGGGAAAGTTGGCGGTGTCGAACAGATCGGCCCAGGTCTTGGGCTCCTTGCCGCCGAGCGCGTCTTTGTTGAAGCCGAGTACGAAGGAATAATAGAAGCTGCCGACGGAATGATCGGTCACGAAGCGCGGATCAAGATCGGATTTGTTGACGACCGTAAAGTCGATAGGCTCCAGCATGCCGGCCTTGGCCGCGGCGATAGCGAAGTCTCCCTCGACGTCAACAACGTCCCAGTCGACATTGCCACTGTCGACCATGGCTTTCAGCTTGCCGTAATCGGTCGGGCCGTCCTCCTTTACCGCAATGCTCGTGGTCGCGGTGAAGGGTTCTGCCCAGGATTGCTTCTGCGCATCCTGCGTGGTGCCGCCCCAACTGGTGAAGACCATGCTGTCGGCGGCGTGAGCGAATCCGGCGCCGAGCGCCAGAATGGATAGGGCGGCGAGGCCGGCCGCGGCGGAACGAAGGCGTGTCATGGCATGGTTCCCTTTTTTGCTCGGATGGTCGTCTTCTTTCGCTAAGTGTGCTCCACCGGCCTCAGGCCAGAGGAGAGAAACGGGTTGGCTTCAGGATCTTGTTTTCCATGGTCTCGATGAGAGCCTGGATCTTGGGCATGAAGGCCTGCCAGGCCGGATCGGCAGCCAGGGCCTCGCGGCGCCGCTCGCGATCGTTCAGGTCCGCAAAGGCCCAGATGTGCACGATCTGGTTGAGCGGACCGATTTCGGAAAAGAAATAGCCAACGAGTTGGCCGAGATAACCGCGCTGAATGGCGATGCCCTCTTCCTCGACCAATTTGAGGTAGGATGGAACCGTGCCGGTTCGCAGGCGATAGGTCCGCATCTCGTAGATCATCACCCCAGCTCCTCAGCGCATCACGAAGGGATCGGGAATTGGATCGTCGCTCGTGCGGATCCAGACAGATTTCGTCCGGGTGTAGTCGAGAATGGACTCCCGCCCACCCTCGCGGCCGAGGCCGGATAATCCGTAGCCGCCGAAGGGCACGATCGGGGACACGGCCCTATAGGTGTTGACCCAGACGATGCCGGCCCGCAGGCGCCGGATCAGCCGATGCGCGCGGGTCAGGCTGTTGGTAAAGACGCCCGAAGCGAGGCCGTAGCGCGTGTCGTTGGCAAGGCGCACCGCCTCTTCCTCATCGTCGAAGGCGAGGACGCTCAGCACCGGACCGAACAGCTCCTCGGCGACACAGGGCACCGTGTTATCGCGTGCCCGCACGATGGTCGGCTCGAAGAACCAGCCCTCGTGGCGTCCGGGTGGGCGGCGGCCGCCGCAGACCAGCTCGGCGCCCGCCTCCAAACTGGCGGAAAGCACCCTCTCGATGCGATCACGCTGCTGGCGCGTGGCGAGCGGACCCATTTCGGTGGCGCTATCTTGTGGATCGCCGATACGAATGGCCGCTGCCTTGTCCTTCAGGATCGCAAGAAAGCGCTCCTGCGCAGTACGCTCGACGTAGAGGCGCGAGCCAGCGACACAGCTCTGCCCGGTGGCGGCGAAGATTCCGGCGACAACGGCATTGGCGGCGCTGTCGAGATCGGCGTCCGCGAAGACGAGCACCGGCGACTTGCCGCCGAGCTCCAGCGTGGTGTGGGCGAGGTTTTCGGCCGTGTTGCGAACGATATGCCGGGCGGTCGCCGGCCCGCCCGTGAAGGCGACGCGGGCAACGAGCGGATGGCTGGTCAGCACACGGCCGGCGGGTTCGCCGAAACCGGTGATCACATTGGCGACGCCTCTCGGAAAGCCCGCCTCATGCACCAGCCGCGCAAATTCGAGCAGCGGTGCCGGCCCCTCTTCCGAGGCTTTCAGTACCACTGTACAGCCGGCGGCGAGAGCCGGGCCGAGCTTCACTGCGGAGAGAAAGAGCTGCGAATTCCATGGAACGATGGCGGCGACGACGCCGATCGGCTCGCGGCGCAGATATACCTCCATATCCGCCTTGTCGATCGGCAGGTGCGCACCCTCGATCTTGTCGGCCAGGCCGCCGAAATAGCGGAAATATTCCGCGACATAGCCGATCTGCGCCGTGGTCTCGCGGATGATCTTGCCGGTGTCGCGCGTTTCGAGCTCGGCCAGCCGGCCGGCGTGCTGTGCGACGAGATCGCCGAGCCTTACCAGGAGCTTGCCGCGTTGGCTTGGCGTCAGCCCGGCCCAACTCGGATCGAGGAAGGCGCGGTGGGCAGCCTCGACCGCGCGATCGACCTCTTCGGCATTGGCAGCCGGCATGTCGGCCCACACCTTCCCCGTCGAGGGGTCAAGGCTTTCGAAGCTTTCGGCTGCATCGACGAAGTCGCCATCGATATAGAGCTGAAAACGGGGGCGGACCATGCAGCGTCTCCTCAGGCGAACGCCGGCATGACATGCCGGATGAAGAGTTCGAGGGACTTCCTCTTCCGCTCATGCGAAATGCCCGAATCGATCCAGATCGAGAACTGGTCATAACCGAGCGTCTCATAGCCCTTGAGCCGGGCAATCACCTCGTGGGGTTCGCCGATGACGAGGCTCTTCCGCACGGCCTGCGGCGAATATTGCGGCATGGCCGCTTTCTCTTCGGCGGTCAGCGGAGCCATGATGCCCTGGTGGATGGGGCGTTTGTTGAGGAACCAGGCGCCGAAGAGGCAGTAGAAACTGCTGAGGTCGTCGCAGAGCTGGTGAGCCTCCTGCGGCGAATCCGCCACGAAGGTATGCTGCAGCAGCATGATTTTCGGCTGAGGCACCTCAGGATGATTGGCGACCGCGGTCTTGAAGCGCTCCATGAGGCTGGCTACCTCGGCATCGCCCGCTGCGAGCGGCGTAACCTGGACATTGCAGCCCGTGGCGACCGCGAAATCATGGCTGTTGGGATCGCGCGCGGCGATCCAGATCGGCAGGTCGGCCTGCACCGGCTTGGGCGAGGACGTCGTCTTCGGAAAGCTCCAATATTCGCCTTGATGGGCATAGTCGCCCGCCCAGAGTTTCTTCACCGCAGACACCAGTTCGCGCATGCGCAAGCCGGCGCCCATGGCATCCAGGCCAGGCACCAGGCGCTCATATTCGAACATGTAGGCGCCACGCGCGATGCCAAGATCGAGCCGGCCATTGCAGGCGACATCCGTCATTGCCGCCTCGCCGGCAAGCTTGATCGGATGCCAGAAGGGCGCGACCACATTGCCGGTACCGAGCCTGATGCGCGTGGTCTTCGCGGCGAGGTAGGCGAGCTGGATGAAAGGATTCGGCGCGATGGTGAAATCCATGCCGTGGTGCTCGCCGATCCATACGGTCTCGAACCCGGCGTCCTCGGCGATAACGGCCAGTTCTCCCAACTCCTCGAACAGCTCGCGGTGTGGCTTGCTCACATCGGACCGCTCCATGTGAACGAACAGAGAGAACTTCATGCCGGGCTCCTCGCACTGAAAGGCCTGCCAGACTCGTCGACGCGGTGGACGGTGCCTTCCTCGGCATTGCCGATATAGACTCCGAACTCGTTCTCCTCGCGCTCTCGCACGAAGCGGCGCAGCATCGAGCGGACAGCGTCGTCCCGCAGGCCGTTCCAGGGAATCTCGTCGAAGGCAAAAAGCCGGGCCTGTCCGGCAATCTCCGGCAGGGCGAGAAGTGAACCGCGATAGTAGATGCGCTGGAAGTTGGCTGCCCCCGGCTCCTCAAACACGGCGAACAGGAAGCCAAGTTCGACGGCGAGACCGAGCTTGGCCAGAACACCACGAAGGGAAGCAGGATCGGCGCGCGGCTCCAGGCTGTGGCCCTCGGGAAGGTCGCAGCGTCCCCCTCCCCGGTCGAGGAGCAGCACGGCCTTGTCGCTTTCGAGGATCGCACCGACACTGACCTGGCCGGCTGTCGCTGCCAGCGCCTTCTGCGACAGGGCAAAATCGACATAGGCACCGCGGCAGTAACCAAGCGGGTTGGTTTCGCTGCCGCCAAAGGCGGCGACTTCGCCGATCAGGATGATGTGATCGCCGGCATCGACGACATTATGCGTCCGGCAATCGAACCAGGCCGCGGCCTCCTCGATCACGGGGCTGCCGGTTGTCTCGCATCGCCAGCGCGAGCCCTTGAACTTGTCCGATGTCTTGGAGGCGAAGAGGCGCGAGACATCCTTCTGATGCTCGGCCAAGACCGACACGGCGAAATGCCGCGTGCCGGAGAAGATGGGGTAGCTCGATGCTGTCCGCGCGATGCACACCAGGATCAGGGGCGGATCAAGCGATACGGAGCTGAAGGAATTGGCGGTGAAACCGCGCGGCGTGCCGTCGGGCTGCACCGTGGAAACGATGGTCACGCCAGTCGGGAATGCCCCGAGAGCTCGCCGGAAGGCAGCCGGATCCGTCGTCGGCAGGGCCAGGAAAGTCTGCAGAATGCCGTTCACCGCCTCGGGGTTCACGAAGGCCATCATGTGGCGCTCGTTCGGCAGCACTTCGGCCCGCGCCCGTGGTGCCTCGGCTGCCATACGCCGTGACATGGCGGGCGAGGAGTTGGCATCGAGCTCTCCGGTCATGAAGAGCGACGGCATCTGCAACGCTCCAAGCCGGCCTTCGTGAGCACGGTCCGAGGTGGCGAATAGGCGATAAGTGCGCGCATATCCCGCAGGATCGACTGTGCACAGCAGATTGCTCACGGTCTCTGCCTTGGCCGCCAAGCCGGGAGGTACGGGTGAGCCGAACCAGCGCTCGATAGCGGCCGCGTTCGAGGTCTGCGTACCCACGATCTCCAACGTGGCGGCGCGTTGCTCCACCCCGCTCCGTTCGGCGGGGGAGCGGCAGTAGACGGCATTGAGCGCGGTGATGGACCGGCAACGCCCGGGATGGTTCAGAGCGAACTCGATGGCAATGAGAGCGCCCATGGAGTGCCCCACAACATGAGCTTTCTCGATGCCCAGGCTGTCGAGAAGCTGGCGCGTCTGCTCAGCATAGTCGGACAACTGCGGCTCGATGGGTGGAGGCGAGGAGCGGCCATGCCCCAGCATGTCGTAGGCGATAATGTCGAAACGCTCGCCAAGCGCCTCGAATTGCGGTGCCCAGATCGAGGCGTCGAGACCAACGCCATGGATCAGCACCACCGGGTCGCCCTTGCCGGACCGAAGAACGCGGGTGATGCCGGCCACCTCACCCAGTTTATGCGGGAGTCGTTCCTCACGCATTGTCGGTCGCCCCGAGCTCCTTGAGATCCTGATAGCGATCGCCGATGCGATGATGCGGACGGCCTCCGATCGATCCGCCGAGCGCCACCACGATTTCGTCCGGAGCAGGCGCGTCTGGGATGGAAAATTGCACCGTGAGGTAGTGCGAGCGGCGCCCCTCATCGATCTTGTCCATCAGGGGGATGACGACCGGACAATTCGGGCCGCCGCGCGTATTGGTAAAACTGAGATAGCTCTTGGCGCCGACCGCCTTGCGGAAATGGTTGCCGAAGCGCAGCGTATGAATCAGGGCCGACGCATGTTCGAGTTCGCCGGACGTTCCCACAACCGCTGCTTTGCCATACGCCTCGATCGCCTCACCGGACCCGGCAAGAGCAACCATCTGCTGGGTGAGCAATGCACCGAGCTTAGGTGCCACCTGATGGATAGCAGGCTTGAGGTCCTCCACGAAACCTCTGCCGGCCCACGGATTTTGGATGACCGCGGCTGCAGCAAACAGGCGAAAAGTTCCTGGCACTGCCCGCTGACCTTCCACCTTCACGTCCTCGACATAGGTCACGATCTTGCGCACGCCGTCTTCCATGCAGCCACCCTCAATCAAGGAAATGGACCAAAGGCCCTTTCTGTGTATGATGGTATACCATATTACGATCATGTCAATTCAGCTTCCATTCGCTGCGACGATGTGATCCAACGGCTGCTGCAACCGGAAACGTCCCATGACTGCCAGCAAAAAGATGACCCTCCATCCGGAAGACACGGATTCCTTCGAGGACATGCGGATTGAGCGGCCGGGCAAGACATTGCGAGAGCTGACGCTCGAAAAAATGCGAGACGCGATATTGGAAGGTCGCTTCAAGCCAGGTGAGCGATTGGTCGAACGCACGCTTTGTGACCGACTGGGGGTTAGTCGCACCGTTGTGAGGGAAGTGCTGCGCCATCTTGAGACGGAGGGGCTTGTCGACAATTTGCCCCAGCAAGGTCCTGCCGTGGCCAGGCCGGATCCGGTCAAGGCAGCGCAAATCTACGAGATCCGGGGATTGCTGGAAGGGGAGGCAGCGCGATCCTACGCGCTGATTGCCACCCCCGATGGCGTAGCGCGCTTAGCGGCATGTATTGATCGAAATGAGTTGGCTTTCGCCAGTGGTAGCTCGAGTTTGGTACTTAAGGGCACCAATGATTTCTACGAGGCTCTGTTTCACATGGCGGGCAAGGAAGTTGCCTGGTCTATTGTCCAGTCCCTAAATATGAGAATTAACCACTTGCGAGCCTTGACGATCTCCGAGCCGGGACGCGGCCCCAACGCCATCGCGGAAATGAGAGCTATTCTGACTGCCATCGCAACTCACGATGGGGACGGCGCGTATGAGGCCAGCATCGAACACATCAAATCCGTCGCCTCTTTGGCTGCACAGAAGCTCACGAAGTGACGGCTATTGGAGTTCTTAAGTTAAAGGCAGACGATGTAACTATTCGACAAGCGGCGTAAAAAAGTTATGCGTCTTTAGCACCACCTCCGTCCGATTATTTGCATTCAGCCTTTGAAAAATATGTCGAATATGAACCTTTACGGTATTTTCGCTCATACTTAGATCGGAGGCGATTTTTCTATTCGACGACCCCTTCTGCATTTCCCGCACGATTCTCAGTTGCGCCGGCGTAAGATTTACGCCGGCAAGTCTCGATCGTTTGCTTTTCTTGTAATTTTCAGCAGCACTTGCCGAAGGTTGCCTCGATGATACGAGCTGCCCTCCTCTACGCAACAATTTTACGGCCAGAAGTATGGCATCAATACTTGATGATGTTGGAATAATTCCATTTGCACCAACTCCCAGCGCCTCGGAGATTTCCTGAGCAGATCCTACATCGCTAATGACGATGACTTGACCGCTAGGCGCCAGGCTCCGCATTTTTCCAGTCGCTTCAAAACTTGTCGTACCTATATTTCTGATTTCTGACTGTATAACGATAATTATATCAGCCATTCCACCCGTATTTATCCATTCATCTAGAGTACTGTAGCCACTTACGTCCATATCAGGAATCGCATGACTTAGGCACGCCTGTAGACACTGGCGGAAAAGCAATTTCTCAGCCAAAATGGTAATATGAGGCATATCGCCGGTGTCGTTAGTCATTCTGGCGAGCGATTTTATTGGGCAATCCATCCTGTGGTCATTGGTCCCGTTAACAACGCGATCGCAATGGCGCTCGCCGGATTACGGCGAGCTCAACTGCAAGCCATCACCGCCGATGCTCCACGCCGCCGGAGCCGGTCTGGACAGCGTGGAGCGGGGCCTTGGCAATGGGTCTCGCGAACTTCTTGCAGGCAATGATGTTCAATGTCTTGGAGGATATTGAACGCTGCGTTTCTCTCACCCAATAGTGTCAAAAATAGGGCTATAGTCGTATATGCGTGAATATATCTCGGAATAGATTCAAATAACGCTACAATATATAAAGTCTGAAGCATTGTATTTTGAATATTATAAAGACAGATGCTGTAAAAAACTTTTGACATTCTGTATATATGCTTTGCAAAGGCGTTGGGCTTTAGGCTCGATTGCTTTGGCCGCCATCCTCTCTCACACATGGAGGTCCGCATCAGCGGATCACCGCAGGAAGCGAGGCCGCAGGATCGCGGGCGGCCTCAATGGTTTGATGGCGGACCGCCCGAGTTGGGGGGACCGCCTGACGGCGGGCTGCCACCTGGTCCATTGGTGCCATTGGGCATATTCAGGCCAGGCAGGTTGCCGGGCATTTGCGGTGGCGGTGCTTTGAGAGGAGAGGAAGGTGGCGATGGGCGGGTTCCATCGATGCTGGCGCCATGCAATTCCAGACCACCGCCTGCAATTCTGCCAAAGGTCGCGACGACGGCCGCCCCTTCAAGCTCTCGTGGATTGATGCGAGTACGCGCCGCAGGAAGCTGGAAACCGAATCCGAACATTATCCGGGATGAGGAATTCTCGACATAACTCTCCAGGATGATGCGTGAGAGGCGCGGGTCGGCGAGCAAGAGCAAGTCCTGCCGGCTGGAATCGAGGTGGAACATGTTCGCGGCAAGATGCCCCTTTGCAATGACGCGGGTGCCTTTCCACTCGGGATTGCTGCCCTTGATGAGCAGGCCCCCGATCTGCTGTTGGCCCGTTGCGTCGATCATCAGGGGGCCGGCTACGCTAAACCTGGCGCCCGGCCGATGCTCGATTCTGCTCGCGACAATCATTCCGTCCAAACGTCTCAACCCGAACACAGCAACGACGTCGCCGGCGCGTATGTTTGCCTCCCTCAAGCTTGAAGCGATCTGTATCCTCTGGCCCAAGACAAGCATTTCGGACCCATTCACGGATTGAACGGGGCCGACAACCTCGCTGGTCACCTCGATATGCGAGGCGACCAGCCGGTCTCGATGGCCATGGGCCAGGACCTGCACAATCTGGCCCAGCCGCAAAGACGACACCTTGGCGCGCTGGCCGTCTATGAAGACCGGCACATCATCGGGATAGGAAACATGAAGGTTGTTGACGACAATACTGCCAAAGCCCCGAATCGTTCCAATGACGCCGGTGCCGCCGATGCCACGGTCGCGGAGACCTTTCTCCTTGGCGTTACGAGGTGGATGCTCGATCTGCGTCGGTGTTTCCGGTTCTTCGCCCTTTGCGCGTGAAACAATCGTCGCAACAAGGCTTGCCAGGAGGTGCCCCAGCCGCCGACGCGTGATCGGTGATGCGCGGCTCATGAGTCACTCCTTTTGGAGGCTGGCTCCGAAAGCTGCGCTCTTTGCATATCGTAGCTTGCCGGCTCCGAGTAAATGTAGATGCCGAAGGTCCAGCGCCAATCGCCGCTCTCCTTGTCTCCCGCAGCCGCATAGGCATCCCGATTGGCCTTGTTGAGAGCCACCTTCGCAATTGCTTTCGACTTCTCCTCGAGCAGCTTCGCGATGTCTGCGGAAATGGCGTCGTAGTGAACGGCACGCTCGAAGAATAGGGGAACGGGAGAGGACACATTTGCCACGGCCGCTGCGATGTGGTCGTGCAGATTGCGTCCAAAATAGTAGAGCTGTTGATCATCGCCGCCGCGCGGGATAAGGGCACTATCGAGCAGTGCTATACGATCATCCGAGCCGATCGAAACGAGTTCGCGGTTAAGCCATTCGTCGAGAACGGCGCGCGGCCGCACGTCTTTCGTCACCGAGGAGACGAGGCGATCGAACGAGGGCTCTGTCCCCGCGGCCGTCCGTGGCAGGATCAGGGGATTGCCATGCTCATCCGTGAATTCCGGAGCGGCGAGCCAGCGAGCCAGAATGGCACTTGTACTTGAGACAGATGCAGGAACGACATGCACGGGCGCGCCAGCACCTCGAAGCCTGCGAACCTCCTTGCGATGGATTCCCGTCAGCAGACTGACGCGACTGTCTGTCTGCTTCTTATCGGCCAGGCCAAAATCGTGCTCCGCTACATTGATGTAAAGTTCGCGCAGGAGCTCACACAGATGGGGGAAAGTCACACCACTGCGCACCAACATCCGGACAAGAGGTCTAAGGAGCCTCGCCAAGGGTCCATGCACACGCTGGGCATCCGGCAGTATAAATTCCCGACCCTTTTCCATATCTCACCATATCATCGCATGGACACCGGCATATAGCCGTTCGGCCCTGTACGGCAATGATGCCTCGGCGGCAGCGTCATGCGCGGATTGGAAATTGGCAGCCTCCGGTCCTTGGGTGCCGTAGCGGCACTCTGCTCACAAAATTCGAACAAGGTGCGTTTGCTGACCAGAGAGATGTGTGGGAAAATTCTACACAAATATAGATGCGATGATACATCCTGTCAATAATGAAGCAAGCGTGGCGAAGAGTACGGTTGCGTTTGCGCGATTGAAGCAAATGGCTTCCACCGTGGAGCTATGGAGCCTCGCGATGTGATGGAATCGACAAGAATTGTAAAGGCGCGTCAAAACAAGGCGTTGGGGCGATGGGCAACTGCGTGTAGACGAGCCTTGCTTCAAGCAATCGAAACGGCATGTTTGCGTGGACCATGCCAACAAGGTGACAGGCTCGAGATATCTCGCAGGCGATCCGGCGTCCTGGCGCACATTTCGGCGAAATCGTTGCGTGAATTCAACCGTACTCCGTTTGAGGCTGGAAAATATAGCCCCCCGTCCTGATCGTCCGAATGAAGTCGGCAAGTGGGTCTTCCGTCGAAAGCTTGCGCCGCAAACGGCTGATCAGGATGTCGATCGACCTTTTGGGAACGTCCACAGCCGTTCCGTGGATGAATGTTATCAATTCCTCGCGGGAGACCACCTTTCGGGCATTCCGGCACAGAGCTGTCAAAAGATCGGCCTCGGCGCAGGTTAGGGATATTCGGGCGCCAGAGGGCGATCGCAGATAGCGGCGAGAAGGATAGAAGGCATGGTCGCAAAACCGCCATGCTCCTTCAATGTCGGGCTCTTGCCTGGTGCCTGAAACCATCTCCACGACATTCTGCTGCAAGGCGGTTTGAATATGTCTGACCAAATCAGCCAGATCGAGTGGCTGAGGGACCACCTCTTCGAAGCTCTCCACCGGGGGAGTTGTTTGGCCGCTTTCGGCGGCCGGCATGCGAAGGGCCTCGCTTTCTCCATGACTGGCTTCGTGACTGGCTTCGCGCAGCCTGAGGTAGAGTCTGCGCACGCGCTCGCTGGGACGGCTGACATCCAGAGAGACGAAGTCGACGATGTTTTTCTTGTCGGCCATGGGGGCGGCTATCATGCTGCGATCGCACGCATGGCCATTGTTCGTGATTGAGCCCGCCAGATGGGCGCGAACTTCCCAATTGTCTTCAACGACGAGCAAGTGGATCTTGGTCAATAACGGCCTCGTTCAATCACGCCTCGACGCTTCTGCCTGATCGAGAACGGTTGGTTGGTTGGTGCCCTCGCCAGGGACTTTCGGCAGCGGCGACAAGTCAGACTGCGATTTGTGGGTAAATTTCCCACAAAGTATAAAAGGCACATCCGTCGCCGTCAATCCATTTCAAGCCCGGCACGTCCCTGAGACTACGTCGGCCAACGGAATCTCCGGCACCGCCGCGACAATCAGACTGATTGGCATGGGCGGAAGCGAGGACTCGATGCCCCGCCAGTGGGACTTTTCCGCATTCAATAGATCTCCGTCAATTTTCGAGATCCATAATATAGATATAAATATAATATGTATAAATTCTAATATAATTTATAATAAATGATATACTTGTGACAGATTGGCCACACGTGCGGACAAACAATGTCGATATCTCAGTATCATTGAGAAGCAATCTTGCCACTCAGTTTAAAATCTGACCAATTTTAGGCACGGGCAGGTCTGAGAGGTCTCATAAACCTGCCTCGACGAAACCCCGGGGTCAATAAAGCTCGAGAACGAAACGACCGAGCTTAATTAAAACGTACAGGCACTTGTCAGGAGACAAAACATGAGATTCGAGCGATTGCTTCTCGGCGCCGCTGCAGGTATCGCCGTCATCGGCACTGCGCAGGCCGCCGATCTGCCCATGACCAAGGGCGAAGCCGTTGAGTATGTGAAGGTCTGCTCGACCTTCGGCCCCGGCTTCTTCTACATCCCCGGCAGCGACACCTGCCTCAAGATCGGGGGCGAAATCCGCGCCGACTATCGCGCATTCGGCGGGGACTCCCTCAGCATGTCCGGTAACGTGCTGACCAAGACCAAATTCAACCGCAACGACAACCGCAGCGCCTTCGGCACCCAGGGCCGTATCTGGTTCGATGCCCGCACCCAGACCGATTACGGTCTGCTGCGTTCCTACTTCCAGATCAACGCCTCCGGCCGTACCGCCAGCCGCACCGGCACGGGCACGACCAATTCCTTCTCGGTTGACAAGGCCTTCATCCAGTTCGGCGGCCTGACGGCTGGTTACGCCCATTCCTTCTTCGGCTTCTACGATAACGAATACGGCGACACCATTTGGGCGCCCTACTACGCCGAATCGAACACCGTGAACCTGCTCGCCTACACCGCCCAGTTCGGCGGTGGCCTCAGCGCCACGCTTTCGATCGAGGACGGTCGCGACCATCGGTCAGGCCTTGCCCTCAACAGCTACACGGCTGGCGGCCAGCAGGTTCCCGATGTGGTTGGACAACTGCGTTACGACGGCAATTGGGGTTCGGTTGCAGTTCAGGCAGCGGGTCACCAGGTTCGTAGCGGCGGGACCACCGCCCCATATGGGAGCACCTATGGATTTGCTGCCGGCGGCACAATCTTGATCAAGATACCGGCAATTGACGGCGGCCACTTCGTCGTGGAAGGCCAGTATGCCGATGGCGCCACCGATTACCTGGGCGCGGGCAATTCCGTACTCGGAGCAGCAGACCAGTTTGAAAAATACGACACCACTGGCGCTCTCGGCAACTTTACCCGTGGCAAGGGCTTCTCGATTGTGGCCGAACTCGGCGCAAACGTTACGCCCGACCTGGTCGCAGCGTTGGTGGGCAGCTATATCGACACATCTTACAGCGACGCCCTCTACAACACGACCACCGATGCTCCCGTGGACTTCAAGATTCGGGAATTCACCGTTGCGGGCAATCTGACCTATACGATCGTCAAAGGACTCACTTTGGGCGGTGAGGTTTCCTATACCCGTGTATCGGCCAAGAATGCTCTCGTCCTGGATAGCGCCACCGATACCGACGTCATCAAGAAAAGTGTCGATGCCAATGTGTGGCAGGTGGGTTTGCGTCTAAAGCGCAGCTTCTGATCTGATCAAACAGAGTTAGGAAAAGGGCTCGATCTTTTCGAGCCCTTCTTCATTGTGTGCCGGTTGAGCGACTTTTATAGCATCGGCCCCGTTCGATGATTACGCGACCTTTCGGAGCCTTACTGGCAAGGACTTATATGACGGCGTACCGCTCTGGGGGTCCTGGTAGGTCAGTGGGCAGAGATTGTTCGCTTCGGGGTAATAGGCGCCGATTGAGCCCGGGGCGATGTCATGCGCGATCGCCGTCAGACGGATGCGCCTGTGCTCCTGGCCCGGGATGGCGGAGATGATCTCCACCAGATCGCCGTGCTCCAGGTTCTGCGCCGCCAGATCCCGCTCGCTGATGAACAACACGTCGCGCCGGCCGAACACGCCACGGTAGCGGTCATCGAGGCCATAGACGGTGGTATTATACTGGTCATGGCTGCGCAGTGTGGCGAGCTTCAGCACATCCGCCCCGGCCAGCGACGGGTCTTCCTCCAGCCCGACGAAGGCGATGAACTCGGCCTTGCCGGACTTGGTATGCCAAACCCGCTCGGTCGGGCCCAGTGGCAGACGAAAGCCGCCCGGGTGGCGGATGCGGGTGTTGTAGTCGCGGAAGTCGGGGTACACCGCCTCGATCTTGTCGCGGATCCGGTCGTAATCGGCAATCAGACCTCGCCAATCGACCTTGCTGGCGGGCAGGGTCGCCATGGCGATGCCGGCGATGATCGCGGGTTCTGAGCGCAAGTGCTCCGAAGCCGGCTCCAGCTTGCCACGGGAGGCATGCACCATAGACATCGAATCCTCGACCGTGATCGATTGCGCGCCGGTCGCCTGCATGTCCCGCTCCGTACGGCCAAGAACGGGCAGAATGATCGATTGCTTGCCGATCAGAAGGTGGGAACGGTTCAGCTTGGTGTTCAGATGCACCACCAGGTCCAGGTTGCGCATGCCCTGGTAGCTCAGGTCGGCGTCGGGCATCGCAACCGAGAAATTGCCGCCCAGGGAAACCAGCACCTTGGCCCTTCCATCCACCATCGCCTGCATCGCCTTGACCGCGTCATGGCCGTGGCCTGGTGGCGGGCGGAAGCCGAAGGCTTTCTCCATATTGGCGAACATCAGCGGATTGGGCTTCTCGGTGATGCCGACCGTGCGGTTGCCCTGCACGTTGGAATGACCGCGCAGGGGGCAGATTCCAGCGCCGGGCTTGCCGTAATTTCCGCGCAGCAACAGCAGAGCCGCGATCTGCTGTACATTTTGCGTGCCCTTCTCATGCTGGGTAATGCCCATGCCATAGCTGACGATCGTGGCGTTCGATCGGATATAGGCATCCGACACCCCCTCGAGCGCGCTGCGGACCAAGCCGCTGGCGGCCTCGATTGCCTCCCATGGCGCCTGTCGCAGATCCTCGGCGAAGGCATCGAACCCGTTGGTGTGGGCGGCGATGAAGTCGCGGTCGAGCACGCTCTCGCCTGCATCGGCGCGGGCGATGATGGCCTTCATGATGCCCTTCAGCGCGGCCGCATCGCCGCCTACCTTAACCTGGTAGTAGGTCGAGGCGATTGGAGTGGCGCTGAAACTCGCCATCTCGATGGGGTTTTGCGGATCGGCGAAGCGCTCCAGCGCTCGTTCCTTCAGCGGATTGAAGACGATGATCGGCACGCCCCGCCGCGCGCATTCATGCAGCGTGCCCATCATGCGGGGATGGTTGGTGCCGGGATTGTGGCCCATCGCGATGATCAGGTCGCAATGGTCGAAGTCCTCGAGCGAGACGGTGCCCTTGCCGATGCCGATCGCCTGTGGAAGGCCGACGCTGGTCGCCTCGTGGCACATGTTGGAGCAGTCGGGGAAATTGTTTGTGCCGAATTCGCGGGCGAAGATGTTGAACAGGAACGCCGCCTCGTTCGAAGCGCGGCCGGAAGTGTAGAACTCCGCCATGTCGGGATCCGGCAGACCGCGCAACACCTTTCCAATTCGAGCGAATGCGTCGTCCCATTCGACCGGCTTATAGGTGTCGCTTGCCCGATCGTAAGCCATCGGGTGGGTGATGCGGCCGTGGTTCTCCAGTTCGTAATCGCTCTGCTGGAGCAATTCCGTGACCGTGTGCTCGGCGAAGAATTCGGGGGTGACGCGTTTCTTCGTCGCCTCCCAGGTGACGGCCTTGGCCCCGTTCTCGCAGAACTGGAAGGTGGAGGTATGATCCTTGTCCGGCCAGGCGCAGCCCGGGCAGTCAAAGCCATCCGGCTTGTTCGTGCGTAACAGCAGCAGCGGCGCCTCGGCGACATGCATCTGCTCGGCAACGGCCCTGGCGGTTGCCCGCAACGCGCCCCATCCGCCCGCCGGGGCATCGTAGCGATGGACGCCTGGAACATCACGTTTTTCCATCGCCAGGACCATCCTTACTTTTGAAGCAGAGCGTTATATTTAAGCAGGAATAGCGCTATAGTCTGCTTATATTGCCTGATGCATTGAAGATTGGATAGGCTTTCTCACAGCGTATCGCCGGTGCGACCCGAGGCACTCCAATGTGGGACCGGTTCGACGTATTCGGCGCATTCAGTTGGCGATTGGGTGATACAAACAGAATCAAACGAATACTGAGCGAAATTCGAACCCAAACAAACATCAATATGGTTGACAATGTTCGAATTCGTGTTCACCACTTGGGGGGAGACTGTCCGGCTGGCGACAATCTTATCAATCTCCGGGTAGCCAAGTCCTTCCCTCAGCTACCTAGCCGGCCGGTCCCATATTGATCGCAGGACGCTTCTCGCACCGAAAATGCGCCATGAAAGACAAAGACCTTGTCGACCTCGACATAGCTGACCTGACCAGGCTGATGGAAGAAGGGTGTCTGACGGCAGTCGAGCTTACCGTCCTTTGCCTGAACCGGATCTGCAGCTACGATCGGAGGGGCGTGGCACTCAATGCCGTGTCCATCCTTAATCCGGGGATGTTCGAGGAGGCTGGATATCTGGATGCCGAGCGCCGGGCCGGCCGGCTTCGAGGGTCCTTGCACGGTATTCCCCTCGTGGTGAAGGACAGTTTCAAAGTCGCGGGACTGACGGTCGCCGCCGGCTCGCCCGCTTTCGCGGATCTCGTCGCATCCGACGATGCAGCGTCGGTGGCCCGTCTACGCGAGGCAGGAGCCCTGGTGATCGGCAAGACAAATATGCCCCCGATGGCCATCGGCGGTGGCCAGCGCAGCCTCTATGGCAAGACATCGAGCCCCCATAATCCGGACTATCTTGCGGCCGCCTGGCATTCGGGGTCCTCGATCGGATCGGGAGTGGCGGTGGCCGCCGGTTTTGCTCCTATCGGACTGGCCGAGGAAACCGTATCTTCCGGCCGCTCGCCCGCCTCGAACAACGGGCTTGCTGCGTATACGCCATCACGGGGCACGGTTTCGATCCGGGGCAACTGGCCGTTATTTGCGTTGCGCGACGTGGTCGTGCCCTACGCGCGCAGCCTTGCGGATCTTGCTCTGGTAATCCGTGAAATTGCAAAGCCCGACCCGGTGCGCGAAGGCGACTTGTGGCGCGAACAAACTCATGTCGAGATCCCCGGCGCATCCAAGGCCTGGGCGCGGGACCCGACGGAGGCGCTGACGGACGGTGGCCTTCGCGGCAAGCGCATCGGCGTGCCGAAAATGTATGTGGGCCGGGACACCGAAGCACGCCGGCCAATCGTATTGCGGGACAGCATTCGGCGCCTTTGGGAAGAGGCAGAGGCGCAACTCGCGGCACTTGGGGCCGAAATCATCCACGTCGAGTTCCCCGTCGTCTCGGAATATGAAGGCGACCGCGCTGGGGCGGGAACACTTGCCAGCAACGGCTTCGTCCCCGAGGACTGGGACTCGACCGAGATAGGCGATCTGGTCGCAAGTTGTTGGAAGCAATTCCTGCGCCTGAACGGCCCATCGGACGGAGAAAGGCTCGCGGAGACACCGCCGGAAATGATCCATCCCGACCCTGCGGACGCGATGGATCCGCGCCGCCGTGCGAGTGCGCATGAAGGACGGGACGAGTTCCGCTACGACCGGATCATCAAATACGCCAGGAGCAGTCCAGGTCGTCCCCTGGCGGAGTTCCCGCAACTGGCCGCTATCCTGCGCGGCCTCGAGCGCGCGCGACACATACTGTTCGAGGAATGGCTGGCACGCGAGGGGCTCGACCTCGTGGCGTTTCCGGCCAATTGCGATATTTCGCGTGCCGACGCCGAGACAGACCAGCTGTCTTCCGACCATGCCTGGACCAACGGCACGGTCTTTTCCAACATGAACCATGTGATGCGGCACCTCGGGATTCCATCGGTCTCGGTGCCTATGGGGGTCATGGACGACACCGCCATGCCGGTGAGCATCACCTTTTGCGGCCCCGCCTGGATGGACTTCGCGCTTTTGAATGCGGCCCATGACTATGAACGAGCCAGCCATCGGCGAGTGTCGCCGGCGTTCACGCCCGCACTGGCGCTCGAAGCGCCTTGTTTCCGGCCGCAGCTGCCGAAAAGCGTCGGGCCGATCGGGATCGAGCTGTCGGCGCAGGCGGTTCTCAACGCCGACGGTTCGGTAGCGGTGCGGGGACGGGCCTGCGCGCACGCCGGCGCTGGTCCCGCAGCTCTCAGCCTTTTCCTCGATGGCGCTGCCATAGGTGCCGGTACTGGTACCTTGGAAATCGACCGCACCATCTCCCGCCACGAACGAGGCCGCCTTTTCCGTTCGCTGTTGTGCGCTCTCGCCTATGGCGGTGACGGGCAGGTGGCGGCACGCTTCATTGAGATGCCTTACGGGTGAGATCAGGCCAGCTTACGGCGAAGGAAGGCCTCCCAGGCTTAATCGATCGGGTAGATCCCATGCAGTACCGTATCGAAATGGTCCTCGATCTGGGATGTGCAGGCGCATGATCGCAGGCGTAACGCATCTTCGTCCTCGATGATGAAGACGCCTCGGCGTGTTGAGACCAGCCCTTCGCTTCTGAGACCCTGCACGACGCGCGTGACGAAGGTCCGTCCCACGCCGAGCAGCTGCGCAAGCTGTTCCTGGGTCATCTCGATCTGGTTGCCTTTCGTCCGGGCTACGGCGGCAAGCAGCCACTTGGCCGTGCGCTGAGATATCGTATGGGTCGCATTGCATGCTGCCGTCTGGAAGATCTGGGCCAGCAGGCAGTCCGAATAGCGCGAGAACCAGTGTCGGAGGGCGATCGAGTCGAGCTTGGCCTGTTCCAGCGCGGTGGTCTTGATGCGAAGGAACTTGCCGGGTGCGCGAACGAGCGCCGTGGCATAAGCGGGGACGTGGCCGTTCGATACGATGCCTCCTACGGCTCCTTCGCTGCCGATAAGACCGACTTCGACGCCATGACCGTCGTCATCGACCCAAATGCTGAAAGCCGCCATCGACGATGCGCAGGGAAACCAGGTGTGCTGCACATCCTCGCCGGCCTTCTGCAGCACGTCGTTGGCCTTGAGATCGAATTTGAAGAAGTGAGGCAGGAGGCGAGCGCGGTCGTCATCGCGCAGCTGTGCCAAAAGCCGGTTCTGCATGAGCTCGTCTTCAATGGGTGGGCTCATCAATTCACCTCTCAATTCCTCAGCCGAACTGTCCACAAGTGGACCGACGAACCGATCGGGCTTGTGTTACTCACGAACATAACTCGCCTCCGGGGCTGGTCCGTAACGTGGCAACCCCCACCCGCGTTCCATCTGCGAAGAGGCCGATGCATCGTCATACCTGCGTGAGGGTCACTTGCTCTCGATCTGCGAAAGAAAAAGCATGGGTGATCTCGATCCCGCCGAGCCCGATAGCGATCGGGTTTACATCACGCGGGAATTGTTGACCCGGCCCGTCGGGCTCTCGGATCCGACCCGCGAAAAGGCGACCCTGCTGGACCTCGCCTATCAGATGGCCAACGCGCCCGACCAGGTGCTGCCGCGTTTCGTCCAGCACGCCCTGGCGATCACCGGCGGAGTCTCGGCCGGATTGAGCCTCCTGGACAGCGAGGATGCGAAGACCTTTCGCTGGTGTTACCTGCAGGGCGAACTCACGGCCTTCGAGGGGGCCGAGACGCAGCGCGACGACAGCCTCTGCGGAACGACGATGGACCAGAACGCGACCGTGCTCGCCCGCCACCCCGAGCGGTTCTACGCCTGGATTGCCGAGGCCGGGATCGTGGTTCCGGAAGTCCTGCTGGTTCCTCTCTATCTGGGCAGCCAGGCGCCTACGGGCACGCTGTGGATCGTCGCGGCCAGAGAAGGCCATTTCCATGGCGGACACGCCCGGGCGATCGTCGAGATCGCCGCCTTCGTGGGCATTGCCATCGAGCTCATCAAGGGCCGCGACAGGCTGACGGAAGCGCTCGACCAGCAGGCCCTCGTCGCCCGCGAGATGGGGCATCGGCTCAACAATCTTTTCGCCATCACCGATGGGCTCATCCGGTTGAGTGCCCGGCAAGCGGCCACACCAGCCGAGATGGAGCGGGCTCTCGTCGGCCGCCTGCACGCTCTGGCGCGCGCGAATGCGCTGGTGAGGCGGGATTTGAGCCGGACCGGTTCCGTCTCGCTGCCCGCCGATCTCGGCGGCATCCTGGAAGCGATCCTGGCACCCTACCGGGACAGCTCCGGCGCCATGCTGCGCGTTGCCATCGACGGGCCACATGTGGCCTGCGGCGAGCGCTCGATCAACGGCATCGCCCTTCTCTTCTACGAACTCGCGACCAACGCCCTGAAATACGGCGCCTTGCAGGGGGAAGGTTGCATTGCCGTCACCTGGCGCGACGAGCTGGATGAGGTCGTGGTCAACTGGGTGGAACGGTTTTGCACGAACGAGGCATCAAAGCCGGGGACTGGCGGCTTCGGGACAACCCTGATCGAAACCACCGTGACGAAGCAGTTCGGCGGCAGCCTCGACTATGAATGGACCGGCCAAGGGCTAACCATAACCATCAGGCTGCCGACGGCTCGCCTGGGCATGTAAAGCGAAAGGGATTGGGCTTGGTCCCCTTTGGCTATTTGACCTGACAGCGCCCGAGGCCTCCGTCGCTGCTGGCGATCCGGCTATTGCAGATTGGCCGCGAAGAACCGCACCACTTCAGAGTTAAACTCGGTATGGAACGCCTCGCGATCGAAGCTCGCGGGATCCATACAAATGAGGGGTGCCATCTTGGCCAGGTGCGGGCCGCAGGGCGGCAGGAAATCGTAGTGGCCGGCGTTGGCGACAACGTGATACTCGGGCGGCCGGGGTAGAGCCAGACGTACGGCCTCATCGTAATAGGGAGCTGGCTGGTGGCTATCATTGGCGGCGCGCCAAAGCTGGATCGGAACATGAACAGCCGCAAGGCCCGCCGGGCTGAAGGTGAAGCCAAACGCTGGAGCGGCAACCACCAGAGCCTTGATCCGCTTGTCCGGAATCCACGCGTCCCCCGGAACATTGGTGCCCAGGCGCAGATCAATTCCAGCCTGCCTCAATGATTGGCAAAGGTCATGGTCGGGGTGCGCCTGGCAGTAAGGTTTCATCTTATCGAGATCCGGCACGCCACCGGCTGCCACGAGGACGGTGAAGCCACCATTGGAGAAACCAAACGCGCCAATATGATTGCCGTCCAACCGGTCGCGTCCCGGCCATTCCTCCAGCATATAAGAGATCAGCCGATGTAGCTGGGCAGGGCGGCGCCAGAGATGCAGGACCTGGCTTTGGTCGTCGTAGGTATCGCCCGCATGAGAGATTGCGGCAACCACGAAGCCATTGTGAGCCAGTGCCCACGCGGTATCGTAATTGCTTTCGAACGAGCCGCCTCCCCCATGCGAAAACACGACCAGCGGAAGGCGTTGCCCGAGGATTGATGCTCCCTGTGCAACAATCTGCTTGAAGCTCCCGACACGATGCTCGGTTGCCGGCGCCTCTGTGGGGTACCAGATGCCGCCTGCTAGCGGACGATCGTTGCCATTGGATATCTCGATCTCCTCGAAGCCGACATTGGCAGCACGAGCTGGAAGAATAAGGATAAGGACAGCGACAACGATGAAAACCAGGCGCATTTCGACTTCTTCCTGAGAGAAAAAACAGCGGCTAGGCAAGGCAATTTGGCCTTGCACGAACCTGCCCAACGTCGGCGACAAATGCCATGCCTTTCCGCGTGCGATCATTGCCCCCCGCGGTGTGGCACTATTCTCGCTATGCCGTGGGGTCGAGAATTCGTACCGACCCCCGCGGCGGCGCGACGCGATGGGCAGGTTGTAGTGTCAACCTGCCCAACATACTGTTGCGGCTCATGAATTCCGCCTCTCTCCCCCGCACTCCCCAGCCCGCTCTTGCGTCCCATTCCCTTTCGTTGACGCCCCGTGCCGGCCCTGGCATAAACGTCACATATCCACCGTGGATTGTTGTGCCCGGAGCTTCCCGCTTCGGGCTTTTTGATTCCCGGGGGCGGCGCTTTGCCTGCCCCCTGCATCGGCCCATCGCATCCCTGTCACCCGCCCGGCGCTCCCGCGGCGGGTTTTGCTTTTTGGGCTCCGGGTCACTCCGGCCGGTCTGGATCAGCGGCTCTTCGCCTTCCACGGCGAGGGCATCTCCTGCGCGTCCCGCGCTTTTCCCTTCCCAGTTCCAGGACGTTTCCATGGCTCTCGGTTTCGACTACAGGCCTGCCGCCGTGCAGCTGCCCATCGTGAAGTATCATGCCCGCGAGGGGCAGTTCCTGCGCATTGACCGCTCGGCGCGCGGTGTCGGCGCCACCGACATCACCGACAATTTCGCCGCCGTGTTCGACATGGAGGCGATCGAGGTCGGCTGGATGGCCTTCGGCCATGGCACGCGGCCGGACATGCGCCTCTTCCCGCTGGGGCAGGACTGGCCGGAGGCGCCGGGCCCGCAATTCAAGCGCGGCGTGCGCCTCATGTTGCAGCTCTCCGAGCGCCATGGCGGGGATGTACGCGAGCTCTCCTCCACCTCCGGCCTCTTCATCGCTGCCATCGATGCCCTGCATGACGAGTTCCTTGCGAGCCGGCTCGACAATCCCGACAAGCTGCCGGTTGTGGTGCTGGCGGCGGCCGAACCCGGCGGCCAGCCGGATTTCGTGATCGCCGGCTGGGTCGAACGGCCCGAGGGCCTTGCACGTGGCTGAGACAGTCAAGCCCAACCCAGCGAAGCGCCGGGCGACGAAACCCAAAGTGACGAAGCCCAAAGTGACGAAGCCCAAGATAACGAAACCCAAGGCGACAAAACCCAAAGCCTCGAAATCGTTGGCCGAGAAGCCGGACGCGCCCAAGCGCGTCCGGTCCAGGATGTCCCCGACGCATTCACACCCTCCCCTTGATGGGGAGGATCGACGTGAAGCGTCGGGGTGGGGTGACCCGGCACAAGCTTCTCAGAAGACGAACACCTGCGACACCCTTCCGGCGAAGATGGCGCTTCCCACCCCACGCCGGACTTCGTCCGCCCCTCCCCATCAAGGGGAAGATGTAACCGGCCAGTCCACAACCCGCTTTCGCAAGGGCGCGTCCGGCAATCCAGCCGGACGGCCCAGGGGCTCGCGCAACCGGCTGGGCGAGGCCTTTCTCGCCGCCTTGCAGGCCGATTTCCTGAGGCACGGCACCGCCACCATCGCGGCGCTGCGCGACAAGGCGCCGGCCACCTATGTCAACACCGTGGCTGGCCTCCTGCCCAAGGAGGTCAAGCTCGGCGAGGAACGCCAATTGAGCGATGAGGAAGTCCTTGAACGCATCCGACAGCTCGACGCCATCATCGCTCCTCTCCTCCGCGCTCAGGGTCGCCGCGCTGCCCGACGTCATCAAGGTGGTGATGACCAGCCGGGCCGCCGCCGAGGCTCAGCCCTCCCCCAAGGTGGTGGCGCCATGAGCATTCGGGGAAACCGCCGATGAGCCGCAACCGTGACATCGAATGGCTGCTGGCGACGCTCCTCCTCGCCCTCGGCCTTACAATCGTGCTCCTGCCGAACGCCTTCCTCACGCCCTTCTTTGCCGGCTATTCCGGCCAGGGCATCCCGGAAGATCCGCTCGGCGCCGGCATGGCCTGTGTCGGTATGCTGTGGACCGCCGGGCTGAAGGTGAACGGTAGCTGGCCGGGCGGCACGCCTTGGATACGCCTGGCCTGTGCCATCCTCGGCTCGGGCGTGTGGGGCTATTTGTTTGCCGGCATTGCGCTGTCGGGCGCTGTGACGAGCCTGTCGCTCTACGGCGTGATCATCGCGTTCTCGCTGCTCGCCTGCGCCCGCTGCGGGGCGGATGCGGCGAAATCGCTGATCGCACGCCGCAAGCTGGCCGGCAGGAAGGAGGCGGCGCGCCATGTGGTGGGATAGCCAGATCCTCTGGGCCGGCGCGGCCGGCCTGATCACCGCCACGCTGAGCGGCCTAGGCGCCTTGATCTATGGCCGCCGCCAGAACCGCCCCGCCGTCGCCCATGCCAATCTGCCTGGCGCAGTGGAGGATCTCGACGACAAGATGGACGCCCTCTCCGACGCGTTCGCTCAGCATGTGAAGGATGTGAACAAGGACATCCCCCGCATCAGCGAGGAAATCATCACCCGCCTCGCTGACCTCGACGATAAGGCCGCTGCCAACGCCCGTGCCCTCTCAGAGCTGAAGGGCATGCTCAACGCCATGATGATGGCACGGGCGCGGTGAGCGAGTGAGATAGAGTATCCCTCCGGCCTGCGGGCCGGAGGGGCCTTTTTTGCGTTGCGAGAGAACATTACCTGGTTAGATCAAAAGTCGGAGCGCGCGCTCCCTCGTGGCGAGATGAGCGCCCACGACCACAAGGGCGGCGCCGAGCACAGTGAGGGGCAGGATGGGTTCACCCCAGGCGAAGAACCCGATCAAGGCAGCAAAGACGATGGCCATGTAGCTCCAGCTATTCACCTTTTCGCCGGGTGCCAGTGCGAAAGCCCGAGCGTAGAAATATTGGCCGGCGATGGTGAACGCCGCGGTGAGGGCGATAGGCAGGATCTGGTCCACACCCGGCGCCTGCCAGCTCCAGGGCAGTGGGAAAGCCGAGAGGAGCAGGGCGAAAAGCGAAAAATAGAACATCTGGCGCTGTGCCGGCTCGCTCGTCGACAGCGACCAGATGACCAGCGTTGCCGCGGCACCACCCAGGGCGGCCAGCACGGCCGCGATCTCGCCGAAAGAGAGGCTGAGGCCCGCAGGCCGCACGATCAGCGCCACGCCGGCAAAGCCGATCAGCACGCCAAGCCAGACCCGTCGCTCGGCAAGGCGGCGAAGTGCGAACAGGACCAGCACCGGCACGAAGACAGGGCCGAGTGATTGCAGCACCACGGCATTGGCGAATGGAATACGGGCGATGGCATAGAAATAGGTGAGCAACGCGGCATAGGTGAAGACCGAGCGCAGCAGGTGCAGGCCGATGCGTTGCGTGACGAGACCGCCCGCCGGGCGTCGCATCGCGACCCAGAGAGCCATGAAGAGGAAGCAGCATAGATTGGTCCAGAAGACCAGGGCGAAGGCATCGAGCCCCTGGGAAGCAAAGCGCGCCGCACTTGCGCCTAACGCGAAGAGCAGCGCCGCCATTACCATCGAGACTACACCAGCCAGCGTGCCCCGGCTGACGCGAAGGCGGCCGGTCTTACCACCAGGAGAGCCTCCACGCCGCAGGGGTGCCTGACACCAACGCCTGCCCCACGGATCGTCCTGAAATTCGATGCTGGACATGCTGCTGCCTCACGCTCGCGCAACGGTCTGGGACCGATGGGAGGCAGCATAAGCCTGCCCTACTGACAACATTCTGTCAGCAATATCGGCGCCCTGCTCTACCCGACCTCCACCAGCACGGTGCCGGCGCCTTCACCATGGCCCGGCTGCGCCAATAGCCGGGGAAATGTTGGGGAAGAAGTGAATCGCTCTGAAGCTGTGATTCCGGCGGTCCGAAGGACCGGGAAGGGATACAGGGGCCGCAGTTATGCCCTATTGGCCCCTTTGGGGAGGCGATTCGGTAAGTCAAAGCTTCGCGGCTCTGGTCCGACTATCGAGCCTCTCACATCTCGCAGAGCAAGTTGACAAGGAAACATTATTCATATAGTTTCCTAGGAAACCAAAAGGCAGCAGCGATGGCCGGATACAGTAAGACTGTCAGCGACCTGGAAACGCATCTCGGCTACTGGCTACGCTATGTCTCCAACCAGGTCTCGCATGCCTTCGCGCTCAAGGTGCAGGCGCGCGGGGTCACCGTGGCCGAATGGGTGGTGATGCGCCAGCTCTATGAGGCGCCTGCACGGCCGAGCGATCTGGCCGAGCAACTGGGCATGACGCGGGGCGCCATCTCCAAGCTGGCCGACCGGCTGGTGGCCAAGCGCCTGATCACGCGCAGCGCCGCCGGCGGCGATGGCCGGGCCCAGATGCTGGCGCTGGAGAGCGAGGGGCGGGCGCAGGTGCCCGTACTGGCCGCTCTCGCGGACCGCAATGACGAGGAATTCTTCGGTGACCTGGATGCCACCACCCGGCAAACCATCGAGAGTGCCATGAGGGAGATCGTCCGGCGACGGGGATTGAAGGCCGTTCCCCTGGAATGAACAGCCAGCCTGGGCAGGCTCCGGAAGAGCATCCTGCGGCTTCCCGATAAGAACCTGCGTCGAAACAAAGAGTTTGAGTAAAGCAGCGTCAGCGCTTTAACGCGCTTTGCTCTGGCGGCGGACCATGCACAACCCAATCGGAGGAGCGGCACATGGATACCCCAGTGAAGGAAGTCGTACGCGAAATGACCCGGGCCTCGGACGAAGAGCGGATCAGCTTTCCGGAGGTGGTGAAGGCCCTGATGGCCGTCGGCGTGGAGCGCTATCACGCCGATCTCATAACCGGGACGAAGATCTATTTCATGCCGGATGGCAGCCATGAGCCGACGTCTAGCTATGCCACCGCCGAGACCGGCATCGCCTTTTCGGCCAAGGGGGTGGAGCAGGCCGTGCGCGCCGTCCAGCGCGGCGAGATCGGCTATCGCACCTTCTGCGACCGCATCGCCGCCGCCGGCTGCGTAGGCTATCTCGTCAGCCTCGTGGGGCAACAGGTGCTCTACTACGGGCGCAGCAATGAGAACCATGTCGAGTGGTTTCCGGGGGCGAAACCCTGAGTCGGGGCAAGCACACCGGATGCGGAGTGGCGGTCTCTGACCGCCATCTTGAACCGCAAGATCTACCGGACAGGGCGATGACGCGACCACTCCAACTCATCCTTCCTGCGGTGCCACCTGGTAGTCCTCCTCACTCACCTTCTCCAGCCAGTCGACGGCCTTGCCGTCAAGCGCCTCGGCGATGGCGATATGCGTCATGGCCGTGGTCGGCGCGGCGCCGTGCCAATGACTCTCGCCGGGCTCGAACCACACGATGTCGCCTGCGCGGATCTCCTGCACTGGCCCGCCTTCGCGCTGGGTCCGCCCGCAGCCGGCTGTGACGATCAGCGTCTGGCCGAGCGGATGCGTGTGCCACGCCGTGCGCGCGCCCGGCTCGAAGGTGACGATGGCCCCGCCTACCCGCGCCGGTTCGCTGCCCTTGAACGGCATGTCGAGACGCACCGTGCCAGTGAAATAATCGGCTGCCCCCCTCGCCGAGGGTTGGGAACCGTTCCTGGTGATCTTCATGACTGTTCTCCTCGACTTCGGGCGACCGGTGCGCCACCATTCGGAGCCAGTCTAGAGACATCGAGTGCCGACGATAAGACCGGAAGAAGATCCAGCCTCCTAGAGCAAAGCGCGTCTGAGCGTAAAAGTTGCTTTGCTCTAACTCTCGGTTTCGACGCGTCTTTGCGATTCCTGCCGAGTGCGTCAAATCGCAAAACGCCTTGGCGGACAGAGGTGGATCCACACCAAAGGTGCAATCCGATTGACGCAATATAACGCCCTTCTCACGACCCATCCCTACAATAGAGCTGCTTGGGGGCGCTTGATCACAGGAAGCATCAGGATGTTCAAGGGCAAGGCAGTACTGAAGAACCCCGAAACGGGCCAGGTTGTCGGAACGTTTACCGAGAACTCTCATTCGAGCGGCGAGACGCATGCGGAAGTTGTACTCGATGCACCCGTCACGCTGGATGGTACAGCGCGCCTGGAGATCCACACCAACACGTTCGACAATGCAGTGATCTCTATCGCGGCCTCCGATCCAGCCGGCACCACCATCCACAAATTCGGCGGCATCAGCACGCTCGGCCGCCTGCCGGACAAGGCCCCAGTGTCCCTGGTGCGCACGCCCGGCGGCAAGCTCGGCACTTTGCTGGTCGTGCTCGGGGACGGCGTCGTCCACAGGGAGAATTACTGATCCGGCGGCCGTTGAACGCAAAGCGGGGCGCCACTATGGCTTTCAGGTGAGAAATGGCGTCCCGGACAAGGTGAAACTGTGGACACGTATGCCATTGTTACCACAATGGATCCTTACCGCGCAGTTCTGTTCGTGGCGGAGGCTCTAGCGAATTGCATCCCAGCGTTATTGTAGCCGCTAGCTTTGGATGCCCTCTATGTGATCACGCAGCTTGACACACTGGCCAACAACCGCACCCTTGTCTTCCCTAAGCTTCTCCATCAGATGGTCGCCATAAGCATGGCACAACTGCTCGGTTTCAAAGCGTGGCAATGGCTCCGGAATGACGACATGTCCGGTGAACGTCGTGATCAGCACGAAGACGTACATGCGAGTTTCTCCAACGAGTTACACCCGACAAATCGGTCTCGATGCCCGCCAGGGCTCGATGAACTCGGGGCTCACAGCCCTGGTCGCTGGGTCGCTGCCATTGTCAGCGCGGATCCTGGCGATCGATTTGAGACGGGTCGGCCGGTCGGCTGGCAATCGCAACAGATGGCGTCTCCGTGCTCCCGATGACGTGTCCAGATGAGGCGACGCCCCCGTACCCTGATCGGCGGGGTCAGGCTGGACACACCAACCCGCCGATCGCGCTTCGTCGACATTGTTCGCCTTACTTAGTCGGCTCAGGCTCGTCCTTCACCGTTGGCCAATTCTTGTCAGCTCGACTGATATTTTCGAGCTCATTCTTTCGCCACTCGGTCGTCCAATATTTGGTGTGATTTACATAGAGCTTGCCGTTGACGATCGTGAAAGCCTCTGGATCGACCGTATCCTTGTGGCCATTCTCGTATGCAACGCCCATCGCACAATGTCCGTCATATTGAGCCGCATACTTCTCCGGATTTGCGGTGAAGAGATCGAGATCATCTTTGCTGGCAAACTGCCAACGCGCATCATGCCAGACAGTCTGATACTCAAGCCTGCCTGGTACTGCCTTTCCGACGGTAAAATAGGCGACAGTGTCATAGCCGCCGATTGCCAGTCTTGGCATCCCGCTCATCTCTGGTGCTGTATCGGCCAAGGCGGGGAAAGTGAACATGGCGAGTGCTAGCGCAGCCAACGTCTTCGTGGTCGTATTCATTTTCTGCTCCATAAGAAACGTCCTGGTGGATCTCCTGCGACACTTCCTCGGGCCTGCAAACTAGGTGTTCATGGTGATCTCCGTTCTGGGAAAAAGCGCACCCGCCCGCCCCCCGATGGCAGCCAGTTCCGCACCGTGTCTCATGATGATGTCGAATAGGCCCGGTCAGCCGCGCCGCAAGGGCGTCCCTTCAGCCAAACGTCGGAATTCGCGTTCGGCCGGCACAGAACCGTCAGCCAGCGGTCGTCGGATCAATGATCGTCGAGATTTCGCTTATGACGTTTGCCGGAAATCCGCTCAGCTCGGCATGTTTGCGAATGGTTGTTTCGTCTTCCGCCAAGTAGATGCAGAATGTCTTGTTTGCGGCGATGTAGGAATGGTCCCACTGGACACGAGGAGCAAGCTGCAACAGGGCATTGTTTGAAGCCCTCGAGGCGTCCCTCAGTTGCTCTTTCTCGAACGTTCCTACCGCCGGGATATCGCGCTCGATGAGATAGCGTTTCATTTCTCGGTGCCCTTTTCTCAGCTGCATACGGCCTGAACTGACGGATCTGACACCCTTACCAAGCATATCGACCGCTCACGACGCGTAGGTCAAAGCGTGATAAAGTCGTAATTCCGTTGGTGGCCAGCCATGGGGAAGCGGCGGGCATGCAAATTCGGCTCCTCGGTTCGCCGGCGATACTGGCTGGAGACCGGCGGTTGGAACATCCTTCGCGCAAGGCGATGGCGCTGCTCGCCTATCTCGCCATGCGCGCGGACGAGCATGTCTCCCGCGGACATCTGGCCGGCCTCCTTTGGGGCGACAGTGGCGAAGAGCAGGCGCGTGCAAACCTGCGTCAAACTCTCGGTCAGCTTCGAAAGCTGTTCCAGAACGCGGGGCGGGATCCCATCATGGTTCCGTTCGACAAGGTCGTTCTGCAATCCGAAGGCATTCAAATTGATGCCCGCACCGTCTTGAATGGCCTGGGCGACCAGGAATTGGTTGCACTGGCAGCCGGGCCCGCATTCCTGGAGGGGTTTTTTGTATCTGCGCCGGAATTCGAAAACTGGATGGTCTCTCAGCGCAACATGATTCAGTCGCGCCTCATATCGCGGCTGCAGCAAGCGGCTGGCAGCGCCTCCGAACAAGGTCAATACGCGGCCGCAGCTGTGCACTTATCCGCCGCGCTTGCGATGGATCCGCTTCAGGAAAAAATGCACCGGGATCTGATGCTGGCTCTGGTTGCACTGGGCCGGGCGGACGAAGCCCTCTTGCAGTATGAAAGATGCCAAAAAATCCTGGCGAGGGAACTTGGTGTCGGGCCGGATATGCAAACCCGGAAAGTGGCCTCGGAGGTACGGGCGCGACGGCTGGTGGCGCCGAGGGAAGCGGCCATCGGCACGGATCAGGAAGAGGCCGAAGGCCTGGTCGTTCCCCGAGAGCCGGCTTTGGCCACCAGCGCCCAGAGGGAAAGGCTCTCGATTGCCGTTCCTCCCTTTGTCAGCCTGAACGGCGATGCCGAACAGGACAGCCTGAGCCGCATGCTGTGCGAGGATATCATCAACACGCTTACGCATTGGCAGCTGTTCTCCGTCCAATCGCGCGCAGCGTCGCTTCAGGCCCACGGTACCGAGTCCATCGGGCAATCCATCGAGCTAAACCCCAAGGCCCGCTACATTGTCGAAGGTAGCGTGCGGCGCATGAACGGCTTCATGCGTATCGCGGTTAAGCTGATCGATACCGAGGCCGGATATCACGTGTGGGCCGAGCATTTCGATTGCGGAACGGCTGACATTTCAAGCGTTCATGACCAGCTTGTAAGCAGAATTGTCGGCACGCTGGTCGGCCGGACCGAAGTCGCAGCCGCCGAGCGCGCGAACCGCCGAGCGCCAACGAACCTGGCCGCGTATGAATGTGTCCTGCAGGGCAATGCCTTGCCATGGGAAGACCCGGAGGGAAGCGCCGAGGCTCGGCGCCTGTTCTCGAAAGCGATCGAAATCGACCCTGGCTATGGACTTGCCCATGCCCTGCTGGCAGCGATCACCCTGAAGCAATGGCATGACGGACTTGGCGAGACCGACGCCATACTGAATGAGGCCTACCGCCTGGCGAGAAGGGGTGTGGAACTGCAGAGCGGCGAGGCCACATGTTTTGCCATTCTGGGTACCGTCTGCATGTTCAGGAGGTCTTTCGACGTCGCCCAGCAACACTTGCAGAGGGCCCTCGAGATCAATCCGGGCAACCAATGGAACACAGCGGATATGGGTGCCCTGCTCCTCCATGCCGGGCAGCCCGAGGCCGCGTTGGTCTATCTGGATCGGGCGCGGGAGATCGACCCCTATTTCGATCCTCCATGGTACTGGTGCAGCGTCGGCATAGCGCACATGCTCCGGCGTGGCTACAGGGACGCCATCATCGCCTTCGATCGTTTCCCGGTTCCGAACTATCGCGTCGCAGCGCTCATGGCAGGTTGCCATGCCCGGCTGGCAGAAACAAAGCAGGCGGCGGCACTCATAAGGGAATGCCTGAGCCTACGGCCGACGCTACGCATCGCCGCAATCATGAGGATAGAACCCTTCAAGAATCCCGCCGACGCTGCACACATCGCAGAGTGTCTTGAGATGGCCGGCTTGCCGGCTTGATCTGAAGGCCGTGCGGACGATCAGCGAATGGGGATGCTAAACCCTAGATATCAATAACTTAGATGGCGTCCCGGAAGGGATTCGAACCCCTGACCTACGGTTTAGGAAACCGTTGCTCTATCCTGCTGAGCTACCGGGACAGGCCGGGGAAGACGAAAGCCTGTTCGGGGTCGAAAGGTCAAGCGGTTTTGTCGTCATGATATGCGGGAAAGGCTTTCCTCCCCGAAACAGGAGATGGCGCGAGGCATCGTTCCCGAAACTTTGGCCTGGGGTCGGGTCACACCGCCCACGGCGGACCCAGCCATTCGCGTAGTGCCGCGTTCATGCGGGTCTGCCAGCCACGGCCGGTGGCGCGGAACATGGAAACGACGTCGATATCCAGATCGATCGTAACGCGCTCCTTCGATTTCATAGTCGGGCGCAGGCGTGCTGTTACATTGCGTTCCAATGATTTTGCCCGAGCGGAAGGGGAAGACGACTCGGCAATTTCAACTCTATCGAAATCCATTCTTATCTCTCGTTGCGTGAACTGATTATCAATACTTACGCTAGGTATCATAGTCCGTTGCGGCAGTCGATATCCGGAGCGGCGCCTGTCAGGACGATAAAACGATTTACCAAATTCGCCGCTCGCGCCGCGGCACACGGTAAATCATTCAGGAAGTGAATATAGATATTGCAAAAAGCCGGCTTCATATCCCCATACGGACAGCCATCCGACAATAGAAACTTCAATACTCCATATTGAGTCAGGAGGTTGAGATGTTCGAGCGATTCAAGCCCGCAAATAATACCGCAAGCGAAAAAACGCTTTGCTTTACCTTGACGTAAGGTCCCGTGTCGTCGTTTACGTTCATCTGGTGCAGGCTCGCACCACCTCATCGGCCGCTGGATTGACTACATGGCTCCACGCCAAACAGCAGTTAATGGCCTTTGCGCAAGGTTGTCTGGCATTTCGGCAAGAACCTCTCCTCTTTAGTATTTACGCCGCCTTTTGTCGTCTTCTCGACAAGATGGGTAATTTCCGCAACGAGAGGATTCCTGCTCGCGGGCATGATTCGCCCTCGCCAGAGATAGACCTGACGCACGCGTCAACTCGACAATGGTTACGAGATTGTCGATTTGTCGGTGTGAGTTGACGCGAAAGTCAACCACGTTCCGGCGGGATCGCCGCAAGGGCCACCCAGCCGAAGTCGAGCAGCGGCAGCGCCGATGCGATGAAGCTGGTGCATTCGCCTACCAGGCCGGGACCATGGATAGCGGCTTCGGCCAGAGGGTGCCGCACCACGATGGATTTGAGCTTCAGCGCGGCAACGAGATCGGCGTCGACGATGCCGGCGGCTTCGCGCGGCGGGCGTTTGAGGCTCCATTGCTGATCGAAGGAGAGACCTGCCCCGGAAAGGCTGGCGCTCATGCCGCGGAAGCGTTCCGGACCGGCAATGATGGCCTGGCGAAAGGCGGCGAGTTGCTTCGGCTCGAGATCGTAAAAGCCAGCGGCGGCGAAGCAGCCTTCCGGGGCGATATGGATGTAGAAGAGGCCGGGATCGCTCTTGCTGCCGGACCGCGTCATGACCGCGCCCGCGTGGGTCTTGAAGGGGCGCTTGTCCTTGGCAAAGCGTACATCGCGGTGGATGCGGAAAATGGAACCCTTGGGCGAGCCGCGCATCGGCAGGCCTTCGGCGCTGCACGCCTCGTTCAGTGCGGTGATGAAGGCACCGAGCGGACCGAGCACATGGGCCTCATAGAGGTCGCGGTTCTCCTGGAACCAGGTCCGGTCCTGGTGGAAATCGAGCGCCCGGAAAAAGCGTAGCGCCTTGTCGCCGAAGCCGGTGAAGGAAGGGGCTGGCTTGGACATGGGAAATACCAGGGAGAATCAACGTAGGATTGCGGCTCACTAGATTGCATGCGCGCGCCTCCACGTCACGAGACTTGGAACGCGGCTCTCCTCTCCGGGACTGGTGGCCTCTTGTTCGTCCGCTCCCCAAGCCATCGGCCCAAAGCGGCGGGCCGGGAAGATCAGGCCCTCAGGTTAGACCCCGGCGGTAGACAGGATGGTTAGAGCGGGCTGGCAAGATGCGGGCGGTCCCGGGAAGTATGCCGCATCCTGCCGACACAGAATCCCGTTATAGAGGAACATTCCTCAGCATCTGGTGTGAGCCATGTCCCCTGATCCGATCACCCACGGCCCTGGCGGCAAGGAGCGGGCGCGCGGGCTTGGATTGCCGTTCGTCAGCCCGACCGGACCGTGCAATGCGATCACCGACGTGATGGGTATCGCCGTCGGCATGAGCACGCTGATCCAGGGCCAGAGCATCCGCACCGGCGTCACGGCCGTGCTGCCGCGCATGGCGGCGGGCCTGATGGAGCCGGTCTGGGCCGGCTTCTTCGCCCTCAACGGCAATGGCGAGATGACGGGCACGCATTGGATCGAGGAAGCCGGCTGCTTCACCGGGCCGGTGCTGATCACCAACACCATGTCGGTTGGCATGGCCCATCACGGGTTGGTGCATTGGCTGGCCCGGCGCTTTCCGGCCGAGCTTGCCGATGATTTCTGGCCGTTGCCGGTGGTGGCCGAGACCTATGACGGCTATCTCAACGACATTGCCAGGCTTGCGGTGACGCAGACTGATGTCGCTGCCGCGCTCGACGGGGCCGCCTCCGGCCCGGTGCCCGAGGGCAATGTCGGCGGCGGCACAGGCATGATCGCATATGAGTGGAAGGGCGGCACAGGCACGGCCTCGCGGCTGGTAGCGATAGGAGACGACATCTTCACCGTGGGCGTGCTGGTGCAGGCCAATCATGGCCGCCGACCGTGGTTCCGTATTGCCGGAGCGCCGGTGGGCGAGCGCCTGCCCGGAGGTGCCTTCCGCCGGCGGGAGCAAGGCTCGATCATCGCCATCATCGCCACCGATGCACCATTGCTTCCCACGCAATTGAAGCGCCTCGCCCGTCGTGCGGGCCTTGGTGTCGGGCGAGGCGGCACGCCCGCAAGCAACTCCTCCGGCGACATCTTCCTCGCCTTCACCACCGCCAATGGCCAGGGCAGGCTGCCGGAACCGCCGCGGCTGAGCTTCGCAGCGGTGTCGAACGATCTCCTCGACGGGCTGTTCCTCGCGGTCGTCGAGGGCGTGGAGGAGGCGGTGGTGAACGCCATGCTGGCCGCGGAAACCATGAAGGGCCGGCAGGGGCGCGTGATCGAGGCGATCGACCATGAGGCGCTGCTGAGGGCAATGAGGGGATAATCGGGAGCGCCGACTCTGCGGCTGGTTCCTGGCATCGCAGGCATCGCTGCCCATGGGCGCTAACTTTTGTCGATGAGGGCACTGGCTTGGAGCAACCTTAATCGACTTGGGTTTTTGGGGTCCAAATTGAGCCTCGGATAAGGACGGCTCTGGCGATGATGAGAAGCTTACGCATTGCGGCGATGACGGCGACCTTTGTCTCCTTTCCTTTTGCCTTAAGACGGTCGTAGAGGACCTTCAGGTCGGGGTTCCACTGAGTGGCGGCAGCCAGGGTTGGCAAATAAAGGGCGTTGCGAATGTTCTTTCTGCCACCTGCGATTGAGCGAGTGCCGCGCACGGTGGCGCTGTCGTTGTTGAAGGGGGCGACGCCGACGAGAGAAGCGATCTGGGTCGGCTCCAGATGCACCAGTTCGGGCAATCGGATGATCAGGACGAGGGCACTGTAATCGCCGATGCCGGGAATGGAGAGTAGGAGCTTGAAGGCCTTGTCGAGGTCGCCATGGGCTCGCAGTTCCTTCTTCAAGGCAGCGAGCTCTTGCTTGGCCCTGGCCTTGAAGCTTGTGATATCGGCTTTGATCTTGGCGATAAGACCTGTGTCGCGATAACGATCCAGACGCCCCTGCAGGCGGATGGCATCCTCGCGCGCTTGTTCGAGAAAGAGCAGTTTCTCGGCAAAACGGGCCAATCTGGCATCTGAGAACGCGGGTTTTTGCTCCCCCAAGGCCGTGAAGCGGGCAATCAAGACGGCATCGATGACGTCCGTCTTGGCCCTCTTGAGCTGCATCTTGCGGTAGAGCTTGATCTGGGCGGGCTGGTGCTGGGCGATCGCGAAGCCGGCTTCCTGCAAGGCCTGGATTAAATCGAAGCCGTAGCTGCCGGTGGCCTCCACGCCAACCAGGCTTACCTGCTGGCGCTTGAGGAAGGCGATGATCTGGGCAAAGCCCGCAGGCTCGTTGCTGGCTTCCAGCCGCTCCTCATCCTTGTCCAACCCGACATCGAGCTTGGCCTTGCCGATGTCGATTCCTGCAACGTTCATGCTACCATGAGATGTCTTCATTTGGCCCTGCCTTGTGTGCGAACCCAAGGTTCTGGCAACCTTCCGGGTCGATTGAAGAGGCCGTCCGACGATCAAGCTCCAAGACAGGCCCAAGCCTGGTGGCGATCACGATCCGAACGAACGGCCGCCATGGGCTGGGTGGCCACCCAGCCCATGGCACTCCTCACGAAGCAGCACAACTAAAGCACATCCCAATTACACAAGTGGCGATCTCCGATCGCCAATCTTGGAAACGATGTGTTTGCCGATGAAGAAGATGGCGATCGGAGATCGCCACTCCGCGTTCCCTGCACCTTTTCCGCAAGGTTAGCGCTCATAGGCATCCCAGCCTGCTCTCGGAAACGACTCGTGTGCAGAAGGGAAGAGCAGGCTGCCGCCACAACCATCGAGATGGCTGCGGCTGAGATGCCTGCGGTCCCAGGGAGCTACCCCCGGCGCCTGCGTTCTCTTCCACCGCGCCCGGTCTCTCCATCCCCGCCACGCTTGAAGGTGATACCCAACTCCGCCTCCAGATGCGGGAAGGGGTCGGATTTGTGCGGAATAGCCATGGCGCTGACGAAATGGGCCTGAAAGGAGGGCTCGATCGCCGTTTCGATCTTCTCGATCTTGCGTACCACCTCCTCGATCTCCCTGCGGGCCGAAGCGTTGAGCAGGGCGATGCGGGCGCCCGTGCCGGCGGCGTTGCCCGCGGAGCCGACCTTGTCGAGCTCGCAATCCGGCACCAGGCCGAGGATCATGGCGTGCTTGACGTCGATATGGCTGCCGAAGGCGCCGGCCAGCGTGATGCGGTCGACTGCTCCAACGCCGTAATGGTCCATCAGCAGGCGCACGCCGGCGTAGAGCGCGGCCTTGCCGAGCTGGATGGCGCGTACGTCGTTCTGGGTGACGGCGATGCGCGGCTCGCCCTCGCGGATGAGATAGCGGAAGGTGCGCCCATCTTCTTCGACGCGTGGCGTGCGCGCGGCCATCGCACCATCCACCACGCCGTCGGGCGTGATCAGCCCGGCAAGCAGCATCTCGGCGATGGCCTCGATGATACCGGAGCCGCAGATGCCGGTGACGCCAAGACTGGCGGTTTCCTCGGGAAAGCCCGGCTCATCCGACCAGAGGTCGCAGCCGATCACCTTGAAGCGCGGCTCCAGCGTTGCCGGATCGATTCGCACGCGCTCGATGGCACCGGGCGCGGCGCGCTGGCCGGAGGAGATCTGGCCGCCCTCGAAGGCCGGCCCGGTGGGCGAGGAGCAGGCGAGCAGGCGCTCGCGATTGCCGAGCACGATCTCCGCATTGGTGCCGACATCGACCAGCAGCGAGACTTCCGGCTTCAGATAAGGCCCTTCGGAGAGCACCACGCCCGCCGTGTCGGCGCCGACATGGCCGGCGATGCAGGGCAGCACATAGACATAGGCGCCGCTCGAAAGCGGCAGGTTGAGGTGGGCCGCACGCGTCTGGTAGGCGCCGTCGATCGTGAGCGCGAAGGGCGCGCCGCCGAGTTCGGTCGGATCGAGCCCGAGGAAAAGGTGATGCATAATCGGGTTGGCGACGACGGTCATCTCGAGGATGTCGTTCGAAATCAGCCCGACCTCTTTCGTCACCGCGGTAGCGATCTCGCCGATCGCCTCGCGCACGGCATTGGTGAGCTCGACATCGCCGCCCGGATTCATCATCACATAGGAAACACGGCTCATCACGTCTTCGCCGAAGCGGATCTGCGGGTTCATGATGCCGGAGGAGGCCAGCACCTCGCCGCTGGCAAGGTCGCACAGATGCGCAGCGATGGTGGTGGAGCCGATGTCGACGGCGAGGCCGACACCCTGCTCATGCAGGCCCGGCCAGACGCCGACGATCTCGCGCTTGTGGCGGACGGCCACGGTCACCGACCATTTGCCGTCGCGCAGGGCTTTCTGCAGGAGGCGCAGCGATTCCAGCGGGGCGGTGATGTCCTTCAGCTGCCATTGTTCTTCCAGCGCCTCCTGCAGGCGGCGAAAGTCGCTCGAGGGATCGTGCATGTCGGGCTCGCGCACCTCGACATAATGCAGCGCCACGACCGGCTCGATGGCGATGTCGCGGATCGCGGCGCTCTTGCGCACCACCTGGCGATGGACCTGGCTGTCGGGCGGCACATCGATGACAACGTCGTTGCACACCCTGGCCTGGCAGCCCAGGCGCCTGCCTTCCTGCAGCAGCCCGCGCTTGGAGACGTAGCGCGCTTCCACCGCGTTCCACCCGGTGACATGCTCGGGCGCGGAATTGATGCCGAGCTTGGGGAACTTGCCCTCGCCCACCTCGACCTGGCAGCGTCCGCAGATGCCGCGCCCGCCGCAGACCGAATCGAGGTCGACGCCGAGCTTGCGCGCCGCTTCAAGCACCGAGGTGCCCTCCGGGAAACGACCGCGTTTACCGGAAGGCGCAAAGAAGACGAGGGGGTTGGTCATCGGCAGGTATTCCTGGGTGCGCGGACATCTTGTCCGCATACCCTTCTTAAAAAACGATTAGTTTCCGAGGTGCGGATCGTCCGGCACTCTTGGAGTGTCGTAGGCGTCTGCACCCCCCGGAAATCTCCCCCCATCACCTCCATTGGAGATGATGGGGGGAATGAGCTGGGAGGAGGGTTTAGACCTCAACCACTTAAGTACTCGTCATCAAAAGTGCAGCCCCAAAAAGTGCACGGTGCTCTTCCTGGGACCGCCGGCTCACCCGCGCGCGCGCCGGCGTTCGCGGCGGCCGGCACCGGCGGCAGCCTCGGCGCCTTCGGGGGTCGGCTCGCGGAACTTCTTGATCCAGCTCATGCAGTTCGGGTCATGGCCCATCACCACGTCGGCGCCGAGAATCGCCTGGATGTCTTCGAGGTGCAGCGGGTTCATGATCGCCGAGGTCATGCCGGCACCGATCATCATCGGCAGGAAGGAGGCGTTGAGGCCGCGGCGGTTCGGAAGGCCGAAGGAGAAGTTGGAGGCACCACAGGTGGTGTTGACCTTGAGCTCGCCCTGCAGGCGACGCAGCAGATGCATCAGCTTCAGGCCGGCATCATTGATGGCGCCGACCGGCATGACCAGCGGATCGACCACGATGTCCTCGCGCGGAATGCCGTAATCGGCGGCGCGCTCGACGATCTTCCTGGCGACCTCGTAACGCACGTCCGGATCCTCAGAAATGCCGGTCTCGTCATTGGAGATGGCAACGACGGCCGCACCATACTTTTTCACCAGCGGCAGCACGCGCTCCAGGCGCTCTTCCTCGCCGGTGACCGAATTGACCAGGGGCTTGCCCTTGTAAACGGCAAGGCCGGCTTCGAGCGCCTCGACGATGGACGAGTCGATCGACAGCGGCACATCGACGGTGTCCTGCACCAGCTTGATGCATTCGGCCAGGATCTTCGGCTCATCGGCGAGCGGAATGCCGGCATTGACGTCGAGCATCTGGGCACCAGCCTCGACCTGGGCGAGTGCATCGGAGACCACGCGCGAGTAATCGCCGGCGGCCATCTCGGCGGCAAGGAGCTTGCGGCCGGTGGGGTTGATGCGCTCGCCGATCATCACGAAGCGCTTGTCAAAGCCCAACACCACCTTTTTCTTGTCCGAAGTGATAACCGTTTCGGTCATGGTCTGTCCGTTCCGCCCAGAGGAATTGTAACCGTCTAATTAGGGTCGCTGATACGATAGCCGCTAGCCTGCAAGCGACGGGATTTGGCGCTGCTGGGAGCGCTACTTCCCGTGCTTACGCCCGAAATCCGGTTCCGCCGTCTCCTGGCCGAGATCGATGATCGAGCGGCGCACCGCCCGTGTACGCGTGAACAGCTCGAACAGCTTGTCGCCCTCCCCCCAGCGGATCGCCCTCTGCAGATAGGCAAGATCCTCCGAGAAGCGCCCCAGCACCTCCAGCACGGCCTTCCGGTTGTTGAGGAAGACGTCGCGCCACATGGTCGGATCGGAGGCGGCAATGCGCGTGAAGTCGCGGAAGCCGCCCGCGGAGAACTTGATGACCTCCGATTCCGTCACCGTCTCCAGGTCATCCGCCGTGCCGACGATGTTGTAGGCGATGAGATGCGGCACATGGCTGGTGACGGCAAGCACCAGATCATGGTGCTCGGGCGTCATGCATTCGACCTTGGAGCCGAGCTTCTCCCAGAACTCGCGGTAGAGCGCCAGCTTGGCCTGGTCGATATCCTCGGCCGGGGTGAAGATGCACCAGCGATTGCCGAACAGGGCGGCAAAGCCGGCATCGGGGCCGGAATACTCGGTGCCGGCCACCGGATGGGCGGGAATGAAATGCACGTGAGGCGGCAGGAAGGGCGTCATCTGCGCCACCACCGCGCCCTTTACCGAGCCGGTGTCGGAGACCACGGCACCAGCTTTCAGATGGGTCCCGATCACCTCGGCAACGGACCCGAAGGCACCCGAGGGCACGCAGAGGATGACGCAGTCCGCGCCTTCGACGGCGGCTGCAAGATCCTGCGTGACGATATCGGCGATGCCGAGTTCCTCGACGCGCTTCACAACCTTCTCGCTGAGATCGGCCGCCACCAGCGAGCGTGCCAGCCCCCGCTCGCGGGAAGCACGCAGGATGGAGGAGCCGATCAGGCCGATGCCGATCACGCAGAGGCGGTCGAAGAAGATGGAGACGTCGGACATGGGGCTCCTTGGATATCCAGCCTTCTGTGCACGATGGGGCGGGGGAAGGCAACCTGGGAGCGCGGGCATCCTACGGCGCTCAAGTGAGTGTCGTAGGACGTCCGCGCTCCCGGCATTACCCCCGCTTCGGGATCTCCAGCCCGCGCTGCACCGCCGGCCGCCGGAGGCAGCGCTCCAGCCAGCCGGGTACACGCCTGAAGCTGGCATAGTCCACAAGTTCGCCCGCGCCATAGAAACCGATGAGATTGCGCACCCAGCCAAGCATGGAGATGTCGGCGATGGAGTAGTCGGCGCCCATGATATAGTCGCGGCCTTCGAGGCGCGTCTCGATCACGCCGAGCAGGCGCTTGGACTCGGCGCGGTAGCGCTCCAGCGGACGCTTGTCCTCGATGTCCTTGCCTGCGAATTTGTGGAAGAAGCCGAGCTGGCCGAACATCGGGCCGATGAACGCCATCTGGAAGAACACCCACTCGATGGTCTCATAGCGCCCCGCCGCGTCGGCGGGAATGAGCTTGCCAGTCTTCTCGGCGAGATAGAGCAGGATGGCGCCGGATTCGAACAGGCCGAGGGGCTTGTCGCCGGGACCATGCGGATCGATGATCGCCGGGATCTTGCCGTTCGGATTGAGAGCCAGATATTCCGGCGTCCAGCTCTCGTTCTTGCCGATATCGATAAGGTGCGGCTCGTACGGCAGCCCTGTCTCCTCAAGCATGATCGAGACCTTCACGCCATTCGGCGTCGGCAGGGAATAGAGCTGGATGATGTCGGGGTTCTTGGCCGGCCAGCGGCTGGCGACGGGGAAAGCGGATAGATCTGACATGCTTATTTCCTCGAAAAATCAACGATACCGTCATTGCGAACGGCGCGAAGCAATCCGGACTCACACAGCAATGACGGATGGGAGGCGGTACACAGACTAACGAGTCAAGAATTCCTTCAGCGCTTTCACCACCAGCTGGTTCGCCTCTTCGGGGCCGACGGTGAGGCGCAGGGCGTTGGGCAGACCGTAGGCGTCGATGCGGCGCAGCACCAGGCCGCGCTGCGTGAGGAAGGCATCGGCATCCCCAGCGCTGCGTCCGGGCTCGGGCGGGAAGCTCACCATCACGAAGTTGCCGACCGAAGGCGTCACCGTCAGCCCGAGGGCACTGAGTTCCTGTGTCAGCCAGGCCAGCCATCTGTCGTTGTGCGCGATGGCGGCGGCGACATGCGCCTCGTCCCCGATCGCCGCGATGCCGGCCGCCATGGCAGGACCGGAGACGTTGAAGGGACCGCGAATGCGATTCAGTGCCTCGATCACCGCCGGCGGACCGACCATCCAGCCGAGGCGCAGATTGGCCAGGCCGTGGATCTTCGAGAAGGTCCGGCACATCACGACATTGGCCGATGTCGCCACCAGTTCGAGGCCCGATTCGTAGTCGTTCGCGCGCACATACTCGGCGTAGGCGGCATCGAGCACGAGCAGGATGTCGGCCCGCAGCCCTGCATGCAGGCGCTTTACCTCGTCGAAGGGCAGATAAGTGCCCGTGGGGTTGTTCGGATTGGCGAGGAAAACGAGCTTCGTCTTGTCCGTCACCTTGGCAAGCAAGGCATCGACATCGGCGGTGTAATTGGTCTCAGGCGCGGCGACGGGCGTGGCGCCGGCCGCGAGCGTGACGATCTTATAGACCAGAAAGCCGTGCTCGCTATGGAGGGCCTCGTCGCCCGGCCCGAGATAGGCATAGGCAAGGAGCGAGAGCAATTCGTCCGAACCGGCGCCGCATAGGAGGCGGGCGGGATCGAGCCCATAGCGGCTCGCAATGGCGGCGCGCAGGACCTTGGAAGAGCCTTCCGGGTAAAGCGCCAGCTTTTCGCCGGCGGCGACATAAGCCGCCTTCGCCTTGGGGCTGGCGCCAAGCGGGGTCTCGTTGGAGGAAAGCTTCCAGACCTTGACGCCCTCGGGCGCACTCGACTTGCCCGGCACATAGGCATCGATGGTAAGCACGCCGGGGCGGGGGACAGGACCGTTCATATGGAGATTCCGGGCAAATTAGACACGATTTGTGGCGAGAGGCGGACCAAAGCCTCCCCAGCTTCGTGGGGGAGGCTTCGCGTCGCACCCTTATTGATCACCCCTTGCCCCCGTCCGGCAGCACAAAGGCCGGCGCGTGGGAGCCGATGGGCTCGAGGCTGGTGCCGGCGGGCAGGGCTTCGGCGAGCGCCACCACGGTCTGCCCCGGATGGAGCGCCACCAGCAGCGCCGCACCGGCGTGGGCGGGAATGCTCCAGCCATGCGGCAACTTGGCCGGCGCCTCAGGCAGCACGGCCGAGACAAGGCGCACATCGTTCGAGGAAGGAGGCTCGTCGATCGGCTTCGACAGCACGTAGGTCGGCAAGGCGGCGGGATGGTCGGCACGCTCGACGAAGGGCAGCCGCGCGATGATCTTCGGCGCCGTCTCGCCCTCCAGCGCCCGCCACCAGGCTCCGGGAGCGGCCACCGGCACCAGGCCGAGATCGCCGCGCGAATGGCTGAGCGCCTGGATCACATCGCCGGCATCGTCATGCGTCTCATAGGGCACCACGAAACCGAAATGGAAGCGCGCCACGTCGCGCATCGCCGCATTGCCGAGCGAGATGTCGCCATGGACCGTGTAGGGCGCCTGCACATGGGTGAAGGTGGCGATGATAACCCGCCAGATCGATTCCACGATGTCGACAGGCAGGATGCCGTGATGGCGGCCGACGATCTCGCGCATCATCGAGGCCTCGCGCCCGGGCCGGAAAGCGGAACCCGACGCCTGCGAACGCTTGATGGTGATGAGTTGGTCGATGATGTCGCCCCGCTCCATCAGGAGCTTGTGCATGCCTGCGTCGATGCGATCGATTTCTTGGCGGAGATCGGCAAGGCTGGGCGCCGGCGTCTGTGTCATGGCTGCAATCGGGAGACCGGATGTGGGGGAGCTTGTCATAGGCGGCAAGGCCGGGGATGGCAACCTTCGCGCATAGGTAGCGGATCGCCTGATCTTACAGTAATGGTTTGCAATAAACGGGAGAGACACGTTTCTCGTGCAGTATTCCTTAATGGCAATCTACCAGAGCACCCATGCTCGCACGCGTTAGTTGCATAAAGTGAGCAGTATTTTGTCGTAGGACTCATGAGTATTCGTTACTTCACGACTTATCACGAACGCTTTACCGTACCTAATCTTCATAATTTCGGCAAAATCTAAGCGCCAACGTGGCGGTGGAGGGGCTAGTAATATTAGAGGATCTGCTCATGAGAATTTTGATTACGACAGCCATTGCCGCCGCTGGTCTGGTTATTGCCGCTTCCAGCGCTTATGCCGATGGCATCACCGATTTCTGGTCGCTCCAGAAGGGCTATGGCTATGACGCGGCGACCGCGCCTGCCGCACCCGCCGGCTGGCCGCTTTATCAGAAGTGGCTCGGCCCGGAGCCGGCGGCCGCGACGGCCGCCCAGCCCACCACCATTCACCATGCCACTCTGCGCCGTACCCGCCACGGCAAGGTGATCGAGCCGACCCACGGCTGATATCGAGCCTCATGGAGCTTGAGGGGGCGGAGGCTTGTGCCGCCCCTTTTTGTTTGGACTGATGAAGCGCCCTGCGGGGCGCTTTTTTGTTGGATACGCGCGGCCCTTTGAGGCGGACCCATCGCAGAAGCGATCAATTGACGCCCCGGCGCCGCTTTCACCAGGCATCGCCAATAATGAAGAAACGCGCGCTAGGGTCGAGACTCAATCAGAGCCACCAGGTGACGGCAGCAGCGAGGTATACGCCGGCAGCGAAGACGATAGCGAGTTTGTCATAGCGTGTTGCGATGCGCCGCCAGTCCTTGAGCCTGCAGAACATACGTTCGATAAGATTTCTGTCTCTGTAGAGGGTGGATAGAAGGGATGAGGTCGCTTGCGGGTTGGATTGTTGGGTATGACCGGCCGAGTTCCGCGCTCCAGCAAGAATTGGCGGAGGCCATCGCTGTCATAGGCAGTGTCTGCCGCACACAAGGCGGCTGGCGGCAAAGAAGCGAGCAAAGGCAGGGCTACTCTGACATCGCCCAATTGGCCGGGGGTCACTTCGAAGGCTATTGGTCGTCCCCAACCGTCTACAACGGCATGGATTTTGGTCGTGCGGCCAGCGCGTGAGCGCCCGATCGCTTGAATTTGGTCCCCCCTTTTCCGCCAGCGGCGGAACGATGGGCCTTGGCGGTTGTGGAGTCGATCATCTGCGCCTCGCCAGGAGTAACCTCGATCAAGGCGAGGAACAGGCGACGCCAAATTCCCTGCATCGTCCAACGTCGAAAGCGATTATAGACGGTGGTCGCCGGACCGTACCGAGCTGGGCAATCTTGCCAGCGGCACCCACTTTTGAGAACGTGGACAATACCGCTGATGACCCGGCGATCATCGACCCGATGCGCGCCGGATCGATGCTTCGGCAAGAGTGGCTCAATCCTCGCCCATTGATCGTCACTGAACCAGAACTCATTCGCCATGATCCAAGCTCCAAGCTCCATTCAAAGCTTTGAATCACATTGGAAAAATTCTTTCAATAGCTTGAATGAGTTTCGACCCTAAGCCTCGAGCCCCACCTCCGCCAGTGCCGCCTTCTGCCGCTGGGCCACCTCTTCGGTCGAGAAATTTTCGATCGCCGCCTCGAACAGGCGGTGAAAGTTGAGCTCGGCCTTGAGATGCAGGAACACGCCGCCGAGGCCGATGGCGGCGCGGTCCATGAAGACGAATTCGCGCGGCACCGTCACCGGCCCGTTCTCCTTCAGCGCCTGGTGCACCGTGTACGCCTCACGCCTGCCATATTCTGCCGGCGAAACGCCGTCGGCAATGGTGCGCACGCGATCGTCGAGCAGGGGACCGAAGATGAAGCGCGCCCAGACATTCAGCGTTTCGATCAAGTCCTTCGAGAGGTTGTGGAAGCCCCAGGTCTCATACGCGGAAACGATGCGTTCCGGCTCGCCCTGCAACAGGCCGCGGTAGAGATCGACCACGCCGCCGACAAAGGCGGGCGGGAAAATGCGGATGCAACCATAGTCGAGGAGATTGATGCCCGCCGCCTCGCCGTGCTCGCTGAAAACCGTATAATTGCCCAGATGCGGATCGCCATGGATGATGCCGATATGGGCGAAGGGCTGCCACCAGGCGCCGAACATCGCCGCGGCGAGGCGGTTGCGCACGTCAAGCCCGGCATCCTTGAAGGCGAGGATGCGCTCGCCCGTCAGCCAGTCCATTGTGAGCAGGCGCCCGGTGGAAAGCTCCGGCCACACGCGTGGTGCGCGTATATCCGAAATGCCGAGCGTGGCGAAGGCGTTGCGGTAGAGCGCGGTGTGCTTGGCCTCGCGGCGATAGTCGAGCTCCTCGCGCACGCGCTCGCTAATCTCGTGATAGATCTCGCGGGTGTCGATGGCCGGGTCGAAGCGCCGGTGCAGGGCGAACAGGACCTGAAGCTGGGAAAGATCCGCCTCCACGGCGGACTGCATATCGGCATATTGCAGCTTGCAGGCGAGCGGCGTGCCGTCCTTGGCGGTGGCGCGGTGCACCTGGCCGAGCGAGGCCGCCGCAGCCGGCTCGTGCTCGAAGCTGCCGAAGCGCTCCGCCCAGGCCGGGCCGAGCTCGGCGATCATGCGCCGCTTGACGAAGGCCCAGCCCATCGGCGGCGCCTGGCTCTGCAGCTTGGAGAGCTCGGCGGCATAATCGGGCGGCAGGGCATCGGGAATGGTGGAAAGGAGCTGGCCGACCTTCATCAGCGGGCCCTTGAGCCCACCGAGTGCACGCGCCAGCGCCGCCGCGTTGGAACCGGAGGAACCGCCCCCCACCAGCCTGGCACCGGCCATACGCGCCGCCACGCCGCCGACATTCACGCCCACCTTGGCATAACGCCTGGCCCGCGCGGAAAGCCGGTTCGCTTCATCATCACGCTCGGCCATGCTGTACTCCGACGGTAAGACGTCCTGGTTGCGCCTTGTAGATAGGGCGGCGGGGGCGAAGTGCAAAGCGGCGCGGTGGCGCACCCGGGATTACCTCCCCGTCCGCTTCAGCCTGACGATCGCCGCCTCCAGCGCCTGCAGGAAAGCCGAACGGTCCTTCTGGGAGAACGGCCGGGGACCGCCTGTGATCTCGCCGGTGGAGCGCAACTCGTCCATCAGGTTGCGGGTGGCGAGGGCCATGCCGATCGAGGCGTCGGTGAAAGGCTTGCCGGTGGCCGAGAGCACGCTCGCGCCGGCCTTCACGCAGCGGGCGGCGAGCGGAATGTCGCTGGTGACGACCACGCCGGCGGGCGAGGCGCGTTCGGCGATCCAGTCGTCTGCGATATCCGGGCCGGCGCTCACCAGCACGAATTCCACCAGCGGATCGCGCGGCACCCGCATGAAGCTGTTGGCAACGACATAGGTCTTCAGCCCGTGCCGCCCGGCCACGCGGTAGACCTCGTCCTTGACGGGGCAGGCGTCGGCGTCGACGAAGATTTCGATGGTCATGGCGAGGCGATAGCGCATCGGCACGTCGGAAGCGAGCCCCCTGCGGCGCAGGTTGGGAGCGGCGCCTTTCCAAAAACAATTCCCCGCCCATGGCAAAATACTTTATGCAGGCGGCCACATTGGATCGCTGAGACCTTGAACAAACCTCCCATTCCCACCCGCCGCAGCGCTGCGGCTGCCCGCCTCGAAGCACCTGGCCTTGCCGCCCGCGCTCTCGCCGTCAAGGCCGTCGACGGCGTGCTCGGCCAGGACATCGCGCTGGAAGACGCCTTCGAGAGCGCCAGCCTGGAGCCGCGCGACCTCGCGCTGGCACGCATGATCGCCGGCGTTTCCATGCGCCGCTATGGCAGCATCGGCACCATTCTCGACAGCCTGCTTGCCAGGGGCATGCCGCGCAAGTCAGGGCCGCTGGAGGCGATCCTGATCACCGCCGTGGCGCAAATCCTCTTCCTCGACGTGCCCGACCATGCCGCCGTGGACCTTGCCGTGCGCCTTGCTCGCCAGGACGACCGCGCCCAGGCCTTTTCGGGCCTCGCCAATGCCGTGCTGCGCAAGGTTTCGGCGACCAAGCAGGAGCGCCTCGCCGCCCTGCCGCCCGAGGCCGACACCCCCGCCTGGCTGTTCGAGCGCTGGCGCCGGCAATATGGCGAGGCGACGGCGCAGGCCATCATCGCCGTCCAGCGTGTCGAACCGGCACTCGACCTCACCGTGAAGGCCGATGCCGCCGGCTGGGCCGAGCGTCTGGGCGGGCGCGTGCTGCCGACGGGCTCGCTGCGCCTGTCCCATACCGGCCCGATACGGGCGCTGGAGGGCTATGAGGAAGGCGCCTGGTGGGTGCAGGACGCCGCCGCCGCCTTGCCCGCGCGCCTGGTCGGCAAGGTGGAGGGCCTGCGCGTCGCCGATCTCTGCGCCGCTCCCGGCGGCAAGACGGCGCAGTTCGCGGCCGCCGGCGCGAAGGTTACGGCCGTCGACAGGTCGCAGCCCCGCCTCGAGCGCCTGCGCGAAAACCTCAAGCGCCTCGATCTCCCGGCCGAGGTGGTGGTGTCGGACGTGCTCTCCTGGAAGGCCGAGCCCTTCGACGCCATCCTGCTCGACGCGCCCTGCAGCGCCACCGGCACCATCCGCCGCCATCCGGACGTGGCCTGGAGCAAGTCGGCCGAAGACATCGGCGCGGTGGCCGACCTGCAGCGCCGCATGCTCGGCCGCATGGCGGGGCTCCTGAAGCCCGGCGGCCTGCTGGTCTATTGCACCTGCTCGCTGGAAGCGGAGGAAGGCGAGCAGCAGATCGCGCGGTTCCTTGAAAAGCACGACCGCTTCCGCCTGGAGCCAGTGACGGCTGCGGAGATCGGCGGGCTCGAGGGCGCGGTGACACCAGAAGGCACGCTGCGCACGCTGCCGTCCCTGCTGCCGGACGAGGATGCGGCGATGGCAGGGATGGACGGGTTCTTCGCGGCGAAGCTGCGGTATTTGGGGTAACCACACGGACAGGGCGCGACTCGCCTCCCCCACGAAGCTGGGGGAGGCCCACGTCGTGCCCTTGAAATTCGGCGATATCATGCCAGCATTACGTTATGGAAGAGCTCCGCCCGTACCGGCAATCGGCCCGCAAATTCGCTCGTTCCCTGCGTTCCAATATGACCAGGGGCGAGGAAATACTCTGGCATGAGTTGCGTCGGAGCCAGCTTGGCGTCCGCTTCCGGCGTGACATGCCTCTCGGCCCCTACTTCCCGGACTTCGTCAGCACGGCTATTCGGCTAGTGATTGAGGTCGATGGGCGCACGCATAACGAAGAAGCTGCCAAGCTTCGCGACAACGAGCGACAGGACTGGCTCGAACGAAACGGATGGCGCGTTCTGCGTTTCAGGGATGACATTATTATTGGCGGCTCACTCATTGTCGTCGAGACCATTCGAACTGCTGTTCAGGAAGAGCTTGCCAAGCGGAACCGACCCTGAGCCCTTTCCTTGCAGGCATCAGCCCGTCGGGCCACACCCCCTCCGACCTCACTTCGTTCGGCCACCTCCCCCAGCTTCGTGGGGGAGGCTCGCGGCGCACGCTTGGCTTGATCCTCTCACCTCACTCCCCTCTCCCCTTCCCCCCAAAACTTAACCCAACCGCCCGTTTTCACACCCCAAAGGCTTGCGCGAAGCTCCCGTAGCGTTCAACAAGGGGCAGTTGTAGACAGGCGGGCGCCGCCCCGTCTCTTTCCTGGAGGTATGCATCAAGGATGAGCCGAGGCACTCTGGGCCCCAAGCTCCGTCTCTCCATGCATGCAGCCGGCGAAACCGGCCGCGCCCTGCTGACGCGTGTCTACCTCTCGCCCTTCATGCGCTGGCGCTTCGGGCGCAGCGAGCCTGAGAAGCTGGTGCTGGCGCCGCAGGACCTGCGCGCCTCCGATCCCACGCGCGCCACCGAGTTCATTGCCGGCCGCTACACCTTCGCCGGCAAGACCATCGTGCTCAACGAGGTCTCGCCCTTCGCGGTGGCCCCGCCCTCCCCGGCCTGGCGCGAGACGCTGCTCGGCTTCACCTGGCTGCGGCACCTGCGCGCCGCCGACGGCCTGGCCGGCAAGCAGACGGCGCGCCGTCTGGTCTCCGATTTCGTGCGCTCGAACCTGCGCTTCCAGCCGGAGGCGCTCGACCCCCTGCTCACGGCCCGCCGCCTGCTCTCCTGGGTGAGCATGGCGCCGATGGTGCTGGATGGCGCCGACCGCGGCTTCTACAAGGCCTTCATCCGCGCCATCGCCTGGCAGGCGAGCTATCTCCTCCATGCCGGGCGCAACACCACCGATGGCATGCCCCGCCTGCTCTGCGCCGTGGCGGTGATGCAGGTGAGCCTCTGCCTGACCGACAAGGTGAGCCTGCGCCGCCCGGCCCAGCGCTGGCTGGTCGGCGAGCTCACCCGCCAGATCCTCTCGGACGGGATCCATATCAGCCGCAACCCGCAGGCCAATATCGAGCTCCTGCTCGACCTCCTGCCGCTGCGCCAGTCCTTCTCGGCGCGCAACGCGGTGGCCCCGCCCGAGCTCCTCGGCGCCATCGACCGCATGATGCCGATGCTGCGCTTCTTCCGCCACGCGGATGGCGCCTTTGCCGCCTTCAACGGCATGGGCTACACGCAGAGCCACCTGATCGCCACCCTGCTCGCCTATGACGATGCCCGTGGCAAGCCCGTGCAGAACGCCCCCCATGGCGGCTACCAGCGCGTCGAGGGCCACGGCGCCGTGCTGCTCGTGGATACCGGCCTGCCGCCGCCGATCAACGTCTCGCAGGAAGCCCATGCCGGCACGCTCTCCTTCGAGTTCTCGGCCGACAATTTCCGCATCGTGGTCAATTGCGGCGCCCCCGCGGCCGGCCGCGAGAACTGGCGCCACCTCGCCCGCTCCACCGGCGCGCACTCGACGGCGATCGTCAACGACGCCTCCTCCAGCCATTTCGCCGGCGGCACACGCAAGCCCGGCATGGGCGGCCGCGCCATCCTCTCCGGCCCCAAGCATGTGCCGGTGCAGCGCGACACCACGCCCACCGCCGTGACGCTGACATCGAGCCATGACGGCTATCGCCACGATTTCGGGCTGATCCACAAGCGCGAGCTGACGCTGAGCCAGATCACCGGCGCGCTGGAAGGCCGCGACAGCTTCCTCGACCACCATGGCGGCCGCTGGCTGGGCAAGCAGCCCGTGCTGCTGCGCTTCCACCTCCACCCGGCTGTGGCCGCCCGCCCGGCCAATGGCGACACCCAGATCGTGATCACCCTGCCCAACGGCAAGGAATGGCTGTTCCTGGCCGACGTGCCATTCACGCTGGCGGAGACGGCGCATCTGGCGAACCCCGAGGGGCCGAGAAGATCGGTGCAGATCGTGATGACGCTGCCGGAGGGGGAGCACACGATGAGCTGGGCGTTCCTGCCGGCGGATCCGGTGTGAGGCGTGGCGCGGCTTGCATGGAGGCGATTGAGATCATGGTTGCTGCAGGCCAGATCGCTAAGGAAGAAGCGCTCCGTCATCCCCGGCGCGCGTAGCGCGGGAAGGGGATCCAGGGGCCACGAGTGATACCCTTTAGCCCCTGGATCCCCTTCCTTTCGCCCTCTCTCGCCGTCACAAGCAAGAGCTTGTGACGCGCTCGCGAGTGGCTCAACCGGGGATGACAGCGCGCTAATTCTCTAACGATCCACAAGCGTCGGACTCTCTCGCCTCCGCCGCCTTCTCACCGCCATAGCCAAGCGCTCGCGTTCCCACGCCCTTTCCGGCTGGGTTGATGAGGAGACCGGGCGATGGCGGCTGCGGGGCAGCCGTGAAAGCAGGATCATGGAAGATGCAGGCCGCACTGTCGATGCGAGCCGCCATCGCCCCGTTCCGGCGGCCCGGCACGCTGACAAGGCGCGCACGGCCACCTGTTTTTTCCGCCTTCTGAAGGCGGAGGCGAGCCGGGAGCCGATGGCACGGACCATCCGAACCCGAACCCAGCCGGCTCGGCAAAGGGGCTGAGCGACGTCCGTCCTGGCCGGACGGTGGCATCAGCCGTCTTCACCGCATCGGCGGGAGGTGGGACGAAGGCGTTGCCGGGCTCAAGCCCTTCACGCTCCGTCCAGGGATCCAGGGCACTTCCATGGGGTGCCGATCCCGTCTGTCCCGCTCGTCACCCCTGGCGGCCGGCTTCGAAGGAAGCAGGACCGCCGCATGCGCCTATCGCCTGGACAGGCCGCTGGGGTGGATGGAGGCGTTCGGGGCCGGGTTGTACAGACCCCGGCCGCTGACGCCTCATTCCGTTACGGAATAAAGCATGGGAACAAATGAAAGTCAATATCCGTTCGTTCTATGTTAAACCGAATCCAACGCCTGTCTCATCCGCGGGGTAGGATGCCACGCAGAGCACCATCGATTGACACGAGCACCGACGAGCGGTTTGACCGGGTCAGCAAGGGATCGCTTGAGACAAGCGCTTCCAGCGCCGCGCCTCTCCTGCAATCTCAACACCGACATTCCGATTCCCTTCTTTATCAAAGCCACTTGTCCGCGTGCCTCCCAACGCTCGCAAAGGTGCACTGCTTCCGGATCAGGGCGTTTTAACGTCCGATTGGACGCCAGAAATCTAGTCAAGTTGTTGCCGGTACTATTACGGTCCTTGTCTATAATTCTATTTCGGAGCTCGTTAGGGTCCTGTTGGCACCGACAAGAAAACCAATTTTACGGGCAATTATTCACCATCTTATAAGCTGGCCTATTATCTGGTGGTCGCAATTCTGCAGGTAATTGGCGGATAGATTGACTGTGTTCCATTGATATTGCTACTGATACGGTCTTGAAGCGATCCCAGGGCTGGAAATGCGCAGGGTGTCCGACACTCCGTCGTCAGAAATGCGCGCCCTGACCCGATAAGAGCATTCCCATACGTAAATAAGTCTGGTTATTTATTTGAACTGTTGCAGCGCGGTGACAGTTTTTCTGAAAATTCTTGTTTATGAATAGGAAACACAAAGTTTTTAGTGTCGCGTGAAGTTTCAGGTGAACATTTACGCTAGGTTTATGGCTGTCTTAAGAATCGGCAGGGGATGTGGAAGTGCGCCGCTTTTGGAGAAAGTTTAGGTTTCTCAAAGAGGCAGCAGTGAGGGCCGGTGAAGTCGCGGACGGTGGCTTAGTACCTCCCGGACTCCTCGACAATACCCGCGAGCTGGTCTCCATCTATGATGACAAGCTGACGCTTACGCAGTGTGGGGCGCGCCTCAAGACTTTGCGTGGCGATCGGATGTCGATCGGTGCGAGTTTGTTCGACATCTATCCAGAATTCGCAACGGGCGAGGCTCGGAAGGCGCTTGACAGAGCACTTTTCGCCAAAGCTCCAGCGATCCTCAACCTTGCCACCGCATCTAAGCGGGAAGTGGAAGTCCGCGTATTTCCAACGGCGGCTGGGATTGGCCTGATCGAGTCAGCGGAAGTCGCGATGGTCTCGGCGGAAGCTGACCATAGCAAGCTGCTGCACCAGGCTACCCACGATGTATTGACCGGCCTTCAAAATCGGCAGCGCCTGAGTGATCGACTTAAGGAGATCCTGGCCACGCACAACGGAGTGCGTGAGCGTTCGGCTCTGCTTCAGATCGATCTTGATGATTTTAAGTCGGTCAACGATACACTGGGACACGGCACTGGTGACGCGCTGCTCAAGCTCGCCGCGAACCGAATACGCGGCGTGCTACAAGAGGGTGACTCCGCATACCGCTACGCTGGCGATGAATTTGCGATCATCCAATACGGCAAAGATCCGAGCGAAGCAGAGAGTGTGGCGCAGGCCCTTGTCGATGCTTTCAAGGCTCCTTTTATCATCAATGAAATGCCACTCTTCGTGGGCGCCAGCGTTGGCATCGCGTTCGGCCCGCAACATGGTGGGCAAGGCGAGGAACTTATGAAGGCGGCGGATATTGCCCTGTATGCCGCCAAGGGGGATGGTCGGGGTTGTGCCCGGGTCTTTAATCGCTCAATGCTGCTTTTGATCGAGCAACGAGAAAATCTCCGGCGCAGCCTGCGGTTGGCGTTGGAGCGGCAGGAACTTCTACTTGAGTACCAACCGATGCTACGCTCATCGGGACAGGTTGTCGGCTTCGAAGCGCTGGTACGTTGGGACCACCCGGAAGTTGGACGGATAACACCAAATGTGTTCATTCCCATTGCCGAAGCAGACGGATTGATGGAAGAGATCGGGCGCTGGGTATTGGAGGAGGCTTGTCGGCAGGCGATGACCTGGCCGGACTCTCTGAGTATCGCCGTCAACCTATCGCCAGCGCAGTTCCTCGGTGGCACCCTCACCGACGTCGTGGCCCAGGTCATCGACAGCACAGGTATCAGAGCCGACCGAATTGAACTGGAAATCACTGAATCTGTTTTGCTGGAAGAGACGGTCGATAACCTGGACACCCTGAACACCCTTAATGTGTTGGGCATTCGCATCTCCCTGGACGACTTCGGCACGCGCTATTCGTCGCTCAGCTATCTCAAGAATTTTCCTTTCGACTCATTGAAGATAGACCAGTACTTCATTCGGGATGTCGAGAGAGAGCGGAAGAGTCAGACAATTGTGCGGACAATAATTGGCATGGCGCATGGTTTGGACATGATCGTGACGGCCGAGGGGGTCGAGACGGCCCCGCAGGCTCAATGGCTAATCAACGAGGGCTGTGACCTACTCCAGGGCCACCATCTCGGCCAGGTCATGAGTGCGGAGAAGGCGCGGATGTACGCGTCGAAGGCCGGAGCCTCGCGCAGGCGCCGCGAGCGTATCAACTGAAGTCAACACCTACTCGCCGGGCATCGCAACAGCAGAGAGTGATATGTCGCCGCAAGCCACGCACGACACTAAAGCGGATCATGATTTCCGCATGATGGTTCAGATCGACATGGAAATGGCGGCGTTCCACTCCAACTGGATGCATTGTGATTATATTGCAACCTATCTGGCGCGCACCATAAGCCACAATCGTCCAGATTCCGTGTTGTTCGCCAACGTGTTTTCGTCCGCGCTGAACGAGTTGCTGGAAATAACGTTCAGAGGCCGCCACGCCGGCGGCACGTTCGCCTGCAGGATCTCGCGCCAGGACAGCATCGACAGGGTTGAGCTCACCTTCACCTCCACGAAGGACGAGCAGCGCTTCTTTGAGCATGCCGTTGCCCGCATCCGGGGTGGTGACGCCGAAGCCGACTACATGAGTTCCTTGTCCGGTGACCCCGGCCCCAGCCGCGACATACTGCTGGTCGAGCTCGCCGTCAGCTATAACGCGGCAGTCACCATCCAAGCGCATGACAATGACACCATCACGCTCATCGTCGACCTCCCACTCGGGGGCCTGACACATTGACCGCGGTAACCTTTGCCAACAAAGCGCGATTCAAGGCGCAGTTCGACCCGAACAATCAGGAGTTTTCGCTTTCCGGCACGTTGCGCCCGCAGTCCGTCGACGAGATCGCGCCAAGCCTAGCGCTGTTCAGGGACTCGATCGATCGGGTAAGCGGTGTTCTCTACGTCAATGTCCGGCGCCTCGGGCAGATGAACAACACCGCCTTCCATGCCTTCGCGCGGGTGATGCTGGACGCCAGCCGCGTCAGGCCGGATCTGCGGTTCATCGTCGTGACGTCCAGCGTTGTCGGCTGGACGACGGAAAAATTCGGCCGGCTGAGCCTGATCGAGCCGGCCATCAAGGTCGAGGAGTACGACGCCAACTTCTACCCTTTTCAGAGCATTCTAGAAGAGAGCCGTTTCTTCCCGGTTCTGCGCACCCAGACCAAGATGACATGGCGCCATGAGCGCAACATCCTGCCGCGGCACGGGCTGAAAGAGAACATGGCGGTCGCGGATATCTGCTGCGGCATCGGCGATTTCGCGGCCCTCGTATACAAGGACTTCAAGCCCTCGCGTCTCGTCGCGCTCGACCATTCCAGGCCGAGCTTGGCGTACGCGCGCCAGGTGGCCGCCGATTTTGATCTCCACGGCATTGAATATGTCTATGGCGATGCCGCGGAACTGCTGCTGGAAGACAATCAGTTCGACTTCGTTACCTGCCGGCACGCCCTGCAGGTTTTCCCCAGGCCCCAAATGATCCTCAAGGAGCTCTTCCGGATCTGCAAGCCGGGCGGCCGAGTCTACCTCACCAATGAGAAGGTCTCGCATTGCGTCGGCGAACCGCGCGGCGAGTCGATCAAATGGACCTATGAACAGGCAGCCAAGGTTTGGGCGCACTTCGATATGGACATCGAGTGTGGGCCGAAGAGCCGACGTTACATGGTCGATTGCGGCTTCGAAAATATCAAGATGGAGACCTTCATGGTCAGCAATCTCGATGGGGATCCGCAGGATTTCGCCGATATCGTGCAAGCCTGGGAAAACGCTTTCGTCGGTCAGATGTCTACCCACCGCGGCGACACTCAGGAGTTCATGGACCGCTTCCGTCGTGGCTTCCAGGATCACATCTTCGCCGCGCTGCACCCTAGAGGCTATGCAGGCTGGCCAATCTGGGTGGCGTCCGGGACCAAGCCGCAATGACTAACGGCGCTGCCTCCCCGCCATGGTACCGGCGCTTTTCTCCCAGGAGCTTCCGGGGCAAATTCATTCTCGTGGTCGGCGCGGCGGTGCTCTTCGACTTGCTGCTCGGCGGCGGCATTGCTCTTTGGAACGTGCAACGCCTATCGCGTGACGCGGCGCAACAAGTGGGCAACGGCCTGACCAAGGCCAGCCGAGAATATCTGCAAACCTACATCGACGCGACGGCGCTGCGGGCCAACCTTCTGTTCGAGCGCGTGCATTCTGAAGTCGGCGTGCTCGCCGGCTCGATGCAGGCGATGATCGATCATCCCGATACCGCTAAGGCGATCGGAGACGCCATCGCCAAGGACCGCACCCTGTCGACGCCCCTGGTCTACAACACAGTCGGCGATTGGGTGCAGAACCTCCCGGGTGCCCCGGGCACGACCAGCGTCTGGAGTTACCTGCTCGACTCCAAACATCAGCCGACACCGGCCGTCCAGGATCATGTGCGCGAAAGCGCGCTGTTCGACATTCTTGGTCCGACGCTGATGCAGACCGGATCCAAGAAACTCCAGGTCTATTATGTTGGCCCGAAAGCCCTCCCCCTGATGCGCGCCACACCGGCGTCCGAGCTCGCCCAGACCTTCGACAAGCTCTACCCCGGTCATAACAAGGCGAATTTCTGGGATTTCTTTTTTCCCGGCATCTACGAAGACTGGCAGACCTGGCTGGACAAGCCGTCGAGCCGGCCGCTCGATGACGTGACAACCATCACGGCACCCTATATCGACGCCAATTCCGGCAAGCAGATCGTCTCGTTCTTTCGCCCGCTCTGGACGGCGGACCGAAAATCGGTTGCCGGCATGGCCGCGGCCGACGTCACCCTCGACCAGCTGACCGACCTGGTGCAGAGCGTGAAAGTCGCCGAAACCGGCTTCGGCTTCCTTGTCATGTCCAATGGTAATGTCGTTGCCGTGAATTCAGCCGGCGAGAAGACGCTCGGCGTGGTCACCGCCAGCGACGCCGCGGGACAGGGCGTCACGGGCCTGGACCGCTCTTTGAAGAAGAGCGACCAGCCGGCGATCGTCGCCTTGAGCATGCCCACGGACAACAAGCCGGATATCCAGCACATCCTCCTTAAGCAGAATGGCGAGGATGTCCCGTACATCGCCGTACTCAAACAGCTCGCGCCCACTAATTTGTGGAACAACGGGCCGATCGTGAAGGAGACGATGACACTCGGATTCCTGGTACCCGAACGCGAGATCTATGCCTCGCTGATCGCGGCGCAGTCCGACATCTCGAACGCGACCAACCGGATCCTCAAATATCAGATCCTGACGGTGCTGGTCAGTTTGTTCGTGGTGTTCGTCGCGATCTTCGGCATTTCGAAGCGGATCACGGCGGGCCTCAGCGCCCTGGCTACAGCAGCACGCCAGCTGCAGTCCAAGGACTACTCGGTCCGCGTTGACATCCCCACCAAGGATGAGGTCGGCGAGGTCGGCGTTGCCTTCAACCGCATGGCGGAGGAAATCAGCTACCACACCGAGAACCTCGAGCAGCTCGTAGAGGATCGCACCCGCGACCTGGAGGACGCCAACTCGGAGATTTCGTTGCTTAACGAGAAGCTCCGCAGTGAGAATGTTCGCATGGGTGCCGAGCTCGACGTAGCCCGGCAGATCCAGATGATGGTGCTGCCGAAGGACCGCGAGTTGTCGAAGATCTCGGGGGTCGAGATTGCAGCCTATATGCGGCCGGCCGACGAGGTGGGCGGCGACTATTACGATGTGCTGCGCCAGGGGCAAAAATTCAAGGTCGGAATCGGCGACGTCACCGGCCACGGCCTGGAAAGCGGGGTCCTGATGCTGATGGTGCAGTCGGTTGCGCGGGCCCTGCAGGAAACGGGCGAGGGCGACCCGCTGCAGTTCCTTGACCGGCTCAATCGGGCAATCTTCAAGAACCTCGAGCGAACCAATTCAGACAAGCATCTATCTCTCGCCTTCCTCGACTATGAAGACGACAAGCTGACGCTTTCGGGCCAGCACGAGGAAGTTGTCGTCCTACGCGCCGGCGGCGGGGTCGAACGCATCGATACGATCGACCTGGGATTGCCGATCGGACTCGAAAAGGACATTCTGCCTTTCGTTGCGACTGTCAACATACCCTTTGCAAGCGGCGACGTAGTGGTGCTGCATACCGATGGCGTGACCGAGGCAGAGGGCGCGAAAGGCGAGCTGTTCGGCCTTGATCGTCTTGTAGAGAGCGCGCGTCAGCATTACGGCTCGAGCGCAGAGGTAATAAAGGACAGGATCGTCGCAGACCTGATGACGCATATCGGCGGCAACAAGATTCACGACGACATCACGCTCCTTGTCATGAGGCATAGGTAACGTTATGACCACACTTTACGGACCGGCAGAGATCGTAATCGGCATGAACGAAAGTGTCAGCCGCGTCAGGCTGTTCGATGGCCCCCTCGACCTGCGATGGCATCATTGTGCAACGACGTCGGACTTCATTGCCGACCTGTTCGCACTGCCGTTTCATGCCTCTCGCAACAACTACCGCGAGGTGCGACACAATATTGGCTACGTCGTCAACGAATTGATCGAGAACTCGGTCAAATTCCGCGAGCCGGGCGAGATCAGGGTTGAGGCGGCGATGGACGTCGACTGCTTCAAGGTCAAGGTTTCCAACGTAGTCAGCACCGAAGCGGCCGTGTCGTTCCAAGCCCTGCTCGCACAGATCACCGTCGGCGATCCCGGCGACCTGCTCATCGAGCGCATCGAGGCCAACGCAGCCGATCCCGAGGCCTCAGGTTCGGGCCTTGGACTGCTGACGCTGATGAGCGACTATGGCGCCCGCCTGGCTTGGATCTTCAGTCCCGTCGACGATGGTAAGTGCGTCTCTGTCGAAACCTTCGCCGCTATTCCCCTCATCCAGTCGCAGCAGTGAGAGCATGAATCCGAATTTTGAAATCAAGTCGGACGAATACCGTGTCTGGGCCGAAGGCAGCATCATCCACTTCGAAGGCACGATGCGGCTATCGGGAGCGGATGCCTATGCACCGATCATGGCCCTGCTGACCGAGATCGTGTCGACAGCGCCGGATAAGATCACGCTCGATCTGACCGATCTCGAGTTCCTCAACTCCTCGGGTATCAATCTGCTGGCAAAATTCACCATTGAAGTGCGTAAACACCCCAACGTTGTGCTTGTCGTGCGAGGAAGTTCCGAGATCCCGTGGCAAAATAAGTCGCTGCCCAACCTCAAGAAGCTTCATCAGGCGATCTCCCTGGAAATCGATTGATAACTAGAACCGGCTCTTGCTGAGTCTTTCCGTCGGGGACTGTACCGGCGCCCTATGCGAGGTAGGTTCTTGCTCGAAATCGCTGGCATCTGCACCTATTGTAGTGATTGGGCCATTGCTGAAAAAACGCTTTCAGTAACAGAGCTTTAGTGACTTTCAGTGTTCGCCGCCGTTGCGATCGCCCGGTATCGGGCGTCCTAAGCTGCCGGCGGGGAACGCCGGAGAATGTCGCAGCCCGACAGCGCTCGGGCGATCATCACTTGCTCGCCAGCGGCGCGAAGAAGAAGTCGGATCGGCAGATTGTAAAGGCGCCTAAGCCTCACGGCGATGACTGGTGTCCTCGTGTCCGGCTGCACGACGTGCCTTTCTGATCCCTTGAGCGATTTTCTCTTGCCAGCTTGTTTTGCTTCCCGTTCTAGTTCCGCTTAGCCCAACCTAACCAAATCCAAAAGGGCGCAAGCGGGATATTTCCCGCGGGGAGGATCAATGACCGAGCGCCTAAAGCGCAGGGTTGCCAGAGACCCATGGCAAATTCGCGGGAATGTTCTTCGCTCCGTGGCGATATGGGCCGCTGGTCCTATGGTGGCTGGCGCCTTGTTAGGACGTTATTTAAAGCAAGTCGGGGATGATTATCCCCTTGCAGAGTGGACGCTGGAACCTGCCGCGACAAGCATCAGGTCCAATCCGGCTATCTCAGGGGAGGCGCAATCCTATGATCGATGATTTCCGGCGCGATGTCGCGCTCTTCCTTGCGGACGCGGCGAGCACCAAGCGCACCGTCACTTACAGTGAGCTGGAGCGTCGTTTTGGTGGCATTGGGCGTGGCCGCGGCAAAAGCCTCGACATCATCGCGGAGCGCCTGCACTTTTATGGCCATCCTTTGTTGCCCGTACTCGTGGTATCCGCCGAGACGAAACTCCCCTCCGTAGACGCGGAGATCTACCAGCAGTTCGGGCTTACAAACGACAAAGCGATCATTGTCGAGCAAGAGCGCTGCTTCATGCATAATTGGAACGCAGTATTTTTGTTACCCCCTGAGGAACCAAGGGAATTGGTGGGCTGAGAATGGCTCCGGAAGATGTCCGCGTCTGAGGTCTTTGGCAGTTCGAACGACTGGGGCGTTTCGCTTTCAGATCGAACCACAGTGAATCAAAAAATGCTTTTGATATCAGTTAGCCAATTCCGGGATTCGCTCCCACTTCACCGTACACGATAGTGCTGGCTGAGGACGGCGCGATGTGCTGATCATGGGTGTTGCTCAATCGCGTACGGTGAACCTGACGCATCTGGCTTGCCATCTATCTGAAAGTAAGACGCTCCAGCCGCCAGCAAAATCTTCAATGGTCCTGACACCGATGCTGAAGCAGAAGGTCGCTCCTGCGATCAAGTCCGTTTTTGCAGGTCGGCGCTTGACAATAGACCGTCTTAATTCGGCCCCGCAGACGTCGGCAGCGTGCCTGGCTGCGGGTTGGATGCCTTACGGCCGGGCACCGCTTCGGATCCATGAGGCAACAAACAGGCAGAGGGCGATGGTCGCGCCGAACTCGGCGCAGAAAAATATGAGCACGTCGGCCCTGATGCCGAGCGGCGGCGTGCCGGGCAAGGCAGCCCGGAGGGCAGGCACCGCAAAGATGATCGCTCCGAGAGCGCCCGCAAAGGTGACCTCGACGCGCCTGACGCCGGCGAAGACGAGGCCCCCGATCAGCAGACCGCAGATGGCGATCACGGCCATGGCGACGTAGACGGCAATCCCGAAGATCGACACGGCTCCCGATCGCCGGATATCGAGCCGAAGACCGACGGCTTCCTTGCCCACCGCGGGCTCGGCCCGGCCTCGGACGCGAAAGCCCAGCAAGCCTTCCCAAAGCGTCACGTGGATAGGCAGCGCCGTCTCCTTCCCATCCGCGCCCGTTTCGCTGACAGCCAAGGTCATGCTCGCCCGGTACTCGTCCAACGGATAGTCGCGCACGTCTCCATCGTTGAGATCGAAGTCGAACACCACTTCGGGAAGGGGCTGGCCCACGGTGATGGCGACGTGCTCGACCTGATTGCCGCGCTGGATGACGAGTGAGCGGTTGCGGTCGCCTATGGCGGCAGGCGCACCCGCGACGGCTTCCGGTACCATGCTGATCCGCATCTGCAGCGAGGAATTGACCGGGTCGACGCGGAGTGGATGAAGATAGATCGTCACGATGCCGTCGCCGAGCGCTTTGCCGAGGTGCGCCTCGACGGGCCGATCCGATGGGCCGAACAATATGAGCATGAGCCCATAGGCGAGGGCACATAGACCAACGAGCACGACCAGGAGTGCAATCCGACGCCGTGTGGATCGCGCCGGGTGCGACGGGGTCGACGGGCCCGGGGCGTCCGTCTTGGGCTGACCGAGGGTGTCATTCATCGATATGCCCTCTCGAACCGCTACCGTCCGATGACTTCCACGGCGATGGGGGTTCTCTGATCGGTGCGGATCCAGCAGGCTTGATCAACCGTCATGCCGCACGTGCCGCCCTGCGCTGTCGCCGGGCGCACCCACTGCTCCAGCGCTATCGACACGAGCGCAACCGCGATCACGGACAGCACGCACTTTGTGAAGTTATCCACCATCGACGCCTCCCTCCAATGGCACGAAGCTTATTCTGGACGGTCCTGCTCAGCAATGACGGGATGGCGCAACGCGCGGAGGAATACCGCCTGCTCCACGGGTTCAAGCGCGCATGGATGCCCATCGCGGCGGCGCGATGCTCAGCTATTGCTTCGCCACTCGGTATCGATCGTCAGGGGCGACGGTCGTCCGCTCGCCGCTGAAACGATCTCATGTGATCCAGACGACCGCCGACTTCGTAAGATGTGGGATGCTGGATTTCCGAGACAGTCGCAATGGGCGCGATCGTTTATCTCATCGACGATGATCACTCATTCCGAACGGCGCTTTGTCGGCTTCTGCGCGGCGCTGATTTCCTGGTCGAGGCTTATCCCTCCGCCAGCGAGTTCTTGAAGGAGAAACGACCTCGAGACGTCGCTGGCTGCGTCGTGCTCGACGTTGATATGCCGGGCATGAACGGACTCGCACTGCAGGAGCAACTTGCGGGAAACCGCTCGACCCTGCCAATCATCTTTTTGACGGCGAATGGCGACAAGGCCGCAAGAGCGCTGGCCATCGGGTCAGGGGCCGCCGACTTCCTTACCAAGCCCGTGTCGAAAGACATTCTTGTCGCTGCAATCAAACGTGCGATGGAGACGCCGCGTTATGCTGGCTAGGTCAGTACCGTTCAACGGAACAATCATGTGATTGATTCGAAGGCGACGATCGCTCAGCGATTGAAGCGCGAGCCCCCCGCTTAGCCACGTGGCATGCCGTACCTAGAGCAGAATGCATTCAGGTCGGAGCGGATTTCGAAACTAACTTATTGGTATCGAGAGTATCTCGCGATTCATGGCAATTCGATCTGAAAGCAAAACGCTCTAAGTCGCAAAGTAGCCACTTGAGAGTTCCAACGCGCGGTTTTCCTTCAATATGGTCCTTGCTGGTTGACTTTCGTTCGACTGCGTTCTGACATATTCGGTAAACACGCTGTCAAGTTCTGAATCGTGAATCTCGATCTTGGCGTGTGATGCATGAATCATTTCATGGATCAGCACATTATTGTCTTTTGGCGTTGTCGAAGTAGTCAGATTAGAATTCAGGATTACGAATGTCTTGAAAACTACACCCCCGACGGTTACGCCTCGAAAGGTTTGCCCGGGTGGAGCGTTGATCCCCCTGTGACATGCCATTACTCTCAAAACACCAGGCGAGCCGGAATGCTTGTTCTCACATGCCTGCCTCGCGAGCGCTACATCTTCTTCCAACACGATGGAGTCGACGAAATCGATTACGTCGGGGCTGGTAGCTGACGAGAAGTCGACCGCGATCTGCATCCCGAAGTTCTTCAATCGGGCGTTCGCGAAATCGACCTGGGGCTGGAAATTGAAGCCACCCTCCCTTTCGGTCTTCTTGGACATCGAGCAGTAAATATGGAGGGTCTTGTTAAATTGCTTTGGTTTTGCGCCACTGCCGACACTGGACGGCGTTGACAAGCTAACTTCGCTGGCAAAGAAACGCGTGTCCGAGGGGGGCGGAGAGACAAGGTTGCCCGGTGGACAGCACGAGCATATATCCAAGCGTCGGCTTGCCTTCTCCCAGACCGCCATTTCCTTATCAAGCGCAGCGATTGTCATTTTCCCGACAATGTTGTCGGCCGTGCGCTGATAACTGTAGTTAATAATGCCTCGCTTGCTCTTGAAGCTCAGGACCGCTGCTGCAGTGGAGGAGCCATAAGTTTGAGAGCGTATCTCGCCGTCATCTATTCGAAGCCAATCAAGCGCCAACAGTGCCATCTGCACTTTCGCGACGGCCCGGCCCTGCGTGCCAACGGTCAGATGGGCGGTGTCGTCGACGAGGCAAGCTTGCAAGCGGGGGTCGTCGCGGAAGAGACTGCTGATCAACACGTTAACCCCCAGAGAGTCCCGCCCACGTTGGCGCCACTATCTCCCATGTGATTGCCAATGAATAGAGCGCCAATAGAATGAGGCGCGCATGGTCCCGGACAAGCTCTTACGATGATCGTAACGGGGGGTGCGCCTCATCAAACTGCACTCTGAGGCGAAGCCTGAGTAACCTGAATTAACGTGTGCTTTCGTATGCGGCAAAGTCGCTCTCAACGACTTGCATGGCCACGATGCCGAAGATCCGCTTTCTGACCGCTAGAGCAAAATGCGTCCAGGTGGGAGCGGATTTCGAAATTAACTTACTGGTATCAAAAGCGTTTTGCGATTCGACCTGAAAGTGAAACGCTCTTGTCAATGTCCGCCCTTGAGGCGAAGCTGACTGCGCCACACGGCTTCCCAACGTCCCGTTCAGAGATTTGCCGACTGTTCTTCCGAGCCAGGCGCCCGGGCGGCAAGCCTCCAGCGTCACAACGGCTCTACGGCCCTTATGCAAGCTGGGCGGCCGCGTCGCACGGCGCGATTATCGGGCCCGCTGCGCTCCAGCTCCAGAGCTGCAGCGCGTCGCGGCACCCGTCGATCGGCTTCGATCGCCAGCGAGGAAGTTGTCGTCCATGATTCAGTTCCAGAAATTCCCGATCTACATCCTGTATTCCTTGCACCGGCAGCAGGCCGTCGATCCCCTGTGGCGCCAATATTTTTCGGAAATGAAAACGGCGCAGAAAAATGCGCAGGACCAGCTTCAGAAGCACCATCTGGAGGCGATGAAGAGATTCCAGCAGATCGCGCAGGAGAAGGACGATCTGATCAGTGCCGTCATGCAATGGCAGCTCATGGAGGACCTGGATCCGAAGTACCGGAAAGAGATCCACGAGTACGAATCGACCGTCGAACATATTTTAAGAATAATTTCCCGCACCAGCATCGGAAACAAGCTGTTGGGCATGCTGAAGCCGGATCAGAAAATATTTATCATTCCTGCCACATGGAACGAACCGACGGCGCAGACCCTGCTGAAGACGGAAGCGGAGGGAGGCGGTATCCGGATATACTTCAACCCCGCGGCCTTCCGGCACATTTTCGTCTCGGGGCGCCCGCCCGCCGATGAAACGGAGGATACCCTGTTTCACGAACTGGTCCATGCCATGCGATTGTCGCAGAATAGAAAAAGCGAGAGAGCGCTGTTGAACGCCGATTTCAACAAAAGCCTGGAAGAATTTGTCGCGACGCAGTTCGAAAACATCTTTCACGCGGCCCGCCGCAGATCGGATGTTTACAGCACTTATCTCGGCGGATACCGGAACAAGGAAGACATGTACAAATATCTCATAGAGGACGCGGAACTCGTGATGGCCCTGAAATTCATTCTGCAATACGAGCCCCTGGCGGCCGCCGCCGCCGTCCTGCAGCAGCCCGAATACAATCCCTTTCGGGATCTAAAGGAAATCGAGCAAAAATCGCTCAGGCACTTCAAGCTTGATAAGTTTATGGATTTTTGAAAAGCCGAGTTGGAGGATATTTTCAGGAGGCAGCAGCGGATCGCCGAAGATCCCTGTCGAGCTCGCCGGGTCCTCCGTCATCTGCAGGCCACGTTGCCGACCTGGCTGGGCTCGAGCCGCTTCGCCAAGATGGAGAAGTGCGTCGCGTGAGGCCGAAAAAGCAAGGCCAGGGTCGCCGGTGGCAACGACCCTGGCCTTTGGCGCGGCCGATGAACGCCGCGCCGGACTCCGGCAGGGAGCCTATGGTGGCCCCCTGCGGTCACACTTTCAGTAGGAACCCGAGGATTTCATCACGGCCGGAACGGTCTTGGCGATGATCGAGAGGTCACGCCAGAAGCTCCATTCCCGGACATAGCGCACATCGAGCGCCACGCGGTCGTGATAGGAGGTGTCGTTGCGGCCGCTGACCTGCCACAAGCCAGTCAGGCCGGGGCGGACGCGCTTGTAGTCCTCGATATGCAGGCCGTAGCGGGCCATCTCGTCCCGTACGATCGGCCGCGGGCCGACCAGGCTCATGTCGCCGAGGATGATGTTGATGAGCTGGGGCAGCTCGTCAACGCTCGACTTGCGCAGGAACTGGCCAATCGGCGTGATGCGCGGATCGTTCTTGAGCTTGTGCGTCTCTTCCCACTCCTGCCGGGCGGCTTCGTTGTCCCTCAGATGCGAGCGCAGGACCAGGTCGGCGTTGACGACCATGCTGCGGAACTTGAGGCAGGGAAAGCTCTTGCCGCCCAGGCCCACGCGGTTATGCCGGATGAAGAGAGGGCGGCCCTGGAGGACAAGCAAAGCGCCCGCCATGGCCGCGATCAAAGGCAGCAGAAAGATCAGGGCAGCCGAGGAGACCGCGACGTCGAACCCCCGCTTGCTGATCTGCGCGACTTTGCGCGAAAGGATCTTCTTGATCTCGACATGGCCGGAACCTGCGTCCCGGGTACCAGCAATACCGGCGTCAGAATTCACGCCAACAGTTTCAGTTGCCACCTTCGTATCCTCTACGGAGAGTTGTTTTTCGACCTTACTCGGACAAATTTTACAGCGGGCTGGTAATATAAATATCGACTATGATCTTTATACTATCTACGCGACCCGAACCCACCCAACAGTTCATATATGCTACGTACAACAACGTCTGAACTGTAGGCTTTGGCGATGTGACTTAGTTTTGTCTTTCGCCGATTGTGAGCAGTGTAATACACGAGCGGGTTGGACGGGTCGTTAGCATCTCGTCCTAAGTCTTAACTGATGGTACAAAAAACGAGCAAAAAACGCGGCGGAAGGACAAAAACTAGGCATTTGCCGGGTTCGACTGCGATTCCGCAGGCGCAAAGCGGCATTTGCCCACCGGCGCGGATGATCGACGCTCCAGCGAGGGAGAACCTGTCATCCCTGCAAGGCTAGGGATCTTCGATATGAGGGCAGGTTAAGGCAGGCGGCGGACACCGGCGTGACGCGGCAGGGGCATGACCGGCCGGCATGGCGCGCGACCTCATTCCGGCCGGAGCGTATCCTCACAAGCTCTGCTTGCGAGTGGGAGCGACGGAATCCATGAACACAACCTTGGAAGGACAGTGTTCTTGGATTCCGGGTCTCCCTACGGTCGCCCGGAATGACGTCGCGCCCTACCTGAAAGCAGGACGCCTCAGATCGCCTGCGCCCTTGCCAGGCAGCGCTCCTGGTCACGTGCCCTGGCCAGGTCGCCGAATCGTGCGGCGGCCTCGTGCAGCAGTGCGGCGGCAAGCCCGTTGTTGCCCTGGGCGCGCCGCAGAACCCCGCGCGCCTCCCACACGGCGGCGACCCAGGGACCGCCCTGCCACATGCCGGCGATGCGCTCCGCCTCGTCGATGCGCCGGCCCGCCTGCTCGATTTCGCCCGCTTCCGCAAGGGCGATCGCAGAGGCGACCCGGAAACCCATGGAGCAAGGCTGGCAGGTGCTCTCTTCCGCGATGAGGCGGTCGCCATGCCGGATCGCCTCGGCCACCTGGTCGATATCGGTGGCCGCTTCCACCGCCAGCGCCGTGTAGCGGATGAGCAGATGCGGCGTGAGCCAGGTCTGCTCGGCGATGTTCAGCCCCTTCTGCAGCAGGCGGCCTGCCTTCCATCGCTGGCCGCGGGCCAGCGCCACCTCCGCCAGGCGATGCAGCGCAAGAGCACGGCCGACCAGGGCGCCGGCCTCGGCGTGAAGCTCGTCCGCCCGGGTCAGAAGCTCTTCCGCCTCGTCGAGACGGCCCGAGAACAGCGCGGCCTTGCCGAGGATCAGGGTCGCCAGCGCCTGGCCGTGGACCGAGCCGACATCCTCTGCGATCGTCAGCAGCTCGCGCGAAAGATTGGCCATGTCCGCGTGGCCGCGAGCGTTGCACAGGCAGAATTCGGCCAGGCACAGATGGCCGTCGAAGACACTGCCGGCGGCTGGAAGCGGCTGGCGAACCCATTTCACGAATTCGGAGCGGAAGAGATCCTGCCATTGCCCCTGCATGTGGGCGACCAGCCCGACTAGGGCGCTGGCTTCGCCGATCTCGCGGCCGAGTTCGCCCGCCAGCGCCAGGGAGCGCGCCTCCTGGGCCTTGCGCTCGGCCTCCTGGAAATCGCCGCTGTGGAGATGGATGATGCCCCAGGCCATCAGCCCGCGCACATGCTCGTCGATGCTCTTGGGCGCGGCGTCGCCGGGGGTAACGGCCTTCTCGTAAAGCGCCACGGTGGCGCGATCCGGACCGAGGCCCATGTCGATGCGCAGCCTCTCGCGAAGGGCCTGGAACAGGCGGATCGCCTCGCCGCGATTGCCCGCGTCGAGCGCCGCCTGCATCAAGGCGCGTGCCGCTTCCTGGTCGATCGGATCGACCTTGAGCACCTCCTGCCAGAGCCCGGCGGCCTTGAGCACCTGGACATGAAGCGCCTGCAGCCTCTCGCGCGGTTCCTGGGTCCACTCCGCATAGCGATCGTCCGGCAGGAGTTCCCCGCCATAGTCAGGCGCGAGCGCGGCGCACGCAGCCGCATCCTTGTTCTTCAGCGCCGCCGTCGCGGCTGCCTCATAGCGTTCGAGATCGATCGTCAGCTTCGCTTCCGGCGCGAGCGACAGCACCTCCCCGTTCAACCCGATCACTTCGTTCGCCTGCAGCGTCTGCCGCGCAAAATGCACGGCCTTGCGCAGGTTGGCGGCGGCCGCTTCCGGGGCAAGGTCGGGCCAGAGCGCCTCCATCACCTGCTCGCGGTGAAGGCGATGCCGGGGGGCGAGTGCCAGCAGCTTGACCAGCGTGACACTGCGGGAGCGCCGCCAATCCGTCTCGGTGGTGGTCCGCCCGTCGACGGTGACGCGGAAACGGCCGAGAAGCTGAACGTCAACGTCCATGGAATCACTCCAAGATCATCATTGCCAGGATTATAATTGGGGGCCGTCTCACGGCTTGTCTTTGCGGGGAACGGCCTGGGAACATTGCTGTGCTAAGGTCGCATCGTCATCACACAACAGGAGACGGAAAATGTCACTCCGTATTGGCGATCTTGCACCGAACTTCCAGGCAGAAACGACCCATGGTTCCATCGACTTCCATGCCTGGCTTGGCGATGCCTGGGGAATTCTGTTCTCGCATCCCAAGGATTTCACTCCGGTCTGCACCACGGAACTGGGGTACATGGCGAAGCTGAAGCCCGAGTTCGACATGCGCAACGTCAAGGTTATCGGCCTGAGCGTCGATCCCGTGGCCAAGCATTCGGTCTGGGCAAAGGATATCGAGGACACGCAGGGAATGGCGCCGAACTATCCGATGATCGGTGATACCACGCTCGAGATCTCCAAGCTCTACGACATGCTGCCGGCAGGTGCGGGCGATACCGCGGAAGGGCGGACGGCGGCGGACAACCAGACGGTACGCAATGTCTATGTCATCGGCCCGGACAAGAAGGTGAAACTTGTGATCGTCTACCCGATGACCACCGGCCGCAACTTCGACGAGATCCTCCGCGTCATCGATTCCATGCAGCTGACCGCCCGCCACAAGGTGGCGACGCCGGTCAACTGGAAGCACGGCGACGATGTCATCATCACCACGGCGGTGAGCGACGAGGATGCCGAGCGCTTGTTCCCCAATTTCACGCGCGTGAAGCCCTACCTGCGTACGACTGCACAGCCAAAGTGAGGTGAAGGCACTCCCGGAACCGGACCTGGACTTCGCGGGATCACCAAAATGGGCGCCGATTTTGTCATGCCCGGGCTTGACCCGGGCATGCAGCCGCCGCCCCTGATGGATCTGTGGTGCCCTGGATTGCCGGGACAAGCCCGGTAATGACAAAAGAGCCGGGGTTCCCGCGATTTTTCGTCCCGCTCTCAGCCGAGCCGACGTCGCAAGTCTCGATGACATGCATGAAGTATTCGATCGGGAATACCGAAAGAACCAAAACCAGAAGGACAGGTCCGATGATCTTCCGCCAGCTCTTCGACAGTGTTTCGGGCACCTACAGCTATCTCATCGCCAGCCGGCCGGGCGCCGAGGCCCTGATCATCGATCCTGTCCTCGAAAAGGTGGATCGCTATGTCAAGCTGCTGCAGGAACTCGATCTCCGGCTGGTCAAGGCGGTGGATACGCATCTGCATGCCGACCATGTCACCGGCCTCGGCGCCCTGCGTGACCGCACGCGCTGCATCACCGTGATGGGCGAGCAAAGCAAGGCGGATGTGGTCTCGATGCGCCTGTCGGACGGGGACCGGCTCGAGATCGAAGGCATCGGCCTCGAGGTGATCTATACGCCGGGCCACACCGACGACAGCTATTCCTTCGCCATGGCGGACAGGGTGTTCACCGGCGACACGCTGCTGATTCGCGGCACCGGCCGCACCGATTTCCAGAACGGCGACCCGCGCCAGCAATATGAGAGCATCTTCGGGCGGCTGCTGCGCCTGCCGGACACCATGCTCGTCTACCCCGCCCACGATTACAAGGGCGACACGGTGAGCACGATCGGCGAGGAGAGGCGTAACAATCCGCGCCTGCAGGTCAAGGACGCCGACGCCTATGTCGAACTCATGAACAACCTGAACCTGCCCAATCCGAAGATGATGGATGTGGCGGTGCCGGCCAACATGCATATCGGCTTTCACCAGGAGGCCGTCGCGGCCCGGGGCTGGGCGCTCACGCCCGAGCAGGGCATGGCATTGCTCGGCAGGCAGGAAGCCGTTCTCATCGATCTAAGGGAACAGCGCGAACGCGAGCGCCACGGCCGCATTCCAGGCGCCGTCCACTGTCCCTATCCGACGCTTGCCGCCGAACTCACCGGCGCCGGCCTGCTGCATGAACTCGCCCGCAACCGCCGGCTGGTGTTCTTCTGCGCCTATGGCGAGCGCTCCGCCATGGCGGTGCAGGCCGCCCAGGACGCGGGCGTCACCGCGGCGCTGCATATCCAGGGCGGCATCGCGGCATGGAAAAATGCGGACGGGCCGGTGGAGGGCTGAGGCGAGGCCCCCTCTCGACATGATGAGCAATGGGCTGGCCCCTGGCGGGCCTGTTGCTGCTACAACCTTTCAGCGCTGCCGACGGAACGCCATGCGGCACGAGTGCATTCTATGTTCGTGTGGAACCGGAACGGAATCGACTTCGAAAGTGAAAGGACAAGCCATGGCCATCGCCAAGAACACGATCTGCGTATGGTACGACAAGGATGCCGAGGCGGCTGCCCGCTTCTACGCCGCGACTTTCCCCGACAGTCATGTAAGTGCCGTCCACCGTGCTCCCGGCGACTACCCGTCCGGCAAGGAGGGCGATGTGCTGACGGTCGAATTCACTGTCGCCGGCATCCCCTGCCTGGGCCTCAATGGCGGGCCCATGTTCAAGCATAACGAAGCCTTCTCCTTCCAGATCGCCACCGACGATCAGCAGGAAACCGACCGCTACTGGAACGCCATCGTCGGCAATGGCGGCCAGGAAAGCGCGTGCGGTTGGTGCAAGGACAAATGGGGAGTCTCCTGGCAAATCACGCCACGCGTGTTGAGCGAGGCGATAGCCGTCGGCGGCGCCGAAGCAAAACGCGCGTTCGAGGCGATGATGGATATGAAGAAAATCGACGTCGCCGCGATCGAGGCGGCCAGACGTGGCTGAGGACGCCAGGGTGTTTTGCGATCTGACGGAATCGGCAAGAATCGCAAAGACGCGTTAAAACAAGGAGCTAGAGCAATGGGCGTTTGCGTGTAAACGCGCTTTGCTCCAGGTCAATTCGATGCCCAACCGTGCCAGGATCCTGGTCGTCCTGACCAACCATTCCGCCTATCCGAGCCGGCCCGACAGGACAGGGTTGTGGCTGGCTGAGCTGACCCATTTCCTCGATATCGTGGACGTGGCCGGCTACGATAGCGATTTCGTCAGCCCGCACGGTGGGCCGGTGCCACTGGATGAACGCAGCCTCGGCTGGCTTTACCTGAACAACGCGATGCGTGAGCACCTAGGAGATCCAGCCTTCATCGCCAGCCTGAGGAACACCAAAGCCGCTGCGCAGGTCGATCCGGCGGACTATGCCGCCATCTACTATGCGGGCGGCCACGGCACGATGTGGGACTTCTGCGACAGCGCTTCTCTCACCAAGCTCGGCGAGCGCATCTATCGACAGGGCGGCGTGGTGTCGGCCGTCTGTCATGGTGTTGCCGGTCTGCTCGATCTGAAGGACGAGGACGGTCGGCCGCTGGTCGCAGGCCGGAAAGTCACGGGATTTTCCAACAGCGAGGAATGGCTTTCGGGGCTGAAGAGCCAGGTGCCGTTTCTTCTCGAAGACGAGCTGATCGCCCGTGGCGCCCACTATAGCAAGGCCTGGCTGCCGTTCACGTCCTTTGTCGTGGTCGATGGGCGGATTGCGACAGGCCAAAACCCGGGCTCGAGCAAGGCGATCGCGAAAGCAGTGGTCGCGCTTCTCGCGGAACGGCCGCTCGTCAAGGAAGGCCCTCCTGAATCCTGACGACGATCCGCGACTTGGCGAACAGTCAGCCACTTTCTCTCCCTCTCCGCTCCATCTTGCGCTATCAAGCCGCGCAAACCCCGCCTTCGGAGATTCCCGCCTTGATCGCTGCCGCCCCAATCACCCGCGCCCTGCTCTCCGTTTCCGACAAGACTGGTGTCGTCGATTTCGCCAAGGCGCTGGCCGGCCGCGGGGTGGAGCTGATCTCCACCGGGGGCACCTACAAGGCACTGGTGGAAGGGGGCCTCAAGGTGAAGGAGGTCTCCGAGCTCACCGGCTTTCCCGAGATGATGGACGGGCGCGTGAAGACGCTGCATCCCAAGGTGCATGGCGGCCTGCTCGCCATCCGCAGCCATGCAGAACATCGCGCCGCCATGGCGGCGCACGATATTGCCCCGATCGATCTTCTCGTCGTCAATCTCTATCCCTTCGAGGCGACGCTGGCGCGCGGCGGCTCCTTCGAGGACTTGATCGAAAACATCGATATCGGCGGCCCCGCCATGATCCGCGCCGCCGCCAAGAACCACGACGATGTCACCGTGATCGTCGACGTCGCCGATTACGACGAGGTGCTGGCCGAGATGGCGGAGAACGAGGGCGCGACCACCCTCGCCTTCCGCCGCCGCCTCGCCGCCAAGGCCTATGCACGCACCGGTGCCTATGACGCGGCGATCTCCAACTGGTTCGCCGGCACGCTGGAGATCGAGGCGCCTGCCTTTCGCGCCATCGGCGGCACGCTGGCCGAGGCCCTGCGCTACGGCGAGAACCCGCATCAGAGTGCGGCCTTCTATGTCACGCCCGAGAAGCGCTTCGGCGTCGCCACCGCCACCCAGCTGCAGGGCAAGGCGCTCTCCTACAACAATCTCAACGACACCGACGCCGCCTTCGAATGCGTGGCCGAGTTTGATCCTGCCAAGTCGGCGGCGGTGGTGATCGTCAAGCATGCCAATCCCTGCGGCGTTGCCGAGGCGCCGACGCTGGCGCAGGCCTATGAGAAGGCGCTCGCCTGCGACCCCGTCTCGGCCTTCGGCGGCATCATCGCCGTCAACCGGGAACTTGACGCCGACACGGCGAAAAAGATCGTCGAGATCTTCACGGAGGTGATCGTGGCTCCGGCAGCGAGCAAGGAGGCAATCGCCATCATCTCGGCCAAGAAGAACCTGCGCCTGCTCGTCACTGGCGGCCTGCCGGACCCGCGTGCCGAGGGACTGACTGCCAAGACGCTGGCCGGCGGCCTTCTCGTGCAGGGCCGGGACAATGCCGTGGTCGACGACATGGCGCTGAAGGTGGTGACCAAGCGCGCCCCGAGCGAGCAGGAAATGGCGGACATGCGCTTTGCCTTTCGCGTCGCCAAGCATGTGAAGTCGAACGCCATCGTCTATGCGAAGGACGGCGCGACGGTAGGCGTCGGCGCCGGCCAGATGAGCCGCGTCGACTCGGCGCGCATCGCCGCCGCCAAGGCTACCGACGCGGCGAAGGCCGCCGGGCTGGCGGAGACACTGACCAAGGGCTCGGTGGTCGCCTCCGACGCCTTCTTCCCCTTCGCCGACGGGCTGGAGGCCGCGGTAGCCGCCGGCGCCACGGCGGTGATCCAGCCGGGCGGCTCGCAGCGCGACGCCGAAGTCATCGCGGCGGCGGACGCCGCGGGGCTGGCGATGGTGTTCACGGGGATCCGGCACTTCCGGCATTGACACTCTGGGATCGCAGGCATCCCTGCCTGCCCCTGGAAACGCGGCGCATGCCGGAAGGGACAAGCAGGCAGCGATGCCTGCGATCCCAGGAAGCTTCCCTCACGCCAGTATCTGCAAACCGTGCTTCTGGATAAGCGAGAGAAGCTTCAACGCCATGCCGCTCGGCCGCTTGGCGCCGGTTTCCCATTTCTCCACCGTGCTCTCGCTGGTGTTGAGATAGCGCGCGAACACGGGCTGGCTGACATGATTGCGCTCACGCAGGGCCTTGATTTCGAGAGGATCGAATAGTGTCGGTTCAACAAGGCTAAGTTCATCGAAATGCCGCATGGTGGCTTTGGTAACAGTGCCCGCGCGATACATTCCGCTGACGGCGCTATGGATCGCCTCGAAAGCCTCGCTCTTATGCTTTGTCTTGGCCATGACAAATCTCCACCAATTCCCGGATTGCCAATTCCTTGGCGATCGCCTCCACAGTCTTGCGAGCATAGAGCGCAGCAAGCTCGCGAAAGGCAGCCAATTCGTCATCCTCAATATTGGCTCGATCCTTCTTGGCAAAGAGATAGGCGTAGACCCAATATTGGCCGCCCTTCGCCAGGACGATGCCACGATGCATGTTCTTGTTCAGGCGCTTCTTGAAAACGCCACCGCCGAGATCATCGCCCTGTCCAAGTAGAACTTGCCGAATGGCCTCGCACAGTTCTTCATCGTGGATCCGGGCCTTCTTCGCCGCTCTGGCAAACCATGCCGTCTTGAAAACCCGGGGAATGTCCGCACCTGAGTAGAACGAGTGAAATGTAGCACCAAGTGCTGGATATTCAAGTTTCCTGACTTGATCCTTGGTGATCGAGTGTCGACCGACAGGAGCCCACGGTCTCGGCTACCGCGTCTTGGTGCATATCTCGACCAACGCGCCGTTGTTATCCCTGACATAGGCCACCACCTGGCCCCATGGCTTCCGCACCGGCCGGGTCACAGATGCGGCGCCGTGGAGGACGGCCTTGCGGTAGGCGATCTCGACATCGTCGACCACGAAGGCGATCTCGACGCCGGCGGGTGGGGTGTCGGGGCGGTTGCGCTGGATGGGGCCAAGCATGGTCTCGACGAATTTCTCGTCGGCAAAGCCGAGCGCAGTCTCGCCGGTAACGAGCTCGGCAAATTCGCCATCGGCAATGAAGCGCGTCTCCAGCCCGAAGGCCGCCTTGTAGAATGCGCATGTGGCGCCGACATCGGGGACATAGTGGATGACATAGCCGAGCTTCATGAGATTCTGTTCCCTGTTTGTTCATATAACAAGTAAAGCAGGCGGGGCGGTTTGTCGAGCCCTTCCTGGGATCGCAGGCATCCTGCCTGCTCTTGGAACCGAAGCGCTTTCCGGCAAAGGAACAGCAGGCAAGGATGCCTGCGATCCCAGGTTTTCGGCCTACCCGTGCGGGTTTTCCACCCGCGGCCAGATCTCGCGCGAAAGCTTCTTGTAGTCCGTCACGCGCGGATCGGAGGGATAGGGCGCACCGGCGTCGATATAGATGATCTCGGCCGCAATCGGGGCAAAGCCAGCGTGGAAGTGGTTGGTGGATTTCACCAGCAGGATGTCCTTGTCCCCGTAATCCACGCCGAGATTGGTGAAGATGTCGGGCTCGAAGGTCTGGGTGCGGTTGGTGTTGAGGATCACGTCGATCTCGGTCCCCTCGATGCGCACCACGGCGGCCGGGCCGAGGGTGACCCGGCTCTTGCCGAAGCTCTGCCAGCCCTCGGTCACCGCGCGGCGCACTTCCACCATGGCGTCGATGGGCTGGCCCTCGGAAGCAGGGCCGGCCTTGCCGCCGAAGCGCAGCATCAGCCTGGCGCCCTCCCCTGCCGCGAGGCAGAAGGTTACGGCAATCGGGTCCCAGATGGTGGCAAGGCCGATACGGTCAAGACCACGCTCCAGCATGCGGGAGAGGATCAGCGTGCCGTCACCGGCGACACCGCCGCCCGGATTGTCCCAGACGTCCGCGATCACCACCGGCTTGCCGGGCTTTTCCGCCACGAGGGCCAGCGCCTGGTCGAGGCCTTTGTCGATGCCGACCATCGGCATGGCCGTCCTGCCGCGCAGGCCGAAGATTTCCATGCCGAGCTCCCGGGCAAGCGCATCGCCCTTGGCTTTGTCATTGTCGGTGACCACCATCATCTGCGTGCCCAGCTCCGGCACGTCGGCGGCCATGAAGCCGTGGATCAGGGAGATGGAGAGGATACCGTCCCTGCCCTGCATCGCCTTGATGCGGTCGACGAAGGAGCGCATCGGCTCGCGGCTGGTTGGGAAGACGCCGATCATGCGGCAGTCGAAGGTGGAGATCACCGGCTTGATCTCGCCCCGCAGGGTACGCAGAGCGAGGTCGACGACATGCTCGCCACGCTCGTAGAAATCCGTGTGCGGAAATTCGAGGAAGGCGGCCAGGATGTCGGCATTGGCGACGCGCTTCCTGGTCAGGTGGCTATGCGGGTCGAGTTCGCTGGCCACAAGCACCTCGGGGCCGACGATGGCGCGGACATGTTCGAGCAGGTCGCCCTCGCAATCGTCATAGCCCTGCGCGACCATGGCGCCATGCAGGCCGAGGACGACGGCATCGACTGGCAGCGCGGCACGAAGCTGGGCCAGTATCTCGTCGCGCAAGCCCTCATAGGTCTCGCGCTGCAGCAGGCCGCCGGGCTCGGCCCAGGTTCCCGTGCCCTCGATCAAGGTGAAGCCTTCTTCCTTCGCGCGCTTGCGCAGCACCACCATGGGCGATGAGCAGAGCGTGGGCGTCTCCGGATGCTGTCCGGGGCCGGCATAGAAGGCCATTTCGAAACTCGCCCGATCGGTGGGAACGGGGGAGAAAGTGTTGGTCTCGGTGGCGAAGGAGGCGGTGAAGATGCGCATTGGGGACCTGGGAGCGCGGACGTCCCTACGACACTCAAGTGAGTGTCGGACGATCCGCTCTTGGAAACGACACATTCTACGACAGAGGAAGAGCGGACGGGACGTCCGCGCTCCCGGCTTAAGGCTTATACGCCACCGCCTCGATCTCGACCTTGATGTCGATCATCAGCCGGGCCTCCAGCGTGGTGCGGGCGGGCGGGTTCGTCGGGAAATAGCTGCCGTAGACCTGGTTGAAGGCACCGAAATCCCGGGCGTCCGACAGGATCACCGTGGTCTTCACCACATCCTCGAGCCCGGCGCCTGCCAGCGCCAGGGCCTTGGCGAGATTGTCCATCACCGCGCGCGTCTGCTCCTCGATGCCGCCCTGCACCACGGAGCCGTCCGGCAAGGTCGGCACCTGGCCGGAGATATAGATGCTGTCGCCCGCCCGCACGGCGGGGGAAAGAGGCACGCGGGCAGAGCCGAAATATTGCTTGGTCATAATACCTTCCTGGGAGCGCGGACATCCTGTCCGCTCTTCCCTTATCGTAAGGCGATTCGTTTCCAAGGGCGGACAAGATGTCCGCGCTCCCAGTCACTTCACCGCCCCCAACGCCAGCCCACGCATCAGATAGCGCTGCAGCCACATGAACATGACGGCGATGGGGATTGTGGCGACAAAGGCGGCCGCCATCACGTAGTTCCACTCCACCGTATAGCGCCCCGCCACCTGGTTCACGACCTGGATCGGAAGTGTGTAGACGTCCTGCTTGCGCAGCATCGAGAGGGCGAGCGGATATTCGTTCCAGGCGAAGATGAAGGTGAAGATCGCCGTCACCACGATGGCGGGTACGGCAAGTGGCAGGAACACTTTCACCAGCGTCTTGAAGGGGCTGGCGCCCTCGATCCAGGCCGCCTCCTCGAGGTCGCGGGGGATGGTGGAGAAATAGCTCTGCAGCATCCACACCGCGAAGGCGAGGTTGAAGCCGATATAGACGAAGACGAGGCCGGTTAGGCTATCGATGAACTGGAAATTCGTGGTCCACCCCAGATAGGTGCTGGTCAGATAATTGAGAAAGCCTCCCGCTTCGATCAAGAGGCGGAACAGGCCAATCACCAGGACGATCGGCGAGAGCATCTGCGAGATCAGCAGAAACTGCCGGAAGGCTCCGCGCGCGGCGAAACGGTAGCGGCTGAGCGCATAGGCGGCAGGGATCGAGATGACGATGACGAGTAGAGTGGTGCCCAGCGACACAAACAGGGAGTTCAGCAGCGCCGGGCCGAAGCCGGTCTCGTTCCACATGTCGACGAAATTGCGCCAGGTCGGCTCGCTCGGCCACCAGGTTGGCGACAGCATCTCGCTCGAAGGCTTGAGCGCCGTGACGAACATCACGACGAACGGAAACAGCGCCATCACCACGACGGGCGAGAGCAGGATCCAGTAGAGGATGGAACGCTTGAGCTTGCTCATGACGTCTTCTCCTCGCGCATGGCTAGGCGCACATAGATGATGGTGAAGACCAGAAGCAGGATGAACATGATGATCGACACCGCCGAGGCCTCGCCCAAGCGCCCGATGCGGAAGGCAAGCTTGTAGAGATAGGTCACCAGAATGTCGGTCGAATTGGCGGGGCCGCCTTGCGTCGTCACCCAGATGATCGGGAAGGAGTTGAACACGTTGATTGTGTTCATCACGAAGGCGATGTTGATGAAGGGCCGCAGCAAAGGCAGCGTGATGTAGCGGAATTGCTGCCAGTGGCTCGCGCCCTCCACCGAGGCGGCGTCATAGAGATCGTCGGGTACCGAGGAGAGGCCGCCGAGAAAGATCGTCACCGTGAACGGGATGGACACGAGGATGCCGATCAGGATCTGCATCGGAAAGGCGGTCGAGGCCTGCGCCAGCCATTCGATATTGGTGTTCATCACGCCGAGCCCCTTGAGGCCCGAATTGAGCAGGCCGCTCTCCCCGTTCAGCGCCCAGCGCCAGACGATGGCCATCATGGCGAGCGATACTGCCCAGGGCAGCATGACGATGACGCGCGCCAGGCTCCGGCCGTGGAAATCGTCGTTGAGGATCAGCGCTATGGGGACCGAAACGACCAGCGTGCCGATCACCACGCCCGCCGTCCACGCCAGGGTGCGCCAGAGTGCGGCGACGAAGTCGGGATCGTTGAACAGCGCCTGGAAATTGGCGAGGCCCGAGAAATCGCGGAGCATGCCGAAGCGGTTGACATCATGCACCGAGATCGTGCCGATCTGATAGAGCGGCCACAGGATGATGAAGGCCGCCATCAGGAAGCTTGGCAGGATGAGTAAGTAGGGTGTCGCCCGCCCCATCAGGGTCTCCGGGTGGTGGGTGAACTTGGGTAGAAGCGCGACCTAGCCTCCCCCACGAAGCTGGGGGAGGTGGGCCGACGAAGTCGGCTCGGACGGGGTATGGACCGCTAGCTGCTCACGGCAAAAAAGAACTCTGATTCATGAGAAGCCTGAGTCTGGTCGCACGAAGGCGAGCCCGCCAGGCCACACCCCATCCGACCCGACTTCGTCGGGCCACCTTCCCCAGCTTCGTGGGGAAGGCTCTGCGTCGCACCTTCTACGAAAAAGGCCTTTCTCCCCGAACCGGTGAGACAGGCCCTTCGTCAAGCTCTCACTTCTTGCTCAGGATGTCGTTCGCCTGCGCAGCCGTGGCCTTCAGCGTGGGCTCGATGTCGTCGGCCTTGCCCAGATAGATCTTCTGGATCGCATTCGAGGTGACCTGCGCGATTTCCTCCCAGCCCGGGATCACCGGGGCGAAGTGGGCGCCGGGCAGCAGCGAGGCGAAGACCTTCAGGTCCGGATCATTGGCGAACATCGGATCCTGCGCCTCCTTGGCGTTCACCGGCAGGAACCCCTCGACCTTGTCGAAGGCGGTACGCTGCTCGGTGGTGAACAGGAAGTCGAGGAACTTGAAGGCCTCGTCCTTCACCTTCGAGTTCTGGAACAGCACGATGGAGTCGGTCACGCCATAGGTGAAGGGCTTGCCATTGGGGCCGATCGGGATCGCGGCGACGCCATATTTCAAGTCCGGCGCCTCCTTCTTGATCTGGCCGGACAGGAAGGGCGCGGTGATCACAGTGGCGACCTTGCCCTGCTTGAACAGGTTCTGCACATCCTCGCGGGCATAGGAGGTCACACCGGGCTCGGTCAGCCCGCCATCGATAAAGCCCTTGTAGAGCTTGGCGGCGTCGATAGCCGCCTGACTGTCGACGCCCGACTTGCCATCCTTGACGATATCGCCGCCCATGCCCCACAGGCCGTAGTAGAAATAGACGTCGGTCTCGATTTCCTTGCCCTGCAGGCCGAAGGGCGCCACGTCCGGCGTGGCCGCCTTGATCTTGGCCGCGTCGGCCTTGAAGTCATCCCAGGTCTTCGGCGGCTCGGTGATGCCGGCCTTGGCGAAGACGTCCTTGTTGTAATACATCGCGCGGGCGGAAGCGGCGATCGGCAGGCCATAGGTCTTGCCGTTCAGCACCGAGGGGGAGAGGAAGGTGTCGATGAAGCGGCCCTTGATCTCGGGTGTCATGTAGCTGTCGAGCGGGGCGACGACATCCTGCGAGACATAGTCGAGCAGCCAGCGCGTGCCGATGATCGACAGGTCGGCATTGGTGCCGGCCGAGATGTCGGTGGTCAGCTTCTGCTGCAGGTTGTCCCAGGGAACGACCTCGATCTGTATGGTGGTGCCGGGGTTGGCGGCTTCGAATGCCTTGGCGGCGGCTTCGAAATAGGGGCCGGTGCCCTTGGAATATTCGGCGATGGTCACACGCACGGTGCCGGCTTGCGCCGCGGACGCATAAGCCAAGAGTGAGGCGCCTGCCATCAGCATCGCCATCCGTCCGATCGTCTTCATGAAACGTCCCCATCTTTCTGACTGCTGCGGTTCATACGGCGCCCCGCGCCTGTCGCCCGCATGACGGGCGCTAATCTTCCCCGTAATCGGCTGGCTGGCAAGAGGCTTTGGCGGACGGAGTGTAATCGGTTCCACAGAGGGATGGCTGTATCGATTTACCGCCCCAAAGCGCGGAGATCTTGTCTGCGCATGAAGCGAATCGCTTTCCGGAAAAGCCCGGCGGCGTGTGAAGAACGCCACCTCGAGCAGTCGCATCCTTGCCCAGGGACGAGCTTCATTCCCGGCGCCATCGTTTCCGCGAATGGACATCGCGACATGCACGCTCCCGGATTTCCTTCTCCTGCGAACCGTGCATAGATGCGCCGTCCTGCCTGCAGCGAGTCTCCCCATGTCCGATAGCCCGCCCCACCCTCTCGGCCTTGCCGGGCGCCATGTGCTGATCACAGGGGCAGGTGGCGGCATCGGCCGGGCGATGGTCGCGGCCTTTACGGGAGCGGGCGCCATTGTCTCCGGGGCGGATCAGGATACCGCCACGATGGCGGAGTTGCCGCTCGCCCATCGCCTTGCCTTCGACTTGACCGACGCCAAGGCCTGTGCCGACGCCTTCGCCGATCTTGCAGGGGTGGGCGCGGCACCCGAGGTGCTCGTCAACAATGCCGGCTTCACGCGCGCCGAAACCATCGGCCAGGTGGACGAGACGGTGTGGGAGCGCGAGATCGCCATCAACCTCACCGGCGCCTTCCACATCACCCGGCCCGTGGTCGAGGCGATGGCGAAGCGCGGCGGCGGCGCCGTGGTCTTCGTCGCCTCGGTGAACGCCCTCGGCCATTACGGCAATCCCGCCTATTCCGCCGCCAAGGCGGGACTTGTCTCCTATGCCAAGTCGATTGCCGTCGAGATGGGCGAGAAGGGCATCCGCGCCAATGTGGTCTGCCCCGGCTCGGTGCGCACGCCGGCCTGGGACCACCGCCTTGCCAAGGACCCGGCGATCTTCGAAGATGTGATTTCCCATTACCCGCTCGGGCGGATGGTGAGTCCGGAGGATGTGGCCAACGCCACCCTCTTCCTCGCTTCCCCGCTCGCCGCCGGCGTGACGGGAGCGGTCCTGCCGGTGGATGGCGGCCTCACGGCCGGCAATCTGCGCTTCGTGCGGGACATCATCGAAAGGAGAGCGTGAAATGGCGGGCCTGCAGGTCAAATCCTTGGAGAAGCGCTACGGCACCGCCAGCGTGCTGCATGGCATCGACCTCGACGTGAAGGATGGCGAGTTCGTCGTGCTGGTCGGCCCTTCCGGCTGCGGCAAGTCCACGCTGCTGCGCATGATCGCCGGCCTGGACGAGATCTCGGGCGGCGAATTGTGGATCGGCCCCAGGCTCGCCAACAAGCTCTCGCCCCAGCAGCGCAACATCTCCATGGTGTTCCAGTCCTACGCGCTGTTCCCGCACATGACCACCCGCGCCAATATCGGCTTCGGGCCGCGCATGCGCGGGGAGAGCGCCCAGTCGATCGAGCCGCGCGTGCAGAAGGCGGCGGGCGTGCTCAACCTGAACAGCTATCTCGACCGCTATCCGCGCCAGCTCTCCGGCGGCCAGCGCCAGCGCGTCGCCATGGGTCGCACCATCGTGCGCCAGCCCGAGCTCTTCCTGTTCGACGAGCCGCTCTCCAACCTCGACGCCAAGCTGCGCGTGCAGATGCGCACCGAGATCAAGGCCCTGCACCAGGACCTCAAGACCACCATCGTCTACGTTACCCACGACCAGATCGAGGCCATGACCATGGCCGACCGCATCGTGGTGATGAATGCCGGCCAGATCGAGCAGGTGGGTTCGCCCCTCGAACTCTATGACAGGCCCGGCAACCGCTTCGTGGCGAGCTTCCTCGGCTCGCCCTCGATGGGTTTCATCCCCGGCACGGTGGAAAAGGGCGACGGGCCGCCGAGGCTGCGCACCAAGGGCGGGCTCCTGCTGCCGATGGGCGAAAGCAGCGCCGCCTCGGGCCAGGCGGTGGAGATCGGCATCAGGCCGGAGCATTTCCTGCTCACGGACGCCCAGAACGGCTTCCCTTTCCTGGTCAGCGTGGTCGAGCCGACGGGTGCGGAGACGCATCTGTTCGGCAGCATCGACGGCACGGAGATCCGCGCCGTCTTCCGCGAACGCCTGTCGCCTGAGCCGGGCGAGACGGTCTACCTGACAGTCGTACCGGGCAATGTGCACGTGTTCGATCCGAAGACCGGGGTGAGGCTGTAGAAAGATTTTGCCAGAGCTGTCTAATTTGTCTATTTTAGACAAAATTGGATCGTCACCATGAAATCCTTCGCTTCCACTGAGCTCAAACAGCATCTTGGTGACATTCTCGCCGCCGCCGAACATGAGCCGATCGCCATCACGAGACATCGCAAGGCTCGCTATGTGCTGATGGACATCGAGACTTATGAGCGCCGCTTCGGGAATGATCCGCGACAAGCCTACGCTATCGAGGAGATGCCACCGGAACACCTAGGCTTGCTCGAAGAGGCTCTCGCCGATCTAAAGTGAGACCGAAATCATGACTGCCCCGAAGTCCGGCGATGTTTGGCGCTACGATTACCTTTGGCGCTGGCAATTCGAGGCAGGCGAGACAGAGGGCCGCAAAGATCGCCCTATCTCTCTCATCGCCGTCATGATGAATCGGGAAGGCAAGACCAATCTCTTCATTCTTCCAATCACCTCTTCGCCACCCCCGCCTGACCGGCTGGCCCTCAAGGTCCCGGAAATCGAGCGGCGCAGAGCTGGCCTCGACGATATGCCGCTCTGGGTCATTCTCGACGAATACAATCACGATCTCCTTGAGGGATCCTTCTATTTCGATCCGGGCGCACGCATCGGCCGGTTTAGCGAGGCTTTCCAACGAACGGCACTGAACGCCTTTCTCACGGCTGCCAAAAGCCGAAAAACCCGAAAGGTGCCCCGTACCGACTAAGCCGAACGCTGCCAAGCAGGTCTTGCCTTTCAGAAGTGTCTCCGTGAGGCGAGCTGTGCAGCCCACCTTCCCGAATCTTCCACATCCGCTACCGCAAAACTCCCCCGCTCCGCCCGCACCCGCGCCGTGATGTGCTCGGCCACCGCCTTCACGCGCCGCGTGTGATGCGTATCCGGGTGGGAGACCAGCCAGTAGCTGCGGGTGAAGCGGATGTCCGGCAAGAGGCGGCGTAGCTCCGGGAAGCGGCGGGCGGCGTAGTCGTGCATGATGCCGATGCCGTGGCCTGCGCGCACCGCCTCCATCTGCGCAACCACGCTGCCGCATTCGAAGCGCCGGCTCATCAGGCGGCCGAGCGTCTCGGCGTAGTCGAGCGCGCGGCTGTAGACGAGGTCGTCGACATGGGTGATGAACAGCCGGCCCTCCAGATCCGCCTCGCGGGTGATCGGCCCCGTATGCGCCAGGTAGCTCTCGGAGGCATAGACGCTGAGCGTGTAGTCGGTGAGCTTCTTCACAAGGAGCTTGCCCTGCGCCGGGCGCTCCAGCGTCACCACGATGTCAGCCTCGCGGCGCGAGAGTGAGAAGGTGCGCGGCAGCGGCACGAGCTGCACCACCAGCTCGGGGTGCAAGGCGGCGAGCGCTCCGAGCTCCTGCGACAGAAAGTAGTTGCCGAGTCCATCAGGCGCACCCACGCGCACGATGCCGCTGATCGTCGCCGCCGTGCCGGAGAGGTCGGCGCTCACACGCAGGAATTCGGATTCCGCCCTCTCCGCTGCCACCAGCAGCGCCTCGCCGGCAGCCGTGAGGGCGCAGCCCTGGTTCTGCCGGTCGATCAGCCGTGTGCCCATCGCCTCCTCCAGCGCGGTGAGCTGGCGGCCGACGGTGGCATGGTTGAGCTTCAGGCGGCGCGCTGCGCCGAGGATCTGGCCGCTGCGCGCGACTGCCAGGAAGATACGCACATGATCCCAGTTCATGGAACACGACTATAATTTTCGCACATCGGGAGTGCAAGACATCTCATTGATGTGCGCAGTGTGGGGCCGCATAAGAGAGGCAGTCATCCCGGACGCATTGCGGCACGCAGTGACGCGATGCAGATCCGGGATCGCGAGCAGAATGAGGCTCACTACCCCATAACGGTCCCGTGTCTGCGAGGCGACACTTCGTGCCGCGTCGCGGACGGGATGACATCCCCCAAGGAGGAAGCAGGCATGGCACGAGAGATCTCCCATTTCATCGGCGGGCGCATCGTCGCCGGCAAGAGCGGCCGCAGCGCACCGGTCTACAATCCCGCCACCGGCGAGAGCAGCGCGAACGTCGCCCTCGCCTCCACGGCGGAAGTGCGGAGCGCGGTGGAAGCCGCCAGGGCCGCCGCGCCGGGCTGGGCCGCCACCACGCCGCTGCGCCGCGCCCGCATCCTCAACCGCTTCCTCGCTTTGCTCGAGCAGCGCATCGACACCCTGGCCGAAGTGATCACCGCCGAGCACGGCAAGGTGTTCTCCGACGCCAAGGGCGAGATCCAGCGCGGCATGGAGGTGGTGGAGTTCGCCACCGCCGCCCCGCAGCTCCTCAAGGGCGAGGTGACGGAGAATGTCGGCACCCGCGTCGACAGCCATTCCCTGCGCCAGCCGCTCGGCGTGGTCGCCGGCATCACGCCCTTCAACTTCCCGGCCATGGTGCCGATGTGGATGTTCCCGGTGGCGCTCGCCTGCGGCAACTGCTTCATCCTCAAGCCCTCGGAGCGCGATCCCTCCGCCTCGCTGCTGCTGGCCGAATGGCTCAAGGAAGCGGGCCTGCCGGACGGTGTCTTCAGCGTGGTGCAGGGCGACAAGGAGGCCGTCGACGCCATCCTGACCGATCCCGACATCAGCGCCGTCAGCTTCGTGGGCTCCACCCCGATCGCCCGCTACATCTATGAAACCGCCACCCGGCACGGCAAGCGCTGCCAGGCACTGGGCGGGGCGAAGAACCACATGATCGTCATGCCCGACGCCGACATGGACCAGGCCGTCGACGCCCTGATGGGTGCGGCCTATGGCTCGGCCGGCGAACGCTGCATGGCGATCTCCGTGGCCGTGCCGATCGGCGACAAGACGGCGGATGCCCTGGTCGCCAAGCTCGAGCCCAAGATCCGCGCGCTCAAGATCGGCCCCGGCACCGATCCCGAGGCGGAGATGGGCCCGCTGGTCACCAAGCAGCATTACGACAAGGTGCGCGGCTATATCGACGCCGGCGAGGCGGAGGGCGCCAAGCTGGTGGTCGACGGCCGCAGCTTCAGGATGCAGGGCTATGAGGGCGGCTATTTCGTCGGCGGCACGCTGTTCGACAACGTCACCACCGACATGAAGATCTACAAGGAAGAGATCTTCGGCCCCGTGCTCGCCGTCGCCCGCGCTCCGGACTATGCCACCGCCGCCCGCATGATCAACGAGCATGAATTCGGCAACGGCACCGCCATCTTCACCCGCGATGGCGACGCGGCACGCGAATTCGCGCATCAGATCCAGGTCGGCATGGTGGGCATCAACGTGCCGATCCCGGTGCCGATGGCGTTCCACTCCTTCGGCGGCTGGAAGGCCTCGCTGTTCGGCGACCATCACATGCATGGTCCCGAGGGCGTGCGCTTCTACACCAAGCTCAAGACCATCACGAGCCGCTGGCCGACGGGCATTCGCGCCGGCGCCGACTTCGTGATGCCGACGATGAAGTAAGCCCGGCAGCGCGCTTTCTTCCCTGGGATCGCAGGCTTCCAGCCTGCCTCTTGAACCGGCAGGCCTGCCGGGTAGGCAGGGCAGGCTGGAAGCCTGCGGTCCCAGGAATTACGGGTTCGGCAGATATCCCACGAAGCCGATGATCTTCCACGCCCCTTCCACCCGCGTGCAAAGGTAGAGCGTCTGCCAGTTGATGACATCGGCGCTGCCATCCGCCTTGCGGATCGTCCCATCGAATTTCTTGTGCGCCACCACGCGCTCGCCGCTGATCTCGATCTCGGTGAGCGACGTCGCGCGATAGAGCGCCTCGCCCCGCGGCTCCGCATAGGCGGTCTCGGCCGAGAGCCTGGCCTGCGCGAGCCAGCGGTCGCGATAGTCCTCCAGGCGCGGGAAGACCATGCGCCATTCGTCGGGATTGGCCGATTTCATGCCGCTGAGGCCGAAGAAGCGGTCGGCGAGAAAATCGCCGGCGATCGCCTCCCAATCCGCCGCGAGGAACGCCTCGATATCGCGGCGGACCAGCATCTCCCACAAGTCGTGGCGCTCGGGATCGTGGGGAAAGGGGTTGGTGTCGGGGGATGGCATGGGAAACTGTACGCTTTGGTTGCAATTATGAGATGCCGCGCAGCCCCTCACCTCTATCCTCTCCCCGCAGGCGGGGCGAGGGGACTTCGAAGTTGCGTCTTAGTCGAAGAAGTCGAGTCTCGCCCAACCGGCTGGGCGAGAGATGGCGTCAAGGAATAGAGTTCGCCGGTGGCGCCCCCTCGCCCCGCTCGCGGGGAGAGGATAGAGGTGAGGGGCTGCGCCACATATCAGAAAGCGCCGCTGCGAACCAAGCCCCCTTCGCCCTACTTATACCTTCCGCCCCGCTGCAGCACCTCGATCTTGTAGCCGTCGGGGTCGGCGATGAAGAAGAACCGCGCCTCGCCTCCTCCCGGAAGGGACAGCAGCTTGAGGTCGCCCGGTGCGAGGCCCAGTGACTTCATCTGGCCGTGCGCAGCGGCAAGGTCGGAGACGGAGACGGCGAGGTGGCCATAGCCGTTGCCGAGATCATAGGGCTCGGCGCGGCCCTTGTTGACCGTCAGCTCCAGCTCGAAGCCATGCTCGTCGGCGAGATAGATCAGCACGAAGCTCTCGAACTCGTAGCGTCCGGCGATCTGGAAGCCGAAGGCGTTGCGGTAGAACTCGACCGAGCGAGTCTCGTCGAAAACGCGGATCATGCTGTGGATCATGGCCATGACGTCGGACCTGCCGTTCGAGCAAAAGGAGATCGCCAGGTTAGAGGCGCCGGCTTCGGGTCGGGTAGTAGCATTGCATTACACGCCGACTATTTCGCGCCCGCCTGCTTGACCTTGAGCTCGTTGCCGGCACGCGCGTCGAGGCCGAACATGTCGAGGACAGCGGCGAAGGCGAGCAGCCCGATGAAGGCGAAGGCGATCTGGAAGTCGATGAGCGGCAGCTTGCCCGGCGCTCCCGGGAACCAGAGTTCCGCGAGCCTGAGCGCCGCAGCGCCGACGCCGATGCCGATGCCGAACGACATCTGAAACGCCACGTTGAACAAGGTGTTGGCCCCGCTCATGCGCGCCTCCGGCACCTCGGCGAACGCGATGGTATTGAGGGCGGTGAACTGCATCGAGCGCGTAAGGCCGCCAGCGAAGAGCAGCGCCCAGATCACCGGCACCGGCGTCGCCGGCGTCAGCAGCGCGCAGCAGGAGATCAGGATGGCGTTGAGCAGCCCATTGCCGATCAGCACCTGGCGGAAGGAGAAACGCCGCAGCACCGCCGTGGTGAAGGGCTTCATGGTGATGTTGCCGGCGAAGATCCAGAGCACCAGCAGGCCCGCCTGGTAGGCATCGAGCCCGAAGGCGAGCTGGAACATCAGCGGCGTCAGGAAGGGCACGGCGCCGATGGCGATGCGAAACAGCGAGCCGCCCCAGATGGTGATGGCGAAGGAGCGGATGGCGAGCGCCGACAGATCGATCAGCGGGTGCGCGGCGCGCATCACATGACGCACCGCGAGGCCGGCGATGACGGCGCTTACCGCCAGCCAAAGCACCGCCAGCGGCATGGAGGCATTCTCGCGCGAGATCAGGTCGAGCCCGTAGATCAGGCCGAAGCAGGCGGCGCCGACCAGCACAAAGCCGAGCCAGTCGAAAGGCTTGGCGCCATCGGCCTGGCCCGGCGGAATCAGCTTCATGGTGAGCAGGAAGCCGACGAGGCCGAGCGGCACGTTGAGGAAGAAGATCCAGTGCCAGCTCGCATAGGTGGCGAGGAAGCCGCCGACCGGCGGCCCAAGCACCGGCGCGGCGAGACCCGGCCATGTGATCACCGCGATGGCGCGAATCAGATCGGCCTTCGCGGTGTTGCGCAGCACGATCAGCCGCCCCACCGGCACCATCAGCGCCCCGCCGACGCCCTGCAGGATGCGCGCCGCGGTGAAGAACCACAGATTGGTGCTGAGGCCGCACAGGATCGAGGCGGCGGTGAAGATCACGATGGCCCAGCCGAACACGGTGCGCGGCCCGTAGCGATCGGCCACCCAGCCGCTCGCCGGGATCAGCACCGCCAGAGTGAGCAGATAGGCGGAAATGCCGATATTGAGGTCGATCGGGGCCACGCCGAAGGACTCGGCCATCTGCGGCAGGGCGCTGACAACGACCGTGCCGTCCAGCATCTCCATGAAGAAGGCGCCGGCCACGAGATAGGCGAGGACATTGCTTCGCGTGGCGCTGCTCTGTGCCGGAGCGATGGTCATGGGGGTGGTTCCGAACTCGACAAGGCCGCACGAGACTCATGGGCCTCCGGCAATGGTCTGACCATAGAAAAAGAGCGAGGGCGTGGGAAGAGAAAGGTGGGAAGACATACTGGCCCGCCGATGCAGGTCCGACTGTCAGGTCCATTGGCCCTGACCTCGCGGCCTGAGACGCACCAAACGCGGAGTGTCGATCTCCAGATCGACATCTTTCCTGCCGGCCTCGATGGCCTCGGACGAGGCTGTGAGTAACAAATAGCCGAGCCACCGCGTTCTCACGCCCTTTCGGGCTGAGTCATGACAGTGGGCGCGGTCAAGGTGACGGCGGCTTTCCGCAGGAAAGCCGTGCCTTGCTGGTTCATGGCTCTGGCGGGCTTGTTGGGGAAAGCCGCCGTCACCTTATTCCGGCAGGTTGCCCCGCACCGATCCCGCACATGCCAACAACGCGCATGCCGGACCGGCCTCTTCCCGGCCCTTGCCGATTCGGGAAGGCACGCCCTGTCGCCCTGGAGATCACGTCGCTCTCCTGGCATCCGGGACATGCTGGATGGCGCAGGCCCCCAGGCCCTCCCGCAGCCATGCGGGACCGGGTGGGATCGTCCTGCGCCTCACCCACGAAGCGTCGAAACCAGGGGCCCGCGGCGACCTGCGTCCCGCAAGTGATCCGGCCCGGAGCGGCCGGCCTCTCTCCTGGTCCCGGGGACGCATCTGCGGCGCAAGGATCATGTCCCCAAGGATCATGCCCCACTGCGCCGTGAGCGGTCCATCCGCCTCTCATCAAGCCCCGCATCCGGCTCGGTGACGACCCACAGGCTTTCGCCTGAAGGCCGGCCGAAGCCGCCGGACGATGTCCCTCGCACGCGATCCAATCCCGCGAGGCTCCACTCTCACGGGCCGTCCGGACCACAGGCAGTGCGGCTGGCAAGGCCGCAGGACATCGGGGTGGGTGGAAGGGGCGCGGCCACCGGTCATGATCCGGATTTACGAGCCTCGCCCTCCTTCGCTCCGGGGACGAGTAGAGCAAAGCAGGAGTGGAATGTCGAGGTATGGTCCTATTTGTCCAACGTACTCCAACGGCACGCCGGGCGCGGCCGGCCAGAGCCGAAGTCGGGCGGGCCAGCCGGACAGTCAACGATGCGCCCTCGCCAAAGGCGTCGTCATACCCGCCCGGACGGAGCTTCCTCAGACTATGACAGGCCGACTTGTCGATCAGGGCGCGCGGTGGACCGCAGCCCGGCAGGACGAGGCTGTGGCCGTTTATGCGCGACTGCTTCTTGGTCCGGCGAGACCTATTCGGGATCGCGGCGGAGACCGACTTGGTGCAGTGGGAGGTGATTTTCGCGTGCCGACCTACGCGGTGAGCATTTGAAATATAGGTAGCTGCCGTAGGTTCAGGCGACAAATCGCCTTGGTTCCTCGGGATGTGATATTAATGCAACACCGTGGATTTATCGCCTCACCACCGATTGTAACCCTTCATTACCTAACGTAATGTGCGGAGTGTTCTCAATATCTGCGGTGAAGTGCCATGCGTTATCTGCCTCCTGCTCTCCCTGTTCTCGCTACCTTGGTTTTCTGCGGTGCCGCCGCGGCCGCTGATCTGGCACCCCGCGTGGCTGAGCCTGTGGCGCCCGCTGCCGCCACTTTCTCGTGGACGGGCTTCTACGCCGGCCTGCATGCCGGCGCCGCCTTCAACAAGGCCGATACATCGGCCGGCGCCTTCGATGGACTGGGCCGTCTTGATGAAAAGCTCGATAGTACAGGCTTCGTCGGCGGTGTTCACGTCGGCTATAACCAGCAGTTCGATGGCGGCTTCGTCGTCGGTATCGAGGGTGATATCGACTATCGCAATCTCAATAAGAAGAAGGCAGTGCCGGGTGATTCGTTCCCCGCGCCCGGCGGCGGCGACGTGGACGCCAGCGCCTACCGCAAGATTGAGAGCGACTGGCAAGGTTCGCTTAGAGCCCGTGCGGGTTACGCCATCGGCAACATCCTGCCCTATCTAACCGCCGGCGTTGCTTTCTCGGATGAGAAATATACCGATGGCCAGGCCACCACCGGCTATTCGAGCTTCCGCCATGAGAATAGCACGGTGATCGGATGGACGGCCGGCGCCGGCGTCGAATATGCGATGACCGACAATTGGCTGGTGCGGGGCGAGGTGCGCTACACCGATTTCGGCAGCAAGAGCTTCCGGTTCAGCGATGACGATGACCGTACCACCGTCAAGCTTCGGGAGATCTCCACAACGCTCGGCGTTAGCTACAAGTTCTGAGCCTGAAAGGCGTTCGAGGCCGGGCGGATAACCGACGCGGAGCTTGAAGATTACCGGTGAGGCCGGGAGGCGAAATGCGCGCCCGGTCCCCGTCCGGACCTGCTCGCTGCTTTGGTCGTCATGCGACTGGTCACGCCAAAGGACTCCAGATTGCCTTCGTGATCGAAGACCGGGACGACCATCGCGCCGGCTTCTCGCCCCACCTTCGCCCAGTAGGCATTGATCGTGTCGGCGTGCCGCTGAGCGTCCACGACCGAGGATAACAGATGAGATGTGTTTGCGGGCATCTTGCCTCCACTGTTCGAATCGGTCCGGCGAAGAAACCACGCGGAGGGGGCGACAAGGTGACCTCGCGTGCCAAGGAATCGACCCAACTATTCCCAATTCCTTAAGCTCGTCGTCCAACAGGATGACGACAACTCGAACCTCGTTGCGAGCCTGCGTCAGGAGCGCGAGGTGGAGAACTGGAGAGCTGGCGGAGGTGTATAGAGCTGGAAGGGCAACAGACGAGAAGCTTCAGGTGAACGACCAGGTCGTTTGTCGTACCTGTGAATCAGGTTGCTCTTGTTATTTTGGTAAATCCTTCTGCTGTACAAGGCTTTGCAAATTGCAGGAGCTTTCGAATGGCCCAGGCCTCGCCAACGACCTCGGATATTGTCGCAGCAACGGGCTTGGCAATTGGCGGCATCTTCGGCCTCGCCGGTACCTTTGTCGGGACCGCCGAATTACGCGAATCCTTCTGGACGATCGACGGCGTGGCCATCGTGGTGGCCGCCACGCTTTTGACCATGAAATATCTGCGGCAAGGACAAGACTGCATTGCGGCTGGATACCTGACCTTCGCCGCTGGTGAAAGCCTGCTGCTGGCGGGCAACGCAGCGGGGCTTCAGGCCAGCGTCCCGTCCTATGTCGGGGGAATAGCCCTCTGGTCGGCAGGCCTCATCATGATCAGCGCTCCGAAGACCTTTCCCTTGTGGGTGCGCTTGACGGCGCTGGTGGCGGCCGTGCTGTTTGCGGTGACAGTGGGTCGGATTATCTGGGGCGTCCCTTTGCTTCCGACCTCCTCTCCCCTGCCGGCCCTGGGATATCCCTTCCTCGTGCTGACATTCGCGGGTTGGATTTGGACCCTTCTTAGGCCCGGGCCCTAAGTGGCCGGCTGCGACGTCTTTCCCGATCTGAGAGGTCGAGTACGGTTCGACTGGTCGAACCCTGGGAACCTCTCAACATCCTCACGAGAGATATGTAGGGCTCGTATCCCTGATCTAACGCCAGGGCAGAATCGACTTCATCAGTTATTTATTTCCAACTACTTATTTGCTTCCGATGGTCGATAGTGCTTAGATAAAAGCAATGGTATCTATCATTGAAGTGAAAAACAAGCCTCAAGAATTCGTCTTAATACTGGAACTTCTAGAGAATCGAATAGACTGAAGGCGATTCCCGATGCCTCAAGCTGATTCCTTTAGACTGGCACAACAGCGCATCGCCCAGGAACGCTCCGAGCAGACGAGAATAATCGACCTCCGCGATCTCGAACTTGAAGCCATTCCCGATGAACTCTTTCAGCTTACGCATCTTAGGGACCTAAAAGTGGGGTTCAGCTCGACGATTGGTCATCGTCTGAAATTTCGACAGCAATTCGAGAAATTGCGATCTTTTACCGAGCTTTCAATGCTAGCAGTGATCAACAGTGATATTGATTCGATCGACATTCTGGCCGGAATGACACATCTTCGTCATCTCATCATCGCCCAAAATTTCGTCGATACCTTAACTCCATTAGTAGCTCTTAACACGCTCCAGCACCTCGACTGCTCCCACACACAGATCCGCGACCTTGCGCCGGTTGCTGTTCTCGAAAACCTCGAGCATCTCGGCTGCTCCAACACACAGATCAACGACCTCGCGCCGGTTGCTGTTCTCGAAAACCTCCAGCACCTCGACTGCTCCTACACACAGATCAGCGACCTCGCCCCGATCGCTGTTCTCTCAAACCTCCAGCACCTCGACTGCTCCTACACACGGATCAGCGACCTCGCGCCGGTCGCTGTTCTCTCAAACCTCCAGCACCTCGACTGCTCCTACACACGGATCAGCGACCTCGCGCCGGTCGCTGCTCTCGAAAACCTACAGCACCTCGACTGCTCCCACACACGGATCAGCGACCTCGCGCCGGTCGCTGCTCTCGAAAACCTACAGTTCCTCTCCTGCTCCCGCACACAGACCAGCGACCTTGCGCCAGTCGCTGCTCTCGAAAACTTACAGCGCCTCCACTGCTCCTACACACGGATCAGCGACCTCGCGCCGGTCGCTGCTCTCGAAAACCTACAGTTCCTCTCCTGCTCCCGCACACCGATCAGCGACCTCACGCCGGTCGCTGCTCTCGCGAACCTACAGCACCTCTCCTGCTCCGACACACAGATCAGCGATCTCGCGCCGGTTGCTGCCCTCGAAAACCTACAGCACCTCGACTGCTCTATCACACAGATCAACGACCTCGCTCCGGTTGCTGCTCTCGAAAACTTACTGCACCTCGACTGCTCCTACACACAGATCAGCGACCTCGCGCCGGTCGCCGCTCTCGAAAACCTCCAGCACCTCTCCTGCTCAACCTCACAGATCAGCGACCTCACGCCGGTCGCTGCTCTCGAAAACCTCCAGCACCTCGACTGCTCAAACACACAGATCAGCGACCTCACGCCGGTCGCTGCTCTCGAAAACCTCCAGCACCTCTACTGCTCAACCTCACAGATCAGCGACCTCGCGCCGGTCGCTGCTCTCGAAAACCTCCAGCACCTCGACTGCTCAAACACACAGATCAGCGACCTCGCGCCGGTCGCTGCTCTCGAAAACCTCCAGCACCTCTCCTGCTCCACCACACAGATCAGCGACCTCGCGCCAATCGCTGCTCTCTCTAACCTCCAGCACCTCTCCTGCTCCACCACACAGATCAGCGACCTCGCGCCGATCGCTGCTCTCGAAAACCTCCAGGACCTGTACTGCTCCGACACACAGATCAGCGACCTCGCGCCGGTCGCTGCTCTCAAAAACCTCAAGCGCCTCGCCTGCTCCGAAACACAGATCAGCGACCTCGTGCCGGTCGCCGCTCTCGAAAACCTCCAGGACCTCGACTGCTCCTACACAGAGATCAGCGACCTCGCGCCGGTCGCTGCTCTGGGAAGTCTCTTCAATTTGAGCTGTGCGGCATGCCACCTAACAGAGATTCCAAGCTTCATGCTCGACATGCAGACATCGCTAAACCTGCGTGCAAGGGGTTGCACCATCACGGGCATCCCATTCGGCGTCCTTTCACAAGACGAAGATGACGACTTCCGGCCTGCGCTGAGAGCACATCTCGCTGATCTTGCAGCGGGACAAGCCAACATTCTCGATGTCAAACTTGTCCTTCTCGGCAATGGGGCCGTCGGCAAGACCCAGATTGCCCGGCGCCTGTCGGCTCTGCCCTTCAACCCCGAATGGGACTCGACGCACGGCATCCGCATCATCGACAAGGCAATTCCGGAGAGCCTGACCGACGACCTGTGCTTGCATATCTGGGATTTCGGGGGCCAGGATATCTATCACGGTACTCATGCCCTGTTCCTGCAGGGGCCTGCCTTGCTCATGCCCATATGGGCCAAGGACCGCGAGAATCGCGATAGTTATGATCATGGGGGGTTGCGCTTCCGCAACCACCCCCTGGCTTATTGGCTCGATGTCATCCGCCACCAGGCAAGCACCCAAAACCCAATCCTCATCGTCCAGAACAAGTGCGATCGCATCGAGGACGAAGAGCGGCGCTTCAGGATCGCTGACGAGGATTTGCAGGCGTTCAGCTACGTTAAGGAACTTCGTGTCAGTGCCAAGGAGGGGCGCGGCATGGCAACGCTGGAAGAAACCCTGCGCGATGCTGCTTCCTGGCTGCAAAGCTCCGAGCGCACAGGATTGCCCCTGATCGGTGCCGGGCGTCTGCGAGTCCAACGCCGCCTCGAAGCCTTGCGTTCGGCCGACATGATGTTGCCACCGGCCGGACGCCAACATCGGTTGCTCGAACGAACAGACTTTGAAAAGATCTGCATCGAGGAAGGAGGGATTTCTTCCCCAGAGATGCTGCTAGCCTATCTCAACGCCAATGGCACACTTTTCCATCGCTCCGGTCTGTTTCAAGATCGTATTGTGCTCGACCAGAGCTGGGCACTGGAGGCTATCTACGCCATATTCGATCGCGAGCGTGTCTACAAAGTCCTGCAAGCCAACAATGGCCGTTTCTCGCGTATTCTGCTTGGCCAACTGGTCTGGCGGGAACATAGCGATGAGGAGCAGAAGCTTCTTGTGAGCATGATGCAATCCTGCCGAATCTGCTTTCCACACCGGCGCTTTGCGGGCGCCTACGATGAGGCGGACGAATATATCGCGCCAGACCTGCTGCCGGACAGAAGCAGGATTGTCGATCAACTTGAGGCACGCTGGGACAACAGCCTCGCCTGCGAGGCTACCAGCTTTTCATATGGGCTTCTGCATGGAGGATTGATCCGCTCCATAATGGCTGAAATTGGCCAGTCCGCTGGCGTCGATGCCCTCTATTGGCGCAGCGGTCTCTATGCCTATGAAGGCCGCACCCGCAGCCACCTCCTGATTGAAGAGGCAATGACCGGCGACTGGCAGGGCATCATCCGCGTACGAACGCAGCGAGGCGCTGCAAGAGAGCTGATGTCTCAAACAGTTGCCATTGTTGAACGTATCCAGAACAGCCTTGGCATGTCCGGCAAAATCGAACAATCCGCGCCCGCAATCGAGCCAGTGTTGCACCAGGTCATGACGTTCCAGCAGGAGAAGCCTCCTGTGCCCGAATGGTACGTATCCTTTGCATGGGGCGATGACCGCACGCCGGAGGGCCGGGCACGCCAACAAGCGGTCGATGAGCTTTGCACAAGAGCGACAGCCGAAGGATACAAGATCATACGTGACAACGAGAAGCTGAGTCTCGGGGACAGTATTTCTGCCTTCATGCGCCGGATCGGTGCCGGCGACCGAGTCTTCATTATTCTCAGCGAAAAATATCTTCGCTCGCCCTTCTGCATGTTCGAATTGAGCGAAATCTGGCGCAACGCCAAGCAGGAGGGTTCCGGCTTTCTCAAGAGGGTTCGCGTCTATGCTCTCCCTGACGCCAAGATCGATAGCGTGCGCGATCGAACTGCCTGGGCTGTCCATTGGAAAGTCGAGTATGAGGGCCTGGACAGCGTCGCCCGCGAACATGGTCCAACTATCCTAGGCGAAGCAGGTCAGCGTGAACTCATGCACATGCAGCGGTTCTACACCCAGGTTTCCGATATCCTTGCCACTATTAGTGACGTCCTTCTGCCGCGGAGCCTCGACGATTTGACGCGTTATGGCTTTGATGCGCCGAAGGAAGAATGATGTGAGCCGGCGGCTTGCTCGGCGAGACGCTTCTTGAGATCGCAGGTCAAGCCGACATAGCGCTGGCCTGGGGTGCCTTCGCTTTCCAGAAGGTAGACATACCACAAGAACCGGCCCTCCTTCGCCAAGGCTTCGGAGGGCATCCTGCTTCGATGATAGGGTGTGGACCTGTCCTGCGAAGCGCGGAGCGCGAAGCAGGATGGTGGAGCTGATGAGATTCGAACTCACGACCTCTGCAGTGCGATTGCAGCGCTCTCCCAACTGAGCTACAGCCCCGGCTGCCCGGAAGCGTCGCCATTTAGTGTTCGCGCCTCCCCCCTGTCAAGCCGCCTGCGGCCCGGATCCGGGGTCGGGCATGATCAATTTGGTTTGCAATACCTATGGATTTGTTCTCACGCATTCTCAGCCTGGCGATCGCCTGGGCCTTTGAAATGATTTTGGGCTACCCGCGGCCCCTCTATGCGCGCATCGGCCACCCCGTCACGTGGATGGGCACGCTCATCGCCGGGCTCGACCGCCGCCTCAATGTCGAGGCAGACACCCGCTCCACGCGCCGCTCGGCCGGCATCGTCGCCACCGGCATCCTGGTGGTGGTGGCCGGGCTTGGCGCCACCATCATCGAGCGCCTCTGCCTCTCGTTCACCTACGGCTTCATCCCGCTTGGCATCATCGCTTCCTCGCTGATCGCCTCCAAGAGTCTCGCCGAGCATGTCGAAAACGTCGCGCATGGGCTGGAGACGGGCGGTCTCGCCGGCGGGCGCAAGGCGGTGTCGATGATCGTCGGCCGCAACCCCGAGACTCTGGACGAGCCCGGCGTATGCCGCGCCGCGATCGAGAGCCTGGCCGAGAATTTTTCCGACGGCGTGGTGGCGCCGGTGTTCTGGTATGCGCTGTTCGGCCTGCCGGGCATCGCCGTCTACAAGATCGTCAACACCGCCGATTCGATGATCGGCCACCGCACGCCACGACACGAGGCCTTCGGCTGGGCTTCGGCCCGCCTCGACGACTGGCTGAACCTGATTCCCGCGCGGCTCACCGCCCTCATCCTCAGCGCCGCCGCCTTCATCAGCCACCGCCGCGGCCGCGCGGCGATGCAGACGGTGCGGCGCGACGCCGGCAAGCACCGCTCCCCCAATGCCGGCTGGCCCGAGGCGGCGATGGCCGGCGCCCTCGACCTGCGCCTCGCCGGCCCGCGCGTCTATGGCGAGACGGTGGTCGACGATGCCTATATGGGTGATGGTCGCGCCGATGCCGGCGTCGCGGATATCTACAAGGCGCTGAACCTCTTCCACACGGCCTGCGTGATCCTGTCGGCGGTGATCGGCGTGCTGACGTTCTATCTGGTGTACAAGCAATATCACTGAGGGAGAGAATGGTTGCCAGAGGTCGCGACTCGCCTTCCCCACGAAGCTGGGGAAGGTGGCGTTGCGAAGCAATGACGGATGGGGTGTGGTCCGACGGGCTCGGCTCTTAAGGGAAGAACTCGGATTTCTTCAACAATAGAATTGAGCCTTATTCCGTTGGCTCATAGCCCGTAGGGCCACGCCCCCTCCGAGCCGGCTTCGCCGGCCCCAGCGCACACAAACGGTGTGCGCGATACCCCAGCTTCGTGGGGGAGGAGAGTCGCGCCTGCTTCTCTCACCCCAGCCCCGCGATCCTCTCGATCATCGCCATGTCGAGATGCCCGGCCAGATGGATCGCGAAGGCGTCCAGCGTCTCCTCGACCGCCATCTCGTACTGCATGTCGCCGCCCTCCCCGCCGAGCCGTCGCAGCCAGGCGGCACGCTGGCGGTCGTCGCCGAACAGGCCGTGCACGTAGCAGCCCGCGACGCGGCCATCGGCGGACCAGGCGCCGTCCGGCGACCCGTCTGCGAGATGCAGCACCGGGCGGGCGAGCGCCGGGCCTTCGGTGATGCCGACATGCATCTCATAGCCCGCAAAGGGCACGCCGTCGGCCGCCGTCTCGCCCGTCACCGCCACCAGGCGCTTGTCGCCGGTGAGGCGGGTGGCGACGTCGAGAAGACCGAGGCCCGGCACATCCGCAGGCGCGCCCTCGATGCCGTCGGGGTCCTCGATGCGCGCGCCCAGCATCTGGTAGCCACCGCATAGGCCCAGGACATGGCCGCCGCGCCGGACATGCGCAGCGAGGTCGATGTCCCAACCCTCGGCGCGCAGGAAGGCGAGGTCGGCGATGGTGGCCTTGGAACCGGGCAGGATGACGAGGTCGGCAAACGGCAGGACCTCGCCCGGCTTCACCATCACGAGATCGACCTCCTCTTCCTGCGCCAGCGGGTCGAGATCGTCGAAATTGGAGATGCGCGGCATCATCGGCACGGCAATCGTGATCCTGGCGCCAGCCCGGCGACCGCCATAGCTGCCGAGCGCCAGCGCATCCTCCGCCGGCAGCTTCGCCGCGCCTGGGAAATGCGGCACCAGCCCCAGGGCCGGCCAGCCGGTCCGCGCGGCGATGAAGCGCATGCCGTCGGCGAAGAGCGAGGGGTCGCCACGCATCTTGTTGACGATGAAGCCCTTGATCAGCGCTGCGTCCTCCGGCGCCACCGCCGCCTGCGTGCCGAGGAGCTGGGCGATCACCCCGCCCCGGTCGATATCGCCGACCAGCACGACGGGCGCCTCGACGGCACGGGCAAAACCCATATTGGCGATGTCGTTGGCCCGGAGATTAACCTCCGAGGCCGAGCCGGCGCCCTCGACGAGGACGAGATCGGCCTCTTCGCGAAGGCACGCAAAGCTGTCGAGCACATCGGGCAGTAGCCCGCCCTTCAGCCCCTGATAGTCGCGCGCCCTGGCCGAGCCGCGCATACGGCCCTGCACGATGATCTGCGCACCCGTCTCCGACTGCGGCTTCAGGAGCACCGGGTTCATATGCACGCTCGGCGCCACCCGCGCCGCCCGCGCCTGCAGCGCCTGCGCCCGGCCGATCTCGCCTCCATCGGCGGTGACGGCGGCATTGTTCGACATGTTCTGCGGCTTGAAGGGGCGCACCCGGAGGCCCCGGTCGGCGAAATGGCGGCAGAGCCCGGCCACCAGCAGCGACTTGCCGACATCGGAGCCGGTACCCTGGAGCATGAGGATCTTGGCGGGCATGGGGGTCCTGGGGTGGGGGTAAGGAGCCGCCCGCTGTATCACTGGTGAGAACGGTCTGCAGCAGCAATATAATGGAACGTCGTGCCGCCCCACCTCTCACGATAAATGTCCCCCCGGCCATCGATTCGCCACGCACATCCTTATGATCGTTCCTGGCTGGAATCGTGGGGCACAACGCCCTACACTTCCAGAATCGGTTCATTCGGACGGTGGCATGGCGAACGCTGAGGCTGGCAGGGGCCAGGATACCACGCAGGAGGCACAGTCCTTCGACGCGCTGATCCGGCGCGCCCGGCTGGCCATCGCGTGGGAGGGGGCCTGGCCGCGGCTGGCTTTGCCGCTCGGCGTGTTCGGGCTCTTCCTCGCCGCCAGCTGGTTCGACCTGTTCGGCCAGCTCTCCGGGCCGCCGCGCCTCGTCATCTTCGTGCTTTTCGTTGCGGGACTGATCGCTTCGCTCTGGCCTCTGGTGCGCCTGCGTGCTCCCACGCGCGAGGAAGCCCTTTTCCGGCTCGACCACGCCGCCGGCCTGCCGCACCGCCCGGCCACCGCAAGGCAGGATCGTCTTGCCCAAGGCAGCGGCGATCCCCTGGCCGAAGCGCTCTGGCGCCGGCATCGCCGCGCCGCGCTGGAAGCAAGCCGCAACATCCGACTCGGGGTGCCCTCGCCCAACCTGCCGGCGCTCGATCGCTATGGCCTGCGCGTCGGGCTGGTGCTCGCCCTCGTCGTCGGCTTCTTCTATGCCGGGGCCGAGCGCCTGCCGCGCCTGATCGGTGCCCTGCAATCCCCCGCCTACGATATCGCTGCCCTCTTCTCCGGCCCCACCGCCGAGCAGGCCGGCACCCGGCTCGACGCCTGGGTCACCCCGCCGCCCTATACGCGCCGCGCGCCGCTGGTGCTGACGGACGCGAATCAGGCCGCGCCGACCGCGGTTCCCGCCGGCTCGCTGCTGGTGATCCGCCTCGCCGGCGACAAGGAGGCCCGCATCAGCGCGAGCGGGGGCACCAGCGAGGAAGCCGCCGCCACCGCCAATGCGCCCGATCCCAACCTGATCGAAAGGCGCCTTAAGCTTAGCGCCGACGCCGGCGTCGAGATCGCGCGCTCGAATGGCGCGGTGACGCGCTTTGCCTTCACCGTCATTCCCGACCGGCCGCCGACCATCGCCTTCGACGGGCCGGTGAAACCCGACGGCAAGGGCGGCATGACCTTCGCCTACAAGGTCGACGACGACTACGGCGCCGCGTCCGTGGAGGCACGGGGCACGCTGGCGAACGAAGGCCATCCGCTCTACGCTCCGCCAAAGATTTCCCTGCCCACGCCGGCCGGCCATGCCCGCAGCGGTTCGGTGACGGCGACGCGCGACCTCTCCTCCGATCCGCTTGCCGGCGCCACCGTGACGATGACGCTGGTGGCGCGCGACGATGCCGGCAATGAGGGTCGCAGTGCGCCGCAGGACGTGACGCTGCCGCAGCGCGATTTCACCAACCCCCTCGCCCGCGCCCTGATCGAGCAGCGCCTGAAGCTGTCGCTCGACGCCAACCAGGCCGGCGAGGTCAAATATGCGCTCCACGCGCTGATGATCGCGCCGGAGGATTTCACCAAGGATGCCGGCCTCTATCTCGGATTGCGCACGGCCTGGGACCGGCTCGACCATGCCAACTCCGACGACGACTACCGCAATGTCGCCGATTACCTCTGGCAGATCGCCAATGCCATCGAGGATGGCGACGGCACACTGGCCGAGCGCCAGCTCAAGGCCGCACGCGAGAAGCTGCGCCAGGCGATCGAGCGTGGCGCCTCGCCCGAGGAGATCCAGCGGCTCACGCGGGAATTGCGCCAGGCCATGAACAATTTCCTCAAGGATTATGCCCAGCGCCAGCAGCAGGCCCTCAAGCATGGCCAGAAGCCGAATGCTGGCAAGCAGTTGCGCATGATCTCGCCCGACGAGCTCGCCAAGCTGCTCGACCAGCTCGAGAAGTCGGCCCGCGAAGGCAACAAGGACGATGCCGAAAAGCTGCTCTCCCAGCTCGACGATATCCTGAACAACCTCGCAAATCCCGAGGATGTCGGCCAGGGCGATCCCTCGATGCAGCAGATGCAGCAATCGCTCAACGACATGAGCAAGATGATCCTGCGCCAGCAGCGCCTGCGCGACCAGACCTACCGCCAGAACCAGCCCCCGCCCCAGGGTGGCCAGGGCGATGAGAGCCAGGGGAACGACCAGGGCCAAGGAAACGACCAAGGACTGGGGAACGACCAGAATCCGGGCGACAATCAGGCCCAAGGGGATAATCAGGGACTGGGTGACGACCAGAACATGGGAATGGATGGCCAGGGGCAGCAGGGCCAGGGCCGTCAGGGCGGACGCCAGCAGGGGCAGAACGGACAGGGTGGGCAGGGCCAGGCCGGCCAGGGCATGCCTTCGATCGGGGATCTGCGCAACAAGCAGCAGGCGTTGCGCCAGCAGCTGGAGAAGATGCAGCGCGACCTGCGCGAGAGCGGCACCGAGGCGCCGGACGCCCTGGGCGAGGCCGGCCAGGCCATGCGCGATGCCGAGGGCCAGCTCGGCGACAAAAACAGCGAGGATGCCATCAACTCGCAGGGCAGGGCGATCGAGGCATTGCGCCGCGCCGCCAAGAATCTCGGCGAGCAGCTCGCGGAGGCCCAGCGCAATGCCAAGGGCCAGGCCCAGCAGGGCGGCCCGCGCAACCGCGACCCGCTCGGCCGCCAGTTGCCGAACAGCGGCCCGGATTATGGGGCCGACGGCTCGATCGACGCCTCGCCCTCCAAGCGCGCCGGCAAGGTGCTCGAAGAGCTGCGCCGCCGCCTCGCCGACCCGAACCGGCCCAAGGCCGAGACCGACTATCTCGAGCGCCTGCTGAACAACGAGTGATGCTGGGAGCGCGGACGTCTCGTCCGCTCTTCCTCTGTCGTGGAACGATCCGTCGCCAAGAGCGGACGGGACGTCCGCGCTCCCGGGAAAATTCCTCTCCTCTTGCCAGAATGCGACCTTCGTACCGTATTCCGACAATTCGCTCCCCCCGCGCCCGATAGGATGGCCCGCGAAGCACCCAGGGAGCAGCCGATGACCAAAGCCCTTCGCGCCACCGGATCCTGCCTCTGCGGCGGGGTATGCTATGAAGTGCACGGCGCGCTCAGCGAGGTCAGCGCCTGCCATTGCTCGCAATGCGCCAGGACCACGGGCCACCATCTCGCCTCGACCAATTGCGCCAATGACGACCTGGTGCTCACCACCAGCCAGACGCTTCGCTGGTACCGCTCCTCGGAGAAGGCGGAGCGCGGCTTCTGCTCGGCCTGCGGTGGCAATCTGTTCTGGCGGGCCTTCGGTGCCGGCGAGACCAGCATCGCCGCCGGCACGATCGACCGGCCGACGGGACTGATGCTGACCAGCCACATCTATACCGCCTCGAAGTCGGACTATTACATCATCGCGGATGGAGCCGAGCAGTATGAGGTGTCGTAACTCCCGGGTGCGCGGACGTCACAGCGACATGCGTGCATGTCGCGATGTCCGCCCCTCCCTCTGCATCAAGCGTTCTCGTTTCCAAGATGCGGGCATCGCGACATGCGAGCATGTCGTTGTGATGCCCGCGCACCCGGGAATCTCCAATGTCTTCTGATCCCCTGCTCCAGCCCTACCAGCTCAAGCATCTCACCTTGCGCAACCGGCTGATGTCGACCGCCCATGAACCGGCCTATACCGTGGACGGCATGCCAGCGGACCGCTACCGGCTCTACCATGTCGAGAAGGCGAAGGGCGGCATCGGGCTCACCATGATCGGCGGCTCCGCGGTGGTGGCGCCGGACTCGCCGCAGGCCTTCGGCAATATCCTGCTCTACAAGGACGAAGTGGTGCCCCATCTTGCCCGCCTCGCCGACGAGGTGCACGAGCATGGCGCGGCCGTGATGATCCAGATTACCCATCTGGGGCGCCGCACCCATTGGGGCAAGGAGGACTGGCTGCCGATCATCGCCCCTTCCTCCATCCGCGAGCCTGCACACCGGGCCTTCCCCAAGGCGGCGGAGGACTGGGACCTCCGGCGCATCATCACCGCCTATGCCGACGCGGCCGAGCGCGTGAAGGCGGCCGGGCTCGATGGCTTCGAATTCGAGATGTACGGCCACCTCATCGATCAGTTCTGGTCGCCCGCCACCAATCGGCGCGAAGACGAATATGGCGGCAGTCTCGACAACCGCCTGCGCTTCGGGTTCGAGGTGATGCAGGCGGTGCGCGAGCGCGTCGGTCCGGATTTCATCGTCGGCACCCGCATGGTCTGCGACGAGGACTGGGACCGCGGCATCTCGAAGGACGAGGGCCTCGATATCGCCCGCCGCATCGCGCGCTCGGGCCTGGTCGACTTCATCAACGTCATCAAGGGCCATATCGACACGGACGAAGCGCTGAGCCATGTCATCCCCGGCATGGGCGCGCGCTCGGCCCCTCATCTCGACTTTGCAGGCGAGGTGAAGCAAGCCACCGCCATCCCCACCTTCCACGCCGCTCGCATCCAGGATGTCGCCACCGCCCGCCATGCCGTGGCCTCCGGAAAGCTCGACCTCGTGGGCATGACGCGCGCCCACATGGCCGACCCGCATATCGCCCGCAAGATTGCCGAGGGGCGCGAGCATGAGATCCGGCCCTGCGTCGGCATGGGCTATTGCATCGATTCCATCTATGGCGGCGAGGCGTTGTGCATCCACAACGCCGCCACCGGCCGCGAGGGCTCGATCCCGCATGTGATCACCGACAAGGCTGCTGTCTCCAAGCGTGTCGTGGTTGTTGGTGCCGGCCCCGGCGGGCTGGAGGCGGCGCGGGTCGCGGCAGCACGCGGCCATCGCGTCACGGTGTTCGAGGCAGCGGACGAAGCGGGCGGCCAGATCCGCCTGACCGCCGCCCTCAAGCGCCGGCGCGAGATCATGGGCATCATCGACTGGCGCGTCGCCGAATGCGAGCGGCTGGGCGTGCAACTTCATTTCAACACTTATGCCGAGGAAGACACGGTGCTGGCCGAGGCCCCCGACATCGTGGTGGTGGCGACAGGCGGCCTGCCCAACACCTCCTTCCTCGACTCGGGCGAGGATCTTGTCACCACAAGCTGGGACATCCTCTCTGGCGCCTCCAGGCCGGCGGCGAACGTGCTGCTCTATGACGACAACGGCGCCCATCCCGGCATGACCACCGCCGAATTCATCGCCGAGGGCGGCGCGAGGCTCGAACTTGTCACGCCCGAGCGCAGCCTGGCCCCGGATGTCGGCGGCACGAATTTCCCGGCCTATTTCCGCGCCTTTTCCAAAGCCGGGGTGCAGACGACCCTGAACCTTCGTCTCGAAGGCGTGGCGCGCGAGGGCAACACGCTGGTCGCGCGGTTCTTCGACGAATACGGCAAGCGCGCCGTGGAAAAGCGGGCAGAACAGGTGGTGGTGGAGCACGGCACCCTGCCGCTGGACGAACTCTATTTCGCCCTGAAGCCGCATTCCTCCAATCTCGGCGCGGTGGACTACGAGGCACTCACCGCGGGCAGGCCGCAGGCGCTGGCGGGGAACGAGGCGGGCAGGTTCCAGCTCTTCCGCATCGGCGACGCGGTGGCATCGAGGAACATCCACGCGGCCGTCTATGACGGCATGCGCCTTGCGATGGCGTTCTGATCTGGGAGCACGGACGTCCCTACGACACTCAAGAGAGTGTCGGGCGATCCGCTCTTGAAACGACTCGGTGGCAGTCAAGCTCGCAACGATCCAGGTCCAAGCAGTGCCCAAGGACACATGATGATACCGGCGGTTGCCCGAAAATGCGGAGATTGCCGCATTTCGACAGCGCAAGGCGGCTGGCCTATTGTCGTCCCTCCCGATTCGACCGGAGCCGCCCGTGCCGTCTTCCCCAAAGATCCTCTTCCTCAGCGTCTCCGCCGGCGCCGGGCATACGCGTGCGGCCGACGCACTGAAGGAAGCGACGCTCCTCCTCGATCCGAAGGCCGAGGTGCGCCATCTCGACGTGATGGACCATGTGCCTTCCACCTTCCGCAAGATCTATACCGACTATTACATCAAGCTCGTGACCCGGCATCCGGCGATCTGGGGCATGCTCTACCAGGCGAGTTCGGAGGCGCCGCCCGATGCGATGTCGCAGAAGCTGCGGCGGGCGGTGGAACGCCTCTCCAGCCGTCCCCTGCGCGGCGCCATCGACGCCTTCGCGCCCGATGCCATCGTCTGCACGCATTTCCTGCCCGCCGAACTGTTGATGCGCGAGATCGGCAAAAGCCGCCTCGGCGTGCCCGTCTTCGTGCAGATCACCGATTTCGACCTGCACCGCATGTGGGTGATCCCGCGCATGACGGGTTTCTTCGCCGGCAACGAGGAAGTCGCCTTCCGCCTCCGCGCCCATGGCGTCGAGGCGGCGCATATCCACGTCACCGGCATTCCGATCATGCCCGCCTTCGCGCAAAGCCATGACCGCGCGGCCTGCGCGATGGCCTTCGGGCTGGATCCGGCGCGGCGCACCTACCTGCTGATGGGCGGCGGCGCCGGCCTGGGCGTGGCGCCGCTAGCCAAGCGCCTGGCCGCCATCGATTCCGAGTTGCAGCTCGTGGTGCTGGCTGGCAGGAACAAGCCGGTGCTGGAAGACTTGCAGGCGGCCGCGGCCGGGCAGCCCGGCCGGCTCTTCCCCCTCGGCTTCACCAATGAGGTGCCGCGCCTGATGGCGGCGGCCGATCTCGTCATCACCAAGCCCGGTGGTCTCTCCACCTCCGAATGCCTGGCGATGGGCGTGCCGATGCTGCTGAGCGCGCCGATCCCAGGGCAGGAGGAGCGCAATGCCGACTACCTCCTGGAAAACGGCGCCGCGATGAAGGCAATTGACGAAGTCGGCCTCGACTATCATATCGCCCTGCTCAAGGCCGAGCCGCAGCGCCTTGAAGCCATGCGCCGCAATGCCCGCGCCCTCGGCCGCCCCCGTGCCGGCGAGGATGCCATGAAGATCGTGCTCGAGAAAACTGCGATTGTCTGAAATCGCAGTTTTCTCCAGACTTGGCTTTGACGCATTTTCTTAATCGAAAAGTCTGCCAACTTTTCTGGAAAATGCTATGGCCGCCCTGCCATGACAGCCACCGACATGCCGCTCGCCGCCACCGGCCGTGCCCGTCTCCTGCAGCCGATCCTCCTGATCGGAATGGTGATGCTGCTCGGCTTCTTCTTCGCCAATGTCGAGATCCAGATCGAGGGCAGCCATGGCTGGGCCTCCAGCCTGCCGACCTGGCGCATCGAGCACCACTGGCTGCTCGACATCTTCTGGGGCAGCCGCCCGATGACGGGCTACCACGCCTGGATCTTCCCCTTCATGGCGCTGTTCTTCCACTTCCCGCTGATCTTCGCCTGGCGCTGGTCATGGCGGCTGGAAGCCCGCGTCATCGCCTGCATCATGATGTTCTGGCTGAGCGAGGACTTCCTCTGGTTCGTCTGCAACCCCGCCTTCGGGCTCGCGAAGTTCGCCCCCGAATTCATCCCCTGGCACATCCACTGGTTCGGACCGGCACCGGTGGATTACTGGACGATGAGCGCGGCGGCGGCGGTGCTGATGGGATGGTCGTATTGGGAGCGGGGACTTCCAGTCCGCTCTTGAAACGATAGAGTCCCGGAAGAAGCAGACGCGGTCATTTGCCAGCGCACCGCCCTTGTTTGCGCGACCTGCGATTCAAGAGCGGACTGGAAGTCCGCGCTCCAGGTTTCGTTTTGCGCTCGAGAACGGCCACTCCTCCGCCTTCGCGCAGAGCCGCGCTTCGACCGAGTTCTGTTCGATATAATAGCGCGCTGCCTCAAAATGCCGCTCATTGCGGATTTTGCGATCGAAGTATTCCGGGAACCACAGGCTTCCTTGCCGTCCCAGCAAGCGATTAATCTGCAGGGCCGTGAAGGATTTCCAGGCGTGAACAATAGCTGATAGGGCATGGCCGTTGATGGGGGTTGCCAGGGCATGCACGTGGTTCGGCATGACGCTCCAGGCATGGAGCCGATAGCGCTGCCCATCGAAATGCAGTAGCGAATCCTCAACGACGCGCCCCACCTCCGGCTGACGGAGAAGCGCCTCGCCATGCCCGCTGTCGAGAAGTTCCTCGAAGCGTTTGCGTTGTTCGGTGGGATCCGGCTTCGCCTCCTGCTTGGCCGCTTTCAGGCGCTCACGCACCTCTGCGGGCAAAGAATCGGCCAGGCGAAATGTGATGCTTTGGGGCTCTTCGCCGACTTCCCAATGAGGCAGATACCCTCGCGAATGCCACTCAGCCTTCGGACGCAAGGGATGGGGATGCTTTTTGTCGACCAAGGCGCAATTCCGGAGCGCGGACTTCCAGTCCGCTCTTGAACCACATACGTCTCAGACAATGGTACCCCGATTGCGCTCTATCCTGCAAAGGCGAGGTTCAAGAGCGGACTGGAAGTCCGCGCTCCCATCACCCCCGCATCCTCGAGCCCTTCGGATCGAAAAGCGGCTCGGCCGCTACCTTCGCCCCTCTCCGCTCGCCGATGATCTCGATCTCATAGGGCGCCGCCGCATCGAAGGCCGCTGCCTCGACATAGCCGAGCGCCACCGAGGCCTTGGAGTGGTGCGCATAGCCGCCGGAGGTCACCCAGCCGACCACCTTGCCGTCGCGCCAGATCGGCTCGTCGCCGATCACGTCGGCATCGAGAGCGTCGACCACGAAGGTGGCGAGCTTGCGCGTTGGGCCGGCGTCGCGCGCCTTCAGCATGGCGTCGCGGCCGATGAAATCGGGCTTCTGGGTGGAGACGAAGCGTTCGAGGCCGGCTTCCCACGGCGTATAGATCGGGCGGTATTCGCGCGACCAGGAGCCGAAGCTTTTTTCGAGGCGCAGCGAATTGAGAGCGCGGCCGCCGAACAGCTTCAGGCCGAGATCCGCGCCTTCCTTCACGAGGAGATCGAACAACGTGCGCTGATGCTCGGGCTTGACCCATAGCTCGTAGCCGAGATCGCCCGTGTAGGTGACGCGGCCGACGATGGCGGGCACCGTGCCGACATTGAAGCGGCCGAAGGCCATGAACGGGAAGGCTTCCTTCGACAGGTCCTCGTCGACGACGCGGGTGATCAGCTCACGCGATTTCGGGCCGGCGATTTGCAGGCCGACGAGATCGAGGCCATGGGCGCGCAGGGTGACGCCGCTCTCGGGCAGGTGGGCCTGGAACCACCGCATGTGATACTGCTCGGCAAGGCCCGAACCGAAGATCATGAAGCGGTCGTCGGCCTCGCGCGCCAGCGTGAAATCGCCAATGAGCATGCCGTTCTCGTTGAGCATGGGCGTCAGCACCATGCGCCCCCTGGCCGGCAAACGGTTGGGCAGGAGCTTGTCGAGCCAGGCATCGGCACCCTTGCCGGAAATCTCGTACTTCGCGAAATTCGAGATCTCGAGCAGGCCGACGCCGTCGCGCACGATGGCGCTTTCAGCGGCGACATGCGGGAAATCATTGGAGCGGCGGAAGGAGAAATCGTCGTTGGCCTCGGCCTTGGAGGGCGCGAACCAGAGGGCGTGCTCCAGGCCGCACATGTCGCCGAATACGGCGTTGTGGTCCTGCAGCCGCTCATAGATCGGCGTGGTGCGGAAGGGGCGGGCCGCCGGCAGCTCCTCGTTGGGGTAGCGGATGCGGAAGCGGCGGGCATAGTTCTCGCGCACCTTGGCGTTGGTATGCGTCAGCGTCGTCCAGTCGCCGTAGCGGGCGACGTCCATGCCCCAGACGTCGAAGCCGGGATCGCCATGCACCATCCAGTTGGAAAGGGCGAGGCCGACGCCGCCACCCTGCGAGAAGCCGGCCATCACACCGCAGGCGACCCAGTAGTTCCTGAGGCCGCGGATCGGGCCGACCAGCGGATTGCCGTCCGGCGCGAAGGTGAAGGGGCCGTTGATGACGCGGCGGATGCCGGCATTCTCGAAGGCCGGGAAGTGGCGGAAGCCGACTTCCAGCGACGGAGCGATACGGTCGAGATCGGGCTCCAGCAGGTTCTGGCCGAAATCCCAGGGCGTCTCTCTCTCCGACCAGGGCTTGCAGGCTTGCTCATAGGTGCCGAGCAGCATGCCGCCGCGCTCCTGGCGCATGTAGATCTCGCCCTCGAAATCCAGCGCGGTGATCACCTCCTTGCCGGTGGAGGCGTTGATCTCGGCAACTTCGGGCATGTCCTCGGTGAGGAAGTACATGTGCTCCATGGCAAGCACGGGCAGCTCCAGGCCGACCATGCGGCCGCACTCGCGCGCCCACAGCCCGCCGCAGTTGACGACGTGCTCGGCGTGGATGTTGCCCTGCTCGGTGACGACATCCCAGGTGCCGTCCTCGCGCTGCGACATATCGACGACGCGGTTGCGCAGGACGATGTCGGCGCCCTTGAGCTTGGCCGACTTGGCGTAGGCATGAGTCGTGCCATAGGGATCGAGGTGGCCCTCCAGCGGATCGTACATCGCGCCTGCGAACTGATTCTCGTCCATCAGCGGCATCAGCTTCTTGGCTTCGGCAGCCGAGATGATCTCGGTATGCATGCCCAGATATCGGCCCTTGGCATGGGCCATCTTCAGCCAGTCCATGCGCTCCTTGGTGCCGGCCAGCATGACGCCGCCGGTGAGATGCAGGCCGCAGGACTGGCCAGAGAGCGCCTCGATCTCCCGGTAGAGCTCCACGGTATATTGCTGAAGCTTGGCGACGTTGGGATCGCCATTGAGGGTGTGAAAGCCGCCCGCCGCATGCCAGGTGGAACCCGCCGTCAGCTCCGCGCGCTCGATCAGGGTGACATCGGTCCAGCCGGCCTTGGCGAGATGGTAGAGCACGGAGCAGCCGACGACGCCGCCGCCGATGACAAGGACACGGGTGTGGGATTTCATGGGGAGCGGTATCCTAAGGGTCGAGAGTTAGCAAAATGAGGCGGTGACTTCCCGGGTGCGCGGACATCTTGTCCGCATCTCCCCTTCCATCGGGCGTATCGTTTCCAAGATGCGGACAAGATGTCCGCGCACCCGGGAAGCTTAAAAGTCTGTCGGTGCGCCGCCCTCTTCCTTGCGCCTGGCGACGAAGGCATTGAGCTCCTCGCGGATGGCGGGATCCATCGGCGGCTCCTCATAGGCCGCCAGGCGATCCTTATAGAGCCGGTTGGCGCGATCATAGGCGGTGGGCGAGCCCGCTTCCCGCCAGGTCTCGTAGTTGCGCCAGTCCGAAATCATCGGCGAGAAGAAGGCGGTGCGGTAGCGGGCCTGGGTATGGGCGCAGCCGAAGAAATGACCGCCCGGGCCGACCTCTCTGATCGCGTCGAGCGCCAGCTCGTCGTCATTGACCTGGAACGGCATCAGGAAATTGGTGATCATGTCGAGAAGATCGGCGTCGATCACCATCTTCTCGAAGCTCGCATGGAGGCCGCCTTCCATCCAGCCTGCGCCATGCATCAGCAGGTTCACGCCGCCCATCACCGCGCCCCAGAGGGAGAACACGCTCTCATAGGCAGCCTGGGCATCGATGGTATTGGCGGCATTGGTGTTAGAGGAGCGGTAGGGCAGGCCGTAGCGCCGGGCGAGCTGGCCGCCGACGAGAGCGGCCTTCATCTGCTCGGGCGTGCCGAAGGCGGGCGCGCCGGTCTTCATGTCGACATTCGAGGTGAAGCCGCCATAGGCAAAGGGCGCGCCCGGGCGCACGGACTGCGACAGCACCAGCCCAGCCAGCGCCTCGGCATTCTGCTGGGCCACCGCCCCGGCGATGGTGACCGGCGCCATGGCTCCGGCCAGCGTAAAGGGCGTTAGCACGGTGAGCTGGTTGTGCCGAGCCATCTGGATGACGCCTTCCATCATCGGGATATCGAGGCGCAGCGGCGAATTGGAATTGATGATAGTGAAGAGCGAAACCTCGCGATCCAGTGTCTCGCGGTCGATGCCGCGCGCGATCCGCACCAGCTCGAAGGCATCGAGGTTGCGCTCGCGCCCAAGCGAATAGGCATGGACAGGCTTGTCCGACAGCGTCAGCAGGTCATAGAGCGCGTCGAGATGGCGCACCGAGGCGTGGACATCGGCCGGCTCCACGGGATAGCCGCCCCACAGATGCACGGCGTCGAGGGTTTGACCGAGACGGATGAGGTTCTGGAAGTCGCGGCGGTTGCCGGGCCGGCGCCCACCATCGCGGTCGGCCACGTTGGGCGCACTCGCTACCGAGCAGAAGGCGAGATGGTCACCGCCGATGGTAAGGTTCCGCTTCGGATTGCGCGCATGCAGGGTGACGCTCCTCGGGGCGAGACCGAGCTTCGATTCGACCAGGCCACGATCGAAGCGCACTTTGTTCGTATCAGGCGCGACATCGGCGCCCGCGGCCTTGAGGATGACCTTGGCCTCCTGATGCAGCACCTCGATGCCCATCTCCTCCAGGATCTGCAGCGAAGCGGCATGGATGGCTTCCAACTGGTCCTCGGAAACGGCGTTCACGGCCGGAAACGGACGCTTGGGCTGGGGGCGGTAGACGGGACCCGAACTGCCCGCGCGCTGGCGTTCCTCGCGGCCGCGACGGCGCGGCTTTTCGCTGGTTTCGAGGGAGAGTTCCGGCGGGGTTTCCATGGCGGGCGGTTCCTTTTGTACGCAAAACCTAGCGTGCGCCCGAGGTGTTCGCCATGGCGAAAGGGGGCTATCGCATTTTTGGATTGCCTCATCGAATTAAGGCGCGCCCGGCGCAAAAGGGCTGGGGTTAGAGTTGGTGGAAATGGGGGCGGGTCTTCAGACCCGCCTTCCTGAAAGCGCCGCGTTTCAGGCTGGTCTGAAGACCAGCCCCCAATCAGAGATCTCCCATGGCCCGCTACCAGCTCTCCCATCTGCCGCGCATCACCGGCGGCCCAGGCGCTCGTGAATTAGCCGGCGAACTAGCGTCCGCCAGGCTCGGCAAGGGCGCGCAGGTGCTGCTCGTCGCCGATCCCGGCCTGAAGGCCACCGGCCTCATCGACGACGTCGAGGGCTCCCTCAGGAAGGCCGGGCTCGGCGTTTCCATCTTTTCCGAATTCGGCGGCGATCCCACCATCGTCTCGGCCGATGCCGCTGCGGCACAGGCCCGGCGCACCAAGGCGAAGGCGGTGATCTCGCTGGGCGGGGGCTCGGCGCTCGACCTCGGCAAGGTCGTCGCCGCCATCGCCACCACCGCCGCCACGGCGCGCCGTTCGGCTGAAGACTATGCGCTCTGCGCCCGCTCATTCCCGCGCAAGCGTCTGGTTTCGCTCGTCATCCCTACCACCTCGGGCACAGGCTCGGAATGCACCCGCACCGCCATCCTCACCCGATCCGACAAGGCCAAGGTCTGGCTGTGGGGCGAGGAGCTGAAGCCGGACGAGGTGATCCTGGATCCCGAAGCCACGCTGTCCCTGCCGCCGGTGCTGACGGCGTGGACCGGCATCGACGCCCTGGTCCATGCGCTCGAGGCCAGCACCAACGGCAATGCGACGCCGGCTAACAATGTCCACGCGCATGAAGCGATCCGCCTCGCCAGCGCCAACCTGGCCAATGCCGTCGGCAAGGGCAGCGACCTCGCCGCCCGCGAGGGCCTGCAGCGTGCCGCCGCGCTCGCCGGTGTTGCCATCGACAATTGCGGCACGGCGGTCGCGCACAACATTGGCCACGCGCTCGGCTCGCTGCGTCCCGTGCAGCATGGCCGTTCGGTGGCACTCGGCATGATCGCCACCCTCGGCTGGAACATCGAGGGCGATGACGGACGCTTCACCGCCGCCGCTGAGGCCATGGGCCTGAAATCGGCCGCCGACCTCCCCGCCGCCTTCGACCGGCTGGTGCGCTCGATCGGCATCAAGGTCTCGCTGGCCGAGGAGTTCGAGGGTGTCACCCCCATGCGCCTCGCCGATCAGATGGGCCGGCCGGAGAACGCGGCGATGCGGGCTTCAAACCGCCGTACCATCGAGGATGCCGACCTGCTGCGCTTCGCCGAGCGCGTGCTGACGCAGGCCTGATGGGAGCGCGGACGTCCTACGACACTCAAGTGAGTGTCGGACAATCCGCTCTTCCGCTGTCGTAGAACTCAACGTTTCTAAGAGCGGACAGGATGTCCGCGCTCCGAGGATCTCCAATGCTCGACAAGTCCCCCACCCGTTCCGACTGGGAAGCCAAGGCAGCCGCGCTGAAAGCCGAGGGCCGCGCCTTCATCGACGGTGTCTATGTCCCGGCCCGCTCCGGCAAGACCTTCGCCAAGACCTCGCCCATCGACGGGCGCGTGATTGCCGAAGTCGCCGATTGCGGCGCCGAGGATATCGAGGCAGCCGTCAAGGCCGCGCGCGCCGCCTTCGAGGATGGCCGCTGGCGCCACAAGGCTCCGGCCGAGAAGAAGCGCATCATGCTGCGCTTCGCCGAGCTGATCCGCGCAGATCTCGAGCACCTCGCCCTGCTCGAAACGCTCGATGTCGGCAAGGTTATCGGCAATTCGCTCGCCGTCGACGTGCCCTTCTGCGCTGATTGCATCCAGTACTACGCCGAATTCGCCGACAAGAGCTTCGACGAAGTGGCGCCCACCGGCCCAAACGACCTCGCCATCGTCCGCCGCGAGCCGCTCGGCGTGATCGGTGCCATCGTGCCCTGGAACTACCCGCTGATCATCACCTCCTGGAAGATCGGCCCGGCGCTGGTGGCCGGCAACTCCGTGGTGCTGAAGCCTGCCGAGCAGTCGCCGCTCTCGGCCCTGCGCCTCGGCGAACTGGCGAAGCGGGCGGGACTGCCGGACGGCGTGCTCAACATCGTACCCGGCTTCGGCGAGAAGGCCGGCAAGCCGCTCGCGCTCCATGCCGATGTCGACATGATATCCTTCACCGGTTCCACCGAGGTCGGCAAGCTGATGATGCGCTATGCCGGCGAGAGCAATATGAAACGTGTGGCGCTCGAATGCGGCGGCAAGAGCCCGCATGTCGTGCTCGCCGACGCCGATCTCGACGCTGCCGCCTCCGGCATCGCCTGGGGCATCTACTACAATCAGGGCGAAACCTGCCATGCCGGCTCGCGCGTGATCGCCCATGCCTCGATAAAGGATGCGCTGGTCAGGAAGATCGGCGAGGTCGCGGCACGTGAGATCCCGCTGGGCCATCCGCTCGATCCCGCCGCCCAGATGGGGGCGCTCGTCGAGAAGGGCCATATGGAGCGTGTGCTCAACTATATCGGCGTCGGCACCAGCGAGGGCGCCGTCATTGCCCATGGCGGCAGCCAGGCGATGGCGGAGACCGGCGGCTTCTATGTCGAGGCCACCATCCTCGACGGCGTCAGGCCTGAGCACCGCGTGGCGCGCGAGGAGATCTTCGGTCCGGTGGTGGTGGTGACCAGCTTCGAGGACGAAGCCGAGGCGCTTCGGATGGCCAACGATTCCATCTACGGCCTCGCCGCCGCGGTCTGGACCAGGGACATGGGCGCCGCCCATCGCTTCACGCGCGATCTGCGCGCCGGCACGGTGTGGGTGAACTGCTTCGACAAGTCTTCGCTGGCAACCCCCTTCGGCGGCTTCCGGCAATCGGGCTTCGGAAGGGACCGCTCGCCGCATGCGATCGAGAAATACATGGATTTCAAGACGGTCTGGACGGCTTATTCTTAATCCCGGGTGCGCGGACGTCTCGTCCGCATCTGGAAACGCAACGCTTGCAAGAGGAGGCGGACGAGACGTCCGCGCACCCGGGAATGAAAATCACCGGCATCGAGATCACTCACCACCGCCTGCCCCTCGACCCGCCCTTCAATGCGAGCTGGGATTCCAAGCCGCGCACTTCCTTCGATGCCACCATCGTGCGCGTAACCACGGACGAGGGCGTCACGGGCTATGGTTCGGGCGACACCATGACGGGCTTTGCCGGCCACGAGCGCTTCTTTATTGGCGAGGACCCGATGGCGATCGAGCGCCATTATCGCATCCTCTCCAACATCCAGTTCCATTACGGCCGTTGCTGGCCGCTGGATCTGGCGCTGTGGGACCTTGCCGGCAAGATCACCGGGCAGCCCGTGTGGAAGTTGCTCGGCGGCCTCTCCAACAAGGTGGCCGCCTACGCCTCCTCCGGCACGCTGCGCAAACCCGGGGATCTCGCCGATGCGGCCGAGGCCTATCTCGGCCAGGGCTTCAAGGCGCTGAAGATCCGCTTCCATCGCGGCGACTGGCGCGCCGACATCAAGGCGTTGGAGGCCGTGCGCTGCCGCGTTGGACACAAGCTCGATCTGATGGTCGACTGCAACCAGGGCTGGCGCATGTCCTGGGACGCCTACGCGCCCTGGTCGCTCAAGGACGCCGTGCCGGTGGCGCGCGAGCTCGAACGCCTCGGCGTCTACTGGATGGAGGAGCCGCTGCATCGCTCCGACCGCGAGGGCATGCGGCGCCTGCGCGAAATGGTGGATGTGCGCATTGCCGGTGGCGAGATGACGCGCGAGCTCTACGAGTTCCGCGATCTCATCCGTGACGGCTGCCTCGACGTGCTGCAGCCCGACGCCGCGCTGGTCGGCGGCATCACCGGCCTTCGCCGCGTCGCCGCGATGGCGCATGAGAACAACCTCGTGTTCACGCCGCATACCTGGACCAACGGCATGGGCGTCGCCGCCAATGTCCACCTCACCGCAGGCCTTGCCGACGCACCCTTCGTGGAATTCCCTTACGACCCGCCGGAATGGAGCCTGCCTCGCCGCGACTTCATGATGACCGAGCCGCTCGCAGTCGGCACCGACGGCATGATTACGCTGAGCGATGCGCCCGGCATGGGCTATGCGCTGGACGAAAAGGTGCTGGAGAAGACGCGGATCGGGTAATCCCGGAAGCGCGGGGTCTCCAGTCCCTGGGCGCTGACTTCACGGAGCGTGGTGCGGGATTGGAGCAACCTTAATCGACTTGGGTTTTTGGGGTCCAAATTGAGCCTCGGATAAGGACGGCTCTGGCGATGATGAGAAGCTTACGCATTGCGGCGATGACGGCGACCTTTGTCTCCTTTCCTTTTGCCTTAAGACGGTCGTAGAGGACCTTCAGGTCGGGGTTCCACTGAGTGGCGGCAGCCAGGGTTGGCAAATAAAGGGCGTTGCGAATGTTCTTTCTGCCACCTGCGATTGAGCGAGTGCCGCGCACGGTGGCGCTGTCGTTGTTGAAGGGGGCGACGCCGACGAGAGAAGCGATCTGGGTCGGCTCCAGATGCACCAGTTCGGGCAATCGGATGATCAGGACGAGGGCACTGTAATCGCCGATGCCGGGAATGGAGAGTAGGAGCTTGAAGGCCTTGTCGAGGTCGCCATGGGCTCGCAGTTCCTTCTTCAAGGCAGCGAGCTCTTGCTTGGCCCTGGCCTTGAAGCTTGTGATATCGGCTTTGATCTTGGCGATAAGACCTGTGTCGCGATAACGATCCAGACGCCCCTGCAGGCGGATGGCATCCTCGCGCGCTTGTTCGAGAAAGAGCAGTTTCTCGGCAAAACGGGCCAATCTGGCATCTGAGAACGCGGGTTTTTGCTCCCCCAAGGCCGTGAAGCGGGCAATCAAGACGGCATCGATGACGTCCGTCTTGGCCCTCTTGAGCTGCATCTTGCGGTAGAGCTTGATCTGGGCGGGCTGGTGCTGGGCGATCGCGAAGCCGGCTTCCTGCAAGGCCTGGATTAAATCGAAGCCGTAGCTGCCGGTGGCCTCCACGCCAACCAGGCTTACCTGCTGGCGCTTGAGGAAGGCGATGATCTGGGCAAAGCCCGCAGGCTCGTTGCTGGCTTCCAGCCGCTCCTCATCCTTGTCCAACCCGACATCGAGCTTGGCCTTGCCGATGTCGATTCCTGCAACGTTCATGCTACCATGAGATGTCTTCATTTGGCCCTGCCTTGTGTGCGAACCCAAGGTTCTGGCAACCTTCCGGGTCGATTGAAGAGGCCGTCCGACGATCAAGCTCCAAGACAGGCCCAAGCCTGGTGGCGATCACGATCCGAACGAACGGCCGCCATGGGCTGGGTGGCCACCCAGCCCATGGCACTCCTCACGAAGCAGCACAACTAAAGCACATCCCAATTACACAAGTGGCGATCTCCGATCGCCACTCCACGCCTATGGCATCCCTGCCTGCCTCCTCCCATCCCCATATGCTGCACTTCCAAGAGTAGGCAAGGATGCCTGCGATCCCAGGATTGATCGCCCCGGCGTCGCTATCGACGGGGCGATAAGCGCAGGCGGCAATCTCACGCCCTCTTGCCCGGGCGTGGCGCGGAGCGTTGCAAGGGCGCCCTTGCCAAAGCAGGCTCGGCACCCGCTGCGGCGACGATCTCCGCCGGTGCGGGCACGGCACCGAACAGATTGGCCAGGCGATCCCCGATCGGGGCGCCGAGACCGGTACAGGGATCCGGTCCGATGCGCGCACGGTAGAAGCCGTTGTCGCCGCTGACGATATCGCTGAAACAGGTCTGGTTCAGCCAGAGCTTGGGCGTCACCAGGCCGAGCCTGGCACCGAAGCTAGCGAACAGGCCCGCATAGAGCGGCGCTACGGCGCTGGTGCCCCCCAATGGAACCGAGGCGCCGTGAATGACGAGCTGATAGCCGGTGAAGGGATCGGCATTGCCGGCGACATCGGGAACCATGCGACCGGGGCCCTGCGGCGCGCCTGCCTGCCAGGGCTGCGACGGGAAGATCGTGGAGAAGCCGCCACCCGTGCCGTTCCCCTCGGGGCTGCCAGGGTCGTTGTTCCATACTGTCTCCGCCTGCGGCGTCTTGGTGGTGCCTCCACAGCCGATCACATAGGGAGAGGAGGAGGGCAGATCGACATTGGCTGGAGTCGCGCCACCATCCGACGAATCATTGTCGCCGGAGGCCGCGAAGACGATCATACCGCCGGAAGAGGCGGCCTTCGCCGCAGCGTTGAGGTTGGCGGCGTAGTCCACGCCCGCCTGCTGGCCTGCCGCCTGCCAGTTGGCTTCGTCCGAACCCCAGGAAATCGAACAGACATCGCAGCCATCGGCGGATGCCGCCGAGATCGCCGCGGCAATGGAACCCATGTCGGTCCCATCGGCCCAGTAGACGCGGATCGATGCCGGCTGTCCGGTCGCGAGCGTATAGGCGGCGGCGGCGATCTCGATGTCCATCGTCACTTCGGTGTCGGGATCCGCCTCATCGCCTTCGTGTCGGCCTGGACTGTTTCCCGGCCCGCTGATCACGACATCCTTGAGCGTGGGCGAAGGCTTGCCGATCGACTGGAAGAACGCCTCGATGTCGCTTGTCACGTAGCCACCGTCGAGTTCGATGATGGCGATCACCCCGCCACCCCTCAGCCCGGACGGCCATGAATAGGCCCGGCAGCGGTCAGGAAGGGTCCAGGGGGCGGCATTCGGCGCGACCCTCAGGGTCAACTTGCCCTTGCCCTGTCCAGGCCGCTTGAAATAAGGCCGGAGATGTTGGCGCGCGGCCTGGCGGGAGGCGGCGAGCAGGCTGGCAAACCTGGCGCGCATTGCAAATTGCATGATTACGCCGTCATAGAGGGCGGTCAGATCCGCTTTCATCTGCGTGCGCGAGGCGCCGTCGAGATAGATCATGTGTCCCGAGGCGTAGTTGCGGATCGTCAGATTGGCGCGCGCCTTCGAATCAACGAGCGGCATGGCATCAAGCGTGAGCTTCGTCTGGAAGAAGGGCGTCACACCATCGAAATAGCCATTGGCCGAGAACACTTTAAGATCCGGATTGGCCGCCATGGCCGCGGCGAGATCACCCGCCGTGTAGACGATCGGATTGCCGCTTGCATCCTTGCCGCCCTTCTGGGACCCCGTCGGATCGATATGGGAGAAGTCCCAGTTCGCATAGGCTTGGTCGTTGAGGTCGACGAAGTTGGATGTCGAGGTGAATTGGAGGTCATTGTTGAGATAGACGTTCCACATCGAGGTATAGACGCCCGAGACCGCCGCCATGGTGGGATCGTTGGAGCCCGAAGCCGGATCGACGATTGCGGCGATGCCGGTGTCGATGGCCGTGACCCGCCCGTCATAGATGCCGAGCGCCAGTCCCTGGTTCTGCAGCAGCGCCACCAGGAATGACGACGTGATGCCGTTGTTGGCCTCTACATTCAGCGCCCAGGAATCGAGCACGACCGGAGAAATGCCGAGCATCTCACCGAGCGTCTGAGTCGTCGCCGGATCGCTCTTGGGGAAGGCTGCGAGCGCCTTGGCATAAGGGCCCTGGGCGAAGGCGATCACCTGCGTCATGAAGCTTGGCAGGTCGGTCGGCGGTGGCGAGACCGTTGTCTTCTTGTGCCACCAGGCATCGGCAGCGAAGGTCGGCAACAGGCCGACGGGGTTGGAAAAAGTCGGCGGATAGTCGAGCACGCTCGATTGCAGGACGATGCCGTTCAGGTCGATGCCATCCTCGTGCAGCATCCAGGCGAGCACGCAGGAGCGCGCCGTGCCGTAGGACTCGCCGAACAGGAAGCGCGGGGAGTTCCAGCGGCCGAACGCCGTCAGATACCGCTTGATGAATTGCTTGATCGAGCGAGCGTCCTGGTCAACCCCCCAGAAGTCGCGATTCTTGGCCGGTGCGATGGCCGCCGAATAGCCGGTACCGATAGGGTTTATATAGACGAGGTCGGTGCGGTCGAGCAGGCTATCGGGGTTGTCCTCCATCCGGTAAGGCGGCGGCGGCGTGAAGCCGGGCATGTCGGTATGGATGCGCCGTGGTGAATAGGAACCCAGGAGCAAAAACACGGCGGAGGAACCCGGCCCACCGTTGTAGAAGAACGTGACCGGCCGCGTGCTTGGATCCGCCCCGTCTTCGGTGAAGGAAACATAGAAGAACTTCGCGTTTGGCTTCGAGGAGGACGGATCGACCGCCACGAGATGGCCGGCGCGAGCTGTATAGGCAATGGTCTTGCCGCCGATGGTCGCCGAATGATGGGTGATCGCGGCGTTTTCTGACGTATCTGTCACGTTGTCGTCGGGGCCGGCGCCATAGGGTGTGGTATCGAGGACAGGAATGTCGGTCGGTACAGCTTCCTGGTTTGAAGCGGCAATCAACATGAGATCCTCCTGAAAGGTTGAATATGTTGAAGCCCCCCGGCTGGTGATCGCTGTCGTAGGTTCTCCACTAGGTCTGGTATTACGAATTTGTGTTTCCCGATCCGGATCGGAAAAATAACGAGCGCCAAGACTTGCTTCCCGCGCTAGGTTTTACTGGCGGGTTTGGTGCACGGCCAAGGTATAGCATCCTGACTCAGCAAGACCGACGCAATGTCGCAAGATCAAATGTTGTGTATGCATTCCATGGTAGTGAACTAACCGTCATTGCGACGGTGTTCAGTATAAACAATTTTCCAATCCCTCGCCAGCAGAAGCATCCATGGGTCGTTGACATACGTTGACGTACAATAAGGATAGCAAACGGTATTATTGTCCCATCTTGAATGAGCCGGGCGCTCTGCGGACGCAGGGCGGCGGATACTCCATGCCGGGGAGGGCGAACATGGCCAGCGCCGAGGATCTGCGTCGTCTCGCTTTGAGCCTGCCAGGCACAAGCGAAGCCCCGCATTTCGACCGCATCGCCTTCAGAGCCGTGCGCATCTACGCCACGCTCGCGCCGGATCGGTTGAGCGCCAACCTCAAATTCACGCCGGAAGAGCAGGAATTCAAATGCCTGCTCGCCCCCGAAGCCTTCAGCCCGATCTCCAACGCCTGGGGTCGCCAGGGCTGGACGGTTGCAGTCTTGTCTCCGCTCTCGGATGAAGAATTGCGGGCGGCGCTGGAGATGGCCTGGAAGCATGGCACGGCGAAGAAGAGGCGCTGAACGGCAACAACTGTGTCTGCATCACCTCTCCACACTTACTTCACCTGCCGAGGCCGCGCGCATTGCCGCGGTGAGACAGATATCGGCAACTCTGGCGCGGCTACGCCATCCTCAACCGCTGCGCCCGAGCCTCCCACCAGACGAGGCCGAGGCTGGCGGCGACGATCAGCGCCGCGCCGGCGAAGACATGCGGCTTGGGAACATCCTGCCAGAGCAGATAGCCGTAGATGAAAGCCCAGACGAGCCCGGTATATTCGACCGGCGCGATGGCCGAGGCGGGGGCGTGGCGATAGCCCTCATAGAGCAGATATTGAGCGATGCCGGAGAGGAGGCCGAGGCCGAGCATCAGGGCCCAGCCGGTGAGATCGGGCGTCTTCCAGATGAAGGGAAGCACGGCGCCGCACACCACCACGAACAGGCCGGCGGTTGCGATCATCTGGTTGGCCGTGCTCTCGCTCCGGTTGATGAGACGGATCAGCACCGTGCCCCAGGCCCAGCAGAAGGCGGCGAACAGCACCATGGCGGCAGGCAGGAAATCGGCGCGGCCGGAAGGGTCCGCCGCCACGATGACGCCGACGAAGCCGGCGCTGACGGCGCCCCAGCGCGCCAGCGACACCTTCTCCTTCAGGATCAGGATCGAAAGCACCACGCCCATCACCGGCGCGCCGAAATACATCGTCGTGAGGTCGGCGAGGCCGAGATAGCGCGAGGCATTGTAGAAGCTGAGCCAGGCCACCAGCAGCAGGAAGGCGCGCGTGGTCAGCGCCCATTTGTTCTGGCTTTTCCAGATCGGCGGCTGGCCCTGGCGGTGGGCGATCGCCATCCCCAGGAATACGATGGTGATCGAGCGCAGAAAGAGAATCTGCGGCACCTCGTAGCTCTGCACCAGCCATTTCACCGTGGCGTCCTGGATGGAGAACAGGCAATAACCCGCCGCCGCCAGCGCGATGCCGGTCAGGGGGCGTGTATCGGAAGGGGAAGCGGGGGGCATGGGAGGGAAACAAACTTGTCAGGCAATAAACTATGCCTACGCCTCTATGGTTAAAGAAGTTGCTTGCACGCGCCATTTGCCGCCTCGTTCATGTCGTGTTCAAGCTAGGGCGAATATGCGGGAACGGGATGATGCGGCAGACGGTGATCCGGCCTTGGCGCCGGGCAGGGTAGGATTTCTGAAATGGACAGGCGCTGGTTGCCGCTGAATGCGTTGCGCGCTTTCGAAGCGGTCGGGCGCCAGGGTAGCTTCACCGCCGCCGCCCAGAGCCTGCTCGTCTCCCAGAGTGCGGTGAGCCGCCATGTCATCGGCCTCGAAGACTTCCTCGGCGTGCCGCTATTCGACCGCAAGCCCCCGCAGCCGGCGCTGACCGAGGCAGGCAAGCGCCTGCTGCCGGTGGTGGAGAAGGCCTTCGAGCGCATCGACACCACGCTTGAGGAGATCATGCGCGAGCGCGGCGAGCCGCAGCGTTCGCTCCGCGTGCTCCTGCCCACCACCTTCGCGCAACGCCTCGCCGTGCCCATCCTGCGCCATTTCCGCGCCGAGTTCCCCGACCTCAAGCTCGACATCGATTCCCGCCCGGTGCCCGGCAATGCCGAGCGCGAGGCCGATATCGCCGTGATCTACACCCCGCCGCGCGTGGCGCCCCAGGTGCTCGACCTGCTGTGGATGGTGAAGCTCACCATCCTCTGCCATCCCGAGGTGGCGGCGAAGGCCGGCACGATGGACATCGCCACCTTCCTCGCCGCCAACGACCTCCTGCATGTGAAGCTCGATGCCCGCCCGCCGGCCTTCCTGTGGGAGAATTTCGCCCGCGCCGCCCATGTCAGCGCCGGCCCGCTCGACCGCGGCCTCGTCTTCGACACTGCCCAGCTCGCCGTGCAATATGCCCTCTCGGGCGCGGGCCTCGCCCTGGTCGACCCCGTGCTGTTCGAGGAGGAGATCCGCGCCGGCAGGCTGGTGCGGCCTTATGACATCCATGTCGACGACGGCTATGGCTACTACCTCTCCATCCATCCCGACGATCTCGACCGGCCGGAGATAGCCCTCTTCCGCTCCTGGCTGATCCGCCGCTTCTCCCGCCCGCCCGCCATCAGCGAACCGCCGCAACAGGCGATGTGAAACGAAAAGCCCCTGCACGACTGATTCCCCCTGCTCGAAAGCCTCACCTTTGCGTTCCCCTTACGCTTCCATCGCTGCCCTGCTGGTCTCCGTCGCCGGTGTGCTGGCCGGCAATGGCGTGCTCACCACCCTCCTGCCGGTGCGGGCCGAGCTCGAGCATTTCCCTGCGCTCGCCATCAGCCTGATGGGTTCGGCCTATTTCGGCGGCATGTTGACCGGCGCCCTCCTGACGCCCCGGCTGGTGCAGCGCTTCGGCCACATCAAGGCCTTCGGGCTTTCCTCCTTCTGCGGCGCGCTGATGATCCTCGCCGCTGGCACCTTCGTGGAACCGCATGCCTGGGTCTGCATCGGCTTCCTGCGCGGCTTCTTCCTCGCCGGCATCTACGCCATCGTCGAGAGCTATCTGCAAGGCAAGGCCGAGAACCGTATCCGCGGCCGGCTGCTCGGCCTCTATTCGATCACCCAATATGGCGGCTGGGCCATCGGCAACCAGTTCATGCGGCTGGGTGACCCGCACGCCTTCACCATCTTCGGCATCGCGGCGGCCGTACTGGCGGTGTTCCTCTCCCCGCTCCTGCTCATCGAGGACGGGCCACCGCCGAAGGACTCGCGCCGGCCGAGCATGCGCTTGCTCTGGCTGCTGAGGACCACGCCCGTCGGCTTCGTCTGCGCCGCGCTGATCGGCTTTGCCAACGGGCCCTTCTGGTCGCTCACGCCGGTTTATGCAACCAAGCTCGGCATGGACGGCGTGCAGACCGGCACGCTGGTCACGGCCATCACCCTGGGCTCTGCCGCCTTCCAGTTTCCCGTCGGCCGCATTTCTGACGCCTTCGACCGCCGCAAGGTGCTGATGGGCCTGTGCATCCTCACCGCTCTGTTCGAGGTCGGCATCTACTGGAGCGGTGCTCGCCTGATCGGCTGGCCCTTCGTGGTGGTCGGCTTCATCATCGGCGGCATCATCTCGACGCAATATTATGTGAGCTCTGCCTATACCAACGACATCACCGGCCGCGACAACGCCGTGGGTGTCGCCTCGGCCTTGCTCTTCCTCTACTGCATCGGCGCCGTGCTCGGCCCGGTGACGGCCTATTACGTCATGCGCTGGCTTGGGGATTCGGCACTCTACCTCCACAATGCCGGCATCCACGTCGCCATGGCGGTGTTCGTGATGCTGCGGGTCCTGAGGAGCCCTGCTATCGAGAAGGTTAGGCTCAGCCGCGTAGCCGCCACCGCCGATAGATGATAGTTTGTTTCAAAGCCCTTGGGATTTGCGGTTGATGTCGGACAAGAGAGACGATTTCTGGCTTTTCACTTCTCAGGCCCCCGAAGCGGTGGCCTGGCGCCGGGCACAGATCATCGCGAGCAATGCGATCGAAGGTATCGAGGTCCATCCGGAAAATGCCGCTTGGGACAGGGAGCTTGAAGAAGCGGGCGCCTCGGTTGAGAGGCGCATCGAGCTTTTCGTGGAGCGCATGAAGGACAAAGCGAGGAAGCAATCCGCTGCCTGATCACGTCGCGTTCGCCCTCACATGACCAGGTCCTCAACTGAGGCGGCCACTTATAATCGTTATTTCTATATTGGATCGGAGCCGCGTGTTCCAATCAACAAACTCGGCATCAAGGACCGGGCGCTGCTCGAAGAAGCCGAGGGCCTGCTTGTTGAACTAAGGGTAGCCCAGGGCCTGCCCCGCAAGGCTCTGCAACTCACCTATGCCGGCTTCAAGGCGATACACCACCATCTCTTCCAGGATCTTTTCGACTGGGCCGGCAAGGAGCGTACCTATACGACGGCGCGCAACCCGATCGTGAGCTTTGCGCAGCCTGAGCACATCACGGGCTGGATGGAGGCCCAATTCATCTCATTGCGCGGCGACAACTATCTGCGAGGGCTGGACAGGACTGTTTTCGCGCAGAAGGCGGCGGTGCTGGTCAACGAGATCAACGCGGCCCATCCTTTCATCGATGGCAATGGCCGGGTGCAGCGCCTGTGGCTACAGATCGTCGCGGAACAGGCCGGGTACCGAGTAGAGATCCACCGCCAGGATCGCGAGGCCTGGAACGAAGCGGCGCGGATCGGCTTCCTGCGATCCTCAGAGCCGATGGCGCGATTCATCTTCGAGCGAATGGCATAGCCGGGAACGCGGACCTGACCACAACATGCGAGTGTCGTAGGGAGGTCAGCGCTCTCAGCATCACCAATGCGCCGCTACTGCGGCGCAGCCGATCAGGCCTGGCGTGGGATGCGTGATCAGGCGCGTCGGGATCTGGGCCAGGAATTTCTCCAGCGGCGTCTTGGCTTCGAAGGCATGGCGGAAGGCTTGCTTGTCCATCAGGGCCGAGAGCTTCTGCACCACGCCGCCATAGAGGAAGACTCCGCCCTTGGCCGCAAACATCAGGGCCACGTCGCCGGAGAAGCGGGCGAGATAGTCGAAGAACAGGTGGGCGGCCTCGACGGCGGTGGCGTCCGTGCCCGCCACGGCACTGGTACCGATATCGGCGGCGCTGCGGTCCTGGGGGTGGCCCGCCAGTTCGTTGAGGGCGGCGTCGATCCGCTGGAGACCGGGACCGGACAGCACGTGCTCGCCGGAGACGCGGCCGATCTTGTGCCGGATGAGTTCGTGCGCCCTGGCCCATTGGCCATCCGGCACGCCGATCTCGGCATGGCCGCCTTCCGACGGCACGGCCACCCAGCGCGAGCCGCCGCGCACCAGCGCGCCGACGCCGAGTCCCGTACCCGGACCAAGCACTGCCATGTTGCCGCCAGAGGTGTAGGCCTGCACTTCGCCGATCACGGTGGTGTCGCTGTCGGCCAGATGCGGCAAGGCATGGGCCACCGCCTCGAAATCATTGATCACGTCGAGCCGTATGAAGCGCAGCGCCGCCGCCAGCTTCGGCGGGTTGAACAGCCAGCTCTGGCGGTTCGTCGGGCCGACCATGTCGCCTGCCACCGGCCCGGCGATGGCGACGACGCCGGCATTGGGGCGCTCGCCGACCTCGGTGATATAGGCCTCGATGGCATCCTGGAAGGTCGGGAAGTGCTCGTTCTCGTAATGCCGTTCGCTGCGGTAATCCGTCCGCCCCCTGTTGACGAGCGCAAACCGGCTGTTAGTGCCGCCGATATCGCCGAGCAAGGTCACATCTGTCATGGGTGTTCCCATCTTCTTGGTGGTTGCTGCGAAGGTGACGTGTCGGGACGGAATTGGCAAGCGCGCTCACTTGCCCCGCTTCCTACCCGTCGGCTTCCCTAGAGCAGAACCATCCCCCCAAAGGCCTTTGAACCACGTCTAGCAGCTTTCTGCTCCGACCCAAGAATTATGTAAGATTATTCAGAACTCTGTTCGTGGCGTCGCCAAGTCTCACCGATCACAGGATGGGTCATGATGGCCCGCCGCAGCGTCCGGAAGACCGGCAGATCCTGGGCAGGCTCATGCCAATCGGCTAGCATGGCCGCATAGGCATCGACGATAGTCGGCGTTTCACCGAAAAGGAACGGCCCCTTCATCGCTCCGGCGACAATGGCAAAGATACGATCGGACTCCCGGCTCGCCGCCACGCGAACAGCCTCGATCCCAGCCTCGCTCGCATCGGCCGTAAAGCGGTCGGCGTAATAGTAGCGCAAGGCCGCAGGATAACCGGCGACGGCGAGGAACATCAGCCAGCGCAGCGCCGTTCCGCGTTCCGAGGAACCGGCGGGCGGCAGCAGGCCCGAGTCCGGGCGCGCCTCGTCGATCGCAAGCACGATGGCCGCCGTCTCGGCCAGCACGGTTCCGCAGGGCATGATGGCCACCGGCACCTGAGCCGCCGGATTGAGCGCGAGGAAATCCGGCTCATGCTGGCTGCTCTTCTTTTCAACCAGGATCGCCTCGGGCTCGATGCCAGCCCAGGCGAAGGCGATCGCGGTCACCAGCGATCCGCTTTGGGGGCGCCAATAGTGCCGCCATTTGGTCATCTTGGTCTCATCCTTTGCTTGGGCTCGGAGACATGACATGCTGCGATGTCAGTACTGCCCCTCACCTCTATCCTCTCCCCGTAAACGGGGCGAGGGGGCGCAATCGTCGAATTCTATTCGTCAACGCCTCATCTCGCCCAGCTGTCGTGCGAGATGAGGCGATTGAAATGATACGCGCCTTCGAAGCCTCCTCGCCCCGTTCTCACGGGGAGAGGATGGAGGTGAGGGGCTGCGCGACCTTCCAAGGGCCTCCAGGCCGCCGCCCCTTCCCACCCCCTCACAGGCTCTTCAGTATCTCTTCCACCATCTTCTTGGCATCGCCGAACAGCATCATGGTATTGTCCCGGAAGAAGAGTTCGTTCTCCACGCCCGCATAGCCCGAGCCCATGCCGCGCTTGATGAAGAGCACGGTCTTGGCCTTCTCGACATCGAGGATGGGCATGCCGAAGATCGGCGAGGCCGGATCGGTCTTGGCGGCCGGGTTGGTCACGTCATTGGCGCCGATGACGAAAGCCACGTCCGCCTGGCCGAACTCGGCATTGATGTCCTCGAGCTCGAACACTTCGTCATACGGCACATTGGCCTCGGCCAGCAACACGTTCATATGCCCGGGCATGCGGCCGGCGACGGGGTGGATGGCATAGGCGACGTCGACGCCCTCGGCCTTCAACCTGTCGGCCATCTCGCGCAAGGCGTGCTGGGCCTGCGCCACCGCCATGCCGTAGCCGGGTACGATGATGACCTTGGAGGCATTCTTCATGATGAAGGCGGCATCCTCGGCCGAACCCTGCTTCACCGGCCGGGTTTCCGGCCCCTTGGCCGTACCGGCCACAGCATCGCCGCCGAAACCGCCGAGGATCACCGAGATGAAGGAGCGATTCATGCCCTTGCACATGATGTAGGACAGGATTGCACCCGAGGAGCCGACCAGCGCGCCGGTGATGATCAGCGCCAGATTGCCAAGCGTGAAGCCGATACCCGCCGCCGCCCAGCCCGAGTAGGAGTTGAGCATCGAGACGACCACCGGCATATCGGCGCCACCTATGGGGATGATGATCAGCCCGCCGAGCAGGAGCGCCGTCAGCACGATCAGCCAGAAGAAGGCATGCGCCTCGAAGACGACGAAGGCGATGATCAGCAGAACCAGCAACGCGGCGACGGCGGCATTGATGATGTGCCGGCTTGGCAGCAGGATCGGCGCGCCGGACATATTGCCGTTGAGCTTGGCGAAGGCGATGATCGAGCCGGTGAAGGTGATGGCGCCGATGGCCACGCCGAGCGACATCTCGACCAGCGAGCCATGCTCGATCGCACCGGCCTCGCCGATGCCGAAGGCAGAGGGCGCATAGAGGGCACCGGCGGCGACGAACACGGCGGCAAGACCAACACCGGAATGGAAGGCGGCGACGAGCTGGGGCATCGCCGTCATGGCGACGCGCCGGGCCACCACGGCGCCGATGCCGCCGCCGACGGCGATGCCGAGAACGACGAGCAGCCACCCCGACCAGTCGGAAGGCGGCGCCACCGCGAGCGTGGTGAGGATGGCCACGCCCATGCCGATCATGCCGAAGCGGTTGCCCTGGCGCGAGGAGGCGGGCGAGGACAGACCGCGTAGCGCCAGGATGAACAGCACGCCGGCGACGAGGTAGAGAAGCTGGGTCAGGTTGACGGACATATCAGAGCCTCACTGCGCCGCAGGCGGGGCGATCCCGTCCTGGGCTGAAGGCTTGGGTCTTTCTTTCGGCTTGTACATGGCCAGCATGCGCTCGGTGACCAGGAAGCCGCCGAAGATGTTGATGGAAGCAAGGATCAGGGCAAGGAACCCGAAACCGCGCGCCCACCAGGAGCCGCCCTCTCCGGCCATCGACACGCCGACGGAAAGCAGGGCACCCACCACGATCACGGAAGAAATGGCGTTAGTCACCGACATCAGCGGCGTGTGTAGTGCCGGGGTTACGGACCAGACCACGTAATAGCCTACGCAAATCGCCAGCACGAAGATGGCGAAGCGGAAGACGAAGGGATCGATCGCGCCCCCGCTCGCCGCATGGGCCGCCGCGCCGATGGTGGTGGCGATCTGGTCTGCATAGGAATGGGCGAGATCGGCCGCCTGCCGGGCGCCCTCGGCGGCAGCATTGGCCTTGTCGAGCAGTTCCTGCGGCGTATCGGCCATGGCGATCTCCCGGAATTGGGGGCGGGTCTTTGGGTCCACCCGGAAACGCAGAGCCAGCAGGCGGGTCTGAAGACCCGCCCACCGAAGAGTCCCTCAGCCAACCTGCAGCTGGAACATCGGATGGACGATGGCGCCGTCGCGGGTAAGGAGCGTCGCCTTGACGAGTTCGTCCTCCCAGTTCGGCGCCAGCACCTTCTCCTTCTTGTCGACCAGCGTCTCGACAAAGGCGAGGAGATTGCGGGCATAGAGCGAGGAGGCAGAGGCGGCGAGGCGCCCGGGAACGTTGAGATAGCCGATGATCTTCACGCCATTGGCCGTGGTGACGACCTCGCCGGCCCTGGCGCCTTCGACATTGCCGCCACGCTCGACGGCAAGGTCCACCAGCACCGAACCCGGCTTCAGGCTCTCGACCATGGCTGATGAGACAAGGTGCGGCGCCGGCCGGCCGGGAATCAGGGCGGTGGTAATGACCACATCCTGTTTCCTGATATGCTCGGCAACGAGCGCTGCCTGCTTGGCCTGGTACTCCGCCGACATCGGCTTGGCATAGCCGGCCGCCGTCTCGGCCTGTCTGAACTCCTCGTCCTCCACCGCCACGAATTTGGCGCCGAGCGAGGCGACCTGCTCCTTCGCGGCGGGACGGACATCGGTGGCGGTGACGATGGCGCCGAGACGGCGGGCGGTGGCGATGGCCTGCAGGCCGGCGACACCGGCGCCCATCACGAAGACCTTGGCGGCCGGGACAGTGCCCGCCGCCGTCATCATCATGGGAAAGGCGCGGCCGAACTCGGCGGCGGCATCGACGACGGCACGGTAGCCGGCGAGGTTGGCCTGCGAAGAGAGCACGTCCATCACCTGGGCACGGGTGATACGAGGCATCAGTTCCATGGCGAAGGCGGCGACGCCGGCCCGCGCCACGACCTCAAGCGCCTCCTGCTGGCCATAGGGATCCATGATCGCCAGCACCAGCGCACCGGCGGGATAGGCGACGAGTTCCTCGGCCGCGGGACGGCGGACCTTGAGGACGATCGCGGCACCCTGCAGGGCTTCGGTGTTCGAAGGAGCGATGGCGGCGCCAGCCTCCCGGTAATCGGCATCGGTAATTCCGGAGGCAAGGCCGGCGCCAGCTGCCACCGTGACCGAGGCCCCAAGGGCGATCAGCTTCTTCACCGTATCGGGCGTGGCGCCGACGCGTGGCTCGCCGGGATCGACTTCTTTGGGTACCGCTATGCCGATCATGGTCGCTCCTCGACGGGGACATAAGGAGGCACGGAACATTCGCCCGGCGAGGGCCGGTCGAGCCAGGCTCCCCGAAATGGGAGCGGAGAGATCACGGAAGATGGCCGCCGCGGCGGGATCTCAATGGGTGAGAAGCAGCAGGGTCAGGAGCTGGATCACAACGACCAGAGCGCCGGGCTTCCAGCTCCAGTTCTTCACAGCCATGCCCAGGATGTTGGCAATCGTCGAAACGATCAGCAGGAAGGAGGCGATGCCCCAATGATTTGTCGTGCCGCCGATGCCCAGCGTGACGACGATGCCAAGCACCCATGCCATACCGATCCCGGACAGGCGCAGGAAGCCTTCATAGGTGCCCTTGTGATCGGAAAAATCGTGCGAGGTCATCGCTTCTTGATGTGCTTCGGCCATTTTCATCCCCAAACTTGGATAAGGGCCTTTAGCGCGAAGTGCCCTTGCGCGCAATGCGGCGAATTGTGGGCGTGGCGCAAACCTCAGCCGATGAGCAGGGTTCCGGAACGCAAGCGTCCGAGCGGAACATTTGCGGCGCACCGATGCTTCACTACATTGCGCTACAAGAGACTACATGGGTATTTGCTATGTCCGCGATTCCTTTCTCGTTACGCCTTGATCCTGCAATCAAGGTACGATTGGATGCGGAAGCCAAGCGCATCGATCGTTCCGCTTCCTGGCTGGCAACTCAGGCCATCGGGGCCATGCTCGATGCCCGTGCGACTAAGGAAGAGGCAATTCGAGCTGCAATTGTCGAGGCTGACAAGGGCGAGTTCATTTCAAGTGCAGCAATGCGTCGATGGATCAAGTCCCTTGGAACCGAAAAGGAGCTACCGCCTCCGGAGATTGATGTTTTCCCGAAGCGCTCGTAGTTGATAATGGAGATCGTATACCTTCGCAGCGCCCAAATCGACTATCTGTGAATGCACGATTATTACTCAAATATCTTTCCTGAAGGGAAGTCACGGGCGGAAGTGCATTTTGAGGCCACTGAAAGGGTGCAAATGGAAACCCGGCAATCGGTCGCCTGATGTCGCCAAGCAGCATCCGGGAAATCGTTATCCCGCGGACGCCGTTTTCGCTGGCCTACCGCATAAGATCCGGGCAGATCGAGGTCCTTCGTGTCTGGGACGGACGCGCTGACCGGTCGCTTCTCGACATCCGGTAGTCTCAATACCACGCATCCGGCACCTCGGCCTTTTTCCGTGCCACATAATCCGTCAGCGCCTCGCGCTTGTCATCATCCATGGGCGTCGCCTCATAGGCTTCCAGCATGGCCTTCCACTTGCGGTTGGCGCGCTTGACGATGTCGTGGCTGCCCTCCTCGCTCCACTGTTCGAAGGAATTGTTGTCCGAGAGCGGGAAGTCGTAGAAGGCAGTCTCGTAATTGCGCATTGTGTGGGCGCTGCCGAGAAAATGCTTGCCGGGGCCGACCTCGTGGAAGCCATCGAGGGCGAAGGCGTTCTCGTCCACCGGCATGCCGAGCGCCAAAGTGTGGAGGGCGCCGAGCTGGTCGGCATCCATCACGAATTTCTCATAGGACATGGCGAGCGCGCCCTCCGCCCAGCCGGCCGAGTGCAGGATGAAATGGGCGCCGGCGAGAAAGGCTGGCCACATCGAATTGGCGCTCTCATAAGCGGCCTGCGCATCCGGTATCTTGGAGGCGCAGAGATTGCCGCCGCAGCGCAGGGGTACGCCGAGGCGGCGGGCGAGCGCGCCAATGCCGAGATAGCCCAGCGCCGGTTCCGGTGTGCCGAAAGTGGGTGCACCCGATTTCAGCGACATCGATGACAGGAAATTACCGAGGATCGCCGGCGCGCCGGGACGTTCGAGCTGGGTCAGCGCCACGCACATCATCGCCTCGGCAAAGCACTGGGCGAGAGCGCCGGCCGTCGTCACCGGACCCATGGCGCCGCCGAGGATGAAGGGCACGCAGACCGCCGCCTGGTTCGCGCGCGCATAGGTGCGTATAACGCGCGAGGCCTCGCCATCGAGAACGAGGGGTGAGTTTGTGTTGACATTGCCGAGAATGACGCAATTGGCGTCGACGAAATCGGCCCCGAACAACACCCGGCACATTTCGATGGAATCGGCGGCGCGCGGCGCGGTGGTCACCGAGCCCATGAATCCCTTGTCGGACAGGGTCATGTGAGCGAGCACCATGTCGAGATGGCGCTTGTTGACTGGCACGTCCACCGGTTCGCACACCGTTCCGCCGGAATGGTGCAGCCAGGGCGTCATATAGGCCAGCTTCACGAAATTGCCGAAATCCTCCAGCGTGCCATAGCGCCTGCCACGATCGGCATCGGTGACGAAGGGCGAGCCGTAGGCGGGCGAGAACACCGTGTGGGCGCCGCCGATCATCACCGAGCGCTCGGGATTGCGGGCATGCTGCATGAAACTCGCAGGGCACGTGCGCTGGATGATCGAGCGGATCAGCCCGCGCGGCGGCCGGACGCGCCAGCCATCGGTGTCGGCACCCGCCGCCTTGAAGAGATCCACGGCCTCCTGGTCGCCGCGGATCTCGAAGCCGACCTCCTCAAGGATGCGGTCGGCATGCTCCTCGATGAGCGCCAGCGCCTCCTCGGAGAGGATCTCATAGGGCGGGATCTTACGGGTGATGTAGGGAGGCGCGGCCGGCCCGCTGCGCGCCCCGCGCCGGCCTGATCGAGAGCGCCTTGCCTCCGTCACTGCTTCCGTCATCGTCCCGCTCCCTGCTGTTTCGAGCGATGCTAACGGCAAGGCAGGCCGTCAAAGACTGAAAGCAGACATCGGCTGTTCCAGAGGCGACAAATGCTGGGGGCTCTCCGGGTGCGCGGGCATCTTGCCCGCATCTTCCCATCCATTGCGCGCATCGTTTCCAAGGTGCGGACATCGCGACATGCAAGCATGTTGCTGTGATGTCCGCGCACCCGGGAACTCCCAGCTAATGCACCGGTGAGATGATCGTCACCGAATGGTCGAGCGAAAGGCGGCGGATGGCGAGTTCGGCGTCCATGACATTGTCCATGCCGGCGAGCACCGTCTCCGCTTCGTCGCCCCTGGCCTCGTGGCGCACCTCCAGGGTACCGAAGCCGCGCTCGATGCTCTTGCGCTCGACGCCGAGGATGGAGCGGGCGGACAGCGTTTCTTCCACCCCGTTGCGGATCGAGATCAGCACCAGCCGCCGGTCGGTGATCAGCACCACGCGGTCCCTTGCGCGGAGATAGGCGGCATAGGGTGCGCTGATGAGATAGACGCCGAAGATGCAGGCCGGCAGTGCCAGCAGGCTGAACAGCAGCGGCAGCACCAGCGAACCGCCATTGGCGATGGCCTGCCAGGCCGCGGAGAGACAGGCCCAGGCGATCGGCAGGCTCAACACCGTAATCATGGCGCCGGCGCCGAAGGTGGAAATGGCATTACGCGCCGCCTCGCGCGGGTCCGGCGTGGTGACGTAGACGATGGGTTCGGCCGGGGCCAGGGCCTTCACTGTCGCCCGGCGCGCCGCTTCACTGAGCCGTAACAGACCAGACATGGTGCCTTCTCGGTTCTCTCACGCCCAAATTACTTGTCACCCGGAACAGCAAGCCATAAAAGACCGGGCAATAAAAGCTTCAGTTCGAAACGGTTCTCAGCCAATGGACAAATTCACGACGCTCACCGGTGTTGCCGCGCCCCTGGAGATCACGAACGTAGACACGGACATGATCATCCCCAAGCAATATCTCAAGACCATCAAGCGCACGGGATTGGGCGCCGGCCTGTTTTCCGAGATGCGCTTCAACGACGACGGCAGCGAGAACCCGGATTTCGTGCTGAACAAGCCTTCCTATCGCCACGCCAAGATCCTGGTGGCCGGCGACAATTTCGGCTGCGGCTCCTCACGCGAGCATGCGCCCTGGGCTCTGCTCGACTTCGGCATCCGCTGTGTGATCTCCACCTCCTTCGCCGATATCTTCTACAACAACTGCTTCAACAACGGCATCCTGCCGATCGTCGTTTCGGAGTCCGATCTCGAAAAGTTGTTCGATGATGCCAGGCGCGGCGCCAACGCCACGCTGACGGTGGACCTCGAAGCCCAGGAGATCCATGGGCCGGACGGCGGCACGGTCACGTTCGACATCGATCCGGCCCGCAAGAACAAGCTGCTCAAGGGTCTTGACGACATCGGCGTGACCATGGAGAAGACGCCGCATATCGCCTCCTTCGAGCAGAAGACGGCTGCGGCGCGCCCTTGGATCTGAATGAGCCGCTCGAAAGCCCGCATGCCTTGTCGTGGTCCTGCAATCCCGGCGCTGGAAGGGGCCGGGCCGGTGGCGGCCATGCAACCCGCGGCGGCTGGACCGGCGGAACTCTGTCAAATTGTTAGGGTTGACGTTGCGAAGAAGCTGGTGCCGGCAATTTCCTAACGAAGCTATTGCCCGAGATAACCAGCTATTAACCCTGATAAGCTCTACTCGCCCGGAAAATTGCCCGAATTGATACTGATTCCTGGTTTGGAAGGTCTGTGATGCCCGATTTGTCCCGCCGCCTGTTCGTGCTCGGCGCCCCTCTCCTTCTCGCCAGCTGCGCGTCGTCCCGCCGCCTGTCGGCGGACGCCTTCTTCGACGGCTGGGGCGGGAGCGACTATAACTACCGCGCCATCTATGCCGGCAGCGAGGACAATGGCTATCCGGTGCCGGCGATCGACCTGAGGCAGATCGATCCAGCCTTCTACCGCCGTGAGGTCTCGGATCCGACAGGCGAAGCGCCCGGAACCATCGTGGTCGACCCCAATAACCACTATCTCTACCATGTGCACGACCAGGGCCTTGCCACCCGCTACGGGGTCGGCGTGGGTCGCGAGGGCTTCGCCTGGCATGGCAACGCCACCATCAAGCGCAAATCGGTCTGGCCGACCTGGACGCCCCCTTCCGACATGGTGAAGCGCGATTCCGAGGCCGCCAAATATGCCGACGGCATGCCCGGGGGCCCCGGCAACCCGCTGGGTGCCCGCGCCATGTATCTGTTCCAGGGCAATCGCGATACGCTCTATCGCCTGCACGGCACGATCGACCCCACCTCGATCGGCAAGTCCATGTCCTCGGGCTGCATCCGACTGCTCAACCAGGACATCATCCATCTCTACAACAATACGGCCGTGGGCACCCATGTAGTGGTGCTAGCCTCCGACGACCCGGGCGATGAGGTCGACGCTGCAATGTAAGGCGGGCAGAGCGCGTTATGAGAGCTCGGCTTAGAAAAGAGCGGCGATAGAAAAAAGCGCCGATACTACCGTCCTTACGAGCGCACTCTCTCGAATCGAGACCTGGAGCCTCTCCATCTGCCACATGACAAAGCTTTCATGCGGCTTCCTCTTGCATAGGCTATAGTGGAGTTCCGATCTTATCGCTGGATAAACGGGACTCCTTCGATGCATTACGCGCGCACGGCCATCCTCCTTGCCGGCATGACCGCCCTGTTCATGGCGATCGGCCTGGTTCTGGGCGGCAAGACCGGCATGATCATCGCGCTGGCGATCGCCATCGCCACCAATATCTTCGCCTATTGGCGCTCGGGCGACATGGTGCTGTCTATGTATGGCGCGCGCGAGGTCGACGCGCGCAGCGAGCCGGAGCTTTACCAGCTCACGGCGGGGCTGGCGCGCAACGCCGGCCTGCCCATGCCCAGGCTCTACATCATCGACGATCCGCAACCGAATGCCTTCGCGACCGGCCGCGACCCGGCCAATGCCGCCGTCGCCGTGAACAGTGGCCTGCTGCAGATGCTCTCGCGCGAGGAGGCGGCGGGCGTGATCGCGCATGAGCTCGCCCATATCAAGCATCGCGACACGCTGCTGATGACGGTGACGGCCACGCTGGCCGGCGCCATCTCGATGCTCGCCAATTTCGGCATGTTCTTTTCTTCAGGCCGCGATCGCGAAGGGCCTGGTCCCATTGCCAGCATCGCGATCGCCATCCTGGCGCCGGTCGCCGCCATGATCGTGCAGATGGCGATCTCGCGCTCCCGCGAATATGAGGCCGACCGCCTCGGCGCCGAGATCAGCGGCAATCCGCGCGCCCTCGCCTCGGCCCTGGCACGCATCCACGGTGCCGCGCAACACATTCCCAATGAAGCCGCGGAGGCCAACCCGGCCACGGCCCATATGTTCATCATCAACCCGCTGTCGGGCCGCTCGATGGACAACCTGTTCTCCACCCATCCCGATACCGGCAACCGCATCGCCGCGCTGGAGGCGATCGCCCAGCGCATGGGCGCCGCGCCGAAGCGTCAGGCCGGATTCGTCGAAGGTGTCGGGCTGGACGACCTGAAGCCGCGCGGGCCGTGGGGGTAACCGGGAACGCTTACCGAGAACGCCCTCAAGACAACGTCTTCACCCAGTAGGCAACAGCCGGATCACCAGGCCATTGCTCTGCAAGGCTCTTGAACAGTGCCAGAGCCTGCCCTGAATCCTGTCTCACCGCAGCGTAAGCCGCCAGATACGCCAGCCGCCTCTGGGGCGTGGCATCGTCGGGCCAGGGGCTGAACACGGCCGTCTCCGCGGCGCGCCCGCGTAGCACCACCGTGCCGAGCGGGCGCATGAGGTCCGGTTCGCCGATCGCCTTGGCCGCGCGGGCGCCGAGACAGATCGTCGTGCCAAACTGCTTGTTGATGGCTTCGAGCCGCGCGGCCGAGTTCACCGCATCGCCATGCGCGGTGTAGTCGAGATGGCCGAGGCCTCCGACATCGCCGACGATCACCGGCCCGGTATCGAGGCCGATGCGCGTGCGCCCGAAGCCAAGCTTCCTGGCATCCTCGCGATTGCGGAATTCCTGGGTGAAGCGGCCAATCTCGATGGCGCAATCCATCGCCACCCGGGCATGACCGGGCAGAGCGAGCGGCGCATTGAACAGGCCATGAACGGCATCGCCCACGATCTTGTCGACCATGCCGCCGTGGCGGATGACGATGGCGCAGACCCCGTCGAAATAGGCATCGAGCGCGCCGACCAGCGTGCGCGGCTCGGCGTTCTCCGACATGGTGGTGAAACCCTCGATGTCGGAGAACAACGCCGTGACCTCGCGCAGTTCGCCCTCGATCCTGAGTTCCTCCGGGGCCGCCGCCAGCCGGCGAACGATCTCCGGCGAAAGATAGCGCCCGAACTTGCGCTCGATGGCGTTGCGCAGCTTGCGGGTGCGCGCGAACATCACGACCAGGGCCGAATTGGCGGCGGCAACGGCGGGAATCAGTGGCCCGACGGGATCGATGAGCAGGCCCGTGCCGGCGAAGAGGCCGACACTGAAGCCGATCCAGCCGAGGATCAGGACAGCCAGGATCGAGCTTGCCACCAGCGGCCCGAGCCAGAGGGCGGCGGCAAGCGCGACCAGGCCGAGCGCGGCTGCCGCCGCCGGCTCGATGAGGCGGGGATTGTGGATGCGAAGCGGGATATCGCCTGAGCGCAGCCCTTCGATCGCTTCGGCCTGCACCTGCACGGTCGGCGTGTTCGGCGCCACGGCAGTGGCAAGGAAGGCACCCGCTTCCGGGGCTGTCGCGCCGATCAGGACGATGCGGCCTGCGAAGCGCTCAACCGCTATCTTGCCATCGAGCACATCCGCGGCGGAGACCGTGCGGGCTCCCCAGCTCAAGGGCGAGGTGAGATGCAGGCGGATGGATGCGCCTTCGCGCAGGGGGATATGACGATCACCCACGGAGATCGTCGCTCCGTCCGGTTCGATCACGAAGGCAGACGCCTGCTGGGTATCCCGGAAGACTTCCACGGCAAAGCCGGCATAATCCTCATTGGCGGCATTCACGAAAACAGGCGCCTGCCGCACCTTTGTCCCGGTGCCAGCGGAGAAGGAGAGCGCTCCCACGGCAACGGCGCCCTCGATGAGCACAGGCAAGGGGGCATCGACACCCTCCGCAGCCTGCGACGGTTGCGGCGTCGGCGCTCCCCTGGCTCTGGCGATCATCGCGGGAAAGGGCGGCTCGTCCTTGCCTTCTTCGTCCAGCAGAAGACCGAGGACCACGTCCGATCGCGCCAGGGCGTTGCCGAGCGCCTTGTCGTCATCGGGCAGGCTGTCGGCAACGGTGTTGAGGTCGGTCCTGCCGGTCGACTTCGCAAGCTCCCGCAAGGTCGGCCCCGGCGCACGGCGATCGGCACCGTTGAGCAGGATGTCGATGCCGATCACCGCGGGCTTGGCGTCCTGCAGCTTGCTGACGAGATCGACATAACGGGCTCGCGGCCAGGGCCAGGAGTCCTTTTCGGCCAGGCTGTTGCGGTCTATGGCGACGACCACCACGCCATCCGGCAGCCGCTTGGCGGGAATGACGGCTTCGATGAGATCGAAGGCCTCCTCGCGCAAGGTATTTGCCGCGTTGCCGGGATTGAGGATGAGGAAGCCGAGTCCGACGATGAAGGCCGCCAGGCCCGTCGCAATCGCGGGCTTGAACGCAGGATCAGCCACGCTCGGCGTCCTGGCTGGCGCCGTCTCCTCCGCCCGCAGCCGTCTCCGCCTGGGCCAGGCGCGTCAGGGCGGCGACGTCGCAATGCACGATGGCGCCCCGCCTCTCGATGGCCCCGCGCTCCTCGAAGGAGGCGAGCAGGCGGTTGACCTTGGGCCTGGAGGCACCGACGAAACTCGCGATGGCGCTCTGCGAAATTGTAAGCGGCGCACTGCGGCCCCCATCCGGCCGTGTGCGCCCGAAGCGCTGCACGTGCCAGAGCAGGAAGCGAGCCAGGCGCGCCTCCAGCGGATAGAGCGCGATCGATTCAAGCTGGTCGGTGGTGTCGCGCAACCGGGCGCACAGCACCTGCAGGATCAGCATCTGCATGGCAGGGCGGGTGGAAAGCAGTCGGGTAAAAGGCGCCTGTCCGATGAAGCCCACCACCACAGGCCCGACCGCCGTCGCATCGGCGGTGCGCCGCCCGCCATCAAGAACCGCGATCTCGCCGATCACATCGCCCGGCCCGGCTTCGCGCAGGATGAGCTCGCGTCCATCCACCGACACGATGGAAAGGCGGATCGACCCCTGCAGCACGATCAGCATCCCCTCTCCCGGCGCGCCGCGCGAGAAAAGCTGTTCGCCGTCCTTGAAACGCTGCTCGACGGCAAGGGCGGCCACGGCGTCGATATCGTCGGGACTGGCGCCGGCGAACATATCCAGGCGGCTGATGGCAGTGCGAAGGGGAGCGGACATCGACAAGGGCATTCCGTCTGAAGGCGGGACTACGCCCGCCATAATGGCTATGTCGGGCCGGCTCGGCAAATCATGGCGCAATTCTGCAGCATGATACCAGTGTCCATCTTGGCGACACACCCCAAGTTATGATGACAGTCGAGAGGTTCTTTGTCACTTTACCGGGATGTGTGCCGATGCCGTCGCATTCCCATCGTTGTCGCGCCTGCTGTCGCGGGTGGGCGGACGGCTGGCCGATATCGTGCTGCCGCCGCGCTGCCTGGTCTGTCGCGAAGTGACAGGCAGCCACGCGGGCCTTTGCGTAGCCTGCTGGCGCGACCTCTCCTTGATCGAGCGGCCCTACTGCGAAAGGCTGGGGATTCCCTTCGTCTACGACCATGGTGACGGCATGATCTCGGCCCAGGCGGCCGCCGACCCGCCAGCCTATGGCAAGGCCCGTGCCGCCGCGCGCTACGAGGGCGTGGCGATCGAATTGGTGCACCGGCTGAAATATGGCGACCGTGTCGAGATCGCACCCTTCATGGCGGGATTGATGACGCAGGCCGGACGCGACATCCTCGATGGCGCCGATATGCTCATTCCGATACCGCTGCACCGGCTGCGTCAGTGGCGCAGGCGTTTCAACCAGGCGGCGCTGCTGGCGCGCGAAGTGAGCCGGCGCTCGGCGATCGCCTATGAGCCGCTGCTGCTCACCCGCGCCAAGCGCACTGCCCGTCAGGTCGGACTGAGCCGCAAGGAGCGCGCCCGCAACCTGCAGGGCGCCTTCGCGGTGGCAGCGACGGACCGCCCGGCCATCAAGGGCAAGCGGGTCGTGGTGGTCGACGACGTGCTGACCTCGGGCGCCACGGCGGAAGCCGCCGCCCGCACCCTGGTGCGCGCCGGCGCTGCAAGCGTCGACATGCTCGTCTTCGCCCGGGTGGCCACGCCGTTGGAATGATGGAATGCAGGGACTTGAAGTAATGCTGGGGCTGGAAATGGGGAAGCAAGCGCCAATCGCGTGGCCGGAGAGCCGCGGGGACATTCTGGCGTCCCTGCAGGAAGCGGGCCTGCCCGCCGGCACCGCCGTCCATCTCGCCGAGCAGGCGCAGCCCGCGCTCCTGCTCGAGACCGAGGTCGCCGACGAGATGCAGATCCCGCTCGGCGCCAGCAAGATCGGCGGTTTGCCAGACCTGCCCCTCGACATGGCATGGCCCGAGCGCCCACCCTATGAGGACGCGGTCGTGCGGGCGCGGGCACACCGGGTCGAGGCTGCGCGTCTCCTGAGCGAGGCCACGCGGCCGGGCTCCTGGATGACGCCCGAGCAGGCCAGGCTCTTCAGCCGCGAGCGAGGCGATCTCGCTTCTGCGGTGGAGAGCGTGTTCCCGCTCGCCTTCATCGCCCAACTCGATCTCGCCAGCCTGTCGTCGCATGCGGGTTTCCCGGCTCTGCTGCCCCATCATGGCCGCCTCCTGTTCTTCTGCGACTATTGGGAACGCCCGCCGGGCTTCGACCCCCATACCGCCGCCGGCTTCCGCCTGATCTGGGACCGGACGCCAGTCGAGCAGCTCGAGCGCAAACCCGCCCCGGCCGTCCTGGCGGCGATGATGCGCGAGAGATGGAACAGCCTGTTCCGGCCGGCTGTCGTGACCGCGCGATCGGTCTTCACCACAATCCCGCCCAGTGACCGGAATTTCGACGCCTTTGCGCATGGCGAAGACGCCGGCGCCTTCTGGGACGAGGACAGCGATGAGACCCGCTACGAAGGCTGGCTCGCCCGCTTCGGCACGCCCGACAGCCGCGAGGGCCCGAACCACCGCCTCGGCGGCTGGCCCGCCCCGCTGCAGAACGGCATGCAGGCCATGGCCAAGCTCGCCACGCACGGCATCTATTGCGGAACCGGCGATGCTTTCAACACCGCCGAAGCCCGACACCTGCTCAAGACCGCCCATCGCTGGCGCCTGCTGCTGCAGATCGGCCGCGACGACGCCGCTGGCCTGCTCCCCTCCGGTTGCCTCTATGTGCTGATGCGCAAGCAGGACATGCGTGCCAGGGCCTTCGACAAGGCCTGGATGGTGTTCCAGAGCGATTGAGAGGGCCGTGGACATCCCAGTAACCGCCTCTTTGACTTCGATAACGCTCGCACCGCCTCCCTTGTGAGAGCCCCCCAACCGCCTATAATGCCTGATTGAATTTTGCCGGAACCTCCCTATTTCTCAGGGAGTTCTTTTACTGATCGGAAATACTGGCATGCCGCCCGTCGTGGTTTATTCCAAGTCCTGGTGCCCCTATTGCAGGGCAGCAAAGACCCTTCTCACCCGTAAGGGCGTTCCGTTCGAAGAGATCGATGTCGATGGCCGGCCGGAGCTGCAGAAAGCTATGAGCGTGCGAGCCCACGGCCAGTATACGGTGCCGCAGATCTTCATCGGCGAGACCCATGTCGGCGGCAGCGACGATCTGCACGACCTCGAGGCCACCGGCGGTCTCGACAAGCTTCTCGCAGCCTGAAGGAAATCCCACGATGCGATTCAAAGCCGCCGTCCTGCAGATGCGCTCCGGCGTGGTGCCTTCCGCCAATGTCGCCACCGTGGCCGCCGCCGCGCGCGAGGCCAAGGCCGCCGGGGCGGACTATCTGCAGACCCCGGAGATGACCACCGTGGTCAACCGCGACCGCGCCGCCATGATGGCCGCCATCGGCGATGACCGCAGCAATCCCGAGCTCGACGCCTTCCGCGCCATCGCACGCGAAAACGCCATCCATCTCCATGTCGGCTCGATGGCGGTGCGCGTCGGCGACAAGGCGGCCAACCGCGCCTTCGTGATCGACCCAAAGGGTGAAGTCGTCGCCTCCTACGACAAGATCCATCTGTTCGACGTCGATCTTGCCGGTGGTGAGAGCTGGCGCGAATCCAACGCCTATGTCGGCGGCAACGATGCGGTGACGGTGGACCTGCCCTTCGGACGCCTCGGCCTTGCCATCTGCTACGACGTGCGTTTCCCGCAGCTCTTCCGCGCCTATGGCGATGCGGGCGCCGATGTGATCACCGCCCCGGCCTGCTTCACCAAGCAGACGGGCGAAGCACATTGGCATGTGTTGCAGCGCGCCCGCGCCATCGAGAATGGCGCCTGGATGATTTCGGCCGCGCAGGTCGGCCATCACGACGACGGCCGCGACACCTATGGCCATTCCGTCATCGTCGATCCCTGGGGCCGCGTCACCGCCGATGCCGGCGACACGCTCGGCCTGATCTATGGCGAGATCGACGTTCATGCCGTGGCGGCGACGCGCGGCAAGATCCCAAACTTGAAGAACGCCCGTTCCTTTACCGTGAAGACGGAGCCGGCGCTGAGGGCTGCAGAGTGATCCGTTTCTCCCTTGTCTGCGACCAGGGACATGCCTTCGAAAGCTGGTTCCGCGACAGTTCATCCTATGACGACCAGGCTGGACGCGGCCTGTTGAGCTGCCCCCATTGTGCTTCGGTGAAGGTCGACAAGGCCATCATGGCCCCGCAGGTCGCCCGCAAGGACCGCGTGCCGGCTCCTCCTGTGGCGGCCCCACAGCCGGTGGCGCTGATGTCGCCCGAGGAGCAGGCGCTGCGCGCCAAGGTGCGCGAATTGCGGGCGATGCTGACCGAGAAATCCGACTATGTCGGCGAACGCTTCGCCAACGAGGCGCGCGCCATGCACGACGGCGAGATCGAGCACCGCGCCATCCATGGCGAGGCTTCGGGCGAGGATGTGCGCAGCCTGATCGAGGACGGCATCGAGATAATGCCGCTGCCGATGCTGCCGGACGAGCGGAACTAGGCTCACGAGCGTTGAGCAACTGTTCCAACAGCCATGCACGATCGGAACTTTTCTTCCACCGCAACTTGCGGTAGAGGACACCTACCAGGCCGGGCCCCTCTGGCAGTTCTACGGCAGGCCGTCAGCAATGGTTTCGATTCGGAAGCCTGACTGACGACCCAGCAGGAACTGTGATGTCGGACTGGAGCAGACAGAGCGGCCCCGGCGCGTCCCTTCCCCAACGCGGCCAAGGTTATAAACCTTGGCAAAAATCTGGAACCGCTCTCCCGCATCCATACGAGAGAGCCCTTCTCCATGTCCGACTTCGTGTTAACCGACCTCGTTTCCGTGGCTTCCATGGTCGCCCTCGGCCAGGTCATCATGATCGACCTCGTGCTGGCGGGCGACAATGCTCTCGTCATCGGCCTCGCTGCGGCGGGTCTGCCCAGAGAACAGCGCACCCGTGCCATCCTGATCGGCATCGCCGCCGCCACGGTCCTGCGCATCATCTTCGCCGCCGTTACCACCCAGCTCCTCGCCATCGTCGGCCTGCTGCTCGCCGGCGGCATCCTGCTGCTGTGGGTGTGCTGGAAGATGTATCGCGAACTGCGCACCGGCCATCATGAGGAGAATGCCGCCCACCACGCCCTGGCGGGTGGCGAGAACGGCAACGGCAACGGTTTGCCGCGCAAGACCTTCGCACAGGCCGCCTGGCAGATCGTGGTGGCCGACGTCTCGATGTCGCTCGACAATGTGCTCGCCGTCGCCGGCGCTGCGCGCGACCATCTGTGGGTGCTGATCTTCGGCCTCGCCGTTTCCATTGCCCTGATGGGCATCGCCGCCAGCCTCATCGCCAGGCTGCTGCAGCGCCATCGCTGGATTGCCTATATCGGCCTTATCGCCATCCTCTACGTGGCCTGCGACATGATCTGGCGCGGCGCCGCGGAGGTATGGCCGCTTATGTTCTGATTGGCACGTTCCAAAAGCCGTTGGCGCGGATTTCCTGCCCCAGGAAGCACTCCAAGGCCGATTTTGCAGCCTGTCTTTTTGGGTGCAGCGCGTAATGGATGAGGTGCGCCAATCATCCATTGACGTAGCGCCTGCGTTGCCTTCAAGCAAAGGATCCGCGGCGCCGCTTTCCTACACTAACCATCTGTTCTTGAATGGATATTTCGAAAATTGGGCCAATGAAATCGATTTATCGAAACGTTTGCGCCCGTGCCTGTTCTGAGGTACGTTCCTGAAAAATCGGTATGGACATCTCGATGGCACGGGCGACGGTGCATGATCTGGCAAATGCCGCAGGCGTAAGCCTGGCCACGATCGACCGCGTGCTCAACCGGCGCGGCGGCGTGCGGCCGGCGACGATCGAGAAGGTCGAACAGGCCATGGCGCGGCTGAACTACCGGCGTGACCTGGCTGCCGCCATGCTGGCCAAGCAGCGCGAATACCAGCTCGTCTTCCTCATCCCCACCGGCGTCAACACCTTCATGCGCAACCTCGCCGCCGAGGTGGCGCGCCTCGCCGATCTCAACGCAGCAGAGCGCGTCAGCATCCGCGTGATCGAGGTGCCACCTTTCGACGACGACACGCTCGCCCTCGCCCTCAACGGGCTGGAGGGCACGCCGCTCACCGGCGTGGCCGTGGTCGCTACCGACAACGCCCTGGTCCGCCAGGCCATCGACCGGCTCTCCGTTCGCGGCGTGCCAGTGGTGACACTGGTCTCCGACGTGCCGGCCTCGCGCCGCGCCCATTTCGTCGGCATCGACAACAGCGCCGCGGGCCGCACCGCCGCCTCGCTGATGGGCCGCTTCCTGAATGGCCGCAAGGGCCGCATCGCCATCCTTGCCGGCTCGATGTTGCTGCGCGACCATGCCGAGCGCCATTTCGGCTTCGAGCGCGTGTTGCGCACCGAATATCCTGAATTGGCCGCCCTGCCGGTGATCGAAGGCCGCGACAATGCAGCCATCGCCGAGGAGGTTCTCGGCGCCCTGCTCGATGCCCACAGCGACATCATCGGCCTCTACAGCCTCGGCGCCGGCAATCGCGGCGTCATCGGAGCCCTGCGCAAGCGCGGCCTCGGGCAGAAGATCTGCGTCATCGCCCATGAGCTGACCGACCATTCGCGCGAGGCCCTGATCGAGGGCACCTTCGACGCCATCCTTAACCAGGATCCCGGCCACGAAGCCCGCAGCGCCATGCGCGTCCTGCGGGCGCTGACGGACGGCCAGCCCATCGATCCCGGGCAGGAAAGGATCAGGATCGACATCTATCTGAGGGACAATCTGCCGTAGAGCGGGTGAAGGCGCCGATTTGCGCGCTGAGAGAACCGCGCGCGAATACTCCCCCTATGGCCCCTCCACCACTATCCGCGCGTCCTCGTGCAATGCTTTGCGGCTGTCGTCGCGCGAATAGAACATGTGACCGCCGCCATAGACCTTGAACTGCAACCGTCCCGGCGGGCCGTAGTCGGGCACCTGGTCGAGCAGGCGCTTGTTCTGGAAATAGGGGATCTGGATATCCGTGAGGCCGCCGGTCACCAGCACGCGGAAATGCGGGTCGAGCGCGAGCATGCCTCGCAGCGCATCCATGGACGAGGGCGGTGAAAGGTGGTCGCCCCAGTCCCATGAGCCACCGACCCGGCCGTTGAGGATCTCGTAGCGCTCGGCAGTCTTCCAGCCCAGCTCGCGATTGTAGAGATCCATGATCGAGCTGGTCATAGGCGCCTCCAGGCCCTCCAGGGCGGGGTCGTGCCAATTGTTGTAGTTCGAAGCCGGCTCCGGATCATAGGCGCTGACGGTGGCGTCGTAGAAGCCGACGACCTTGCCCTCGGGCCGGAGGATTTCGCGCTGGAAAGTCGTCTTGTCGATGCGCCCGCCGAGACGCTTGACCAATGCCGGATCCAGACCCGTCAGCTCGGTCACGCGCTGCACCATGCGGGCTACCGCTTCCGTGTCGCGCGGGCCGCGCAGGTAATCCTGCAGATAATCGCCGATCGCATATCGCTCGACATCCGCGAGCTGCCCGCGGGTGACGGGCCCGGACTGCTCACGGTGGGCGGCGGTGTAGGCCGGCAGGCGGTCCAGCCAATAAAATGCACCGTCGTCGGCAGAAAAGTCGAGCGCCGGCGAAATCAGCACCAGGCCGTTGATGCCGATACCCTCCTTCAGGGCGAGTTCCTCGGCCAGGCGTGGCCCGCGAAACCCGCCATAGCTCTCGCCGGCGATGAATTTGGGCGACTCGAGCCGCTGGTTCTGTGCGAGCCAGCGGCGCACCACCACCGTCAGCGCCTGGATGTCGCCATCGACGGACCAAAGGCTCTTGCGAACCTCGTCACCGGTCGCGGTGATACGGCTATAGCCGGTGCCCGGCGGATCGATGAAGACGAGATCGGTGAAGTCGAGCCAGGTCTCGCTATTGTCGACCAGCAGCGGAGGCGCCGAAGGATAGATCTTTCCGGCTTCCATCGGCAGGCGCCAGGGCCCGATGGCCCCGATATTCAGCCACGCAGAGCCTGCGCCGGGCCCGCCATTGAAGACAAAGGTCACGGGCCGCGATTTGACCTCTGCGCCGTCGAGCTCACAGGCGATATAGCCGACCTGCGCGAGTTCATGCCCCTTCTCGTCCCGAAGCCTTAGACTGCCGGCCGTCGCCTTGAAGCTCAGGACGCGGCCGCCCGCCAAGGAGATAGTGTGATGCGTAACCGAGTCCACCGGGAGGCTGGGCGGCCGATCGGCGTCCCGGTCGTCTCCCCGTTCGGCCTTGGCTGCAGGGGCGGCGGGCGAGCCATCCTGCGCCCGGCCCGGCATTCCCGGAACAACGATGGCGATAAAGGCCATTCCAACGAGCGCAAGCCAGCGAGACAACGACATGGGCACTCCCTGGAGCAAGGCGCGTTTAAGCGTAAACGCTGCTTTGCTCCGGCTCTTCGTTTCGACGCATCTTTGCGATTCTTACCGAGTCCGGCAAATCGCAAGACGCTATAGTTTCGGTGCAGATCATGGCAGGGAAACACCAGCTCTGCCCGTCGGAGGGGAGGTCCCAGAGACGCCCTCATCCGGCGCCACGGCTGAATACCATCATGTAGTTGACGTCCGTATCGCGGGCGAGCAGCCATTCGTCGAGCAGGGGATTATAGATCACGCCCGCCCGGTCGAGTTCCGCCAGCCCCTCAGGCTCGACTGCCACTCCAATCTCGGAAGGCGTGACGAATTTGTTCCAATCATGCGTGCCGCGCGGCACCCAGCGCAGCACGTTTTCCGCCGCTACGATGGCGAGCGCATAGGCCTTCATCGTGCGATTGATGGTGGAGACGAAGAGGAGGCCGCCGGGCTTCACCAGGCCGGCGCAGGTTTTGAGGAAGGCGGCGGGATCGGTAACGTGCTCGACGATCTCCATCGCCAGCACGACGTCAAAGCGCTCGCCCGCCGCCAGCAGGTCCTCGGCCGCGCTGTTGCGGTAGTCGATGGTGAGGTTGGAGCGCGCGGCATGGGCTTTGGCCATCTCGATATTGGCACCGGCCATGTCGATACCAGTGACCGAGCCGCCAAGCTTGGCCAGCGGTTCGCTGAGCAGGCCTGCACCGCAGCCGATATCGGCGAGCCGCAGATCCCTGAACCCGTCCAGCGCGGTGGCCGAGCGGCCGAAATGACCAGCAATCTGGTCCCGGATATAGCGTAGCCGCAACGGATTGAGCCGATGGAGTGCCTTCATGCTGCCGCGGGGGTTCCACCAGTCGGCCGCCATGGCGTCGAAGCGCTGGATCTCCTGCGGATCGACCGAAGAATTGGAGAGGGTGGCGTTCATCTGAGAACCTCAATCGTGGCGGATATCCGCGAATTCCCACAGGTAGCGCTGCCGGAAAAGTGAATCTCACAGCTGGGAGACTGGGTAAAGAGCGAACGTATCATCAGACCAATTAACCTGTCCTGCCTCAGGGGTATCTCGCATTAACACTACGAACCCAACTTTCTCGATATTGTCATCGCAAAATGGCAATTTCCGTCGCTGCTGGACTTTGAGCGGCCCCAATTTGAGCTATGGTCGCCCAAACCGGCTGAAGCCGGTACCAGCGCCGCGGTCAGACGGCGCAGCAAGATAGGGAGAATACGATGGCGTGGCGTGATGATGAAGCCCGGGCCGCCCTGATTCGTCGGGCAGCAGGCAGCCTGCGGGCGGGCCGGACGCCGCCGATGTTCGCCGAGGCCCTGTTCGGCCGCACGACGCTCGAGGATCTCTCGTCCCACGATGCCGCCTCCCTCGCCTTCCTGGCCGAGCAGGCCTGGGAGCATGTCCAGCGCCGCACGCCCGACCGGGCCGATATTCGCGTCGTCAACCCGATGATGCCCGATGGCCGCGAGATCTCCGTCGTCGAGATCCTCAACGACAACATGCCCTTCCTGTTCGACTCCACCATGGCAGAACTCACCGAACAGGGCACCGAGGCGCTGCTGGTTGCCCACCCGATCGTCGCAGTGGAGCGCGACGGCGACGGCAAGCTGGTGCGCTTCTACGGCAACACCCTGCCCGAAGGCGCCAAGGGCGAGCGCGAGAGCCTCATCCATATCCATATCCCGCGCATCGATTCCGATGCCGACCGCCAGAAGCTGGTCGACGGGCTCACACTCTCGCTCAACGACGTGCGCGCCTGCGTGCAGGACTGGCGGGCGATGCGCGACCGGGTCGAGCAGGCGATAGAGGCCTTCCGCTCGAATCCCCCGCCGCTGCCGGTGGATGAGATCGCCGAGGCCAACCAGCTCCTGCAATGGCTGTGCGCCGACAATTTCACCTTCCTGGGCCTGCGCGAATACCACTTCTCGGCCGAGGCGGACGCCTCAGACGAGGTGAGCGAGGGCCCGGGCCTCGGCATCCTGCGCGACCCCAACGTCAAGATCCTGCGCCGCGGCACCGAAATGGTGGTGATGACGCCGGAAATTCGCGAATTCATGCGCGAGCCGACCATCCTCATCGTCACCAAGGCCAATGTGAACAGCCGCGTGCACCGGCGGGTGCGCATGGACTATATCGGCGTCAAGCTCTATTCGCCGGAGGGCAAGATCGAGGGCGAACTGCGCCTCGTCGGCCTTTTCACCTCGGCTGCCTATACGCGCTCGGTGCGGCAGATCCCCTATGTCCGCCACAAGGTGGCGCAGGTGCTGCAGCGCGCCGGCCTCGACCCCGAAAGTCATTCCGGCAAGGCCATCCTCCACATCCTGGAGGAATATCCGCGCGATGAGCTGGTGCAGATCGACGCCGAGACGCTCTACAATTTCGTCATGGAGATTCTGCTGCTTTACGAGCGCCCGCGTCTCCGCGCGCTCGTGAGGCCCGACAAATTCGACCGCTTCGTCTCCATCCTCGTCTTCATCCCGCGCGAGAAATACGACACGGACGTGCGTCTCGCCATCGGCGCCCATCTCGCGCAGGTCTACAAGGGCCGCCTGTCGGCCTCCTATGCCGCCTTCCCCGAAGGCCCGCTCGCCCGTGTGCACTACATCATCGGCCGCTATGACGGCGAGACGCCGGTGATCGACCGGGCCGCGCTCGAGGCCGAGATCACCTCCCTCGCCACCAATTGGGGTGACAAGCTGAGAGCGGCGCTTGCCGGCACCACGGACGGCATGCGCGCCCGCCTGCTCGGAAACCGCTACGCCAAGGCCTTCCGTGGCGGCTATCCGGAAGTGTTCTCGACGGCACAGGCCATTGCCGACATCGGCGTCATCGAGAAGCTCTCGCCGGATCGCCCGGTCTCGCTTTCGGTCTACAAGCGCGAGGGTGACGACAACCCCAGCCGTTTCAGCCTGAAAGTGTTCTCGCACGGGGCGCCCCTGTCGCTCTCCTACCGCGTGCCGGTCATCGAGAACCACGGCCTGCGCGTCGTCAATGAACGAACCTATCGCGTCACACCCGCGGCCAATCCGGCTCCCACGCCCGTATGGCTGCACGACATGACCATCGAGACCGCCGATGGCCAGCCGATCAACATCACGAGTGATTTCAACCACCGCCTCGAAGCCTCGATCATGGCCGTGGTCAGCGACCGGGCCGAGTCCGACGGCTACAACGCCCTGATCCTGCGCACCAGTCTGGGCTGGCGCGAGATTTCCACCATCCGGGCCCTGTCGCGCTATCTGCGCCAGATCCGCGCACCCTTCTCCCAGGATTACATGTGGGAGACGCTGCGCAAGAACACCGAGATCACCGCCAGCATGGTGGCCCTGTTCCAGACGCGCTTCGATCCGCGCCTCGTCGCCACCGACGCCGAGCGGGCGGCGCGCGAGACGACGATCATCGCCAATATCGAAGAGGAACTGAAGCAGGTCTCTTCCCTCGACGAGGACCGCATCCTGCGTCGCTTCACCAATCTCGTGCAGGCGATCGTGCGCACCAACCTCTGGCAGGTTGGCCCGGATGGCCACCCCCGCGCGGTGATCACCTTCAAGTTCGAATGCCGCAAGGTCGACGGGTTGCCGGCGCCCAAGCCCCTCTATGAGATTTTCGTCTATTCGCCCCGCGTCGAGGGCATCCATCTGCGCTTCGGCAAGGTGGCGCGCGGCGGCCTGCGCTGGTCGGACCGGCCGCAGGATTTCAGGACGGAGATCCTCGGCCTCGTCAAGGCGCAGCAGGTCAAGAACGCCGTGATCGTGCCGGTGGGCGCCAAGGGCGGCTTCGTGCCCAAGCGCCTGCCCCCGCCCTCCAACCGCGACGCCTGGATGGCCGAGGGCACGGAAGCCTATCGCATCTTCATCCGCTCACTGCTCGAGTTGACCGACAACATCGACGGCGACAGGATCGTGCCGCCTGACAACACCATCCGGCATGATGGCGATGATCCCTATCTCGTGGTCGCGGCCGACAAGGGCACGGCGACTTTCTCCGACACCGCCAATGCGATCTCGATCGAGAAAAATCACTGGCTCGGCGACGCCTTCGCCTCCGGCGGCAGCGTGGGCTATGACCACAAGAAGATGGGCATCACCGCGCGGGGGGCCTGGGAGGCCGTCAAGCGCCATTTCCGCGAGTTGGGCACCGACATCCAGACCGTGCCCTTCAGCGCCGCCGGCGTCGGCGACATGTCCGGCGACGTCTTCGGCAACGGCATGCTGCTCTCGCCCGCCACCAGGCTGGTGGCCGCCTTCGACCATCGCGACATCTTCCTCGATCCCGATCCGGACCCGGCCGGCAGCCACGCGGAGCGCCTGCGCATATTCAACCTGCCGCGATCGAGCTGGCAGGACTATGACAAATCGCTGATCTCAAAGGGCGGCGGCGTGTTCTCGCGCTCGCTGAAATCGATCCCGCTGGCGCCCGAAGTGCGGGCGCTGCTCGACCTCAACAAACCGGAGGCGACGCCCTTCGAGGTGATGACGGCGATCCTGAAAGCCCGCGTCGACCTGCTCTGGTTTGGCGGCATAGGCACCTATATCCGCGCCGCCAGCGAGACCGACGACCTGGTCGGCGACCGCGCCAACGATCCCATCCGCATCACCGGCTCGGATCTGCGGGCACGGGTGATCGGCGAGGGCGCCAATCTCGGCGCCACCCAGCGAGGACGCATCGAAGCGGCGCAGAAGGGCATCAAGCTCAACACCGACGCCATCGACAACTCGGCCGGCGTCAACACCTCCGACGTCGAGGTCAACATCAAGATCGCCCTCGCCCGGCCCGAGCGCGACGGGCGCCTCAGCGAAGCCGATCGCAACGCCCTGCTCGCCGCGATGACCGACGAGGTCGGCCAACTCGTGCTGCGCAACAACTATCTGCAGACGCTCTCCCTCTCGCTCGCCGAGCGCAAGGGCCTGGGGGAGACGGGCTTCCTCACCCGCCTGATGCAGACGCTGGAACAGCGTGGCCTGCTCGATCGTGCGGTCGAGTTCTTGCCGGACGACAGCACGCTCGTCGAGCGAACCCGGCGCGGCCAGGCACTGACGCGGCCTGAGCTCGCCGTGCTGCTCGCCTATGCCAAGCTCACGCTCTATGACGACCTCCTGAGCACCAGCGTGCCGGATGATCCCTATCTCGCCCGCGAGCTGACCACCTATTTCCCGCAGGAATTGCGGCAGAAGTTCCCCGACGCCGTCGAGCACCATCGCCTGCGCCGGGAGATCATCGCCACCAACCTCGCCAACGGCATCATCAATCGCGGCGGCCCGTCCAGCGTGGTGCGGCTCAGCGACGAGACCGACGCCGATGTGCCCGCCATCGCGCAGGCCTTCGCGGCGGTGGACGAATCCTATGGGCTCGGCCGCCTCTATGACGGCATCGATGCCCTCGACAACAAGATCGACGGGCAGCTCCAGCTCGGCCTCTATGCCTCACTGCAGGACCTGCTGCTCTCGCGCGTGGTCTGGTATGTGCGCAATGTCGATTTCAGCCCGGGGCTGGAGGCGGTGATCTCGCGTTTCGGCACCGGCATCGGTGAAATTGCCGCCGGACTCGACGCCTCCCTGCCTGAGGACATGCAGGCCGCCCGCGGCAAGCGCCGGCAGGAACTCGTGGATGGCGGCGTACCCGAGGAACTCGCCGGCAAGCTCGCCAACCTCGACGCGCTGGGCTCGGCGCCCGACATCGTGCTCGTCGCCGGCCGCACCGGCCGCGCCATCGGCGAGACGGCCGCGACCTTCTTCGCGACCGAGGCCGACTTCCGCCTCGACCGCATCATCGCTGCCGCACGTGGGGTGCCTGCCAACGACTATTTCGAGCGCCTCGCCATCGACCGGGCGATCGACCAGATCGCGGCGGCCGAACGCCGCCTGGTGGCGGACATGCTGGCCACCGGCCTCTCTGGCCAGGCGGCGACGCAGGCCTGGCTCGAAGCCCATCCGGAAGCCACCCGCATCCGCCGCTCGGTGGAGGAGATCGCGGCGAGCGGCCTGTCGCTCGCCAAGCTCGCGGTGGCGGCGAACCTGTTGGGCGATCTGGTGAGGGAGTGAGGCTCAGGCTTTTGGACCAGATGCGGCGCGAAAGCCTCCCCCAGCTTCGTGGGGGAGGCCCGCGTCGCGCCGTTTTGTAGCTGCATTCATCCGACTTTAGCGCCATACTCCCTCTCGTCAGGCTGCGCTGAAAAGCAGCCGCATGGGGAGGAAGTCATGACAGTTTCGATTCATCCGGCCGTCGATGGCGGCGTCAAGAAAGGCAGCGACAGCTTTGCCGGCGGCACGCTGGTATGCGCCTGCCAGACCCGGCCGGTGAAGGTGGCGATCAAGGGGCAGATCGCCCACAACCACGCCTGCGGCTGCACCAAATGCTGGAAGCCCACCGGCGCAACTTTCTCGGTGGTCGCGGTGGCGCCCACCGGCAATGTCACCGTGCTGGAGAATGGCGACAAGCTCAAGGTGGTCGATCCATCAGCCCTGATCCAGCGCCATGCCTGCACCGAATGCGGCGTGCACATGCATGGGCCGGTGGAGCGCGAGCACGCATTCCAGGGTCTCAGCTTCGTGCATCCCGAACGCTTCGAGGAAGAAGGTTGGGCCGAGCCGGGTTTTGCCGCCTTCGTTTCCTCCATCATCGAGTCGGGCACCGACCCCTCCGATATGGCGGGCGTGCGCGGAAGATTGAAGGAACTGGGTCTCGAGCCCTATGATTGCCTGTCGCCCGGGCTAATGGACTATATGGCGACATGGGTGGCGAAGAAGAATGGGGTGCTGAAGTAGCCTGGGAGCGCGGACTTCCAGTCCGCTCTTGAACCACGATGAAGGCAGAACGAGGCGCAGCCGTCAGCACGGCCTGCGCCTTTTCATCGTGCCGATCCGTTTCAAGAGCGGACGAGACGTCCGCGCTCCCAGTTACCGCGCCAGATGATGCAGCACGATGCCGCTCGTCGTCGCGACGTTGAGGGAATCGAAGCCGCCTCTCATATCGAGGCGCACGCTGCGTAGCTGGCTCAATATCGCTTCCGGCAGGCCCGGCCCCTCGGCGCCGAACAGGACGGCCTGCCGCCCCCGAGGAGCGATGTCGCGCAGGGTCTCGCGGCCTGCGGGGCTGGTCGCCAGCACCTCGAAGCCATGCGCCAGCAAAGCGTCGCACAGCTTGGCGATCTCGCCGCCTTGCGCGAAGGGCGTGACCAGCGCCGCCCCGGCCGAGACCCGAATGGCCTTTCGATAGAGCGGGTCGCAGGAGGCGGCATCGATCAGCACGCCACCGACACCGAAGGCAGCGCTGTTGCGAAAGATGCCGCCGATATTGTCGTGGTTGGCGATGCCAGAGAGCCCGACCACGAGGGCATTCTCAGGCATGCTGGCCAGCAGGGATTCCGGCGAGGCTGGTTCTCCCCGCAGGCCGATCGCCAGGATGCCGCGATGCATCGGAAAGCCGGCGATGCGATCGAGCACCGCGCGCGTGGCGACATAGACCGGGATGGAAGTCGGCACGCTGGCGAGCAGATCGGCCAGTGGCTCGACCCGGTTTTCGCCGATCAGGATGGACTCGATGGCAAAGCGCCCGAGCTTCAGCGCCGTCTGAAGCACCACCTCGCCCTCGACGACGAAGCGGCCGCCCCGGCCCTTGAGATCGCGCTCGCGGATTTCGAGATAGGCCTCGATGCGCGGATCGGCGGGGTCTTCGACAGGGCGCAGAAATGGTGGCATGGGCCTCAATCACACGTTCGGACGGAGCGAGCGAAAGTCGCCATCTCCGCCACCTCGCGGGTGAAATGCAAGCGCGAATGCCCTACATAGCGTCCAAAGCAAAATGCGCTCAGGCAGAAGCGAATGGAGAATTCAACTCGTTGGCTTCAGAAGCATTTTGCGATTCTTGCTGATTCGATCGGAAGATGGACCGCTCTATGACAACGCCTCTGCTCTTCGATCCCGCCGCTCTGGCGCAGCATCGCCGCCGCGCCGCCGCCCGTCCGGCCGATTTCCTGCTGCGCCACGCCGCCGAGGACATGGCAGACCGCCTCGCCGCCGTGCTGCGCCGCTTCGAGGCGGCGGCGGAGATCGGGCCCCTGTCGCCCCTGCTCGGCGAGACCCTGTTGCCCGCTCTCTCCGCCAGCTGGCAGCGCGCCGATATCGCCGATGAAGTGCTGCCACTCGCCCCGGATAGTATCGACCTTGCCCTCTCCGCCCTGTCGCTGCAATTCGTCAACGACCTGCCGGGCATGCTGAGCCAGATTCGCCGCGCGCTGAAGCCCGACGGCTTGCTGATGGCGGTGCTGGTGGGTGGCTCGAGCTTGAGCGAATTGCGCGAGGCCTTCTCGCAGGCCGAGCTCGAGGTCGAAGGAGGCGTCTCCCCCCGCGTTGCCCCTTTCGCCGACGTGCGCGACATGGGTGGCCTTCTGCAGCGCGCGGGCTTCGCCCTGCCGGTGGTCGACGGTGAAACCCTGACCGTGCGCTACGACAACGCCTTCGCCCTGATGGCGGACCTGCGCGCCATGGGCGCCACCAATGTCATGACGCAGCGCCGCAAGAGCTTCACGCGCCGCTCCACCCTGCTGCGCATGGCCGAGATCTACCAGGAACGCTTCTCCGATCCGGACGGCCGAATCCGCGCGACCTTCGAGCTGATCTGGATCTCAGGCTGGGTACCGCATGAGAGCCAGCAGAAGCCGCTGCAACCGGGCTCGGCAAAGACGAGGCTGGCGGATGCGCTGGGGGTGAAGGAGCATCGGGAGGAAGACTGAGGCCAGAGGTCAGCCATTCTTGTTTTTGATACCGAGCGCTGCCTCGAAATCCCGACCCTTTCCCAATATCTCCAATATTACGATGCGCTTATTCTCTTCATCAATGAAGTAAGAAATCGTCACCTGTCGGCGATAGAACGCAAGTCGTGTCCCAGGCCTCATCCCGGGTCGGACGATTCCACGTTGTGGAAACTGAGTAAGACCTCGGCAAAATTCTTCAATACCGAGAACAAAACTTCCGGCCGTTTTCGGCGCAACCGCCTTGGCTATGTGCTTGTAGATTGACAGGAGATCCGATCGCGCATTCAGTCTGAAGAAAATTTCATACCGCGTCGTCATGAGACGTTACTTGCGCAGCATGATAGGTTCTCAACTCCGCAAACACCTCGTCGGCAGAAATGACGTCGTCAGGGTTTTTCATGTAGTCGTCATAGGCGGCGTTGACTTGTTCAACAAGCCACTTCTCAACGGCCTCATCGCGCGCCCGAAGGCTGCGCAAACCATCGCGGATAACCTCACTTTCAGAGGCATACTCGCCCGATGCGACTTTTTCCTTCACCATATCAAGCATGTCGTGCGGCAATGTAATGCTTATTGCTTGGGTGGTGCGCATGACCCGCCTCCTCAATAAATTCGAACAAGGCATAATACCATGCGGCATGATTAAATCATACTGGCAGGACGGGCCGTTCTGAGTTCTCTACCTATCGCGCCGGCACTAGATCGATCAGCATCGGGATCAGCGGCTCGTCGGCGGGCGGCATGGGGTAGTCGCGCAACCTGGTCGGCAGCACCCATTTCACCGCCTGCCCCTCCTTGCCATGCGGCGTGCCCTGCCAGCGGCGGCAGATCCACAGCGGCATCAGCAGGGTGAAGTCCTCATAGGCGTGGCTGGCGAAGGTGAGCGGGGCGAGGCAGGGCTCCTCGACCTCGATGCCGAGTTCCTCGCGCAATTCGCGGATGAGGGTCTCTTCCGGCCGCTCGCCGGGTTCGAGCTTGCCGCCTGGAAATTCCCACAGGCCCGCCAGCGCCTTGCCTTCCGGGCGCTGCGAGATCAGCACGCGGCCGTCGGCATCGACGAGCGCGCAGGCGGCGACGAGAAGGAGGCGCCTGGTCACGAACGATAGTCGCCGTTGATCGCCACATATTCCTTGGTGAGGTCGCAGGTATAGACGCGGTCGCTCGCCGAACCGAGGCCGATATCGACGGCCACCGTGATCTCCTGGCCCTTCATATAGGTGGAGACCTTCTCTTCGTCATAAGTCGGGTCGCGTTCGCCCTCCACCGCGACACGGATGCCGCCGAAATAGATCGACAGCCGGTCACGATCTGCTTCTTCGCCGGCCTTGCCAACGGCCATGACGACACGGCCCCAATTGGCGTCCTCGCCAGCGATGGCCGTCTTGACCAGCGGCGAATTGGCGATCGACATGGCAATGCGGCGGGCCGCCTGCCTGGAGGTGGCGCCGCGCACGTCGACGGTGACGAACTTGCGCGCGCCCTCGCCGTCACGCGCGACCTGCTGGGCAAGGTCGAGCAGCAGGCCATCAAGCGCCTTGGCGAAGGCGGGCAGACGCGGATCGGAAGCCTCCGTCGCCGGCTTGCCGCCGGCCTTGCCGGTCGCGAACAGCAGGAGCGTGTCGGAGGTCGAGGTATCGCTATCGACCGTGACGGCGTTGAAGCTGTCGACGACGCCCTTGGCAAGCAGGTCCTGCAGCACGTCCTGCGCGATCGGGGCGTCGGTAAAAACGAAGGAGAGCATGGTCGCCATGTCGGGCGCGATCATGCCGGCGCCCTTGGCAATGCCGTTGATGGTGACCGTGGTGCCGCCGAAATCGACCGTGGCGGTAGCGCCCTTCGGAAAAGTGTCGGTGGTCATGATGGCGCGGCCTGCATCTTCGAAGGCGCCGGGAGAGACTCGGGCGGCGGTCTCGACCAGCACATCCTGGAATTTCGTGGCGTCGAGCGGCTCGCCAATCACACCGGTGGAGGCGAGATAGACCTGTGATGGCGCGCAGCCAGCGGCTTCGGCGGCGAGTTTCGCCGTCAAGGCGACGGCCTCGGCGCCCCTCTTGCCCGTGAAGGCGTTGGCATTGCCGGAATTAACCACGAGCGCCCGCGCCGTACCGTCCTTAAGGGCGGCGCGGCACCAGTCGACCGGTGCCGAGGGACATTTGGAGCGGGTGAAGACGCCGGCGGCCTGCGTGCCCTCGTCGAGCAGCACCAGCAGCACATCGGTGCGGCCCTTGTAGCGGATGCCCGCCTCGGCTGTTGCCAGCCTCACGCCGGCGATCGGCGGCAGATACGGGAAACGCGCGGGAGCGAGCGGGGACAGGGGCGCGGCCTTGGCCATGGCGGATACTCGGCAGGGACTATGGGATGGTGTGTCCTGGGATCGCAGGCTTGCCAGCTTGCTCTTCAATAGGCGGTGCTTCGAAGAGCAGGCTGAGAAGCCTGCGATCCCAGGAACGAATTATTGCGCGGGAGCGGGAGCAGGAGCTGGAGCCGGAGCCGGAGCCGGCTGGCTCTGCTCGTCCGGCTGGCCGGCGTCGGGCAACTGCATGTCGCCACCGGGGGCGGGAGCCGTGGCCGGCGCGGCGGAGGGCGGCGGCGCCACCACCTTTGCCTTGGCGCGCAGATCGGCGAAGAACTTCTGCTGAGCCTGCTGGGCCACGAAGTCGGCGAGCTGCGTCTTGTACTGGTCGAGGGAGGGCGGCTGCTGCCGACGGCGCTCTTCCAGCTTGATGATGTGATAGCCGAACTGCGTCTTCACCGGGTCGGAAACGTCACCCGGCTTCATGTTGAAGGCCGCGTCGGCGAATTCCTTGACCATGCGGTCCTTGGTGAACCAGCCCAGATCCCCACCCTGGTCGGCAGAACCCGGATCCTTGGAGACTTCCTTGGCGACCTTGGCGAAGTCCTCGCCGGCCTTCAGGCGGGCTTCGACCTTCTTGGCATCGTCCTCGCTGGCGACCAGGATGTGGCGGGCATGCACCTCGTCCTGCACCGGCATCTTCTGGACGATCTGCTCCTCATAGGCCTTCTTGATGGCCTCGTCCGTCACCGCGTCCTTGCTGACCTTGGCGACGAGCGCATCGATCAGGATGCGCTGGCGGTAGAAGGCAAGCTTCTTCTGCAGCGCGGCGTCGTCCAGGATCTTCTGCTTCTCAGCCTCGTTGGCGGCCAGGCGCAGGTTGATGGCAGCGTTGATGATCACGTCCTGGCGCTTGGCCGGCGAGAGCTGGGGCGACAGGTTCGGTCCGATCTCCTGTGCCACCGCTTCGAGGTCGTCCTGCGTGATCGGCTGTCCGTCGACCGAGATCTCGGGCGTCGCCGCCGGCGCTGCGGGAGCCGGCGCGGCAGCGGCCGGAGCCGGTGCGGGCTGGGCTGCAGGCTTGGTCGCATCCTGCGCGAAGGCAGGCGCGGCGGCGAGCGCCAGAGCGGCAACGCTGGCGAACAGGATCGCGGCGGGACGCGCGCGGCGGGTTAGGATCATGGGCAGGTTCCTTGACGAAAGAGGGGGCAAATCCGGTGCGGTGTCTCGTCCGGGCGGACGCTGTCTCAGCGACAAGCCCGCATTGTTCCCTATCCCGGACGAGCGCCTCGCAGCGCTGATAGGACAGGACAAAAGCCAGGTCAATGTCGCCTGCGAAATGGCGTTTCAAGCGGCCTTTTACGAAGGGCAGTCGTCAAAACTGTGACAGCCTGTTTCGGCCTGGTTTCCCTTGTCACGCAAAAGAGCGCTTCCTCATGGAGATTGTCACGGATTTTTCAGCGAAATGACGTGTCTGACCGATTTGTAAGGCGCCGGTTCGATTGACACCCCCACCCCCAATACTTAAGTGAGTCCGGCCAGCGAACCTTCGAACCGTGGTGCTGGCGTGGGGTCCCTCGCGGGGCTCTGGAACGTCCGGTTCACGAAATTTGTCTGGAGCGGCCTGCTCCCCGAGCGACGGAGATCCCCAAAGGGGGCTCGCCGTCATTCTCGTGCCACATCGCACTGCGATCGGGATAGGGCCGTCGCTGGAGCAAAACGCGTTTAAGCCCAAGCGCCGTTTTTCACCAGCTCTTTATTTCGACGCGTTTTTGCGGTTCTTACCGGTTCGGTCAGACTGAAGAACGCTCTTGGGGTGTCGCACGCGGCTCCCGATGGTTCGGATCATGGCGCCGCCCCGGCGCAAAAATTTGAAGGCCTTCTATGTTCGGCTCGCTCGCCAAGAAACTGTTCGGCTCCTCCAATGACCGCAGGCTCAAAGCCTACAATCCCAAGGTTGCCGCCATTAACGCCTTGGAGCCGGAAGTGGCGGCGCTGTCCGACGAGGCGCTACGCGCCCGCACAATGGAATTCAAGGCCCAGCTCGCCGCCGGCAAGAGCCTGAACGACATCCTGGTGCCCGCCTTCGCCACCGTGCGCGAGGCCGCCAAGCGCGTGCTGGGCCAGCGCCACTTCGACACCCAGCTGATCGGCGGCATGGTGTTGCATGAAGGCGCCATCGCCGAAATGAAGACCGGCGAGGGCAAGACGCTGGTGGCCACCGCCCCCGTCTACCTCAACGCGCTCGCCGGCAAGGGCGTGCATGTCGTCACCGTCAACGACTATCTCGCCCGGCGCGATTCCGAATGGATGGGCCGCATCTACCAGTTCCTCGGCCTCACCACCGGCGTGATCGTGCACGGCCTCTCCGACGAGGAACGCCACGCGGCCTATGCCTGCGACATCACCTACGGCACCAACAACGAATTCGGCTTCGACTATCTGCGCGACAACATGAAATATGACATGGCGCAGATGGTCCAGCGCGGCCACGCCTTCGCCATCGTCGACGAGGTCGACTCCATCCTGGTGGACGAGGCGCGCACGCCGCTGATCATTTCCGGCCCGCTGGAAGATCGGCCCGAGCTTTACATGACCATCGACGCGCTGATGCCCAGCCTCAGCAAGGAAGACTACGAGCTCGACGAGAAGCAGCGCACCGTCAACCTCACCGAGGAAGGCAACGAGCATGTCGAGCAGATGCTGGCCGGTTCCGGCCTCATGCGCGAAGGCTCGATGTATGATGCGGGCAATGTCACCATCGTCCATCACGTGAACCAGGCGCTTCGGGCCCACAAGCTGTTCACGCGCGACAAGGACTATATCGTCCGCAACGACGAAGTGGTGATCATCGACGAGTTCACCGGCCGCATGATGCCGGGCCGGCGCTATTCGGAAGGCCTGCACCAGGCCCTGGAAGCCAAGGAAAAGGTCACGATCCAGCCCGAGAACCAGACGCTGGCCTCGATCACCTTCCAGAACTATTTCCGCCTCTACGCCAAGCTTGCGGGCATGACCGGCACGGCCGCCACCGAGGCGGACGAGTTCATGGACATCTACAATCTCGAAGTGATCGAGATCCCGACCAACCGTCCGGTGCAGCGCCTCGACGACGACGACGAAGTCTATCGCTCGGTCGACGAGAAATACAAGGCGATCATCCGCCTGATCGAGGACTGCCGCAGGATCGGCCAGCCCCTGCTGGTGGGCACCACCTCGATCGAGAAGTCCGAGACGCTGGCGCAGTACCTGCTCAAGCAGGGCTACAAGCAGCGCGACTTCTCCGACCCCAACGCCTTCGCATCCCTCTATGACGGCGACCAGGGCACGGCCGAGGAGAAGGTCTTCGCGGTACTGAATGCCCGCTATCACGAGCAGGAAGCCTTCATCGTCAGCCAGGCCGGCGTACCCGGCGCCATCACCATCGCCACCAACATGGCGGGCCGCGGCACCGACATCCAGCTCGGCGGCAATGCGGACATGCGCATCAAGGTCGAGCTCGGCGACATTCCGGCCGGGCCGGAGCGCGATGAGGCAGAAACCAGGATCAGGACCCAGGTCGCTGGCCTGAAGGAGAAGGCAATCGCGGCCGGTGGTCTCTACATCATCGGCACGGAGCGCCACGAGAGCCGGCGCATCGACAACCAGCTGCGTGGCCGCTCCGGCCGCCAGGGTGACCCGGGCCATTCGCGCTTCTTCCTGTCGCTGCAGGATGACCTGATGCGCATCTTCGGCTCGGACCGCATGGACGGCATGCTCGCCAAGCTCGGCCTTAAGGAAGACGAGGCCATCGTGCATCCCTGGATCAACCGCGCGCTTGAAAAGGCGCAGCAGAAGGTCGAGGCGCGCAATTTCGATATCCGCAAGAACATCCTGAAATACGACAATGTGCTGAACGACCAGCGCAAGGAAATCTTCGAGCATCGCCGAGAATTGATGGCGCAGGAGTCGGTCGACGACTCGATTACCGACTTCCGACACCTCGTCATCGACGATCTCGTGCGCGCCCATGTGCCCGAGAACGCCTATCCCGAGCAGTGGGACACCAAGGGTCTGCACGTCGCGATCAATGATGTGCTGAACCTTGACCTGCCAGTCGAGGACTGGGCCAAGGAAGAAGGCATCGCCGAGGAAGAGCTGACCCATCGCATCACCGATGCAGCCGACAAACACGCCGAGGAGCGCACCACCGCCTTCACCCCGGAGGTGACGCGCCAGGTCGAGAAGGCGGTGCTGCTGCAGACGCTGGACAATCTCTGGCGCGAGCACATCGTCACGCTCGACCATCTGCGCCAGGTCATCGGCCTGCGCTCCATGGCCCAGCGCGATCCGCTGATCGAATACAAGTCGGAAGGCTATCAGCTCTTCTCGGACCTGATGCAACGCTGGCGCGAGGATGTCACCCGTACGATGTTCCGCCTGCAGGTGATGCCCCAGGAGCCGGAACTGCCGCAGATGTACGGCCAGCACATCGATCCCCTCACCGGAGAGGACGAGTTCGCATCAGCCGGCGCCGGCTTCCCGCCCTCGCAGCTCAGCGCGCCGATCGCCGTCGGCGAAAGGGCGGGCATGACGTCAGTGGCGCCCGAGACCCGCGATCCGAACGATCCCTCGACCTGGGGCCGCATCGGCCGCAACGAGGCCTGCCCCTGCGGCTCGGGCAAGAAATTCAAGCACTGCCACGGTCAGTTCGTGTGAGGGTGGGAAACGCGGACAGCGCGAACCAACTGTCCGGTACGACTATGCTGGCCGGCGCGCGCTGACCGGGTTTCGACATGTCTTTGCGATTCTTGCCGATTCCGGCGAATTGGAAAGCGCAGCAGAGCATAATGGCCTTAGACCCGGTCACCAACGAGGCAGGAGAGGCTGTCATCCCCGGCGCGCGTAGCGCGGGAAGGGGATCCAGGGGCCACGAGTGATACCCTTTAGCCCCTGGATCCCCTTCCTTTCGCCCTCTCTCGCCGTCACAAGCAAGAGCTTGTGACGCGCTCGCGAGTGGCTCAACCGGGGATGACAGCGCGCTAATTCTCTAACGATCCACAAGCGTCGGACTCTCTCGCCTCCGCCGCCTTCTCACCGCCATAGCCAAGCGCTCGCGTTCCCACGCCCTTTCCGGCTGGGTTGATGAGGAGACCGGGCGATGGCGGCTGCGGGGCAGCCGTGAAAGCAGGATCATGGAAGATGGCAGGCCGCCTTGTCGGTGCCAGACGCCATCGCCCCGTTCCGGCGGCCCGGCACGCTGACAAGGCGCGCAAGGCCACCTGTTTTTCCGCCTTGTGAGGGCAGAGGCGAGCCGGGAGCGGATGGCACGGACCATCCGAACCCGGCCCAGCCGGCTCGGCAAAGGGGCCGAGCGACGTCCGTCCTGGCCGGACGGTGGCATCAGCCCTCTTCACCGCATCGGCGGGAGGAGGGACGAAGGCGTTGCAAGGCTCAAGCCCTTCACGCTCCATCCAGGGATCCAGGGCACTTCCATGGGGTGCCGATCCCGTCTGTCCCGCTCGTCACCCCTGGAGGCCGGCTTCGAAGGAAGCAGGACCGCCGCGCGCCAATCACTTGGACAGGCTGTAGGGGTGGATGGAGGCGTTCGGGGCCGGGTTGTACAGACGCCGGCCGCTGACGCCTCATTCCGTTACGGAATAAAGCACGAGAACGAACGAAAGTCAATATTCGTTCTCTTTGTGTGCTGCGACCAACGGCGTGTATCACCGGAGGGAAGGCTGCCAGGCGGAGTGTTGTCGATTTATCCGGTCGCCGACTAGCGGTTTGACCGGCTAGCTCGGGGATCGTTCAAGAATGAGTGCTTCAAGCGCCGCGCCTCTCCTGCAATCCCAATACCCGCATTCCGATTCACTGATTCTTTAACGGCCCCTAGAGCGCGATGGCATTAGGTTGATCGCTGGGCCGTCATTCCGGACGACTTAAGGGAGATCCGGAATTCATGAACACTGCCCTTTGAAGTTGGTGTTCATGGATTCCGGCGTTCCCACTCACAAGCACAGCTTGTGAGGATACGCTTCAACCGGAATGACGGCCCCAGCAATCAGTGATCCAACATAATGCCATTACGCTCTAGCCACCATCAGCTAGCCGTTGGGCCACGCGATTGTGCAGCACGACAAAGAATCCCGACTGCGCGAGGGTGAAATTGGGCTTTTCTGCTGGCTTGCCCGCATCCGCCCGAAGGCGCTCGAGCAGGGCGATGGCGTCTTCCCGCTTCTGACTGCGAGCATGACGCTCCAGTGCTTCTTCCATCGCACTGGCTTGCAGCCCTGAAAACCCCGCCCTGGCGACGATGTCGGGCCACGTCCTCTCCTTGAAATGAATCTGCTGGGCCGCCTGGAGCAGCCGCTCGCCCTCATGCAGAGACAAGACGTTGACCGATCTCATGTCTTGCAACGTGACCTCGACATCGACAAGGGCAATGCTGAGAGGTGCATAGCCGAATTCCGCCGGTGCATGCGCCACCCCGACATCCGCATCCGCCACACGCCGGCCGCTGGCATAATCCTCGAAGATCCGCCCAACCCCGATCATACCGTAGGCGGCACACTCGGCCCCGCGCAGAGCCCCCATGCTTGCCGCGCCATAGACGCGAATGCCGCAGCTGATGGCATAGAGAATCTCCTTGTGCCACACGGAGGGAGCGTGGTCGAAAACGCCATCGATCAGCCCGATAGCGTCCGCACCCTGCATGGCGGCGGCAAGTAAGTCTCCACAACCGGCCGGAGGGCGAACCTCGAACCCGTGCAGCAATTCGGGAGCGACACCGTGGAGGCTTGGGCCTGTGAAGAGGATGGAAGTCATGGCATATCCTCGGCGGCTTTCGGCGCGGCACTCTGATCGGTGCGCTTCGCAGCATCGGGTACCGCGTAGGTCACAGCGCCGATACTGGCGATCACAACGCATGCAATGCCCAATGTCTGCTGCATGCTGAGGGCTTGTTGCAAAATGACAAACCCAGCCAATGCGGCAACCGCCGGCTCTAGGCTTGCCAGAATACCGAAGGTGGCCGAAGGCAATCGCCTGAGAACGACGACTTCCATCGCATAGGGGAGCAACGGCGTCAGGATAGCTAGTCCTGCCGCCTTGCTCAGCAGATCACCTGCCGGCGGAAGGCCGCTCTCAACCAGCCCGATGGGTATGGTGATGAATGCGGCGGTTATGAAGGAAATCGCGAGCCCTTCGAGCCCTTGAAATACCGATCCTATCCGCTTCATCAATATAATAAAAAGCGCCCAGCAAATTGCTCCCAGAAAGGCGAGCGCTATGCCAAGAGGATCAGCGCTCCAGCCTTGGCTGGTCCTCACGAGCAATAACACACCAGCTAGTGCAATGACGGGCCAGGTCAAGCGCCAACTTCGCCTCAAACCAAACGCAGCGACGCTCAGCGGACCAAGAAAATCGATCGCAACCACAAGACCCAACGGTACTCGGGCGATTGCGGCGTACACCGTTAGCATCATTGTTCCGATTGTTGCTCCCAGCAAAAGAGCCGCAATCCATTGGGTCTTACTATAGGTATGAACTTTTGGACGCGCGATGATCGAAAGAATCAAGGCTGCCCAGCCTATCCGTTCGGAGGTGGTTGCAAGAGCGCCGTAACTATCCATCACCGGCCTTGAAAGTGCCGCGCCAAGTTGCTTTGAAGCAATGGCTACTAACGCCATCACAACGGCGAGCATAATCTGCGAACTCGTCCACATCCTATCGTGATTTTTGTCGCCTCGTTGATCCTGCAAAATATCCCGCCGATCCGCTTAACCTTCAAGCATGAATTCAAATAAGTATCTTAGTTTTCACGCAGGAAAGTTGGCCTCCCAATAAAACTTCGAGTTACCTTGCTACTAATGTCCAAACACTCGTAATCTTGGAACTAAAGCACGAACAACGTGTACGCCTTTCACTGGGCCGGGAAGGTCAAAAAAATATACATCGGCGCACCCCGCGCTTCCAAGGCACTCAGCAACAAAGTCCAGTTTTTCCGCAACGGACATACCTGATTCAGAGGTGCATTGTGCCGTGCAAACGGCAAGCGGTATGGCTTCACTTGCCGAGGAGGGAAGCGTAGCGCCAGCCTCCTCGTATTCGGTTTCCGCCAAATCGTCCCGTGAGCCCGCGATATTGGTCAAACGGGACTGAGCGGCCTCAAGCAGCGCAGCCAAAGTGGCTTCACCTATTGTCATCCGGCAGGCATAGCCTCCCGAAAGACGCTCCCCGGCCCCTTGCACGTGCAGTATTGGTCTGGCGATAACCGCTGCGACCACAGGCAATCCAAATCTATTGGGAATCTCAAAAAAACTCGGCTCTAGGCCGGCTAGCCGAACCTTATCTACGGCCTCGTCTAAGCCAGCGTGGCAACCTCTTTGCCATCTTATGAGGCGAGAATTATTAGGCTGAAATCCATCCTGCTCCACTGCGAAGGTGGCATCACGTTCGACAAGTTCAAGGAGGGCTGCAAGAGCAGCGAAATAAAAATTCGGCCCGGCCGCCAGTCCACTCGATCCGACGCTGAAAACATCGTAATCCCACGGAAACTCGACACGCATATCAAGGCCGATAAGCTCATACGGCGCGAAAATCGGCTCCCCGGTTCCATAGCATTGTCCGCGCACCCAAGCTCGCTGACAGGTCGGATCGAAGGCCGCATAATCACACCGATCAAGCCGGTCAAGCGGAACCAGTTTTTTCCCCCTGGAAGTCATCTCAGCCGGAGTGCCAAATTCCGCCACCAGTTGACTGGTTTGTTCGGCCACAGCGCCTTCGACAGACTCCATAATCGCCGAGATGCGGGCCTGCTCGTGCGTGAGTCCTTTCCCTTGGCTCAATGACAGCGTTCGGGAATTGGGACGTACCGCGAACCACACAGGGATCCCGATGACATCGAGGTCCGTCAAATCGCCGGCTCGGGTGATCCCGAATGGCGCAAGCGGCGGAGAAAAGGAAGAAAACTTGTTGTTTTCGCTCACTTCTCTCGAGGAATGTGAACTTGCGCCATCCATTTAGGGACTCTATCAGACCGAAACCTAACTCAGTTGACGGTCAGTAGACCGCAGCGGACTGCACTATAGGTCGCCACGCACCGCCGCTTCAAGATTCTTACGAGCCGTCGTGACACCGACGACTGGAAACCGGTACTGAGCCTTGGCTTCAATTGGTGGCCTCTTATACGTTGCCTTGGCTTCTACTGGCGGCATCTTATATGTCGCCTTGGCTTCTACTGGTGGCATTTTGTAGGTTGCTTTTGCTTCGACTGGCATTTACTTTGTTCCCGTTATTTGGAGCCAATTTAATTGCGCGTTTTCGTCGGCAGTGCCCAATACCGCACTCGACCCTGCCAAGGGTTACTATGAGCCGTCATAGGAAAATAGCAAGCGCCAACGCATCTGTAACTAAAATAGAAAATTGATCTATCGCTTTTAACAAAATGACAAGTATCAGAGCCCTTATCAGCAAAAATAAGTTTCCAACACCGGAAACTTTTGATCGCCTCGGTGGACGAAAGGCGGATTTGGACGACTTTTTCTCTTTGACAGGATACGCGACACTTGCGCCATTCGTTGCTGCTACATTGTTCAAGTGACTGTCGAAATGGGCACTATTGGTGTCGACGCGTCTAGATATCTGCGCGTGCGCTCTTTCCAAGTTCCAAGCCACCGCCAGAATGCGGACAGGACGCATCTTCGACTGCACCCTCGTGTTGGCCGGCATCCGCTGGGCTGCTTCCATCTCGATTGACATTTGTCCTGCCCCCTTTATCAGGCGCGCTCGAGAAAAGAATTATACTATATCTATGAGCTTATATATTAGATATACTTCACACTATACGCGTATGTATCGTCAGAAAGTTGCCAAGCACCATTCACAGCACCTCGACATCTTCCGGACTTCGGAGAATTAAGACGGCCTCACCATTCTACAGGAAATTCGCATCAAACCTCAACAGTATCATTGACACAAAGAGGCGAACGGAGCTTAGATAAACAATAAATGATAATAAAAGTAAACTTTAGATATTATTTATACTAGTGAAATACAGAAAATATACAACATTATATTACCAATCACATCTAAAGCTATAATTCTACTAAAACAGAACGCATAATTGATGCAACAAAGCTACAAATCCAAAACGAATTTCATAACCTAGAACTCCAGCCCCTTAGTAGAGTATCGATGTCATCAGCCTGAAACTGCGAAATATCGTCTTCAAAAGCGACCTTCAGGCGCGGCACGAGTGCCCGCACCACATGAACCCCTGCAACACCAGTAGGCAGATCGAAGAAAAATATCTTACCATAGCCGGACTTACAAAGTTCCTTGATGACAACCGAAAGTTGTTCGTCCTTTGTGAGACTCATATTCCTTGCATACTTCTTCATGCAGGAAGATAGAAGGGGCGCGCCGTCCTTCACAGGGAGATCAACCGAGGGAGCCACTTCATATTGGGACGCGTCCATGTCGTCACGCGCGCCGGAAATATTTGTGAGCCGGGATTGAACGGCCTCCAACAAGGCTGCAAGAGCCGCGTCTCCCGCGTCAAGGCGGCAGGCATGGCCGCCCGAAAGACGCTCCCCGCCCCCACTACCTCCCAGCACCGGCCTTGTTACGACGGCGGCCACGACCGGCAGAGCGATATCGCAGGCCAATTCGAAGAAGCGCGGCTCCAGCCCGGCCGCCCTCACCTTGCCGACGGCCTCGTCCAACCCCTGGTGTAAATCTGGCTCGTAGCGCAGAGGTCGCGCATAGATGCTGTTAACCCCTATCAGTTCCACGAGCGAGTTAGCGTGCCGTTCGATAAGCTCCAGCAGGGCGGCGAGAGCCGCAAAGGATAAACTTGGCCCCGCTGCAAGCCCGTTCGAGCATACTTTGAACCCCCTATAGTCCCATGGGAAACTGGAGCGCATGTCGAGCCCAACGAGTTCATATGGTGCCAGCACAGTCTCGCCAGTCTCCTGATCGAAACCGGGAACCCAGGCCCGCTCCTTGCCGAGGTCGAGCGACGTGAACTTGCATCGGGACATATTACGCAACGGAATGATCGGCGCGCCTCTTTCCATCATCTGCCGAAGAGATCCGAATGTATTGATCAATGGGCGCGTCTGTTGCGCGACCGCCCCCTCCACGGATTCCATAATGGCCGAGATACGCGCCTGCTCGTGTGTGAGGCCCTTGCCCTGGCTCACAGATAGGGTGCGGGAATTCGGTCTCACCGCGAACCACACTGGAATCCCGATCGTATCCAGACTTGTCAGATCTCCAACGCGGGTGATGCCAAATGGCTCAAGGGGAAAGGAAAAGGAGGCGGGCTCGGCGCTCGCCTCCTCCCGATTCGTCACCCTTTCTTCAACAAGGGGAAGTTGCGGAGCGGGCCGCATTACTTGTCGGTGTCATCCGACAGAACGGCACGTTGCAGACCCTCGCCCTCCTCGCCCATCAACTGGCGCAGCGCCGCCCCGATGGGAGGATAGATCATGGCATTGGTATGCATGGCTTGTGTGTTCATCGCGTGCGCGGTCGTCATCGCCTGCGCCGTGGTCATAGCCTGGGCGGTAGCCATCGCCTGCGCAGTGGCCATAGCCTGGGCCTGCGCCTGAGCCATGGCTTGAGCCTGCGCGGTGGCCATCGCCTGAGCTTCCGCGGTGGCCATCGCCTGAGGATCGGCTGCCGCATTGGCCCGAGCGGAGAATGCAAAGTCCACGTCCGTGAGCTGCACTCCGGCTTGTACCAGCGACTCTACCCCGGCCGCCCTGCTCGTGTCCGTCGTCCCATCCGTTCCATCGCGGATATCGCTGACGAGGCGCCACAGAGAGGCGGCAATCTTGGCATAGCCATCGCCACCTGTCACAGCACTGTATTTCTGGATTTCCTCATCACTTATCTCGACGACACGCAGCGGCTGCGTTCTGATCAGAAGGACACCACTTCCACGCTCGCCGATAACATACATACGTCCATCAGACATTCTGCTTCCCCTCGCCAGGCTTTAACAACAACTCGATAGTTTATGGCTTTATCTATACTTTCCACCGCACTCGTACTTAGTCCAACCCCGCAAGCTTGAAGCCCTTCGCAAAGAGCTCGACGTCTTCCCTTCGCCTGTCGGGGGCGAGTTGAGCCATCTCCATGGCCGTAGTGCCCGGATACATGTCACGTAGGCGATTGCCATAGTGCCGCGCGATATCGCTATTCCCCAGCAACCCATGGCAGGCCGCAAGTACGCGCAGAACTGCTTCGTCGCTCTTCATATTCTTGCACAGATCGATACCGGTGGCGAAATCCCTACGTCGTACGGCAATGGTTGCGCCGTACCACCAATAGTAATCCGGAGGGAACGGATTCAGCTCAAGCGACCTCTGGAAGCGTTCCCAGCCGGCGTCCGCTTGGCCGATATGGGACAGGGCATCCCCGTGATGGGCGAGCAGATCGGCGGAATGGGGATTGAGCGTCTCCGCTTCCATGAACTTCTGCGCGGAATAATCGAAATCACGCTGATAAAGGGCCACGACAGCCGCCATCCAATGGCCACCGCCATTGCCGGCATCGATCTCGATGGCAATTTCCGCTTCCCGCTTAGCTTGGTTGAGGAGATAGGGATCGCTGCCACCGAGCATCAGCCACTCGAGAATCAGGGTCTGTGCGATGCGGGCATGGGAAGGCGAAAACTCATTGTCCTCCTGGACAGCCGTCTTGAATTCCGACCTCGCCCGCCGCAGCCTTGGCAGATCGCAGTCTCTGAGCCTATCCTGCCCTTCCAGGTAGTGACGATAAGCGAGCGGCTTGGGATCCGCCCGCATACGTTCCAGCTGGTCTCTCTCGATCTCACTGGCCAGGGTCGACGCGATCTGCCGTGAGATCAGGCGGAACGCCATCGGTAGCTTCTCCAAGGCCACCGGATACTCCGCAGCCCAGATGATCTCATGCCCCGGCTGGCGTATCAGCCTGAGCGCCATCTGCCCTCCGCTAGGTACCATGAACCCGGAAATCAGGTAACCGCTGCGCAGAGCCGCCATACGATCGCTGTCGAAGGCCTCCGCCACACCGAAGCTGCTGTGTGGGGCAACCACGGCAAAGGTGCGGTGCCGCGACAGGTCGTTGGCGACATCCTCGATCAGCGCGCGGTGCAGCGGATCCAGTATCTGCCCGGGAAGGGGCTTGGGAGGAAAGAGGGCAACGCGCGGCAGACCAGCCATGCTGCGCACGGCGGAGATTTCCCGCACGGCTTGACTTGGAACGGCGGCTTCCCGATCGGACACAATCTGAAGGCGGGCCCTCGGCGCGCTGGCCTGGATACGGCGAACCGCCGCCAGGGTCTCTGGCCGCGGTTCGGCGTCGAACTCGCGACGCAGCATCTCGATCAACGCGGCATAGGTGCGGTTCACCGCCTCGATATTGCCATTGCGGCCGTAGGCCTCCATCAAGGCTCGAAACGTCTCCTCGCGCTCCGGCTCCAAGGCCAGCATGCATTCGCCGATCTTGTCGATCTCGCGTTCCTGCGCCCGGCCAAAGCGCGTCATCTCCACCAGCACGTCGGCGGCAAGTGTCAGCACCAGGCGGCGGAAGCGCTCGCGCTCGCCGCGGAACCATTGCGACAATTCCGCACCGCCGGTATCGATGGTATCGAGGAGATCGCCCTTGGCCAGCAGCACCCCTGACAACCGTTCGGCCAGCACGGCCGATTTCTGGTGCATCAGGATGGTGGCAAGGTCGCTGCGCTCGGCGCCGGGACCCGCCGTCAGATGGGGGCCGTTGGTCTCTACCAGCACCTCCTCATGCGGCCAGCAGCGGTTGATGCGCACCAGGAGCTGACGAAGATTGGTCAGCGCCTTTTCCTCGGGGGCATCGTCCCACAGCAGCGAGGCAATCGCCTGCCGGCTCATCCGGCGGCTGCCCGCGAGCAGGAGCATCGTGACGAGGACATAACCCTTGGCCGGAAACACTCCCTCCGTGGCAATGGCCACATGGGGGATTCCGACCAAATGAATAGCGATATCGCGCTCAGCGTTCATGCAACGATCTCCGGGCTCCCGAAGGCAGCCTCGAGGTTGTCAAAGCCAACCTGCCTTCTGCGAGATCTGGCGCCGTTTAAACGCACGCCCACCACGCGGCAGGAAGAATATACGAACTGCGCCCGACGAACAGCCCGCAAACAATAATCTCTAGCTATTTTCACGCAAGTCAACAAGACGACCCCACCTCGTCTTTTCAAGTCACGGCCGCGTCACACAACACCCGATGCGAGGCCAAATCAAGTTCAGGCCCCGAAACGACGATACTCTAGGATAGTTACCTAAAGTAATCACGTGGAGTTATGATATTGGTAAGCTTGAAATCGGAGAGAACGTTGCATATCCGTTACGAAATCGACAGAGGCGAGAAACAATGCGCTGCGGCGTGACACGGTAAGCTGGCTCTTTGGCATGCAAACACCACGGGAAGCGACAATGCCTACCACACTGGGCACCATTGCTTGCCCATGATCTGGCGCTTCACCCGCAAAGTAGCATGATCGACATGGGACAGAGATTGCAGGCTAACCCATAGATCACGCTCCCACCGCCATGGGGCAGTCGCGCTCCAAACACAAAAAGCCTGCCCGCCCAACAGAAGAAGCGGGAGACATTTCGGAATAGAAATTACGCTACAACACACGCCTAGCCCAAAAAGAGCACCCCGCGGCCAAATCCGGGCCGCCACTGAGGATCTGAAGCCTTCCCGCCTGTTAGGGAAGTCCGCAGGCTTGTCACATGAATTTCACCAGATGGCAAAACATAGCGGGTTGTACCATACTTAACGACAGGTTTCAGCTTCCCTTTGGTTCAGCCATGGTGGCCGGCGTCACGGTGCTCGGCTTGGATTTTTCACCGAAGACCGTGCGCACGACCAAGCGTATGGAAACATAGAATACCGGCGTGAGGAAGAGGCCTAGAAGGGTGACCCCGGTCATTCCCGACGCAACCGCCGTGCCGATGGCCTGGCGCAGCTCCGAGCCGGGGCCTGTGGCGATGGCAAGCGGGATCACGCCGAGGATGAAGGCGAAGGACGTCATCAGGATCGGACGCAGGCGCAGCCGGCAGGCCTCCACCACCGCATGCCAGGGCGAATCGCCATGATCCTCGCGCTGGCGCGCGAATTCCACGATCAGGATGGCGTTCTTGGCGGCGAGGCCGATCAGCACGACGAAGGAGATCTGCGTCATGATGTTGTTGTCCATCTGCTTGGTCCACTCGCCCCACCAGGGCAGCCCCCGGGCCATGCCGCCGAGCAGCGCCGCCAGGATGGCGAGCGGGACGATCAGGATGATGGCAAGCGGCAGCGACCAGCTTTCATATTGCGCCGCCAGGAACAGGAAGACGAAGAGCACCGCGATGCCGAAGACCACGAAGGCGGTGTTGCCGACGGAGCGCTCCTGGAAGGCGATCTCGGTCCATTCGAAGCCGACGCCCGGGGGCAGCACCTCACGCGCGTCCCTTTCCATCAGGTCGAGCGCAGTGGTGGAGGAAACGCCAGGCAGCGAGCTGCCCTGAACCGGGATGGCGGGATAGATGTTGTGGCGTGTCATCGTATCGGGGCCGGTGCGGTTCTCGAAACTCACCAGCGAGCCGAGCGGCACCAGGCCGCCCGAGGCGTTGCGCACCTTGATGCGGGCAAGGTCCGCGGTATTGACGCGGTTGCCGCCCTCGGCCTGCGCCGTCACCTGGAAGGCCCGGCCGAAGCGGGTGAAGTCGTTCACATAGGACGAGCCGACATAGACCTGCAGCGCCTCGAAAATATTGCCGATCGGCACGTTGAGCATCTGTGCCTTCACACGGTCGACATTGACGAAGAGCTGCGGCCCGCGCGTGGAGAAGGTGGTGAAGACCTGGAACAGGCCCGGCGTCTGGTTGGCCTTGCCGACCAGCGCATTGGCCGCCTGTTCCAGCGCCTCCAGGCCGACGCCGCTGCGGTCCTGCACCTGCATCTTGTAGCCGCCGCCCTGCCCGAGGCCCTGGATGGTGGGCGGGTTGATGACGAAAACCAGGCCCTCCTCGATCGCGAACACGCGCTTTTGCAATTCACCCACGATCTTCTGCGCGCTCAGCCCTTCCTTGAGGCGCTCGTCGAAAGGCTTGAACGGCACGAACAGTGTGGCGGCATTGGAGGCCGCCGTGAAGGTCACACCGGAGAACCCGGCGACACCGATGACATGCCCGACGCCCGGACTGGTGGAGGCGATCTCCTGCGCCTTCTTTACCACCGCATCGGTGCGCTCCAGCGAGGCGCCGTCCGGCAGCTGCACCACGACGATGGCGTAGCCCTGGTCGGACTCCGGCACGAAGCCCGTCGGCGTCCTCTGGTAGATGTAGAAGGTTGCGTAGATCAGCCCGCCATAGAGGAGGAGGAAGACGAGCTTATGGCTGACGGCAAAGCCCACCACGCCGCCATAGCCGCGGGACAGGCGCTCGAAGCCCCTGTTGAAGCCGTAGCCCAGCCCCTGCAGCCAGCGGAACAGGAAGAAGCGGCTCCTGTGGCTGGGGTCGTGCGGCTTCAGCAGAATGGCGGCGAGCGCCGGCGACAGGGTCAGTGAGTTGAAGGCCGAGATCACAGTGGCGGCTGCGATCGTCACCGCGAATTGCTGGTAGAACTTGCCTGAAATACCAGGAATGAAGGCGGTGGGCACGAAGACCGCGCAGAGCACCAGCGCGATGGCGATCACGGCGCGGCCTACCTCGTCCATGGTGACGTGAGCGGCGCGGTTGGGCGTCATGCCGTCGTGAATGTTGCGCTCGACATTCTCCACGACCACGATGGCATCGTCGACCACGATGCCGACCGCCAGGATCAGGCCGAACAGCGTGAGCATGTTCAGGGAAAAGCCAAGCCCGCTCATCACCGCGAAAGTGCCGATGAGCGAAACGGGAATGGCGATGATCGGGATGATCGCCGCCCGCCATGACTGCAGGAAGATGAAGACGACGATGACGACCAGCACGATCGCCTCGGCGAAGGTGTGGTAGACCGCCTCGATCGAAGCCGAGACGAATTCCGTCGGGTTATAGACGATGGAATATTTCAGCCCAGGCGGAAAGGCGGAGGCCAATTCCTCCATCTTGGCCTTGACGCGGTCGGCGGTGGCGAGGGCATTGGTGCCCGGGCGCTGCAGCACCGCAAGGCCTACGGTAGGCTGGCCGTCGAGATAGAGGTTGGAGCCATATTGCTTGGCGCCCATCTCGACGCGGGCGACATCCTTCAGCTTCAGCACGCGGCCATCGGCCGTCGACTTGATGATGACATTGCGGAACTGTTCGGCGTCCTGGAAGCGGCCGAGCGTGGTGACGGTGATCTCGCTGGTTGTGTTTTGTGGCGAGGGCTGGCCGCCGAGCGTGCCGCCCGAGACCTGGACGTTCTGTTCACGCAGGGCGCCGACGACATCGCCCGCCGTCAGGTTGAAGCTGGCAAGGCGATCCGGGTCCAGCCAGACGCGCAGGGCCGGCTCGCGCAGGCCGAAGGTGAAGGTCGAGCCCACGCCGTCGACACGCGCGATGATGTCGTTGACGTTGACGATGGCATAATCCGACACCCCGTAGTCGCTCAGCGAATTATCGGGCGAATACATGGTGACGATGAGCAGGAAGTCCGACGAGGCCTTGTTCACGGTGACGCCGAGCGTACGCACCTCGGCGGGCAGGCGAGGCTCGGCGGTGGCGATGCGGTTCTGCACCTGCACCTGCGCGATATCGAGATCGGTGCCGGTGGCGAAGGTCACCGTGATCTGCAGCGAACCGTCATTGGTGGACTGGGAGGTCTGGTAGATCATCCCTTCCACGCCGTTGATCGCCTGTTCGAGCGGGGTCGCCACCGTCTCGGCAATGGTTTCGGCATTGGCGCCGGGATAGGTGGCATTGACCGTGACGGTCGGTGGAGCGATCTGCGGGAACTGGGCGACCGGCAGGTTGAAATAGCAGACGAGACCCACCACCACCGTGACGATGGAGACCACGGCGGCAAAGATCGGGCGATCGACGAAGAAATGGCCGAATTTCATGGGCGTCGCTCCCGATCAGTTGGCGTCGGGAAGAAGCGGGTCCGGCACATCCAGCTTGGTGGGCTGCGGGATGACCTCGCTGCCCGGGCGGGCGCGCATCTGACCGTTGATCAGCACCGCGTCCTCAGGCTTGAGACCGTTCCTGATCACCCGGAAGGTGCCGAATTTAGGTCCCGTCTCCACGGGGCGGATGGTTGCCTTCTTGTCGACGACAACGACCACGTAGTGCCCCTGCGACGACTGCCCCACTGCCACATCAGGCACGACCAGTGCATCATATGGCTCGCCCACGGCGATGCGAATGCGCCCGAACAGGCCCGAGGTGAGGAAGCCGTCCGGATTGGCCACCTTGGCGCGTGCCGTCACCGTGCCCGTCTGGGCATCGACCTGCGGGTCGAAATAGTCGAGCGTGCCCCGGTGGGAGAAGGTCTTCTCGTCGGAGAGCGCGATCTCCGCTTTCATGCCTTCATCGGTGCCTGACGAATCGACCTTGCCGCGCGATGCGCGGTGATAGGCAAGGTAGCTCGCCTCGTCGAACTCGAAATAGAAATAGATCGGATCGACGGCCACGATGGTGGTGAGTGGCGCCGTGCCGTTGGCCACCACCAGATTGCCGGCCGAAACGAGCTGGCGGCTGATCTTGCCTGAGATCGGCGCCGTGATGGTGGCGAAGTTTAGGTCGAGCTTGGCGGTGGCGAGCGCCGCGTTGGCCGAATCGATTGAGGCTGCCGCTTCCTGGAACGCCTGCAGGTTGGACTGATAGGTGGCGTCGGTGACGTTGCCGCTCTTCTTCAATTCCTCGGCGCGGGCGAGATTGGCCTTGGTGAGATCGATTTTGGTCTGAGCGATCTTGACCTGGGCGGCGGCCTGGTCGACAGCGGCCTGGAACGGACGCGGATCGATGGAGAACAGCACGTCGCCCTGCTTGACCAGCGAGCCTTCGACGAAGCTCGATTTGTCGAGATAGCCGGTGACCCGCGAGGTGATGGCGACGGAGGGCCAGGCCCGGAAGCGGCCGGTGAATTCCTCCATCTCGGTGATCTTGCGGCTGACGGGATTGGCCACGGTCACCGGCATGGCCGGCATCTGCTGGGCCAGGGCGGCGTCCGCCATACCCAGGACAGCCAAGGCCACCACACCGCCCGCCAGCCGGCAACAGCTCCGATGCAAAACCGACATGAACGCTCCCGAAAGCAACGAACACCCGCCTCCCAGTCGAGCAGCGAAACCGGAATCAGCGGCAGGGCCGCACTATGACCATTTTTGGGGTCGCGACCTAGCAAGATCGAAAAACCGCAACCTTGCCGCGCAGGCATGATGCAATTCGGCAACAATTTTCGATGGCGGAAGGCAACCTGGAGGCAGATTTTCTCCTCTACGTCGAGCTTTGCTTCGCCTGTCAGCAAGGTTTGGTGCGAAAAGAGCCGGAAAACTTCAGGGTACCGTGCCCTCGCGCCCGATACTTTCGTAGCGGAAGCCGTGGCGCGCCATGTCGTCGAGCCTGTAGATGTTGCGCAGGTCGACGATCACAGGCTGCTTGAGCAGGCCCTTCACACGTTCGAGGTCGAGGGCGCGGAACTCGTCCCATTCGGTGATGATGACGGCGACATCGGCTCCGTCCAGGCAGTCATAGGCGCTGTCATGGTAGTCGACATCGGCCAGCACCTTGCGCGCCTCCTCCATGCCCTGCGGGTCGTACGCACGCACGCGCGCCCCCTTGTCCTGCAGCGCGTAGACGATCGGGATCGAGGGGCTCTCGCGCATGTCGTCGGTGTTGGGCTTGAAGGTGAGGCCGAGGAGAGCCACCGTCTTGCCCGCGATGTTGCCGTCGAGCGCCCCGATGATCTTGCGGGCCATCGAGGATTTGCGCGCGTCGTTGACCCCCACCACCGCCTCGACGATGCGCAGCGGCGCGCCATATTCCTGGCCTGTGCGCAACAGCGCCAGCGTGTCCTTCGGAAAGCAGGAGCCGCCATAGCCCGGGCCGGCATGCAGGAATTTCGCGCCGATGCGGTTGTCGAGGCCGATGCCGCGCGCCACCTCTTGCACATTGGCGCCGGCCTTCTCGCACAGATCCGCGATCTCGTTGATGAAGGTGATCTTGGTCGCCAGGAAGGCGTTGGCTGCATATTTGATCATCTCGGAGGTACGCCGTTCCGTGAACAGCAGCGGCCCCTGGTTGAGATGGAGCGGGCGATAGACTTCCGCCATCACGATGCGGGCGCGCTCGTCCTCGACGCCGACGACAATGCGGTCGGGGCGCTTGAAATCCTCGATCGCCGCGCCTTCGCGCAGGAATTCGGGGTTGGAGACCACGGCAATGTCGGCATCCGGCCTGACCTCGCGGATGAGGCGTTCGACCTCGTCGCCCGTGCCGACGGGCACCGTCGACTTGGTCACCACCACGGTGAAGCCTTCCGCTGCCGCGGCGATCTCGCGCACGGCGCCATAGACATAGGAGAGGTCGGCATGGCCGTCGCCGCGGCGCGAGGGCGTGCCGACGGCAAGGAACACCACGGCCGCTTCCTTCACCGCGGGCGCAAGCTCGGTGGTGAAGAATAGGCGCTTTTCCCTGACGTTTCGCGCCACGAGCTGCTCAAGGCCGGGCTCGTAGATCGGCATGCGACCGGCGAGCAGGCCTTCGATCTTGGCCGGATCCTTGTCGACGCAAACAACGACATGGCCGAAGTCGGCGAGGCACGCCCCCGTCACCAGCCCGACATAGCCTGTCCCGATCATTGCCACGCGCATGCAATCATTCCTCGTTGGGCGCCCTGTCTACAAAAGGCCCGACGACAAGCCAATGACGAATCCTGGGAGCGCGGACATCCGACACTCTCTTGAGTGTCTTAGAGATGTCCGCGCTCCCAGCGCTTGCCCGCGCCTTCGACCAGGCGCAGATTTCCTCGAAGCCCGCCATCAGAGGCCGCCATGGACTGGAATCTCCGCCGGATCTTCACATTCGAGGGCCAGAGCGTCGCCTATGACCGCTTCGGCGCCGGCCCGCCTTTGGTGCTGGTGCATGGCACGCCGTTCTCCTCCTTCGTCTGGCGGGCGATCGCCCGTGAGCTCGCGCGCCATTTCGAGATCTACCTCTACGACCTCATCGGCTATGGCCAGTCGGAGAAGCGGGAGGGCCAGGATGTATCGCTGGGCATGCAGAACCGGCTGCTGGCGGCGCTGTTGCAGTTCTGGTCGCTGGAGCAGCCCGACGTGATCGCCCATGATTTCGGCGGCGCCACGGTGCTGCGCGCCCATCTCCTCGACGGCTGCGAATATAAGCGCCTCCTCCTCATCGATCCCGTGGCCGTGCGTCCCTGGGGCTCGCCTTTCGTGCGCCATGTCCGGCAGTACGAGGAGGCCTTCGCCGGCATACCCGATTATATCCAGGAAGCCATCCTCACCGCCTATCTGCAGGGTGCCGCCTTCAGGCCCTTGTCCGCCGCCGCACGCCAGGCTTATGCCGCGCCCTGGACAGGCCCGGTCGGCAAGCCCGCCTTCTATCGCCAGATCGCCCAGATGGATCAGCGCTATACGGACGAGATCCAGGATCATTATCCTAATCTGCGCTGCCCATCGCGCCTGCTCTGGGGCGTGGAGGATGGCTGGATCCCGGTAGAGAGGGGGCGCGAGCTGGCCGCTCTGCTCCCCGGCTGCCGGCTGACGGAGATCCCGGATTGCGGCCATCTCATGCAGGAGGACGCGCCGGAGGCGATCGTCGCGGCGGCGCTGGGGTTCTTTGGGTAGGAGTGGCGGTCTCCGACCGCCATGCTTGGAACCGGTACGTTCTTTGAACAGGAAAATGGCGGTCGGAGACCGCCACTCCCAGCTATCCCAATCTCAACGTCCAACCCCTTGGCGAAGGCCTGAGATCCGCGACCGACAGCGGCCCCGCCTCGATGCGCCAGAAGGCCTGCCCCGGGGCGCCGAGCGCGTGCACCGCGGCGGCCCGCACGACGGAGGCGTGCGTGACGGCCAGCACATGCCCCTCGAAGCGCTCGCCGTCGAGCCAGGCGCCGACACGGCGGATGAGGTTGGTCACAGATTCCCCGCCGTGCGGACGGGCATCGGGATCGCTGGCCCAGGCGGCCACCCCCTCCGGCTCGGCGATGGCGACCGCCTCGAAGCCGAGCCCCGCCCAGCGTCCATAGTCGCATTCGCGCAGGGCTTCGCATGTCTCGCCCTCGAGCTCCATCGCCTGCGCCGTCTGGCGTGCCCGCAAGGCGGGACTGAGGAGAATGCGGCCGACCTTCTCGAATCGCCCCGCAAGCGCCCTGGCCGCCGACAGGCCCCTGTCATCGAGCGCTTCGTCGAGGGGAAAACTCGCCGTGCGCAGGGCGGGCGTCGCCGCATGGCAGATAAGGGTCAGGCGCGGGGTCATGCGATGGTCTCTACAAGCACAAAAATGACGGCACAATATTGACATGCGGCGACAGATGCGCTGCTTATGCCATTTGCACGCCAAGGTTGAGAAGCCGGTGAAAGTCCGGCACGGTCGCGCCACTGTGATCGACGGCATCCGCTGCCGCTTCGACAGTCAGACCTCTTCCAAGGCACGCACGCCTCAAACGGGACGCGTAATCCCAAGGAGCTTTATGATGACGACCGCCGTTCTCGCGCCTTCCTCACCGCAATCCATCACCATTCCGCTGCGCGAAATCGTGCCGTGGGCCATCCTGACGCTGCTGCTGGCTCTCCTGGCGATCTACTTCGTCGGCGCCGAAGAGGGTGCGACGTCCATTTTCCAGGGCATGTACATCCACGAATGGGTGCATGACGGCCGCCATCTGCTCGGCTTCCCCTGCCACTAGGGGCAACGGACACATCATGGTCAGGTCCCTTTTGATCCGGGGGATGCTTGTTGGCATCCTCGCGGGCTTGCTCGCCTTTGGCTTTGCCAGGGTCTTCGGTGAACCGCAGGTGGATGCGGCCATCGCCTTCGAGGAGAGCCGTTCGGCGCAGCAGGAGGCCAAACCTGCTCCCGCCATGAACATGAACATGTCGACGGCCCCCGCCGCCGGCCAGGATCATGGCAACGAGGAGGAACTCGTCAGCCGGCCGATGCAGGCGAGCTTCGGCCTGCTCACCGGCGTGCTGGTCTACGGCGCGGCGGTCGGTGGCATCTTCGCCCTCGTCTTCGCCTTCGCGCAGGGACGGCTCGGCTCGCTGAGCCCGAGGGCCACTGCGGCCGTCGTCGCAGCCATCGGCCTTGCGACAATTGTGATCGTTCCGCAACTCAAATATCCGGCCAACCCGCCGGCTGTCGGCAATCCCGACACGATCGGCTTGAGGACCGCCCTCTATTTCAGCATCGTCGCACTTTCGGTGCTGGTGGCGATCGCTGCGCTCAACACGGCCAATCGCCTGGCCGCGAGTCTCGGCCGGTGGAACGCCAACCTGATCGCGGCGGCTGCCTATGTCGTGGTGATGGCCATCGCCATGCTGGTGCTGCCGGGCGTGCATGAAGTGCCGGCCGACTTCTCGGCCGATGTGCTATGGAACTTCCGGGTCGCCTCGCTCGGCATCCATGTCGTCCTGTGGACCACGCTGGGCCTGGTCTTTGGCATTCTCGCGCAGAAATTGATGCAGCCCGAAGGCCGGCGGGCGTAAGGGAAGGTACAGGCCATTGGCCTGACGGTCAGGCCAATGGCTTGCGAGCCAAGCGTCGCCTTTATGTCACACCGGCGGGAATTCTTGCTTTCTTGCACCGAATTCATCTGTTTCGCACTTGCGAAATGACGAGAGCAGTCGCACTCTAAGCTGTGTAGTGGATGCCGTTCCGCACCTCTACAGCCCTCCTTGGGCGTTTCCTCCCTAAGACTTGGGCCGCCATCCGGGCGGCCTCTTTCTTTTTTAGGGCGCGGCTCCATATAATGACTTGCCGCTTCGCGGCATTCCGCCTCAATTAACCCCTTGTCCTTAAGCTCGCGCTTGCCCAATTGGTCTGGCGCTCGCATAGTGATGTCATCATGGATTTGGACTCGCCCTTGTTTGATCGCATCCGGGTGCGCCCGAGGGCCGAGGAGGTCCATCAGGCGTCCGTGAGACTGTGCGAACACGTCAATTGCCGCAATCACGGTGAATTTCGGGCGCCGAAGGGGCGCAATCGCGAGGGCCAGTTCTGGCATTTCTGCCTCGAACATGTCCGCGACTACAACAAGAACTACAATTATTTCGCCGGCCTGCCCGACGATTCCGTGAGCGCCTATCAGCGCGATGCCGCTTTCGGACATCGGCCGACCTGGACAATGGGCGTCAATCCCTGGGCCAAGAAGCGGGGCGCCCAGGCAGGCCCTGACGTCCAGGACGACTTTGGTTTCTTCGACGACGCCCATGGCTTCCGCCGGCAGACCACGGCGCCCCAACCGGAGCGTCGCCGGCTCAAGATTCTCGAGCGCAAGGCGCTTGAAGCACTGGATCTGCCGGAAACGGCCAACGGCCCGGAGATCAAGGCGCGCTACAAGACTCTCGTCAAACGGCTTCACCCCGATGCCAATGGCGGCGACCGATCCAGCGAAGATCAATTGCGCGGGATCATTCAGGCCTATAATACGCTCCGAAGCGCCGGGCTTTGCTAGGCTTGCCCTCTGAGGGCTTTCAGGCCCGCTCGTACTGATTGTCGGCTTCGCCGTCCTGGCGACAGCCAAGGAAGGCATTATGACTAACGAAACGACACCGGCCAACCTGCCGGATATCATGGTCTCGGCCAAGAAGCTGTTTGGTTTCGACACGGATCTTCAGGTCCCGGCCTATTCCAAGCCCGACGACCACGTCCCGGACCTCGACCCCGACTATCTTTTCGACAAGCCGACCACCCTGGCGATCCTCGCGGGCTTTGCCCATAATCGCCGTGTGATGGTCACCGGCTATCACGGCACCGGCAAGTCGACCCATATCGAGCAGGTCGCCGCGCGCCTCAATTGGCCCTGCGTGCGCATCAATCTCGACAGCCATGTCTCGCGTATCGATCTCGTCGGCAAGGACGCCATCGTCCTCAAAGACGGCCAGCAGATCACCGAGTTCCGGGACGGCATGCTGCCCTGGGCCTTGCAGAACAACATCGCCCTCGTCTTCGACGAATATGACGCCGGCCGCCCCGACGTGATGTTCGTGATCCAGCGCGTGCTTGAGGTATCCGGCCGCCTGACCCTGCTCGACCAGCGGCGCGTGATCCGCCCGCACCCCGCCTTCCGCCTGTTCGCCACCACCAACACGGTGGGCCTGGGCGACACCTCCGGCCTCTATCACGGCACGCAGCAGATCAACCAGGGCCAGATGGATCGCTGGTCGATCGTCACCACGCTGAACTATCTGCAGCACGACAAGGAAGTCGACATCGTCCTGTCGAAGGCCAAGCATTACCAGCGCAGCCCCAACGGTCGCGACATCGTCAACAAGATGGTGCGCGTGGCCGACCTGACCCGCAATGCCTTCATGAACGGTGACCTCTCCACCGTGATGTCGCCGCGCACGGTGCTGACCTGGGCCGAGAATGCCGACATCTTCCACGACATCGGCTTCGCCTTCCGGGTGACCTTCCTGAACAAATGCGACGAGCTGGAACGCAGCCTCGTGGCGGAGTTCTATCAGCGGGCGTTCGGCGCGGAGCTGGCGGAGAGCTCGGTGAACGTGGCGCTGACGTAGGGATTGGCTCCAGGGATGGTGGTAAGGGTACGCAACCTTGGTTATTTGAGGTAATTGTCCCCTTTCCCCTTGCAGCCGCCCCCCTTCCCTCCCATTTGCTGCGCCGTGGAGGGCGAGTATCCATGGCTTTTGCAGCAACTGGCAGTGTGAATGACCTGCGAGCTCGCGTCGAGCGGCTCGACAGGCTGTCCCGTCTTCTCGATATCGCCTTCTCCATTCCCTTCACGAAGATCCGCTTCGGCGTCGATGCGATCATCGGCCTGATACCGGGCTTCGGCGACTGGGCGGGCGTGCTCCTGTCGAGCATCATCGTCATCGAGGCCGTGCGCATCGGTGTGCCACGCGTCCTGCTCGCCCGCATGATCGTCAACGTCGCCATCGAAGGCGCCCTCGGCACTGTGCCGGTTGCCGGCGACGTCATCGACATCTTCTGGCGCGCCAATCGGCAGAACATGACGCTTTTGCGCGATCACCTGATTGCCGAGGGCCGGATATAGAACCTGGGACCGCAGGCACACCCTCCGCGTCCCGCCGCCGCAGGCGCCAATAGGCTTGCCGGACCAGTTCCCGGTTGAGGAATGGCGTGGCATTGGATATCTCAGAATCATGACCACCAATCGCAAGCCCGGCGACAAGGCCAAAGACGTCCCCAACGATGCGTTCAAGCGTTCGGTGGCCGGCACCTTGCGCGCCATCGCCCGCAAGCCGGACCTGGAAGTGACCTTCGCCTCCGAGAAGCCGGCCCTGATGTCCGACAAGGCGCGGCTGTCCGAACCGCCGCGCAAGCTCGACACCCATGTCGCGGCGATCGTGCGCGGCCAGGCCGATGCCATGGCGCTGCGCCTCGCCTGCCACGATGTCGGCATCCACCGCCGCCTGGCGCCACAGAACGATCAAGCCCGCACGGTGTTCGATGCGGTGGAGCAGGCGCGCTGCGAGGCCATCGGCTCGCGCCGCATGACGGGTGTGGCCAACAACCTCTCCGCCATGCTGGAGGACCGCTATTTCCGTGGCGGCAAATATGAAGACATCCGTGTCCGCGAGGAGGCGCCGATCGAGGATGCGCTCGCGCTGCTGGTGCGGGAGAAGCTCACCGGCCTGCCCCCGCCGGAACCCGCCCGCAAGCTGGTCGACCTCTGGCGCCCCTTCATCGACGAGAAAGCCGGCAAGGATTTGGCGCGCCTCGACAGCGTGATCGAGAACCAGCGCGCCTTCGCCCGCACCATGAACGATGTGCTCACGCACATGGGCTTGTCGGACGAGGCGCAGGCCGACGCGGACGATTCCGATGACCGCGACAACGACGCCGACTCCGAGCAGGAAGGCGAAAACCAGGAGAACCAGGGCGAGACCCAGGACGAATCCGACGCCATGAAGATGGAGGAGAAGGAGACGGATGACGAGGATTCGCAGGAGGGCGAAACACAAGACGCCGAATCTCCCTCCTCTGACATGCCCGACGAGACGGAGACGGGCGATGCCGAGGAGGCGGCCCAGCCTTGGCGCCCGCCCGAGCACCGCGACAATGAAAGGCGCGGCCCCGACTATCGGGCCTTCACCACGCGGTTCGACGAGATCGTGGATGCCGCGGACCTCTGCGACCCCGAGGAACTCGACCGTCTGCGTGCTTATCTCGACAAGCAGCTCTCCAGCTTGTCCGGCGTGGTGGCGCGCCTGGCCAACCGGCTGCAGCGTCGCCTGATGGCCCAGCAGAACCGCTCCTGGGACTTCGACCTCGAGGAGGGCACGCTCGATCCCGCGCGCCTGTCGCGCGTGATCATCGACCCGACGTCGGCGCTTTCCTTCATGCGCGAGCGCGACACCGATTTCCGCGATACGGTGGTGACGCTGCTGATCGACAATTCCGGCTCGATGCGCGGGCGCCCGATCACCGTGGCGGCATCCTGCGCCGACATCCTCGCCCGTACGCTGGAGCGCTGTGGGGTGCGAGTCGAGATTCTCGGCTTCACCACAAGGGCGTGGAAGGGCGGACAGTCGCGCGAGGCTTGGCTGCAGGCGGGCAAGCCTGCCTCGCCCGGGCGCCTCAACGATCTCCGGCACATCATCTACAAATCGGCTGATGCCCCGTGGCGCCGGGCACGCAAGAATCTTGGCCTGATGATGCGGGAAGGCCTCCTCAAGGAGAACATCGACGGCGAGGCGCTGAACTGGGCGCATCAGCGACTGATCGGTCGCACCGAGAGCCGGCGCATCCTGATGGTGATCTCCGACGGCGCACCGGTCGACGATTCCACCCTTTCGGTGAACACCGGCAATTATCTCGAACGCCATCTGCGCTGGATGATCGAGGATATCGAGACCCGTTCGCCCGTCGAGCTGATCGCCATCGGCATCGGCCACGACGTCACGCGCTATTACAAGCGCGCCGTAACAATCGTGGACGCGGAAGAGCTAGGCGGCGCGATGACGGACAAGCTTGCCGAACTCTTCGACGAGACCGGCTCAGCAGGCCCGCGCCGAGCAGCCGCGTGATCCAGAGGGCCGAAACGCTCTGGCGCGAGGCCCTGCTCGGCCCGATGCCGCTCGCCTTTCCGTTGATCGCGGTCTGCTTGCTCTGCTTCGCACTGAGCGCGGCGCTCAGCCTCATCCTGATCGCGCTGGTGGGTGACGGCTCGGCGTCCGGCCTGTTCGGCGCGCTGTGGACGCCCTTGCCCACCGTGCTGATCCAGATGGGCGCCGGCGGCTTCCTTGCCATCGCCAACTGGCAGCCATGGTATCTCTTCACCGCGATCTTCCTGCACGCCAGCCTCCCCCATCTCATCGTCGACATGATCTGCCTGATGATGATCATGCCGGCGATCGAAAAGGTGTTCGGGCGCCTGCGCGCCTTCATCATCTTCATGCTGGCGGGCCTGGCCGGGTCGCTCGCCTCGGCCTTCTATGGCGAGCTCTACACGCTCGGCACCTCCAGCGCGACCTTCGGTCTTTTTGGCGCGGCGCTGGTCTTCGGCTCCCTGCGCGGAAACGAGGAGGGCCGGAGATTGATGTTCGGCACGGCGAAATGGGCCGCGCTCAACTTCGTGTTCGGCCTGTTCTCACTGGTCTCGCTGGCGCCGAGTGTCTCCTTCGCCGGCCTCTTCGGAGGGTTCATCGCCGGGGTGATGACCGCGCTTGCCATGATCTACCGCATCGGCCCCTCCTGGCTGCCGGGCCTGCGCCGAACCGGCCTTGGTCTCGCGAGCATCGCGCTCCTCAGCCTGGCGCTGGGCGTCGGCACTGCGGTTTCCTCCGCCTGGCAGGCCTGGAGCGCGCCCGACGCCTACGCCAAGGACGCCAATGACGACCAGATCGCCCGCCTCGGCGCCGTAATCGCGCTGGACGACGGCAACGCCGCGGCCCACGCCCTGCGGGGTGCCGCCTACGCGCTGAAAGACGACTATGCGAGCGCCATTCCGGACCTCGACGCCGCCCTCGCGGGGGGCGTCGACTCGCCGCAGCTGCGCAATCTCCGGGCCTGGTCTCTCTACAAGGTCGGCCGCGCCGCCGATGGCCTTCCGGATGCCAACGCGGCCCTCGCGGTGACGCCTGACGATGCCGCAACGCTCGATACCCGCGCCCACATCTACGAGGATCTCGGCCGACGGGACGAAGCCATCGCCGACTACCGCGCCGCCCTCGTCCAGAACCCCGACATTGCCGAGAGCAAGGCTGGCCTGCAAAGGCTGACGGGCGGGCAGTAGGGGCCTGTTATCTCCGGCACGCCCTTCCTTTATCGGTGAGAATATGGGTTTGCCAGCAGCGTGATTTTCAGGACCGCAGCAAAATCGGAGGCCGGATCGATCCATCCGGCCTCCGAAGCAATGAATTGGAATAAGGTGTTGAAGAAAAATCGCGATTTGAAGAAATCGCGACTTGCTCTGGCCTACCTTACGCCGCCCGAGGCCACCAGCACTTCGCCCGTGAGCCAGCCGGAGTCGGCGGAGGCGAGGAACACGGCCACCGGCGTGATATCGCCGGGCTGGCCGATGCGGCCGAGCGGAGTCTGGGTCACGATCTGGCTTTCGAGTTCACCTCCGGCAAAGCCGCCCGCATGCACACCCTCGGTCTCGACCATGCCGGGATTGATCGAGTTCACCCGGATCTTCTTTGGCCCGAGTTCTTTCGACAGCACTTGGGTGATCGAGGTCACTGCACCCTTGGTGGCCGTATAGAGAGCGGTTTGCGGAAAGTTGAGATCGGTCGCGGCCGAACCGATGTTGATCACGCTGCCGCCCTCCGGTCCGAAATGCTTCTCGGCTTCCTGGGTCGCCAGGATGAGGCCAAGCACATTGATGTTGAACTGGCGGTGGAATTCGTCCTCCGTGATCGCCTCAAGTGGTGCGAAGGCATAGACGCCGGCATTATTCACCAGCACATCGAGCTTGCCATAGGCCTTTGCGGTCTCGGCGAACACGCGCTTGACGTCTCCTGTCTTGGAAACGTCGCCCTGTACCGCGATCGCGTTTCCGCCCTTGGCGGTGATCTCGGCGACGACCTTGTCGGCGCCCTCGCGGCTGGAAGCATAATTCACCACGACCGATGCGCCCTCGGCGGCGAGGCCCTTGGCTATACCCGCGCCAATGCCCTTTGAGGCGCCGGTGACCACGGCGACTTTGCCTGTCAGTTTGCTCATTCTCGTTCTCATTGTTCGGTGACGATGATTCGATAGTTAGATAATCATCTAAATGAAACAAGAGGTGCGGCCGCAGATTTTTTCAGCGCGTCATTCAGATCCTGGCAAGCTGGTCGAGATAGGCCGACAATACCTCGCGCTGCAGCACGAGCGTGGCATATTTGCCCTCGCGCAGGATCTCGATGAGACCCGCGTTCTCCAGTTCCTTCATGTGGTGGGACAGCGTTGCCGGGCTGATGGCATGGCATTGCTGCACGCCGGAGCAGGCGATCGTGCCCCCTGCGGCCGAGATCTCCTTGAGCATCTGGTAGCGGCGCGGCTCGGCGAGCGCGCGGGCGATCAGGGTGATCTGGCGGTCTGAGAGCTGCGTAACAGTGGCTATGGACATGATGCACCCTATATCGGTTTCACTGCCACCTTTGGCAAGGGAGCAACTTTTCCACACCGTTTCACCTTTCTTGACGCACTGCAGTGTCCAAGCGTCATTGTCAAAGCGCTTGGCTTCAGGAAAGACGCATCCAGGCTTCAGACAGGATCCTGGCCCACATCGCCGCAACACAGGAACCACGCGATGATCACGCTCTTCGCTTTCGGTCCGGTTTTCGGCTTGCCGGATATGAGCCCCTTCGTGACCAAGGCCCATCTTCTGCTCAAGCTTGCAGGCCTGCCCTATCAGGTCGACCGCAAGGGCTTTACCAGGGCGCCCAAGGGCAAGCTGCCCTATATCAATGACGCAGGGGAGATCGTCGCCGATTCCACCTTCATCCGCCTGCATATCGAACGCAAATACCGCGTCGATTTCAACCGCAACCTCGCACCCGAGCGCAGTGCGGCGATCTGGGCGCTGGAGAAGATGTGCGAGAATCATCTCTACTGGGCTGCCGTTCGCGAGCGCTGGATGAGGGAGGAGAATTTCGAGAAGATCGCCGCCCTCGTCTTCAGGCGAGTGCCGCCGCTGGTGCGTCCGGTTGTCAAGACGCTGGTGCGCCGCAAGATCCGAAAGGACCTGTACAGTCAGGGCCTCGGACGCCATTCCGAGCAGGAACTGGCCGAACTGGTCAAGCGTGACGTGGTCGCCATTGCGGCCCTTCTCGGCGATGCTCCCTGGCTCGGCGGCGGCCAGCCCTGCGGCGGCGATGCCACGCTCGGCGCCTTCGTGATCACCTGCCATACGCCGGAATTCACGACGGATGTAGGGCGCCTGATCGGCGAGCACGCCAATCTCTTGGCCTATAGGGAGCGCGTGCTCGCGGCTTATTTCGCGGATCTTACCGCGAATTAGGTGCTGGGAGCGCCCGCCATCATTCGGCCTTCTCCGTCCCCTCATTGTGCGCCATGACTTCCTTCGCTGTCCCTCTCCCCTTGCGCTACGCCCTTCGTGAACTCCGGGTCGGCATACGCGGCTTTGGCATCTTCCTCGCCTGCCTGGCGCTAGGTGTGATGGCGATCGCCGGCGTCAACGCCATTTCCACCGCCCTCACCGATGGCCTGAGAACGCAGGGGCGGGTGATCAATGGGGGCGACATCGAGTTCTCGCTGATCGGGCGCGAGGCCGACCCGCAGGAACTTGCCTTCTTCCGCAGCCAGGGCCGGCTTTCGGTGATCGCCGGCACACGCGCGATGGCCCGAACGGCCGATGGCCAGACCGCTCTGGTCGAGATCAAGGCCGTGGACGGCCTCTATCCCCTCCTCGGCACCGCCGGGCTTGCCGGCCGCAAGCCGCTCGACGAGACCATCGGCGGTGAGGGCACGCAGGTCCGTGCCGTGGCTGACCCGACCCTCTTCGCCCGCCTCAACCTGCAGCCCGGCGCCACCGTCAGCCTCGGCGCCCTCACGGTGACGCTGGCCGACCGGCTCACCAGCGAGCCCGACAAGCTCGCCGGCGGCATCGGCTTCGGCCCGCGCCTGATGATGACGCTCGACGCTTTCCGCACGAGCGGGCTGATCCAGCCAGGCTCCCTGATCCGCTGGCGCTATCGCCTGGAACTGCCGCCGGACGTTACGCCGGCGATGGCGAGCGACAGGGCACTGGCCGCCTTTCCCCAGGCCGGCTGGGAGATCCGCACGCGCGACGACGCCTCGCCGGACCTGCGTCGCGGCATCGACCGCTTCACCATGTTCATCGCCCTGGTCGGGCTCACCGCGCTGCTGGTGGGCGGGGTTGGCGTCGCCAACGCCGTGCGTGCCTTCGTCGAGCGCCAGCGCAACAGCATCGCCACCTTGAAGACACTGGGCGCCGGCTCGAACCTGGTCACATCGATCTATCTCACCCAGACCATGCTGCTGGCAGTCTTCGGCATTCTCATCGGCCTGGCGCTCGGCGCGGCGCTCCCCTTCATCATCGCCTATGGCTTCGCTGATTACCTGCCGCTGCCGATCACCCCGGTGATCAATCCGGCGGGCCTGGCGCTGGCCGCCGCCTATGGTGTGCTGACCGCCCTCGCCTTCTCGCTGCTGCCGCTCGGCCGTGCCCGCGAGATCGGTGTCTCCGCCCTTTTCCGCGACGCCATCGCGCCCAGCCGCCGCTGGCCCGAGCCGATGTTCCTGGTGCTGGCGGCGCTGCCGGTCGTGGCGCTCGTCGCCCTTGCCGTGGTTTTCGCCACCGACAGAAAGGTCGCGCTGGTCTATGTCGGCGCGGCACTCGGCGCCTTCATCCTGCTTCGCGCTGTCGCAAGCCTGCTGATGGCGCTTGCCCGCCGCCTGCCAAGGGCTCACAACACGCCGCTGCGCCTTGCCGTCACCAATATCCACCGCCCGGGCGCGGCGACGCCCTCCGTGGTGCTCTCGCTCGGCCTCGGCCTCTGCCTGCTGGTGACGCTCACGTTGATCGACGGCAATATCCGGCACCAGCTGTCCGCCGCCATACCGGACAAAGCGCCGAGCTTCTTCTTCGTCGATATCCGCCGCACCGATGCTCCGCGCTTCGAGGCCTTCCTCAAGAAGGCGGCGCCCGAGGCCAGCATCGAACGCGTGCCGATGCTGCGCGGGCGCATCGTGAGCGTCAATGGCACGCCGGTGGAGCAGGTCAAGCCGCCGCCGGATGTCGCCTGGGTGCTGAGCGGGGATCGTGGCGTCACCTTCGCCGACAAGATACCGGAAGGCTCCCGGGTGATTGACGGTCGGTGGTGGGATCCCGACTATGCCGGCCCGCCCCTGGTCTCGCTCGAGCAGGACATCGCCCGCGGCCTTGGCCTCAAGGTCGGCGATCCCATCGTGGTAAATGTGCTCGGCCGCAATGTCACGGCCACGGTGGGGGCGCTGCGCAAGCTGGAATGGCAGAGCTTCGGCATCAATTTCGTGCTGGTCTATTCGCCCAACACCTTCAAGGGCGCGCCGGTCACCGACATCGCCACCCTGACCTATCCCCATGGTGCCGACGATGCAGCCGAACTCGGGCTGCTCAAGCAGGTCGCCGACGCTTTCCCCATGATCACCACCGTGCGCATCAAGGATGCCCTGCAGAGCCTCGCGGAGCTTGCCGGCCAGCTTGCGGCGGCGATCCGGATCGCCGCTTCGATCGCCCTCATCGCCTCGATCCTTGTGCTGGCTGGGGCGCTCGCCGCCGGACAGAACAGCCGGCTCTACGATGCCGTGATCCTGAAGGTACTGGGTGCGACGCGCGGCAGGATCCTCCTCGCCTTCGTGCTGGAATATGGCCTGCTGGGCCTCGCCACCGCGATATTCGGCGTGATCGCCGGCACGGCCTGTGCATGGTTGATCGTGACCTACCTGATGAATTTCACCTTCACCTTCCTGCCGCTGCAAGCCCTGACGGCCGCTTTCGGGGCGCTGGTGCTGACGATCCTGTTTGGCCTGGCAGGGACATGGCGTATACTGCGACAGAAGCCGGCAGCGCATCTGAAGAGTCTTTAATCCTGGGATCGCAGGCATCCTTGCCTGCTCTTGGAAACGATGTGCGCGCAGGAGAGGAAGAAGCAGGCAGGGATGCCTGCGATCCCAGGAACGCGCCCAAAACAACATTGCGCGCAATTCACTTCACTGTTTTGGTGGGACACACTACATAAGGTTCAGCTTTCTGCGGCACATGCCGCACTTTTGGAGAGTCCGATGTCCTTCAATGATCCTCGCTACTCGGCCGGTACCGTCTCCGACGTGCGCGCCGGAGCACCGGCGATCGACCAAGGCCTGCGCGCCTTCATGCTCGCGGTCTACAACCACATGACCCTCGGCGTGGCCATCACCGGCCTCGTGGCGATCGGCGCCTATCTGGCGTCCGGCGTCGAGGTCAATGAGATGGGCAAGATCGTAGCGCTCAACTCGCTCGGCCTGCTGCTGTTCAACACGCCCCTGAAATGGGTCATCGCCATCGCGCCGCTGGCCATGGTGTTCTGGATGAATGTCGGCACCGAGGGCCGCTCGGTTCAGATGACGCGTGTCCTTTTCTACCTGTTCTCCGCGTTGATGGGCCTTTCGCTGTCGACCCTGTTCCTGGTCTACACGCACGGCTCGATCGCCCGCGTGTTCTTCGTCTCGGCGGCCAGCTTCGGTGCGCTTAGCCTCTATGGCTACACCACCAGGCGTGACCTGTCGGCGGTGGGGTCGTTCCTCGTCATGGGCCTGGTCGGCCTGCTGCTGGCCAGCGTGGTGAACCTGTTCTTCCCCTCGGGCATGCTGACCTTCCTCATTACCGTCGCCGGCGTCGGCATCTTCGCGGGCCTCACCGCCTACGACACCCAGATGCTGAAGTCGCTCTATGTCGAGAACGCCCGCAGCTTCAGCCGCGATGAGGGCGAGAAGCTCGCCGTGCATGGCGCGCTGACGCTCTATCTCGACTTCATCAACCTGTTCATCATGCTGCTGCGCCTCCTCGGCGACCGCCGCTAAAGCAAAACGCAAAAGCATTTGCGATTCTTGGCGGTCCAATCTGAGAGTAGAACGCGCTGATCGATGCAGGATCTTACGATCGCGCCGGTCGAGAGGGATGATATCCCTTCGATTGGCTGCATATACCGGGAGGCGGTGCGGCATGGCACCGCCTCTTTCGAATTGGACCCGCCCGATGACCAGGAAATGGCACGCCGCGCCGATATCCTCCTCGCCGGCGGGTTTCCTTATTTCGTGGCCCGGCGTGGCGGACGACTCCTCGGCTATGCCTATGCCGGCCCCTACCGTCCCCGCCCGGCCTATCGCTTCACCCTGGAAGATTCTGTCTATGTCGATCCGGCCGCCCACGGCCAGGGCATAGGCGGTTTGCTGCTCGCCCGCCTGATCGCGGAGAGCGAGCGGCTGGGCTTCCGCCAGATGATCGCCGTGATCGGCGACAGCGCCAATCAGGGCTCCATCGCCCTTCACCGCCGCCACGGCTTCCGCCACACGGGCGTGTTCGAGTCCGTGGGCTGGAAGCACGGCCTCTGGCTGGATTCAGTGCTGATGCAGCGGGAGTTGGGGGCGGGGGCGGCGAAGCCGGCATAAAGCTAGAGCGTTTTGCGATTTGACGGAACCGGCAAGAATCGCAAAGACGCGTCGAAACAAAGAGCTAGAGCAGAGAAGCGTTTACGCCTAAACGCGCTTTGCTCTAGGAGCGCGGACGTCCCTGCGACACTCTCTCGAATGTCGCTGGGACGTCCGTGCTTCGAAGTCAATCCCCTTCCCGCAACGCCCTGCGGATGATCTTCCCCGACGAGGTCATCGGCAAGGCATCCGCATAGGCGATCACCCGCGGATATTCGTGCGCCGAGAGGCGCTCGCGCACGAAGAGCTGCACGTCCCTGGTCAGTTCCGCCGATGGCGAAAAGTTCGGCTTCAGCACCAGGAAGGCCTTGACGATCTCGGTGCGCAGCGTGTCGGCCGCGCCGATCACCGCCGCCATGGCCACGGCCGGATGACGCATCAGGCAATCCTCGATCTCCCCCGGGCCGATGCGGTAGCCAGCCGAGGTGATGATATCGTCACTGCGGCCGATGAAGTGGAGATAGCCGTCCTCGTCTCGTCGCGCCTTGTCGCCGGTGAGGAGCCAGCCCTCCCGGAACTTGGCGGCGGTGGCCTTCTCATTGCGCCAATAATTCAGGAACATCACGGGATCGGGTGCCTTCACGACGATCTCGCCGATGTCGCCGGGCGCGCAAACCTGGCCCTCCTCGTCCTGGACCTCGACCTCATGCCCCGGCACGGACTTGCCGATGGCGCCAGGCCGGGAGATGCCGGCCTGGAAGCTCGAGCCCAGCACGAGATTGCACTCGGTCTGGCCGTAGAGTTCGTTGACGGGAAAGCCGAAGGCCTCCCGCGCCCATTCATAGGTGCCCGGTCCCAATGTCTCGCCGGCCGACATGATGCTGCGCAGATGCGTCCTGTAGACCTCGCCCGGCCGATGTGCCGCCTGCAGCATGCGCAGGGCCGTCGGCGGCAGGAAGGCGTTGCGCACCTTGAGATCCCGCAAGAGTGCCAGCACTTGGTCCACCGAGAACTTGGCGTGCAGGCCCGCGACCACGGGCACGCCCAGTGCCAGGCTCGGCAGCAGCACGTTGAGCAGACCGCCGGCCCAGGCCCAGTCCGCCGGCGTCCACATCACGTCCCCGGACTGGCCGAGGCCGGGATGGGCGAAGAGCAGGCCGGGGATATGGCCCGGTACCACGCGATGGCCATGGACGGCGCCCTTAGGTTGGCCGGTGGTGCCCGAGGTGTAGATCATCATGGCTGGATCGTCGGGCGTGGGGGCGACCGGCGTCAGTTCACCCTGTACCTTGGCGATCAAGCCCGAGAAATCGAGCGCCCCGCCTCCGGCGCCGTCGACGCTGATCAGCGTCTCGAGATCGGGCAGGTCGGATTCGATCTGACCGAGCTTGGCGAGGCCACCCTCGTCGAGCAGCACCACTTTGGCGCCGGAATCCCGCAAACGGTAGGCGAGTGCATCCGGCCCGAACAGCACGGCCAGCGGCAGCGAGATGGCGCCGAGCTTGGCCGTCGCGAGATGGGCGATCACCACGGCCGGCGACTGCGGCAGGAGGATCGCCACCCGATCGCCCTTGCCGACGCCGAGGCTTCGCAGTGCGAGAGCGAAGCGGTCGGAGGCTTCGCGCAGCGTGCCATAGCTGACACGCTCGCTGCCGCCACCCGGCAGCCGCCGCAGGATGGCCGTTCGATCAGGCTCGCGCTTCGCCCAGGCATCGCACACGTCGGCGCCGATATTGTAGCGCGCCGGCAGGCCCCAGCGGAACTCGCGGCGCAGCGTGGCGTAGTCTTTGAACAGGGGAGCAGCCATTCAGACTCAGTTCCCGAACAAGCCGCCGAGGACGCCCGTATCCGGCGGCCGGCGAACCACCCGCACCGTCGGACCCTCGCCGAAGATCGGCGTCTCATTCGCCGCCGGCGGGTCGCCCGCGACAACCATGGCCCAATAGACCGTGCCGCCCGACTGAGCAATGGCGATGCCGAAACGCGTGGCGCGCGGCAACAGCAGATTGGCATTATGGCCGGGGGAATTCTGCCACAGCCGCATCGCGTCGGGAACGTTGCGGGGGCCATAGGAGACATTTTCGCCGGCGCCATAGAGATTCGCCGTCCGGACACGATCGGAGAAGCTGCCGCCGACGGAATGGGAAAGCGCGTTATGCGCCGCCATGGCATTGGCCTGCGCCTGGGCAAAGGCGTTGAGACGTCCATCCAGAACCACGCCCGGCAGGCCCTTGCTGGAGCGATATCGCGCCAGCCAGTCGCGCGCAGCCGTGGCGCTGAAGGAGACCGGCCCGCGGGCATAGGAGCCCCTCTCCGGCGCCTGGCTCACGGTCATGCCGCAACTGCCGAGCCCCAGGCAGAGCAGCGCTGCCAATACCGCCTTGTAATATGACATGGTGATCTCCAATCAGGGCGCGCCGGGCGGCGTGGAGCCTGCCGCCGGTGCGGATGCTGGCGCCTCGGTCCTCTCCGCAAGCAACCTGGTGATCGCGGCGGACTGCAATTTCTCGTCGAAATGCACGACCACGGGGGCGGCCTCGGCCGCGCCCTGTGCCAGGAGGCGGATATTCTTGGCTCGGAAGGTCTTCAGGATACGGGTCAGCAGGTCGCTCCTCACGGCGGGCTGGGTTTCCATGCTGGCGATCATGCATTCCAGATGGAATTCGAGGCCCGAATCGATCTTGGCCAGATAGACGCGAGGCGGCGGCGTCGGCAGGATGCGCGGATCATCCTCCGCAGCACCGAGCATGGCCGCCTTGACGGCGTCGATGTCGCTCTCATAGGCGAGCGTGAGCACGAGGCGCAGGCGGCTCCAGGTATTGCCATAGACCCAGTTCTTCACCGAGCCGGTGATCAGGGTGGAATTGGGGATGATCAGCGTGGCGCGGTCAAAGGTCTCGATTTCCGTGGCGCGCACGCTGATGCGGCGCACATAGCCTTCCTCGCCAGCCGCGGCGATGATATCGCCGACCCGGATTGGACGCTCCGCCAGCAGGATCAGGCCTGACACGAAATTATTGATGATGGCCTGCAAGCCGAAACCGATGCCGACCGCAAGAGCGCTGGCGACATAGGCGACATTCTGGAGGCTGACACCCGTTTCCGCCAGCGAGAGGGAAATGGCCAGGATGACGCCGGTATAGCCGATGATGGTGGCAATGGAGTTCTGCAGGCCGGAATCGAAGGTGGTGCGCGGCAGCAGGGTGTTGCGCATCCAGCCATTGATCAGGCGTGTCAGCACCCAGATCACGCCAAACAGGATGACGCCGGCCAGGATCGAGGAGGGCGCGATCGTCATGCCGCCGACCTGGAAGCCAAAATAGGCCCGCTGCATCATCGGCCACAGATCGCCCGAATAGAAGCCGAACGGAATACCCAGTGTCAGCACGGCGGCGATCAGCATGAAGAAGCGTATGACGCCCGAAAGCAGGGTCGCGCTGAAGGCCACGTTCTTCGAGGTAATGCCAATCGCACTGGCGATGGCACGCCGTCGGTCGGCATCCGCCAGCAGGTTGTCTGTAAGGGACGAATCGACCAGCGTGGTCAACAGGTAGGTCGCGGCGATGATGCAGAGCAGCATCAGCGGCAGGCCGGCCACGGCCAGCGCCAGGATGTTGTAGCCGAGCACCAGGCAGACTGCCATGATCATCACGGCGACCCAGCTCATGGGGCGCAGGATGTCGAGCGTATTGATGTCCTCATCCGGCGGAACAGGCTGCCCGTCGACCACGGTCGGCGGCGCGCTACGCAGTCGGATCAGCAGCGAAGCCGTGATGATGATGAAGAGCATCGCCGTGATGCCGGCGCGCGCCTGGATCAGGGCCGCGTTGCCGTCCAACGACGAGCGGGGCACCATCGACTTGATGATGCCGTCGAACAGCACCGAAACGCCGAGCACCAGGGCGAGCCAGCTCATGCGCCGCCCGATGCGGCGCACCGCCCAGTCGCTGAGGGGCAGCATGCGCAACTCGGCATGCTCCTTCGCGAGGATGGCGCGCGACAGCGCCCACAGCCCGACGCCGATGAGGCTGGCGCGTATGAAATCCCAACCGACGTGTTCGATCACATCGCTCGGCAGCAGGTTGGAAAGATCGAAGGCGAGCACCCCGACAATGACAGCGCAGGGCAGGCCGAGCATGGTGTGAACGAGGGCGAGCACCGCGTCGAGCGAGGCGATATAGCGCCGCGACGTCTTCTTTTTCTTGGGCAACCGCGCCCGCCAACGCGTGATACGAAAGCGCAGGAACTGCGCCACCACGTAGCCGATCGCCACGGTCAGCAGGAAGAGCGCGATTGAGGTCGAATTGACACGGTGGGAGAAAAAGTCCATCGACCGGGTCACGGTGTCACCGGCCTTGTCGAACGTATCGGGCAGGCTGGCGATGACCGGTTTCCAGAAGGCCGCCGTGAAGATACTCTCCACGCGCCCGAAAAGCTGTCCGGTGATCAGCTCGCGCTGATGCTCGATGAGAGAGCTGGCAAGATCGTCCGCTCTGTTGCTCTGTGTCTGCGCACTGTTGACGACGTTCTGCAGCGCAGTGAGAAGCGAGCTTTCCTTGTCCCTTGTCGTCGCTGCGTCCCATCCCTCCGGGGGGTCGCCCGGCTTGAGGTCGGCGGGCATCCGCGCCTTGGACTGATCGCGCAGCGGGGTGACGGTCGACAGTACCGCAGCGAGATCGGCGCGCACCTTGTCGACCTTGCTCCGCTCGTCGATCAAGGTCTGCTGCACTTGGCCGGCAACCGTGATGCCGCTCAAGGCACCGATGCTTGCCTCTGTTTCGTCGAGGGCCCTTCGGTCGACGGCCACCGCCGCCTCGAAAGGCCGCGTCGTGATGGCGTTGATTGCGGTGTTGACCTGCCTGATCAACGCCTGCGTATCCGTCAAGAGAGTCCCCAACTGATCCAGCTGCCCCTGGGCGGCATCGCGCGCGCTGGCGACATCCTTGCTTTCGGGTGGCTCAGTCGCCTTGGGTTTCGGGCCGAGCTTGTCGAGATTGGCCCTGGCCGCCTCCCGCAACTGCGCCACGTTCGAAACCAGGCTGACGAGATCGGCCCGTGTCTTGTCGACACTCGGGCGCAGGGCCTGGACCTTCTGCTGGAGCTGCTCGTCGTCATCCTTGATCTCGGCCAGACGCGCGGCGACGTCGCCCAGTGCCTTGCGGTTCTGCGCCAGCGTCTGCTGCAGTGGCATGATGGCAAAGGAACCTGCCAGACCATCGGCCTGCGAAATCTGCTGGCGGACGCTGGTGAGAAGCTCGGCAAGTTTCTGATTGAGCGCCTGCTCCTTCTGGCGGGAATCAGCCTTGTCCTTGGCCTCCGGGGAATCGGAAGGTTTGGGCACCGGCCCGAGCTGGTCGATATTCGCCTGTGAGGCTTTCCGCGCCTGCCTGATGCCGTCTTCGAGTGCCCCTAGATCCTTGCGCGTCTTGTCGAGACTGTCCTTCAGGGTCTGCAGGGCCTCGACCGTGGTGGCATCGTCGCCCTTCAGGCCCTGCAGCGACTGGGCAATGTCATCCAGCGCCTTGTTGTCCAGCGTGAGCTCCTTCTGGAACTCAGCCACGGCGGCATCAGTCGCCTGCGCCCACGCCAAAGCCGGTAGGGCGAACAGGACGGCGAGCAAGGCCAACAGGGCAACAAGGCGAGAAACAAAACGAAGCATGGCGCGAAACTAGAGGTTGATGCGGCCAGATGGAAGAACATGCTGGCGGGAATATGGCTTCCCAGGAGCGCGGACGTCCGCTCTTGCAGGCAGGCTACCCGGCAAGCGCCCGCAGGCCGGGCTCGTCGAGCACCATGAAGCGCTCATGATCGAGCGGCCGGAAGCCGTAGCGCTCGTAGAAGCGCTTGCCTCCCTCATTGTCTTCGTTGATGTCGAGCCGCATGAAGCGGGCGCCCTTCGCCACGCCCCGGCGGGCGGCCTCCGCCATCAGCCTGATGCCGATGCCGTCATTGCGCCATTGCGGCCTGACGAAGAGATCGACCACGAAGACGCCATTGGCGCCGCGCCAGGTGGAATAAGTGTCCTGATGCACGAGATAACCGGCAAGCGCACCATCCGGCGCTTCCGCCACCAGGAGTGAGATCGTCGGCCTCGCCCCGAAGGCTTCGACACGCAGTCCTTCGGCGGTGATGCCTGCGGTGACGCCGAACAGAGCGGCAAGGTCGACCACCATGTCGGCGACCACCTCGCAGTCCTCGGGCTTGGCTGGGCGGATCCGCATCTCAGCGCGGCTTGATACCGATGATGGCGCGCGCCTCGTCCGGCGTCGCGATGGCGAGACCCAATTCCTCCAGTATGGTGCGGATCTTGGTGACCTGCTGGGCGTTCGAGGTGGCCAGTTCGCCTTTGCCGATCCACAGATTGTCTTCGAGGCCCACCCGTACGTTGCCACCCATGATGGCCGCCATGGTGCCGAGCGCCATCTGGTTGCGGCCGGCTGCCAGCATCGACCATTCGTAATCCTTGCCGAACAGCTTGTCGGCGGTGCGGCGCATATCGACCACGCTGTCGGGATTGGCGCCGATGCCGCCGAGAATGCCGAGCACGGTCTGCACGAAGAGCGGCGGCGTCACCAGCTTGCGGTCGAGGAAGTGGGCCAGCGTATAGAGGTGGCCGACATCGTAGCATTCGAACTCGAAGCGGGTTCCGAGCGGGCCCATCGTGGTGAGGATATGCTCGATATCGGCCAGCGTGTTCTTGAACATGCCGCTACGAGTGGCTTCGAGAAAGGGCACCTCCCAATCATGCTTCCATTCGCGCGGGCGGGAGAGCATCGGGTAGAGGCCGAAATTCATAGTGCCGAGATTGAGAGAGCACATCTCCGGCCGGAGCGTCGAAGGCCCCTTGAGGCGTTCCTCGATCGTCATGCGGGCCGAACCGCCGGTGGTGATGTTGACGATGGCGTTGGTGGCCTGGCGGATACGCGGCACGAACTGCTCGAATACGGCGACATCCGGCGTCGGGGCGCCCGTCTGGGGGTCGCGGGCGTGGAGATGCAGGATGGCGGCCCCCGCCTCGGCGGCGGCAAGCGCCGATTCGGCGATCTCGTCCGGCGTCACCGGCAGATAGGGCGACATCGACGGGGTATGAATGGATCCGGTGACGGCACAGGAAATAATGACTTTGTCGGCCAATGCTATGCTCCAATGTCGGTAAGGGCTCGGCGCAGGGATTTCGCCAGGCGCGTGGCAATTTCGGTCAGTTCGGCATCCGACGCATTGTAGGGTGGTGCCATGATGATCGTGTCGCCCCTGATGCCGTCCACATTCCCACCCGAGGGATAGCAGATCAGGCCATTGGCGAGGGCACGCGATCGGATCTTGAGATAGAGAGCTTTCTCGGCCGCAAACGGCTCCTTGCTGCCACGATCCTGCACGATCTCGATGCCGGTGAAAAAGCCGCGGCCGCGGATGTCTCCGATCTGGGGAATACCGCTGAGGGCGTCGGCCAGCGTCTGCTTGAACGCCTCACCCTTCACGCGCACGCGCTCGACCAGCCCCTCGCGCTCGACGATACGCTGGACGGCGACACCCGCCGCGCAAGCTGCCGTATGCCCGGTGAAGGTGTGGCCTGTCTGGGGGCCGCCATCGACGGCCTGGATCGGCCCTGCGACCCTGTCGGAGTAGATGGCGGCGCCGAGCGGCAGATACCCTCCCGCGAGACCCTTGGCCACCGTCATGATGTCGGGGAAGACGCCGTCATGTTCCAGCGCCCGCCAGGTGCCGCAGCGGCCGGCGCCGCACATCACCTCGTCGGCGATGACGAGGACGCCATGGCGGTCGCAGATTTCGCGCACGCGCTTCGCATAGCCTGGAGGTGCCGGCACCACGCCGCCGGCGGCGCCCACCACTGGCTCGAACACATAGGCGGCCACGGTCTCCGGCCCCATCTCCAGGATCTTGTCCTCGAGCTCCTGCGCGCAATGGCGCCCGACATCCTCGGGCGCGACACCGGCAGGCGGGCGGTAGGCATTGGCGGGCGACAGGCGCGGCACCTCGATCAGTGCACCCTCGAAGGACAGGCGCCGCTCGCGAAAGCCGGAAAGCGCAAGGGCGCCAAGCGTGTTGCCATGCCAGGAGCGCTCGCGCGAGATGAAGCGGCGGCGGCTCATCTCGCCCCGGCAGGCATGGTATTGCAGCGCGAGCTTGAGGGCCGATTCCACGGCCTCAGAGCCGCCACAGACGAACACCATCTGCTTCAGCGTGCCGCCGCAGAGCCGGCCGATGCGTTCGGTCAGCTCTTCCAGCGGATCGGAGGTGAAATTATAGCGATAGCCATGGGCGATGCGATCGAGCTGGTCCTTGATCGCCTGGTTGACCTCCTCATTGCCATGGCCGAGACAATAGACGGCAGGTCCGCCTGAACCATCGAGATAGCGGTTGCCATCGACATCGGTAATGACAAGACCCTTGCCCCAGGCGATCTTCGGCAAACGCGCCGCCGCGACCGAGGTCGACTCCGCCACTGCCTCACTCATTCGTTCCTCCCGCCCAGGTTTTATGGAAGGCCGGAGTGGTGAGCGTCAAGGAACATGCTCCCGGACGGCAACGCGATCACATTGTGCTCCGTGCCGGGCTGATGCATGCTGGAGCGAATCATGAAAAAGAGGCGCGTCGAAGTGCTCCATCGTCCAAAGCGTTTTGCGATCTGATGGAATCGTCAAGAATCGCAAAAACGCGCCGAAACAAAGAGTTAGAGCAAGATAGCGTTTCGGCCCAAACGTATTTTGCTCCAGGGAGCATGACGTGTTCATTCGGCAGATCGCCGTTCTGGCGATGGTGAGTTGCAGTTTTTCCGGCTTGGCGCGCGCCCAGGACGTCCAGGACGATTTTACCGGCAGCACGCTCGATCCCGCCAAATGGTTCCAATGCGATCGGCCCGAGAACCATTTCGACATCGAGACCGTGCCGGGCCAGGGCTTTCGCGCCGCGGTTGCCACGGTCGCTCCCCGCAACGATGTGGCGGCGCAGACCTTCGTCAACAGCCACCAGGCTTGCCTCAACGGCGCGCCGCCCTTCACGCCAGAGGCCGACGATGAACGGGCCGAGCTGTGGGAGGCAGACGACCTTGCCCTCAAGCTCGGCACGGACGTGCGCTACGAATTCGCCATGCTGATCGATCCCGGGATCAGCGAACGCTCGCCGCGCTTCGTCAGCGGGCAGTGGAAGCAAGGCGGCCGCTCACCCTTCCTGGCCCAGCGCTTCGACGGCCATGCCTTTACCGTCACCATCCAGCAGGACAATCGCGCCACCGACGCCGCCCTCCGACCGGAATGCCGCATCGTCGCCGCAGCGGACGGCGTCTCGCCAAAAGTACCCGGAAGCTCTTTTTCCCATAGTGACCAGCCGCATGGCAGCACGGGGACAACCTGCGATTCCGATGTGAAGGTCGCCACCTACGCCCCGCTGCCCAATCCGTTCGGCAGGTGGGTCACGATGGGCTTTCACCTCAAGGATATCGGCACGGACCACGCCGTCATCGAGATCTCGGCCGACGGCAAACCCATCGCCAAGGTCACGGGCCGGATCGGTTACGCGGATGCCAGAGGCTCTGCCATGCAATATTTCAAGTTCGGCCCCTACCGCGACCGGGAGACAGGGGTCAATTTTGCCAAGCTGGCCCGTTTTCGGCGTATGACGGAAGATCTTCAGTGATTTTGTCGGCAGCAGCGGGGGCAGCGAGCCTATTCCGGCCCCTGTGGCCCTTGATCTTGCATGTGGTTGCACGCATGTTCCCGAGCTTCGCGCTGAAGCGTATTGCGGCTTGGCGGATTTCGGCAAAAATCGCAAGGACGCATCGAGAAAAGAGCCAGAACAAAACAGCGTTTCCGTTCGAACGTGCTTTGCTCCGGGATTTGTAGGGTTCCATGAATATCGATATCGCCAAGCGGGTCTATGATCGGACCTGGAAGCTCGACCCGATCGTCCGCAGCCTCCTGGACACGGATTTCTACAAACTCCTGATGCTCCAGCCCATCCATGCCCGCCATGAGAATGTGCGCACCACCTTCACCGTGATCAACCGCACCAGGTCGATCAACCTTGCCGAGGTGATCGACGAGAGGGAGCTGCGCGACCAGCTCGACCATGCCCGCACGCTGCGCTTTGGCAAGCGCGAGCTGATCTGGCTGCGCGGCAACACCTTCTATGGCAAGCAGCAGATCTTTCGCCCCGAATTCCTCGACTGGCTGGCCGATTTCAGCCTGCCGGACTACGATCTGCGCATCGAGAATGGCGAGTATGTGCTGGAATTCGACGCGCCCTGGAGCCAGGCCACCATGTGGGAGGTGCCGGCGCTCGCCATCATCAACGAATTGAAGTCGCGTGCCGCCACCCGCTCGATGGGCCGCTTCGAGCTCGACATCCTCTATGCCCGCGCCAAGGCCAAGCTCTGGGACAAGATCGAGCGGCTCAAGAAGCTCGATAACCTGCGCATCTCCGATTTCGGCACCCGCCGCCGCCACTCCTTCCTGTGGCAGAGCTGGTGCGTGGAGGCGATGAAGGAGGGCCTCGACAAGGCCTTCGTCGGTACCTCCAACGTGCTACTCGCCATGAACAACGACCTCGAATCGATCGGCACCAACGCCCACGAGCTGCCGATGGTCTATGCGGCCCTGTGCGAGGAGGACGCGGCGTTGCGCGAATCGCCCTACAAGGTGCTGGAGATGTGGCGGGACTTCTATGACGGCAACCTCCTGATCGTGCTGCCTGACACCTTCGGCACCGCCGCCTTCCTCGACCGCGCACCCGACTGGGTGGCCGACTGGACCGGCATGCGCCCGGATTCCAAGCCGATCCAGGAAGCGGGCGAGGAGATCATCTCCTGGTACAAGGCGCGGGGGCGCAACCCCAAGGACAAGCTGATCATCTTCTCCGACGGGCTGGACATCGATTCGATCGAGACGGCCCACAAGAGCTTCAACGGCCGCATGCGCCCCTCCTATGGCTGGGGCACCAACCTCACCAACGACTTCCGCGGCTGTGGCTCGCAGCCGATCCCGCTGCTCGACCCCATCTCGCTGGTGTGCAAGATCACTGCAGTGAATGGCAAGGCGGCGGTCAAGCTCTCCGACAACCTCGCCAAGGCCACCGGCGGCAAGCCGGCGATCGAGCGCTACCTGAAGGTTTTCGGCGACGAGGGGCGCGGGGAACAGGCGGTGACGGTGTGAGCGCCGACTCTTTCCCTCTGGCGACCCGCCACTGGCTCAGAATCCAGTGACGGTTACAGCCTCGGCGAGCCTACCAAAAAAGGCCATGATGCAGGGCCTGTCCCGATCGGGACCGAATTGCTCTGCCGCCATGAAGGACCCGGCCACCGCCGAGCCCTCCTTTAGTGCCCCTTGATGTCGGGACTGTCAGATTTGGCCGGCGTGCCCTTGGCGAGGGACCGCTACTGATTGGTGCCGCTGGCCCATACAGGGTCCCTCGGCCAATAGATCACTAGATTCCCATCATTTTGCAGGATCAGATACGATCCTGGCTTGCCATTGGTGCCCGAAGCCCACGCCGGCGCGTTATTCTCGTGGTAAAGTACAAAATTGCCGTCACCCTGCATGATTGCATGGTGTGCATCTTGGCCATTGGTTCCAGTCGCCCATAAGGCGTGATGATCCTGGGTACGGTAAAGAACTAGATTGCCGTCTGTTTGAAAAACAAGGGTAAACCGCCCATCGTTGGAATTAAGGCTCTGGTTCGTGAACAAACTCTGTCCTGGATTCAGCATATTGCCCATGGCTCGCTCCAATTTGTCAACAATGTTAACTTCTTGATGCCGAGAAGCCGAGTATTTACGCCGAGAAATTAATAAGACAGACCCAATCTGGCGCTTATTAAATTATGCCCCCGCATAGAATATTTCTGCAAAACTTATCGTCAGTTACGCTTTACCGCACGCGCTTCGCAGCAGCAGATAAAATGTAGCAATCCCAACGTGACTCGGGTGTGAATAATTTAGTATACAATTATGGGAACTGTCATTTGTAGGTGCCGAAAATTTGGTCGTCATTTATCATGACTTACATTTCCAACGCTGCAAAAATGAGAACTTCTATAGATGAATTTAAAAGACAATTACAATCATGTTTTAGAATTCAACTTGGCATGACGTTGAGATGTCATCGCGCAGATTCTGTGAGTGAGATACGAGATCGTTGGCCCACAGCCGATGGAAAGCCGGTGTTGCCTCACAAGCCCGAGTCTCTCGAGCCGAAATAGCGGCCACACTTGTTACGCTCACAGGCACGGAGCTGCGGGAAGAAAGATGCCCTTCGCTCCCGGGAGAAGTTCTTGCCAGAACCCTATCGATGGGCCAAACAGATCGCCTCCTATTGTCGGATAATTCCCTTCCATGAAATTTCATAAGCTCGGCCGTACAGGCCAGGACGTCTCCGTCATTTGCCTGGGCACAATGACGTGGGGCGACCAGAATAGTGAGGCCGAGGGCTTCGAACAGATGGATTATGCCCTTGAACAGGGCATCAATTTCTTCGACACAGCCGAGATGTATTCGGTGCCGCCCAAGGCAGAGACCACGGGATCGACCGAGCGCATCATCGGCGCATGGTTCCGGTCCCGCGGCAACCGCTCGAAGGTGATCCTGGCCTCCAAGGTCGCGGGCGCCAGCACTTTTACCTGGCTGCGCGACAGCAAGGAGCCGACGCGCCTCAATCGCGCCCACATGACCGAGGCGCTCGACAAGAGCCTGAAGCGGCTCCAGACCGACTATATCGACCTCTACCAGATCCACTGGCCCGAGCGCCCGGTGAGCTGGGGCTCCAACCCCACCGCGTTCCAGGTTCATCCCCAGAGCGAGACCACGACGATCGCCGAGCAACTCGATGTGCTCGATGGTTTTGTCAAGGCAGGCAAGGTGCGCTGGCTGGGCCTGTCCAATGAGAGCCCCTGGGGCGCGATGAGCTTCCTGAAGGAGAGCGAGGTCCGCGGTCTTGCGCGGATGCAGTCGATCCAGAATGCCTATTCGCTGGTGAACCGCACCTTCGAGACCGGGCTCGGCGAGATCGCCATGCGCGAGCAACTCGGCCTGCTCGCCTATTCGCCGCTGGCGCAGGGCTATCTCACCGGCAAATACCGCCATGGCGCCCTGCCCGCCGGCTCGCGCAAGGCGCTCTACAATCGCCTGCAGCGCTATGAAAAGCCCGGCGCCGATGTCGCTTTCGAGGCCTATCTCAACCTCGCCCAGGAATATGGCCTGGATCCCGCCCATCTGGCGCTCGCCTTCGTCAACACGCGCCCCTTCCTTACCGCCAACATCATCGGTGCCTCGACGATGGCGCAGTTGAAGACGGCGATTTCCTCGATCAATGTCGCCCTGCCGAGCGACCTCGAGGCGCGCATCGATGCGATCCATCAGCTGCACATGAACCCGGCGCCCTGAGTTTTGGAGGGCGGGTCTTCAGGCCCGCCTTCTGGTTTCCGCCTCGGTTGAGGCGGCTTTGAAGAGCCGCTCCCAGCTTTTCCGCAGGTTTTTTCGCCCCCACACCGCTTTGTGCTTTCCCCAACGCAGAAAACCTCTCTAGGATCGACGTGTTGACGTTAGCCATACGGCGTTTATCCCATGCCGCGTCTCTTTACCGCCCTGGAAGTTCCCCCCATCATCGGTATGCGATTGTCCACGTTGCGCGGCGGTTTGCCGGGCGCGCGCTGGATCGATGTCGAGAATTACCACATCACCCTGTCCTTCATCGGCGACATCGATGACCGACTGGCGCGCGATGTCGCCGAGGCGCTGGACGGCGTTCGCCGGCCCGGAGTCGAGGTCCAGATCGACGGCGTCGACGCCTTTGGCGGCGCCAGGCCCAAATCGGTCTATGCCCGGGTGCTGCCTTCAACGCCACTGATGGAGTTGCAGGCATCGCAGGAGCGCCTGCTCCGGCGTTTGGGCGTGCCGATCGAAAACCGCCAATATACGCCTCATATCACCCTGGCGCGGCTGCGCAGCGAGGCTACGGCTCGCCTGACGGCCGACTGGCTCGCCCTGCGCGGCGGCGGACGATTGTCCTTCACGGCTGGACGCTTCGTGCTCTACTCCTCGCGCGATTCGGTGGGTGGCGGCCCCTATATCGTCGAGGAGGCCTATGAGCTGCAGAAGCGCGAGGCAGCTGTCTCAAGATAGGAGGCTGTATTGTCTCATCCCCGGCTTACCGAGAATGAACGCCACACTGCCCTGATCGAGCTGTCGAACTGGGCGCTGACGCCCGGACGCGAGGCGATCCGGCGCATCTTCACCTTCCGCAACTTCAACGAAGCCTTCGGCTTCATGACGCGGGCTGCGCTCGTGGCGGAGAAGATGAATCATCATCCCGAATGGTCGAATGTCTACAAGACGGTGGATGTGACGCTTGCGACGCATGATGCAGACGGACTGACGGAGCTTGACGTCAAGCTTGCCCGCAGCATGGACAAGATCGCAGCGAGCATGGGTGTGTGAGGCACGGCGCCCGGGAGCATTCCTGGGACCGCAGGCGTCTCGCCTGCTCTTGGAAACGGTTCGCCCACCGAATAGGAAGAAGCAGGCGAGACGCCTGCGGTCCCAGGAACGTTCCTACCCGCCAGCCCTTTCCTGCACCGCCCTCCTCCGCAAATACCGCCGCCTCGCCTCATATCCCATCAGCCCCACCAGCACGACGCCGATCAGGATCAACGCCAGCGCATTGATCGAGGGGTCGAGGCCGGTACGGGTGCGCGAGTAGATATAGGTGGTGAGCGTGTGCGAGCCGCCGGCCGTGAACAGCGTCACGTTGAAGTTCTCGACCGACTGGAAGAAGCCGAGCAGCGCCGAAGCGATCAGGGCCGGACGCAAATGCGGAATCAGCACGCGCCTGATCACGCGGAGGTGCGAGGCGCCGAGGTCGAGCGCCGCCTCCTGCAGGGCGGGATCGAAGCTCTGAAGCCGCGCAAGCACCAGCAGCATGGCGTAGGAGGCGATGAATGAGACCTGGCCGAGCACGGAGAGGTGCAGGCCGGCGCCGACGCCGAATTCGCTCCAGAACAGGAAGGTGGCAATGCCGATCACCACGCCCGGCATCAGGATCGGCGCGATCATCAGCCCGTAGAGCGGCGCGCGGAAGCGCGGGTGGATGCCATTGACGAGAATGGCGCCGGCCGCCCCGATCGGCACGGCGAGCGCAACGACGACAAGCGCCACCACCAGCGTGTGGAGCGCGGCGGCCCACAATTTTGTGTCGGCGAAGAGCACCTCGAACCAGTGCCCGGTGAAGCCCTTCCAGGGGATGATGGCGGGAAAGGCCGAATCGTTGAACGCGGCCCCGCCCATCACCGCCAGGGGCAGCAGGAGGAAGGCGAAGAACACCAGCGCATAGAGGCTGGCGCGGTTGCGGCCGGGATAGAGCGGTCTCATCGGCCGAAATCCGCCAGCCGCACGCGGAACAGCCTGAGCAAAGCGGCAACGAAGCCCAGGCACAGCACGAGCAGCAGGAAGGCATAGGCCGAGCCGGTATGCCAGTCCTGGCTCTCGAAGAACCATTGCTGGATCACCTGGGTGAACCAGCGCGAATTCGGCGATTCCAGGAGGTTCGGCACCAGGATGGAGCCGGCCGAGAGCATGAACACCATTACGCAACCGGCGGCGATGCCTGGCTTGGCATGGGGGATGACGATGCGCCGGTGCATCTGCCAGCGCGAGGCGCCGAGATCGCGCGCCGCCTCGATCTGGTGGGCATCGAGCGATTGGATCGAGGAATAGAGCGGCAGCAGCATGAACAGGATGTAGGTGTAGACGAGGCCGACGGCGATGCCGTTATAGCCGGACAGCCAGCGGACCTCGAGGCCGGTGAGGCTGTTCAGCACGCCCTTGTAATCGAGGATGACCTTCCAGGCGAAGGTGCGCAGCAATTCACTCACAAGCAGCGGCACCAGCGCCAGCATGAAAAGCGTGGCCGCAGCCTTGGCCGAAATGGTCTTCGCCATGAAATAGGCCACCGGATAAGAGGCTGCGAGACATACCGCCGTAACCAGGCAGGAGACCAGCACGGTGATCAGGAAGACCTTGATGTGAATCCAGCTCACAAAGAAGGTGGCATAATTGACAAGCGTGTAGCCGTCCTTCGGGCCGCCGATATCCGCCACGGGCAGGAAGGGCCGTAGCGAATAATTGACCATGATGATCTCGGGAAGCACCACCAGGATCAGCAGCCAGAACGCCGTCAGCGCCACCAGGATAGCGGTGAGGCTCTTGCCGTAGCGTTGGATCAGGCGCTGCATCAGCCCCGGGCCCCCAAGGAAGACCTTCCCAAGGAAGGCGCTGCCTTCGGGGCGTCATGCAGGACGACGGTGCGATCGGGCGGGAAATTGAAATAGAGCCGCTCGCCTGGCCGCGGCAACAGCGTGCCTGGATCATTGTGCATCTGCACCATGCCGATGCCCTGGCGCGCATCCATGGTATGCACATGGACGACGCTGCCCTCGAAGGTGACTTCCAGCACCTCCACCGGGATCGAGTTGAGCCCGGCATTGGGCGCCGCCTCCAGGCGCACATGCTCGGGCCGGACGTAGAGCCTGGCCTCGTCGTGATTGGCGACGCCGGGGCCGGGCCGGGCAATGAAGATGCCCTGCTGGGTGCGGAACTTCGCCATGCCGTTGTTGAGCCCAGTGACGACGCCGGGCAGCACGTTGTTCTCGCCCACGAAGGAGGCGACGAAGCCGTTGGCCGGGTTGTTGTAGATTTCCGCGGGCGTGCCGACCTGCTGGAGCCGGCCCTGCGACATCACGCCGATGCGGTCGGACATGGCAAGCGCCTCGCCCTGGTCATGCGTGATGTAGACGAAGGTGACGTTGGTGCGCCGCTGGATAGCGCGCAGTTGGCTGCGCAATTGCAGGCGCAGCTTGAGGTCGAGCGCCGAGAGCGGCTCGTCGAGAAGCATGACCTTGGGCTCGACCGCCAGAGCCCGGGCAATCGCCACGCGCTGGCGCTGGCCACCCGACATCTGGCTGACGCGCTTGTCGCCGGCGCCGGGCAGATCGACGAGACGCAGCAATTCCTCTGCCCGCGCCCGCCGTTCGGCCTTGGGCACGCCGCGCACCTCCAGGCCGAAGGCGATGTTCTCCCACACGGGCATCAGGGGAAACAGCGCGAGGTTCTGGAAGATCAGCGCCGTCGGCCGCAGGTTCGGCCCGATGTCGGCCATGTCCTTGCCGCCGATGCGGATGGTGCCCGAGGTCGGCTCGGTGAAGCCGGAGATCATGCGCAGGATGGTGGTCTTGCCGCAGCCCGAGGGGCCCAGAAACGAGAAAAACTCACCGGCCTTGATGGCGACATCGACATTGTCGACGGCCCGGAAGGCGCCGAAATTCATGCTGACATTGGAGAGCTGTACGTCTTCACTCATGGAGTCTTCCTGGGAGCGCGGACGTCTCGTCCGCTCTTGGAACCGGAGAGCTAGTAGGAGAGGAAGAGCGGACGAGACGTCCGCGCTCCAAGGTCACGCCGCCCGCCATTTGTCGGCATATTCGCTGCGCAGGGCCACGAACCAGGCGGGCTGCGGCGGCCACCACCAGATCTTGGACTCCGCATCCTTGGGATAGGCCTTGTGGTAGAAGTCGCGCACCTTCTGGTCAACGAGATCGATGGCGCCGCTAGCGGTCGGATTGGCCGAGAAGGCGGTGGCATAGGCGGCGGAGCCCTCCGGCGTGGCGATGAAGCGAGCCCATTCATGCGCCTGCTCGGCATTTTTCGCCGCCTTCAACAGCACATAGCCCTGCAGCCAGCCAAAGGCGCCCTCCTTCGGGGCGATGAAGCCAAAGCCGTCGGGGCCGAGGTTGAGGCCGGTCGAATCCCAGGTCAGGCCCAGCGTGCAGCCATTGGTCCGGAAGGCCGACTGCGCATCGTTCTCGCTGCTCCAGAACTGCACCACATTGGCCTTGTGCTTGATCGCCTCGACCAGCGCGAGGTCCCAGAGCTGGCGCATGCTGGCTTCGTCCTTGTAGCTGTCGAGCCAGGGCTTGGGCAGCTTGCCTTGCGCTTCCAGTACCCGGCCCATGGCGGCGAGAGCCGAATGGGCGCGTAGCGTGACCTTGCCGACATATTTCGGATCGAACAGATCAGCGAGCGATGCAGTGCCGTAAACGAGCGGCGCCTCCTTGATCGAATAGGTCAGCGCTTCCGTGCCCCAGACGATGGGCAGGAAGAAGCGGCGCCCCTTGACCATGCCGGAAGCGGTGAGGAAGGCCTTGTCGTAGGAATCGAGACTGACATTGGCATCGTTCCAGGCCTGAACGAGGTCGGCGTCGACCCAGCCCGGCAGGCGGTCGATGCTCGGCTCGGCGATGTCGGCGGCCGAGGTCTGCGCGGCAAGGCGCGCCTGCGCCAACATGGAATCCTGGTCCGGCTGGTCGATAAAATTGATCCTGATGCCAGTCTTGTCAGTGAACTGGGCAAAGAGGGCCGAAAAATCGTAGCCCGACCAGCCCATGTAATTGAGTTCGCCCGAGGAAGAGAGAGCCTGGCTCACGATGGCAGGCGAGGCGACGACGCCCAGCCCGAGGGCGGCCGAGGCACGCAGGAGAGCGCGGCGGTTGAAGCGCGGCAATGAGCTGCTTCTGCCGATCATGGACCCCTCATTTTGGCGTGACGAGAGAAGAGTATGGCCTCAATTCCGGGTGGCAGGCAATCACGCCGTGCGGGCAAAGGCCTGCGCCAGAAAATCGCCGCCGAGACGCAGGCCGGCACTGTCGATGCCATGGCCGAGGCCGGGACGCATATGGGCCTCCACGGGGACGCCGAGCGCCTTCAGCCCCTCCACCGAATAGGGCAGCGCCATGGGCGGCACGACCTGGTCCTGGTCGCCATGCACGAGCAGCACCGGCGGGCGGGCGGTGATCTCTGGCGTGAGCACGCTGAGGGGCTGGTCGTCCGGGCCGATGAGAATGCCGGAATAGCCGACGATGGCGCCCATCGACTTGCGGCGGCGCAGGCCGGTATGGAGCGCCATCATGCTGCCCTGACTGAAGCCGACCAGCGCCAGCGCATCGTCTTCGAGCCCCTCCCGCTCGAGTTCCGCATCGAGGAAGGCATCGAGCATGGGACCTGCTCGTCGCACGCCGTCCCAGCGTTCGTTGCGGACACGGAAGGTCAGTGGGAACCATTGGCGGCCATAGGGCGCGCCCGCGCAGGGTTCGGGCGCATGCGGCGAGACGAAGGCGGTATCCGGCAGAAGCTCCCGCCAGGCCTGGCCGAGATCGATCAGATCGTTGCCGTCGGCACCGTAGCCATGCAGGAACACCACCAGCTGGCGGGTCTTGCCGAATTTGGCGGGCAGGCGTGGTCCATCAAGCGGCATCATTCTCGGCTCCCGTTAAGGCTGAATTTGCGGACGAATCCAGAAATCCCGCGCCTATCAAACCCCGGCTGGTAAAGGCGCGCCCGGCCGGTTCTTGCAATAGGCGTAGTAGGCAAAGAGAAGGCGCGCGGCAACTGCTCGCCACGGCCGCCACGTCTCGGCAATAGCCGACAGCTCGGCGGTGTTCGGACGCTCCTCCAGCCCGAGCAGCAGCTTGGCCGCCTCCTGCAAGGCGAGATCGCCGGAGGCGAAGGCATCCGCGTGGCCGAGGCAGAACATCAGATAGATGTCGGCGGTCCAGGGGCCGATACCTTTAAGCTTGACGAGCTCGGCATGGGCCTTGTCGGCGTCGAGTTCGGCAAGGCCCTCGAGGTCGAAACCATCGGCGAGCGCCCGCGCCACGGTGCGCAGGGTGCGGATCTTCGGCATGGAAAGGCCGCCGGCGCGAAAATCCTCGTCCTGCGCAGCGATGAGGCGCTCGGCGGTCAAGGGAGCGAACACCGCCTTGGTCCGGGCCCAGATCGCCCGGGCACTCGCCACCGAGACCTGCTGAGAGACGATGATCCAGGCAAGCCCCTCCAGTCCGGTCGGATAGAGGCGCAAGGGTGGCTCGCCGACGAGATCGTGCATGGCGGCAAGCCGAGGATCAAGGGAACGCAAGGCCTCGACGCCGGCGTCAATTTCGGCACGCGAACGGATGATGATGGTCATGCACCTGTGTTACATCGCCTACGTGACAAATCAAACGCCCTCGCCCGTTCTGCGCTTTGCCCCGAGCCCCAACGGCTACCTCCATCTCGGCCATGCCTATTCGGCCCTGCTGAACGCGCAAGTTGCCCGCGAACTCGACGGGTGCCTGCTGCTCCGTATCGAGGATATCGACATCACCCGTTGCCGCCCCGGCTATGAGACGGCGCTGCGGGAGGACCTGGCCTGGCTCGGCCTCGAATGGGAAGAGCCGGTGCGCCGCCAGTCGGAGCATTTCGACGATTATACAAAGGCGCTCGGTCGGCTGCGCGCGCTCGACCTGCTCTACCGCTCCTATGCCTCGCGCAAGGAGATTGCCGCAGCGGTTGCGAGTCGGGATTGGCCGCGCGATCCCGACGGCGCGCCACTCTATCCGCGCGAAGCGCTAAGGGCGATCGACGATCCGGCCATTCACGCCGAGGACGAACCGTTCAGCCTGCGGCTCGACATGGGCAAGGCCCTCGCTCTCGTGCCACCGCTGAGCTGGCAGGAACTGCAACCCGACCTCACCGGCATCGAGGCCGTTCCGGCCGAGCTGGCGCGCTGGGGCGATGTCATCCTTGCCCGCAAGGAATTCCCCTCCAGCTATCATCTGGCCGTCGTTTGCGACGACGCGTTGCAGGGCGTCAGCCATGTCGTGCGCGGCCATGACATGTTCCAGGCCACGGCCGTCCATCGTCTGCTGCAACAGCTTTTCGGCCTGCCGCAGCCGGTCTATCGCCATCACGCCCTGGTCCTTGGCGAGGAGGGCGAAAAGCTTTCCAAGAGCCTGGCCTCGAAGAGCCTCCGGGCGCTGAGGGCTGAGGGGATGACGCCGGCGGATGTGAGGAAACTGGTCGGGATGTGACGCCCTGGGACCGCCGGCTTTCCAGCCGGGTTCCTTGAACCACAACATCTCGTCAACGGATGTGCAGAATTGGAGTGGCGGTCTCCGACCGCCATTCTTGCAGACGAGGCGCCTTATCCCAAAAGAAGATGGCAGTCGGAGACTGCCACTCCGCGTTCCCAGCGCATCAGCCTGTGAGATTTGAGGAAGCAGGCAAGCTGGAAAGTCGCCGCTCCCAGCGCTATTCCACCACCAGCTTACCGCCTTCGACGCGCACCACCTTGATGCGCGTACCGGCATTCGCATCCGGTCCGCGCAGATGCCAGACCGTGTCCCCGATGCGGATGCGCCCCTCCCCGTTCACGATCGGCTCGGACAAGGTGAAGCTCTGGCCTATCAGAGCGTCGGCGCGGCGGTTGAGAAAGGGCTGCTCCTTGTCGCCGGCATCGACGCGAGCGGAGATGCGGCGGCCAATCCAGGCGAAGATCACGCCGAGGATGGCAAAGAGCAGCAGGGCGAAGGGCCAGTCCATCGGCAGCAATAGGTTGACGAGGCCGGTCGCTGCCGCCGCAAGGCCCAGCCAGATCATGAAGGCGCCGGGCATCAGCATTTCCAGCCCGATGAGCATCGCAGCCAGGACGAACCAACCCCAAACCGTTATGGAAGTGATTTCGTGCATGGGAATTCTTTCCGGGTGCACGGACATCTTGTCCGTTCTTGGAAACGATGAGCTTGCGGGATAGGGAGAACGGACAAGATGTCCGTGCACCCGGAAGCTTAATCCCGCCCGACATTCGGCACGCCGGAGCCGCCACGCCGGGCCTGCGCGGCCGCATCGCCGAAGGTCGCCTTGGCGATCTCGCCGATGCCGGCGAGCGAGCCGATCAGCGCCGTCGCTTCCATCGGCAGGACCAGGACCTTCTGGTTGGGGGCACTCGCCATCGCCTGCATTGCCTTCACATATTTGTCGGCGATGAAGTAGTTGAGCGCGGCGACATTGCCCTGCGACAACGCCTCTGAAACGACCAATGTCGCGGCGGCCTCGGCCTGTGCGGAGCGCTCGCGGGCCTCGGCGTCGCGGAAGGCCGCCTCCTTGCGACCCTCGGCCTCCAGCACCTGCGCCTGCTTCTGGCCCTCGGCCTTGAGGATCTCCGACTGGCGCTGGCCCTCGGCCTCCAGGATCACCGCGCGCTTCTCGCGCTCGGCTTTCATCTGGCGGCCCATCGAGGCGATCAGATCGGCCGGCGGCACGATATCCTTGATCTCGACGCGGGTGATCTTGATGCCCCAGCTGATGGCAGCCGCATCGACCACATTAAGCAGACGATTGTTGATCTCATCGCGGTGGGACAGCAGTTGGTCGAGATCCATAGAGCCCATCACGGTGCGGATATTGGTCATCAGCAGATTCATGATCGCGCTATTGAGATTGGCAACCTCATAGGCCGCCCGCGCCGCGTCGATCACCTGGAAGAAGGCCACGCCATCGACTGCGACCGTGGCGTTGTCCTTGGTGATGATCTCCTGCGTCGGCACATCCAGCACCTGTTCCATCATGTTCATCTTCACGCCGATGCGGTGGAAGATCGGTGGCACGATGTTGAGGCCGGGCTGGATCGTATAGGCGTATCGGCGGAAGCGCTCGACGGTGAAATTGTAGCCCTGCGGCACCGTCTTCACCATCTTCATCAGGAAGAACAGCAGAACGACAGCGGCGGCAATGATGACGGTGGTGGAGGTGACTGCGAAGTCGGACATGGCGGGTTCCCTGGGACTGCGGCATTCCGCTCCTGTCTACCCCTCACCGTGGCGCATGCAAGGCCGGTGGCGAGCGATGGCGGTCTCGGCGTGTTGAAACGCACACGCTGCGAGCGTGATCCTTGGGACCGCCGGCTTTCCAGCCGGCTCCTCGTACCGGGGCGTCTGCCGGACAAGAAGAGCCGGCTGGAAAGCCAGCGGTCCCGGGAAGGCCCCGGCGGCCCCAGCCATTGCGCTTCCGCCAACCCATGTTATTAGGTTGCGTCGAACGAAATGTTCGACAAACCGAACGCTATCGGGAAGGAATGGCACAGCCCCATGTCCGAAGGAGAGCAACTGCGCGCCAGTTTTCCGGAAATGGCCCGCAAGCAGGCCGATGAGCCAGACGACAGCTTTATTGTCGATTTCGGCATGCACAAGCCGCTGCGCCTCGACAGCGGCATCGACTTCGCGCCCCTTCGTATCGCCTACACCACAGCCGGCAGGCTCAACGTCGACAAATCCAACGCCGTGATGGTCTGCCACGCCCTCACGGGCGACCAGCATGTCGCCAATGTCCACCCCGTCACCGGCCGGGCTGGCTGGTGGGAGACCATGGTCGGACCAGGCAAGCCGATCGATACAGAACGCTTCTTCGTCATATGCCCCAATGTCATCGGCAGCTGCATGGGCTCCTCGGGGCCGGCTTCGACCAATCCGGTCACCGGCCAACCCTATGGCCTCGATTTCCCCGTGGTGACTGTCGCCGACATGGTGCGGGCGCAGGCCATGCTTCTCGACCACCTGGAGATCCCGAGCCTGTTCTGCGTCCTCGGCGGCTCGATGGGCGGCATGCTGGTCCAGCAATGGGCGGCGTCCTATCCGGAACGTGTCTTCTGCGCGCTCTGCATCGCGAGCGCCCCGCGCCATTCGGCCCAGAACATCGCCTTCCACGAGGTCGGCCGCCAGGCCATCATGGCCGACCCCGACTGGCAGGGCGGGCGCTATATCGAGGCAGGCACGCGGCCCGCCAAGGGCCTGGCGGTGGCGCGCATGGCCGCGCACATCACCTATCTCTCGGAAGGCGCCCTGCAGCGCAAGTTCGGCCGCAACCTGCAGGACCGGGCGGAACGCACCTTCACCTTCGATGCCGATTTCCAGATCGAGAGCTATCTGCGCTATCAGGGCCTGAGCTTCGTCGACCGCTTCGACGCCAACTCCTACCTCTATGTCACGCGGGCAATGGATTATTTCGACCTTGCCAGCGATCATGGCGGCTCGCTCGCCGCCGCCTTCAAGGGCACGCGGACGCGATTTTGCGTCGCCTCCTTCACCTCGGACTGGCTGTTCCCCACCAGCGACTCGCGCCAGATCATGCACGCACTCAACGCGGCCGGGGCGCGCGTTTCTTTCGTGGAGATCGAGACGGACAAAGGCCACGATGCTTTCCTGCTCGACATCCCCGAGCTCTTCGGCATGGTGCGGGGCTTCGTGGGCGCCGCCGCGCGCGACAGGGGCATCGCATGACGAAGTTCCGCCAGCGCGACACCCGTACCATGACGGCCCAGCGCAGCAACGGGTCTGGCCTCGGGACGCGGCTCGACCTCCTCAGGATCCGCGACATGGTCACTCCCGGCGCACGGGTGCTCGACGTCGGCTGCGGCGACGGCGAGCTGCTGTCGCTGCTGGAAGCCACGCGCAATGTCGACGGGCGCGGCATCGAGATCAGCCAGCTCGGTGTCAATGCCGCCGTCGGGCGAGGCCTTGCCGTGATCCAGGGCGATGCCGATTCCGATCTTGGCGATTATGCCGACGACAGCTTCGACTATGTCATCCTGTCTCAGACCCTGCAGGCCACCCGCAATCCGCGCCAGGTGGTGGAGGACATGCTGCGCATAGGCCGGCGCGCCATCGTCTCCTTCCCCAATTTCGGCCATTGGCGCATCCGCAGCCAGATCCTGTTGCGCGGCCGCATGCCGGTGACCGAGAACCTGCCCTATAGCTGGTACGACACGCCCAACATCCATTTCTGCTCGATCCGCGATTTCGTCGAGATGGCCCGCAGCATCGATGTGGTGATCGAGCGGGCGGAAGCACTGACGGTCTCGGGCCAGCCCGTCCAGGTGCAGGCGCCCTGGTGGTTCTGGAACCTGTTCGGCGAGCAGGCGGTATTTTTGTTGAGGCGAGCTGGGAGCGCGGATATCCCTGCGAAACTCAAGTGAGTGTCGCAGGGACGTCCGCGCTCCCAGCGACCCTTCCCGCGCTTGGTATCAACACCGGCTGGAATTTCGGCGCCGTCGCGCGCTTGGCGCGCACGGTGATCGGGCGGAACACCTGCTTGGAGGCTTCCACGATATGCACGCCCGCAAAGGGCGAGGCCAAACGTGCGGCGAGGCGCTCATAGGTGGGGGCCGAACGCAGGGCCCAGCCATGGAAGAGCGGCGGCAGATAAAGTGCCTCCGTCCAGTTCACCGGTGAGAACAGGGCGTCGCGCAACAGCCGCGTGAGCTGCGGGCGCGAGAAGGGCCGGCCATTGCCGAAGGGCGTGGCGTCCGAACGCGCCCACACCCCGCGCCGGTTGGGCGCCACCAGCATGACCGTGCCGCCCGGCGCCAGCACGCGCCAGATCTCGCGCAGCGTGTCCAGGGCGGAGTCGGCCTCTTCCAGAAGGTGGATGGCGAGCACGCGGTCGAGCGAACCGTCGGCGAGCGGCAGTTCCGTCTCCTCAACCAGTGCTGCCGCCAAGGGGCCGGTGTCCGGCCACTCCAGCACCCCCTGGGTTGCCGGATTGAAGGAGACCACGCGTTCGGCCTCGTCGCGAAACATGGTGAGGTAGGGCGCAGCAAAGCCGATTCCAGCCACGCGCTGGCCGGTGAGATCGCCCCAGCGCGCCCGGATCTTGGTCGCGATCAGGCGCCCGGCGACGATGCCGAGATTGGAGGTGTAGAAGTCGCGGAGATCGACGACATCAAGCGACATGGCACGCAACGCTTCCGGAAACGGAGGAACCCTCTCCCGGCGGGAAAGGGTTCCAGTGTCAGTCTAGCGAAGATGGCCTGCGATCTCAATTGGCCGGCGTTGCCGCGCTGTCCCCGCCCCAATTCAGCCAGCGCTTGTAGAAGGGCTGCTCGGCGGGCGGGTTGGCAGCAGACGATGGCAGCGCCGCAACCTGATCGGCAGGTGGTGCGACGGACGCAACCACCGGCTTGCCAGGCGTCACCGTCTGGCGAACCAGCTTCTTGCCATTCTTCGACTTGGTCTCGGGCACCGTTCCCGTCTGCACCGGGTCGACCTGCGCCGTCACGGCTGGCTGAGCTGGCTTGGCCGGCTCGCTGGCAAAACCAAGCCAGCTGGCATAGAAGGGCTGGTCATCACCCGCTGGAGCCGCAGCAGCCACCTTCGGGCCAGGCGCGGCGACCTCAGCCGGGACCGGAGCCGCCGCCACGAGGGAGGGTCTGCCGGGCACATCGACGGTCGCCACCGCGGCAGGCTGGGCAGCGGGCAGTTGATCGGCCGGCAATTTGCCGCCCATCAGGCCGGCATAGACGGACTGCTGGCGGGCCGCGACGGCCTTCGGATCGGCAGGTCCCCTAAGCGGACGGCGGGCTATCGCGGCTTCGGACTGCAGCAGTTCCTCGGCCGCCGAATAGGTCACCTGCCGGGCGGCCTGGGCATCGGCGGCGGTGGCCGGCGCGCCATTGTCGTTGAGCGCCACTTCAGTCACGTCGATACTGGAATAGACGAAGGGACGGTCCTTGCCCGGCACGGCCATCTGGTCGACGGAGCGAGCCACGAAGATGGGGTTGGAGCCGCCATCCTGATAGATGTAGTTATAGGCCTTGGTGCCCGAAGAGATCAGCGAGGCGATCTTGGCCTCGTCGTTGCGCTTCTTGTCGTAGACGGCGGCGGCCACGCTCGGACTGGCGGGTGCAATGCCACAGGGCGCACCACCGTCACCGTTGAAGACATAGCGGCCTTTGCAGACATCGGTCTTCACCGACTGCTTGGTCACTTCGAAATTGTCGGAGCCTTCCTTCAGATTCTGCCAGAAGCCGAGATTCGGATTCTTGCGGTTCTTGGCCATGTTCTCGGCCGTCATGTGGAAGGGATAGGACTGCAGCTGGAACGAGCCCTGGCCAGCCTGCAGCGCTTCACGGGCCACGGCATAGATCTCGGCCATCTGCTTGTCGGTCATCGCGAAGCAGCCGCGCGAGGAGCAGGAGCCATGTACCATGATGTCGCCGCCGGCGCGGCCGAGCTGGCGGTCGAAATTGTTGGGATAGCCGACGTCGAAGGACAGGTAATATTTCGAGTTCGGATTGAGCTGGCCCATGCCGACATTATAGAAGCCCTCGGGCACCTGGCGGTCGCCTTCGACCTTCTTGGGGCCTAGCTGGCCGGACCAGCGGCAGATCGGATAGGTCTTGAGCAGGCCATATTTGCCACTCGAGGTCTGCTTCCAGATCTCGAGCTCGGATTCCTTTTTGTACACACGCACGAGGATCGGCGCAGTGCGCGCCATGTCCTTGGCCTGCATTTCGGCCAAGAGCGACGGGGGTACGGGGCTGATGGAGCGAAGGCTGGCCCCGTTCTGATTGGAACAAGCCGCGGCCAGCAACATAATCGGCACAGCCATGGCAATCTTGCGCGTCAACGTGAAGTGAGCGGACATGAACCAGCGAACCCGTGAAAAGTCAGTACTTCAGACGAGAGGACATTTACCGTCAATGGGCAGTCGCCGCAAGTCACGGGCCCATCATGGTTACGCGACATCATGAACAGTGTCTTAACACAACAATGCCTGATTCCGGCGCGCCGCGATAGAGGGGGCGGTCGCTGATATATCGCATGCCCCGTACGAGATGACCAGAAAGGATAAACCTGCCACGGCCGGGTCCTTGTCCTGGCACCATGGCCCCCACACCCCGGAAGGTAAATGGACACCGATACTGTTCTTACTGCAACTTGTGTTTGTATCGTTGACGCTATGTCAAAGAGTATACATATCGGCGATAAAGCGAGCCAAGATTGCCAGTCGAGACAAGTCTTGTCTGGAATGGTTGCAATCACATGTCGTATATCATGCGCGCCTGGCAGAAGCCGGCAGCATGTCATGGATCCGTCACTGCAGGTAGCTATTCCTTGCGAACACAACTTAAGCTTGTGTCATCGAAAGGATCACCATGCGCACGCTTCTCGCCGCCCTTGCCGCTACGACCATGCTGGCCGCGCCAGCGCAGGCCACTAGCATCTATCCGTTGGACCGCGCAACGATCCTCGTCGGCTCGCCCTTCGACTTCAAGGTCGAGTTCGAAGGAAACGTTAAGCAGGATGACGTCCGGGTCACCGTGAACGGCCAGGATTACAAGATAGTCTTCGGCAAGGATGTCGAGTTCGTCGCCTCGGAGAAGGGCAAGGAAGACAAGGACCTCGGTTCCGCCGTCCTGTTGCGTGGCCTCACCATCTCGATCCCCGGCAGCTACAAGGTGGAAGTCTCCGCCGGCAGCCAGGTGAAGAGCGTGACCTGGGACGTCTACGGCACCGCTGCCACCCCCAAGGCAAAGAACATCATCTTCCTGCTCGGCGACGGCCTGTCGGTTGCTCACCGTACAGGCGCCCGCCTGATGTCCAAGGGCATGACCGAGGGCAAGGCCAATGGCCGCCTCAATCTGGACGACCTCGACCACATGGCCTTCATCGGCACTTCGGCGACTGACGCCATCGCCACCGACAGCGCCAACACCATGTCCGCCTATATGACCGGCCATAAGACCGCGGTGAATGCGCTGGGCGTCTATGCCGACCGCACGCCGGGCAGCCTGGATGATCCGAGGGTCGAGACCATCGCCGAAGCCCTGCGCCGTGCCTCCAAGAAGTCGATCGGCGTGGTCTCCACTGCCGAGATCGAGGATGCCACGCCGGCGGCCGTCGTCTCCCATACCCGCAAGCGTGCCGACAAGGCCAACATCGTCGGCATGTTCTACGGCGTCAAACCTGATGTCATCCTGGGCGGGGGTTCCGCCTATTTCCTGCCGCAGGCCACGCCCGGTTCCAAGCGCAAGGATGACAAGGACTATATCCAGCTCTTCAAGGATGCCGGCTACGCCGTGGCTACCGACAAGGATAGCCTCGCGGCCGCCAATGGCACCAACAACAACAAGATCCTCGGCCTCTTCCACACCGGCAACATGGACGTGGCGCTCGACCGCCTGTTCCTGAAGAAGGGTACGGTCTCCAAATTCCCGAACCAGCCTGGCCTCGAAGACATGACCAAGGTCGCCCTCGAGCAGCTTTCCAAGAACCCGGATGGCTTCTTCCTGATGGTGGAAGGTGCCTCGATCGACAAGATGTCCCATCCCATGGACTGGGATCGCTCGCTCTATGAAACCATCGAGTTCGACAAGGTCGTCGGCCTCGCCCGCGAATTCGCCAAGGCCCATCCCGACACGCTCATCGTCGCCACCGGCGATCACACTCATGGCGTGTCGATCATCGGCACCATCGACGACAACAAGCCGGGCACGGAGATGCGCGAGAAGGTCGGCACCTACGCCGAAGCTGGCTTCCCCAATTATGAGGACAAGGATGGCGACGGCTATCCGGACAAGGTGGATGTCTCCAAGCGCCTTGCTGTCTTCTCCAACAACTATCCCGACTATTACGAGACCTTCCGCCCGAAGATGGACGGCCCGTTCGAGCCGGCCATCCAGAACGAGAAGAAGGAATATGTCGCCAACCCAGCCTATAAGGACGTTCCCGGCGCCGTCCTCCGCGAAGGCAACCTGCCGCGCAATGCCGACACCGCCGTCCATGCCGTCGACGACATCGTACTGCAGGCCACCGGTCCCGGCGCCGAGGGCTTCAAAGGCTATATGGAAGAGAGCGACGTTTACAAGGTGCTGGTCGACGCCTTCGCCCTCGGCAACGCCGCACCCCAGAAGGCCCAGATGCAGTAAGCAGGGTCGTGATACGCTCCTCCGGGTGGAAAACTGCCCGGAGGAGTGTGTTATTTGGGAGTTCGTTACTTGCCAAGGCAGGCGGAGGCATTGTCATTCCCGGCCGGGGCCCTCGATAACCGCTCGGGACTGAACGCCATGCGAAAGGACAGCGCCATGACCGAGACCGGCATCTTGCACCGCCGCCGCGTCCTCGGCCTCATCGGCCTTTCGCCTCTCCTCCTCGCCCATGCAGCCCTTGCTGCCTCCGCCGCGCTCACCTTCGACGAGCTCTATGGCAAGATCAGCGTGCTCGGCCTTGAATACTCCGCGAGGGTCAAGGAACTCGCCGGCCAGGAGGTCACCATGAGCGGCTTCATGGCGCCACCGCTGAAAGCCGAGGCCAATTTCTTCGTGCTCACCGAGGTCCCGATGTCGATCTGCCCCTTCTGTTCCTCGGATGCGGACTGGCCCGACAACATCGTGGTCGTCTATCTCGACGAAAAGCAGACCTTCGTGCAGCCAGGCACCCGCATCGAGGTGACCGGTCGCCTGGAGATGGGCTCCTGGACCGATCCCGAGACCGGCTTCCTCAGCCGCCTGCGCCTGCGCGGGGCGCGTTACTGGGTGGCCTGACGCCGTGCTTGCCCTGAAGCTCAACGATATCGCCATCTCCTATCCCGGCCTGCCCGCGCCGGTGCTGCAGATCGGCAGCCTTGATATCCCTGCCGGCGGCCAGGTCGCCATCACCGGCGCTTCTGGTTCCGGCAAGAGCACCTTCGTCAATGTGGTGACCGGGCTGGAACGCGTGCGCCGAGGTCGCGTGGTTTGGAGTGGTGTCGATATCGCCGCCCTGTCCGAGGGGCGGCGCGACCGCTGGCGGGGCCGCCATGTCGGACTGGTCATGCAGGATTTCCATCTGTTTCCCGGCCTCTCGGCCCTGGAGAATGTGCTGCTGCCGCTGCGCCTGTCGGGTGGCGCCGACAAGGCGGCCATCGGGCGCGCCCATGCCTTGCTCGCCCGCGTCGGCCTGAGCAGGCCCAAGCAAGCGATCGAGAGCATGTCGCGCGGCGAGATGCAGCGCGTCGCCATCGCCCGAGCCCTGCTGCGCGAACCCGCCGTTATCGTGGCGGATGAACCGACCGCCAGCCTCGATGCCGAAAGTGGTGCCCTGGTCGGGAATCTGCTGCTGACGTTGGCACGGGAGGCCGGTAGCACGCTCATCGTGGTCTCCCATGATAACCGGCTTACGGAGCGCCTTGGGCGCCGCCTGACCTTCTCCGCCGGCCGTATCGTCGCGGACGGCCACACCAGGGCCGACGCTGCATGATCCGCTTCATCCTCGCCGATCTGCGCCGGATGTGGCCTGGCGCCCTTGCGGTGGTGCTGTTGGTAGCACTCGCCACCGCGCTCGGCGTCGGCGTGGTGCTGCAGGAGCGGGCGATCCGGCTTGGCAGCGCCCGCGCGGCCGACAAGTTCGATCTCGTCATCGGCGCCCCTGGCAGCGAGACGCAACTCGTGCTCTCCGCCGTCTTCCTGCAGCCCTCGCCCTTGCCGCTGCTGCCCGGCGAAACCTTCCAGAAGCTCGCCAGCGATCCGCGCGCCGCCTTCGTGGCGCCGATCGGCTTTGGCGATTCCTATCAGGGCCGGCAGATCGTCGGCACCACGACGACGCTCGTGCGCAATCTTGGCGACGGTTTCGCCGAGGGCCGGCTCTTCGCCGCAGAAGGCGAAGCCGTAGCGGGATCCGACGCCGGGGTGCCGCTCGGCGCCCATATCAAGCCTTCACATGGCGCGCCGGAGGAAGGCGGCCACACCCACACCGCCCTCGCCTATACCGTGGTTGGCCGTCTCAAGCCGACCGGCACGGCCTGGGACAAGGCTATAATGGTGCCGATCCAGGCGGTCTGGCATATCCACGGCCTCGGCGAGGCCGATCACGACACGGCCGGCCATGCCGAGCGCGAAACGACGCTCGATCCCGCCGCCCCGCTCGACGAGCGCTTTACGGGCGCCATTCCCGGTGCTCCGGCTTTGCTGGTCAAGCCGAAGACGCTGGCGGATGCCTACAAGCTGCGCCAGGCCTATCGCGGGCAGGGTTCGCTCGCCGTCTTCCCTGCCGAGGTGCTGACGCGGCTTTACGCAACGCTCGGCGATTTCAGCACCGTGCTGGTGGCGGTGGCCGCCGGAGCGCAGTTCCTCGTCGCCGCGGCTTTGATCTTCGTAACCGTCATCCATATCGGCCAGCGCCGGCGCCAGATCGGGGCGTTGCGCGCTCTTGGCACTCCGCGCTCTACCGTGCTCGCAATCGTCTGGCTTGAACTCTTCGCCCTGCTGACGCTCGGCATCACCTGCGGTTTTGGACTGGGCTATGCCGCCGCGCTGGCGATTTCAGGCCAAGTCTCCGCCTGGAGCGGCTTTGCCCTGCCGGTGGAGTTCGCACGCGGGGATCTGGGTCTCGCCGGCCTGCTGATCGGCTTTGCGGCGGTGCTCGGGATTATTCCCGCAGTGTTGGCGTATCGGCAGTCACCGGCCGCGGCGCTGCGGGTGTAGCTGGGACCGCCGACTTTATCCTCGGGAGAGCGACAAGATATGCGCGCTCCCGGCCCTACAAACTCCGGCCGATCATCAGGAACTTGTCCTGGCGGGCGCGGATGATCACCTCGCGGGGCTGGTTCGACAGATCGCGCAGCGCGTTCTGGATGAAATCGCCCGTCGTCTCGATCGCCTTCTCCGCTCCGCGGTGGGCGCCACCGGTCGGCTCGGGGATGATCGCGTCGATCACGCCGAACTTGAGCAAATCCTGCGCGGTGATCTTCATGTTGTTGGCCGCGTCCTGCGACTTGGCGGGATCGCGCCATAGGATCGAGGCCGCGCCTTCCGGCGAGATCACCGAATAAATCGAATGCTCGAGCATCAGTACGCGATTGGTGGCGGCCACTGCAATGGCGCCGCCCGAACCACCCTCGCCGATGATGACGGCCACATTCGGCGAGCCAAGCGCCAGGCAGGCATCGGTTGACCGGGCGATCGCCTCGGCCTGGCCGCGTTCCTCGGCATCGATGCCGGGATAGGCGCCGGCCGTATCGACGAAGGACAGAACCGGCAGGTCGAAACGGTCGGCCAACTCCATCAGGCGCACGGCCTTGCGGTAGCCCTCGGGCCGCGCCATGCCGAAATTGTGGCGAATGCGGCTTTCGGTGTCCGAGCCCTTCTCATGGCCGAGCACGCAGACTGCCTCGCCCCGGAAGCGTCCGAAACCGCCGATGATGGCCTCGTCCTCGGCATATTTGCGGTCACCGGCAAGCGGCGAGAAATCCTCGATCAGGGCTTTGATATAGTCTGTGGCATGCGGACGTTCGGGATGGCGGGCGACCTGCGCCTTCTGCCAGGGCGTGAGCTGGGCATAGAGATCGCGCAGCGCCTGGTTTGCCTTGACCTCGAGACGCTGGATCTCGTCCCCGATCGCCACTGCGTCACCGGACTCTCCCATCGCCCGCAGTTCCTCGACTTTGGCCTCCAATTCGGCCACGGGTTTTTCAAAATCGAGATAGCTGCGCATGGTTGTCCGGATGACGACGAAAGGAGCCGGAAACTGGCGTCTCACGGCAGGGAAGTCAAGGAAGGCTTTTGGCAGGTGGCTGTGGCAGGCTGACGACGATACCGGCGATCTCGTCTCATCCCTTCCTGCGTTGGCGCTGGGCTCGCGCCAGCACAGGCAGGACGATGCGGACAGGCAGCACCGACAGCACAGCGACCATCAGCTTGGGAATGAGGCCGGGCACCACGATGGTGCGGCGGCCGAAATAGCCGGCAAGACCGATATGGGCGACCTCCTTTGCCGACAAAGGTCTTGTGAGGTTGGTCACGACGGAGCGGCGAAAGCCTGCCCGCGCGCCAAACTTCGTCGGCACCGGACCGGGACAGAGGGCGCAGACCCTGATGCCGCTCTCCCTCTCCTCGAAGGCCAGGGCACGAGTGAGAGAGACCACGAAGGCCTTGCTGGCATAATAGACGGCAAGGCCCGGCCCGGGCGTGAAGCCGGCAACGGAAGCCACGTTGAGCACGCCGCCGTCATTCTCGCGAATCTCAGTCAGGAAAGCGAGCGTCAGCGCCAGAAGGGCGCGGCAATTGAGGTCGACCATGCCCAACTGCCCGGCGGCAGGCATATCCGCCATGTCGCCGGCGAGGCCGAAGCCGGCATTGTTGACGAGATGGCGCACGGTGAGTTCCTGCGCCCGCAGGGCGTGCTGGACCATCTCGGCCGCATCGGCACGCTCGAGATCGAGCGGCAGGATGGCGACGAAGCGGCCGGTCGCCGCGATGATCTCGCCTTGCACACGGGCGAGTTCGCTTTCGGTGCGAGCGACCAACAGGAGATCCTCGCCCTGTTCGGCGAGGGCGCGCGCGAGTTCCTCGCCGATACCGCTGGACGCCCCGGTGACCAGCGCAACCGGACGGCTCACTCGCCGGCCTCCGGCAGGGTGACGCCATTGTGTTCGGCGACCTTGTTGCGGATGGCGTTTCGCGCCTGCGCCGGCACGCCGAGCTCCTCGGCCACCCGCCAGACGAGATTGTCCTCGAATTCGTGCAGCGCCTTGTCGGCGAACACCGTCTCCCACATCATCTCGATGATGCGCTCGCGTCCCTCGAGATTATAGGCGCGCTTCACGATGCCGGTGAAATCGTTGAAATCGAGGGCGTCGCGGTTGCGCTCGTCGGCGGCCGCGAGCAGCGCCCGCGTCTCACCGGCATCAAGCAAGAAGCGCTCCTGGATGAGGCTCTCGACGCGCTTCTTCTCGGCCGGGCTCTGCACGCCGTCGACATTCATGGCGTAGACGAGGAGGCCGGCGGCTGCCACGCGGTGGTCCGTCTCGTCGAAGACATAGCGGGGCTTGGCCGGACCGCCCGGCGTGAATCCGCGTATCAGTCTTTGCAAACGAGCCAGCATCACCACATCCCGATATCGACCCCCTGGTGCTGTCTCGCACCACCCAAGCCGTTATGGACCATGATTTGCAGCGCCTGCGCAAGTCATAAGCGGTCAAACTCGGAAAGAGCCAGCGAGTTCCAGCATATCGATACTTCCTTGCAATAAAAAACCGGCGGTCAGAGAGCGACCGCCGGGTTTGATCGTGGCATTGCGTGCTGGCTGCGATTATTCGCCGGCCGGCTCCGCGCTCGGCTCTGGCGTTTCACTTGCCTCGGCCGTACGCTTGGTAGTGCGACGGCGGCGCGTACGCAGAGGAAAGCGCGCTTCGCCCTCACCCTCTACAGGCTCGGGAGCCGCTTCTACTGCCACGGCGGGAGCGGGAGTCGCGGCCGGCGTGGGGGCCGGAGCCGGCGCCACTGCGGGCGTACCCGTGATGAAGGGCGGCAGCGTCGACAGCGAATTGTCCTCGCTCACGTCCGGTTGGGGCTGGTCGACCGGCACAACCGAAGCTGGCTGGAAGGAACGTTCCTGGTAGGAGCCGCGCTCGCCCTGCTGGCGGTCGCCGTAAGGCGCACCTTCGCCATTGCGCTCGCGGAAAGGCCGCTCGGGACGGTCGCCATACCGACGATCGCGGCGGCTGTGGCGCGGATTGAAGCCGCGCTGCTCACCGCTACCTTCGCCCTCCGGCGAGAAGCCGTTGACGGGAGCGTCAAAGCTGCGCTCGGCCCGCTCACCATAGTTGCGCTCGCGCGGCTGGCGCTCCTCGCGATAGGGCCTGTCCTCGCGCGGTTGACGGTCTTCGCGCGGGGCGCGATCGCTGCCGAAGCGATCGTTACGGTCGCGGAAGCGGGGCTCGCGCTCGCGATAGGGCTGGCCGCCCTCGGCGCGATCGCCGAAGCCGCGCTCACGGTCACGGTCGCCGAAATTGCGCTCGCGCGCCGGCTGCACCAGACGGGGCTGCTCGTCGAAGCCGGAACCGTTGCCGTTGCCGAACTGATTCGTGGGCGAACCGAAGCCCTGCGGCATCGAGGGGATCGGGCCCTCGAAATCGGCATCATCACCCTCTTCCTCATCCTCGGCGCCCTGGCTGAAGCCCTGCTCGCTGCCATACTGCGGCTGAGCGGCGGCGATGATGCGGAAATAATGCTCGGCGTGTTGCAGATAGGATTCGGCCAGAATCGGATCGCCGGAAGACTGTGCGTCACGCGCCAACTGGACATATTTCTCGGCGATATGAGCGGCGGTTCCGCGCACCTTGACGTCGGGGCCGTTGGATTCATAGCTCCGGCTGAGCGGGTTCGGACCCTTACCGCCGCGCGAACGGCCGCGCATACGCTTTTGCTGTCCCTGCCTCATGGGTTGGTCTCATTCTCCAATATAAACTTGCGCGAAGCGGCGAGGTCATGGCGGTCATCCGTCATGGCCGAAGCGTCTTTCTTGTTACCGCACGGGTTAGGAAAATCATCAATTCCGCCTGCGTCGCACGCAGCAGCACACCACCGGCAGATCGCCACCTTGGCTCTTGTAACCGGAATGAGCATTTCTATCGCTGGGGCGAACGAGCGCATCGCTCGAAGTTCGACGACAAGTGCTTCCCGCACTAGAGCCAGCTCGTACTATCGACGCCAGCCCCTAACGATTTGTGTATCCCTAGATAGTCGCTCACGAGCCAAAGTCCAAGACGTTTTTTTGCGCCGGCTGGGTTTTTTTGCTGAAAAACCGTGAAAGTCCTCCGCTTCCTGCGCCTGTGATGAATTGGGTGTTGCCGTCTTGTCATTCGCACGGCGATGCCTCATATACGCGTCGGGAGGTTGGCGGTGGACGCAACACTCGCCAACCGGGTCAGGTCCGGAAGGAAGCAGCCCCAACGAGACCGCTGCGGGTCTTCGTCCAGCCTCCTACCTTTTCTTACGGCCGCGTCGCGGAAGCCCTTTCAGAGGGATGGTTGATGGAAGACGCGAACAACAAGCTGCCCGATACCCAGCCCTATCGCGTCCTCGCCCGCAAATACCGCCCCCAGACCTTCGACGATCTGATCGGCCAGGACGCCATGGTGCGCACCCTGTCGAACGCATTCGAGACGGGGCGGATCCACCAGGCCTATATGCTCACCGGCGTGCGCGGCGTCGGCAAGACCACGACGGCGCGCATCCTCGCCCGAGGCCTGAACTACGAGCCGGAGGAGGGTGGCGGCAAGCCCACCATCCATATGCCGGTGCTCGGCCGCCACTGCCAGGCGATCATCGATTCGCGCCATATGGACGTGATGGAACTCGACGCCGCCTCGCATAACGGCATCGAGAATATCCGCGAGATCACCGACGGCGTGCGTTACGCCCCGGTTTCGGCGCGCTTCAAAGTCCTCATCATGGACGAGGTCCATATGGTGACCACCCAGGCCTTCAACGCTCTGTTGAAGACCTTGGAAGAGCCGCCGCCGCATGTAAAATTCATCTTCGCCACCACCGAAATCCGGAAGGTGCCGATCACCATCCTCTCGCGTTGCCAGCGTTTCGACCTGCGCCGCGTCGATGCCGGCCTGCTCGCCCGCCATCTCGGCTCGATCTGTGAGAAGGAGAATGTGACGATCGACGCCGGGGCATTGGCGATGATCGCCCGCGCGGCCGAAGGCTCGGTGCGCGATTCGCTGTCCCTGCTGGACCAGGCCATCGCCCATTCCGGCGGAAGCATCGACGCCGAGAGCGTGCGGAGCATGCTGGGTCTCGCCGACCGTTCGCGCGTGATCGACCTGTTCGAGGCGGTGATGCGGGGCGATGCCGCTTCGGCGCTCGACGAATTGCGCGCCCAATACGACCAGGGCGCCGACCCGGCCGTGGTACTGTCTGAACTTGCCGAATTCACCCATTTCGTCACACGCGTGAAGATCTCTGCGGCCGCGGCCAACGATCCCTCGGCTACCGAAGTCGAAAAGGTGCGCAGCACGGAACTCGCGGGCAAGCTTTCGATGAAGGTCTTGACCCGTCAGTGGCAGATGCTGCTCAAGGGCATCCCGGAGACGCAGACGGCGGCCAAGCCGCTGGCCGCCGCCGACATGGTGCTGGCGCGGCTGTGCTATGCCGCCGACCTGCCCTCGCCCGAGGAACTCATCCGCCAGTTGACGGAAAATGGCGGCAGCCTGCCGACCCGTTCGCCTGCTGCTTCGCCATCCGCTCCCGCGCCATCGGCACCGCGTGCACAGTTGATCACCAGTGTCTCCCAGCCACCGGTGCACGCACAGCCTCAGCCGATGCGCATCCCGCAGGCGGATAGCGCCGCTGCAGCCCTTCCCATCCGCGAGCTCGCAAGCTTCGCCGAGGTGGTGGCGCTCGCGCAGGAAAAGCGAGACCTGCCACTGAAGCTGTCGCTCGAGCGCTTCGTGCGCCTTGTCGCCTTCGCCGACGGACGCCTCGACATCGCCCTCGAACAGGGCTCGCCAGCGGGGCTGGTCAACGATCTCTCGCGCAAATTATCGGACTGGACAAACAAGCGCTGGCTGGTGGTGATCTCCGCCGAACGGGGTGAATCCACCCTGCGCGAGCAGGCCGAGGCCAGGCAGGCGGCCGTGCTCTCCGGCATCCGCGCCCACCCGCTGGTGCGCAATGTCATGGAACGCTTCCCGGGCGCCGAAATCGTCGACGTGCGCGACAACGGCCCTATGGCGACGCAATCGCTGCCGCCGGCGCCGGATGAAAATGACGAGCGCGACGATACCGAGTCCTACTCGGCCGACGATATCTAAGGCAAACTGAAAGCAGAACTCTCTAGGAGCACCCCATGAAAGACGTGATGGGCATGATGAAGCAGGTCCAGGCCATGCAGGCCAAGATGCAGGACCTGCAGGCCGAGCTGGAGCGCACGGAAGTGGAGGGCGTCGCAGGCGGTGGCCTCGTTAAAGTGCGCCTCACCGCCAAGGGCGAGATGAAGGGCATCAGTGTGGATGATTCGCTGCTCAAGCCGGAGGAAAAGGAGATCGTCGAGGATCTCATCCTCGCCGCCCACAACGACGCGCGCGCCAAGGGCGATCGCCTGATGCAGGAAAAGATGGGCGCCCTCACCGCCGGCCTGCCGATCCCGCCCGGCATGAAGCTGCCGTTCTGACCCGCACGGGAACGGACCATCAGGCTTCAAGAATGCTGACCACGACGCCAGCGATACCCCGTGTCGTGTCACCGTCGAGAGTTTCGACATAGCGGGCAGTGCCTATTCGAGCACGCTCGGCAAGATCAAAAGTGCGAACCTGATTGCACAGGGCAACGCCATTTGTGCGATTCCCCGTGATCGGAAATGCAATGCCCATATCCCGGGCCGCTCCACCACCTGTCGTGATCGGCACCGTCATGCAGACGCCAAGGCGATTGATGGCCTGAGGAGAGATCACCACAAAGAAATGCAGGTCACGGAGTTCGCGGCCGGCCGTCGGATTCGGATCGATGGAGTAGATATCGCCCTGTCGAGGCACGGTGGATCGAACCATCAGAGGATTTCTTGTCCGACGGGATCGCCTTCGCGCGCCCATCTGGTCTCTTCATGAACGGCTGCAGCGTGCTCCGAGCCAACCAGAAGTTCAGCAAGAGTTCGGCGTGGCAGAGAAGGCTTAACGGGCAGGGCCGGCTGAACGATCAACTTGCCGTCGACAATATCGACCTGAAGATCTGCGCCAACCTTCAGTGCCAACTCGCGCACATAATGGGCCGGCACGGTGATAATGGCCGCGCCGCCTTGCTGACGCAGCTTGACGATGTCCGACATGGCCTTGGCCCCTGAAAATATGAAGTTGCACTTATGTAGCACCTGAAGAGAGGATTTTGAAGGCTCCGAATTTATTCTACCCGTTGCGTTGCTTCACCGCCTGCGGCGTCGCCCGGAAGCTGATGGCGAGGCGGTTGTAGGTATTCATCAGGCCGATGGCGATGGTGAGGTCGGCGAGTTCCCTTTCGTTGAAGATGGCCCGGGCGGCTTGGAACTCCGCGTCGGGCACGGCCGTCTCGGCCACCTTCGTCACCGTCTCCGCCCATCTGAGAGCGGCCCGCTCCTGGGCGGAGAACAACTCGCCGGCTTCGTGCCATACCGGCACGAGTGCAATCTTGTCGATCGAGACGCCATCCTTGATCAGGTCCCGTGTGTGCATGTCGATGCAATAGGCGCAGCCATTGATCAGCGAGACACGCAGATAGACGAGGTCGATCAGGGCCTTGGGCAGGCCGCTCTGGCTGACATAGCCATAGACGCCGCCGAGGGCCTTCATGCCGGCGGGTGCGGCTGTGTTGTAGTCTAGGCGATTGGTCATCTCACTTGTCCCGGTCATAGGTAGTCAGGGTTTTCTCGTCGCTGTCTGCGACGAAGACGGCGAGCAGCGAGGCAGGCTTGGTCTTGCTGGCATTCTCGCTCACCTTGTGATGGGCGCCGGGATCCTCGTACCAGCTCTCGCCGGCACGATAGACCTTGGCCGGCCCGTCATCGACCTGGCTGCGGATCGAGCCCGACAGCACGTAGGCCCAGACGAAGGCCGATCTGGCGTGGGTGTGGGAAGGCGAGGTGCCGCCCGGCTTGTAGGAGACGACGACGGCTGTCAGCGTCTTGCCGGGGATATTGGGGAGCTGGTGTTGGAAGGCAGGCGTAACGATGTCGCCGCCCTTAGTGTCGCTTGCGCTGGCAAGACCTGCGCCTGCAAGGGCGAAGGACACAGCCAGAAGTAACGTCTTGAGGGTCATCATCTTGTTCCCGTTGATGCCGATGGGGCGAAGATGCGCTTCTTTCGGATCATGAAAAAGCACCAAGTCTTGCATAGAATGCTGTACCATGTGAGGCATGACAGACAGGCTCGAGATCAGCATCGACCGAACCGCCCGGCAACCTCTGGCGGTCCAGATTCATCGCGGCATCAGCCAGGCTATCCGTGACGGGCGCCTTGTGGGCGGGGCTCGCCTGCCCTCCTGGCGCGACCTCGCCGCCCAGCTTGGCGTGGCTCGCGGCACAGTGCGCACGGCCTATGAGAAGCTCGCCGACGAGCAGTTGATCGCCGGCATGGGCGCGGCCGGCACCCGTGTCATCTCGCAGGGGGCACCCCGCCGGCCGGCCAACCCGGCCCGTGAGGCGACGCCGCTGCCGATGCTCTTCCACGATTTCGAGCGCCCGCCGGCCGCCTTCCAGATGGGCGTGCCGGCGCAGGATGCCTTTCCCTTCTCGCTGTGGTTGCGCCTGATGGCCCGCGGCGCCCGGGCGGCCGCCGCCGCGCCAGTGAGCTATCCGGACCCGCGCGGTCATCCCGAACTCAGGCAGGAGATCGCCGCCTATCTCGCCCTTTCGCGCGGCATCCAATGCTCGCCAGGGCAGATCCTGATAACCTGCGGCTATGCTGGTGCTCTCAGCCTGATCCTGCGCGCGCTCGACCTCGATGGTTGTCACGCCTGGATGGAAGATCCGGCCTTTCCGCTCACGCGTGTCGGGCTCGAATTCGCCCGCATCGCCATCGTGCCCGTCCCCGTCGACAAGGAGGGGCTCGATGTCGCGGCTGGCCAGCGTCTGGCCCCCAAGGCCAAGCTTGCGGTCGTCACGCCCGGCCAGCAGGCGCCGCTCGGAATCACCCTGTCGCTGACCCGGCGTCTCGCCCTGATCGACTGGGCCGGGCGAGCCGGAGCCTGGATCATCGAGGACGATTATCTCAGCGAATTGCAGTTGAAGGGCCGCGCGGCACCGGCTCTTGCCTCGCTCGACCCGCATGGCCGCGTGTTGCATGCGGGCAGTTTCAGCAAGACCATCAGCCCGGCGCTCAGGCTCGGCTTCCTGGTGGTGCCTCCGGAACTCGCCGCCCGTTTCGGCGATGTCGCCGCCGCCCTCTTCCCTGCGCCCGCGGCCTCGATCCAGCGGGCCGTCGCGGCTTTCCTGGCGGAGGGACACTATCTCCGGCACCTGCGCCACATGAAGCGCCTTTACGCGATCCGGCGCGAGCGGCTCGCCGAGCATATGCGCCAGCGCCAGCGTCCGGGCATGGCCGTGCATGTCACCGGCGGGCTCTCCGTTCGCCTCGACCTGCGCGACACCGCCGACGATCTCGCCATCGCCAGCCAGGCCCTTCCCTTCGGCCTGGCGCCCGTGCCGCTCTCGCCGTGGTACCAGGCATCGCGCCACGCCGGTCTCATGCTCGGCATCACCAACCAGAATGAACAGCGCCTCGCCGCCGATTGCGACCGCCTGATCGGGCTGATCGAGGCGAATGGCGGCTGATGTCCGCCCCGGACGGCAGGGTGTCGCCTGTGGGTAAGACTGGCGGAGGCGAGGGCGTAGCCTTTCCCGGAGGAGGCCCACGGCATGAGCGATCCCCAAGAAGACGACGCGCACGATTTTGCGTCCCCAGCCTGCTTCCTGCACGAACTCTCGCCGGGCGAGGGCGGCATGGGCGATCTCAGTCCGGCCGAGCGGCGGGCCAACATCTTCCGCTGGCGACGGGCCGAGCGCGAACGTCTCCTCGCCCAGCGCATGGCGATCCCCGCCGACCAGCGGGCGGTGGATGCCGAGCGCATCGCCGCGCATCTCGACACGCTCCTGCCGGCGCTGGAGGGCAAGGTGGTCAGCCTCTACTGGCCGATGCGCTGCGAACCGGACCTGCGTGCCTGGTTCGCCGCAATCCTCGGGCGCGGCGCCATCGGTGCGCTGCCGGTGGTGGCCGAGAAGAACGCCCCGCTGGTCTTCCATCTCTGGCAACCGGGCGAGAAGCTGAAGCGCGGCTTCTGGAACATCCCGGTGCCGGAGAAGGAAGAGGCGGTCACGCCCGACATTGCCTTCGCCCCCATCGTCGGCTTCGACGCGGAAGGCTATCGGCTCGGCTATGGCGGCGGCTATTTCGACCGTACCTTGGCTGTGCTGCCGGCGGGCCGGCGGGTGATCGGCGTAGGCTATTCGATGTTCAGGATCCGAACGATCTATCCGCTGCCGCATGATATCAGGATGGATGCCATTGTGACCGAGGCCGGGAGCGCGGACGCCCCAACGACATTCTAGTGAGTGTCGGGGATCCGCTCTTGAAACAGAGCTGTTGAGGACTGGGCGGGTTTGGAGTGGCGGTCTCCGACCGCCATCTTCCTCACCCGCAGACGTACGGTTTTCATGAATGGCGATCAGAGACCGCCACTCAGCGGCTGGCACGCCCTCTCTTCAACCGTTCCAACACTCAAGTGAGTGTCTTGGGGACGTCCGCGCTCCCCGCGAGGCGCGCCATCGCCGCGAGGAGATCCGTCTGCGTCACCAGGCCGACCACTCGTAGCTCCTCCGCTACGATCACCACCGCATGGGCGCTACCGTCTGTCAGGCGCGGGATCAGGCTCAGCGCCGGTGTCTCGGGCGTCGTGGTTACGGCTGCCCGCATCACCTCGCCGACGCGTTCTCCAAACCGTGCGAGTTCGCGCAGGCCCACCGTGCCGGCGAGCCGGCCGGCAGCATCCACCACGGGCAGGGTGCGGATATTGTGGTCGAGCATGAGGTCGCGCGCCGCGTGCAGCTCCGCCTCCGGCCCGACGGTGATCACGTCGCGAGACATGATGTCGGCGCAGGCAATGTCGCCATGGCTACGCAGCAAGGCGCGCTCCTCGACCCGCTGCAGCAGCCGGTCGAGATCGTCGCGATCGATGTCGAAGGCCTCCCCAATATCCTCCAGCGCGGCATCGACGTCCTCTGCCCGGAAGCCGACCCGCCGCGAGGGAGCGGGATCACGCGTGCCGTGATTGCTGGGAAGCAGAGGGGCGGGCACATGCGGATAGGCATGACGGGAGAAGCGGTGGAAGAGCCAGCCGAGCACCACCAGCAGGAGCGAGTTCAGGCCCACCGGTATGAGCGCGAAGCTGAAGCCGGCCGCCGCGACAGCGGGTCCACCGATCACCGCCGTCAGCGCGGCCGCTCCTCCGGGCGGATGCAGGCAGCGAGTGAGCGACATCACCGCGATGGCCAGGCCCACTGCAAGCCCGATGGCGGCGAGCGGCTCGTGCACGAACTGGCAGACGGTGATGCCTGCCAGCGCCGAGAGCGTATTGCCGCCGACGATCGACCAGGGCTGCGCCAAGGGGCTCGCCGGTACGGCGAAGAGCAGCACAGCCGAAGCGCCGACGGGGGCGACGATATAGGGCAGATTCGGATCCCGGCCGAAGACCAGCGTGCAGACAAGCCCGGTGAGGCCGATGCCGACGACGGCACCGAGACAGGCGAACAGCCGGTCGCGCAGGGTGGCGCCGGCGAGGATCGGCACGAAGAGCTTGGAGGGAAGGATCGACATCTTGGACCGGGCGGGACGAACAGGAGCGGCGGGATATATCGCGAAGCGATACTTGTGCTCAAGTATTGGGCATTGTGGCAGTTTGGCGCTGGGAGCGCGACGAGAACGTCCATAAGCGCTGACTTTTCCGACGGGAGAGCCAGATTGGAGTGTCGATCACCGATCGACAATCTTGGAACCGGCATATTTGCGGGTAAGGCAGATGGCGATCGGTGATCGCCACTCCCTGCTTGGCGCGCCTCGGCGAGCAAAGTTAGCGTACATGGACGAGGACGTCCGCGCTCCCAGCGAAAACCCTCGCATCACCGCACTGAATCACCTATCTGAGCAGCATGCCCTCCGTGACCGGCCCCGAAATCGAACGCCTGATCCAGCTTCTTGCCCGCCTGCCCGGCCTGGGACCCCGCTCCGCGCGCCGCGCCGCCCTCACGCTGATCAAGAAACGCGACCAGCTCATGTTGCCGCTCGCCTCCGCGCTGCAGATCGCGTGCGAGCGGGTGGTCGTATGCTCGAACTGTGGCAACATCGACACCGCCGATCCCTGTACGATGTGCTCGGACTCGCGCCGCGACAATTCCCTTCTCGTGGTGGTGGAGGACGTCTCGGATCTCTGGGCGCTGGAGCGGGCCGGCGTCGTCAATGCACGCTACCATGTGCTCGGGGGCACGCTCTCCCCGCTCGATGGGATCGGTCCCGAAGATCTTTCCATAGACAAGCTCATCTCCCGCGTTTCCGAAGGGGGTATCACCGAAGTCATGCTCGCCCTCAACGCCACGGTCGACGGCCAGACCACCGCCCATTATGTCACCGATCTTCTCGCGCCCACGGGCGTCAAGGTGACGAAACTGGCGCATGGCGTGCCGGTCGGAGGCGAGCTTGACTACCTCGACGAAGGCACTCTGGCTGCCGCGATCCGCAGCCGGACGCCGTTTTGACCTGGGAGCGCGGACGTCTCGTCCGCTCTTCCTCCCCGGTAGGCGTATCGTTTCCAAGAGCGGACAAGATGTCCGCGCTCCCAGTGAGGACCCATGCCCCAGCTCATCATCACCTATTGGCGCGACATTCCCACCATGGTGGTGGCCAAGCAGGGCCGCACCAGCGCCAAGCGCGAGTTGAGCTCGCGGTTTGGCGAGGCCGTCGACATGGCGGCCATGCGTTCGGATGCTGCGGCAACCGACGACTACCTCGCCGAATTCCGGCGCAGCGCGCCCGTCGAGTGCGGCGACGACCTCGAAGCGGAAGTTTCGGCAGCGGCGGCCAAGATCGAGGCGGAATATGACAAGGCCAGGCTTGTCGCTCTTGCCAAGAATGGCGGCAAAGAGAGCAGCTAGCTCTTCAACCCGAGTTCTGCCGACATGCGCACGCCCGCCGCCTTTGAAGCCACCGGTAAACAGCCGCGCGATGCGAAGAAATTTGCACTGCGCTTCTGGGCCATCCGCAACTCCGCCGCCATGGAGCGGATGTACAACGCACTGGAATGGACGCTGGTCAAGCTTGCCCCCGCCTTCACCGCCATCGGCTGGGAGCGTATGGAGAAGCCTGTCGCCAAGGTCGAGAGGCTGGTAAAGGGCGCGCTGTTCGACTGCAAGATGTGCGGCCAATGCGCCCTTTCCTCCACCGGCATGTCCTGCCCGATGAACTGCCCCAAGGGGTTGCGTAACGGACCCTGCGGGGGCGTGCGCGCCAATGGCAACTGCGAAGTCTATGCCGACATGCCCTGTGTCTGGGTGAAGGCCTATGAGGGGTCGCAGAAGATGGTGGATGGCGCTGCCATCGCGGTACCGGCCAAGCCCGTTGACCACCGCCTGAAGGGCACCTCCTCCTGGCTGTCGGTGGCCCGCGAGAAATCCGGCTACAACGCCCGCATCGCGTCCGAGAGGGCTGCCGCCGCGGCGGCAGTCAAGGCCAAGGCGGCCGTCACCAAGACGGACACTACCAAGAGCGGGGGAGCCAAGGCATGAGCATGGAAACCCGTCTGCCCCATCCCGATGATTTCGGTCCGCATCCAGCCGCCCCCCTGCCGGCACTGCCTGGCCACTCTTCGCGCGGACGCCTGGAGCGCGTGCTCCGCCGGGGCGAGTTCGCCGTTACGGCCGAGCTCAATCCGCCGGATTCAGCCAATCCCGACGATGTGCTGGAGCGCGTGAAGCCCTTCGAGGGCTGGGTCGACGCCATCAACGCCACCGACGGTTCCGGCGCCAACTGCCACATGTCGTCGGTTGCGATCTGCGCTCTCTTGACGCGTGTCGGCTATTCGCCGGTGTTCCAGATCTCCTGCCGGGACTACAACCGCATTGCCATCCAGGGCAACGTGCTGGGCGCGGCGGCGCTCGGCGTATGCAATGTGCTGTGCCTGTCGGGAGACGGCGTGCAGAGCGGCGACCATCCCGAGGCCAAGCCGGTGTTCGACCTCGACTCCACCGCCCTGCTCTCGACCATCAGGACCATGCGCGACGAAGCGCGCTTCCTTTCGGGCCGCAAGATCACCACGCCGCCGGCGATGTTCATGGGTGCTGCGGCCAATCCCTTCGTGCCGCCCTATGACTTCCGCCCTGTTAACCTCGCCAAGAAGGTCGAGGCCGGTGCCCAGTTCATCCAGACGCAGTACTGCTTCGACGTGCCTCTGCTAGAACGGTTCATGACGCGCGTCCGCGACATGGGACTTCACGAGAAGTGCTTCATCATGGTCGGCGTCGGCCCGCTGGCGTCGGCCCGCACTGCCAAATGGATGCGCTCCAACGTACCGGGGGTGCATGTACCCGACGAGATCATCAAGCGGCTCGAAGGCGCTGCCGACCAGAAGGAGGAAGGCAAGCGCCTGTGCATCGACATCATCCAGCAGGTGCGCGAGATCAAGGGCGTCTCGGGCGTGCATGTGATGGCCTATCGTCAGGAAGAATATGTCTCTGAGATCGTGCACGAATCCGGCGTCCTTGCCGGCCGCACGCCCTGGCGCCGCGACATGGTCGCAGGGCCGATGCCGCATGAGGAGATGGTAGCGGCACAGTAGGAGAGTTTCTGCCGCTGTTGACGTTCCGTCCCTATTTGGAGGCCGATACCTCGCGCCCAACTTACGTAGCGAGGCACAAGATTGCGGCGTCGATTGCCAATCGACATTTGTAGATAATATGAATCCTGCAAACTGCTCGTTTGCTGAAAAAGTAGACGACCCGCCTCTTCAAAAGGGTCGAAGACGCCGAGATCGTCACTCCGTCTTTGGCGCGAGCTAATCGTAGTGGTGCCGGCACGCCAGGATTTCCAACGCCTGTTCTTCGTTGCTTCCTTTCACGCGATATATCAGACGATGCTCCCGAGTGATTCTTCGTGACCACCAGCCCTTCAGATTGCCCGACAGAGGCTCTGGCTTGCCAATACCCTTGAAAGGCGACCGCGCAGTATCCCTGATCACCTCGTTGATGCGAACGAGGATCGCTCCGTCGTTTTCTTGCCAGTAGATATAGTCGTCCCAGCCGTCCGACGAAAAGACAATCTTCATGGATCGATCAGCACACGCTCAGCGCCACCGCCGGCATCAAGCTCAGCAATTGACCGTTGCAAGCGCTCGGCATTGGCGCGCGAACTAAGAAGATGCAGCGTCTCCCGTAGCCCCTCCAATTCCGCAAGCGGCAGGACAACCAGCGGCTCATGATCCTGCCGTGTTACGATCAACTCGGTCCTATCCGCCTCGACCTGATCAAAGTGCTTAGCCATGTTGGCGCGCAGTTCGGTGAAATTGACGTGCCCCATGGGGATAACTCCCTTTTATGTACGTGTATACGTACACCGAGAAAGCATCAATCGCAATTGCGATGGGGTCTCAATCTTCGATGCGATAAGGCCTAACCTTACGCCGCCGCAAACACCCTGAGGCGGTGACCGTCTGGGTCGAGGATCACGAAGGTGCGGCCAAAATCCAGGTCGACGGGCTTCTGCAGCACGCGAATGTCCTTGACGCTCCATTCGACATAGAGCTTGTCGACACTGGGGGCATCCGCCACTTCAATGCCGAGTTCCGCGCCGCCCGGGGCAGCACCCGGCAGGGGTTCGGCGGTGTGCCTCGACCACAGGCCGAGCCTCAGCCCGGATTCGAGCACGAACATAGCGAAGGTGGCCTGTTCTTCAACAGGTTCGAGGCCGAGAAGGTCGCGATAGAAGGCGGCACTGCGGCGCGGACTGTCGACAAAAAACAGCACGTAATGGGCGTTGGGCATGATGGGTTCCTCGGGTTGCGATGACGAGGATGTAGGGCATTGCCCTGCCAGTTTCTGTCAGGAGCATTCCTGAGTGCGCGGACATCGCGTCAGTAAGCCGAAGAAAGCGACATTTGAGCGAAACGAAGGGGTTCAGAAGGCCAACGGATTGTTGGTCAGCGCCTCGCGGTCCGGTGCGTCGAGCCTGATATCGCCAGTGAAGGCGGCGAACAGATCTTCGATGCGGCGCTGATCCAGGCCCTTGGTGATCACGACGATGCGGGTGCACTCGTCCCCATCCGGCCAGGCCGGCAGGCGCTCGGGCGGATGCAGCACATGCTGTACGCCCTGGATCAGCACGGGCCGCGCCGGCTCGTCGGCGAGCTTTACCAGTCCCTTCAGCCGCAGCAGGCCCTCGCCGTGGTGCTCGCGCAACTCGTCGAGGAAGCCGGCGAGGTGATACGGCTCCATAGCCTTGCTGGTGACGAGCACGAAGGAGGCAATCGAGGCGTCGTGGGCGCTGAAGAAGGGGCGGGGCTTCTGCGGCAGGGCAGCCGTGAAGGCTGGGCTGGCGAGCAGCTCGGCCGGCTGTACGTCCTGTACGCTGTCGATCCGGGCCCGCGGATTGAGCGCCGCCAGCCTCGCGATGAAGGGCGCGATGTCGGGCACGAGATCAGCCTTGCTGATGAGGATGCGGTCAGCCACCGCAAGCTGGGCGAGGCTCTCTGGATGCTCGTCGAGCAACGCCCCTCCCCGCTGGGCATCCGCTACGGCGACAACGCTCGCAAGCCTATAGCCGGCGGCGGCGAGCTGAGGCGCGAGCAGGGTCTGTAGCACCGGGGTCGGGTGGGCAAGGCCGGTTGTCTCGATCACCACGCGAGCGAAGGGCGGCAGGCTGCCGCCGGCGCGGCGTGCGGCAAGATCGGCAAGGGTATCGAGGAGATCACCGCGAAGGCTGCAGCACAGGCACCCCGAAGAGAGAAGCACCACGCCGTCACCGGACTTCTGCACCAGGAGATGGTCGAGGCCGGCATCGCCATATTCGTTGATCACAACCGCCGTATCCGCCAGCGCCCGATGCTTGAGCAGCCGGTTGAGCAGTGTCGTCTTGCCCGCGCCGAGAAAGCCGGTCAGAACGAAGGCGGGGATGGCTGTTGCGCTCATGCCGGCCTCGCCTGCTTGCGGCTTTCGGCAAGGACGGAGGCCATCACCGCGATGAGCACCAGGGCGCCGCCGCTAATCTGGACAAGTGTGAGGCTTTCGCGCAGCACCTGCGTCGCCAGGAGGATCGAGGCCACGGGCTCGGCGCAGAAGACAAGGCCGAGAGCGGCCGGCAGCGCCAGGCGGGCGGCGAGGAGATGGAAGCCGAAGGCCAGCACGAAGAGCAGGATATGCATGCCGGCCGGAAAAGCGGCAGCGACCAATACAGAAGGCGGGTTCAGCCTGCCGGCGAAGAGACAGGCGGCAAGCGCAATGGGAATGAGGATGAGCTGCGTCCAGAAGCCGGCGATCAGTGGCGTCGAACCGCGTGTTGCCCGCGCCGCGCAGAAAAACTGCACCGCCGCGGCCGCCCCTCCCACCAGCGCCAGCGCGAGGCCACGCCAGTCGAGCGAAGTGAAGTTCGGGCCAAGGGCGATGAACAGGCCGGCGAAGGCCAAGATGAAGATACCCAGCCGCGCCGGCGTCAGGCGCTCGCCGTCGACGAGCGGAGCCACCAGCAGGATCATCAGCGGGTAGGTGTAATAGAGGATGGTGGCGACACCCACCGGAATGAAGGCCACCGACGAGATATAGCACAGGCCCACGAAGCTGGTGGCGATGCCGAGGCCCAGCACGGGAAGGCGGCTGCCCACGGGCACCTCCAGCGAGCGGCTCTGGGCGAGCCCGAGCCCCCCGAGCAGCACCACCATCAGGAATGCGCGGTAGAGCACGAGCGTCGGGCCATCAGCCCCCGCCTGGGCGGCCAGCTTGGAATAGGGCACATTCGCGCCGTAGCAAAGCGCCGCCGTCAAGCCGATGCCCAGTCCGAAAATGGTGGTGTCACGAGACATGGAGATCCGGTGTGCCGGTCTGTGAACCGGTATCTTGGCAGTGCAAACAAGGGCAGAAAGAAAGCTTGGCCGAAGGGCTTGACCAAAAATCGCAGGCGACGGGACCTTTGTCCGCCACTGAGAGCGAAGCGAAGCAATGACGGTGTCCCATCGACTACTTCGGCTTCGTCGCCTCTTCACGTCAAACTTCGCAGCCCGGCACGCATCACCCTTGCGGCTGTGGCTTCTTTTTCTTCTTGGGATCGACCGGCTTCACGACCTTGGCGGGCTTGGCCTTTACGGCCTTCGTGTTCGCCGCCTTCTTCAGGCTCTTGCGGCCCTTGTTGAGCTTGGGGTCGGTGAGTTGCGGCGGCACGGCCAGGGCCTTGGCGGGGTCGGCATAGCCGGCGGCGGTTACCGCACCCTTCTTGCCGGCAACCTTGGTATTGGCCGGCCTGGCGGGCCTGTCGAGAAGGACCGGCGCGTCGGCGAAGGCGAACAGCGGCCGGCGCGTGCCCAGATAGGGACCGACGGCAATCGGCGGCGCCGTCACCCAACTCGACAGCAGCGGGCTCACCGTCACCGGGGGGCCGCCAGGCTCGCCCGGCAGCACCTCGGCGGTGTCGGCATTCTCGGCGGCGTCCGAACCGCCCTTCTTGCGGGAGCAGGCGACATCGCGGATGTCGGACGGGCCGGGATAGCCGGAGGGAGCGAGATCCGTCAGCAGCGGCGCCTTGCTGAAGAAGCCGCCACCCTGGTTGGTGTAGTTCGATTCGAACAGGGCCACGGCCTGGTTGGTGCGGTCCTTCGGGGTCGCCGCACCCATCACCACCGTGATCAGCTTGCGGCCGCTGCGCGTCGCGGTCGCCACCACATTGAAGCCGGAGGCGCAGATGAAGCCGGTCTTCATCCCGTCGGTGCCGGGATAACGGTAGACCAGGGCGTTGTGGGTGCGCAGCACACGGGCGCCGGACTGGATGGTCTGGATCTGGAACAGCGAGGCATATTGCGGGAACTGTGTGATGATCGCATCGGCGATGATAGCCATGTCGCGCGCCGAGGTGACCTGGCGGGGGTCCGGCAGGCCGTTGGGATTGACCCAATGGCTCTGCGCCATGCCGAGAGCGCGGGAATTGGCGTTCATCTCGTCGGCGAATTTGTCGATCGAGCCCGAAGTGCCTTCGGCGAGCGCCACCGCGATGTCATTCGCGGAATGGACGACCAGCATCTTGAGCGCGTCATCCACGGTGATCAGGGTGCCGACGGGATAGCCCATCTTCGACGGCGCCTGCCTGGCGGCGCGGGGCGTGATGACGATCGGCGTGCCGCCATCGATACGGCCGGCCTTGAGCGCCTTGAAGACGGTGTAGGCCGTCATCAGCTTGGAGAGGGAGGCGGGATACCAGGGCCTGGTCGCATCGCTCTGCTGAAGCACCCGGCCGGTGGCGGCATCGACGACGATGGTGGGGTTGGCGCTTGCGATGCTTCCGGCGAATCCGGAGGCAAGACTTGCCACGGCGATGGCGGCAATGGCGCGTTTCATCATACCCATCAGTTCCCCTTTCGGCTTCGGCGGCGGCCACACATCCTCCGCGAGGGGGGCGATTTGATGACCGCAAGACGGATCAATACATGAAATCCGTCCGCAGGGCGGCAAGTATCGCGGCAAAGAATTAACGGATCAATGGCTAATCGACCTGTGCGAACAGGCTTTTTCAGGTTGCATCATCGAGATTTCGCATCGGGAAATAGTCGGGCCAGCGGCTCATCCCTTGTGGCTGTTGCGTTTACACTGGCGAATGCGAACATTACTGCCAGTGAAGCATTACTTTGCGTGATGTGTCTCGAAATTCTGGCATTCAACCCCGAGACTTTATCTGGAGACGAGGGCTGCGGCCGATTTCTCAAGCCGGGTCCTGCTTCCTCAGCACCGCTTGCAGCACGTCCTTCACGCCGATGGCGCCGACGAAGCGGTTCTGCTCGTCGAACAGGGCCACAGGCGCGGTATCGGCATTGTGCATGGCAAGCATCACCGTCTTCAGCGAGGTGCCGGGGCTCGCCCAGTAGCAGGGCCGCTCGCCGGCCGGAACCGGTGTCTCGCATTCGGAGCAATGCACCCAGGCGCCATGCACGCCGTCCCGTTCGGCCGCCAGGACCTGGCCGTCGGGAGCGACCTTGAAGCGCGTGGTCTTGCGGCTGTCGAGCCAGATCCAGCCATCCTCGCCCTTTTCGAGGTCGCGGGCATCGCGCATCACATGCCAGGCCGTGAGCACGCTGAGCGGGTTCACATTGGCGATGAACTCCTGGACATAGTCATTGGCCGGACGCAGCACGATGTCTTCGGGCTTGCCGGACTGCACGATGCGCCCGCTCTCCAGGATGGTGATGGTGTTGCCGATCTTGAGGGCTTCCTCGAGATCGTGGCTGACGAAGATGATTGTCTTCTTCAGCTCTTTCTGCAGTTGGAGGAGTTCGTCCTGCAGTTTGGTACGGATCAGCGGATCGAGCGCCGAGAACGGCTCGTCCATCAGCAGGATCGGGGCTTCGGTGGCGAAGGCACGGGCCAGGCCGACACGCTGCTGCATGCCGCCCGAGAGTTCATGGGCGAATTTATGGGCCCACTTATCGAGATGGACCAGCTTGAGCTGCTTGTCGACGCGCGCCTTGCGCTCGGCTTCCGGCATGCCGGCGAGTTCCAGGCCGAAGCCGACATTCTCCGCCACCGTACGCCACGGCAGGAGGCCGAATTGCTGGAAGACCATAGCGACAGCGCCCTGGCGGACCTGCCGGAGCGTGGTGGCGTCGCAGGAAACGACGTCGACCATCTTATCGCCCGACTTCACCAGCACGGAACCGCGGGTGACCTTGTTGAGGCCGTTGACTGCGCGCATCAGGGTGGACTTGCCGGAACCCGACAGGCCCATCAGCACGCTGATCTCGCCCTCGTTGACGGTCAGGTTGCCATCGGCGCAGCCGAGCACCGAGCCCGTCTTTTCCAGGATCTCGGCGCGGGTGGAGCCCGCATCGAGCATCTTGAGAGCCTCGGCCTGCTTGGCGCCGAAGATGATATCGACATTCCTGAAATCGACGGCGACGTTCATCAGTGCGCTCCCTTCACTCGGCAGAGGCGGTCCAGCATGATCGCCAGGATAACGATGCAGGCGCCGGCTTCAAAGCCACGCGGAATGTTGAACTGGCCCATGGCGCGCACGACGTCGACGCCGAGGCCCTCGGCTCCGACCAGGCCGGCGATGACGACCATCGAGAGACTGAGCATGATGCATTGGGTGACGCCCGCCATGATGGTGGGCAACGCGTGCGGCAGCTCGACTTTCCACAGCAGCTGGCTCTTGGTGGAGCCGAAGGCTTCACCTGCCTCCTTCAGCGCAGTCGGCGTCGAGGTGATGCCGAGATAGGTCAGGCGCACGGGCGCCGGCAGGGCGAAGATCAGCGTGGCGATCAGGCCGGGAGCGTAGCCAAGACGGAACAGGGCGACCATCGGGATGAGATAGACCAGGGTCGGCAGGGTCTGCATCATGTCGAGAATCGGGTGCATGACGTGATAGAGCCTGGGTCGATGCGCCGCCATCACGCCGAGCGGAATGCCGATCGCCATGGCAACGGCGGCCGACCAGAAAACCAGCGACACCGTCTTCATGGTGTTGAGCCAATAGCCCTGGTTCCAGATGAACAGGCTGCCGAGCAGCACGAAGAGGCATAGTTCCCAAGAGCGCAGGCGCCACCAGGCGAAGGCCATGACGAGCACGATAACGATGATCGGCGGCGGATAGGTGAGGGCCTCTGACGTCCTGTTGACGACGAATTCGATGGCGATACGGAGCGGATCGAACAGCCATGTCGTGCAGTATTTCTGCAAGAACACGATGATCGTATTCATCAGCTGGCCGAATGGCAGCTTGTACGTCGCAACCCAATCGAACATTAAGTCCCCCGCATTCTAGATGGCCAGGCTGGATCGGGTCCCACCCTTGACGGGCATGTCTCTCGACCGACCCCCAGAGCAAAACGCGCTTAGGCGTAAACGCTTCTTTGCTCTAGTTCTTGCTTCGACGCGTCCCTGCGACTCTTGCTGATTCCGTCGCATCGCAAAACGCTTTTGTTTTTCGTCTCTCACCGGCATGGGCCGGCGGGCTGAATCGTCTGTCGCCGACAATGGAGAGGCCCGCTCCGCGATAGACCTGAGTAACGGGCCGAGGGGAAGGGCTATGCAGCCCTCCCCCATGCTGACTGGGATCAGAGACCGAGGCTCTTCTTCACGGCCGGAAGGCCGGGCTGACCGTCGAAGGTGGTCACGCCGTCGAGCCAGGCATCGAGCACGCCCGGATTGGCCTTGAGATATTTCTCGGCCGCCGCGGGGCCGTCCATGCCGTCGCCGGTGATCATCTGCATCACCTGGTTCTCAAGGTCGACGGTGAACTTCAGATTGGCAACGAACTTGCCGGCATTGGGGCAGTCGGTGGCGAAGCTGGCGCGCTCATTGGTGTAGACCTTGGCAGCACCGAAATTCGGCCCGAAGGTGTCGTCGCCACCCGTGAGGTACTGGATCTTGAAGTTGACGTTCATCGGATGCGGCGCCCAGCCGAGGAAGACGATGTCCTCGTTGCGGGCAACCGCGCCCTGCACCTGGGCAAGCATGCCCTGCTCGGAGGACTCGACCAGCTGGAAGTCGCCTAGATTGTCCTTCTTGCCGTCGATCAGGCTCTGCACCAGGCGGTTGCCGTCATTGCCCGGCTCGATGCCATAGATCTTGCTTTGCAGGGAATCCTTGAACTTGGTGATGTCGGAGAAATCCTTCAGGCCCTTGTCATAGGTGTACTGCGGCACGGCCAGCGTGTACTTGGCGCCTTCCGGCAGGTTGGCGCTGATTTCGACGACCGACTTGTCCGCAATATAGGCCTTGCGGTCGTTCTCCATGCTCGGCTCCCAGTTGCCGAGGAAGACGTCGATGTCCTTGCTCTTCATCGAAGCATAGGTGACGGGCACGCTGAGCACGGTGGTGGTGGGGGTATAACCAAGGCCGGTCAGGATGCGCGAAGCGATCGCCGTGGTCGAGGTGATGTCGGTCCAGCCCACATCCGAGAACTTGACCGTCTTGCAGGCATCGGAATCGCCTGCCAGCGCGACGCCCGTCGTGACCCCCATGGTCAGCGCGGCTATCGCGAAAATCTTAGCAAAACCCGTCATTTCATATTCTCCCGGAAAACGACGTAGATTGTGCACGGGCGCAGGCCCGAGCCAACCTGGTTGATACCCCTCTGACCCCATCTTGGTGGATCAAACTCTTGCCACGAGGTAGAACCCCCCGTGGCAATTCAGCACGAATGACGATCATTGTCCCCTTAATTCGCAGCGCTGGATGACGCTGCGGAGCCAATGGCGCCAGCCCCGTTCCGGCCGACTTTCCGGTCTCGAAACGGTGTCGTCTAGATACTTTATTGATTGAACATACAATCAATTAATGCCGCAAGGGCTTTGTATGTGCGCGACGCTCTGTGTCACGGCTGCGCCACTTTCACAGCGCTGTGATGCAACGCAATATCGCGGCTCGCCGGGAGCATCGACCGTTGCACCAGGGCAAGGCGGAGCCTTATGACGGACGGGTGACGGATTGGGGGCAGAACCTCATCCACCCGATCCCGCCCGAAGGAACTGGAACTCATGCTCAAGAACAAGGCGGCCGTGGTGACCGGCTCGACGTCGGGGATCGGCCTCGGCATTGCCCGGGCGCTGGCTCGCGAAGGCGCCTACATCATGCTCAACGGCCTGGGGGACGCAGGCGAGATCGAGAGGATCCGCGCTGGCATCGCGGCCGACTGCGGTGTGAGGGTGATGTTCTCCTCGGCCAATCTGATGGAGCCGGCGGCAGTGAGGACACTGATCGCCGATGCGGAGGCTGCCTTCGGTACCGTCGACATCCTGGTCAACAATGCCGGTATCCAGCATGTTGCGCCGATCGACGAGTTTCCCGACGACAAGTGGGAGGCAATCATCCACCTCAACCTGATGGCCGCCTTTCATGCCATCAAGGCTGCCCTGCCCGGCATGAAGAAGAAGGGCTGGGGTCGCATCATCAACACCGCCTCGGCCCATTCGCTGGTGGCCTCGCCTTACAAATCCGCGTATGTCGCCGCCAAGCACGGCATCGCCGGCCTCACCAAGACGGTGGCGCTGGAAGTTGCGCAGCAGAAGATCACCTGCAACGCCATCTCGCCGGGCTACGTCTGGACGCCGCTGGTGGAGAAACAGATCCCCGACACGATGAAGGCGCGCAACATGACCGAGGATGAGGTCAAGCGCGAGGTGTTGCTGGCGGCCCAGCCAACCAAGGAATTCGTCACAATCGAGGAGGTCGCGGCCATGGCGGTGTTCCTGTGCTCGGACGCAGCCGCCAACATCACCGGCGCCAACATGTCGATGGATGGTGGCTGGACAGCGGCTTGAGACGGAGCGGCCTTCCCCGATTGACTCGCCTGCCATAGGCGCGACACATTCGTTGCGAGAGCAGACAAATTGCTCGGCGACGGGAAGAGCGAGAGGAAGGGCCATGGCGAAGAAGCCGCTGGTGATGATCACAGGTGCGGGGACGGGTATCGGCAAGGCGACGGCACAGGCCTACGCCAAGGCGGGCTATCCGCTGCTGCTGATGGCAAGGCGGCAGGCTCCTCTCGAGGATCTCGACCTGCCCGACAGTGTCTGCCTCTCCGTCGACGTGCGCGACCGCGAGGCGGTGGTCGAGGCCATCAAGACGGGCGAAGCCGCGCATGGTCCCGTCGATTGCCTCGTCAACAATGCCGGCATCGCCGCCCTCTCCAAGCTCGACGAGCAGGACCCGAACGAGTGGCGTGAGCTGATCGGCATCAACTGCATCGGCGTGCTCAACTGCATGCATTCGCTGATGCCGGCGATGAAGGAGCGCCGCCACGGCACCATCATCAACATTTCCTCGATCGCCGGCCGCAAGTCCTACCCGTATCACGACGTCTATGGCGGCACGAAATTCTTCGTCCATGCCATCACCGAGGGTGCGCGGCGCAGCATGGCGCCGCATGACGTGAGGGTGATCGTGGTCTCGCCAGGCCTTACCGAGTCCGACATTGTCGGCACCATGCACAATGATGCCGCCCGCGAATTCTGGCAGGCCGGCAAGGATCATGTCGGCCCGATCAGCCCGGAAGCGGTGGCCGATACCGTGCTCTTTGCCTATCAGATGCCGCAGAACGTCATCCTGCAGGAACTGACGATTACGCCGACCCGGCAGGAATACTAAGTCTCATGCTCGGTGCGGCCCTGGTTGCACCGCCTGGCCGCACATGCGTCTATTCCGGATGTCGCCTCGGGACAAAATATGCAGCCAGCCGGAGACCCGGCCTGACGCAATCGAAAGATCGGCAAGAAAGATCGGCAAAATTGCTTTAAATACTAGGAATATTACTTATAGTACAGTGTCTTATCGAGAACTGAGGATCGGCAAAATTGCTTGAGACACCAGCCCGGATCGAGCCCTGTTTCTTCGAGGATGCCATCCCATCGGTGCTCGCGGACTTGGCGGTCGAACTCCAGCACGCCGCAGACGAACTCGGACGCAGCCTTCATCCCGAATCTGCCGCGGAGTTGGCCGACTTCGTTCGTGTTATGAACTGCTATTACTCGAACCTGATCGAGGGCCACAATACGCGTCCACGGGACATCGAGAGGGCGCTGGCAGGTGCCGAGGCAGATCTCGAAAACCGTCCCCTGGCACTCGAAGCGCGGGCCCATGTCATCGTCCAGCGCGAAATTGATCAGATGCAGGTCGCGGGCGGCATGCCGAGCGCGACATCGACGGCCTTCCTGCAATGGGTCCATCGTCGCTTTTATGAGGAGATGCCGGAAGAGTTCCGCTTCGTCGTACAGGCTGACGGGACGAAGGCTCCCATCATCCCGGGCGAGTTTCGCCGATCGAGCGATGTCGTAGTCGGCAGGCATCAGCCCCCGTCTTCGCATCATCTCGAAGCCTTCATGGCCTATTTTGCCAAACGGTTCGGCGCCGCCGAGCGCTGGGCGAGCACACGCATCATCGCGATTGCCTCAGCACATCATCGCATGAACTACATCCATCCCTTTCTGGATGGCAACGGCCGGGTCAGCCGCTTGATGTCTCATGCAATGGCACAGAAAGCGGGGCTTGGCGGTCAGGGACTGTGGTCTATTTCGCGAGGATTGGCTCGCGGACTGAAAGACAGAACTGAATACAAGCGCATGATGGACTATGCCGATAGCCCCAGGCGCGGCGATCTCGATGGACGGGGCAATCTGTCGGCTTCAGCGCTCAAGGACTTCTGTGAATGGTTTCTCTCAGTCGCGTTGGACCAAATCCGCTTCTCTACGCAGCTCTTTGAGCTCGACCATCTTGAGGAACGCTTTCATACCCTCGTTCGTGACATAAGCGGCGACAAACGAGCGCCGAACCTCATCGTCGCCGTGCTTCGGCATGGCCTGCTCGATCGGGGTGAGGCCGCTTTCTTCTTGAAGACCTCCGAACGGACAGCCCGCAACACCGTAGCCACCCTTGTCACCTTGGGCTTCTTGAAGTCCACCTCACCGAAGGCACCACTGCGCATCGCTTTTCCGCTCGATTATCGCGAACGGCTGTTCCCGAACCTCTTCACAGATGCGCCGATCACACCGCCAGCACCGCGAGAACTCTCGTTCTAGCGGCACTTTTCACATCAGCACCTGCGTGCCGATCTCCACCACCCGGTTGGACGGGATCGAGAAATAGTCGCTCGCATCATCGGCGTTCCGGGCAAGGATCATGTAGAGCCGGCGCTGCCAGCGCGACATCGTCGGCTTGCTGCCGGCGCGCAGATGGCGGCGCGACAGGAAGAACGAGGTGTCCATGATGTCGAAGGACCAGCCGGCCTTGCGGCAGAGCGCCAGCGCCTTCGGCACGTTGGGGCTTTCCATATAGCCGAATTGCACCCGCATCTTGGTGAAGGTGGCCGAGACCTCCTCCATCGAGATCCGCCCGCCGCCGGCGACCTTGGGCTCGTCCGTGGTCTGGATGGTAAGGATCGCCACCTTCTCATGCAGCGCCTTATAGTGCTTGAGGCTGTGCAGCAGGGCGGTCGGCGTGTAATCGGGATCGGAGGTCAGGAAGATCGCCGTGCCTGGCACGCGGGTCACCGAGCCCTTCTCGATGCTCTTCACGATGGTCATCAGCGGCACTTCGGTGCGCCGCGTCTTGTCGAGCACCAGGCGGGTGCCGACCCGCCAGGTGATCATGACCACCATGAGGGCGCCGGCGATCATCAGCGGCACCCAGCCGCCTTCAAAAACCTTCAGCAGGTTGGCCGAGAGGAAGACGAGGTCGATCAAGAGGAATGGCGCAATGATCAGGCCGGCAGCCAGCATCGACCAGCGCCAGACCTTCCAGATCACCAGGAAGGCCATCATGGCGGTGACCACCATCGTGGTGGTGACGGCGATGCCATAGGCCGAGGCCAGGCGCGAGGAGCTCTCGAAGACCAGCACAAGGATGAGCACGCCGATGAGCAGGATGGTATTGACCTGCGCGATATAGATCTGACCGGACTGGTGCTCGGAGGTGTGCAGCACCTTCATGCGCGGCAGCAGGCCGAGCTGGATGGCCTGGCGCGTCAGCGAATAGGCGCCGGTGATCACCGCCTGGCTGGCGATGATGGTGGCGATCGTGGCGAGCACGACCATCGGCACCAGGAAGAGCGGGTTCTGCGGCACCATCATGTAGAAGGGGTTGTCGAGGATCTCGGGCGTCGGGCTTTTCAGCACGAGAGCGCCCTGGCCGAGATAGTTCAGCGCCAGCGAGGGCAGCACCAGCACCATCCAGGCCATCTGGATCGGCTTGCGGCCGAAATGGCCGAGATCGGCGTAGAGCGCCTCCGCTCCGGTGACGGCGAGAAAGACGGCGCCCAGCGCCACGAAGCCGATATGGCCATGGCTGAGCATGAAGGCGACGGCATGCCAGGGATTGAAGGCGGTGAGCACCACCGGTGCGTCCTTGATGTGCCAGAGGCCGGCGAGGCCCATCACCAGGAACCAGACCACCATGATCGGGCCGAAAAAGGCGCCGACGCGCGCCGTGCCGTGGCTCTGAACCAGGAACAGGCCGACGATGATGACAACCGTGATCAGCACCACGAACTCGTTTAAGGCCGGCGTCACCAGCTTCATGCCCTCGACAGCCGACAACACCGAGACGGCGGGCGTGAGGATGGCATCGCCATAGAACATGGCGGCGCCGATGGTGCCAAGGATCAGGAGCGTGGTACCCGAACGGCCGAGCGCCCGCTGGGCCAGCGCCATCAAGGTGAGTGTGCCGCCCTCGCCCTTGTTGTCGGCACGCAGCAGCAACAGCACATACTTGAGGGTGACGATGACGATCAGCGCCCACAAGATTAGCGAGACCACGCCGAGCACGGCCTCCTGGCTCATATTGGCGCCGCCGCTGGTCGCGGCATGCAGCGCTTCGCGGAAGGCATAGAGGGGGCTGGTGCCGATGTCGCCATAGACGACACCGATCGATCCCAGGGTCAACGCCCAGAAACCGGCGCTGCGGCCTTGATCGCTGCTGTCTTCGCCGCTCGAGGCGGCGGTCATGAGCCCCATTCTGGGCCTCCGTTGGTCGTGGTGGGATCGATCGGTCAGCAACCGGCAGACTGAGGTCTCTGGCTCGGATTCAGTCGTTTTGGATCTAGTCTTTCTTGAAGGGACGCGCCATCGAACCTTGGGTGCGATGCAGCAAGCGCGGCCTCATACACTGTTCCTGGTGTACGGCAAAGGGGGACTCGCATTAACTCCGCGCTGGCCTGCCCGGCGAAAATCGCGGGGCTGACACTATCCGAATACGCTCATTCGTGCACATTTCGCACGATACTCTCTCGATGCTGATCCTTTTATGTAAAATCGGCCAAGCTTACTCATCCTGGCGTTCTTTCTCCATCACACTCAAGTGGGGATCGAACCGAGAAACCTTCAGATTCCCGAACAAGCCTCAAGCCAAAGATCAACTCGCTCCACCGTGTCCGCTCGAAGGATAGGCCCTGCCTTTACAGGGGCTTGCATCCTCCACTGCGGCCGTTGGTCGACAAGGAGTATTGATAATGTTCACCTATTTCACGCCAGATACAGCGCCGCCCGAGTCAGGACCACAGATCCAGGCATCGATTGCCGCGTTTGGATTCTTTCCAAAGCTTCACCAAATCCTGGCTGCGGCTCCGGCCACTTACGAAACCTACAATCGGGCCTTCGAGCTGTTCCAGTCCAATACGACCCTCTCGCCACTGGAACAGCAAATCGTGATGATGACGGCGAACTTCGAAAATCGTTGTCACTACTGCACCGCCGGCCATTCCATGCTGATGAAAATGGCGAAGATGCCGGTCGAGATCATCGAGGCGCTGCGGGAGGGGCAACCCCTCGCCGACCCGAAGCTCGAGATACTGCGCAGTTTCACGCGGCAATTGATCGAGACGCGAGGACATGTCGGCGATGACATGCTTCGTCTCTTCCTGGAAGCCGGCTATGATCAACGGCAGGCTCTGGAGATCTTGACAGGCCTTGCCGCCAAACTGATCTCCAACTTCACCAACGCGCTTGCCCATACAGAACTCGACGAACCGATCAAGGCACTGGCCTGGACTCATCCGGCCGACAGGAATCCCGCTGCCGCATGACCAGCGATTGCCGTAGTCTCCGCAGGCGGAGGCAGCACAGGCTGTCGCCGCCTCGCACGACTATTTATTAAGCGCTTGCCCGCTTGGGGACTTCCTCTCTCAAGAAATTGATCATCGCCCTGACCTTGCGAGGAAGGAAAGACTTGCTGGGATAAAGCAGCCAGGCAGCGGTTTCGACCGTAGCTGCAGCAATCTTGTGGTCTGGAAACAGATCCACCAGCCGCCCCTGAGCAATATCCTCATCCACGAGCCAGTCGGCCAGCAAGGCCGGTCCCATTCCGGCGACTGTCAAGGCATGCTGCGCCAGGGCACTGGAAACGACCACGCTTCCGTGGACGGGGACTTCCGCCACGGTACCGGCGAGGTCCGTAAAGACCCATTGCGACCGAAAACTCGGAAGCCTGAAAAGCACGCAATCGCACTTCCCCAACGCTGAGGGCGTCGACGGCCGGCCATGGCGCAGGAGATAGTCCGGGCTGGCACAGACGCGGTAGGCCGTATCGATCAACTTGCTGACCACCATGTCGCCCGAGATGTTAGCCGCCAGTCGGATGGCAAGATCGATGCGGTCGTGGACCAGGTTCAGATTACTGTCGGATAGAATAAGGTCCAGAACGACCTTCGGATGGAGAGCGCGGAACCGAGGCACCAGCGGCATGAGTATCCGCTGCCCGAAGCCGACAGAGGTCGTCATGCGCAACACGCCAGTCGGCCCTGCGCTGACGGCCAGCGCCTCGTCCTTCGCCTGTTCGAATTCCTCCGCTATCGCTTCGATGCGCTGAAGGAAGATCTCGCCCGCTTCCGTCAGGGCGAGACGTCGCGTGGTACGCTGAAACAGCCGAAAGCCGAGATCCTCCTCGATCGCGGCAATTGTACGCGAGACCCATGACGGGTCGGCGTCGCGGCTGCGCGCAACCGCGGCGAAACTGCCCTGATGGGCGACATCGATGACGAGGTCCATGAAGCGCGCATCCATTGATGCGGATTCAACATGAATATGATGCCTCTGCAAGCCTTTATGGAAGAGAGGGTCATGGATATCCACGGAGAGCGCGAAAGACCTCACCGGAACTGCATCCCTTCCAAGGGCGATGGTCGGGGCTGACAACATACGGAAAATGCCATGCGGGACCGACCCATCTCCGAGCCAGGAAGCACGACCGCCCACGGACGGGGTATAGTCTACGCGTGCGGATCGGTGGCTTTGTTCTCCAGCTTCGTCATTGTCTCTCGCCTTGGCCTCACCACCAGCCTGGCGTTACCCGACATTGCCGCGCTGCGTTTCGGCATCAGCGCCCTGGTTCTGTCACCGGTTCTGCTCAAGCACGGCATCGGGCAACTACACCCCTCACAGGCGATCGCGTTGGGGCTTCTCGGCGGCCTTGCGTTCGCCCTGCTCGCCTATGCCGGTTTCGCACTGGCTCCTGTCGCCCATAGCGCCATAGCACTTCACGGCACGCTGTCGCTGACGACGGCCTACCTGCTCTCCCTACTTTCTCCCTCCGGAAGACGAGACCTTCAACGAGTCGGCCTTGGGGTGATCGTTCTTGGCGTGGGGATGGCGACATGGGACGGGCTGGCCCATGCATCGATCGGGCTGCTACTCGGCGACATCTGCCTGCTGCTCGCGTCGCTGTGCTGGTCGGGCTACGGCATCTATGTCCGGCGACTTGGCCTGCCGGCGCCCCACGCCGCCGCGATAGTCGCCGCCGTTTCAGCGCTGTTGTTCCTTCCCGTCTATGCCATGTTGCCCGGTACGCACTTGTTGCGGGCTAGCTGGCCGGATCTTCTGATACAGGCCATCTTCCAGGGTCTTCTGACCGGCGTCGTCTCGATCCTTGTCTACACGAGAGCAGTTGCTCTTCTGGGGCCCACCAAAGTGTCGATCTTCACCACCGCGGTGCCGGCCGTCACCACGATGGCTGGGCTGGCTTTGCTGGGAGAACGGCCCGGCGTGCCTATCCTGGCAGGCGTAGCTCTCGTGACGCTGGGCGCGCTCATATCCCTCCGGGATCAGATCAGAACCTGCGTGCCGATCTCGACCACCCGGTTGGAGGGAATCGAGAAATAGTCGCTGGCGTCGTCGGCATTGCGCGCGAGGATCATGTAGAGCCGGCGCTGCCAGCGCCACATGGCGGGATGGCTGCCGGCGCGCAGATGCCGGCGAGACAGGAAGAAGGAGGTCGCCATGATATCGAATGACCAGCCAGCCTTGCGGCAGAGCGCCAGTGCCCGCGGCACGTTCGGGCTTTCCATATAACCGAACTGTACCCGCATCCTGGTGAAGCTGGCCGAGACCTGCTCGATCGACACCCGTCCTCCACCCGGCACGACGGGATCGTCCGTCGTCTCGATGGTGAGGATTGCCACTTTCTCATGAAACGCCTTGTAATGCTTCAGGCTGTGCAGCATGGCGGTGGGCGCGTAGTCGGGATCCGAGGTGAGGAAGATCGCGATGCCCGGCACGCGGGTCACCGAGCCCTTTTCCAGGCTCTTGACGATGGTCATCAGCGGCACCTCGGTGCGCCGCGTCTTCTCGAGCACCAGGCGCGTGCCGCGCCGCCAGGTTACCATCAGGTTGATGAGGCCCAGAGCGATGAGGATCGGCAGCCAGGCCCCCTCCAGGAGCTTGAGCAGGTTGGCCCCGAGGAAGATGAGATCGATGCACAGGAAGGGCACGATAAGGGCGGCGGCGACCCAGGGCTTCCACAGCCACACTCGCCAGATCACCACGAAGGCCAGGATGGTGTCGACCACCATGGTGGTGGTGACGGCGATGCCATAGGCTGAGGCGAGACGCGAGGAACTCTCGAACACCAGCACCAGCAGCACCACGCCGATAAGCAGGATGCCGTTGACCTGCGCGATGAAGATCTGGCCGGACTGGTGCTCCGAGGTATGCGAGATCTTGACCCGCGGCAGCAGGCCGAGTTGCACGGCCTGGCGCGTCAGCGAGAAGGTGCCGGTGATCACGGCCTGGCTGGCGATGATGGTGGCGATCGTCGCCACGAGCACCATCGGGATCAGGAAGAAGGGCGAAGCCGGTACCAGGCGGTAGAACGGATTTTCCAGCGCGCTGGGATCGCCGAGCACCAGCGCGCCCTGGCCGAGATAGTTGAAGGCGAGGGCCGGCAGCACCAGGCAGAGCCAGGCCATCTGGATCGGCTTGCGGCCGAAATGGCCGAGATCGGCATAGAGCGCTTCGCCACCGGTGACGGCGAGAAACACGGCGCCGAGCGTCACGAAGCCGATATGGCCGTGGGTGAGCAGGAATTGGGCCGCGTAGATGGGGTTGATCGCCGCGATGATGCCGGGGTGGCTGAGGAAGTTGACAAAGCCGATCATGCCGATCAGCACGAACCACAGCGCCATGATCGGGCCGAACAGCGCCCCCACGCGGGCCGTGCCGTGGCTCTGCACCATGAACAGGACGACGATGATCGCGACGGTGGTCGGCACGACGAAGCCACCGAAATTGGGGGCGACCAGCCTGAGGCCCTCGACGGCGGACAGTACGGAAACCGCCGGCGTTATCATGGCGTCGCCATAGAACATCGATGCACCGACGATGCCGAGGAAGACGATGGGGATGCCCGAACGCCCAAGCGCGCGCTGCGCGAGCGCCATCAGGGTAAGCGTACCGCCCTCGCCCTTGTTGTCGGCGCGCAGCAGCAGCAGCACATATTTGAGGGTGACCACAATGATCAGCGCCCACAAAATCAGCGAGATGACGCCCAGAATGGCGGCGGGCGTCACATTCTCTCCGCCCTGGGTGGCAGCATGGGCGGCTTCGCGGAAGGCGTAGAGCGGGCTGGTGCCGATATCGCCGTAAACCACGCCGATGGAGCCCAAAGTGAGGGCGGTGAAGCTGCCGGTGTGTTTATGACTGGCCTCTTCGCTGGTTTCGACGGCGCTCACGAGCCCCATGCGGGCAACTCCGTTTGGTATTGTGGGTGATTGCGATCCAGAGCCTGTGCTCCAAAATGCGGCCGCCTCTTGCAGACCGGATTTCCCGTAGGTCCCATTGATGGAACCCGCAACGCATTACGTCAACGATGCGGCGTCTTACACGGTTCCGCCACAATGTCACAGGGGCCGTCACCTTCATGCACACCCGCGTGATCGGGATCACCGGGAACGTCGCGAAGGCGACACATCCTGCGACGGTTTCGGACAAGCGAATTCGACGTCAATAGGCTACCTATCTGGTATACGACACCCTGTCGTATTCAGGACATTCCCGCCATTTCTTCCTTGGACGCACTATGACCAGGACGGTCCACTGTGAAGAAATTTATTTTCATTCCCGTGAAAATATGTCTCAACTCACCTGAACAAAATCCTCGGGGAAACACCAAGAGTACACCATGGCCCAAGATCCAAAGAAGCCCCTCAGCGACATTGAAATCGCGCGTCAGGCCAAGATGCAGCGCATCGAGGCGATTGCCGAGAAGGCCGGCATTCCCGACGAAGCTTTCGAGCCCTATGGCAAACATATCGCCAAGATCGACCTCGACAAGATCCCTGGCCTGGCTGATCGCCCCGATGGCAAGCTGATCCTGGTCACCGCCATCAACCCGACCCCGGCCGGCGAAGGCAAGACCACCACGACGGTGGGCCTCGGCGACGGTCTCGCCGCCATCGGCAAGAAGACGATGATCTGCCTGCGCGAACCCTCGCTCGGCCCCTGCTTCGGCGTCAAGGGCGGCGCGGCCGGCGGCGGCTATGCGCAGATCGTGCCGATGGAGCAGATCAACCTGCACTTTACCGGCGATTTCCACGCCATCACCTCGGCCCACAATCTGTTGTCGGCGATGATCGACAACCACATCTACTGGGGCAATTCGCTCGGCATCGACACCCGCCGCGTCGCCTGGCGCCGCGTGCTCGACATGAACGATCGGTCGCTCCGCCAGATCAACTCCTCGCTCGGCGGCGTCTCCAACGGCTTCCCGCGCGAAGACGGCTTCGATATCACTGTTGCCTCCGAAGTCATGGCTGTGTTCTGCCTCGCCAAGGACCTCGCCGATCTCGAGGCGCGCCTCGGCAAGATGATCATCGGCTATACCCGCGACAAGAAGGCGATCACCGCCGCCGACATCAAGGCCTCCAGCGCCATGACGGTGCTGCTCAAGGATGCGCTCAAGCCGAACCTGGTGCAGACGCTCGAGGGCAACCCGGCTTTCGTGCATGGCGGTCCCTTCGCCAACATCGCCCATGGCTGCAACTCGGTGACGGCGACCCGCGCCGGCCTCAAGCTCGCCGACTATGTGGTGACGGAAGCCGGCTTCGGCGCCGATCTCGGTGCTGAGAAGTTCTTCGACATCAAGTGCCGCAAGGCCGGTCTCACCCCGGCCGCGGCCGTGATCGTTGCCACCGTGCGCGCCCTCAAGATGCATGGCGGCGTACCCAAGGATCAGCTCGGCAAGGAGAACCTGGAAGCCCTCAAGAAGGGCCTGGCCAATCTCGGCCGCCATGTCGAGAACGTGCGCAAGTTCGGTGTGCCGGCGATCGTCGCCATCAACTATTTCACGGCCGACACCGCCGCCGAGCACGAATTGCTCCAGTCCCATTGCAAGGAGCATTTCGGCGTCGACGCCGTGGTCTGCAGCCACTGGGCCGAGGGTTCCAAGGGCACGGCGGAATTGGCCCGCCGCGTGGTGGCACTGGCCGAAGCGCCCCACCCGCTCGACGGTCGCGGCTTCCGCCCGCTCTACCCGGACGAAATGCCGCTCTGGGACAAGATGAAGACCATCGCCAAGGAGATCTACCGCGCCTCCGACATCATCGCCGACCAGAAGGTCCGCGATCAGTTCAAGGAGATCGAGGCGGCCGGCTACGGCAACCTGCCGATCTGCGTGGCGAAGACGCAGTACTCATTCTCCACCGACCCGAACCATCGCGGCGCGCCGGTCGACCATGTCGTGCCGATCCGCGAAGTGCGCCTGTCGGCCGGCGCCGGCTTCCTCGTCGTCATCTGCGGCGAGATCATGACGATGCCCGGCCTTCCCCGCGTGCCTTCGGCTGAAGTCATCCGCCTCAATTCGGAAGGGCTGATCGAAGGCCTGTTCTGACCGCAGATTCCGTTCCAAGCAGAACCCCGGCCTCTCGGCCGGGGTTCTATTTTTTTGGCCGCACGCGCCTGATGCGGTCACCACACCATCACGCAAGGATCCTATTCTGTGTGCCGTCGCGCACGGCAGGGGGACGATTCGGTGGCTAGGCTTGCTTGCACGTCAGCCCTGCACCTGCCTTGGAAGGATCAACCGATGTTTGCCGCCGCCTCGATCGCACTGCTTGTCGGCAAGCTCATACCCAATCTCGGAGAGCCCGTGCCTTTCGCCCGCTGGCGCCCGGCGCGGCCGACGCTCGACCAAGTGCTCTGGGACGCCATCCGCCAGAAGACCTCGCACGCCTCGTGGCAGCGCCTGCTGAAGCAGCTTTTTTCGAAAGACAAGGGCAAGCGTTGAAGTCCGCTCGCCGCATCGCCTACAGCTTCCCCTTCACGAAACCCAGCAGATAAACCTGCCAGATCACGATCGCGAGCACGATGACCGAAACGATCCATCGGCCATAGACCGGCAGCAACTGGTCGCTGATGATCGGCGAAAAGATCTGGACATAGACGGTGGCCGGCAGGATCAGAGCTATCTGCGCGGGCTTGCCGAGATCGTTGCAGCGCTTGGCGCCGACGAAATAGATGCAGACAGAGATCAGGATCATCAGGACATAGCTGACATCGATCACGAACAGCGAAGCGTAATAGGGCACCGACAGGAAGCCGTTATGGGTCTCGGCCGCCCGGTTGACCAGCGCCTCGGCCGCTTCCGGGGTCTTGGGCAGGAAATCGTCAAGCGCCATCACCAGCCCGCCCATGATTGCCAGCGCAAGCACGAGCACCACCATGGCGCGCCACCAGCTCGCCCTCTCGATGCTGCCCTTGTCGTCGCGAAACAGAAAGCGGGCGCTGTGGGCGCCCAATAGACCAGCCATGGCTCCTCCAGGCGCAGCCTGCGCCGTCAGCCAGCCTCTTTGCATGCCGGGCCTGGCAGGATCAAGGCGCTACTTTTCAACCACGCCCACAAAAGGCAGTTCGCGGTAGGAGTGCGCCACATCCATGCCATAGCCCACGACGAAGACATCGGGGCATTCGAAGCCAACGAAATCGGCATGGATCTGCACGGCGGACTTGCCCGGCTTTTCCAGGAGCACGCAGGTCAGCACCTCCTTGGCGCCCCGCGCGGTAAGCAGGTCCTTGGCGAAGGCCAGAGTGCGTCCGGATTCGAGGATATCATCGACCAGGAGGATATTGCGTCCACGCACATCGCTCTCGACATCATGCATGATGTTCACGGTGCCGGAAGAGACGGTCGAGTCCCGATAGCTCGACAGGTGCACGAACTCCACCTCCGGCGACATGCCTGCCTTATGCATGGCGCGCAGGAGATCGGCGGCGAACACGAAGGAGCCCTTCAGCACGGCGACCACGAGGAGATTATCGAGTTCGCGCGCCTTGATCTCTTCCACCAGTGCGGCATTGCGCTTGGCGATCGTTTCGGCGTCGAACAGTATTTTGATTTTACGCGGCGTGGACATCGAACCTCTCTTCTAGTCCGCCCAGCATAGACATATGGAGAGGGGCGCGACAATGGGGACGCGGCTCGAGGCGCCGGCCCTTCAGGGCCTCGATTTCAGCAGGCCAAAGAACCGGGCTGACTTTTCGGCGATGGTGACGCCCTCGGTTTTCATAATCGCAGCTTCGATGTGATCGAGCGGATGATCGGCGCCAGGCACGATCTGCAGCGTGTAGGTGGCTCCGGAATTCAGGAAGATTCGCCTGGAGCGATCCTCGGAATTGAAGGCGGTGAACGACAGTCCCTTCGACCCCTGGCCACCCGCGACGGGGACATTCTGGTCATTGGCGCCATGAAGGGCCAGGATGCGGGTGCCCCGTGCGGCCGGGCAGCTGGAAACCTGCAGATTGAGCGGTCCGGAAATCGCCACCACGGCCGCAAAGAGGTGGGTTTCGCAGGCCACACGCTGGGACATCATCGCCCCGTTGGAGTGCCCGATGCCATAGACCCGCGCGCGGTCGATGCCATACCATCCCGCCAGGGTGGCGACGGCGCCCTTGATATAGGCGACATCGTCGACATTGTTCGCCGCCGACATGCCGCAGCAACCGCCGCCCGCGTTCCAGCCAAGAAACCGGCTTCCGAACCACCGCGTTACCGGCGTTCCGTTCAGATAGACGACGATGAAACCGTTGCGGTCGGCGACGGCATCCATGTTGAGCCCGCTTTCCGCTTGCCGGCCCGCGATACGCTGAGCGTTGCCCAGCCCGCCATGCAGGACGACGACGAGCGCGCGCGATCCCGAAGGTGGCAATCGATCCGGCACATGCACGATCATCTGCCGTCCGTCGTAACTGTCCATGGTGGAGGCACATGCCTGGGCGATCACGCCGGAAAGGCCAGTCAGCAAGATCCCGGCGGCGAGCATCCAGTGAAGGAGGTTCCTGAATATTGCATTGATCACGACCGAGGTTCCCGATTGGCCGTCGCCGGCGACAAACGTTCGATGTTCGCTCTACCCATAGGACCTGACGGCATACGACAGAAGTGGGGAGAATCTTGCGTGGTCCGGAAGTCCGTGGGCACCGGCCATGCGGATTCCGGCGCGGCGCTGATACCTGGGAGTATCCGTGTTCGGTCAAGCAGCTTTAGGCGTCCAAATCCGATTATCTCGCAAGAGGGCGTTAGCGAGGATGATGAGCTTGCGCATGATGGCGACGATGGCGATTTTTTTGGGTTTTCCGGCGGCGACCATGGCCTGGTATTTAGCGGCGAGGTCGGGGTTCCATCGGATAGCGGCGACCATGGGCATATAGAGGGCTCGTCGCAGAAGGGCTCTTCCCCCGCGAATGAAGCGCTTGCCATTTTTGCTGCCGCTGTCGCGTGGGACAGGGGCGAGGCCGGCCAGGCTTGCGGCTTGAGGGGGAGACAGGGTGCCCAGTTCAGGCATGTGGATGAGCATGGCGTGAGCTGTGATGGGTGCCACGGCGGGGATGGAATCGAGGATTTCGGCTCTGCGCTTGAAGGCGGGATCCTTGTCGGCCCGCCTGGCGATCTCCTCGTCGATGGCGTTTATCTGCGCTTGGGTCAGAGCCAGTGTCTTGGCGAGTTGGCGCTTGATCAGGGGGAGTTCGGCGGTTTGCTGGCGGGTCTGGGTTGCCACTTTGATCTTCATCAGGGCGTCCCGCGCCGCGGCCAATTGCTTCATCTCCTCAAGGGCCTGGCTGACGATGAGGGTCGGCTCGGGCTGGACGGCCTGGCCATAGCGGGCCAGGGTCATGGCATCGATGCGATCGGTCTTGGCCAGCCTGCCAATACCTTCGGCAAAGCGTCGGGCCTGGCGCGGGTTGAGCTTGACGGCCGGCAGGCCGGCCTGGTTGAGCGCGCGTTCGAAGGCGCGATGATAGGCCCCCGTTGCTTCGAACACCACACGCTCGACAGTCCAGGAAGAAAGCCAGGCAAGCAGGGCGCGATGGCCCGCCTGGGTGTTGGCAAAGCGCTTGATGAGGCCTGCCGGGTGGACAGCCACATCCAAATGATCCTTGCCGATGTCGGTGCCGACATTGTGTGCTAGGCTGCTCGTCATCTTTTCCAAGTCCTCTGCTTGTCTCCGGAGCAATGCCGGTATCCGTTCAGGCCTCATGGAAAAGAGAGGGGTGGTCAGACTCCTAAGTCAGTCCTTCGATTATCGCAGGCACGACCCGTCCCCTCCCGCCTCCAGCTCGGCGGCCACCGAGCTGGAGGCATCCAAAAGCTAGGCTTGCACGATGGGATTGAAATAGACAATCGCAGGCATCCTTGCCTGCTCTTGGAAACGACAAGCCTTCCGATAAAGGAGAGCGGGCAGGGATGCCCGCGATCCCAGGGACGGGCGATCCCAGAAAAGTTAAATTCGTTGTCATTTCGTTAACGTTAATACCTCGTTAACCGGCCCCTCTGCACAGTGCTCCGGATGCGGGGAGACTCAAGACTTGGTCCGGTTCGAAAATGTGGGATTGCGCTACGGGATGGGCCCGGAAGTGCTGCGCGACGTCAGTTTCGACGTTCCCGCCAATTCGTTCCAGTTTCTCACCGGCCCGTCCGGCGCCGGCAAGACCACGCTGCTGCGCCTGCTCTTCCTGACGCTGAAGCCCACCCGCGGTCTCGTCCACATGTTCGACCGCGACGTGATGACGCTTTCCAAGCACGATCTTGCCGAGACGCGCAGGCGCATCGGCATCGTCTTCCAGGATTTCCGGCTGCTCGACCACCTCACCACCTATGAGAACATTGCCCTGCCCTTGCGCGTGCAGGGCCAGGACGAAGCACGCTACCGGGCGGAGGTTGTGGAACTCCTGCACTGGGTGGGCCTTGGCGAGCGCATGCATGTGCTGCCCCCGGTGCTCTCGGGCGGCGAGAAGCAGCGCGCCGCCATCGCTCGCGCCCTCATCGTTCGACCCGAATTGCTGCTGGCCGACGAGCCCACCGGCAATGTCGACCCGGCGCTGGCCCGCCGCCTGCTACGCCTGTTCATCGAGCTCAACCGTTCCGGGACGTCGGTGGTGATCGCCACCCATGACGAGAGCCTGATGGAGCTCTTCCCCGCCCGGCGCCTGCGCCTGGAGGACGGCCATGTCACCGTTCAGGAGCCGGCGGCATGGTCATGACAGACCAGAACGGCCAGCATTCGGCGCAGCGCTCGAGCACGCGGCGGGCGGAGACGCTGATCCGCCCCTCGGCGCCGATCGTCCCCTCGGGCTCGATCGCCGGCCGCTCGCTGATGGCGGTGGTGGCGATCATGACCTATCTCGCCGCCCTCACCGCCGGCTGCGTGCTGCTGATCGCTGCCGCTGCCTCCGACTGGGGCTCGCAGGTCTCGCGCGAGGTCACCATCCAGGTCCGCCCGGTGGAGGGGCACGACATCGAGACTGAGATCGGCAAGGCCGTGGTGGCGGCGCGTGCCACCGACGGCATCACCGACGTACAGGTCTACACCCGCGAGGAAACCGAGCGCATGCTGGTGCCCTGGCTTGGTGAGGGGCTCGACATGAGCGACCTGCCGATACCCAGGCTCATCGTTGTAAAGATAGCGTCGGGTGCCTTGCCCGATCTCGCCAGCCTGCGCAAAACCTTGGCCGACAGCGTGGTTGGCGCCAGCCTGGACGACCACCGCTTCTGGATCGCCCGCCTTGCCGCGATGGCTCAGGCCATGGTGCTGGCCGGCCTCGCCGTGCTCATCCTGATGATCGTCGCCACCGCCCTTTCGGTGGTGTTCGCCACGCGCGGCGCCATGGCCGGCAACAAGGACGTGGTCGAGGTGCTTCATTTCGTCGGCGCGCATGACTCCTTCATCGCCAACGAGTTCCAGCACCATTTCCTCTGGCTCGGCCTCAAGGGCGGCCTGATCGGCGGTGGCGCTGCCGTGCTCACCTTCATCGGCGCCCATCTCCTCTCCACGCGCTTTACCGCGACGGCGGCAGGCGATCAGGTGGAGGCCTTGTTCGGTTCCTTCAACATGGATTGGCGCGGCTATGCAGCCATCGTCGCGTCAGTCGTTCTCATCGCCGTCATCACGGGCGTGACCTCCAGGATGACGGTCCATCGCGTTCTCAGCGGCCAGGTATAGAAAGTCAGAGGGACCCATGAGTGTCTGGCAGGGCTCCGTGCCCATACCGCTCCACACCCGCCCCGCCGATCCAATTTTTGCCCAACGCGTGCGCAAGAATTTCTTTCTCGATAAGGCAAGGCGAGTAAATCCCGTGCGGCGGGCATCGGCATCAGATCCGGCATCCCCGTCCATGGCGGAGCAGCCGCCGCATCGCTCGCGCCGCTGGCTGCGCTGGGCCATGGAGATCACCGGTGCGTGCATGCTCTTCCTCACCGCCGCCGTGGTGACGGACTTTGCCTATTTTGTCGCCACCCTGCAGGCCGAAGCACCAAGCCCGGCGGTGCGGGCCGATGGCGTGATCGCCCTCACCGGTGGGTCCGACCGCATCAGCGAAGCCTTCGACCTGCTCACAGAGGGCCGCGCCAAGCGCATGCTGATCACCGGCGTCAACAAGGCGACCAGCCCTGAGGCTCTTTCCGGTCATACGGCTGCTGGCGCAGAGGTGATCGACTGCTGCGTCGACATCGACCGCAACGCGCTCAACACGGTCGGCAACGCCCTGGAGGCGGCGCGCTGGGTGCAGGACAAGCAATTCAAATCGATCATCGTGGTGACCTCGAACTACCACATGCCGCGTTCGCTGCTTGAACTGCGCCGCGTGCTGCCCGACACCACCCTGATCGCCTATCCGGTGATCTCCCAGAACCTCAAGCTCGACACCTGGTGGACGGATCCCACCAGCATCCGCCTCCTGGTCTCCGAATATGTGAAATATGCCAGCGCCACCTTCCAGCTCAGGGTCGAACAGCCCACCCTGCAGGCCATGGCGCGGGCGGAGTAAGAGAGCGGAGTGAGGCGCAACGCGGAAACCTCTCCAGCGAAGCTGGCGGAGGCCCAGCGTCGCGGGCTATCACTTCTCCAGGCGTATCCCGCGCGGTTCTGCTATAGCGGGGCCAAGTCCGCCTCGAAGTCCGCATCTCGAACGATTCCGGCTCATGATTGTCCTGCGCTCCCTCCTGTTCAACCTGGTCTACTACACCAACATCATCCTCTGGATGATCTGCGCCCTCCCCTCGCTGCTGCTGCCGCGCATCGTGCTCCTGAGAATCGTCAGGGCCTGGGCGCGGGTGAACTTCTTCCTGATGCGCACCCTCGCCGGCATCGACTGCGAGATTCGCGGGCGCGAGAATGTGCCGCAGGGCGGCGTGCTGGTCGCCTCCAAGCACCAGTCCGTCTGGGACACCTTTGCGATGTTTCTGGTGTTCGACGACCCTTCCTATGTGCTGAAGCGCGAATTGATGTGGCTGCCTTTGTTCGGCTGGCTCGCCTCCAAGGCAGAGATGATCGCCGTCGATCGCGGCGCGCGCTCCAAGGCGATGAAGCAGATGCATACCGATGGCGCCGCACAGCTTGCCCGAGGGCGCCAGATCATCATCTTCCCTGAGGGTACCCGCCGGGCGCCCGGCGCCGAGCCGGCGTATAAATACGGCGTGGTCTATCTCTACAGTGAATTCGGCGTGCCCTGCGTACCCATCGCCCTCAATTCCGGTTATTTCTGGCCGCGCCGCCAGTTCATCCGCCGGCCCGGCACACTGGTGATGGAAATCCTGCCGCCCATCCCGCCGGGTGGCGACAAGACGGCATTTTTCGAGGAGCTGCAGGCTCGCATCGAGACTGCCTCAGACAGACTGCTTGCAGAGGCCCGTGGCCACACCATGCAGGAACAAACCAGAATCGCTTGACGCCCGAGAGTCTCGTGTTCTAATTTTGTTCTATGACACAAGTCGCGATTCGTTCTCATATTTCGAACGCCGAGAATCGGCTCTGCGCTCCCCTCGCTGCATTGGGCCGCGAGGCACCGCATGCGGCCTCGCGCTTCCGCCGCTGGGTCGGCGCTTCGGGCCGGTCCTACCTGGTTTCGGTCTATCCGATCGGCCAATGCCCCGATTATGTCGACGCGGTGGTGATCGCCGTGGAAGGGTCGAGCGGCGCCTGCGTGTGGATCGGCGAATCCGGCCAGGGCGGCGAAACCCTTGCCGCAATCCTGCGCGCCGCCGCCGAGGCGGGCGCCAGCGAGGTGCATGTGCACCTGCTCGCCGGAGCGGCAGTCGAGCGTGTGGCCGCCGTGAAGGATCTCGATGGACGGCATTGACGAACCTGCCGGTGGCTGCGCTTTGGTGTGCCGATCTCCAGATCGGCATGGAAACGTATGATCCAAAGAAGAGGTGCCGACCTGGAGGTTGGCACACCGGCCAGCGCCTCTATCGGCACCCAACCTAACTTCAAGAATGTAAGTTCCGAAATCCCGCGCTCGCTCGACATTCATTCCGCGCAGGCCGAATAATTCGGGCTCGTTGCTCCATTATTCAGGCGGCCTGCACCGCGAAGCCGCCACGGTTGAGGATGAAATCTTCCACCGTCTGCACGCCCGCGCCCGCCCGTACATTGGTAAAGACGTGAGGACGACCCTTACGCATCGCAGTGGAGTCGCGGTCCATCACCTCCAGGCTCGCCCCGACCATCGGCGCGAGGTCGATCTTGTTGATTACGAGAAGGTCGGAGCGCGTCACCCCGGGGCCGCCCTTGCGCGGGATCTTGTCGCCGGCCGAGACATCGATGACGTAGAGGGTGAGATCGGCCAGTTCCGGCGAGAAGGAGGCGGCCAGGTTGTCGCCGCCCGATTCGATCAGGATGATATCGAGATCGGGGAAACGCTGGTTCATCGCCGCCACTGCGGCGAGATTGGCCGAGGCGTCCTCGCGGATGGCGGTATGGGGGCAGCCGCCCGTCTCCACGCCCATGATGCGCTCCGGCTCCAGCGCGCCCGAGCGTGTCAGAAACTCGGCGTCCTCCTTGGTGTAGATGTCATTGGTGATGGCGGCGATGTCGTATTTCAGGCGCAGGCTTTTACACAGCGCATCCACAAGCGCTGTCTTGCCCGAGCCCACCGGTCCGCCGACACCCACACGCAGCGGACCATGCTTCGATTTCGCCATCGTTCTTCCTCACCACCAGAGTCGAAAACTGCGATCCATCGAAGCAATTTTCGTGCCGGCCAATGAGACCTTATTGCGAGGGTAAAAGTGCTGTGCTCCGGCTTAGGTGCGGAACAGCCTCGTGGTCTGAGTTTCATGCCGCATGGAGGCAATGTCGGAGCGTATGGCGCAGCCGCCGATATCCTCCAGTGTCGCCCCCTCGGCCCGGGCGGCGAGCTCGGCAATCGTCGCCTCCAGCGCGGCGAGGACGCGCAGCCCGTCGCTCTGGCCGATGGGGGCAAGACGGATGGCGGCGGAAACGAGATTGGCGGCAAGGCCCGTGAGATAGGCCGCAAGCACCGCCCGCGCCTCGATGCCGTTGGCCGCTGCCGCGACGCCAACGGCGACGGGCAGCGCGATGGGATCGCGCCACATCCGGCGGAAATGGGCGATGGCGGGATGGCCCCAGCCGGTCTCGACTGCCTTCAGGAAGGCTTCGCCCTGCACGGTCGATTCAAGCCGCCGCTCCAGCGAGGGTTGCAGAGCCAGGGCAAGTTCGGCCGCCTCCAGGAGCGCCCGCTCGTCATCGGCACGGGCAGCGCGATGGATAGCCGAGATCAGCACCGCATCCGACCAGCCCGCGCCGTGGCGCAGCACACCCTCGATCCAGGCCTGCAACGAGGTGCGGTCCTGCACATCCTCGGCCTCCACCGCCCATTCCAGGCCATGCGAGAAGCTGAAGGCACCGGTGGGAAAGGCCGGCGAGAACCACACAATCAGGCGCGAGGCGCCGGCAGGACCATCCATCGTCATCGATCAGTCGTGATGATGCTTGCCGTGATGATGGTCATGATCGTGGCCGTGCTCATGCTTATGATCATGGTCATGATGATGGTGCCGGTCGTCATGCGCGTGGGCGTGATGATCATGGCCATGGTCATGGTGATAGGCCCCACCTTCGGGCTGGAACGGCCCTTCAATCTCCGTGACCTTGGCGCCCAGGCCCTTGAGCATGTCGGCGATGACATGGTCCTGGCGAATGCGCAGCCATTTCGGCCCGATCTCGGTCTCCAGGTGCCTGTTGCCGAGATGCCAGGCAAGCCGCATCTGGTGCAACGGGTCGCGCCCCTTCACCTCGAGCAGCGGCTCTGCCTCCGCCACGATCTCGATCAGGCGGCCGTCTTCCAGGAGATAGGCATCGCCATGGGCAAGCGCCGGCGCCTCGGCAAGATCCACCAGCACCTCCAGCCCACCCACCGTGGTGATGACGCCCCGGCGGCGGCGGCGATCCTCGAAGGTCAGCACGACGCTGTCGGCGATGGACTTGGCCTCGACCTTGGGGGCGGGCACGAAGGAATGGCTGTGAAGCATTGGGGGGTTCCTGGGAGCGCCGACGTCCCTGCGACACTCAGGTGAGTGTCGGACGATCCGCTCTTCCTATCCTGCGAGCGCCGTGTTTCCAAGAGCGACGAGGGCGTCCGGGCTGCCAGCTAGAACAGGAAATACCGCTGCGCCATCGGCAGGCTGGTCGCCGGCTTGCAGGTCAGCAGTTCCCCGTCCGCCCGCACCTCATAGGTCTCGGGGTCGACCTCGATATGGGGCGTGGCGCTGTTATGGATCATCGAGGCCTTCGAGATGCCACCACGTGTGTTCTTCACCGGCAGCAACGTCTTGGAAAGGCCATAGCGCTGGCCGATGCCGGCATCGAGCGACGCCTGGCTGACAAAGGTCACCGCGCTCTTGACGATGGAGCGGCCGAAGCCGCCGAACATCGGGCGGTAATGCACCGGCTGCGGTGTCGGGATGGAAGCGTTGGGATCGCCCATGGCGGCAGCGGCGATGGTGCCGAGCTTCAGGATCAGGTCCGGCTTCACGCCGAAGAAGGCCGGTGACCACACCACTAGATCGGCGAGCTTGCCCATCTCAACCGAGCCGATATGGGCGTCGAGCCCATGGGCGATGGCCGGGTTGATCGTCACCTTTGCGATATAGCGCTTCACCCGGAAATTGTCGTTGCCGATGCCGTCCTCGGAGAGGCGCCCGCGCTGCACCTTCATCTTGTGGGCGGTCTGGAAGGTACGGATGATCACCTCGCCCACGCGCCCCATCGCCTGGCTGTCGGAGGCGATGATGGAGAGCGCCCCCACGTCGTGCAAGATATCCTCGGCCGCGATGGTCTCCTTGCGGATGCGGCTTTCGGCGAACGCAATGTCCTCGGGAATGGACGGGTCGAGGTGGTGGCAGACCATGAGCATGTCGAGATGCTCTTCCAGCGTGTTCACCGTGTAGGGACGCGTGGGGTTCGTCGAGGACGGGATGACGTTGGCGAGCCCCGCCACCTTGATGATGTCGGGCGCATGGCCACCGCCCGCACCCTCGGTGTGGAAGGCGTGTATGGTGCGGCCCTTGAAGGCGGCAATGGTATCCTCCACGAAGCCGGACTCGTTCAGCGTGTCGGTGTGAATCATCACCTGCACGTCATAATCGTCGGCGACGGCGAGGCAATTGTCGATGGCGCCGGGCGTGGTGCCCCAGTCCTCGTGCAGCTTGAGGGCGCAGGCGCCTGCCTCGATCTGCTCGACGAGGCCAGCCGGCAGCGCCGCATTGCCCTTGCCGGAAAAGGCGAGGTTCATCGGGAACGCCTCTGCTGCCTGCAGCATGCGCTCCAGATGCCATGGGCCGGGCGTGCAGGTGGTGGCGTTGGTGCCCGTCGCCGGACCGGTACCGCCGCCCAGCATGGTGGTGACGCCCGACATCAGCGCCTCCTCGATCTGCTGGGGCGCGATGTAATGGATATGTGTGTCGATGCCGCCGGCCGTGACGATCTTGCCTTCGCCCGCAATCGCTTCGGTACCGGGGCCGACGATGATGGTGACGCCCGGCTGTATGTCGGGATTGCCGGCCTTGCCGATCCCGACGATGCGCCCGTCCTTGATGCCGATATCGGCCTTGATGATGCCGGTGTGGTCGATGATCAGCGCATTGGTAATCACGGTATCGACTGCGCCCTGCGCCCTTGTGGTCTGCGCCTGGCCCATGCCATCACGAATCACCTTGCCGCCACCGAACTTCACTTCCTCGCCATGAATGGTGAAGTCCTTCTCGACCTCGACGATCAGTTCGGTATCGGCGAGGCGGACCTTGTCGCCGACCGTGGGCCCGAACATGTCGGCATAGGCGGCGCGGGGCATCTTGAAAGGCATGGATCAATTCCCGGGTGCGCGGACGTCTCGTCCGCATCTTCCTCAACAACAAACGCATCGATTCCCAGATGCGGACGAGACGTCCGCGCACCCGGGAATCACAGCTTCCCCATCACATCCTGGCGGAAGCCGTAGACCTCCCGCTTGCCACGGAAGGGCACGAGATGGACATCGCGGCTCTGCCCCGGCTCGAAACGCACCGCCGTGCCGGCCGGGATGTCGAGCCTCTTTCCGCGCGCCTGGTCGCGGTCGAAGGAAAGGCCAGGATTGATCTCGAAGAAATGATAGTGGCTGCCGACCTGGATCGGCCGGTCGCCGGTATTGGCGATGGTAAGCGTGGTGATATCGAGCCCGACGTTGAGCTCGATATCACCGTCGGCAGGGATGACTTCACCGGGGATCATGATCTCTCCTTGGAATGCGGACATCCTGTCCGCTCTTGGAAACGTCACGCTTGGGAGCAAGGAAGAGCGGCATCACCGTATCGGATGATGCACGGTCACCAGCTTCGTCCCGTCGGGGAACGTCGCCTCGACCTGCACGTCGTGGATCATCTCGGGGATGCCCTCCATGACCTGGTCGCGGGTGATGACGCCGGCCCCAGCCTGCATCAGGTCTGCCACGGAACGTCCGTCGCGGGCGCCCTCGACGACGAAATCGCTAATCAGGGCAATCGCCTCGGGATAGTTCAGCTTTACGCCCCGTTCGAGCCGCTTGCGGGCGACGATCGCCGCCATGGCGATCAGGAGCTTGTCTTTTTCACGCGGCGTCAACTGCATTGCTACGACCTTCTACGCATGGTCCAGAAAAAGTAATGGGCATTTCGGTTGGGATTGTGCGTCACCATGAATCACCTGAAAGGCATGTCTCTCAAGCAAGAGACATGCCTTTCAGGCGTGCCAGACGCGGGGGAGTTCGCCACCGAGCGCCCCGAGCAGTTGGATGAGGACACGGCGCAGCGCGGCGCCATCCTGCGCGATGAGGCGGGCAACGCAAAGCCCGTCAAATGTGCTGATTCCGCCCTCCGCTGCCTCTTTGGTGAGCACATCGCGGGCTGCCTGGAGATACGAGGCCGCACCGGGGGTGACGAGCAGCACGGTGGCATAGGCGGCTGCGCCCCTCAGCGTCGCCGCAGCTGCCAGGCGGGCCGCAAGATCGCCCTCGAACGCCGTTTCCTCGGCGAACACCAGCTTGCCCGCGCGCCGCACCCGCCAGGAATCGCGGAACAAGCCCTGCCTCAGGCTCTCGCCCGAAGCCTTGCGGCCGAGCAGCACGGCTTCCATGGCGAGGAGCCTGGCATCCTCCTTCATCTCGACGGTGAGCCTGCGCCTGAGGCGCGCGCGGTCGAACAGGATGGTCTCCTGCGGCAGCCAGGCAAGCGAGGCGCCCTCCCCCAGGGAGAGACGCGTTTGGACCAAGGCATCGCTGCCATCGGAGCGGTAGATCTTCTCGCAGGCCTGCGTGATCGCCAGCGCCCGTGCGCCGGGCGCGAGGCTCAGCGCCGCATCGAAGCGGTCGCCGCCGGTCAGGCCGCCGGAGGTGTTGACGATCACCGCCTCGAGGGGACGGCCTGCGGCAATGGCGGGAAACAACAGCCGTCCGCAGCCGGACTGCGCCAGCTCCGCAACGGCGTGGCGCTCGCCGCGTCTGGCGACATCGAGGGATATAGAGCCTCGCGCCCGCTCGAGCACAGGTTGTTGGAGGGGCGGCACAGTCATTGCACGTTCTGATCCTTTTGTTCCGATCATGCAGGAAACGGGCCAGCCCGTCCGAGACGAGATTCCTGCAAAACACCCCTTGAAACCCGCAAATCCCTCACCAAATCCTGCTTTGTGCAGGCCCAGGAGGGATGCACATGTCAGCTCCGGCCCTTGCGGCGGAGCAACCATTCGGCTTGTCGCTTCAAAGGAGGATAGCCATGCGTCAGTTTGATTTCTCGCCCCTCTACCGTTCTACCGTCGGCTTCGACCGTCTCTTCTCGGCGCTTGACCAGGTTGCCGGGTATGATGGCTCCGCCACCACCTACCCGCCCTACAACATCGAGCGTACCTCGGATAACTCCTATCGCGTCTCCGTGGCCGTCGCCGGCTTTGGCGAGAGCGATATCACCATCGAGGTGAAGGAGAATGCCCTCACCATTCGCGGTGAAAGGGCCGAGAACAAGGAAGAGAAGAAGGGCGAAATCCTGCATCAGGGCATTGCCGCGCGCGCCTTCGAGCGCCGCTTCCAGCTTGCCGACCATGTGCAGGTAACCGGCGCCAGCCTCGAGAACGGCCTGCTCCATGTCGACCTTGTCCGCGAGATCCCGGAGGCCAAGAAGCCCCGCCTGATCCCGATCAACGGCTCGGCTCCCAAGCAGGTTGAGACCAAGGCTGCTGCGTAAGCTTCAGTGGTAGAATAAGCTTCAGTGGTAGAAATTGTATGAAGGGCGCTCCGGGCAACCGGGGCGCCTTTTTTACTGAGAGCGCGGATATCCCGGCAACATTCAAACATCTCGCGCTGATGTCCGCGCCCTCAGTCAGCATCCCGGAGCATTTGCCTGGAAGCGGCACCAGCCGGGCTGGAGCTGGCCGGCGGAATTGAACGGATACTGGATAATACCTATCGGATGCGGCGGCTTGGGCGCCTGATAGGGCGAGAACATCATGCGCGGCGGTGGCGCTGCCGTAATGGGCGGCACACCAGCCTGCTCGGTCCCCTGCGATGGCGTGACGATTCCCGACGTCCCGGAGCCGCGCAGTGGCACGACCGCAACGATCTTGCCGGTCTCCTCGTCCACCGTCACGCGCACGCGCTTGCGCTTGGCGTCGATGGCGGCTGCATAATAGAAGTTGCGGTCATGCGTCACGCCACCGATACCGGAATAGCCGGCCTGCGTCATGACACGGATAGCCTGTTTGGGCGTCAGCGTATCGGCGAGCGCCGGAGAGGCCGCACACAGGCCCAGCAGAACTGCCAGCACGATGCCAGCGGCCTTGCTCTTTCCGGCTTGAGGAAAGTGGCAGGCATGAGAGCGTGAAGCTTTCCTCAAAAATACCATTGCCATTTCAGTTGCTCGTTTCGGCCAGGCCGTAGTGCGTTCCGAGACCGGCCTCAGGGTTGCCAGGTATTGTTCTTCTCCAAAACCGGCTTTTCAATGATCGCATCGGTGGATTTTGCCGTCCCGATGATATCGAAGAGCTGGCGAAGGGCCTCCTGGATACCTTCGCCGGAGGCGGAGGAAAGGGCGATCGGGGCTTTCTTCGCCGCCCGCTTCAGGCGCGCCAACTGCTCCTTCAGGAGTTCGGGCGAAAGCGAGTCCACTTTCGACAGCGCCACGATCTCCGGCTTGGCGGCGAGATCCTCGCTATAGGCGGCAAGCTCGTTGCGGATTACCTTATAGGCCTTGCCCGCATGCTCGCAGGTGCCGTCGACCAGATGCAGCAGCACGCGACAGCGCTCGACATGGCCGAGAAAGCGGTCGCCAAGGCCATGGCCCTCATGCGCGCCCTCGATCAGGCCGGGAATGTCGGCGAGCACGAATTCGCGTCCGTCGACGCGCACCACGCCAAGGCCCGGATGCAGAGTGGTAAAGGGATAGTCCGCGATCTTGGGCTTGGCCGCCGTTACCGTGGCGAGGAAGGTCGACTTGCCGGCATTGGGCAGGCCGACGAGGCCGGCATCGGCGATCAGCTTGAGGCGCAGCCAGATCGTCTTCTCCTCACCTGGCAGGCCGGGATTGGCCCGGCGCGGCGCCTGGTTGGTCGATGTCTTGAAATAGGCGTTGCCGAAGCCGCCATTGCCACCCTTGCAGATCACCGCGCGCTGGCCGACCTCGGTGAAGTCGGCGATCATGGTCTCGCCGTCTTCCTCATAGATCTGCGTGCCCACCGGCACTTTCAGGATCACGTCGGGCGAATTGGCGCCGGCGCGGTTGCGGCCCATGCCATGCACGCCGGTGCGAGCCTTGAAATGCTGCTGGTAGCGGTAGTCGATCAGCGTGTTCAGGCCGTCGGTGCATTCGGCCACGATCGAGCCGCCTCTACCGCCATCACCGCCATCGGGGCCGCCGAACTCAATGAATTTTTCACGCCGGAAGGAAACGCAGCCCGCGCCCCCATCACCGGCTTTCACATAGATCTTGGCTTGGTCGAGAAATTTCATGGCCTTGGCTTTGTTCTTGAGGAAGACAAGTCCGTTGCGTCGGCCAATTCTCCCACGGCGCGAGCCCCACGGCTCACGCCTTCGCTATCGATGCTGTCGAGTTGATCGCGCTCACATAGTGGTTCCAGCGGGAAAAAGCGAGGATATTCCTGCGTTCTTCCCTTAAACGCGCATCACGGGAGGTTCCTGGCCTTCAACGAAAGCTCCCCCGCCGCCATCATTACGTCGAAGCGAGCGAGAAACGACATGCCGATGAGGTCTCCCATGCCGTTGCCCTGGGAAGGCTTTTGCACCACCAGGACAACGTTGCTTGGCTGGGCATGGCCGAATCGCGTCACTCTCCATCGGCCGAAGTTTTTACCAACCATGCAGAGTGATCTCGTTACCCTTGCTCTCAAGGGCCGCATTACCCTCGAGGAGTTCCTGCCCGCCTGATCACCCCCGCCACCACCAGCCGATCATCGAACCGATAGTTCACGAAACCGCAGGGAACTTTCCTGTTGCGTCCGCGGCAGCGCGATGCTGAGAACTGCGGCCGGGCAATTCGGAGGTACTCATGTTCGTTCCCAAGGCGGTCTCGAGAGGCTCCCTGCGTTTCGTGCCTGGCGTCCTGGCCGGCCTCGTCCTTCTCTCAGCAGCGGCGGCCCAGCAGGCGCCGGCGCCCGACCCTGCGCCGCAGTTCGGCAGCTGGCAGCTACAATGCGATCCGCCCGCAGGCCCCGGCAAGCAATGCGCCCTGGTGCAGACGGCAAGCCCGGCGCAAAACCCGGACCTCTATGCCAATGTCCTCCTGATCCGGCTGGACAAGAGCCGGCTCCTGCTGCGCATCATAGCCCCGCTCGGGGTGCTGGTGCCGACGGGGGTCGGTCTGAACATCGACGGCAATGATGTCGGCACCACCGGCTTCACGCGCTGCCATCTCTCCGGCTGCCTCGCCGATGTGCTGGTGACCGAGGCCCTGCGCAAGAGCCTCCTGGCCGGCAGCAGCGCCTCCCTCACCCTGCACCAGACGCCCGAGACCGCGCTCGACTTCATCTTCAAGCTGGATGGGACGGGCAGGGGTCTCGCCGCCCTGCCTCCACCACCGGCGGCGCGAGCGGGCACTCAGCCCTGAGAGCGAGATTGAAAACTGCGAAGCGGCCAAAAGTTGCAGTTCTGTGTCGACCTGGAGGTCGGCACACCGACGAGCGCCCCTGGCAAGCCTTACCGCTGTTTCGTCTGCCAGTCCTGCGCCTGATAGAACGGTGCGTTGGACGGCGGCAGCATGGTCTTGCCGAGGATGTGATCGGAGGCCTTTTCGCCAATCATGATCGAGGGCGCGTTGAGGTTGCCATTGGTGATCAGCGGGATGATCGAGGAATCGGCGATGCGCAGGCCTTCGATGCCGACGACGCGGGTTTCCGGATCCACCACCGTCATCGGGTCGGAGGGGGCGCCCATCCTGCAGGTGCCGGAGGGATGGAAGGCGCTCTCGACATGCTGTGCGATGAAGGCATCGATGGCCTCGTCCGAGGTCACGTCCGGGCCCGGCTGGATCTCACGGCCGCGATAGGGCTCGAAAGCTTTCTGCTGGAAAATTTCGCGCGTCAGCCGCACGCAGGCCCGCATCTCGGTCCAGTCATCGGGGTGGCTCATATAGTTGAAACGGATCAGCGGCGCCTCGCGCGCATCCTTCGACCTCAGCCGGACATGACCGCGGCTCCTGGAGCGCATCGGGCCGACATGGGCCTGGAAGCCGTGCTCGCTGGCGAGGGAAGCGCCGTTATAGCTCACCGCCATCGGCAGGAAGTGATACTGGATGTCGGGATAGGCAATGCCGGCGCGTGACCGGATGAAGCCGCAGGTCTCGAAATGGTTGGTGGCGCCCAGGCCCGTATTGCGCAGCAGCCACTCCGCGCCCACCATCGCCTTTGACAGTGGATTGACCACCGAATAGAGCGTGATCGGCTGGATGCTCGCCATCTGGAAGTAGAATTCGAGATGGTCCTGCAGGTTCTCGCCGACTCCTGCCAGGTCATGCAGCACCTCGATGCCCGCGGCTTGCAGTTCGGCTGCCGGGCCGATGCCGGAGAGCTTGAGGAGCTGGGGATCGTTGATCGGTCCGGCCGAGAGAATCACCTCGCGGCGCGCCCTGACGCGCCTGAGCTGCGAGCCCTGCCAATATTCGACGCCTACCGCCTTCCGGCCCTCGAACAGGATGCGGCTCGCCAGCGCATGAGTCTCGACCGAGAGGTTCGGGTGTTTCATAGCCGGCTTAAGATATGCATTGGCAGCTGACCAGCGGCGGCCCTTGTAGACCGTCATGTCCATGCGGCCGAAGCCTTCCTGCTGGTAGCCATTGACATCCGGTGTCGCGGGATAGCCGGCCTCGACAGCCGCATCGACGAAAGCCTGGTAGAGCGGGTTCTTGAGCGCTCCGTAGGAAGTCTTGAGCGGGCCGTCGCTGCCGCGATATTCGTTGCCGCCCTCCTCGCGGCCCTCGGCGCGCTTGAAATAGGGCAACACGCTCGCATAGTTCCAGCCGTGCGCGCCGGCCTCCGCCCAGGCTTCGAAATCCATGGCGTGGCCGCGGATATAGACCATGCCGTTGATCGAGGAGGACCCCCCCAGCACCTTGCCACGTGGCGTGTGCAGGCTGCGCCCGCCGAGCGCCGGCTCGGGCTCGGCATGGTAGCGCCAGTCATATTTCGGCGAGTTCATCGGGATGGAGAGCGCGCTCGGCATCTGGATGAAGACAGAACCATCCTTGCCACCAAATTCCAGCACCTTGACGGTGCGCGCGCCGTCCTCGGTCAGGCGGCCCGCCATCGCGCACCCCGCCGAGCCGGCGCCGACAATGATGTAGTCGAAGGTATCGGTCATGGTTCAATCCTGGAAGCGCGGACGTCCTCGCCCGCTCTTCCTCTCCCACAGGTGTGTCGTTTCAAGAGCGGATCGTCCTACACTCACTTGAGTGTCGTAGGGACGTCCGCGCTCCCAGCAATCAGTACGGCGCGTCGATATCGCCCAAGGCGACATAGACGCTCTTGATCTGCGTGTAATGCTCCACCGCCGCGCGGGAATTCTCACGACCCAGGCCCGACAGCTTCACGCCACCGAAGGGCAGCTCGATCGGCGTGACGTTGTACTGGTTGATCCAGCAGGTGCCGGCCTCGAGATTGGCGATGACGCGGTGGCCGCGGGCAAGGTCCGTGGTGAAGACGCCAGCGGAGAGGCCATATTCGGTATCGTTGGCGCGCGCCACCACCTCGTCCTCGTCTTCGAAACTCAGCACCGTCATCACGGGCCCGAAGATCTCCTCGCGCACGATGGTCATGTCGTCCTGGCAGCCATCGAACACCGTGGGGGCGACGAAGGCACCCTTGGCGAGCGCGCCGGTGGTGACACGGCTACCGCCGGTGAGCACCCTTGCCCCCTCTTCCCGGCCCTTCGCGATATAGGACATCACCTTTTCGAGGTGCTCCTGCGAGACGAGGGCGCCGACATGCGTGTTGGGATCCAGGGGATCGCCGATCACCATCTTCTCGGTGCGAGCCTTGAGCCTGGCGAGGAATTCGTCCTTCACCTTCCTGTGCACGAAGACGCGTGTGCCGTTCGAGCAGACCTCGCCGGCCGAATAGAAATTGCCGAGCAGGGCGCCCGACACGGCGTTGTCGAGCTTGGCGTCGTCAAACACGATCAGGGGCGACTTGCCGCCGAGTTCGAGCGTGACATGCTTCAGCGTCTTGGCCGCGTTGGCCATGATAATGCGGCCTGTGCCGGCCTCGCCGGTGAGCGAGACCTTCTTGATGGCGGGATGGGCGACCAACGCCTTGCCGACGCGGGCATCGCCCTGCACCACGTTGAAGACGCCGTCCGGCAGTCCCGCTTCCTTGAAGGCCTCGGCGAGATAGGGGGCGGTGAGAGGCGTCTGCTCGGACGGCTTGAAGATCATGGCATTGCCGCAGGCAAGCGCCGGGGCCGACTTCCAGCAGGCGATCTGGATCGGATAGTTCCAGGCGCCGATGCCGGCGACCACGCCAAGCGGCTCGCGGCGGGTATAGCCGAAGGCGGCAGGGCCGAGATCGACATGCTCGCCCGTCAGAGTCGCTGCTATGCCGGCAAAATATTCCAGGCAATCAGCGCCGGAGAGCACGTCGACGGCGATCGTCTCCTGGATCGGCTTGCCGGTATCGCGCGTCTCGATCTCCGCGAGCGCCTGGTTCCGCTCACGCAGGATGTCGGCCGTGCGCCTCAGAATGCGGCCGCGCTCGGCGCCCGTCATGCGGCACCAGACCGCGAAGCCTGCCTTGGCGGCATCCACCGCGCGCTCGATGTCGGCATCGCTGGCCTGCTGGATCTCGGCGATCGTCTCGCCGGTGGCCGGATCGATCGAGGGGAAAGTCTCGCCTGAAGTGGCATCGACGAAATCGCCGCCGATATGGTTCTTCACAACGCCGTAACGCATGGTTTCAAGGACTCCCTGGCTACCGGCCGATGCCGAGCAGCATGAATTGACTGTCGACGAAGCCGCCCGCGACCATGCGGGCCATGCGTCCGTCGGGATCGTTGGCGAGGGTGGCGCGCAGCCAGAGCCCATCGATCATCGAGGCGATCGCCTCGGCGAGCGCCCGGGCCGGATCCCGCATCAGGATGGGGCGAAGCGCATAGGAAAGGTTGCCGGAGAGGCGCCGGTGATAGGCGCGCTGCACGCGGGCGAAGTTCGGCGAATGCGGGACCTGCGCCCAAAAGGCAAGCCAGACCGTGCCGATACGCCGCTCGAACTGGCTGGCGCCGAGCATTGTATCGATCACCGCCTGCACGCGCGCGCGCGGCGTGGTGGCATCGCGCATCCGGGCAGCCGCGGCGCGTGACAATTCACGGGCGAGATGGCGCAGCGTCGCTTCCAGCAGTCCGTCCTTGTCGCCGAAATAGAAAGAGACCAGGCCGGTGGAGACATCCGCCCGGCGGGCGATCTCGGCGATGGTGGTCGCGTTGAAGCCCACTTCCGCAATGGCGACGATGGTGGCCTCGATCAGCTGGCGCCGCCGCACATCGCCGGCATCCACGCGGCGGAGCCGCAGGGGGCGATCAGGCGAGGAGGGAAGGCTGCTGGGCATCCAGGCACATTATTTTGAACGTTCAATCAGTCAAGAACAGATCGCGGGCAAAGTGCCGATTGTGATGACAGGCGGCATCTCAAAGGGGATGGCTTGCGATTCCCCTTTCCCTTTCGGCGGGAACTCGGGCTATGCTGTCAGACAGCCTAATGCGCGGAACCAAAAAAATGGGAGGAAAACCTGAATGCGCGACAAGACCACGGAAGGCCAGCTCGTACCCGGATTGAATGTCATTGAGACGACGGAGACCGACAATATCCTGCGCTGGGACGGCCATATGGTCTATGTCGAGCACAAGGTCTTCCACAACGGCCAGATGGTGCATGAGCGCTACAAGCGCCGGGTCACCGCCGAAGTGGCGAAGGCGCTGCTGGCAACGATCCAGCTGAACGCATAACCGCCTTGCAGACAAAAGCGCGGGATCCCCTGGGACCGCAGGCGAGACGCCTGCGGTCCCAGGGGATCCCGCGCCGTTATCGGAAATGCGGGTGTTCCCGAAAATCAACCTTCGGCCAACGATTTGTAATAGGCGCTCCAATGGCGCGCGAGCGCGTCGGCGTCCTCACCTATGTCATAGACCGGTGAGCGCAGGAATTTGGCGTCGGCGACCTCGATCAGCACAAAGCCCTTCATCATGCCCGCCAGTTGCGGCCATTTTTCCGTGAAGCGCCCATGCAGTCCGTCCGGGAGCTCCGCGGCAGTGCACAGGCGGGCGGCACCGCGAATCCGGCAGGCCGTGCGATGGAGGACATCGATGAAATTGACCTCGACAGCCGGATTGTGGGCGATATTCCTCACCGTGCCGGGCGAGCGAATATTGGAGAAGGCGAGCGTCCTGTCGTCATGAATGAGGAAAGTGCCCTTGGGCGATACAGCCGGCGCGCCCTCCGGCGTCACCGTGGCCACCAGGCCGAGGCTGTGATGGGCAATCAGGTCCCGCATCTGCGCTGTGAGCATGACCTTCTCCTTCTCAAAGGCGGATTGCAGCGCAATTGAAAGCTGGTTGCCCAATTTTCCAACAAAAAAGCGCGCCGAGGCGCGCTTTTCTCAATATCGAGACTCGAGGCGAAATCAGCTCAGCGTCTTCTGCAATTCCTTGAGCTGGCCGACCTTGAGGTCGGCGTTGGCCTTGGCGATGTCGCCATTAGTCGCGCTGGCCTCGGCCTCGGCTGCGGCAACCTCGCTCCGCAGCTTATCGGCGGTAAGATCCTCGACTGCAACAGCCTGCTCGGCGAGGATGGTGAGGCCGGCCGGGTTCACATCCGCGAATCCGCCGCGCACGAAGAGACGGCGGGGCGCGGCTGCGCCGGGTTCCCTCATCACGATCACGCCGGGGCGGATGGTCGACATCAAAGGCGCATGCAGCGGCAGCACCTCGAAATCGCCCTCGGTGCCGGGTACGACGACGGAATCGACCGGGCCGGAGAACAGCAGCTTCTCAGGCGTCACGAGTTCGAATTGGAAGCTGGCCATCGGAGCGGTCCTTGTTCGATCTTCACCTTCCCCTCTATGGGGAGGGTCGGCCTGCAGGGCCGGGGTGGGGTGCTTTCACGCGTGAGAAGTCCCCGTCAAATTTGATATCCCGAGAAGCCAGGGCGCGGTTCTCATCCGACCCCGGCCTTTCGGGCCGACCCTCCCCATCGAGGGGAGGGTGAAGAGGCGCCACGCCTCGTCTTGCTCGTCGCTTACGCGGCCTCGGCGGCCAGCCGCTTGCCCTTCTCGACAGCCTGCTCGATGGTGCCGACCATGTAGAAGGCGGCTTCCGGCAGGTAGTCATACTGGCCCTCGACGATGCCCTTGAAGCCCTTGACGGTATCCTCGATCGAGACCTGTTCGCCGTCCGAACCGGTGAAGACCTTGGCCACGTCGAAGGGCTGCGACAGGAAGCGCTCGATCTTGCGGGCGCGCGCCACGGTCATCTTGTCGTCCTCAGACAGTTCGTCCATGCCGAGAATGGCGATGATGTCCTGCAGCGACTTGTAGCGCTGCAGGATCTGCTGCACCGAACGAGCCACCGAATAGTGCTCCTCGCCAACCACGGCCGGGGTGAGCATGCGCGAGGTCGAGTCGAGCGGGTCCACCGCCGGATAGATGCCCTTTTCGGCGATCGAGCGCGACAGCACGGTCGTGGCGTCGAGATGGGCGAAGGAGGTGGCCGGCGCCGGGTCGGTCAAGTCGTCGGCCGGCACGTAGATGGCCTGCACCGAGGTGATCGAGCCCTTGGTCGTGGTGGTGATGCGCTCCTGCAGGGCGCCCATGTCGGTGGCGAGCGTCGGCTGGTAGCCCACGGCCGAAGGAATACGGCCGAGAAGCGCCGACACTTCCGAACCTGCCTGGGTGAAGCGGAAGATGTTGTCGACGAAGAACAGCACGTCCTGGCCCTTGTCGCGGAAGTTCTCGGCGACGGTGAGGCCGGTGAGAGCGACGCGCGCGCGGGCGCCCGGCGGCTCGTTCATCTGGCCGAACACCAGGGCACACTTCGACTGGATGCCCTTGGGATTGTGCGGATCGTCGTTGACGCCGGCTTCGATGAACTCGTGATAGAGGTCGTTGCCCTCGCGGGTGCGCTCGCCGACACCGGCGAACACCGAGAAGCCGCCATGGGTCTTGGCGATGTTGTTGATCAATTCCTGGATGAGCACGGTCTTGCCGACGCCGGCGCCGCCGAACAGGCCGATCTTGCCGCCCTTGGCGTAGGGAGCCAGGAGGTCGACGACCTTGATGCCGGTGACCAGGATCTGGGCTTCGGTCGACTGTTCGGCAAAGGAGGGAGCCGGTGCGTGGATCGGGCGCAGACCCTCGCCATTCACCGGGCCGGCCTCATCGATCGGCTCGCCGATCACGTTCATGATGCGGCCGAGCGTGGCGTCGCCGACAGGCACGGCGATCGGCTTGCCGGTATCGGTGACAGCCTGGCCACGGACCAGACCCTCGGACACGTCCATGGCGATGCAGCGGACGGTGGACTCGCCCAGATGCTGGGCGACTTCCAGCACCAGACGCTGGCCGTTGTTGGTGGTTTCGAGGGCGTTCAGAATCTCTGGCAGATGGTCGTCGAAATGGACGTCGACGACGGCGCCGATGACCTGCGAAACGCGTCCGGTCGGATTGGCCATGAGTGTCTCCTTAATGCGTTCGGTCAGACGACGGTCAGCGTGACAGGCACGTTGTTTCGCGTCGCCCGGGAATAGGGGCAAATCTGGTGGGCTTCTTCGACGAGCGCCTTGACCTTTTCGAGGTCGGCGCCGGGGATATGGACCATCAGCTCCACCGAGAGGGCGAAGCTGATATCGTCCTTGGTCAGGGTGACGGCACAAGTGATCTTGGCGGCACCGCCGTCAAGGCCGTGCTTGCGGCCGAGGGCTACGATCGCCTGGCCGTAGCAGGCGGAGTAGCCGAGCGCGAAGAGCTGTTCGGGATTGTGGCCGGCGCCATCGCCGCCGAGCTCCTTCGGGAAGGCCATGGCCAGAGCCAGCCCGCCATTGTCGAGAACAGCCCGGCCCTCGCGGCCACCCTTGGTCGATCCAGAAGTCGTATAGGACGTCATCGTGATTCTCCCTGGGAGTGGCTTAGAGCGCTTCCGCACCCGAGATGATTTCGATCAGTTCCTTGGTGATCATCGCCTGGCGCGTGCGGTTGTAGGTGATCGTTTGCTTCTTGATCATCTCGCCAGCGTTGCGGGTGGCGTTGTCCATGGCACTCATCTGCGAACCATAGAAGGAGGCATTGTTCTCGAGCAGAGCGCGCAGCACCTGCACCGAAATGTTGCGCGGCAGCAGCTCGGCAAGGATGGCCGTTTCATCCGGCTCGTACTCATAGGCGATCTTCTGGCCGCTCTCGCTCGCCTTTGGATCTCGCTCCGGCACTTCGGCCGGAATCAGGCGCTTGGCGGTCGGGATCTGCGAGATCACCGACTTGAACGTGGAAAAGAACAGGGTACAGACGTCGAACTCGCCGTCGGCATAGAGCTTGCGGATCTTAGAGCCGACAAGATCGGCCTGTTCGAAGCCGAGCGTGCGCACGGCGCGGAAATCGACGAGCTCGATGATGTTCTTCTCATATTGGCGCTTGAGCACGTCATAGCCCTTGCGGCCAACGCAAAGGATCTTGACCGTCTTGCCCTGGCCCAGCAGGGTCATGACATGCTCGCGGGCAAGGCGGGCGATCGAGGTATTGAAGGCGCCGCAAAGGCCGCGCTCGCCGGTGCAGACCACCAGGAGGTGTGTCTGGTCCTTGCCGTTGCCGGCCAGGAGCGGCGGCGCCTGGCGCGGGTCGGCGATCGAGCCGGCGAGGTTCGCCAGCACCGCATCGACTCGCTCGGCATAGGGACGCGCCGCCTCGGCTGCGCTCTGGGCGCGGCGCAACTTGGCGGCCGCTACCATCTGCATGGCCTTGGTGATCTTCTGCGTCGCCTTCACCGAGGCAATGCGGTTTCTGAGGTCCTTAAGCGAGGGCATCGCTTCGCCTTCCTAACGAGAACAGAGCGATCAGGCGAAGGTCTTGGCGAACGCCTCGACCTGGTCCTTGAGCTTGGCACCGACGTCGTCGCTGAGGTCGCCCGAAGCGCGGATGGCTTCGAGGATCGAACCTTCGGCCCGCAGCTTGGCGAGCAGCCCGTTTTCGAAGCTCTTCACCTTGGAAACGTCGACCCTGTCGAGGTAGCCGTGGACACCGGCATAGATCACCACGACCTGCTCTTCCATCTTCAGCGGCGAGAACTGGGCCTGCTTCAGGAGCTCGGTGAGGCGGGCGCCGCGGGCCAGCAGACGCTGGGTGGTGGCGTCGAGGTCCGAACCGAACTGGGCGAAGGCGGCCATTTCGCGATACTGGGCGAGTTCGCCCTTGATCCTGCCGGCGACCTTCTTCATGGCCTTGGTCTGCGCCGACGAGCCGACGCGCGACACCGACAGACCCACGTTCACGGCGGGGCGGATGCCCTGATAGAACAGGTCGGTCTCAAGGAAGATCTGGCCGTCGGTGATCGAGATCACGTTGGTCGGGATGTAGGCCGACACGTCGTTGGCCTGGGTTTCGATGACCGGCAGCGCGGTCAGCGAGCCGAGGCCGGCGGCCTGGCCCATCTTGGCGGCGCGCTCGAGCAGACGGGAGTGGAGATAGAACACGTCGCCCGGATAGGCTTCGCGGCCCGGCGGGCGGCGAAGCAGCAGCGACATCTGGCGATAGGCGACGGCCTGCTTGGACAGATCGTCATAGATGATCACGGCGTGCATGCCGTTGTCGCGGAAATATTCGCCCATGGCGCAGCCGGCGAAAGGCGCCAGGAACTGCATCGGGGCCGGGTCGGAAGCGGTGGCGGCGACGATGATCGAGTAATCGAGCGCGCCGTTCTCTTCCAGCACCTTCACGAACTGGGCGACGGTGGAGCGCTTCTGGCCGACGGCGACGTAGACGCAATACAGCTTCTTGCTCTCGTCATTGCCCTGGTTGAGCGGCTTCTGGTTGAGGATGGTGTCGAGCGCAACGGCGGTCTTGCCGGTCTGGCGGTCGCCGATGATCAGCTCGCGCTGGCCGCGGCCGATCGGGATCAGGGCGTCGATGGCCTTGAGGCCGGTCGCCATCGGCTCGTTCACCGACTTGCGCGGGATGATGCCGGGGGCCTTCACGTCGACGCGCGCACGGTGCTCGTACGAGATCGGGCCCTTGCCGTCGATCGGGTTGCCGAGGGCGTCGACGACGCGGCCAAGCAGACCCTTGCCAATCGGCACGTCCACGATGGCGCCCGTGCGCTTGACGGTGTCGCCTTCGGAGATTTCACGGTCGGACCCGAACAGCACGATACCGACATTGTCGGTCTCGAGATTCAGCGCCATGCCGCGCACGCCGCCGGGGAACTCGACCATCTCGCCGGCCTGGACGTTGTCGAGGCCGTAGACGCGGGCGATACCGTCACCGACGGAGAGAACCTGACCGACTTCCGAAACCTCGGCCTCCTGGCCGAAATTCTTGATCTGGTCCTTCAGAATGGCGGAAATTTCTGCGGCGCGGATGTCCATCAGCCGACCTCTTTCATGGCGATCTTGATCGATTGGAGTTTGGTCTTGAGCGAGGCGTCGATCATGCGGGAACCGATCTTGACGATCAGACCGCCGATGAGGCTCGGGTCGACCTTGACGTTGAGCGTAATTTCCTTGCCGGTCGCCGTCTTGAGCGAGTCCTTGAGGATATTGAGATTGTCGTCGGAGAGAGGCTGTGCGGCAGTGACATCGGCCGCAGCCTGGCCGCGGGCCTTGGCGACGAGCGCCGTGTAGCCGCGGATCATGTCGCCAACCGCGAAGAGGCGGCGGTTATGAGCGGCAAGCTTGATGAAATTGGCGGCAAGACCACCGATGCCGGCACGATCCAGCACAGCCGTGACGGCCTTGGTCTGCTCATCGGAGGAAAAGACGGGGCTGCGAACGAGGCGCTTGAGGTCGGCGCTTTCTTCAACCAGGCCACTGAAACGGCCAAGATCGGCGGCGACAGAATCGATGGCGTTCTGCTCAGTTGCGAGCTCGAACAAGGCGACGGCATAGCGGCCTGCCATGCCGGATACGATCGGTTCTTCCCCTGCCACCGCGCGTCTCTCTCTTGTAGCCGCTTCGGAAAGGAGACAGTCCAGCCGGGATTCCCCCGCACCTGACCGCCCAACCCCTTGGCGGATATGTTGAATTTCTTCACGGTTGCAGAACCGGGCCCTCCCCTGCCCTGCAACACGAGCGCTCACCTAACACACAGGCATTGCTGACGCAACAAGAGCCAAACACTGAAAAGGCGGGGAAAAATGCCGCGCCCCCAGCATTTTTCCGCCCTGTTTCGCATGGTTCTCGAAAGTGAACCGTTGCAGCCGCGTGAAGACAAACAAAAGGGCCGGCAATTGCCGGCCCGGAAGAGGCATTGCGCGGAGATCCACGCAAGACCTCAAATGTCAGATTTTCGCCTCAGGCGTCAGACTTCTGGGTGAGAATCTGGCGGCCGCGATACATGCCGGTCTTCAGATCGACATGGTGAGGACGGCGCAGTTCGCCCGAGTCCTTGTCCTCGACATAGGTCGGGGCCTTGAGCGCATCGGCGGAACGGCGGAAGCCGCGCTTCATGCGGGAGGTTTTTCGCTTCGGAACAGCCATTGGTTTCTTCTTCGTGGCGTGCGGATGCCGTGACAGTCACGGCAGCCCGATGACAAAATTCGATTGAAGGCGCAGCGTATACAGGAAGAGAACTCAGGAAGAAAGAGGCCGGAGTCATTATTTTCCCCGGGATCGCCGGCTCCGCGGGTGCACGGCCATCTTGCCCGTTCTTCCCTTATCATGGGGCGCGCCATTTCCAGGAATGGGCAAGATGCCCATGCACCCGGGACTACTCCACACAGGTAAAATACTCCGCCGAGTTCCGAGCCCGGTTCATGATCAGGCCGGCGAGGTTGCGCAGCCGTCTCGTCGGCGCGCCGGCGCTGCGGCGGATCGGGTTCGGCAGCGCCACGGCGAGCTGCGCGGCCTCGCGGGCATTCAGCCGGGATGCAGGCTTCCTGAAATAGAACTGCGAAGCGGCTTCGATGCCATAGATGCCATCGCCCCACTGCGCCACATTGAGATAGATCTCCAGCGTGCGCCGCTTCGACCAGACAAGGTTGGCCCACAGCGCCAGCGGCACTTCCAGCGGTTTGCGCGCGAAGGTGGGTAGCGGCCAGAGATAGAGGTTCTTCACCGTCTGCATGGCGATGGTGGAGGCCCCGCGCGAAGGACCGCCTTCCCGCTCCAGCACTGTGCCGATCGCCCCGAAATCGACGCCCCAGTGACGGCAGAACTGGCCGTCCTCCGACGCCATCACCGAAAAGCGCGCTACGAGAGCGATGTCGTCCAGCTTCACCCATCGCCGGTCCACCTTCTGTCCCGTGGCATAGAGTCCGAGCATCGGCAGGGAGACCGGCGGCACCACGGCGTAGACGAAAGTGAGCAGCACGGGGATGGCTGCAACCGCGATCAGGGCATAGGCAAGGCGCCGCCAGAGCGGCCGCGAACGTCTCCTGGCCGGCATGGCAACCCCAAGCTCCGTGCCTTGTTCGGGCATTGCCGCGTCAGCCATGGTCCCGCCCGGCCCCAAATGTTCTTAACCTCAATAGCGCAAAGCAAGCGGTGGCGCACCCTACAGTTAAAAAAGGGTTAACATCAGGAGCATGAGCAAGGTTGCGGCCGATCCGCTCTAGGCAGCCCGTGAGCGACCCCTCATATTAGGCGGTCTACTCAGGCGGGCCGCCCCGATCATGCATCCTAATATCACCTTCACACAGCTGCGCTGCTTCGTCGCCGTGGCGGAGACTAGCGGCTTCACCTCGGCCGCCCAGCGCATCCACCTGACACAGTCGGCGGTCAGCCAGGCCATTGCGGGACTGGAGGATGCGCTCGGCGCCAAGCTTCTCACGCGCACGCGCGAGGGGGTCGTCCTCACCGACATGGGCGAAGCGGCCCTGATCGAAGCCCGAGCGCTGCTTGCCGGCGCCCAGCGTCTGGCTGCCGTTACCCGCAACAGCGACAAGCTGGCGGGTGCGACCTTGCGCATCGGCTCGGTGCAGAGCGCGGCGGCGCGGCTGTTGCCCGGCTGGCTGAAGCCTTTCCGGGCGCTCTATCCACAGGCGGGCATCACCCTGCACGAGGGCACCGACGACGAGGTGACCGCCTGGGTGCTGGCTGATGCCGTCGATGTCGGCATCAGCGGCCAAGCGCATCCCGATCTCGACAACCACATCGTCGCCAATGATGATTTCGTGCTGGTGCTTCCGGCCGATCACCGCCTGGCCAAGAATGCCTCGATCAGCCTTGAGGCGCTCGATGGCGAGCGCGCCATCTTTTCCGGCGGAGGCGACGACACGCAACTCGCGACCGCGCTCATGGCCGCCGGCGCCAAGCCCCAGGTGCTGTTCCTGGCGCGCGACAATTCCACCATCTTCGGCATGGTGCGCGAGGGCATCGGGCTCACCATCATGCCGGACCTGACCTTGCCGGATGACACGACGGGCCTTGCCGTGCGCCGGCTGACCCCGACACTGCGGCGTGACCTGCATGCTTCCACGCACAAGAGCGGCCTCAGCCCGGCCGGCAAGGCCTTCATGGAGTTGCTGCCGATCGATACCCTGAACGGCTCGACGTGAAACGCCTAGGCGCCGGGTGCCGGCACCAAGCCGTAACGGAGCATCGTCTCCTTCATCTTGACGAGATCCGGCGACTCGACGCTGAGCAGGTCCGCCACCTCGCGGAAATAGCCGGGACCAAGCACACCAGGCGTCAGCACCACCAGGCAGGAGGCCGGCTCCTGCGTATCATTGCGGAAGGCGTGGACGACGCCACGGGGAACGAAGAGAGACTCGCCCGGCGCCAGTGTGAGATCGCGTCCGTCGACACGGAAGCTCATCACGCCGGATAGGCCGTAGACCGCTTCATCCCAGCTTTCATGGTAATGGGCCACCGGCATGCGGGAATTGGGCTGCACGATCATCTCGAACATGTCGAGACTGCCCGCGGTGTCTTCCTTGCTCTGCAGGAAGCGCAGTTCGAGGCCCTTGATGCTTATGGTCTCTGGCATGGCTGATGGCGCCTTCGGTGGATTGACGCCCCAAGCTGGACGCCCGCGAGGAATGCCGCAAGGGTTCGCACAGGGGTATCTCGCGTATTTCCTATCCCTCTTTAGACGATGAATCCGGTCACATGCTGCCCGACTGTACCAGATGGGAGCTTGAGTCGTGGGACCGCCGGCTTTCCAGCCGGCTCTTGCGCCATCGACTCGCAGAAAAGAACCGTCCAGGACGCAGCGGTCCCAGCTTCACCCGCCGCTCTGCGTGATCACCATCTCCAGCATCTTGGCGGCCTTTGTGAAATAGCGCTCCTTATGGCGGAGCATGCGGAAGGCGCGGGGCGGGATGTCGAAGCCGATGCGCACCAGGCGACCTGCCTGCAGGTCGGGGCCAGCGACCAGTTCCGACATCACGGTGACATAGGGGCCCGAACGCACGGCCGAGCGCACCGCCTCGTTGGAGGGCAGTACCAGCGCGACCTCGAGTGCCGCGGGATCGACTCCCCAGGCCCTCAGAGCCTCCTCGAAGGCCGAGCGGGTGCCGGAGCCCGCTTCGCGCATGATCCACCGAGCGGTGGCGATGTCATAGGCCCGGACCACGCGTCCGTCGGACCAGGGATGGCCAGGGGCGACTACGACGATCAGGCGGTCATGCGCCACTGTCTGCACATGCAGGGCCGGCTCGTCGATGGCGCCTTCGATGAAGCCGATCTCGGCGGCGCCTTCCAGCACCGCCTGCGTCACGCTCTGGGTGTTGCCGATCTCCAGGCGGAGGTCGATGGTGGGGTGGACATCGTGATAGCGGGCGAGAAAGGGCGCCACCCAGTAGCTGGCGATGGTCTGGCTGGCCTGCAGGGTGAGCGAGCCGCGCAGGCCTCCCCCGAGTTCGGAAAGCGCCAGCTCTGCGGCCTTCGCGGAAGCGAGCGTTGCCCGTGCTTCGGGCAGAAACTGGCGGCCGCCCTCGGTCATTTCGATGCGCCGGCCCACGCGGTGGAACAGAGTGGCGCCGTAACGGTCCTCCAGCACGCGGACGGCCGAACTCACCGCAGAGGGCGTCAGACGCAAGTCCTCCGCGGCGCGCGTGAGATGCTCCCGCTCGGCCACCGCCACGAAAATCCGCAATTGTTCCAGGGTCATGGGCCAATCATTCGATTTAATCGAACGAAACCTACACTATTTCGAAATGGATTGAACAGCGCTTTTCGGCGAAAAACATCCATCGCATCGAAGCCCCGAAAAGTACCCGCAATGACCCCCGGCATCAGCAACAAGGTTCGCGAAATCATCCCAGGTGCTGGCCTGTGCATCGTGGTCACTGCCCTTGCGATGGCGGCCCAGCTCGTCGAGACCAGCTTGTTTGGCAAAGCCTGGCTGGAAGCCTTGGTGCTCGCCATCCTGATCGGTGCGCTGGTCCGCACCTTCGCCCAACCTGAAAAGCATTTCGACCGCGGCATCACCTTCGGCGCCAAGACCTTGCTGGAAGTGGCGGTAGTGCTGCTCGGCGCTTCCGTCAGCGCCGCCGCCATCGCCGATGCCGGCCCGGCCCTGATCGTCGGCATAGCCGGCGTGGTAGCAGTTTCGATCCTGCTGAGCTTCGGCATCGGCCGCTCGCTTGGCCTGCCTTACAACATGGCGCTGCTGGTCGCCTGCGGCAACTCGATCTGCGGCAATTCCGCCATCGCGGCCACAGCACCGGTGATCGGCGCCAATGGCAAGGATGTCGCCGCCTCCATCGCCTTCACTGCCGTGCTCGGCGTGGTGGCCGTGATCTGCCTGCCCCTGCTGGTACCCGCCTTGGGCTTCTCGGCCGGCCAGTATGGCGTGTTCGCCGGCCTCACAGTCTATGCCGTGCCGCAGGTGCTGGCCGCCACGGCTCCGGTCGCTGCCCTCAGCGTGCAGATCGGCACGCTGGTCAAGCTCACCCGCGTGCTGATGCTCGGCCCAGTGATCTTGGTGCTCGCCTTGATCGGCGAACGCCAGCGCGCCGCCAGCGCCGACGACAGCGCCGTCCGTGCCAAGCCAAAGCTCAGGCAGATCGTGCCCTGGTTCATCATCGGCTTCCTGGCAATGATGGCCCTGCGGTCCTTCGACCTGCTGCCGCAAGCCTCGCTCCAGCCCATCGCCTCGGCCTCCAACACGCTGACCATCGTCTCGATGGCCGCCCTCGGCCTCACCGTCGACATCCGTGCCGTCGCCAAGGCCGGCCCGCGTGTCACCTCCACGGTGATCCTCTCGCTGCTGGTGCTCGGCGTGATCAGCTATGCCCTCATCATGCTGCTGAAGGTGGCGTGAGCGCTCAGAGATCCAGGCTCAGCGCCGCGCCTGACGCCGGCACCGAGCAGCAGAGCAAAGCCTCGTCCTTGCCCACTTCGGCCATGGGCTCGCCTTCATGGGATACTGCGCCTGACAGCACCTTCGTCCGGCAGGTGCCGCAGGAACCGACACGGCAGCTATAGGGCGGGCTTAAGCCCAGCGCCTCGGCAAATTCCAGCAGGGAGCCGGACGAAGGCTTCCACTCCGCCTGCCGGCCCGAAGCCGCGAAAGCGACTGTAACGGGCTCGGCTGCCGGCTCCAGTACGATCCGCATCGGATCTCCCGCGTCCCTCCGGCGCTTGAATGCGGAAGGACCGAAGGCTTCGGCGTGGATGCGGTTGTCGGGCACATTCAAGTCGCGCAAGCCGTCGTAGAGGCCCTGCATGAAAGTGCCGGGCCCGCAGAGATAGAAGTCGTGGTCGTCGAAGCGGAGGCTGGAGCGCAGGAGGGCGGCGTCGATGCGGTCGTAACGCTCGTAATCCCCTTCACCGGCACCGGTCGAGTCGCTCAGGACGCGCACCACCTTCACCGCACCTTCCGCGGCTGCCACGAGCGCGGCGATCTCGCGATCGAAGGCGCGCTCCGCCTTGGTGCGGGCGGACTGGAACAGCACAGTCCGGCGGATGCGACGCTTGCGCAGGCCCTCGTAGACGATATGGCGCAGCATCGCGAGCATGGGCGTGATGCCGATGCCGGCGGCGAGCAGCACGGCCGGCCTCTCTTCCAGCGCGTCGATGGTAAAAGCTCCCGCCGGCGCGCGAGCCTCGATGACATCGCCGGGCTTGAGGCCGTGCAGGAAGCGCGACACCGCGCCCTCGCGCTTGACGCTGATGCGATAGACCCCGTCCGAAGGCGCTGAGGAAAGCGTGTAGGTGCGCAGGGCCTCGTTGCCATCGGGCAAGTGCACGCGGATGGGAAGATGCTGCCCGGCCTGGTGGGCAATCAGCCCGGCGCCGTCGGCGGCCTCGAGATAGAGCGATCGGATGACACTGCTCTCCTCGACGATCCCCGCCACGCGGAAGGGCCGCCAGGTCTTGCCGAGCTCGGCAGCCTTCAACCAGGCGGCGGCCTCGGCCCAACTGCCTGTCAGCAAAGCGTTCGGTGAGGCCCCCTGCGGCCGGGACAGCCAGCGCAGCGGCAGGACCCCTGGGCGGTAGACGATCTGGCGGGGCGTGAAGCGCAGCAGCCGCTCGGCGCCTTGGAACGCTGCGATCTCGGGCGAATCGAGCTCGACCTCGCCGAGGCCGGAGAGCTGCAGGAGGTCACCCGTCTCGAAATCGATGAAGACGAGACCGGCCTTCTGGTTCACCAGGATATTGCCGAGCGTGTTGAAGAAGAGATTGCCGGCAAAGTCCGGAATGGTCAGCACGCCGTCCTCGCCCACCCGCACGAAACCGGGCCGGCCGCCGCGATGGGAGACGTCGACCTGGCGCCCGCTATCGGGACGGTCAGCGTAGGAGGCGATGAAGAAGGTATCCGCCTTGACGATCATCGCGGTAGCAAGACCTTCCAGGCTCCGAAGGCGCTGGGGCGTTTCGGCATGCGGCAAGGTAGGCTCGCGCGTGAAATCGAAATTGCGTATCTGGATATATTGCGGGCAATTGCCGTAGCTCTGGCCGACGACGACGTCGAAGGAAGCCTCATCGCTCCGCTTGACCGTGCCGTTCAACCGGTTGCGCCGCCGGGTGTGCAACTCGATGCCGATGAGGCCGATGGCGTCCCCGTCCCGCAGGCCCGAGGCCGCCGGATCGGCCGGATTGACCGCAGCCGCGACATGCAAGGTGTGGGGATCGGGCGAGCTCAGGAACCCCGGGTGGCCTGACAGCACCGTCGCCCAGGCATTACCTGCAGGATCGACCGTCGCGGCCACGAGAAAGGGCAGCTGGGGATAAAACTCGCGATGCTGGTCGATCAGATGGTCGCGCAGGACGCGGCGACCGACCACATCCATGCGCTCGGCGACGCCGGCCCGCCGTTGCAGAGCTATCTCGCCCCGGTGCCACGGGGACGTGGACAGGATGGGAGTGCTGCCGTCCATGGTGGAAACCTTTCGATGACGAGGCGAGCGACCCTGGGGGCGGGTCATCAGACCCGACCCCCCAAATGTCCTAGGCCGCCAGCCCGATGGCTGTCTTCTGGAAGGGCACGAAGCCCGGAAGTGCCTCGACCCGGCGCAGCCAGGCGTTGACATGACCGTAGGGCGCAAGATCCACATTCCCCTCGGGTGCCGAGGAAATGTAACTGTAGAGCGCGACATCGGCCGCGGTCGGGCGATCCGTGGCGATCCATTCGCGACCGGCCAATTCTCCATCGATCAGCTTGAGGATGCCATGCGCGCTGGCGATGGCCCTCCTGGCATCAAAATCCCGCCCGAACACGGTCACGAGGCGGGCGGCGCAGGGCCCGTTAAAGATCTCGCCCGCGGCCACTGAGAACCACCGCTGCACGGCGGCGGCCGCCTTCGGCTCCGTGGGAACCCAATCCGTCAGGCCAAGCTTGCGAGCGACGTAGACGATGATTCCGACGGAATCCGAGACGATAACGCCATTGTCGTCCAGCACCGGCACCTGCCCGAAAGGATTGAGGTTCAGGAAATCGGGATGCTTGTGCGCGCCTTTGGCAAGATCCATCTCGACCAGCTCATGCTTCACCCCTGCCAGTGATAGGAAGAGATGCGCCCGATGCGAATGGCCGGACAGGGGATGGTAATAGAGCTTCATGGTCGATCTCCCAAGGTGGTGCGTTTCGACCAGAAACATACTTATTCCATTGCTAAGAGAGAATACGCATTATCTGGAAGTCATTATTTCATTGAATGAAACAGTGATACGCGCGAGGAGCCATGGATCGCTGGCAAGCCATGCGGGTGTTCGTGAAAGTGGCGGAGACGGGCGGCTTCGCAGAGGCGGCGCGCAAGCTCTATATGAGCCCGCCCGCCGTCACCCGAGCCGTCGCCGCCCTCGAGGAGACGATCGGGGCAAGGCTTCTCATCCGCACCACACGCTCGGTGAAGCTCACCGATGCGGGCCAGCGCTACCTCGCCGATTGCCAGCGCATCCTCGCCGATCTCGCCGATGCTGAGGCAGCCGCCGCCGGCTCCTATGCAACGCCGAGCGGCACGCTGGTGGTCACCGCGCCGGTGCTGTTCGGCCAGATGCATGTGATGCCCATCGTGATGGATTATCTCAGCCAGCACCCGGCGGTGACGGTGCAGACCCTTTTCCTCGACCGTGTCACCAACCTGATCGAAGAGGGCATGGACGTCGCCATCCGCATCGGACGCCTGCCGGATTCGGAATTGAACGCCATACGTGTCGGGACGGTGCGCCGGGTGGTCTGCGCCTCGCCAGCCTATCTCGTGGCGCATGGCCAACCCATGACGCCCGCCGAACTCGCCAACCACAGCGTCATCGCCAATGTGAGCGCCTGGCCTTCGCTGGAGTGGCGCTTCGGGCGCGAGCGAAAGACCAGCGTCGGTATACATCCGCGCCTGATCTGCAATCTCAACGAGGCTACCATCTCTGCCGCCATCGAAGGCTGGGGCCTGGTGCGCGTGTTGTCATACCAGGTAGACGACGCCGTCAGGGACGGGCGTCTTCGCATCCTTCTCGCCGAATTCGAGGAAGAGCCCCTGCCCGTCCATGTCGTGCATGCCGGCGGGCGCGGACCGTCAGCCAAGATCCGCTCCTTCGTCGATTTCGCAGTAGAACGGCTAAGGGCCAGCCCGGTCTTCGGCGCCGGTTAGTTGGAGTGGCAGTCTCCGACTGCCATTTTTGAAACCGAATCCTTTGCAGGAGTGGCCCATGGCGGTCGGAGACCGCCACTCCGATCCCGCCCGTTGACCATCCCGCATGGGGCGCTATAGACTGTCACACCAGCACGGGGATGGAGTCCCCCCAAACCGCCGCAAGGCTGATGACTCCTACCAGGCGTTTCGCGCCGGTAGGGGTGTGTCCGTTCTCCTCCTGATCGAAACGCTGTGCCGTTCAAAAAGGAGGACCCATGTCTGATTCATTCACGAATACGCTTCTCATCGCCATTGGCGGGGCCCTCGGCTCGGTGGCGCGCTATTGGGGCGGCATCTGGATGGCGCCCTACGGCCAGAGCCTGCCCTGGGGCACCATCCTCATCAATATTCTCGGCTCATTCGCCATTACCTTCTTCGGCACGCTGACCATCGCGAGCGGCCGCATCCCGCTGGCGGACGGGTGGCGGCTGTTCTTCATGGTGGGCATCTGCGGCGGCTTCACCACCTTCTCCTCGTTCAGCCTGCAGACCTTCGAACTTCTGCACATGAACATGCCCGGGCGAGCGCTGGCCAATATAGCCGCCTCCGTCCTGCTCTGCCTCGCCGCCTCGGCGGTGGGCTACTACGCCGCCACCGGCATCAATGGCGGATCACAGCAGACGGCGCAGGTGCAGACAGAGGAATCGTGAACTGAGAGCGCGGACTTCACAGCGATATGCGAGCATGTCGCTGTGAAGTCCGCGCTCTCAGGAACCGATCTCGATGTTGGAGACGTCGAAGGCCCGGTGATGCGCGATGGTCGCCGCCCCCACCGCACATTCGAGTTCGCCCAGGGTGGAGAGGCGGATCTGAGGCCTCGCCATGCCCGGCACGATGGCAGCACCCACCGCCTCGGCGATCGCGTCGAGCCGCGACGCCAACACCGGCCGCATAGGCCCGCCGAGGACGATGGTGCCGGGGTTGAAGATGTTCACCAGTGTGGTGAGCCCGGTAATGAGATGGCCGGCGAGGCCGTTCATCACCGCGTCGGCGTCGCGATCGCCGCGAGCGGCCGCCTCGGCCACCCGCGTTGGCAGAGCCGAGAGACCGTCCGTGTCGTAGCCCTCGCCGGGTCGGTAGGCGCGCTGCAGGGCGGCGATGTTGACGAAGGTTTCCAGGCAGCCCTCCTGCCCGCAGGAGCAGCGGGGGCCCGCGGTACGGATGCGCAGATGGCCGAATTCGCTGCCGGTGCCGCTGGCCCCGCGCATCAGGCGGCCGTTGATGATCGCAGCACCGCCACAGCCCGTGCCGAGCTTGAGATAAATGATGGCGTCGGTCGAGAGGCCCGGCTGGGTATAGACCTCGCCGAAGGCGGCGGCATGGGCATTGTTCTCGACGAATACCGGCACGCTCAGCGCCGCCTCGGCGAGGGCTCGCAAATTGACGTCCTTCCAGCCGAGGATCGGCAAATGCACGACATGACCGTCCGAGCGCACCAGGCCGGGCACGGTGATGCCGACCGAACGCAGCCGGCCCTTCACCCGACGTCGGCGCTCCAGCCCCTCGACATAGGTCGCGATGGCCTCGACCGCTGCAGTCGGGCTGATGGTGGTGGCCAGGCGCTGCGTCTCGCTGTCGACGACGCCGAGCGCCAGGTCGAGCAAGGCGAACCGCACCAGGCCGACACCGATCTCGGCACCCAGGAAGAAGCCGCCCTGCGGGTTGAGGGCGATGTCGACGCCGGGCCGCCCGACATCCCGCCGCGCGCCATCGCCCCGTCGGGCGTGCTGTTCGATCACCAGGGCATCCGAAGCGAGATTGTCGACCAGATTGGTGATTGTCGCCGGCGTCAGGGCAAGGCGGCGCGCGAGCTCGGCCCGCGGCATGGCACCCTGCAGGCGCAACTGGGTCAGGATGCGGCGCTCATTGACATAGCGGGCGAAGGTCTGGTCGGCCATGCGCTCCTCCGCTACTCAATGTATGCGGCCGGGCGGGGAAGCATAAGCGACTCGTTCCGCTTTGATCGCCTCTTCTCGCCCAACACACATCCCTCATCGACCACGACAGCCGGCAAATTATCATCCTTGCCGCTTGCCTTCCATATTTATTTAGATAATAAATAAATTATCGACAGCCGTGGAAAGTCCATCCAATGCCGAAGAAGGAAGACCGTCGCCTCAAGGTGGGCGTGCTGGGCTGCGGCCCGATCGCCCAGGCAGCCCATTTCGAGAGCTGCACCAAGGCGCGCAATGCCGATCTCTACGCCATTTGCGACGTGGCGCCGGACTTGCTGGAGCGCATGGCCTGGACCCACCAGCCGGAAAAGACTTTCTCCGATTATGCCGCCATGCTGGCCGATCCCGAAATGGACGCCGTCATCGTCGCCACCTCCGATGCCTTCCACGTCCCCGCCTCCCTGCAGGCGCTTGCGGCTGGCAAGAATGTGCTGAGCGAAAAGCCGATCGGTGTCGGCGTCGAGGAGGTCGAAAGCCTGCGTGAGGCCGTGACGAAAAGCGGCAAGGTGCTGCAGGTCGGCCATATGAAGCGTTTCGACGCCGGGCTGGAGGCGGCCAAGGACTTCATCGACCACGAGATGGGCGAACTCCTGGCACTGAAAGCCTGGTACTGCGATTCCACCCACCGTTACCCGATGACCGACGCAGTGCAGCCCCTGATCGTCACCAGCAAGCTGGCCCGCAAGCCGGCCGGCGATCCCAAGGCCGATCTGCAGCGCTATTACATGCTCGCCCATGGCAGTCATCTCGTCGACACCGCACGCTATTTCGGCGGCGAGATCCTGGAGGTCGAGGCGCGCCTTTCCGAGCGCTTCGGTGCCCGCTGCTGGTTTGTGGATGTTGCCTTCGCCAATGGAGCGCTCGGCCATCTCGACCTTACAGTGGCCGTCCGCATGGACTGGCATGAAGGCTTCCAGATCTATGGCGAGCAGGGCAGCGTCATCGGCAAGACCTATAACCCCTGGTACTACAAGAGCAGCGAGGTCGACATCTTCCGCGAGAGGGACGGCGCCACCACCCGCGTGCTGGGCGCCGATGGCCATTTCTATCGCCGTCAGCTCGAGGGCTTTGCCGACGTCATCCTGAAGGGCGCGCCGATGCGCGGCGCCGATGTCGAGGACGGCGTCGCCTCGGTGCGCGCGATGATCGCCATCGCCCAATCAGCCCGCGAAGGCCGGACGGTGAAGCTCAAGGACGTGCAGGGAGTGCTGTGATGGAACTCGGCATCTTCGCCAAGACCTTTCCGGGCAGCGAACCGGGCCTTGTGCTGGCGGCGGCCCGCGCGGCCGGCTACCGCACCGTGCAGTACAACATGGCCTGCTCCGGCCTCGATTCCATGCCGGCGGCGATCCCGGACGCGATGGCGGATGCCGTTCGCGCTGCAGCGACCGAACAGGGCATCGACATCGCCGCGGTTTCCGCGACCTACAACATGATCCATCCCGATCCCGCGGTTCGCCAGCGCGGCCGTGACAGCCTCGCCGTCATCGCCGCCGCCGCCGACCCTATGGGCACGCGCCTCCTGACCCTCTGCACTGGCACACGCGACCCCGAAGACCAGTGGCGAGCCCATCCCGCAAACCATACTCCCGAGGCCTGGCGGGATCTCACCGCGAGCCTGGAGGCGGCAATCGCTATCGCCGAGACCTACGACGTCTACCTGGGCATTGAGCCAGAGCTTGCCAATGTCATCGATTCCGCCATCAAGGCCCGCATGATCCTCGATGAGATGGCGAGTTCACGCCTCAAGATCGTGCTTGATCCCGCCAATCTCTTCGAGATGGCCAATCTTCCTGAACAGCGCCGGATTGTGGCCGAGGGCATCGACTTGCTGGCCGACCGCATCATCATGGCACATGCCAAGGATCGCGATCCCAAAGGCGGTTTTGCCACTGCCGGCAAGGGCGTGATCGACTTCGACCACTACCTCGCCTGCCTCGCCCGCGCCGGTTTTGACGGGCCGCTGGTGACGCATGGGCTGAGCGCGAGCGAGGCCGCAGGGGTGGCCGTGTTCCTGGGTCGGAAATTGGCGGAGTTGCGACCTTGAGCAGTGTTCGACACAGGACGCGCGAAGCCTCCCCCACGAAGCTGGGGGAGGTGGCCGAGCGCAGCGAGGTCGGAGGGGGTGTGGTCAGGATAAAGTACGGGAAGCACCGTCCCCGGCTTTCGTTTCCCATGCCTTTTTCTGACCACACCCCATCCGTTACGACTTCATCGTGCCACCTCCCCCAACTTCGTGGGGGAGCCTTTGCGGTGCATCTTTCGCTCGGACGGCGGAGCCAGGCCGTATGACCCCGTCCCCTTCCTTCTTCGACCGTAACGGCCTTCGTCTTGCCGTCTTCACCCACGGCAGCGGCACCCCAATGGTCTTTCAGCACGGGCTGTGCGGCGATGCGGGCCAGACGGCCGATGTCTTCCCTTTCGACCTGCCCGCCCGCTGCCTGACGCTCGAATGCCGGGGCCATGGCGCCTCTGAGGCCGGCGATACCACGCGCTTCTCGATCGCCACCTTCGCCGACGACATCGCGGCCTGGGTCGAGAGTCTCCATCTCGGCCCGGTCGTCCTCGGCGGCATCTCGATGGGGGCCGCCATCTCGTTGCGCCTCGCCGTGACAAGGCCCGAACTGGTACGCGCCCTGGTGCTGGCCCGCCCAGCCTGGATCGCCGAGGCGGCGCCTCCCAATATGGAGGCCAATGCCGTGGTCGGCGATCTGCTGGCGGGTTATTCGCCGGAGGAGGCCCGCGCCAAGTTCGATGCATCGGAGATTGCGCGCGACCTCGAGGAGCGAGCGCCCGATAATCTCGCTTCCCTGCGCGGCTTTTTTACCCGCAGGCCGCAGGCCGTGACCTCGGCCCTGCTCACCCGCATCTCGGCGGACGGCCCGGGTGTCTCTCGCGAGCAGATCGCCTCTCTGAAGCTGCCGACCCTGGTTGTAGGTACCGATGTCGATGCCATCCATCCCATCGGCCACGCCGAGGCGCTCGCCGCCATGATCCCCGGCGCCCGCTTCCTGCGCATCACCCCCAAGGCGCTCGACAAAGCGCGCTACACCCAGGATTTCCGCACCGCTCTGGCGCAATTCCTTTCGGAGAACCCCGCATGAAACCCGCCTCCGGCTGGCTCGAAGCCCTGCCCGCCGACCGCCTGCTCGCCGAATTCTCGCTGTGGTCCGCCGATCTCGGCCGCCTCGCCGACGACATCGCCCGCGTCGAGCCCCACGTCGACATGTTTCATATCGACGTCGCGGACGGCCATTTCTCGCCGGCCCTGCTCTATTTCCCCGACCTTACCGCCGTGGTGCGCAAGGTCACGGCCAAGCCCCTGCATGTCCATCTGATGACGATGGACGACATCCTGATCGACCAAATCGACCAGTTCGCCGAGGCAGGCGCCGACCTCATCTCCATCCACGCCGAGAACGCGAACGCGGACGTTGCCCTCGCCCATATTGCCAAGCTTGGCCTCGCCTCGGGCGTGGTGCTGCAGCTCCATACGCCGGTGGCGGCCGCCGAGCGCTTCCTCGACCGCATCGGCATCCTCACTTTGCTCGGGACGCTGATCGGCATCAAGGGTGTCGGCCTGGACGATTCGGCGCTCGACCGCCTGCGCGAGGCGCGCAAGCTGATCGCCGCCAAGGCCGGCCACCGCATCATCCTCGCCTCCGACGGCGGCAACCGCGAGCACACCGTTCCCAATCTGCGCCTCGCAGGCGCCGAGACCATCGTGATGGGCTCCCTCGCCTTCGGCGCACCGGACCTTGCCACCCGCATCGACTGGGTGCATGGCCTGACGCGGGAAGACTGAACATGTATCGACGCGCCATCGGCATCGATCTCGGCGGCACGCAGCTTCGCGTCGCTCTCGTCGACGATACCGGCACGGTGCTGAAACGCGCCGCCACCCGCACCGACGTGCCGGGCGGACCAAGGGCCGTTATGGCCCAGTTCAAGGCGTTGGTCGCCGAAATCACCGAGCACGAGGGCCTCGACCGCATCTCCGGTATCGGCGTCTGCGCGCCCGGCCCGCTCGACAGCACCACCGGCACCTTCATCCACGTCCCCACTCTGCCGGGCTGGGAAGACTTTCCCTTGCGCGACGAACTGGCGGAGGCGTTGGGCACGCGGGTGGTGGTCGAGGGCGACGCCATTGCCGCCTGCTATGGCGAATGGCATTTCGGGGCCGGCAAGGGCCTGCGGCATCTCCTCTATATCACCGTCTCCACCGGCATCGGCGGCGGCGTGATCAGCGATGGCCGCCTGCTCCATGGCCGGCGTGGCATGACCAGCCATGTCGGCCATTTCCGCATGGCGATGAACGGACCACGCTGCTCCTGCGGCGCCATCGGCTGCTTCGAGGCCTTCGCCGCCGGCACGGCACTCGACAGGCGTGCCCGCCAGGCGGCGCTGGACCATCCCGAAAGCCTGCTCGCCCGCATGGTCACGCCCACCGCCGGCGACGTCGTCGAGGCGGCCCGCCAGGGCGATACCGTGGCAAGTTGCCTGGTCGACGAAGAAGCCGGCTATCTCGGCGAGGGCCTCACCAGCCTGATCCACCTTTACAGCCCTGAGAGGGTAATTATCGGCGGCGGGGTGTCAAACGGCTTCGACCTGATGGAAACGCGCATTCACGCCGCGATCCGCAACACAGCAATGCCCTCCTTCAGAGACGTGCCCGTCGTGAAGGCCGGCCTCGGCGACAACGCCGGGCTGGTGGGCGCCGCAGCTTTGCTGCTGTTCGACGAACGGGGCGAATAACAGAGATCGGAGGCTTCCAGCGAACTCTCCGAGGTCCTGAACGCCTCGGTTTCCATGAATTGAATTAACACCGCCCCGGCCGGGTGCTACCCCTTGCCAGTTCGACCTCCCCTTTGTGAAGCGGTGCGCCGCGGCTGTTGGAGCCGCCTCTCCCCTGCCACCGACAGTCTGGAGCTTCATCCATGGATTACGTCAAACTCGGCTCTACCGGCCTCGAAGTCTCGCGCGTCTGCCTCGGCTGCATGACCTATGGCGATCCCCAGCGCGGCAACCACAGCTGGACCCTGCCGGAAGAGCAGAGCCGCCCGCTGATCCGCCAGGCGATCGAAGCCGGCATCAATTTCCTCGACACCGCGAATGTCTATTCGGATGGTTCCTCGGAGGAGATCGTCGGCCGTGCCATCAAGGATTTTTCGCGCCGCGAGGAGATCGTGCTCGCCACCAAGGTCAATTCACGCATGCGCCCCGGCCCGAACGGCGCCGGCCTGTCCCGCCGCGCGATCCTCGGCGAGATCGACCACAGCCTGAAGCGCCTCGGCACCGATTACGTCGACCTCTACCAGATCCACCGCTGGGACGCCTCCACGCCGATCGAGGAGACGCTGGAGGCCCTGCATGACGTCGTGAAGGCTGGCAAGGCCCGCTATATCGGCGCCTCCTCGATGCATGCCTGGCAATTCGCCAAGGCGCTCTACATCTCCCGCCTCCATGGCTGGACCGAGTTCGTCTCGATGCAGAACCATGTCAACCTGCTCTATCGCGAGGAAGAGCGCGAGATGCTGCCGCTCTGCGAGGATCAGGGGGTCGCCGTCATCCCCTGGAGCCCGCTCGCCCGCGGCCGCCTGACCCGCGCCTGGGACGAGACCACCGAGCGCCAGGAAACGGACGCTTTCGGCGGCACGCTCTACAACGCGCATGTCGAAGCCAATCGCAAGATCATCGAGGCGGTCGCCACGATCGCAAAGGCGCGCGGCGCGCCGAAGGCACAGGTCGCGCTCGCCTGGCTTGCCCAGAAGAGCGTGGTGACGGCCCCCATTGTCGGCGCCTCCAAGCCCAACCACATCACGGATGCGGTGGCGGCGATCAGCCTGAATCTCACGGATGCGGAAATCGCCTCGCTGGAGGAACCCTATATCCCGCAGAAGACCGCGGGATTTCAGTGATGACAATCGCCTTTTAGAGAGGCGAGTCGCGCCCTGTATTCAACCCAACCAGGAAATCTTTATGTCCCCCACCATCCGCTTCAACGACGGCAACCAGATTCCCCAGATCGGCTTCGGTGTCTGGCAGGTGCCCAATGAAGGCGCTAACGCCGCCGTGACGGCTGCGATCAAAGCCGGCTACCGTTCGATCGACACCGCCGCCGCCTACCAGAACGAGACGGGCGTGGGCGATGCGGTCGCTGGCTCCAGCGTGCCGGCAAAGGATCTCTTCATCACCACGAAATTGTGGAATGCCGACCAGGGCTATGACACAACCCTGCGCGCCTTCGATGCCAGCATGGGGAAGCTCCGGCTCGACAAGCTCGACCTCTACCTCATCCATTGGCCGGTGCCCTCGCGCGACCGCTATCTCGAGAGCTGGAAGGCCTTCATCAGGCTGCGCGAGGAGGGACGCATCGCCTCCATCGGCGTCTCGAATTTCCAGGTACCGCATCTCGAGCGCCTGAAGGCCGAGACCGGCGTGGTGCCGGCGATCAACCAGGTCGAGCTGCATCCGCGCTTCCAGCAGAAGGCGTTGCGTGACTATCACGCCAAGGAAGGCATCGCGACGGAGGCCTGGAGCCCGCTCGGCCAGGGCCGGCTGCTTGCCGATCCCGCCATTGCGGCCATCGCCGGCAAATATGGCAAGACATCGGCCCAGGTAATCCTGCGCTGGCACCTCGACATCGGCAATGTGGCGATCCCGAAATCGGTGACGCCGGCCCGCATCATCGAGAATTTCAAGGTCTTCGATTTCAGGCTCGCCCCAGAGGACATCGCGGCCATCGATCGACTGGACGATCCTCACGGCAAGATTGGCCCCAACCCAGATACTTTTGCGATGATGTGAAGCAAGACGCGGCGCGAGGCCTTCTTCGCGGAGCGGGGCAGGCTTTCGTGCATCTTACGCGAAGAAGCGGTTGGCCGGCCGCGGCAGGCCCAGGTTCTCCCGCAGCGTCTTGCCCTCATACTCGCGCCTAAACAGGCCGCGCTCCTGCAGCACCGGCACCACCTTGTCGACGAAATCGTCGAGACCGCCAGGCAGATAGGGGAACATGATGTTGAAGCCGTCGGATCCCTCGGTATGCAGCCATTCGGCCATGGCGTCGGCGATGGTTTGGGGCGTGCCTACGAAAGCCAGGCCGGCGTAACCGCCGAGGCGCTGGGCAAGCTGGCGCACGGTGAGCCCCTCGCGCTCGGCAAGCTGCAGTACACGTTCACGCCCGCTCCTCGACTGGTTGGTCTCGGGGATCGGCGGCAGCTTTCCTTCGGGATCGAAGCCCGAGGCGTCATGGCCGAGCGCGATGGAGAGCGAGGCGATGGCGCTGTCGTAATGGACGAGGCTGTCGAGCTTCGACCGCTTTGCCTTCGCCTCCTCCAGCGTGTCGCCAATCACCACAAAGGCGGCCGGCAGGATCTTCATGTGATCGCGGTTACGCCCGAGCTTTTCCATACGGCTCTTCACATCGGCATAGAAGCGCTGACCGTCAGCAAGCGTCGCCGGCGCCGTGAACACCGCCTCGGCGGTCTCGGCAGCCAGTTGGCGACCTGCCTCCGAGGAGCCAGCCTGCACAATCACCGGCCAGCCCTGCACCGGACGGGCGATGTTGAGCGGACCGCGCACCGAGAGGCTCTCGCCCTTGTGGTCGAGCACATGCATCCCGGCCGGATCGAAGAAGATGCCGCTCTCGACATCGCGGATGAAGGCATCGTCGGCCCAGCTGTCCCAAAGGCCCGTCACCACGTCGTAGAACTCGCGCGCCCGATGGTAACGCTCGTCATGCTCGACATGGTCGGTCAGGCCGAAATTGAGCGCCGCATCGGGGTTGGACGTGGTGACGATGTTCCAGCCTGCCCGGCCGCCGCTGATGTGGTCGAGCGAGGCAAAGCGGCGGGCGACATGGTAGGGCAGGTCGAAGGTGGTCGAGGCGGTAGCGACCAGGCCGATATGCTCGGTGGTCCCGGCCAGCGCCGAGAGCAGGGTGAAGGGCTCGAATGAGGTCGCCGTGTGGCTGCGCTTCAGCGCCTCCACCGGCATGTTGAGCACGGCGAGATGGTCGGCCATGAAGAAGGCGTCGAAGCGACCTTGTTCCAGCTTCTGGGCCAAGCGCCGGAGGCCTGGAAAGTTGAAATTGGCGTCCGGCCAGGCGCCGGGATAGCGCCAGGCGCCGGTATGGATGCTGGCGGGCCGCATGAAGGCCCCGAGCCGCAATTGGCGAGCCATGAAATTCTCCACTTAAATCGCTTGTAAAAAAAAGGAACTGCCGGCAGGCTTGGCAGGAAATGAGTTTAGGGGACTCTGTCTCGGCGGATAATTACATTCAACACATAGCTCATATGTAATTGTCGCATCCTTGCATCCCCATGACGAGCCCGACGCTGCTGCCCCGCGGGACAAACGTGGAGGGTAGACAGTCATCACCGGTGCATCGCGTTATTGCGGCGCCTTGACCGTTAGGGACGCCTAGCCGGGAATTGGCGTCTCGACCGGCTTCCGGCCTGATGAAAAGGCGGCCCGAGAATGCCGAAAACGACGGCACGTTGCGGCTCCTCGAAAGGGATTCTTCGCCGTCCTCCAGTCACGAATCAGTCAAATCCAGGTGACCAAAATCGAAGAATATCAACGGCCTGACTGGCCTGTCGCATTGTCCCTATCAATGTACCTTTCGTTACACACAAGTGGCAGCCATGTTATTGATGTATCAGGAGAAACAGCTGGCTATTTGTGCTCGAAATCGGCTAAGCTTGACCATCGCGAATTTCGGCCCTATCGTCCCGATCGTTGATTCACGGATTGACATCCCATTATCCCTGATAATTATACTTGACGTTATACTCGCGTAGGGTGATTTCCCCAGACAACTGACAGGCGTTCTTCTGTCGCTCACGAGAACAGTAGCCTGCCTTTTGTGCGTTTCTAAGCAATGCCGCGGCGCGCCAAACGGGTTCGGACGCAGCGGAACCTTCCCGAGGAACTCGCTGTCCCTCATCCACCTCAACCGGAGCCCATCAAAGCAAAAAACCTAACCATCCCCGGATACTCATAACAAGGAGTGACATATGCCCTATTCCGGAAGCGAACACGCCCTCTCGAAAGCAACGACCTCCGCCATCAACGCCGGAGCTCACGTGTTCAGGGAGGCCCGCGAAGCAAAGGGATACAGCATCGAGGATCTGGCCGTGACGTGCGGCCTGACGGTGGACGAGATCAAGGATGTGGAATTGGGCCTGGATGCCAGCCCCAGCTATCTGCGCCGCGTGGCAGCCGCACTTGGCCTGCCGGAAAGCGCCGCCTGCAACGCCTAGAGCAAAATGCGTTCAGGTGGAGCGGATTTCGGAATTAACTGACTGGTATCAAAAGCATTTTGCGATTCTCGGCGATTCGATTTGAAAGCAAAACGCTCTAGAAGGTAATCTCGGGAGGAACCGGCATTCGCCGCATCCGTAGGCTACGGATGCGGCGAATGTCGTTTTGAGCGCCGTCAGTAGTGCGACTACTGTGTCAGGCGCCGCGGCGGAAAGGCTGGGTTCAGGCGAAGCCCGCGCAAGAGATCGAGGGCCGCGTTGAGCTGGGTATCGTTCCTGGCATCGACGGGGACGTAGAAGGACGAGCCGCCGCCTTCCTCCTCGCCGTCTCGCGCCTTGAGATGACCGGCGAGTCCTGCTTCCCCGCTCGTGCGGTGCACAACGCTATAGGCTTCGGCATCGCTCTGGAGAATGAGAATGTCGGGCTCGATGCCCTCGGCCTGAATGGAGCGCCCCAGCGGCGTATAATAGCGCGCCGTGGTCAGGATCAGGGCGCTCTCATCAGCCAGACGCGAGACCGTTTGCACCGAGCCCTTGCCGAAGGAGCGGGTGCCGAGGATGGTGGCGCGCTTGAGGTCCTGCAGCGCACCTGCCACGATCTCCGCGGCCGAAGCGGTGCCGCCGTTGATCAGCACGATCACCGGCTTGTCGCCGATGAGGTCGGCGCCATTGGCGATGAATATCTTGGCGAGATTGGGATCGCGCCCACGCACCGACACCACCACGCCCTTGCCGACAAAACCGGCAGAAACCGTGATCGCCTGGTCGAGCAGGCCGCCGGGGTTGTTGCGCAGGTCGACGATATAGCCTTTGAGATCCTTGGGCTTGATATCCGCCTGCAGCTTGACGGTGGCCTTGTGCAGACTGCCGAAGGTGTTGTCGTCGAACTCGACGATACGGATATAGCCGACATCCCGGCCGAGTTCCTGGAATTGCACCGTCTCGGTGGCGATGATGGCGCGAGTGATGTCGAGATCGAAGGCTACAGGCCTGCCTGCACGCTGGATCGACAGCCTTGCCGTGGTGCCCTCCGCACCCTGCATCTTCTTGAGCACATCATCGAGGCTCATGGACCGGAGCGGCGTCCCGTCGATGCTGAGGATGATGTCGCCGGCCAGCAGCCCTGCCTTGGCGGCGGGCGAGTCCTCGAGAGCGTGCTTGACCACTATCGCGCCATTGTCGAGCGACACCTCGATGCCAAGGCCGGCGAACTTGCCCGTCAGCTCGCGCTGCATGTCACGAAAGGCGCGCGCATCGACATAACGCGAATGCGGATCGAGCGAACCGACCATGCCGTCGATCGCCGCCTCGATCAGCTTCCGCGGATCAGGCTCGTCGACATAGTTGGAGAGGATACGTTGATAAATGGCGGCGAAGCGCCCAAGTTCATAGATCTGTTGGGCACTGTCCGTACTGGGATCATCCGGATCGGGCGGCTGCGCCACAGCCGGAGGCGACATCAGAGCTATTGCGAGACAGATGACTGCAAGTGGACGTACCGGCATGGCAGCCTCCACCAAACATCATCTAGAGAGTATACAAGGTAATAATGGCCGGATAATAGCGCCCTTGAGTTTATGTTCCTTGCGAAACAGTACCGGCACGACGGATTCATCAATGATTTCCAACATAAATATGGTCGGAAGCGGCAACGGGACTCTTTCCGAAGCAATGATCGAAAGTCTCGTCCATACCTTCTATGGCCGGGTGCGGCAGGATGAGCTGATCGGCCCGATCTTCAACGCCAAGGTGGCCGACTGGGACGACCATCTCGCCAAGCTCTGCGCCTTCTGGTCTTCCATGGTGCTGCGGACGGGGCGCTATGATGGAAGGCCCCTGCGCCCTCATCTGATGCTGCCGCTCGAAGGGCGCCATTTTGACCGCTGGCTCGACCTTTTCGAGCGCACCGCCGGCGAGGTGCTGCCGCGCGAAGCCGCGCTCGTCTTCATCGACCGCGCCCGCCGCATCGCCGACAGTTTCGAGATGTCGATCGGCACGCAACGGGGCGAGATCCGCCCGCCCCGCCATCAGGGCCGACCAATGCCGCTGGCGGACGGGTAGCGTGTCGGTCAGCCAACCGATCCCATGCCAAAATGCTGATCGAGACGCTCGAATTGCAGTACTTGTGCATAGGCCGCCGCCATCTCCCGGCTCACCGCTTCCAGCATCAGCCGATTCTCGATCCATACTTCGGCGAGGACCTCGGAAACGTGACCCGAGTCGGATGCCGGGATCGATATGTGATGGAGCATTTGAAATCATTCCCGTGTTGATGGGGAAATAGATCGAAGCGCTGCTATCGAGGAGTGCGATCGCGTGGCTGGCGACCGTTCCGGGCCAAGCCGATGCACATGGCGAGAAAGAGGAGTGCCCCGAGAAGCCAGATCAGGGAGCCAACGATCGCAAGCACCTGGGTTGTTTGGGTAACGGCCAATGCAATGCCGGGCAGAAAGGTGATGGCGCCGAGATTTGCGACGCCGAACTGCCAAGGCGCTAGCTTCGACGCCCCCAATTCCGGGAAGGCTCTGATGGTGAGACCGTACAGGCCCAGTGACGCCCAACCCACCAGGTTGATATGGGCGTGTACGGCGACGAGTTGAAAGTTCTCGGTGATACCCATGCCGATACCAAGGCAGAGACCGATAACAAGATATGTTGCTGCTGCGACGATGTAATAGCGGTCGATCCGGCCCACTGTGCTGCCTCTATGCTTCACCTGGACCCGTGATTACGCCGACGAAGCGACCGCTCGCTTCAGTCAAATCACCCATCGTTCGAAAAATCTGTCTGGGTAGTTTCCCGCGTTCACCGCTTCGCTGGCGCAAAACCACCGGACAGGCGGGCGCCGCCAAAGCTCAGAACAGATTGTGCTCGTAGGCGTAGGCTGTCGCGGCTGCTCGCGATGGCACGTCAAGTTTGTTGAAGATGTTGGCAAGGTGGCGGTCTATGGTCCGCACGCTCAAGCCGAGTTCGGCGCTGATCGATCGATTGGTCTTGCCGTTAGCGACCAGCCGCAGGACCTCGATCTCGCGCGTGGTCAGATGGCAGCATGCCTTTGGCGCAGAGACCCGAGGCACGGCCAGGAGAAGCTCGATATCCGGCATGGCGCGGAGATGCCTGAACGTTGTCAGGGCTTGGTCGAACGCCAGTCTTGCTCCGGCCTGCTCCCCCAAGGCGAGATTCGCGTACCCAAGCATCACTCTCGTACGAGCGGCCTCATAGGGGACACCGACCGATCGCCACAATGCCAGCGCTTTGCTGAGTTTCGCCAGGCCGCCCTGCGTATCGCCTTCCGCCACGCGGACCATGCCGCCCGATTGGAGAGCGAGAGCCATCGGAGCCTCAGTGCCCATGCGAATCGCGATTTCGATCAGTTCGTCGGCGACGTGCCTCGCCTCTTCATGCTTGCCCAGTCTGAGCAGGATCTCCGCCAAAGCGGGCAGGAGGCGGAGCCGACCCTTCCCGGCATGACAGGCATCGACCTCACGGCGAAGGCAGGCAAGCGCCTCTCGTGCCTTTCCTTGCGCCAGACGCAGAAGCGCCAATCCCGGCTGCAAGCTCGAACCCAGGTGCTCCGCCTCCCGGTACGCCATTTCAGAGCAGCGGAACTCTCCCTGCAGGCGATGAATTTCCGCCCGCAGGTAATGCGCTGCCGCCCGCACCAGCATGGCTGGCTTCGAGGTTCCAGCATGGCCGAGACGTTTGGCGATATCCATGGCTTCGGGCCATTGTCCACTCAGATGCAGGATCTCGGCCCGGTGCAAAAGACATTGGTTCGAGAACACCGCGACCTGGGGCCGCGACTTGCACCAGTCATCGAAGGCCGAGGTCCATTCGCGCGCCCGATCGAATGCAAACATTCGATGATAATTCGCGATGGCCGTGCAATAGACCAGCCCGGTGAACATGGGTGTCAGCTCGCCGGCGACCACGGCGACCATCGCTTCATCAAGCAGCGCAAGACCGGCTGCGACCTCGTCGTCCGCCAACAAGGCCCGGCCCTGGAGGGTCCGGGCATAGACGCCGAGATCGTTATCGCGGAAACGATCGCCAATGTCGGCCGCGGCAGCAGCCAAGCTGCCAGCAGGCCGATTTTCATTCAGGGCCAGATGCCGCTGTATGGCGGGCAGGAGAAGATACCCCCGCTCGGGACAATCGTCTCCCGCGCGTTCGACGAGGCGCTGGGCCCTGGCGAGCCAGCCATTGGCGCGGGAGACCTGCCCCTGCCAGGAAAGCCGAAACCCGATCCAAAAAGCGCATCGCGCGGCAGCAATGGTCTGGCTGTTGGACTGGTAACAGTTGTGCGCCTTCTCGAAGGCCTTCAGGTAATCATCCTCGCGGCCCGACAGGCCCGCGGCGATCGCGAGGCGCTCGAAGTCCTCGCCCCTGCAGTCGCCGCCGTCCGTGCCGGCGGCAAGGGTGTCGCAGTCATCGTTCCGGGCCGGGGCGTCATGGGCTGGCAAGTCGTGCTGATAAGCCTCCTGCACGATGTCGCGATGTCCTTCTTCCAAGTTTACTCGCATATTCGCCCCTCGCCGCTGTGCGGCGCCCGACCAAGAGCGTGAAAGCACGCTTATCGGGCCAAGCATGCATTCACATTGCAAGATGCCAGCATGAGACCGGGCGCTTTCCCGCCTGCCCGACCTTTGTTGCGAAGGGGACGAGCGATCGGCTGACGACCGCCCGTCAAGGCGGCATTGGTTCACCCTCGATAATCGTCATGCGTGTGCCCGTCGCGATGAGACGAGCCAGGCGGAAGCCTGCTGCGCCAAACAATCCTGCGAATTGTTCCCGCGTGCGCTCCTGCCCGCCAGGCGAAACCAGCATGTTGAGGTCGCTGAACTTCGCCTCGGCGCCTTGGTTTGGTGGCGCGATCAGGCGCTCGATGACCAGCAGCCGGCCATTGGCGGCGATTGCCTCCCGGCAATTGTGCAATATATCGGCCGAGGCGCGGTCATCCCAATCATGCAGGATCCCCTTGAGGACATGGATGTCGCCGCCGGGAACCTGCTCGAAGAAGCTGCCGCTCACGATCTCCACCCGCGATGCAAGACCCATCGCTGCGACACGATCGGCGGCTCGCGCGGCGACATGCTCCAGCTCGAACAGCACACCGCTCGAAGCTGGATTGGCGTTGAGAATACCGGCCAGGAGGGCGCCCTCGCCACCACCCACATCCACGACGCGGCCGGCACCTGCAAAGTCGTAAGCCGCAACGACAGCATCGCAGACCTGGCGCGAAATCGCAGTCATGGCCTTGTCGAACAGGGCGCCCTCCTCGGGATGCTGGGCTCGATAGGCCCACACGCCGGTGCCATGAACATGACTGAAGGCGCTGTCGCCGGTTTGCACGCTGTAGAGCAGCTCGTCCCAGGCACGGCGAACATAAGGCCGGCCGATGAAGGCGGCCCAAGGCCCCACGGGATCGTTCACATCGGAACCCAGGCACCGCGCCATCGGCGTCAACGCAAAGACCCGTTCTTCTTCCTCCCGGAATATATCGACAGCGGCGAGTGCGCGAAGAAGCCGGTACAATGACCCGGAATCGGTGGCGGTGGCCTGGGCCAGGTCCTCGATCCGCCGCGCACCCCCGATTAGATGATCCGCGATCCCTAGCACCGCAGCGACATGAATCGCCTGCGAAACCTGGTAGCCGTTGACCAATCGCATCAGCGCGACGGACGGGCTCTCTTGTGCTGCCGTTGTCATGGTTCGGACAACCCCTGACCATCTCCGCCGGGGCGCATATATCCATCCTTGCGTTTCGAGTTGCGGCGGCCACTGCCTGGCCGCGCATAGCCATCGTTGCCTTCGACGACACGTGCCAGAAGTTCGAGCAGCGTAGCCTGTTCAGCAGCCTCGAGGGGGGCCAGGATCCTGGTCTGAGCCTCAAGAAGAACGGGTCTTACGCGCTGGCGCAGGGAGGTCCCATGCAAGGTCGGCACGAGAAGCCTGACGCGCCGATCCGCCGGATCGAGCGTTCGGTCCACCAGGCCCATCGCCGACAGCCGGTCCACCATCTGGCCGACACTGGTCGCATCGATGCCGAGGGCCATAGCAAGCTTACGCTGATCAAAGCCCGGGCGATCGTCAATGGCGGCGAGCACTGCATATTCGATGGGTCGCAGTCCCTCCGGCATCAGGATCTCCGCACTGACGCCAACGCAGATCTGATTGAAACGACGGGCAAGATGCGCGGGCACGCGATGGCGCGCCAGCAGCCCTGGCCTGGGGCCTGCAGGCTCGGCCTCCGAGCGGCCGCCTCCGCCGAGGTCCGCAGTCTCGCGATATTTCGCTTCATTTATATCATCAGAACTCATATCATCAGAATACTGACGAAATGCCAGATAGTCAAACGAAACTCTCGCCTCTCTCCCGGCGCACTCGGATTCGAGCGACGCCACGAGATCGCCATCGCGCGTGCTCTCAACAGCCAGGGAAAACAGCCGTGACTTGTTGTGAAACGATCGGCCGTGGAGGTCGAAGGTCTCGAATACCTTGCGATTGGGGGGAATCGGCCAGAATTGCAAAGACGCGTCGAAACAAAGAGTTGGAGCAAAAATGCGCTCACGAACCAAACGCGTTTTGCTCTAAGCGCTTCGAGACTTCAGACGCGCCGCGATCATATCGGCGATGTAGCGCGCGTCGCGCCCGACCCCGTGAATCATTGCCGACGACATCGCATAGAGAAACGGCAGCCCGACAAAATAGAGGCCCGGTTCGCCATCCGCGACGCCGCGATAATGCATGGGACGGCCGTCGTCGCCAAAGATCGGCCGCTCGATCCACGACAGGTCATGTTTGAAGCCGGTGCACCACACCACATTGTCGACCTGCAAGCGGCGCATACCCTCCAGAACGGGCATACCCTCCAAAACGCCGACAGTTCTGGCCACGCGTTCGACCCCCGCGCGGTGGAGATCAACAGGCTTGACCCTGATAAGGGGGCCGCCGCCCGCGACAATCCTAGGCCTGACCTTGCGCCCAAGTGGCGTCCTGACGGTGAGGAGGCGATGAAACACCAGGCGGAACAGGATGCGCACCAGCAGATGCCGGGCCAGCGCCGTCTCGATCCTGAACGGCACATGGCCCGTGTCGCGCCCCGATAGAATGACGCGATGCCCTGCCGTTGCCAGTTCCATGGCGATCTCCGATCCCGAATTTCCCGCCCCGACGATCAGGACATTTCCTTCGCGCAATTGCGAGGGATTGCGATAGTCACTCGAATGCAGTTGCGTGATGGCAGGTGAAAGCTGCTTGGCAAAGGCCAAGATCTTCGGTTCCCTATAGCCTGACATAGCGACGACGACATGGGCAGCCTGATAAAGCGTGGGCCCCGCACTTACGACATAGCCATCTCCGCCAGTGTAAATGCGATCGACTTTGGTGCCCAACTGTACCGGCAAGCGGAAGCGTTCCGCATAGGCCTCCAGATAGTCCGCCATCTGGTCCTTCGAGGGGAAATGCTCCTTTCCCTTTGGAAAAGCCATACCAGGCAAACCATCAAAATGGGCGGGCGAGAACAGACGAAGCGAGTCCCACCTCGCTCTCCAGTTGTCGCCGATGCGGCTGGCTCCATCAAGGATGATATGATCGATGCCGCGTGACGTTAGATAATGGCCGACCGACAGCCCGGCTTGCCCGGCGCCGATAATCACAACATCGAAACGTCTGGCATTAACTCCCGCCGTGGCGGAGGACCCAACAAGGGTTGAGGTGTCCGGGGGGATCGGGGTATCCATCGAATGCCCGGACCTCCCGAGCGAAAAATCTGTGTGCATGTTGCCTCTGCCTGTTTTGCAAAGGCCCTGCTATCAAGCTTGCGCAACAGGCGCTTCCGCCAAAAGCCCCATGCCACGCGCCTTGAAACAATGGGTAATTTACACCACCGTTCGGCAGGATATCGGCCCGGAGGCCGGAATTTCCACGCCGCCATGGCATCTACGTTCAATTTGAGGCATAGGGTGCGGATTGCCTCAAGCAAAACGCGTTTACGCAGAAGCGCTATTTTGCTCTCGCTCCTTGGTTCCAAGCGCTTTGCAACTTGCCGAGTTCGGCATATTGCAAAACACACTCCAGAGACTTCCATGCCCACCCGCCTCCTCGCCACGTCGATCGGCCTGATCGCCATCCTGCTCTGGGCGGTCCTCGCTCTCACCACGGCCCTGGCGAGCCGCATCCCCTCCTTCGAGCTGCTTGGCCTCACCTTTGCGGTGGCGACCGCAATGGGTGCAATCTCCTGGTTGTTTCGGCCCGGCGCTGCCAGCGCGCTCCGGCAGCCGCTTCCGGTCTGGGCACTCGGCGTCGGCGGCCTGTTCGGCTATCACGCCGTCTATTTTGCTGCGCTCAAACGGGCGCCGGCCGCCGAAGCCAGCCTGATCGCGTATCTCTGGCCACTCCTGATCGTGCTGTTCTCGGCGATGCTGCCCGGCGAAAGGCTACGCTGGTATCACGTTGCCGGCGCTCTCCTGGGCTTTGCCGGTGTGCTGGTGCTCGGCCTGTCCAAGGGGCTCAGCGGCTTCGATACCGCCGCCATGCCGGGCTACCTGTTGGCGCTGGCTTGCGCTTTCATCTGGTCGGGCTATTCGGTGCTCTCGCGCCGCTTCAAGGCGGTGCCGACGGATGCGGTGGTGGGCTTCTGCGGCATGACCTGCCTCCTGGCCCTCCTCTTCCACGGCCTATTCGAGGAGACGATCTGGCCGGAGCCGAAGGAGTGGCTCGCCATCATCGGGCTCGGCCTCGGTCCGGTGGGCCTGGCCTTCTATGCCTGGGACCGTGGCGTCAAGCATGGCGACATCCGCCTGCTGGGCGTGGCCTCCTATGCCACGCCGGTGCTCTCGACGCTGATCCTGGTGCTGGTGGGCTTTGCGCCCCTGAGCCTGGGGCTGGGGCTGGCGGTGCTGCTGATCGTCGGAGGCGCCTTGCTAGCCTCGCGCGACCAGCTCTTTCCCCCCAGGAAGGAAGATATTGAAGCCGCGTTCGATTGAGGAAGACCTCAGCCCCCCGCCTTCCGGACGAAATGATCGATGATCGACTTCGAGACGCGCGCCGGACGATGGGTCTCCGCGTCGAGGCAGCACCAGCTCGACTTCACCTCGGCAAGCACTTCCTCGCCACGCTTGATGATAATTTCGTAGAACGCCCGCGCGCCGTGGACTTTCTCCAATATGACCGTTGCGATCACATGATCATCCAGAAAAGCCGGCTTGCGATAGGTGATTTCATGTTTGAGGGCGACCCAGGACAGACTCGCGATCGCATCGGCCGGAGCCAGGCGCTCCCAATGGCTGATGATCGCCGCCTGCACCCATTTGAGATAGCTGGCATTGTTGACGTGGCCCATGAAGTCAATATCCGAGCGGTCGATGCCGACGGTATAGTCATAGGGGACAACACTTCGAAACATGAACAGGGCGCCTCCGCGCAAAACTCACATATGGGAACTGCGGAGCCCGATTACAGGCCACCCGCCTTTGCGAGACGCATTTGCGGCGAGAGGAGGAGGATCACGCAGCACAGTGGCCTCAGCAAGGCGAGCTGCGGGATTCTTGCAATTTTATGAGGCTGGATAACTATACCAGCGCAGCGAAGGCCATGGCCATCCGTTCATAAGATGGGCGCTTGTGCGGCGTCACCAGGTCGGGCAGGCGTGCCAGCCTTTCCCAGCGCCAGCCGAAGAATTCCTGCGGCTCGCCGGTGGGAAGGTTGACGACATCGATCTCGCTCTCCTGCCCCTCGAAGCGGAACGCTGCCCAGCGCTGCTTCTGGCCGCGGAAGGGGGAAAGCTTGTGCGGCGGGCCGTCATATGGCGGGAAATCATAGGGCCACCATTCGTCCGTGACCGCAAGCAGCGAGGCGGAACGGACATTGGTCTCCTCCCACAGCTCGCGTCGGGCCGCCGCGACGATGTCCTCACCCTCGTCGATGCCGCCCTGCGGGCACTGCCATTCGTGACCGGGCACGATGAGTTCGGGCCCCGAAGTCTCCGCGCGGCCGACCAGTACCAGGCCCTGCCTATTGAACAGGGCAATGCCGACATTCGGGCGATAGGGTTTTTCGCTCATGCAACAAGCTGGCGGAACGCGGCCACGACCTGGCGGTAGACATCGCGCTTGAAAGGCACGATCAGACCCGGCAGAGCGTCGAGATCCTCCCAGCGCCAGGCGTCGAACTCGGCCTTCACCCCGCCGCCGGGATGCTCGACATCGATCTCGCCATCGGTGCCCGTAAAGCGGAAGGCATACCATTTCTGGGTCTGACCGCGATATCTCGCGGTCCAGCCGCCGCCTACGGCTTCCGGCGGCAGGTCGTAGGAATACCACTCCGGCGCCTCGGCCAGCAGCGCGATGGAGCGCACGTTGGTTTCCTCATAGAGTTCGCGAACTGCCGCTTCATAGGGATCCTCGCCCGCGTCGATGCCTCCTTGGGGCATCTGCCATTCGAGGGTCGGCTTGTTCGGCTGGCCCTCCTTGCTGCGGCGTCGGCCGATGAAAACCTTGCCGGCCGCGTTGAACAGGGCAGCGCCCGCGCAGGGCCGGTAGGGAAGCTTCGAACGGTCGGTCATATCGGGCCTTTATCTGGACGCGGCTTCGACGGCGGGGAGGAGCTTGTTCGCCAGCTTGTCATCGTCGAGCGGGCCGACGATCTTGTCGACGATCTCGCCCTTGCCGTTGACGATGAAGGTCTCGGGCACGCCATAGACACCCCAGTCGATGGCTGACCGGCCATTGGCATCGACGCCCACGGCATCATAGGGGCTGCCGAAGGTACCGAGGAAGCGACGGGCATTGTCGGGATCGTCCTTGTAGTTGATCCCGACCAGCCGCGCCTTCTTCATGGCGGCGAATTTCATCAGCTCCGGATGCTCTTCCTGGCAAGGGCCGCACCAGGAGGCGAAGACATTCACCACGGTGACCCCGCCGGCCTTGAAGTCAGCAGTGGCAAGCCCCGGCACCGGCTTGCCGTCGCGCGTGAGTTCGACGAGCGGCGCCAGCTTCATTTCGGGCACCGGCTTGCCGATCAGGGCTGAGGGTAGAGTTGAAGGATCGCCACCGCCCTGTAGCTGGTACAGGAAGAGGCCCGCCAGCGCCGCGAAGACGATCAAGGGAATCAAGACGAGTGCCCGGCGGCGCGGCGCCGGCGGCAGGGTCTGGCTGTTGCTCACTCCGCCTCCTTGCCCGAAGCTGAAGCCTGGCGCGAACGCCGGCGCAGGCCGCGCGCTTCAAGATCGGCAAGAATCTTGCGCTGCTGGCGGTAGTCGGCCAGCACCCAGACGATAAGGGAGACGATCACGAGGAGAGCCGCCGCATACGCCCATACGATGAAGGCCCAATGGGTGCCGAGGTCCATGCCGAGGATCGCCATCTCAGGCCTCCGCCGGCACGGTGGGCGACACGGCGCCGGCCGGGCTTGCAGCCGCCATCAGGCGCATGGTTCGGATGCGCCGACGCAGGATTTCGTTGCGAACGGCCATCACATGGAGTGTGGCGAACAGGAAGGTGAAGGCCAGCGCCATGTCGAGCAGCGGCCACAGCATCATCCAGGAATAGATGGTCGAGCCACCGATGCGAAACACCGACGCGCCCTGGTGCAACGTGTTCCACCAATCCACCGAGAATTTGATGATGGGTATGTTGACCGCCCCCACCAGCACCAGCACGGCACAGATGCGGGCCGCCTTGCCGGGATCTTCGATCGAATGCCAGAGCGCCAGCAGCGCCAGATACATCAGGAAAAGCACCAGCACCGAGGTGAGCCTGGCATCCCACACCCACCAGGTGCCCCACATCGGCTGGCCCCAGAGCGAGCCGGTGACGAGGCAGAGCAAAGTGAAGGCAGCGCCGATCGGCATTGCCGCCTTCATCGCCACCTCGGCCAGGGGATGGCGCCAGACCAGCACGCCGAGCGCGGACAGCGACATCACGCCCCAGCCCGCCATGGCGAGCCAGGCGCTGGGCACGTGGATATACATGATCTTCACCGTGGCGCCCTGCTGGTAGTCGTCCGGCGCCACGGCGACGCCATAGAGCCCGGCCACGAAGAGCAGCACGGTGACGGCCGTCAGCCACGGCAGCAGGCGCGCGGCGAGGCCCAGGAACACGGTCGGGTTGGCGAATTTCCACATGGGGGCTGTTTTACCCGCGCAGAGGCGGCGAAACAATGACGGAGGGAACAGAATCTGGGAGCGCGGACGTCTCGTCGGGTCTCCCAGGTCATTCCAGCCCGAACCGCAGCGCCCAGGCGGCCGCAACCGTTCCCAGCACCATGGAAAACAGCGTCATGGCGCAAAGCAGGAGAAAGGGCGGCAGGAAAGGCATGGGACCGGTGATCGCCGCCGTCGCCGCCGCCACGCCGAAGATCAGCACGGGAATGGTCAGCGGCAGGATCAGGATCGAGATCAGCATGCCGCCGCGCCGGAGCGCCACGGTGAGCGCCGCGCCGATGGCGCCGAGAAAGGTCAGCGCGGGCGTGCCGACCAGAAGCGTCAGCGTGAACGGAGCGATACCATGGCCGGGCATGTTGACGAAGAGCGCCAGCAGGGGCGCCGCAATCACCAGAGGCAGGCTGGTGGTGACCCAATGGGCCAGCGCCTTCACCGCCACGGCCAGCTCCAGTGGCGTGCCGCCGAGATGGATGAGGTCGAGCGACCCGTCTTCGAGATCGGCCTGGAACAGACGGTCGAGCCCGAGCAAGGTAGCGAGCAGCGCGCCGAGCCAGAGCACAGCGGGGCCGATGCGGGCGAGCAGATTGAGATCGGGACCGACGCCGAAGGGGATCACCGTGACCACGGCGAGGAAAAAGATCACGCCAACGGGCGCGCCGCCGCCCGAACGTACGGCCAGCCTGAGGTCCCGCACGAAAAGGGCGCCGAGGGCGCTCATGCGCCACCGATGGTGAGGGTCTGGCTCGGCATGAGGCCGAGATCGCCATGGGTGGCGGCGAGGATGATCCCGCCTTCGTCGAGATGTGCCCGCATCAGCTCGGCGAGGCGCGCCTGCGTCGCCGTGTCGAGGGCCGAGGTCGGCTCGTCCAGCAGCCAGACCGGGCGCCAGGAGACGAAGAGGCGGCAGAGCGAGAGCCGGCGCTTCTGCCCGGCCGAGAGATAGGCGGCCGGAAGATCGGCGAGATGTTCGATGGCGAAGAGGTCGAGCGCATCCTCGATGCCGAGCCTGATGTCGCCATAATAAGAGCGCCAGAAGCTCAGATTCTCGCGCACGCTCAGCGAGGGCTTGAGGGCGTCGCTATGGCCACAATAATGCATGTGCTCAGGGGCGCTCTTTTCGGCCTCGCCGCCTTCGATGCGCAGCATGCCCGACGTCTTCGGCACCAGGCCCGCCACCACGCGCAGCAGGCTCGACTTGCCGGCGCCGTTCCGCCCGACCACGGCCACGAGTTCGCCCGCTCCGGCGCTGAAGCCGATATCCTCGAATACGAGCCGCCCACCCCGCTCGCAGGCAAGGCTTTCGGCGATCAGGCGGAGGGCATGGGCTGTGTTCAAACGAGGCCGGTGTTGATCAGGTCGAGCATATGGACGACGCCGACCGGACGGTCATTCTCCATGGCGAACAGCACGGTGATGCGCCTGGAATCCAGGACCTCCATCGCCTCGCTCACCAAAGCATCGGTGCGGATCACCCTCGGCGAACGGGACATGACGTCGTCGACGCGCTTGGCCATGAGATCGTCGGCGATATGGCGGCGCAGGTCGCCGTCGGTGACGATCCCGACCAGGGCGCCGGCCGCATCGATCACGCCGACACTGCCAATGCCTTTGCTCGACATTTCGCGGATGACATCCGGCATGGGCGAGCCCGCCAGCACGACCGGCATGGCATCGCCCGTGCGCATGACGTCGCGCACGAATTTCAGCGCCGCGCCGAGCTTGCCGCCCGGATGGAAGACGCGGAAATCCTCGGCCGTGAAGCCACGCCATTCCAGCATGGCCATGGCGAGCGCATCGCCCAGCGCCAGGATCATCACCGAGGAGGTGGTCGGCGCCTGGCCGTTCGGGCAGGCCTCCTCGACCTTGGGCAGGATGAGGCAGTGATCGGCGGCCTTGGCCAAAGTGGAAGAAGGTGCCGACGTCACGGCGATCAGCGGCACGTTGAAGCGGGTGGCATAATCGATGATGTCGCCGAATTCGCGCGTCTCGCCCGACCAGGAGAGGGCGATGACGGCGTCATCGGTGGTGATCATGCCGAGATCGCCATGGCTTGCCTCGCTCGGATGCACGAAGAAGGCCGGCGTACCGGTGGAGGCGAAGGTGGCGGCGATCTTCTTGCCGATATGGCCCGACTTGCCCATCCCGGAGACGATCACCCGGCCCTTCAGGCGGCCGATGCGATCCACGACGGCGGCAAAGGCCATGCCGAGATCGCCGGCCAGCGCCTCGCTTAGTGCTGCCAGCCCAGCCCTCTCGGTTTCGATCGTGCGCAGGGCGGAAGATCGCGCCGAATTGACTGGGACCGCCGCCCTCACCGCGCCATGAGCCTTGTTCAAACCTTGCCTCTTTGCAATTTGCATCTCATGGCGGTGTTTATCACAAAAATGATGAACACCATGGTATCAGGATTCGAGGAGGCGCCAATGCCACGTGTGAACCGACCAGCCGCCGCCCCCGGTCCCCTGGATTGCTTCGCTGCGCCCGCAATTAAGGCAAGACCGCCGCACATGCTCATCATGGCGATCTGCTTGTGCCTCACGGCCGTTCCTGGCCTCGTTCTGTCTGCCACGTCGGCCCGCGCCGACAACTACCTCAACTTTGTCACGCGCCTCTGGCCGCTCGCCAAGGAAGCGGGCGTTTCGCGCGAGACCTTCGATGCCGCCTTTGCGGGGCTGGAGGTCGATCCCAAGGTGATCTCGCTCGCCGGCACGCAGCCCGAGTTCAACCAGACCATCCACGCCTATGTCGATGGCCGCCTGACCGCCAACCGCATCGCCCAGGGCAAGGCGATGGCGCAGCGCTGGAAATCCTGGCTCGACAAGGCGGAAGCCCAATATGGCGTGGATCGCTATGTCATCCTGGCGATCTGGTCGCTGGAGAGCAATTACGGTGCCTCGCCGGGCGATTCCGACATCATCCGCTCGCTCGCTACCCTCGCCTGCTGCACCACCAAGCGCCCGGAACTCTTCCGCGACGAACTGATCGCCGCCCTCAAGATCCTGCAGGAGCACGACATCACGCCCCGAGCGATGACGGGCTCCTGGGCCGGCGCGCTCGGCCAGGTGCAGTTCATGCCGTCCAGCTTCCTGAAATATGCCGTGGACATGGACGCGGACGGCAAGCGCGACGTCTGGGAGGACGAGCCGGATGTCATCGGCTCCATCGCCAACTACCTCAAGCAGCATGGCTGGGATGCCGGCAAGCGATGGGGCTATGAGGTCAAGCTGCCGGCGAAGTTCGATTTCACCGCCATCAATGCCCATGACGGCGGCCCGGCCTCGGCCTGGGCCAAGCTCGGCGTCGCGCGCGTGGACGGCCAGAAGCTGCCGGGCGAGGACAAGGCTTGGTTGTTCCTGCCGGCCGGCGCCAAGGGTCCGGCCTTCCTGATTTTCCAGAACTACTGGGCGATCAAGACCTATAACATCTCCGATTCCTACACGCTGTCGGTGGGCCTGCTCGCCGACCGCATTCGAGGCATCGACGCCCTCAAGGGCAACTGGCCGGCGCAGGAGACGACGCTCAACCGCAGCCAGATCACGGCGATGCAGACGAAGTTGAAGGCGCTCGGCTATCCCCTCGACACCATCGACGGCAAGATCGGCCCTGCAGCGCGCACGGCCCTGCGCAGCTGGCAGGCCAAGGCCGGTCTGATAGCCGACGGCTATCCCACGCCCGCCGTACTGCAGAAGCTGAGCGAAGCGAAATAGGCTATGATACGGTCTGGCAAAACGGCCTGATCCGGCAAGACCTTGACGCAGCGCTTTCTCCTCCTCGCTCTTCTCGCTGTAGCCGTCCTCGGCCTGGCGCAGCTTGCCGTGCATGCACGCAGCGGCGGCGACACGCCGGGCGAGGCGCTACGGCAATATAACGAGATGCAGGACAGGGTCCGTGCCAACAATGCCCGCCCGGCGCCGGTGCGACGAACCAAGGTGCGCGCCTCGCCCTTCTCGATGCCGAAGCCCGTCGCCCCCGCGCCGGCACCCACCGTCCCGCCTTCGCTCTTCGTGCATGTCATCGGCGATTCGCTGGCCGACCAACTCGCCAAGGGCTTGACCGACGTGCTCGACGACCGGCCCGACATCGCAATCATCGATGACGCGAAGGCCGATACCGGTCTGGTCCGCACGGATTTCTACGACTGGAACAAGGCAGTGGCCGATCTTCTCGCCGCCAACGCACAGATCGATGCGGTGGTGGTGCTGGTCGGCTCCAACGACCGCCAGACCATCCGTGACGGCGACACAAGGCTCGATCCCCAATCGGAGGAGTGGGAGGCTGCCTATGCCAAGCGTATCGACGCGCTGCTGGCGCCGCTGAAGGCGAGAGGCATCAAGATCTTCTGGGTCGGCCTGCCGCCGATGCGCAGCGACGATCTCAGCGCCGGCATGGTCCGCCTCAACAGCCTCTATCGCAAGCAGGTGGCGGAAGCCGGCGGCATCTATGTCGACATCTGGGACGGCTTCGTGAACGGCGACGGCAGCTACGCAGCCAGCGGGACCGGCCTCGATGGTCAGCCTGCCCGCCTGCGCAAGCCAGACGGGGTGCATTTTTCCGACGAGGGCGCCCGCATCGCCGCGCACTTCCTCGAGGGCGACCTGAGGCGCGTGCTGGGCGACGCTCCACCCGCTCCGGTGATCGCCACGGCTCCCGTAGCGGAACCGACGACGGATTCGCCTGGCGAGCCGCTGGTACCTGAGAAGCCGGAATATGGCCCGGTGATGCCACTCGACGCCTACGAGACCACGCCGGGCGGCGCGTTGCTGGGCGGCGCGGCTGCAAAACCGGCGGGCAGCGCCGATCCAAGCGTAGCCAAGGTGCTGCAACAGGGTAAGAGCCCGCCGCCACGCGAGGGGCGGGCGGATGATTTCCGCTGGCCGGATTGACTGGGAGCGCATCGCCGCGCCGTATCCAGCGCCATGCGCGCCGCCAGCCCCATCAGCACAATCCCCGTCAGCCGGTGCTGCACCACGGTCCAGAGCGGGTGGCCGGCGAGGAAGGCAGGGATCGTACCCGCCATGACCACGACGCAGGCGTTGAGGAAGGCGCTGGTGGCGATCTGGATCAGCCCGAGCTGCAGGTTCTGGGCGACGCGGTCTTCCCTGTCGATTGCCTGCTTGAGTTAGCGCACATGGGCAAGGATGCCTGCCCTTCTCTGGCAAGCACATCGTTTCCAGGAGCGGGCATCCCGGGAATCTCACTGCATGGCTTGCGCTCCGGACGTGCCGGCTGGAAAGCCGGCGCTCCCGGCACAGCCGCCATGGCGACTCCCTCACCGGGCCGCGAAACTTACCGACCCAGCATGGGTCTTGCACATGACGGGAGCTGGTGGCAGGTGAGGATGAGGCCAAGATCTGTTGATCGTGGAAGCGATTTTAAGATGAATCCTGCTGAAGTCTTCCATGTCCTCTACCTCATCGCGATCGTTGCGGAAGCCATGACCGCAGCTCTCTCCGCAGGCCGTCGACAGATGGACTGGCTGGGCGTTGCCCTTCTTGGCAGCATTACTGCTCTCGGCGGCGGCTCCGTGCGGGATATCCTGCTGGGACGGCATCCGCTAAGCTGGGTCGAGCATCCTTCCTACCTGCTGATCACCGGCGGGGCGGCGCTGGCGACGATCATGGTCGCACACTACATGCGCCATCTGCGCCGCCTCTTTCTGTTCCTGGACGCCGTCGGTCTGGTAGTGTTCACGATCATCGGTTGCGACATCGCCATCGGGCTCGGCTTGCCGATCATCGTCGTCATTGCCTCCGGCATGATCACCGGCTGCGTCGGTGGCGTGCTGCGCGATGTGCTCTGCGCCGACATCCCCCTGCTCTTCAGGGCGGAACTCTATGCGACCGTCTCGATCGTCACCGGCTGCCTCTATGCAGGCGGCCAGTGGCTCGAGCTGCCTCATTATCTCGTCATGTTGGGGGCAATGCTCATCGGCCTGGCGCTGAGGCTGCTTGCTCTGCGCTTCGGCTGGAGCATGCCCAAATTCGTCTACACTGAATCGCTGCACTGAGCGGCGAGGGCTGACCGGCGCTGGAGACGCTCAAGCATTATTCTCGCGAGCCGCCTAAGATCTCTTAATGAGTTCTTGGAAATGCCGATCGGCTTCCGCCTCGCTCAGCAAAGGCCTTGGGTCGTTGTCCGCCTCATCAATTTTCGCTCGAAGGGCGTCCAGCCTTTCATCTCGGACCGGTTCCTCGCGCATCACGAGAGCACACTCCCCGGTTGACATGAAGAGAAAGAGCCGGCGGAAAGCCGGCGCCTCCGTTAGCGCGGCAGGGTCGTCGCGCCCATCAGGGCTTCGTCGATCGCCCGTGCCGCCTGGCGGCCTTCGCGGATGGCCCACACGACGAGGGACTGGCCGCGGCGCATGTCGCCGGCCGCGTAGACCTTTTCCATCGACGTGCGATAGTCCTTGTCGGTGGCCGAGACATTGCCCCGCTTGTCGAGATCGACGCCCGACTGGTCGATCATGCCTTGCTTGACCGGGCCCGAGAAGCCAAGCGCAATGAACACGGCATCGGCGCGGATCACGGTCTCCGTGCCCTCGATCGGCCGGCGCTTCTCATCGGCCTTGGCGATCTTCACACCGGTGACGCGGCCATTCTTGCCGACGAGGCCGAGCGTCACAGCCTGGAACTCACGCTCGGCGCCTTCGGCCTGCGAGGAGGAGGTGCGCATCTTGGTCGGCCAGTAGGGCCAGATGGCGAGCTTGTCTTCCTTCTCGGGCGGGCGCGGGCGGATGTCGAGCTGCGTCACCGAGATGGCGCCCTGGCGGAAGGAAGTGCCGACGCAGTCGGAGGCGGTGTCGCCTCCGCCGATGACGACTACGTGCTTGCCGGTGGTGAGCAGCGGCTCTTCCTTGCTGATATCCTCGCCACCGACGCGGCGGTTGCTCTGCACGAGATAGGGCATGGCGAATTGCACGCCTTCGAGTTCGGCCCCCGGCAAGGCTGGATCGCGGGGCTGCTCGGCACCGCCAGCCAGCAGCACGGCGTCGTGCTGGCCCTTGAGGTCGGCGAAGCTCACGGTGACGCCGATATTGACGCCGTAGTGGAAGGTAACGCCCTCGGCCTCCATCTGACGCACCCGGCGCTCGATATGGTGCTTTTCCATCTTGAAGTCGGGAATGCCGTAGCGCAGCAGGCCACCAGCGCGGGGCTCGCGCTCATAGACATGCACGTCGTGGCCGGCGCGGGCAAGCTGCTGGGCGGCGGCAAGGCCCGCAGGACCGGAGCCGACCACCGCAACCTTCTTGCCGGTCTTCGTCTTGGCGATTTCCGGCTTGATCCAGCCCATGGACCAGGCCTTGTCGGCGATAGACTGCTCGATGGTCTTGATGGTCACCGGCACGTCCTCGAGGTTGAGCGTGCAGGCTTCCTCGCAGGGCGCCGGGCAGATGCGGCCGGTGAATTCCGGGAAATTGTTGGTGGAATGCAGATTGCGCGCCGCCTCCTCCCAGTCGTCCTGGAAAACGAGATCGTTCCAGTCCGGGATCTGGTTGTTCACCGGGCAGCCGGTGGGACCATGGCAGTAGGGAACGCCGCAATCCATGCAGCGCGCCGCCTGCTTGGCCACGTCCTTGTCGTCGAGCGGAAGGGTAAACTCGCGATAATGGCGGATACGATCCGCCGCCGGCATGTACTTCTGGTCCTGCCGGTCGATTTCAAGAAAACCTGTTGCCTTGCCCATGGGGATGGTCCTGAAAGCTTATGTCGGCCAGATAAATCGGCCTGGTTGATTCAATCGGCTCGGCGCCGGCCACTCCCTTCCCCCTTGTGGGGAAGGGTAAGGGATGGGGGTCGATCAAGATGAGGCGAGCTTCTCGCCCCAAGACCCCCCACCCTCTATCCCTCCCCACAAGGAGGAGGGAAGACCCCAGCGTCGCGCTCTTCCTCGTCCGTTTACTCCGCCGCCATCAGCGTGCGGGCTTTTTCCATCTCGCGCAAAGCACGGCGATACTCCACCGGCATCACCTTGACGAAGCGGGTGCGATAAGTCGCCCAGTCGTCCAGCATGGTCTGCGCCAGCGTCGAACCTGTGTAATGCAGGTGGTTCTCGATCATCTTGCGCAGGCGCTCCTCGTCATAGCGGCCCATGTCGCCGGAGACGTCGATACGGCCCTTGAACTCGAGGTCGCCGCCATGATGGTGCAGGCGTTCCATCAGGTCCTCTTCCTCTTCTACCGGTTCGAGATCGACCATGGAGAGGTTGCAGCGCTTGGCGAAGCTCTGGTCCTCGTCATAGACATAGGCAACGCCGCCCGACATGCCGGCCGCAAAGTTGCGGCCGGTCTGCCCGAGCACGACCACCACGCCGCCCGTCATATATTCGCAGCCATGGTCGCCGGTGCCTTCGACCACCGCCGCCGCGCCGGAATTGCGCACCGCGAAGCGCTCGCCCGCCACGCCGCGGAAGTAGCACTCGCCCGAGATGGCGCCGTAGAGCACTGTGTTGCCGACGATGATCGACTTCTCCGGCACGGCCAGCGTGTCTGGGTGTGGCTTGATGATGATGCGGCCACCGGAAAGGCCCTTGCCGACATAGTCGTTGGCCTGGCCCACCAGAGTGAGATCGACGCCCGCCGCGAGGAAGGAGCCGAAGCTCTGGCCGGCGGTGCCCGTCAGGTTCACCTTGATGGTGCCGTCGGGCAGACCCTCGTAGCCGTAGCGCAGCGCGACCTCGCCCGACAGCATGGCGCCGGCGGTGCGGTCGACATTGGTGATCCTGCCCTCGATCACGACCTCGCGGCCATAATCCAGCGCCGGCGCGGCCTCGGCGATGAAGCCGCGGTCGAGCACGGTGTCGATCGGGTGCTTCTGCTTCTCCTCATGGCGGATGCCGACATTGGCCGGCACGTCGACCTTGTGGAAGAGCCTGGTGAAGTCGAGCCCCTTGGCCTTCCAGTGCTCGATGGCGTCCTGCTTGTCGAGCAGGTCGGAGCGGCCTACCAACTCGTCGAGCTTGCGGAAGCCGAGTTCGGCCATCAGCTCGCGCACTTCCTCGGCGACGAAGAAGAAATAGTTGATGATGTGCTCGGGCGTGCCCTTGAAGCGCTTGCGCAGGACGGGATCCTGCGTCGCCACACCGACCGGGCAGGTGTTGAGGTGGCACTTGCGCATCATGATGCAGCCGGCCGCGATCAGCGGGGCCGTGGAGAAGCCGAACTCGTCGGCACCGAGCAGCGCGCCGATGATGACGTCGCGGCCCGTGCGCAGGCCGCCATCGACCTGCAGGCGCACGCGCGAGCGCAGACGGTTGAGCACCAGCGTCTGTTGTGTTTCGGCGAGACCGATCTCCCAAGGGCTGCCCGCATGCTTGATCGAGGTCAGGGGCGAGGCGCCCGTGCCGCCTTCGAAGCCGGAGATGGTGATGTGGTCGGCGCGCGCCTTGGCGACACCGGCGGCAACCGTGCCGACGCCGACCTCCGAGACGAGCTTGACCGAGACATCGGCCGCCGGATTGACGTTCTTCAGGTCGAAGATCAGCTGCGCCAGATCCTCGATCGAATAGATGTCGTGATGCGGCGGCGGCGAGATCAGCCCGACGCCAGGGGTCGAATGGCGCACCTTGGCGATGACGGCATCGACCTTGTGGCCGGGAAGCTGGCCGCCCTCGCCGGGCTTGGCGCCCTGCGCGACCTTGATCTGCATCATGTCGGCATTGACAAGATATTCCGCCGTGACGCCGAAGCGGCCTGACGCGACCTGCTTGATGGCCGAGCGCTTGGAACGCCCGTCCGGCAGGATCTTGAAGCGCTCGGCTTCCTCGCCGCCCTCGCCGGTGTTGGACTTGCCCCCGATGGCGTTCATGGCGATGGCCAGCGATTCATGGGCCTCGCGCGAGATCGAGCCGAAGGACATCGCACCGGTGACGAAGCGCCTCACGAGATCCTTAGCCGGCTCGACATCGGCGAGCGGCACCGGCGCCATGCCGCGCTCACTGGCCGTCTTGATGCGGAACAGGCCGCGCAGGGTCTGCAGGTGACCGTCTTGCGCGTTGATCGCCTGCGCGAAGTCGCGATAGCGATCCTGCGCATTGGTACGCACCGCGTGCTGGAGCGTGGCGACGCTGTCCGGGGTCCAGACGTGGTCCTCGCCGCGGATGCGGTAGCCATATTCGCCGCCGACATCGAGCGCGCTGCGGTAGACAGGGGCGTCGGAGAAGGCGTCCTTGTGGCGCAGGACCGCCTCGGCCGCGATCTCGTTGAGGCCCACGCCTTCCACCATGGTGGCGGTGCCGAAGAAAAACTCCTCGACGAAGGCCGAAGACAGGCCCACCGCGTCGAAGATCTGCGCGCCGCAATAGGACTGGTAGGTCGAGATGCCCATCTTGGACATCACCTTCAGCACGCCCTTGCCGATCGACTTGATGTAGCGCTTGACCACTTCATACTCGTCGACTTCCTCCGGGAAATCGAGCTGGGCATGCATGGCTGCCAGCGTCTCGAAGGCGAGATAGGGGTTGATGGCCTCCGCGCCATAGCCGGCGAGACAGCAGAAATGATGAATCTCACGGGCCTCGCCGGTTTCAACGACGAGGCCGGCCGCGGTGCGCAGGCCACGGCGGATGAGGTGGTGATGCACCGCCGCCGTCGCCAGCAGGGCCGGAATCGGAATTCGATCGGGACCGGTCTGGCGGTCGGACAGGATGATGATGTTGTAGCCACCATGCACGGCCGCCTCGGCACGTTCGCACAGGCGGTCGAGCGACCCGCGCATGCCCTCGGCGCCTTGCGTGGCCGGATAGGTCATGTCGAGTGTCTTGGTGTCGAAGCGCTCCTCGACATGGCCGATGCAGCGGATCTTCTCCAGGTCCTCATTGGTGAGGATGGGCTGGCGCACTTCGAGCCGCTTCTTGCGCGAGGTGCCCTCGAGGTCGAGGATGTTCGGGCGAGGACCGATGAAGGACACCAGGCTCATCACCAGTTCCTCGCGGATCGGATCGATCGGCGGATTGGTGACCTGCGCGAAGTTCTGCTTGAAATAGGTATAGAGCAGCTTCGACTTGTCGGAGAGAGCCGAGATCGGCGTATCCGTGCCCATCGAGCCGACGGCTTCCTGGCCCGTGGTCGCCATGGGCGGCAGCAGGAGCTTGATGTCTTCCTGGGTGTAGCCGAAGGCCTGCTGGCGATCGAGCAGCGAGACGTCGGTGCGCGAGGCGCGCGCCTCCACCGGCGGCAAGGTCTCGAGCACGATCTGGGTGCGCTTGAGCCATTCCTTGTAGGGATTGGCGTCGGCGAGCGAGGCCTTCATCTCCTCGTCGGAGATGATGCGCCCCTCCTCGAGGTCGATCAGAAGCATCTTGCCGGGCTGCAGGCGCCACTTCTCGACGATGTCTTCCTCCGCGATCGGCAGCACGCCGAACTCGGAGGCGAGCACCACCAGCCCGTCCGTGGTGACGAGATAGCGCGCGGGGCGCAGGCCGTTGCGGTCGAGCGTGGCGCCGATCTGGCGGCCATCGGTGAAGACCACGGCCGCCGGCCCGTCCCAGGGCTCCATGAGGGCGGCGTGATATTCATAGAACGCGCGCCGGTCCTCGGACATCAGCGGGTTGCCCGCCCAGGCCTCTGGAATCAGCATCATCATGGCATGGGCGAGCGAATAGCCGCCCTGCACCAGGAATTCGAGCGCGTTGTCGAAGCAGGCGGTGTCGGACTGGCCCTCATAGGAGATGGGCCAGAGCTTGCCGATGTCGTTGCCGAACAGCTCCGAGTCGACCGAGGCTTGGCGAGCGGCCATCCAGTTCACATTGCCGCGCAGCGTGTTGATCTCGCCGTTGTGCGCGACCATGCGGTAGGGATGGGCCAGCGTCCAGCTTGGGAAGGTGTTGGTCGAGAAGCGCTGATGCACCAGCGCGATGGCGCTCTGGAAGCGCTCGTCGGTAAGGTCCTTGAAATAGTCGCCGAGCTGGGTGGCGAGCAGCATGCCCTTATAGGTGATGGTACGGCTCGATACCGAGGCGGGATAGAAGCCCGCCGTCTGCGGCCTGCGCTCGACATCGTTGTAGATGGTGTTGGAGATCACCTTGCGGATGATGAAGAGGCGCCGTTCGAACTCGTCCTGGTCGGGCGTCGCGGCCGAGCGGCCGATGAAGGCCTGCATATGGATGGGCTCGGTGGGCAGCACGCTCTCGCCCAGGCCCGAATTGTCGATAGGCACGGCGCGCCAGCCGAGGAAAACCTCGCCTTCGTCAGCCACGACCTTCTCGACCACGCGCATCGCATGCACGCGGCCTTCCTCGTTCCGGGGCAGGAAGAAGAAGCCGACGGCATAGTCGCCGGGCTCGGGCAGCGTGAAGCCAAGCGCCTGGCACTCGGCGGCGAAGAACTCGTGCGGGATCTGGACCAGCATGCCGCAGCCGTCGCCCGCCTTCGGATCGGCGCCGACAGCGCCCCGATGGTCGAGATTGTGCAGGATCTGCAGCGCCTGGGAGATGATCTTGTGGCTCTTGTGATTCTTCATGTCGGCGATGAAGCCAACGCCGCAGGAATCCTTTTCATTGGCCGGATCGTAGAAACCCTGGGCCTTGGGCAGGCCGGGATCTCGCACGACGACACGGTCTTTCGTCACGGCCGCATTGGTTTTCGTCGCGGCTTCCATCGCCGCTGCCGAAACCGTCTGCCGTCCGTGTTCGAAGATCGCGCTCATCGCCTGTCTCCCTCTCTGCCTCGATCGCCAATAGACTGTTTGCTGGACACTCAACCGCCCTGATCGCTTGCCCATGCAATTGCCGGGCCGCGACTATGCCGCCTGAATGTCCTTATTGCACTACTATGTGTCGCTCAGCCGATACCAGCCTTGCTTCACACATTGTCGCAGAGCCGAACGGAAAACCGTTATCCACTTTCCCTGGCTTTGCTCCATGCTGCACCGCTTTGCGCTGAAACGCGAGAGGGCAGTTCTTGTCCTACGGCGTGGCCGGGCCTGCGGGCCATCTTCGGCTCATCCGCGTGCCACCAGCCTGAACGGCAGCGGCATCCCTAATGGGACAGCATGACTGTCCTAATATGGAGGGGTGACATGACACATTTTCAGGCAGGGGACAAGCACATAAAAGCGCCAACGCGACGTTTTCTTTCGCGGCAGGGCCGTGCGCCGGCAAGAAAGCGTATGCGGAGCAGCGGGAAGGCGACAGAGTATTCTTGCGGCGTGCTCTTGCAAGAGCATCTGTCGCTGAGGTGCGAAACAGCTTCGGTGCAACGGAGAGAAACTATAGGGAACCGACGAAATAATCCGCACTGCTCCGCGGTCGAGGAAACACGTGCGTTTGCCAGCTGGCATCCGTGCCGAGGAAACCCCGCGCCGTATTCGGCGCGGAAGGGCGACCCGCGATCAGATCCGATCGATACCGTTCCTCTAATTTGGCGCGGAAAAGGTAGTGATCATAAATATCGAGCACGTGGACGGCATAGGCGGTCGCCAGGGCCGAATTGCCGCGTATGATCAGCAAGTTCTCATCATTCGCGTAGGAGGCCTTGTAGCCCAGATTGTGGCTGCCGGTAATCAGGACGCAATTGTCTGCGTCGAGTGGATCGATCACGATGATCTTGTCGTGGATGATGGCATGCCCGGCCGTCAAAAGCTCAGGGTGCAAATTGCCGACCGGGATTCTGACTGCTGCAGCCCGAATCATCGCGATCTGGCTTCGATCGCCATGGGGCCACCATATGGCTGGCGGCGGAACCTTTACACCCGCCGGGGCGGCCGGCTCGTGAAGCGAACTTGGCGGCATCGCCCTGGGATCGCTGATGGCGCCCAGGATGGCGAGTTCCGGTCTATCCGATGAAAGCCGGGCTGCCTCGCCGATGATGTTCTGTTTCCCTGATTCACCAGGCATGAAGGTGAGGAAGAAAATGGCCTTCTTGGCGTGGGCCATGAGCCAATAGACATCGTTGAGATCGGCCGGCGTCGGCGACTTCTCATTGCGCGCCCTCGAGGGTGCGTTGGGCGACCGCCAGAGTTCGATGCTGGTGCCATCGGCCATCTGGTAGGGACCGGCGGGCTTGGCGTTGCTGTTACGCAATTCCGGACCCGGATCGCCTTGGTTGGCGGCCGATCCCTCAACGAGTTTGCGAGGGCCCATTTGAACCTGAAGAGGCACGCGCAACGGCTGCCTGTCGTCTCGCAAATCCTTCCAATAAGACCAGTAGGCGTCTGCAACCTTGGGATTCGTGATGATGATGGCATTATTCGACTGAGTGCACAGACCCGTACGCGACCAATTCGTGCTACCGGTCATCACTGCTTCCGCAATGCCGTCGCGGACATAGACACAGAACTTGTTGTGGCCGATCGACTGCTCGTTGTTGAACATTCGATCGAAGACCTGTCCGCCCTTGTCGAGGGCATGAAGCTCGTTGCGGATGCGGTTGTTTTCCGTATCCCATACTACAGGCCGATCGGGTGTGCGGGCCGAACCGGGCGGCTTGGTGTCGGTCTTGCTAGCGGTGGACAGGATAAGATGGACCTTGCCGGCCTCAACCCCCTGCTTCAGCAGCGCCTTCAGTTCGGGATCGTCCAGCTCGTAGAGGGCAAGACAAACCTCTCCGTCGCCGCCAACCGCCTGCTTGAGGAACCGGCAGACGAAGCTCAAGGCATCGCCTGTCAGGAAGGTTCGAAGGGGATCGCCAGGAATCGCGATATGTTCGTCCAGCACTTTCAGGAGACCCTTCGTGCTCTCCAGATCTTCCTTCGCGAGTTTATCCTTGCTGTCGAGAGACCTCAGTTGCTGGAGCAGATTCTGCGTCGAGAGAATGCCGTTCGTGAATGTGGCTTCGATGGCCGAGCCATCTCGTCCATACTTATGGGTCACGTCGATCGGCGGGGTTCTGAAAGGCTGCTCCAGGATGAATAAGGGCCGGCGAGTTCCGTCGTAGCGCGACTTGCCGTCGCTATCGAGATAGGGAGCGGTCTCCGAATCCGGAACCTGGGTACGGCCTTCTCCCGCGAGGCCGACCGGGACAATCTCGTAATGCACGCGAAAGTCGATGAGGCGAACCGCGGTCGTGTCACGTGACTTGCGCAACGTCAGATCCCGCCACTGCAAGGCCTGGATCGGCCAGACTGAACTGTCCTGCTCGAGCCAGCGCGGATTGGACTGATCGTTGAACGAAATCCAGGTCGGCAGCACGCGCCGGGCACCTGCATCCTGCCCAGTCTCGTGAACACGCGTTATCATGAAGCCGAGACAATCCGGGATGGGTGCTTTGATCGTCCAAGCCAGATAGGCCACATCGCCGTTACACCACGAGCCGGCCGCGATTATCGAACCCATGGCCCACCTCTATTGTTTTCGGCCGCCGAATGTCCGAGTGGCATTGCCCATTAGGTCACTAGCAGCAACGAGGGTCGCGCATCAGACCCTGCTGGAGCGTTTTACTTTCAGATGGAATCACCAAGAATCGCAAAATGCTTTTGGTACCAATAAGTTAATTTCGTAATCCGCTCTTGCCTGAACGCATTTTGCTCTAGGATTGGAACGGAATGGTTCGGCCAGGTTGCCTGGCCTGGTCCCTGGTATAGGAAACGCCGTGGACTTTGACGCCTCGGGCGTCGAGGAGGGTTATGATGCCGCCCTTGTTGGACAATTCGGTGGGCTTTTGGATCTGCACGACCTTCGTCGCTCCCGCCTCGATCGATCCGCTCAAGGGCATCGCATGCTTCAACTTGTCCTTGATGAGCCAGCCTGTGAGATCGACCGCGACATCCGCGGTATTGAGGAGCGTGACGGTCTCCCGCTCGGGGGATTTCGTATCGTTCACATAGGCGGCGACAATCCGCACCAAACCGTCCGGCACTCCAAGCGGGGGAATGCCGTCGCGATCGACCGGCGTATGCGGCAACTTCGGATGAGCCGGATCCGCGGGAACATTGGGATCCGCCGACTGGTCGTCGGAATGCCAGGACTGGGACTGGAATTTCAGAAAGACGGCCACCCACTGCTGCTCATGCGGGAATTCGAAGACCAATCCTCCGTCCTGATAGACGCCATTGTCGCTCGCGAACGGACCTGGGGGATTACCCTGATTCATATGGATGTCGTGAATGCCCGCGCCAGGCTTGAAGCCGAAATACTGATCGGCCTTGTTCCGTTCCGGCCCCCATGTCTGGCCAAAGGCATAGATCATGGCGTCTTCGTCAGCCATCGCGCGCTGCACATAGGCATCGATCTTCTCGTTTAGATCATTATCGGGACCAGCGGCCGATGAAGGGAGTGGTTTGAGCTCCCAGGGCTGCATCAAGTTCTCCCGAATGTAGTCGAGCGCGATTCCATCGGGCTTGCTGCGTGCCGGATGCAATCCGATATCAAGCGCGCGGAGCCGTTCCGTAATCGGATGTTCGAAGCGCGAACGGACCAGGAACTCCACCTCGCTTCCATCTTGAGAGCGAACATTGATCGCGATTCGATGAAGCGTTCCGTTCTCGGAAACGAGAACTTGATAATGCGGACTTTTCCCGGTCGCGAGACGGTTGTTGATGGGGCGTCCCTTCAGGACGGAATACCCTTTGAGGGCCATGCCTGTAGCCTCCCCAATTCACGCTTGCGAAAGCACCGACGCTGCCGATTGGCTCGTCTCCGCCATCCGCGTCTTGTCTGCCGGTCATATGAAATACCGCACGCGTGACATCGACGTGAAAGCCAGCCCATCGCGGCGCGCGCAGCATACAGACCTTGCGCCGACGGGCCTGAAAGCCTCTCGACAGCGAGAAACAACCCTCGTTTTCGAGTGATTCCTTGACGCGACGCGGCTCACCCCTGGGAGGTCGCAGAGGGTCTCTCCTCATTACGTAGCCGGCTATTCGATTTGGGCGGCGGGAGGAGTTCGTCGCCTTTGGGTATCGCCATGATACCGGACCGGACACGCCGCAAGGTCGGCACGGCCGCAAAACAGCATCTGGCGCAGGGCTGCTACTGCGCCCGCATTCCCAGCACCCGCCTCACGATGATCGGCAGGGCAATCGCAGCCACCAGCAGAACGCCGAGGATCACATTGATGACGATGCCGGGCACGTTGATCAGCGTGAGGCCGAACGTCGTCAGGCCAAGCACGAAGACGGCGATCACCACGCCCGGGATGGTGCCGGAGCCGCCGGCGATCGACATGCCGCCGAGCACCGCCACGGTCACCACTTCGAGCTCCCAGCCGAGCGCGATATTGGGGCGGGTCGAGCCGATGCGGGCGGTGAGCAGCGCGGAGGCGAGGCCCGACAGCAGACCCGTCAGCACGAAGAGCAGGAAACGGATGCGGTTGACCGGGATGCCCGAGAAACGCGCCGCCACAGGATTGTTGCCGATGGCGTAGAGCATGCGGCCCCAGGGCGTGAAATGCACGACGATCGCGAAAATCAGCGCCAGCACCAGGAAGAGGATAAAGGCGAGATAGAACGGCGGGGTCTGGATGATATAGCTCTGGGCAAGGCTCGTGTACTCGTCCGGATAAGTGGTGATGGCCTGGTCGCCCAGCACGACCTGGGCGATGCCGCGATAGAGCGACATGGTGCCGATGGTCACCACGATCGAGGGCAGGCCGAAGCCGGTTACCAGCCAGCCATTGAAGGCACCGCAGACGATGCCGACAAGGATGCCGACTGCGATCAGCGCCACCGGCCCATAGCCCGCCTGAGCGGTATAGCCGATGGCGAGCGAGGCGAGCGCCACGGTGGCGGCGACCGAAAGGTCGATCTCGCGGGTGAGGATCAGGAGCGCCATGCCGAGCGCGATGATCGCCTTCTCCGAGAAGTTCTGCGTCATGTCGGAAAGGTTGTAGATATCGAGGAAATAGGGCGAGCCAACAGCGTTCACGACGATGACGAGTACCAGCAGGATGCACAGGATCGTCTCCCAGCGGAGCAGCCAGTCGGTCAGGCGCCAGGGCGCGCGGTCGAGGACCTGATAGCGGGTCTGTTCGCTCATGAGCGCACCCCCTCTCGCGCGGCGGCGCGGCGACGCGCCTCCGGCAGGATAAGTTTGCCCTGCCGGCGTTCGGCCCTGGCATTGACCACCACGGCGGCGAGGATCACCGCGCCCGAGATCGCCATCTGCCAGAAGGGCGAGATGTTGATCACCGGCAGTGCGTTGACGACGACGCCGAGGAAGAGCGCGCCGAGCAGCGCCCCTGTGACCGAGCCGATGCCGCCCCCGATCGAGACACCGCCGATGACGCAGGCCGCGATGACGCTGAGCTCATAGCCGAGCGCGATCTCGGTATAGGCAATGCCGAAGCGTGCCACCCACAGATAGCCGCACAGGCCCGACACGGCGCCCGACAGGGTGAAGACCAGCAATTGCTGGCGCGAGAGGTCGATGCCGCAATAGCGCGCCGCGATGGGATTGCCGCCCACCGCATAGAGGCCGCGCCCCACCGTGGTGAAGCCGAGGAAGACGGCCATCAGCACGGCGACGACGAAAGCGAGGCAGACCAGGCTGGAAATATGGAGGTTGGGGGTCTGCATGCCGAAGATAGGGAGACTGGGAATATTGAGCACGATGGCATGCGGAAAGGCGAGGAAGGCCGAAGTCATCAAATCCGACGAGATCCATTTTCCCCCAGAGACAATGAAGACAAGGCCACGATAGATGGCAAGCGTTCCGAGGGTCACCACGATGGGCGGAATGCCGACCCAGGCGACGAAGACGCCGTTCAGGAAGCCGAAAAAGGTGCCGACGGCAATCGCCACCAGGATGACGATGAAGATGGGCACGTTCGGTGCCCAGATCGAGAACAGCGCCGCCACCATGCCGCTCAAGGCGAGGTTGGCCGCCACCGACAGGTCGATGCCGCGGGTGAGGATTACCGCCATCTGCGCCAGAGCGAGCATGGCCAGGATCGTGGTGTCGTCGAGCAGGGAACTGAGCGAATCCCCGCTAAGGAACACCGGCGCGCGCAAGCCGATGGCGAGGATCATGCCGAGGACGATGAAGGCGAGGATGATCTCGCGGGCATAGCGACGCCAGAGTGCCCTCATGTCGACGGTCCTTTAAGGAGGACGCTCGCTCTGAGCGAGACGAAACGATTCAGAAAAAGGCGCGACGCTTGCCGGTCCCGCGCCCGCACGCTTAGTGTTCCGACCTTCGCCCCCATCACCCATGACCTCCTGTGGCGGCGGTGACGATAGCGGCGGCGTCCATGTCGGCGCGGGCGAATTCCTTGACGATGCGGCCCTCATGCATCACCAGGATCCGGTCCGACATGCCCATTACCTCCGGCAATTCGGAGGAGATCAGCACCACGGCGAGACCTTCCGCAGCGAGATCCACCATGAAGTCGTGCACCGCCGCCTTGGAGCCGACATCGATGCCCTTGGTCGGCTCATCCAGGATGATCACCTTCGGGCCAGTGGCGAGCCATTTGGCGATCACCACCTTCTGCTGGTTGCCTCCGGAGAGTTCCTGCAGGCGCTGATCCCAGGAGGCCGCCTTGACGGAGAGACGCGTGCCGAGGCGGCGGGTGTCCTGGATCTCGGAAGCGAGCGAGAGGAAGCCGCCGCGGGCATGGCGGAAGAGGCTTGCCAGCGTGGTATTCTCGCGCACGCCGAAGGGCAGCACCGCGCCCTGGATCTGGCGGTCCTCCGGCACATAGGCGATGCCGGCGGCGATCGCATCAGCCGGCGAATGGATGGACAAGGGCTTGCCGGCTAGGCTGATCTCACCCGCGCTGGGCTTGCTGATGCCGAACACGGCCTGCATCGCCTCCGAACGGCCGGCGCCGACGAGGCCGTAGAGGCCGAGGATCTCGCCCTTGCGCAGGGCGAAGGAGATGTCGGCGAATTCGGTGGCGTTGGACAGGTCCTTCACCTCCAGCGCGACCTCGCCGATCGGCACCTCGCGCTTGGGGAAGACCTGATCGATCGAGCGGCCGACCATCAGCCGCACCAGCTGGGGCGGGCTCGCCTCCGAGATGGCACCCTCGCCGACATGTTCGCCGTCACGCAGGCAGAGCCAGCGGTCCGCGACTCGGAAGATCTCTTCGAATTTGTGCGAGATGAACAGGATGGCCCGCCCCTCGGCCTTGAGCTGGGCGATGATGCGGAAGAGATCGTCGATCTCGCGGGCCGAAAGCGCGGCGGTGGGTTCGTCCATGATGACGATGCGTGCCTCGTGCGAGAGCGCGCGGGCAATCTCGACCAGGTGCTTCTGTGCGACGCCGAGCGCCTTCAGGGGCTCGGCCGGGTCGATGTCGCTGTCGAGCCGCGTGAGCAGTTCGCGCGTGCGGCTATTGACGGCGCCCCAGTCGACCAGGCCGCCCGGACCTTTGGGCATATGGCCCATGAAGACATTCTCGGCCACCGAGAGCTCATCGAACATGATGGTCTCCTGGTGGATGGCCGTGATGCCGGCCGCCCAGGCATCGCGTGGGCTCGAAAAGCTCACCGCTTTGCCGCCGACACGGATCTCGCCCTCGTCCGGCGTGTAGATGCCGGTGAGGATCTTCACGATGGTGGACTTGCCAGCCCCGTTCTCGCCGAGCAGCGCCGTCACCTGGCCGGGATACAGGGTGAGGTGGGTGTCATGCAAAGCCCGCACGCCGGGAAAACGCTTGGAAACGCCAGTCAGGGAGAGGAGCGGGGTATCGGCGGAAGGAGATGCCATAGAGTAGTCCGAAATGCGGAAGAGGCGCGGGGAGCCTCCCCCACGAAGCTGGGGGAGATGTCATTGCGAAGCAATGACGGAGGGGGTGTGGTCAGGAAAGAGCAAGGGAACCGTCAACCAGCAACTCCGATTCCCGCGATTTATCCTGGCCACACCCCCTCCGACCCGACTTCGTCGGGCCACCTCCCCCAGCTTCGTGGGGGAGGCTCCCCGCGCTCCATTTACAAAGGACCACGCCTCAGAAGATCTTCGCGTATTCCTCGATATTCGACTTGTCGAAAGTGAAGGGCTCGCCCATCACGGCCTCGCCATCGTCACCGATCTTGGTCTCGCCCTTCGAGCCCATCTTGACGGTATCGCCGGGTCCGGCCTTCTCGCCATTGATGATGCCGGCGATGATCTGGGTCGAACAATAGCCGTAGTCGACCGGGTTCCAGATCGCGAAGGAGTCGCAGGCGCCCTTCAGCACAGCATCCTTCATTTCCGACGGCAGGCCCAGGCCGGTGATGTAGACCTTGCCGACCAGACCGCCGTCGATGATCGCCTTGGCGCCGGCGCGGATGCCGATGGTGGTGGGGGAGATCACGCCCTTGAGGTTCGGGTGGGTCTTCACCAGGCCCTGCATCTCGCGATAGGACTTGTCGTCCTGGTCATCGCCATAGACGATGTCGACGAGCTTGAGCTTGGCATAGTCGGGTTTCTTCCACTCCTCCTTCATGGCGGCGATCCAGCTGTTCTGGTTCGTCATGGTGGAGGCGGCGGAGAGGATGGCGACCTCACCCTCGCCGTTCAGGGTCTTCGAGATCATCTGCACCTGCTTGGCGCCGATCATCGGTGTCGAGGAGGCATTGAGATGCATGATGCGTCCGCCCTTGGCGATGGCGCTATCGAAGGAAATCACCTTGATGCCGCGCTGCATCGCCTTCTTGCCGACGGGCACGAGGGCATTGGCGTCGTTGGCGGAGACGATGATGCCGTCGACTTTCTGGGCGATCAGCGCATCGATCACGGCGATCTGGTCTTCGGCGGTTGCCTTGGTCGGGGCGGTGTAGATGATGTCGAAGCCGCCGAGCTCCTTGGCAGCCTTCTGGGCACCGTCGCGGCAGGCATCGAAATAGGAATTGCCGAGATTCTTCACCACCAGCGCGATACGCTTATTGGCGGCGAAGGCCGGCGTGGCGGCAAGCGGCAGGGTGCCGGCCAGCAGCGAACCGCCGAGGATCTTCAAGGCGTTGCGGCGCGATTGGTTCTCGAACATGTCGTCTCCTCCAGAAAATCGCCGGCTTTTGCCGGTCGGTTGGACTGTGCACGCGCAAGGCGGCAGGAATACCAAGTCCCCTCGCGCAGATGCAGCATTGATGCCTGCCTTGTCGCCGATTGCAAGGGGCGAGCGAAATTTGTCTGATTAATTCTTCCCGGGTGGGCGGACGTCTCGTCCGCTCCTGGAACTGACGCACATGTGGATGGGATGATGCGGACAAGATGTCCGCTTACCCGGGAAGAGGCCGGCTGGACGCCTGCGATCCCGGGATTACTCGGGCAGCGCCGCGCGCCAGGCGGCCTTGTACCGCTCCAACCCCGCGACATCCCGAAAGGCCTGCGGCTGATGCAGCGGCTCGCGGTCCGGCATGGCCGGCCAGGTTGCCAGCAGCGAGGTGCCATAGGCCGTGCCGCCGCTGTCGACGCTGCTCAGCACCGCCTGATACGGGCGCAGCGCCGCGAGGAGGCTGCAATAGGTGGCGTTCGCCGCAAAGCTGCCTTCGACCAGCAACGGGCCTTCGTTCGCCCCCAGCGCCTCGAGCAGATAGTCCGTCACAAGCACGCAATAGAGGCTGGCGAGGCCGGCATGCATGCCCGGCCCCGCGGGAAGGTGACCACGAATCTCGAAAGGGTGGGCCGGAAAGGGGCCGCCATTGGGCACGAAGCTCGGCAGCGCCAGCGCTCCGGCCGCCATCACGGCGGCGACATCGGACTCGCCGCAGCCGGGCTCGGCGCCGTCGAGGATAACAGCATATTCGCGTCCGCCCATGAATTTGGCTGCCGGCACCGGCCGCGCCTCGACATCGGCATAGGCCTGCATGTCGCGCGCCGGATCGAGCCGCCTGGGGTCGGCGCCCATCGCCATGATCACCACCCAGGTGCCTGAGGAGATCAGCGTGAAGGGCGGCTCGAAGGAGATGAGGTGCGGCAGGATCGAGCCGTTGGAATCGTGGATGCCAGCCCGCACGCGCACGGTCTCGGGCAGGCCCGTCTCGGCCCTCACCCCGGGCAGCAATGGCCCGATCGCCTCATAGGCTTTGACGAACGGCGGAAAGAAAGTCCGCCAGCCGCGCCGCGTGACAAGGGAGGAGAGGCTCCTTTCCTGCATGGCCCAGAGGTCGGAGTGGCCGCCGATGCCCGTGACCTCGCTGCGGGCGATGCCGGTGAGGCGCCAGGCGAAATATTGCGGATAGGGAATGATGTGCCTGACCTTGGCGAAGCCCTCGGCGCAGCGCGTCTCCTGGTAGAAGATCTGGCGACCGGAGTTGAGCCCCGCCGACATCGGCGGCGACAGCGTCTCCCCAAAGGACGGCCGAAAAGGCGCGTATTCGGCTTCGATCGTGTCGACGCCTTCGAACTCATAGTCCATCACCGGCAGTGCGAGGCCATCCTCGCCCAACAGCGCCATGGCGGCGCCATGGGTGGTGACGGCGACATCGGCGATAGCGTGCTCGGCCCCCGCCTGGCGCAAGCCGTCCAGCAGGAAACGCCAGATCGCCTCGACGTCGGCATGGGGATAGGGTGGGCCCGGCAGCGGCCGATTGGGCATGGAGGCCTGCCAGACGATGGCGGCACCCTCGAACAGCACCAGCTTCACATTGGTCTTGCCGACATCGAGAACGGCAATTGCGGGCATGTTGACCTCGGGCGCTCCTCGCTCCCTGTCGGGAGGGCCGGCCGTCGAGGGCCTGACGAATTGCTTGTTGCGCAATTCATTTCCGAGGGCGCGAAGAGCGTCAAGGTCGGGAAAGCCCCATGCGCGAAGTTGAGCGATATGGGGGAGGCTGGTCGCGCCCTCAATACACGTCAGCGAATTTCGAGAAATTCTTCTCGTCCACCACGAAGGGCTTCAGCGTGACGACGCCGCCTTCGGCCATGGTGATCTGGCCGAGACGGCCCGCGTCGAGCGTGCTGCCTGCATTGGCCGTGAGCGTGTTCTTGGCGAGCGCCGCAGCGATTTCGACCGCACCATAGCCGAGATCGACCGGATTTACCGAGGCGAAATATTCGATGGTCTGCGCGGCCATCGCCGTCTTCAACTGTGAAGGGCGCCCGAAGCCGGTGACGAAGACCTTGCCAGTCAGCCCCTTGTCAGCAATGCACTGCGCCGCGCCCACCAAAGCCGCGCCATTGAAGACCAGGATGCCCTTGAGATCGGGATGATCGGCGAGAAGTTTCTCGGTCGCGGCATAGCCCGCCTTGTCGTCCTCGTTGCCGAACACGGTGGAGGCGAGCTTGAGCTTGCCATAGGCCGGCTTCAACCATTCGGCCATGGTGTCGGAGAGCAGTGCCTGCCCATCCGAGCCCGGCCGATTACCGGCAATGATGGCGATATCGCCGCCCTGCTTCACGTCGCCGGCCAGCATGTCCATGAAGGCAGAGGCCTTGCCGCGGCTGCTGACGGCGTCAAGATGGACGAGGCGGGTCGCCTGCGGCAGGGGCTGGTCGAAGGAAATGACCTTGATGCCGCGCGCCATGGCCCGCCGGCAGATCGGGCCGAGTTCCGCCGCATCCACTGGCGCGATGGCGATGGCGTCGACCTTCTGCTTCACGAAACCATTGAGCAGGATCGCCTGGTCGCGGAGGTTGCGCTTGTCCGGGCCGGCGACCACGATGTCGAGGCCGCCGATCTGGGCCGCTGCTTCCTGAGCACCATCGGCGCACGCCTTGTAGAAGGGATCGTCCTTGGCCGGGAGGAGCACCGCCAGCCGCAGATTGCCTGGATTGACCGGTATCACCGGCGTCGGATCCGCGGCTGGCTTGGGCGCAGCGAAGGCAGCGGGCGCGGATGCGGCAAGCCCCAGACCGGCGAGCAGCATCGCGATCTGGCGGCGGGTGAAGATATCGGTCATGAGAACTCCGTCAGTGCGGCCGAATCAGACAGCCGGTGTCATCACAACACATGCCATCATCTTTGCAATATGGCCGTTACCGGGGCATCATTGGGCCGGGAGTCGCGCAGATTTGATGGGAACAATCGGAGTGGCAGTCTCCGACTGCCATTCTGGGCCACGAGCGAATGTCGCTGTGATGAAGGAAGATGGCGGTCGGAGACCGCCACTCCTATTTCACGCCATCAGTATGCGGGCCTGCCGCCCCGCCGCCTGCAGCAATTCGTAGACCTTGAACTTGGCGTCGTGGAAGGCCTTCATTCCCGCTTCGTTCGGTGCATAGGTCGCGCCCAGGGCGGACATGCCGCTCATGGCATCCGCCAGTGTCGGATAGGCCCTGGCGGCAACGGCGCCAAGCATGGCGGAACCAAGCAGGACAGGTTCTGGCGTCTCGGCCACCGCCACTTCAAGGCCGGTGGCGTCGGCAATGATCTGGCGCACCAGCGGGCTCTGGGCCGCGCCGCCGCTGACGATGACCTGCTGCAACGCGATGCCCTTGGCCTCCATCGCCTCGACAATCTGGCGCGCGCCATAGGCAAGGCCGCACAGGCCAGCGAGATAGAGCTTCACCAGGCTGTCGAGATCGTCCTCGAGGTCGAGGCCGGCGATGACGGCGCGTGCATCGGGATCGGCATGCGGGGCGCGGTTGCCGAGGAATTCGGGCACGACATGGAGATCGCGCGCCAGTGTGACGTCGCCGGCGATATTGGCGTGTGCTTCCAGCCAGGCGAGCAGCGGACGGTTGGCGGTGGCAGCCTTCTCCACCGCCTGGGCATAGGAGGGGTGGAGGGTGAGAAGGTGATCGAGCGCCGCGCCGGCCGCGGACTGCCCGCCCTCGTTCAGCCACAGCCCAGGCACCATCGCCGAGAAATAGGGCCCCCAGACGCCGGGCACGAAGGCTGGGTCCCGGGTGCTGGCCATGGTGCAGGCCGACGTGCCGAAGACATAGGCCATGCGTGTTGTGACATCGGCTGGCTGGCCGTCCTTGCCCGCCGCGCCGACCGTGCCAATGCCGCCGGCATGGGCGTCGATCAGCGAGGCGCCAACCGGGATGCCGGCGAGGAGGCCGAGATCGGCGGCGGCCCGCGGGGTGAGGCCGGAGGCAAGAGGCGAGGCGACATCGACGATCTTGTCGCCTATGCGCCTGAAGCCCTCATCCGCCAGGGCACCGAGCCCGATCTTGTGGAAATAGCCGGCATCCCAGCGCTTCTCATGGGCTAGATAGGTCCATTTGCAGGTGACGGTGCACGCGGACCGGTCGAGGCTGCCCGTCGCGCGCCAGCTCAGATAATCCGGCAGGTCGAAGAACCAGCCGGCTGCCTCGAAGATCTCCGGCTTGTGCTCCTTCAGCCAGAGCAGCTTGGGCGTCTCCATCTCCGGGGAGATCACGCCTCCGACATAGCGCAGCACTGCTTCGCCCGTCTCGTTGATGCGCTTGGTCTGGTCGAGCGCCCGGTGGTCCATCCAGACGATGATATTGCGGTTGGCATCCCCGGAGGGACCAACGGAGAGCGGGCGACCCTGCCTGTCCACCACCACCAGGGAGCAGGTGGCGTCGAAACCGATGCCGGCGATGGCGGCGGGCTCCACCCCGGCCTCTTCCAGGGCGCCCTTCACGGCCGTGCAGATCGACTGCCAGATATTCTCGGAGGACTGCTCGACGATATCGCCGGATTCATGCCAGACCGTGATGCCCTGCCTGGCCGAACCTCTGAGGACGCCCTTGATATCGAACACGCCGGCACGCGCCGAGCCCGTGCCGACATCGATGCCAATGAAGAACTGTTCGGCCATCGTGCTGTACTCTCCCGGATTCCTGCCGTCTCATCTGCAACCGCGCTGCAGAGTAGAGCGGCGGGCGGGGTTGGCAACTGCGAAAAAGGGGAGGTGCGGGAGCGCCGGTTTTGATCGCGAAACGGAAACCATTCGTTGCTCGCCCGACTTCTTGCGCCGTCCCTGTGGACATGCATGATGCGGCGACAATGCGGGGATATGGTGAGATGAACTCTGTAACTGTTCTGATTGTCGGGGCCGGTCCCACGGGTCTTCTCGCCGCAGCGGAGCTCCATCGCCATGGGGTGGATTGCCTCCTCATCGATGCCCATGACCGACCGATGGAATGGGACCGCGCGACCGTCGTCCATCCGCGTTCGCTCGAAATCTTCGAGGGGCTCGGCATCGTGGAACCGCTGCTGGCTGCGGGTGTGAAGCAGCGCAAGGCATGCATCCACGCCGGTGGCGACCTGCTCGGCGAGATCGATCTCGAACTATGCGGCAGCCGATATCCCTTCAACATCGGAATTTCGGAAGAGGTCACCGAAGGGATTTTGACCGACTATCTCGCGCGACAGGGCGGCAAGGTCACGCGGGCAGCAAAGCTCGTCGCCCTCGGCGAGCGCGAGGACGGCATGCTCGCGACCATCGAGCAGGAGGGCGTCGCGACCGACGTCCTGGCCCAATGGGTGATCGGCTGCGACGGCCATCACAGTGCCGTCCGCACGCTCATGGGGATCGAGCAGGACGGACACGACATCGCCGAACCCTGGGCTGTCTTCGATGCCGGCGTGCGCGACTGGCCGCATTCCCTCGAGGCGAATTATGGCTATCTGGACGAGCCGCCGGTCATCCTGACCGCCCTTCCAGACAAACGCTGGCGTGTCTATCTGAGGCCGACGTCTGAAGACTCCGATCTGGTCGCCGACGCCCTGCAGACGCTGCAACGTTATTTGCCCACGGCGAGCTTTGAGGACATCGCCAACCCCACGCGCTTCCAGTGCCATACGAAGGTGGCAAGGCAATTCCGATCGGGGCGCGTCCTGCTCGCCGGCGATGCGGCGCACACCTGCAGCCCGGCGCAGGGCCATGGCATGAACTCCGGTCTCCAGGATGCCTTCAATCTCGCCTGGAAGCTTGCCCTCGTGTGCAAGGAACATTGCTCCGAGGCGCTGCTCGACAGCTACCAGGCCGAGCGGCGCCCGGTTGCGGATGTCGTGATGGCCTCGGGCGACGCGGCGGAGAGCGCCCAGATGGTCAAGAGCGCGGAGGAACGCCGTCTACGCGATACCGCCATTCGCAGCGCCTTCGCAGATCGCGCTTCGCGGCATCACGAGGCCGTGGCGGAGGCCGAACTCGATGTCGACTATGGCGAATCCCCGATCGTCGCAGGACAGCGGAACGCCGCTCTCTCACCCGGCCAACGCTTGCCCGACCGGATCGAGATTCAGCTCGCGGCGGGGGGCAACGGCATGCTCCATGACTACACCAATCGCCGGGGCCATACGGCCTTCCTCCTTATCGGCGCATCGGCGTCAGATCATGAGCTGTTGCCGTTGCGGGAGGCCCTGGACCATCCGGGCAGCGCCTCCATCCTCGAAACCACGGTCACGCTGGCAGCACATTCGGGATCAGCGGTCGCGGGCGTCGACGCCCACCTCAAACCGGAGATGGCGCAAAGACTGGGTGCCGGCGACATCACGCTCCTCCTCGTCAGGCCGGACGGCCATGTCGGCCTGCGCGCCGAAGAGGATCACGGCGCGATGCTGGCAGGCTATATGGGACTGCTGGGCTCCAGGCAGGTTCGAGGCGCCTGAAGAGGCCCTCTCTTAACCTCTCGCCACCACCTCGACGTCGACGCCTGCCTCGCGGAGCATTTCCAGAGCCGCCTCCGGCGCCCCGTCATCGGTGATCAGCCTCTTGATGCGCGACAGAGGCGCCACAGCCATCGAGCCGCGGGGCTCGAACTTGGAGGAATCCGCCAGCACGATCAGATCGGCCGCGCGGTTGAGGAGCTTGGCCTCGGCCCTGGCGATGAGCGGGTCGCTCTCGATCACGCCGAGCGGGCCGATCGACATGGCGCTCATGAACATCCTGGATGCCGTGTAGTGCTGGATCGAATCCTCGTCGAAGGGCGAGAGGATCAGGCTCTGGTCGCGATAGATCTCGCCGCCTGGCAAAATGATGCGGTTGTCGCTCTCATGCATCAGCGCGGCGGCGATCGGGAAGGAGTTCGTGAGGATCTGCAGGCGCATGGCGCGCAGAAACTCTACCATCTGGAAGGTGGTCGAACCGCCATTGATGATGATGGATTCACCGTCGCGACACAGGGCCACGGCCCGCCGGGCAATGGCGCGCTTGCGGTCGGCATGCAACGTCTGGCTGACGGTGAAGCTGGCGCTCTCCAGCTTGGCGTTGCCCTTTAGGCCGACGGTCCGCACACCGCCATGGATGCGATGCACAAGGCCTTGGGCGGCGAGATGCGTCAAGTCTCGCCGCAGGGTGGCGGCCGAGGCGCGGGTGATGTCGGAAAGCTCACGCGCCGAGATGACGGAGCGCTCCTGCACCAGGCGCAGAATCGTCTGCCAGCGTTCCTGTTCGTGCATGCCTCCTCCATTCGCTCATGGACTTGCTCAAGTGCTCATTGTCATCAAACATTTGAGCGATAATTGCAATGAACCTCGACTTTCGTGACTCAGCGCGAGCGATCTTGATTGACCATGACTGAACCCCTTCCTACCGTCCAGCCCATCCTCATCAGGCGGAACGCCGCGCGCGCCGCCACCCCACCAAAGGAAACGACCCATGCCCATTGGAAAGCTGGTTGATCTCTGGGACGACGCCGTCGCCGCCAAGCTCGACGAACCGGGCAAGCTGCTCTACCGCTCGAACCTGCTCGGCTCCGACCTGCGCATCACCAATTTCGGCGGCGGCAACACCTCGGCCAAGGTCAAGGCCACCGATCCCCTCTCGCGTCAGGAGGTTACCGTGCTCTGGGTCAAGGGCTCGGGCGGCGATATCGGCTCGATGAAGCTCGATGGCTTTTCCACTCTCTATCTCGACAGGCTGGAGGCCCTGAAAGCCCTCTATCGCGGCCTCGATCATGAGGACGAAATGGTCGGCTACCTGCCGCACTGCACCTTCAACCTCAATCCGCGCGCCGCCTCGATCGACACGCCCCTGCACGCCTTTGTGCCCAAGATCCATGTCGACCACGTCCATCCCGATGCGGTGATCGCCATCGCGGCCTCGAAGAATTCCGAAAAACTCACGCAAGAGATATTTGGCGGCGAGATCGGCTACCTGCCCTGGCAGCGCCCGGGTTTCGATCTTGGCCTGAAACTGTCGAAAATCGCCACCGAGAACCCCCACCTCGTTGGCGTGGTGCTCGGTGGCCACGGCCTCTTCACCTGGCATGACGACGCCAGGGCCTGCTACCAACTCACCCTGCGCATCATCCAGAAGGCGGCGGATTGGCTGGAAGCCAATGCCAAAAGGCCTGCCTTCGAGGGCGAGAAGGTCAAGGCGTTGCCGGCTGGGGAGCGGGCCGCCGTCGCGGCAAGGCTGATGCCGGCGATCCGCGGCCGAATCGGCAAGGACCAGGCCAAATCAGGCCATTTCACCGATGCCCCGGAAGTGCTGGAATTCGTCGGCTCGCGGGCCCTCGACCGGCTCGCCCCTCTCGGCACCTCCTGTCCCGACCACTTCCTGCGTACCAAGATCAGGCCGCTGATCATTCCCTTCAGCGGCGACGTCGACATAGCGATCGCCTCGCTGGACGGGCTGATCGAAGCCTATCGCAATGACTACGCTGCCTATTACGAGCGCTGCAGGCATCCCGATTCGCCGAAGATGCGCGACCCCAATGCGGTGATCTATCTGGTACCGGGCGTCGGCATGATCTCCTTCGCCGCCGACAAGGCGACCGCTCGCATCGCCTCCGAATTCTATGTCAATGCCATCAACGTGATGCGCGGGGCCGATGGCACCGACACCTATGTCGGCCTGCCCGAGCAGGAAGCCTTCAACATCGAATATTGGCTGCTCGAAGAGGCCAAGCTCCAGCGCATGCCCAGGGCGAAGAGCCTGGCGGGGCGGGTCGCCCTGATCACCGGCGGGGCCGGCGGCATCGGCAGCGCCATCGCCGCCCGCCTGATGCAGGAGGGCGCCAATGTCGTGCTGGCCGATATCGACCAGGCCTCGCTCGACCAGCGCATTGCCGATTTCGGCAAGGTCTTCGGCAAGGACGTGGTGCGCGGCGTCAAAATGGACGTCACCAGGGAGGATACCGTGATCGCCTCCTTCCAGGAGACGGTACGGGCCTATGGCGGCATCGACATCGTGGTCAACAATGCCGGCATCTCCTCCGCCGCCGTGGTCGAGGACACCACGCTGGACTTGTGGAACCACAACATGTCGATCCTCGCCACCGGCTATTTCCTGGTGGCGCGCGAGGGTTACCGCCTGATGAAGACCCAGGGCAATGGCGGCTCGATCGTCTTCATCGGCTCGAAGAACGGCGTCTCCGCCTCGGCCGGCGCCTCGGCCTATTGCACGGCCAAGGCGGCCGAACTGCATCTGGCCCGCTGCATGGCGCTGGAAGGCGCGCCCTTCGGCATCCGCATCAACTCGGTCAACCCGGACGCGGTGCTGCGCGGCTCGAAGATCTGGCAGGGCGAATGGCGCCAGCAGCGTGCCGCCTCCAACAGGATCGCGGAGGACGACCTCGAGGAATTCTATCGCAAGCGCTCGCTGCTGCAGCGCTCGGTCTTCCCGGAGGACATTGCCGAGGCGGTCTATTTCTTTGCCTCCGACCTCTCGGCAAAGTCGACGGGCAATTTTCTCAATGTCGATGCCGGCAATGTGGTGAGCTTCACGCGATAGGCCGAAGCCTTGCAAGGTGGGGCGCGGGATCCCCTCTCAACGAGGCTGGGGAGCCCCGTTTCGTGGAGAAGACCTTGTTCCGCCCGGCGGCCTGTGCCAAGTGGCAGGATCATGCCCCGGATCGCCTTCTATGCCCCGCTGAAGCCGCCCGACCATCCCGTTCCCTCGGGCGACCGCGAGATGGCGCGGCTGCTGCTGGCTGCGCTGCAAGCGGCGGGTTTTACGACGCAGATCGCCTCGGGCCTGCGCACGCTGGACGCCGGCGGCAGCCGGGATTTCACGGCGGAGGCTGCGGCCGAGACCGCCTCGCTGCTCGCCGGCTACCGGGCGCATCCTGAAAGCCGGCCGGATCTGTGGTTCACCTATCATGTCTATTACAAGGCGCCCGACCTGATCGGCCCGGCCGTCAGCAAGGCGCTCGGCATTCCCTATGTCATCGCCGAGGGCTCGCGCGCACCCAAGCGGGCCGCCGGCCCCTGGGCCGTCAGCCACGCGCAGGCGGAGGCGGCACTCGATGCGGCCGACCTCATCCTAATTCCCAATCCCAAGGACCGCGAGATGCTGGAGGCATCGAGACCCGCGGGCCAGGTTCTTGTCGACCTGCCGCCCTTCATCGATGCTTCCAAATGGCCATTGCTGGAAGCGAGCAGGGGCGAGGGCGAGCATCGCCTGCTCACGGTCGCCATGATGCGAGAGGGCGACAAGCTCGCCTCCTATCGCATCCTGGCCGAGGCCCTCCACCTGATGCATACCTCGTCCTGGCGGCTGGACATCGTCGGCGATGGCCCGGGACGGCAAGAAGTCGAGACCGTATTTGCGCGCTTCGGCGATCGCATCCGCTTCCATGGCCTTATCGACGAGACCGCCGTGCTCGCCGGTCGGTATGCCAAGGCAGATATCCTGGCTTGGCCAGCCGTCAACGAAGCCTTCGGGATGGTCTTTCTGGAAGCGGCGCTGCAGGGTTGCCCCTCCGTTGCCGGGGACTACGGCGGTGTCGGCAGCGTCGTGATCGACGGCGAGACAGGCCTTCTCGCCCAGCCAGGCGATGCTCGCGATTTTGCCGCCGCGCTGGAGAGGCTCATAGGGGACGCGAGGCTCAGGAAGAGCCTGTCCGCAGGCGCCTCGCACTTTGCACGCGAGGAACGCTCTCTTGCAGGAGCGGCACGACTTTTGCGGGAAGCGCTTCCTGGGAGCGCGGACGTCTCGTCCGCTCTTGAAACGAGGCGGCATCAGGATGGTGCGCCGGACGCGTTCAAGGTAAAGCCGCAGGACAAGCAGGACCCTTGATGCCAGTGCCGCCCAATCCCCAATGCGATCGCTTCAAGAGCGGACGAGACGTCCGCGCTCCCGGCGTGTTCATCCTGGTCACCCACCTCCTCGGCGTCGGTCATCTCGCGCGTATGTGCGCGCTCGCGCGAGGCCTGGCCGCAAACGGACATCGCGTCACGTTGGCAAGCGGCGGTCGCCCGGCGCCGCTCATCGGCAAGGACGGCTTCGATTTCGTGCAACTGCCATCGGTGCATTGCGTCGGCGTCGACTTCCACACCTTGCTCGCCGTCGACGGGACGCCGATCAGCGATGAGGCGCGTCAGACACGCATCGACCAGATCCTCGCTGCGCTGGAGGCCTGCGACCCGGATGTGATTGTTACCGAAACCTACCCTTTCGGGCGTCGCCAACTCGCCGCCGAATTCCGGGCTCTGCTGGAGGCCGCGCGCCGGCGGGCGAGGCCGCCAGCCGTGCTCTCCTCCATCCGCGACATCCTCAATCCACCTGCGAAATCGAGCCGCGCCGCAGAGGCGGAGGAGGTGCTGGCGCGGTTCTACGACGGCGTGCTGGTGCATGGCGACAGCCTCGTCACCCCGCTATCCGCTTCATGGCCTGCGAGCAAGGCGCTCGAAAAGCTGCTGACCTATACCGGCTATATCGCCGACACCGGGCAGGGCCCGATCTCGCCGATCCCTTCGGACGACATCCTGGTTTCTGGCGGAGGCAGCGCCGCCAGCCTGCCGCTCTATCATGCGGCGATCGGAGCAGCCGATATGCTGGACCGACCCTATCCCTGGCGCATCCTGGTGGGCCATGGCGTCGCGGCAGGCGATTTCGAGGCGCTGGCAGCCAAGGCAGGACCAAAGGTCACGGTGGAACGCGCCCGCCCGGATTTCCCGGCCCTGCTGGCGGGTGCGGTCCTTTCAGTCAGTCAGGCCGGCTACAACACCATGATCGACCTCGGCCGCGCCGGCATACCGGCCGTTGTGGTGCCCTTCGAACAGGGCAAGGAAGCCGAACAGCGCCTGAGGGCCGAGCGTTTCCATGCTCTCGGTCTCGCGGGCATCGTGAGCGAGGCTGAGTTGACGCCGGAGCGCCTTGCCATGGAGGTGACCGCCACGCTTGACCGGCCGCGAGCAACCGTTGCCTTCCCCGGCATCGCGGGTGTCGCCAACAGCATGAAAGCCATCGAGGTCGCCGCCTTGCATGCCGAGGCCGAGGCTGCGGCCTGGGCGCGCCTGGACACAGTTCTTGCCGCCCGCGGAGAGATCCGCCTCTGGTGGCGTGATGACGATGCGATCGCCGCCACACCAGCGCTCGACCGCCTGCTCGACCTCGCCCGCCGTCATGACGTGCCCCTTGCCCTCGCCGTGATTCCGGCCGAGGCGACGCCGGCCCTCGCCGAAAGGCTGGCGTCGGAGCCGCTCGTCGATGTGCTCGTGCATGGCTACAGCCATGCCAGCCATGCGCCTGACGGCAGGAAGAAGCAGGAGCTCGGCTACCGTCCGCTTCCCGAAATGAAGGCCGAGCTGCAGCAGGCTCTCTCCCGATTGCAGGGCCTTTTCGGCCCACGCTGCCTGCCCGTGCTGGTGCCGCCCTGGAACCGTATCGATCCGGCGCTCGTGAAGGTTCTGCCAGCCTGTGGGTTCCGAGGTTTGTCCGTCTCCGGCGACGGCCCCGGCGAAGCGTGCGACGATCTTGCCGTCGCCAATATTCGCTTTGACCCGATCGACTGGAAAAACGGCGGCGGCCTGATCAACAGCCTCACCCTGCTGCGGCAGTTCACACAAATGCTGGAAGCCGGAGAACCCTTAGGCATACTTACCCATCATCTTGTGCATGATCCCTGGATCTGGGCATTCCTCGACAGACTTCTTGAAAAGCTCAAGCAGCATACCAATCTGCGCTTCATGCGGGCCGCTGAGTTGTTTGTATAAAATGCTGCAACGAAAAGAGGATACCTGCGTTAGATAGGTGTGGCGCCGATTTCATTGTGCGAATAGGCTGAGGTCCTCACAGCACCGGAAAACGGTCAGAGGGGACAGGTTGCGGAGCGGGAATGAGCAGTGAGCCCTTGCTGAGCGTGCGCGACCTCAGCGTTGACTTCCAGGGAGACGCGGGCGTCGTCCACGCGGTTAAAGGAGTCTGCTTCGACGTGTTCGAAGGCCAGACGCTTGCGGTTGTCGGCGAATCCGGCTCAGGGAAGTCGGTAAGCGCGCAGGCGATCATGGGCCTGCTCTCCAAGAAGGCCCGCGTCACAAGCGGCAGCTGCCTGTTCCGTGATCCCAAGACCGGCGTCACCACTGATCTCCTCAAGCTCGATGCCAACGGCCCACAGATGCGGGCCATCCGCGGCGGGCGCATCGCCATGATCTTCCAGGAGCCGATGACCTCGCTTTCGCCGGTGCACACCATCGGCGACCAGGTGAGCGAAGCGCTTGTCGTGCATACGGGCTGCTCGCGCCGCGAGGCGGAAGAGAAGGCGATGCTGCTCTTCCGGCGCGTCGAATTCCGCGATCCCGAGCGCATGCTGCGCACCTATCCCTTCGAACTCTCCGGCGGCATGCGCCAGCGCGCCATGATCGCCATGGCGATGATCTGCCACCCGGCACTGCTGATCGCGGACGAACCCACCACGGCGCTCGACGTCACCACCCAGGCGCAGATCCTCAGCCTGATCAGGGACGTCCAGGCCCAGAAGAAAATGGCGGTGATGTTCATCACCCATGATCTCGGCGTGGTCGCCAACATGGCCGACGATGTCGTGGTGATGTATCGCGGCGAGGTGATGGAACTCGGCGGACGCGAGACCATCTTCGAGGACCCGCATCACCCCTATCTCAAGGCGCTGATCCGCGCCGTGCCTCATTTCAACATGAAGCCGGGCGAGCGGCTGAAGCCCGTGCGTGAGATCGCCGTATCGATCCCAGGTTCCTGGAAATGCGAGACGCCCGCTCCCGCGGCCACTCCCGCACCCGTCCTGAAGGTCGACAACGTTTCCAAGAGCTTCATCCTTCGCTCCGGCATGTGGTCGGGCCGGGTCGAGAAGATCCAGGCCCTCAACAATGTTTCCCTTTCCCTCGACCGCGGCACCACGCTCGGGCTGGTGGGCGAATCCGGCTCGGGCAAGACCACGCTGTCGCGCATGATCATGCGGGCGCCAGGCAACCAGCCGGACGAGGGGCGAATCTGGTTCGACGATGGTACCGGCCCGCGCAACGTCTTCGAACTCAAGGACGAAGCCCTGAAGGCGTATCGCCGTTCCGTGCAGTTCGTCTTCCAGGATCCCTTTTCCAGCCTCAACCCCCGCATGACGATCTACGACATCCTGTCGGAACCGCTGCTCATCCATAATATCGGCACGCGCGATGAGCGGCATGAGCGGGTGAAGTCCCTGCTGGAACTGGTGGGACTGGAGCCCACCTATATGCGGCGCTACCCGCACTCCTTCTCGGGCGGCCAGCGCCAGCGCATCGGCCTTGCCCGTGCGCTCGCCCTCGAGCCGTCGGTGATCCTGTGCGATGAACCGACCTCCGCGCTCGACGTCTCCGTGCAGGCCCAGATCCTCAATCTCCTGAAGGACCTGCAGAAGGCCCTGGGTGTCTCCTACCTCTTCGTCTCGCACAACCTTGCGGTGATCGAATACATGGCGCGCGACATTGCGGTGATGTGCCGTGGCCATATCGTCGAGCAGGCCCCGCGCGAAGTACTGTTCCGTTCGCCCAAGCACCCCTATACCAAGGCATTGCTGCACGCGATCCCGGATGTCGACCTCGATCATCCGCTCGATTTCACCGCGTTGAAGGCGAGCGCCTCCTCCCATCCCGAACGCTGGCCGGCGCCCTTCACCATCGCGCCAGGCGAGCCACCGCCGCTGATGGTGGAAGTCGAGCCTCGGCATTTCGTGCGCATCAGCGCCGTCAATGCCGGTGTGCCGACGGGAGTGGCAGCATGATCTCCCGACGCACCCTTCTCGTCGCCGCTGCCGGCCTGTTCGCCACGCGGGCGCTCGCGGTCGAGTCGCCTCTCCTCGGCCCGCTGGTCGCTGCCGGCAAGCTGCCGCCTCAAGCCGACCGTCTGCCGAAGCAGCCTCTCGTCGCCGACATGCTGGAGCGCAAGCGTACGATCGGCCAATATGGCGGGGACATGCGCACCCTCGTCGCCAAGCCGAAGGACCTGCGCTACATCACCGTGATGGGCTACACACGCCTTGTCGGCTATGACGAGGATCTCAACCTAAAGCCCGACGTTCTCTTCGATGTCGTCGACGACGGCGACCGCTCCTTCACCTTCGTGCTGCGCGAAGGCCATCGCTGGTCCGATGGGGCGCCCTTCACCACCGATGATTTCCGCTTCTACTGGGAAGAGGTGGCGCTCAACGCCGACCTTACGCCCGCAGGGCCGCCCGCCTTCATGGTGGTCGATGGCGAGCCGCCGAAGGTGGAGATCCTCGACGCCACCCATATCCGCTACAGCTGGACGCGTCCCAACCCGCGCTTCCTGCCCTCGCTGGCCGGCCCGCGCCCGGAGTGGATCTATACGCCTGCTCACTACATGAAGCAGTTCCACAAGAAATATGGCGACATGTCCAAGCTGACGGGCATGGCCAAGGACCTCCAGATGAATTCCTGGGCGGCGCTCTACAATCAGCTCGACGATCCCTATGCCGCCAGCAATCCCGATATGCCTACGCTCGATCCCTGGTGGATAAGGACCAAGGCGCCGTCCCAGCAGTTCATCTTCGAGCGCAATCCCTATTTCCATCGCGTCGATCCGCAGGGCCAGCAACTACCCTATATCGACCGCATCGTGGCCAATGTCGCCGCCACCGGCCTGTTCGCCGCCAAGGCCAATGCTGGCGAGGTGGACCTGCTCTATCGCAGTCTCAACACCGGCGACATTCCCATGCTGAAGGGCGGCGAAGCCTGGCATAATTACCGCACGCTGGCCTGGCAGATTGCCAGGGGGTCGGCCTTCGCGCTCTATCCCAACCTCACCTGCAGCGATCCGGTTTGGCGAGCCCTCAACCGTGACGTGCGTTTCCGCCGTGCCCTGTCGCTCAGCATCGACCGCCACGTTCTCAACAACACGCTGTATTTCCGCAGGGGCATCGAGGGCAACAACACCATGATGCCGGAAAGCGCCCTGCATTCCGACGAGGACCGCAAGGCGTGGGCGACCTTCGACCCCAAGCTTGCCGGCGAGCTTCTCGACGAGGCCGGCCTCGGCAAGCGGGAAGGTTCGGGCACCCGCCTCCTGCCGGATGGGCGAGTGGCCGAATTGATCGTGGAAGTATCCGGCGAGGCGAGCGACATCATCGATGCCCTCGAGATCACCAGCGAGTTCTGGGCCGATGTCGGCATCAAGATGGTGATCAAGGCGGAGGATAGCGGTGCCCTCAACAAGCGAGCCTTTGCCGGACAGACGGTGATGGTGGCCAGCCAGGGCCTCGACAATGCCTATGCCACCGCGGTGATGGCCCCTACCGAACTGGCGCCTCTGAAGCAGGACAACATGGCCTGGCCGAAATGGGGCCAATATGCCGAGACGGCGGGCAAGGCTGGCGAGAAGGTCGACATGCCTGAGGCGCAGCAATTGCTCGACCTCTATGACCGATGGATGGACGCGTCCACCCTGAACGAGAAGACGAACGCCTGGCGCGATCTGCTGCGCATCCATGCAGACCAGCAATTCATCATCGGCACCGTGCAGGGCGCCCTGCAGCCGATCGTGGTGACCAAGACCATCCAGAACATTCCGAAGAAAGCGATCTTCTCCTGGGAGCCCACGGCCAATCTCGGCGCCTATCGCGTCGATGAATTCTACTATGAGCAGAAGACGGCGCAGGCCGACACGGCACCATGATTCGCTATGTGCTGCGCCGGGTGTTGACCATGGCGGTGACGCTCATCTTCATTTCGCTGCTGATCTTCATCGTGATCAAGCTGCCGCCTGGCGACTACATCACCAACCAGATCGACGAATTACGCGCTCAGGGCGAGACGGCCAGCATCGCCAAGGCTGAGCAGATGCGCGTGCAATACGGTCTCGACAAGCCCGTGCTCTATCAGTACGGCGCATGGATTGGCATTCTTCCAGGTCATGACGGCTACAGCGGCCTGTTGCAGGGAAAGTGCGGCTGGTCCTTCGAATATGGTCAACCGGTATGCACCGTGGTCGGGTCGGCCATCGGCCTGACCATATTGGTCAATATACTGGTGATCATTTTCATCCACCTCGTCTCGATCCCCATCGCCATCTATTCGGCGACGCACAAGAATTCAGTCGGGGCGCACGCGGTCACTTTCCTCGGCTACATCGGGCTGGCGACGCCAAGCTTCCTGCTGGCCCTCGCGTTGCTCTATTACCTCAATCGCTGGTTCGGCATTTCCATCGGCGGTCTCTACGATCCGAAATATGCCAATGAAGCGTGGTCCCTGAACAAGCTCGGCTCCTTGCTCAGCCATCTCGTCGTGCCGGTGGCGGTGATTGGTCTGGCCAGTACGGCCGGCATGATCCGGCGCCTGCGAGCAAACCTGCTCGACGAACTCTCCAAGCAATATACGGTCACAGCCAAGGCCAAGGGCCTGCCGCCCGGCAAGGCGCTGCTGAAATATCCCTTCCGCATCGCGATGAACCCGTTCGTCGCCGATATCGGCAATCTCCTGCCCAGCGTCGTCTCGGGTTCGGCCATCGTCTCGATCGTACTCAGCCTGCCGACCATCGGCCCCTATCTGGTGCAGGCCCTGAAGTCGCAGGACCAGTATCTGGCCGGATTTATCCTGCTCTTCGTCGCCTTCCTCACCGTGACAGGCATGTTCATCGCTGATCTCGCGCTCGCCGTGCTCGATCCGCGCATCCGCCTCGGTGGCGGCAAATAGGGTTGAAATGAGCGAGACCAGCACGCCCCATTACGTCAACCCGGCGCCGTTCGACCCGCATGTCGCCAAGCCGATGACCAAGGAAGAGGAGCGCTTCTACCGCGCCTCTTCCTTCAAGCTGATCTGGTGGAAGTTCAAGCAGAATCGCCTGGCGCTGGCCGCCGGCATCTTCTTGGCTCTCACCTATCTCAGCCTGCCCTTCGTCGAGGTGATCGCGCCCTATTCGCTGGCGCAGCGCAACAGCGACTATCTCTATTCACCGCCCCAGGAAGTGCACCTCTTTCATGATGGCAAGTTCGTCGGTCCCTTCGTCTATCCCCTGACCTTTTCCATCCGTGATATCGACGATCCGCTCTTCCCAGGCCTCTACCAGACCGACAGGACCAAGCCGCAGCCCGTGCGCTTCTTCTGCCAGGGCGATCGCTACAAGCTCTGGGGCCTGTTCTACAGTGATTTTCACCTGTTCTGCCCACCGGCGGGCGGCACTGCGTTCCTGCTCGGTACCGACAAGCTCGGGCGAGACATGCTCTCGCGCATCATCTATGGCGCCCGCATTTCGCTCACCGTCGGGCTCCTCGGCATCGCCGTCTCCTTCTCCATCGGCCTGACGCTCGGCGGCTTGGCGGGTTATGTCGGCGGTATCCTCGACAGCGCCATCATGCGCCTCATCGAGGTGCTGCGCTCCCTGCCCGAGCTGCCGCTCTGGCTGGCGCTCTCCGCGGCCATGCCGCCCAACTGGAGCCCGGTGATCGTCTTCCTCGGCATCACCGTCATTCTCGGCCTGCTCGACTGGCCGGGCCTTGCCATCGCCGTGCGCTCCAAGCTGAAATCGCTGCGCAACGAGGATTTCGTGCATGCGGCCGAGTTGATGGGCGCCTCGCGCCGGCGCATCATCGGGCGGCACCTGCTGCCCAACTTCATGAGCCACCTGATTGCCAGCGCCACGCTCTCGATCCCGGCGATGATTCTGGGCGAAACAGCACTCTCCTATCTCGGCCTCGGCCTGCGTCCGCCGGTGACGAGCTGGGGCGTGCTCCTGAACTCGGCCCAGAATCTCGGCTCGATCAGCCTCTATCCCTGGCTGCTGATGCCGATGATTCCCGTGATGCTGGTGGTGCTGGCCTTCAATTTTCTGGGCGATGGGCTCAGGGACGCGGCGGATCCCTATCACTGAGCGGGAGAGCGGGCTTCCAGTCCGCTCTTGGAAACCTCGGCTTTGCTTGTTAAGGGCAGTGGCTCCATGCTTACCCATTGGAACGCCCCGTTTCCAAGAGCGGACGAGGACGTCCGCGCTCCCGGCAGTACCTCATGACCTCCCCCCTCGCCTCCGAACTCCTCGCCCGTATCGACAACCGCCAGGCCGTGATCGGCATCATTGGCCTCGGCTATGTCGGCCTGCCGCTCGCCATCGCCATCTGCCGCGCTAATTTTCGCGTCCTCGGCTTCGACATCGACACGCGCCGGGTCGAGGCCCTCAACCGGGGCGACGGGCTGATCAGGCATATCCCGAACGAGCCCATCGTCGAGGCGATCGGCAAGGGACTGTTCGAGGCGACCGCCGATTTTGCGAGGCTGGGCGAGCCTGATGCCATCCTGATCTGCGTGCCGACGCCGCTGACGCGCCAGCGCGAGCCGGACATGTCCTTCGTGCTGAAGTCGACGGCCTCGGTCGCCACGACGCTCCGCCGCGGCCAGCTCGTCATTCTCGAATCCAGCACCTGGCCCGGCACTACCGAAGAACTGATGAAGCCTTTGCTCGAGAAGAGGGGCCTCGGCTCCGGCAAGGATTTCTTCCTTGCCTACTCGCCGGAACGCGAGGACCCAGGCAATCCCGTCTATGGCACGCAGAACATCCCCAAGGTGGTCGGTGGCGACGGGCCCGATGCGCTGGGCCTCGCTGCCAGGCTTTATGACGCCTTCGTCAGCCAGACCGTGCCGGTCTCCTCGCCCACCGCGGCCGAGGCCGTGAAACTCACCGAGAACATCTTCCGTTCGGTGAACATTGCCCTCGTGAATGAGCTCAAGGTCATTTATGACGCCATGGGCATCGATGTCTGGGAAATCATCGACGCCGCCAAGACCAAGCCCTTCGGCTACATGCCCTTCTACCCCGGCCCCGGGCTCGGCGGCCACTGCATCCCGATCGACCCGTTCTATCTCACCTGGAAGGCGCGGGAGTTCGACGTAACCACCCGCTTCATCGAGCTCGCCGGCCAGATCAACACGGCGATGCCCCGCCATGTCGTCGACCGCCTGGCGGAGGCGCTCGACCGTCGCTTCAGATGCGGGCTCAACGGCGCCCGCATCCTCGTCCTGGGCGTCGCCTACAAGAAAAATGTCGACGACACCCGCGAAAGCGCCTCCTTCAAGCTGATCGAGATCCTGGAAGAGCGCGGCGCCATCACCGATTTCCACGACCCCTATGTCGCCGAGATTCCGCGCACCCGCGAACACGCCGCCCTCGCCGGCCGTCGGTCCGTAGCGCTTACTCCCGAGAATTTAGCCGGCTACAACGCCGTACTCGTTGCAACGGACCATGACGGCATCGACTATGCGATGGTGGCCAAGGAAGCAAGACTCACCCTCGACACCCGCAACGCCTGCGCCAAGGCAGGAGCCGATATGACGAGGGTTGTGAAGGCTTGAGTTGAAAACTTCACATCCGCCATCTCGGGCCAAAGCCATCCAGCCGATTAGGAGAAGCGCTTTTTCGAGCAGATCATTACATCTGCCCCAAGAGGCGCGCGATTGCCTTGACAAGCTCATTCTGTCCTCCTAATTAAATGAGCAGGCACTCACTCAATATTTTCAACCCATGGCCCGCCCCCTCAGCGAAGCAAAACGTGAAGCGATCCTGGTATCTGCGACCAAGCTGGTTGCGGCGCTGGGCACCGCTGCGCCGACCGCGAAAATCGCGCAGGGCGCCGATATCGCCGAGGGCACGCTGTTCAAATATTTCGCCACCAAGGACGATCTGCTCAACGAGATCTACCTGACGCTTAAGGCCGATCTCGCAAGGACTCTCAATGAGGGTTTTCCGGCCCTCACAGACCTGCGGGAGCGGGGCTGGCATATCTGGAGCCGTTGGATCGACTGGGGTGCGAAATATCCGGACAAGCGCAAGGCCATGCGTCAGCTCGGCGTTTCCGAGCGCATCACCCCGGCGAGCCGGCAGGCCGGCATGGCTGCCTTTCTCGAGGTGAGCGAGACGCTCGAGCGTGCCATCGCGGCCGGGCCACTCCAAGGCCAGCCGCTCGCCTTTGTCGGGGCGCTGTTCGAATCCCTGACCGAGGCAACCGTCGAGTTCGTCGCGCGAGACCCCGAGCACGGCGAACGATACAAGCAGGCCGGCTTTCACATGCTGTGGAGCGGGCTGTCCAAATGACCCCCAGGCGTGACCTCATTTACGCCTTTAATGAGCGATTACGCACTCTCTAAATGGAAGGATGCAAGCAATGTCACAAGTCTGGCTGATTACAGGTGCGGCCCGCGGTCTCGGGCGTTCGATCGTCGAAGCGGCGCTGGCCGCCGGCAACAAGGTGGTGGCGACGGCGCGCGATCCCGACCGCCTCGCCGACCTCAAGGCTCAACACGGCGACAGCCTGCTCACCTTTGCACTCGATGTCACGGACGCCGAGGCCTCAGGCAAGGCCGTCCAGGTTGCCGTCACCGCCTTTGGCCGCCTCGACGTGCTCGTCAACAATGCCGGCTTCGGCAATATCGCGCCCTTCGAGCAGGCGAGCGCCGAGGATTTCAAGGCGCAGATCGACACCAATCTCTATGGCGTGGTGAACCTCACGCGTGCCGCCCTGCCGGTGATGCGCAAGCAGCGATCCGGCACCATCATCAACGTGTCCTCGGTGGGCGGACGCGTCGCCACGCCGGGCCTCAGCGCCTACCAGGCGGCGAAATGGGCCGTCGGTGGCTTTACCGAGGTGCTGGCACTGGAAGCGGCGCCCTTCGGCGTCAAGGTCATCGCGCTGGAGCCAGGCGGCATGCGCACCGATTGGGGCCACACCGCACATGGCAGCGTGCCGGAACTCCTGCCTGACTACCAGCCGAGCGTCGGCGGCATCTTGCAGCTGATGCAAGCTTATGCGGGCAATGAGATCGGCGATCCCGACAAGATCGCCAAGCTGGTGGTGAGCCTGCCCGGACGCGAGACCCTGCCGAACCATCTCGTGCTCGGCACCGATGCACTCTACGTCTTCGGCCAGGCGGAAGCGGTGCGCCAGAAAGCGGCGGCAGAATGGGCCGAGGTCAGCGCCTCGACCGATTTTGAGGGCAGCAATGTCACGGCGCTGTTGGAAAGCCTGCATCCATGAGTGCCTGGTCGATCCGGGATATCCCCGCCCAGAAGGGGCGTCGCGTGATGATCACCGGCGCCACCGCAGGCCTCGGCTACGAGGCCGCACTGGCGCTGGCTGGGGCGGGCGCCGACGTGCTGCTGACGGGGCGCAATCCCGCCAAGGGCCGGGCAGCGCTGGAGCGCATCCGCGCTCTCTATCCGGCCGCCATCATCCGCTATGAGGATCTCGACCTCTCCGAACTCGCCAAGGTCGAGGCCTTCACCGAGCGGCTTGCGGGTCAGCAGGAGGCGATCGACCTCCTCATCAACAATGCCGGCGTGATGACGCCGCCGTCGCGCTTCGAAACCAAGGACGGTTTCGAACTGCAGTTCGGCACCAATTATCTCAGCCATTTCGCGTTGACGGGACGTCTCCTGCCCCTGCTGCGGCGGGGCAACAGGGCTCGGGTGGTCAATCTGTCGAGCGGTGCCCACCGGCTGATGGCGGCGATCCATTTCGACGATCTGCAATGGCAGAAGAACTACAAGCCCTGGCAGGCCTACGCCCAGTCCAAGCTGGCCATGATCCTGTTCGCCTTCGAGCTGGAGCGGCGCAGCGAAGCCAGTGGTTGGGGCCTGATGAGCAATGCCGCCCATCCCGGCTATGCCGTCACGGGCCTGCAGACCAGCGGTCCCCAGATGGGTCGGAACGGCAGGCCGCATCCCATTCAGTTCGTCAGCCGGTTGATGCAGCCTCTGATGTCGCAATCAGCCGCCGATGGCGCGCTGCCGACCCTGTTCGCCGCCACCTCGCCCGATGCCAAGCCGGGCGGCTACTATGGCCCGCAGAACATGTTCGAGTTGAAAGGACCGGTCGGCGAGGCCAGAATAGGCAAGGAAGCACAGGACAGGGCCCTGGCCGCCCGTCTATGGTCCCTCTCGGAAAAACTCACAGGTGTGATATGGCCGACCCGTCAAGCGAGCTTCGTCTAACCGACCCGGGCACGTCCCGTGCCGATTTCAGCCGCTTCTTCCGCGCCTGGGTCTCGAACCCCCGGCGCGTCGCCGCCGTCGCGCCGTCCAGCGACGCCCTCGCTCGCGTGATCACCCGAGAGGTGACGCCGGACATGGGTCCCGTGCTGGAGCTCGGCCCCGGCACCGGTGTCTTCACCCGCGCCTTGCTGGCGCGCGGCGTCAAGGAGAGCGACCTTACCCTGATCGAGTTCGGCCGGGACTTCGCCCACGTATTGGAGGTACGCTATCCGCAGGCCCGCGTCCTCTCGATGGACGCTGCGCATCTGGCCAGGGAAGCGATCTTCGACGGCCGGCCCGTGGGTGCCGCAGTGAGCGGCCTGCCCCTCTTGATCATGCCGCCCAAGCAGGCGGAAGACATCGTCGCGGGCGTGTTTCACTATATGCGCCCGGGCGGCGCGCTCTACCAATTCACCTACGGACCGCGCTGCCCGGTGCCGCGCGCGACGCTCGACCGCCTCGGCCTGAAAGCGGTGAGGATCGGCGGCGCGCTGTGGAATATCCCACCGGCCGGCGTCTATCGCATCACGCGCAAGGATGGCAATTGAGGCGCAAGGCGGGTGGCGCTCCTGGGACCGCAGGCGCCTCGCATGCTTGCAGATTTCGCCGGACGCAAGACCTCCTCACGCTGCGGCGGCAGCAGGCTGTGTGCCGCCGCCCGGGATCAGCACGGTCTGCGTGCCGTCGGCGAATGGAATGCCGGCCTCCTTCAGCGCGGCCTCGATGCGCCTGAAGGCCTGGGCGCGCACGTCGAACTGCTTGCCCGGCGCGGTCTGGAACTTGCACCGGAAGATCTTCACGCCGGGGTCGATGCGGTAAAGTTTCGTCTTGAGCGGCTCGCGCATCAGGGGGCCGACGTCGGGGTCGGCCTTCATGGCTTCGCCGACCTTCTTGACGATCTTCCGTATCTGCTCGGAATCGACATTGACCGGCAGTGGCAGGTTGAACTTCTCGATCACCCAGTCGCGCGAATTGTTGCGCACCGTGCCGAGGGAGCCATAGGGCACGAAATGCAGCGGCCCGTTATGGTGGCGCAGCGCCACCGTGCGTAGGGTGATGCGCTCCACCGTGCCCTTCGTTGTGGTGCCGCTCTCGATATATTCGCCGATGCGGAAGACATCCTCGACGAGATAGAAGATGCCGGCGATGACGTCGCGCACCAGCGCCTGGGCACCGAAACCCAGCGCCAGGCCAAAGACGCCGGCGCCGGCCAGGAGCGGCGTAATCTCGATGCCGAGTGTCCACAGGGCCGAGAGCACGAGCAGCACCAGGAAGACGATGGCGCTGGTCATGCGCATCAGCGGCAGCAGCGTGAGCAGGCGGGCATTGGGGCCGGCCTCGCCATGCGGATCGAAGGGGCCGATGGCGCGCAGGCGGCGGTCGATCAGCTCGCGCACGGCGATCCAGCCGATATTGGTGGCGAGCGCCAGGCCCGCGACGCCGAGCAGATGCAGCACGAAGCGCATCAGGGGATTGTCGTTGTTCATCGCCATGTCGGTCAGCGGCGCGCCCAGTGCGAGGACGGCAGCACCGATGCCGAGGATCACCACCGCATAGCGCGAGAGCGAAAGCACGATATTGGGCACGAGCCCGGCACCCGACGTGCCCTCGGTGGGTAGCACCTCCTCCGGCCAGAAGAAGAACACCCAGTCGCGCAACTGCGTCTGGATCGCCGCGACGATAGCCGTGATGGCGAAGAGCGAGGCGGCCCTGGAGCCTGCGGCCAGCCAGACGCCGTAAATGCCGAGAACCAGCGCCGTTGCCAGGAAGGCATAGGGAAAGCGTGGCGGCGTGCGCCCACTGGCCTTGGCCCGGGCGTGGCCGTGGCGATGGCCCGAGAGCACGGCGGCCAATACGATCAGGGCGAGCAGGGTGGTGGCAAGGACGCGAAGGGCGGAAGCGGCATGCGGTGCACCGGCGCTGCGTTCCAGGAGATCGAAAATGAAATAGGAGAGCGCGATCAGGAAGACCATGCCGACCGTGGCGGCAACGAAACGGCCAGCATGGCCAGGTTCGATTGCGGCCAGGCGCAATTGCGGATTGCCAGGCGAGGCGATGGTGTTCGCGCACAGCCAGGCGAAACGCACGATCATCGTAAGCAGGATCGAGGCGATGACGAACCCGTCGAAGCCCGATGGCCAGTTGAAATAGGCGGCCGCGCCGACGATGCCGACGACGAAGAGGGCGAGCCCGAAGAAGCGCATACCGAAACGCCGCATCGCCAGGCGGAAACCCTGGCGGGGGTTGGCCACGGGCGCCGACTCCACCGCGCGCACCACCGGAGAGGCATAGGTCCAGTAGAGCCACTCCGCGCCAGCCCCGACAATGACGAGGATGAGGCCATAGGTGATGGTGAGAATGCCATTGCCGGTGGGCATGGCGGTGGAGGCATCGCTCATCAGGCGCATGAGTTCGCCCGGCGCCTCGAAGATATCGGCGGCCAGGCCCGACAGCCGGTGCTTGGCCGCCACAAGGATGCCACCGATCAACCCGGAGACCTGCGCCTCCGCGCTTTCCGAGGCCGATGCGGCCTGAACGCCGGCGGATTGGGCGAGCGCGGCCTGCGTCAGGCCGGCAAGCAGGACCATGGAGGCGGCGACAATCTCGGCAGGCTTTCTCATGGCGCACCTTCGGCGGTGGCGACAGGCGGCAGGACCGGCTTCCATTCTTCCGGATTGCGCGAAGCGGAGGCGTCGGCATAGGCCGGGCGCAGCCGCGTGACCTCGACCGGCGCGCCTGTGAGGCGTGCCTGGCAGGCGAGGCGCTGCCCCGGTCTCGCATGGATGCGATGAAGCGTGGCCGCTTCGTCTCCCTTGATCGACGTCAGCCCCTGGGCGCCGCTGTCGACCTCGATCAGGCAGGTACCGCAACGCGCCCGACCCGAACAGACATGGGCATGCGGAACATGGTTGAGCAGGCTGACTTCCAGCACCGAGAGCCCGCGCTTGCCGGAGGCCGAAACGCCGCCATCATAGAGCACCGGCACGGGCTGGGCCCTGGTGCGCAGGGCCCTCATGATGAAAGTCGCGAAGGCGAGAAGAGTCAGGATCGAATAACCCAGCAGCATCCCGTTCCTGATGCTGTCGATCTCGGCCTTGGAAGCGGTGATGAGCGCCATGTTGTCGGCGATCTTCGCCTGCCATTCGCCGTTGCCGGCGAGGCGGACCATCACATCCTTGCCGCCCTGTGCAAAGCCGAGCAGCGCGGCGATCGGCACCAGGAAGAAGAGAGGCGTCACCAGCGGCCCGATCCGCCGCCACGCCGGCCGCAGGACCAGCCAGGTATAGAGGCCTATGGCACCATGCACCCATACGGCCACCACCCCCAGCACCTGGAGCAAGGCGTTGGTGGGCATATATTTCCAGAAGATCGCGAAGAGCAGGCCGTAATCGGGCTGGAACTGGCTGTTGAGGGTCTTGAAAACTCCCACCAGCGCGAGGTGGTTTATGAGGAGCGGCACCGTTGCGACACCGAGCAGCAGTTGCACCCAGTCGGTGCGCGAGAGCGCGAAGCTGCGACGTGAGGCGATGGTGAGGAGGCCGAGAACGGCGTGAATCAGCATCGATCCCGCCAGCAACACGGTGCCCGGCAGGGTGCGCCAGGGCGCCAGCAGGACGGCCCGGGCCTGGTTCATTGCCTCGATCGAATCAAGGGCAAGGGCGAGATTGATCAGGTGCCCCAGGGCGAAAACCAGAAGCACCAGGCCGCCGAGAAGACGCAGTCGACGCACGAAGGGTGGGAGAAGCATGGAAGAGCCGCCCGCTTGGAACCGGTTCACCCTATACGCAAGGACCGAACCTTCAGTTCACAATCGTACCTTTGCCGTCGCACGCCTGCAAATTGCATGACGCAGATGTGATGCTGGCAGCGCGGACGTCCCGTCCGCTCTTGAACCGCTGCACAATGAGGAAAAGGCGCTGGCGTATTTAATGCTGCAGCCTTTCTTGCAAGCTTCCCGGTTCAAGAGCGGACGAGGACGTTCTCGCTCCCAGGCGATACAGGAAATACCGCTCATGGGGCACCTCCACGGGTAGGTTCAATGGCACCAATTCCGGATGGCACAGGGCCAGGCCGCTGGCGACGATGCCACCCTCCCGCAGGAGGCTGGCGGCGAGAGGCGGCAGCCAGCGGGCGGTCTCGGCGTCGACATCGGGGTAGTTGGTCTCGATGTCGGCATGCACGAGTGCGGCACCGATGCCGGCGAAGCGGGCGGCTGTCTCGCTGATTTCGCCGATGACCAGATCCTCCCCCGGCGGGATCGAACTCTCATGGGCGCCGAGCGCACGATCGAAGGCGATGACACGCCGGCGGGGGAGCTTCTCCCGCAGATGGTGGAAGGTGCGGCCATTGCCGAGGCCGAGCTCGATCACCGGGCCCGGCAGGTCAACCAGCAGCGTGCAGACATGATCGAGCACGTCGCGCTGGGCCGTCACCCGCCGGATGAAGCTGTCGAGGCGGCTCATGCTTCCTTCCCCGCCAATATGGCATCGAACCTTTCTGCGAGAACGGCAATGCCGGCCTCGAAGGAAAAGGCTTCGCTCACGCGCCGGCGCGCGCCATTGCCGAGTTTCCGCCGCAAGGCAGGATCCCCGATCAGGGTCGCAAGGGCTTGCGACAGCGCGGCTGGATCCTGTGGAGGCACCAGCAGGCCCTCCTCGCCCTCGCGCACAAATTCCGGCACGCCGGCAAAGCGGGTGGAGGCGATGGGCAAAGCCTGCGTCGCCGCCTCCATGATGACATTGGGCAGGCCGTCGCGATCCCCGGCTTCACCCTCCTTGCAAGGCAGCACGAAAATGTCGGCGGCGCGCAAGGCCGCAATGACCTCGTCCTGCGCCAGCGCCCCGCGCCAGGTGATGCGGTCGGCAAGCCCCAGCCGCTCGGCCTCGGCCTTCAGGGCAGCGCGCAATTCGCCCGTGCCGATATGGCTGAGCCGCCAATGGAGGCCGGCGGGCAGCTCCGCCAGGGCGTCGAGCAGATCGTCGAAGCCCTTCTTTGCCACCGCCCGCCCGACGGTGACGAGTTGCACCGGATCGTCGCCGTTGCGGCCATCGCGAGCCGGCCGATCACGCGGCGGCTCGGGAAAACGGGCGAGGTCGAGGCCGTGATAGAGGAGGCTGACCCGATCGGGGTCCGACGGAGGCGCCAGCTTCCGGAGGATATCGACGCCGGCGCGCGTGCAGGTGACGCCCCATGAACTGTCGGCGATCTTCTCACGCTTTTCCCAGTCCGTCGTGGTCCAGATATCCTTGGCATGGGCCGAGAAGCTGAAGGTTCGCCCGGTCAGCAGCGCCGCATAGCGCACCACCGAGGCGGGCGTGTGCAGATAATGCACGTGGATATGTCCTATGGCCGGATCGAGCTCGCGCGCCATCACCAGGGCCTGGCCGAGACGGCGACCGCGATTGGCGCTGAAATCGCGGCTGAGATCGCGCAGGAACAGGCCCAGCAACCTGAAGAGACGAGGCCGGGCAAGGGCAGTGAGCGCTCCGGCCAGGACTCGCCCCGGCGCCTGGTAGAGATATTCCGGCAGGTAGACGGCCCTGGCCTTGATCTGCTTGTTCAGCAGGTGCACCGCTCCATCGGTCGGATGGCGTAGCGACCAGATCTCGATCGCGAAGCCCGCCTTCTCCAGCGCCAGGATCTCCTGGGCGATGAAGGTCTCGGACAGGCGCGGATAGCCCTTGACGACCACGGCAATGGGGGATCGGACAGGCGCCATGGATGGGTTCAGCGCACGCCGGTCATTTGGAGGCGACGCGATCCAGCTGGACGGCGTTCATCCTGGCGTCGAACCATGGCGTCGTCAGCTTCTCGATGCGGTCGAGCCCCTCCAGGAGATGAGGCAGGAAGGCCTTCGAAGGCAGCGGCTGCTCGGGCAGATGGCGGATCGCCCGCGCCATCGCCATGGCATCGCGCTTGGCGCCAGGATTGAGATTGTCGCCGTCGAGCATGCTGACGAGGCCTATGCGAGCGGCCTGCTCGGCCCGGATCGACTGTTCGCGCCGGGGCGTCGTGCGCGGCACGATGAGCGCGCGCTTGTCGAGCGACAGGATCTCGCAGAAGGTGTTGTAGCCGCCCATCGAGACGATGCCCTGCGCCTTCATCATCAGGTGCTCGATCTTGGCGTCGAAGGTGATGGCATCGACATTGGGCAGCCGCGCGATGCGATCCATGAAGGGCCCGCGCCGGTCTCGCGCCACGAAGGGTCCGAAGACCAGCAGCGCCGGCGTCGGGATGCCCGGATCCTGCTCGTAGGCCGACAGCACCCAGTCGATCAGTTCATGCCCGTCGCCGCCGCCGCCGGTGGTAACCAGGATGAACGGGCCCTTGGTGAGCCGGGGATAGCGCATCAGCTGGGGCAGAGGGGGCAGCTCGCGACGCAGGAAGCCGGTATAGACGATGCGACGCCGCACATGCTCCGGCAGGTCGAGACCAGCCAGCGGTTCGTAGATCTCGCGCAGGCCATAGACCCAGATGTCGTCATAATAGCGGACCAGCGCATCCACGGCGCCCTTGCGCTCCCATTCCTCGGCGAGGACGGTGGGCTCGTCCATCACGTCGCGCACGCCCAGCACGATTCGGGCGCCGCCTTTGCGCAATTCCTCGAGTGCCGGCAGCAATTCGCCGCGGAAGCCCGTCGGTTCCTTGTCGACGATGACGAGGTCCGGCCTCAGCGTGCGCGCCGTCTGCAGGATGATCCCCTCGCGCATTGCCACCGCTTCGTCGAGCGGCATGTTGAGGCTGAGGGTGGTGTAGTCGCCATTGGCGTGCTTCACCACGCCCGGCACGCGCACATAATCGACGCCGTCACCGAATTCGAAGCTCCCGATGATAGGCGAGCCCGAGATGATGACGATCGAGGCGTCCGGATGGCCTTCGACCAGGCGGTTGGCAATGGCACGCGACCGCCTGAGATGGCCCAGGCCAAAAGTATCGTGGCTGTAGATCATCACGCGCGGGCCAGAAAAGGCGCGTTGCGCGCGGCGGGAGCTTCCCCCCGGCCCGGGCTGATGCAACATATCTATAAGCCCCCCGCGCCTGGTAGGATGCTCTTCATGCAAAAATCCGAAGTCTTGTCCGACACTTAGGCCGAGGTTTCCGCATCAAGTAAGGTGGGCCAGCCGCGGCAAGCCAGCACCACTCGCAGATATCATATCCACACGATTGCCTAGCCACAACGGGGGATGCGCCGATAGTTGCGACTCTGATATCAAGGTCCCTTGATGATTTCGTGACCCTTGCCCGCGTTGACGTGCGGGCCTCGAATTCCTACTTCAACGGAAATAACCATAGGCGTCGCACGTTGGACCCTAGTCTGTTCCGATATATCTGGCGGCATTCTCGCGGTGAGCAGATTTTTCTGCTGCTGGTGATTCTGGTCTCGCTTCCCTTCAATTGGATCGCGCTGGAAATCCCCAAGCGCATCGTGAACGATGCCATTCAGGGCGACGCGTTCAAGGTCGCAGGTCAAGCCATGAGCTTGATCGACTGGACGGCCTACCTGCCCGATTATCTCGGCGGCGGGCGCTGGAAGATCCTGGTGGAGCATGGCGCAACCAGTCATGCAAACCAGACCGCGCGCCTGTTCGCATGGTCGATTTCGCTGCCGAGCTATCTGGGCGGCTACACCTGGAAGATTTTCGACGGCATCGAATTCACGCGCCTGCCATACCTCATCGCGCTGAGCTGCTGGTTCCTCGTGATGGTGCTGATCAACGGCGCCTTCAAATACGTCATCAATATCCGCAAGGGTATCCTGGGCGAACGCATGCTGCGGCGCATGCGCTTCGATCTCTTCGCCATCCTGATGCGTTTTCGCCCCGAGGACATCGCACCGCTGAAGCCGGCCGAGGTCGCCGGCATGATCAAGGACGAGGTCGACCCGATCGGTGGCTTCATCGGCGATGCCTTCATCCAGCCCGTCTTCCTGCTGAGTCAGGCCGGTACCGCGTTGGTGTTCATCCTGGTTCAAAGCCCGAGCATGGGGCTGGCGGCTCTCGCCGTCGTGCTGGTGCAGGCCATCGTCATCCCCTATCTGAGGCGGGAACAGATTCGCCTGGGGCGCATGCGGCAGCTCGCCTCGCGCCAGCTCGCCGGACGCATTGGCGAGGCCGTCGAGACGGCCCCTGCCCTGCATACCTTCGGCGCCACGCGCTATGTCGAGGCTGACATAGGAGACCGGCTGGGTGGGCTCTATCAGATCCGCACCACCCTGTTCAAACGCAAATTCGCGGTCAAGTTCCTCAACAACCTGCTGGCCCAGATCACGCCCTTCATGTTCTTCGCCGTGGGTGGCTATTTCGCGCTTGCCGGCAGCGTTAACATCGGCCAGCTCGTGGCCGTCATCAACGCCTACAAGGATCTGCCGCCGCCTATCAACGACCTGATCCTTTGGGATCAGCAGCGCCAGGACGTGCAGGTCAAGTATGAGCAGGTCTCGGCCCAGTTCTCACCCGATCGGCTGCTGCCCGATTTCGAGCCGGCCCACAAGCAGGACCTGCCGCCGTCGGATGCCCCGATCCAGCTCACTTCGGTGAGCGTGCAGGATGCGCGCGGCGTGCCGCTGCTCGACCGGCTGTCGCTGCAGCTCGAGCGGCCGAGCCATGTCGCGCTCACCGGCGCTGTCGGTACCGGGCGCGACATCCTCGCGCGCATCATCGGCCGCCAATATCTGGCCTATCAGGGCAGCGTGAAGATCGGCGAGGCCGAGATTTCGACCTTCTCCGACGTGGAGCTCAGCCAGATCCTGAGCTTCGTCGGATCGGACAGCCATCTCTCACCGGGCTCGATCCGCGACAATATCCTGTTCGCCGCCAAGCGCCGGCCGCCCTCGCTCGGGGATATCTCGGTGCTGGTGTCCGACAACGAGCAATACCGCGCCTTCGTGGAATCGCGTCGCTCCGGCAATCCGCTGGTCACCGCCAATGCCGACTGGATCGATTACCGTGCGCTGGGCGTCGAGGGGCCGGACCAGGTCTATGAGGCCTTGCACCGCGCCCTCGAGGTTGCCGGCGCCCTGCCAGACATCAACCGCTTCGGCGTGCGCGGGCGTTTCGACGACAGCTATGGCGACGAGTTCCTCGAACTCTTCGTGCATGCCCGCCATGTGGTGCGCGAGCGCCTGGCCGAGAAGGGCATGTCGCACCTCGTCGATTCCTTCGACCCGCGGCTTTACAACGCCGGCGCCTCCGTCGGCGAGAACCTGCTGTTCGGCGTGCCCAAGGGCAAGAGGCTGCGCATGGATACGCTTCAGCGCGACATCTTCGTGCGCTCCATCCTGGAGGCCGAGGCGCTGATGGAGCCCCTGATCGACCTTGGCCTCCACATGGCCGAGATGGCGGTGGAGACCTTTGCCGGCCTGCCGCCCGAACACCCGGTGTTCGAGCGCTATTCCGCCATCCGTCCCGAGGATCTGCCGCGTTTCCAGGAGATCGTCGACTCCGTCCATGCCCGTGGCACGACGCGGGCCCTCTCGGCCTCGGCGCGCACCCGCCTGCTCGGCGCCGGACTCGCCTATATCGAGCCTCGGCACCGCCTCGGCCTGGTGGACGAAGCCTTTTCCAGGCGAGTGCTGCGCGCGCGCCAGAGCTTCCGCGACCACCTGCCATCGCATTATTCCGACGAGATCGAGTTCTATGATCCCGATCGCTACATGCGGGCCGCCCCGGTCGGCGACAACATCCTGTTCGGCCGCATCTCCTATGGCATCGCCAATGCTCCGGAGCGCGTCTATGCTGTGGCGCGTGGCGTGGTCAAGGAACTCGATCTCGAAAGGCACATCCTCGCGCTGGGCATGGAGTTCGAAGTCGGCAAGGGCGGCTGGCAGTTGCAGCCGGCCCAGCGTGCCCGCGTCGCCATCGCCCGCGCCCTGATCGCCAATCCGCAGATCCTGGTGATGGAGAACGCCTTCCTTGCCTTCACGCCAGCCGAGGCGGAGGGGCTGCTCGCCAGCATCCGCCAGGCCATGAAGGGCCGCACGCTGATCGCCACCCTGGCCGAGAGCGAGGAAGCGGAGGGTTTTGACCGGATCGTTCAGTTCGAAGGTGCAAGAATCGTTAGCCGGGATGTTGTAGAGCTTGCGCGGAGTGCCTAGATAATGCTTCAGTGAGTCTGGATTTCGCCTTGATCGCTCAACGATCGGTTGTTGGGTTGGGAGTGTGGCCTTGGATCTGGATCTGGAAGTCAAGACCATCAGGAATGCACCGATCTTCACGGGCATCGACCCCTGCAAGATGCGCCTGCTGGCCTGCATGAGCGAGCAGATCACCTTTGAGAAGGGTGACTATCTCTTCCGCTGCGGTGAAATTCCCGACGCTGCCTATGTGATCCTCAAGGGCGAAGTCGAGTTCATGGCGCAGACGGGCGAAGGCATGAGCGTCATCGGCCAGGATGGCCCCGGCGCCATGATCGGCGAGGTCGCGATCCTGTGCGACGCCAAACGCTTCACGTCGGCCCGCGCCCTCACCCCGCTTTCGGTAATGCGCATCAACAAGGACTGCCTGTTGCGCATGATCCAGGACAGCCCGCAATTCTCGCTGTCCATCGCCAAGGAACTCGCCCGCCGCGTCATGCAGGTGGCAATGCATGAAGGCATCCACGCTCAGTGAGGGCGACTGGAAAGCTTGCGTCGACGCATGAAGGATAGGGCCTGGCCTTGAGCGAGGTGTTTTCATGCGCGTGCCCGGAACCCTCTTTCTCGCCGGCCTTCTGCTTTCCATCGCCGGCCTCGGCGCGCAGGCCCAAACGGCGCAGACTGGCGGCGCGGCTCCCGTGTTCTCGCCCACCGGTTTCGATGCCGAATTTTATGGCGAACCTCTCGGCTATCCTGCCGCCATGCCCATCGAGCAGCAGTCGAACATGGTGGGCGGCTTCAGCCATTACGATCTCTTGTTTCCCACACGTGCCGTCGCGGCGCCAGGCCACGCGTCGACGCTCAAACGTGCCGCCCGCGAATTCTCCGCCAGCTTCACGCGGTGGGGCGTTACCTATTCGATCGAGGACTATCTCAAGCGCAACGCCACCACCGGCCTGTTGATCGCGCGTGGCGATACGATCCTGTTCGAGCACTACCAGTATGGACGCACCGACCACGACCGCCTGACATCGCTATCCCTGTCGAAGACCCTGGTGGGCATGCTTGTGGGCATCGCCATCGCGGAAGGCGCCATTCGTTCGGTCGACGACCCGGCGGCAACCTACGTTTCGGAACTCGCCGGCAGCGAGCTTGGGCGCACGCCTCTCAGGGCCTTGCTGCATATGGCTTCCGGCATTGGATTCGAGCAGGATTACGGCCCGGACAGCGAACTCACCCGCCATAACCGCCTGCAGGTGTCCGGCGACATGCCGGATATCCTGGCCGCGCTGCCATCGTTCAAGACACGTATCGCGCCGCCCGACACGCTTTGGCGCTATGCCAATGTCAACGCAGAAATCCTCGGCCTCGTGCTGGCGCGCGCCACCCATATGCCATTGAGCCGCTATCTGGAGAGCCGCATCTGGCAGCCCATGGGCGCGGAGGCGCAGGCAAGCTGGCGTGTCGACGCCTCCGGCCAGGAGATTGCATCCTGCTGCTTCAATGCCGTGCTCCGCGATTACGCCCGCTTCGCCCTGCTCCTCGCCCATGATGGCGCCTGGAACGGCCGGCAGATCATTCCCCGCCAATGGATCCTCGATGCCACCCTGCCTGTCGCGGCTGGCTCCTATCTCGCGCTGGACAAGAGTGAACGCCCCAGCGGCTATGGTTATCTGGTCTGGCTGATGCCGGGGCCGCGCCGGACCTTCGAACTGAGGGGCATTTACGGCCAGCGCATCTTCATCGATCCGCAATCCCAGCTGGTCATGGTACACACCGCCGTGCGCCGCCAGCCCGTCGACGACCCCCGCGAGGCGATGCTGGATGCGCTCTGGCAAAGCGTGCTCGCAAAGGCCGAGCGGGAATAGGAAAGACATGCCCCTCCTCGCCATTGACCACGTCCAGCTTGCCATGCCGGCGGGGCAGGAGGCAGCAGCCAGGCGTTTTTATCAGGGCCTGCTCGGCCTTGCCGAGACGCCCAAGCCGCCGGCTCTCGCCGCGCGGGGCGGCTGCTGGTTCGAACAGGGTAGCGTGCGGGTGCATCTGGGCGTCGAGGCCGAATTCAAGCCTGCCCGCAAGGCCCATCCGGCTTTCCTTGTCGATGACCTGGCCAACCTCACCCGAAGGCTGCAGGAGGCGGGTGTCGCCGCCATCGAGGACGAGGCTCTCCCGGGCTATGAGCGCTGTTATGTCGCCGACCCGTTCGGCAACCGGATCGAGCTTATGCAGCGCCTCTGATCCGAGCGACAATTTCTTCGGCCGATCATGCCCATCGCGCCCATCTCAACAATGCGTGCGCTGCGCCGATGCCGGCCTTCCCGCCCTTGTGCGTGCATCGCCGCATTACTACAACAATGCGGACGAGGTCGATGCCCTCATCGAGCTCGTCCGGACTTTGTGAGGATCAGGCGCCGTCTCTTCGAATCACCGTCGCGTCAGTGGCGGCTGATGACGCAGGAACGGAGCATCGCCTGTCTCGCTCTTGCGCCGTATTTCACCTACCTTATTGAGCTTGTTGCATCGGGTGGCGATTCCCGGAGCGGCTTCCATCGAGTCTTGCTGAATGAGCGACATTGATACCGCACCGGGGCGGATTGCATTGCGTCTTCCGCGGGAACGCGAGCTGCGGCTATGGGCCGGTGTCGTGCTCTTCGTGTTCGTCACGACGCACCTGTTGAACCACGCGCTCGGCATTTTCGGCGTCGGCGTGCTGGAGGCCGTGCAGGCCTGGCGCATCTGGGTCTGGCAATCGCCGGTCGGCACCGGGCTGCTCTACGGCGCCTTCCTCGTACATGCCCTCCTGGCGCTGAAGCGCCTGACCACCCGGCGCATCTCGCGCATGCCCCTCGAAGACCTGATACAGATCGCTCTCGGCCTCGCCATCCCCTATTTCCTGATCGGCCATGTGCTGGGCACCCGCATCACCGCCTATTATGGCTATAGCGAGAGCTATACGGAGGTGCTGGCGCGCATCTGGCAGGGCGACCAGATCAAGCAGATCCTGCTGTTGCTCTGCGCCTGGACGCATGGCTGCATCGGCATCGGCCAGACGTTGCGCTCGCGCAAATTCTACGCGCGCTGGCGCGACCCCCTGATCCTCTCCACCGGCATGCTCCCCACCCTGGCGCTGGCCGGCTTCTTCGCCGCCGGCCGCGAGATCGCCGCGATGGGCTATACGCCCGCACCCCTCAAGGTGAACGACACCATCGCCCTGTTGACGCTCGGCCAGAGGCTGTCCCTCGGCTTTGCCGGCCTGCTTGCCCTCGTTGCCCTGGTGATGTTCCTGCGCGTGCTGCTGCGGCTGCGCTCGGGCTCGATCACCATCCGCTATGTCGGCCACGGCACTTTCAAGATCCCGCGTGGCACCACCGTGCTGGAGGCGAGCCGCGCCAACGCCATTCCCCATCCCGCCCAATGCGGCGGCCGCGGACGCTGCTCCACCTGCCGTGTGGCCATCACCTCCGACCCCACCGCCATGCCCGCGCCGCACATTGCCGAGCGCGCCATGCTGGAGCGCATCTCCGCGCCCGGCAATGTGCGCCTCGCCTGCCAGCTGCGCCCGGACCACGACCTCTCGGTGCAGATCCTGCTGCCGATCGTGCCGACCGGCATGCGCGGACGAAGCGGCGACGATCTCTACCGCTGGGGCGCGGAGCGCGAGATCACCGCCTTGTTCGTCGATATCCGCGCCTTCAATTCCATGACGCGGCTGCAGGTGCCCTACGACATCGTGCTCCTGATGAACCGCTTCGTGCAGGAGATGACGCAGGCCGCCGAGGCCCATGGCGGGCGCGTCGACGCCTTTGCCGCCGACGGCCTCATCGCCATCTTCGGCCTCGACGACGACAAGGGGCAAGGCGCCTACAACGCCGTCCGCGCCGCGCAGGACATGCTGAAGAGCGTCGAAGAACTCAATACCGAATTCGGGGCGGCGCTGGCGATGCCCCTGCGTGTCGGCATCGGCATCCATTCCGGCAGCGCCATCATTGCCCGCGTCGGCGACGCTCAGCGCGGCATGCGCCTGGTGGCCCTCGGCGAGACCGTGACCATCGCCGGGCGCCTGGAGGCCGCGACCAAGGACCACCTCACCGACTGCCTGATCTCGGAGGAGGCCGTGCAACGCTCCGGCCTCAGCCTGCGCCGCCAGAACGGCAAGAACCTGCATATCGTGGGCAGGGACAAGCCGATTGCGCTGTATACGCTGGATGAGGCAACGGTCCCGGCTGAGTGAGGGGAGCGTGCAGGAGTATGACTTGTAGGTCAGTGAGGATTTCGATGCCCTTTAATTCAAGCCGGCCGGATATTCAGCTATTCACCTTCTACATATCGGGAGAGATATTCGCGCAATTCCTCGATGAGTTCTCTCAGCACTTCACGGAGCTTACAGAAAGTCGAGAACGGTCGATCGCAGCTCCATCGCTTTTTTTCGAGGACGAGGATGAGGAGGGGGAGAGTTTTAGCATTGGCGGCGAATTGAAAGTGCTCAATGCTTGGCGAGGCAAACTGAATAGAGAAGACGATCTGAGAAATTATTACGATGTGAAAATTCTCATCGATTTTCTGAGCGCCTATTCCTTTCGTTATTCTGCAGAGATCGAGTTTGAGCTCGCGGACGATCAGATTGGTTCAATTACCGATGGCAATCCATGTGAGTCGCTGTCAGTCGGACTTCTAAAGGAATGGGAGAAGAAGCTGGGTTTGCAGTGAATGGAAAACCTCACAGGCCGACTACGAACTCATGGAACGGCGGAGGGCCATAGCAGCCGAGTTGGCCGAAATCACACCGCGCGCAGCGGCCTGAGGGCTTGGTGCGAAATTGAGGTTTGCGAAATTTCCTGATTCTCGCCTCACCCAAAAGTGACGCGCGCCTGTCGCTCTTGCCCGAATTCTGCGCTACACAAGTTGCAAGCCTCCGGCCTTGAACCGGAGCGCGACAAGGAGAAGACCGTGCTTGATTTGACTGCGATCGGAACGAAGTCCGCTGCCCCCAAGCTCTTGCACCGCGTGCGCGACAAGCTGACGGACCAGATCCAGAAATCGCCTCTGGCGCGCAAGGCGTTCACCTACGCCGCCAGCCATATTCCGCTCAGCTATTTCAAGAAGCTGCCGACCATCATCGTGGTCGATGTCACCAACAGCTGCAACCTGCGCTGCCCCGTCTGCCCGGTGACCTTCGCGATGACGCGCCCGCGCGGCCTGATGAAGATGGAGATCTTCCGCCAGATCGTCGACGACTTCGTCGACGAACCGCTCAAGCCGGCGATGTATTTCAACTTCTCCGGCGAGCCGACCATGAACAAGGCTCTGCCGGAGATGATCGCCTATGCCAGCGAGCACGGGCACGACACTTTCGTCTCCACCAACGCCACCAAGCTTTCCTCGGAACTTATCGAGAAGATGCTCGAGGCCGGGCTCGGCCGCATCAATCTGTGCATCGATGGCTTCGACGCCGAAGCGCAGGAATCCTACCGCGTCGGCTCGAAATTCGACCAGGTGAAGGCCAATATCGAGAATTTCCTCGCCATCAAGCAGCGCCTCGGGGCCACCAAGACGGTGACGGTGCTGCAGACGCTGCTCACCTCCTATTCGGAAAAGCAGATCGATGCGATGGTGGAATGGGCCGACAATATCGGCTTCGACCAGGTTCGCTTCAAGACCTTCAGCCTCGGCTCCTACACTGACGAGGACCAGCAGACGAAATATGGCCATCTCGTTCCGAGGAACCACGAGCTGCAGCGCCACCAGAACGAGAAGATCAGCCTGCTCTGCGACGTGCCGCTTTACCAGACCGTGGTGTTCTGGGAGGGAGACCTCGGCCTGTGCTGCATCGACTATGACCGCATGATCAAGCTGCCCAATGTCGACAAGGTCGGCTTCAAGAGCGCCTATCTCTCCGACGAGGCCGCCAAGGCCCGCCGGCACGGCTACACCAAGCAGTTCGAGATCTGCCAGAGCTGCTCCTATTCCAACGCGGACAACATGGGCTTCAAGATCAAGCTCGACAAACTGCGCCGCCAGAAAGCCGTCGAGCCTGGGAAAGTCGCCGCGTGAGTGCGGGAATTCGCAGCCTTGCCGTCGGTGGTGCCCGTTTCAATACCGCCGACGACAAGGACGGCTTCTGGAATAAGGCTGCCGCCGGCGCCTGGGAGCCGGAGACGCTGGCGAGCGTGCGCGCGCTGGTGGACGAGGACACGCTCTTCATCGATATCGGAGGCTGGATCGGCCCGATCACCCTCCTGGCCGCGGCGCTCGGCGCGAGGGTATTGACCTTCGAGCCGGATCCGCGCGCGTTCGAACTCATCCGGGCCAATGTAGCCGCCAATCCAGCGCTGGCGCCCCGCATCACACTGCACAATGCGGCGGTTTCCCCGACGCCGGGGCGCGTGCGCCTCGGTTCGCCCAGGAAGCCCGGCGACAGCATGGGCAGCATCCTGGCCGCCGACAGCGGCGTCGCCTTGTGGGACGCTGCGGCCATCCTGCCCAGCGAGATCGCCGCCATGGCCGCGGATGCCGGCCGCATCGTCCTGAAGATGGATGTCGAGGGTGCCGAATACGGGCTGCTGCCGCATCTTGCCCCGCTGCTGGGGCCGCGCACCGTGGCGGCGCTGATCGCGTTCCATCCGCGCCTGCTGGCCAAGGCCGGGCGCACGGCGGATGAGATGGAGGCACTGACCTTGGCGGCCGAGCAATCCCTGGGCGACTATGTCCTGCGCAGCCTCGATACCGACGAGGCCCCGATCTCCCGTTCCGTGAACTCCACGATTGCGCTCACGCGCAAGTAGCAATGGCATTCCATTGCCATTGACCCAAGCCCGACACTATGTCGTGAATTGCACATCTCCCATCTGGGAGTTCGAGCGGGGGGAGACGAGAGTGAGACGCTCAGCCTGGATTTGTTGCGTCTTGATAGGCCTAGCCCTCGCGGCTTCCGCGGCGCTGGCGCAGACCGCACCGCCGGCCCAGACCCCCCCGGCCTCTTCCCCCGCCATGTCCCAGCAGCAGATGGATCAGATGGTCGACGCGATCAGCCAGGCTGTGATGAAGAAGATGTCGGACAAGGAAAAGGAGAAGCAGCCGCCGAAGCCGGCGGCCGACAGCGGCGCCGGCATGGACATGGCCAGCACCGAGCAGACCGAGATGTTCATGGAGATCGGCGAATTGGCCACCGGCCTGCCGGCGCTTGGCACCGAGTTCCGCCATCTCGGTGAGCGCCTCGATGCCCCCATGAATCAGGGGCGGACGGTGGGGTCCTATTTCCTGCTGCTGTTCGCCGCCGCCGCGCTGGTCCTCTTCACCGAGTGGCTGGTGAGGCTGCTGCTGACGCCATTGCGCCGGCGGGTCGCCGACGGCATGCGGGGCCTGCACGGCGTACGGGCCCTCATCCTGCTGTTCGCACTCGAGATCCCCCCGCTGCTCGCCCTCTGGCTGGTCGGCAACGCCTGCCAGGCCATCCGCTTCATAGGCGACATGCCGCAGACGCGCTTTTCCACCGCCATCCTCGGCCTGGTGATGCTCTGGCGCGTGGTGCAGGCGCTTTTCCGCTTTACGCTGCAGCCATGGTTGCCGAAGGCGCGTTTACCGGACCTGGCGGATGCGGACGCCCGACGCATCTATTTCGGCGTCTCGCTGTCCCTGCTCCTGCTGCTGGTCAACGGAGCCGTGTCGCGTATTCTGGTGGCCTTGGAATCGCCCGCGGTGGCGATCGGCTCCGCCCAGCTCTATAGCGCCATTATCATGGCGGCCGGCATGATCGCCATTTGCGCATGGCTGAACCGGCCCGTCAGCCACTGGTTCATCGGCGTCACCAATCCCGCCCATGCCAGTCCGATCAAGAGGAGCCTGGCTCGACACTGGCTGATCGCGGCGGTGATCATGTTCGTGTCGTTCGCCGTCGCCGACATATATGGTGCCGTGACAGGGCGTTCGAACGTGCCGAGGGCTCTCGCGCTTACATTGGCCATCGTGGTGGGATTGCTGCTCCTCGAGTCGCTGGTGCATCGCCTGCGCATCCTGCTGCAGCACCGCTCGGAAGGCGGAGTCCACGTCGTGCATCCACGCGGTGCCGAGGCACTTGCCCGCTGTGCCCGCTTCGGCATCCTGATCGCGGCCGCCGCCCTGCTTGCGCGCACCTGGGCCGTCGATGCCAGCGGCATGATGGCGGGGGATGAATTCAGCCGGATTTCCAGCAGCATGATGGCGGCTGCTCTCACGGCTTTTACCGCCTATGCGGCCTGGGAGCTGGTGCGCTACTTCACCGACCGCTACGCCAGCAACAATTCCGGCCAAACCCTGCCGCCAGGCCTTGGTGCCGCGGACGAGGACGTCCCGCTGGCCACGGCCTCGCGCATCGCCACGCTGATGCCGCTGCTGCGTATCGGCCTTGCCATCGCCCTCGCCATCATGGCGGTGCTGACCATCCTCACCCAGCTCGGCGTCAACGTCACGCCGCTGATCGCCGGCGCCTCCATCTTCGGTCTCGCCATCTCGTTCGGCTCCCAGACCCTGGTGAAGGACGTCGTCTCAGGTGTGTTCTTCCTGGTGGACGATGCCTTCCGGGTCGGCGAGTACATCGACGTCGGCAAGGCCAAGGGCACGGTCGAGGGCTTTACGCTTCGCTCCCTGCGTCTGCGCCACCAGAACGGGCCGGTGCACACCATCCCCTATGGCCAGCTCGGGCAGGTCACGAATTACAGCCGCGACTGGTCCACCATCAAGTTCACACTGCGCTTCGCCACCGACACCGATCTCGAAAAGCTGCGCAAGGCTGTCAAGAAGATCGGCCAGGACATGCTCGAAGACCCCGAGATGAAGGAGGAGTTCCTCGCCCCACTCAAGATGCAGGGCGTCTCCGACATCGTCGACAACGCCATCGTGGTGCGCTTCAAATTCACCGTGAAGCCGAACAAGCCGACCTTCATCCAGCGTGAGGGCCTCAAGCGTCTGGTGCGCATCCTGCCCGAACAGGGCATCGAGTTCGCCAGCGGCGCGGTTTCCGTGCGTACGATCGGCGGCCAGGTGGTGCCTGACGTGGTGGCCGGCGCGGCAATCTCGACGGCCGCGGCCGCCGCTGCGCCCGTCCTGCCGGGGGCCTGAAGGAAATATCTTCCGTCAGGTGCGATCTGGGTGTAGCAGGCTGAGAAAGCCCGTACCCATCGTCGACGGATGGTCGCCATGAACTTCCTGCCCGATTCCCATACGCTGCTGATCTACTCGGCCGCCTGCGTGCTGCTGTTCATCACGCCGGGCCCGGATATGAGCCTGTGGCTGGCCAAGACGATCTCGGGCGGCCGGCGCGGCGGCACGGCGGCCATGCTGGGCACGCAGGTCGGCTGCGTGTTTCACACCTTCTTTGCGGCTGTGGGGCTCTCCGCCGTGCTCGCCGCCAGTGCCACTGCCTTCACGGTGCTGAAGGTGGTTGGTGCGCTCTACCTGCTCTGGCTCGCCATCAACGCCATCCGCTCGGGTTCGGCTCTCAACGTGAAGGACGAGGGCAAGCCGATGGGCGGCTTCTGGCCCACCTTCATGACGGGGCTCGGCATCAATCTGACCAATCCCAAAGTGGTACTGTTTTTCCTGACCTTCCTGCCGCAATTTGTCGATGCCGGGGATCCGCATGCTTCCCAGAAACTTTTCTTCCTGGGACTCTATTTCATTGCCATCAATGTGCCACTTGCGTTCATTCTGATTCTCGGCGCCGAAAGGGTGGTGTCCTGGCTGAAGGCGCGCCCGCGCTTCCTGCGGGGCATCGACTATACCTTCGCCGGCGTGTTCGGCGTGTTCGCGTTCAAGATCCTGACAACGCAGGCGCGCTGAGCCGTCGAAGTTCTTTATGGGAGCGGTTTATTGCTATCGTTTCTGCGCCGGGCGCTGCTTGGCCTGATATTTGCCGCCTCGATCACCGGCTTCGCCGCCTCGGCCCAGGCCGCCTGCGAGAACCTGACCGAGCAGGGGCGTGCCTATATCGTCTGCCGCTTCGACCTGAGCAATGACGCGCTGGCCCTCTATTGGCGTGGCGCCGACGGCACGCCGCTCGGCAGCACCAGCCGGCTTGCCGACGAGTTGGGCGCCCAGGGCAAGAAGCTGATCTTCGCCATGAACGCCGGCATGTATGACAAGGCGCTCGGCCCGGTGGGCCTTTACATCGAGAATGGACGGCTGCTCCACAACGCCAACACCCGCAACGGTTTCGGCAATTTCCACCTGAAACCCAACGGCGTGTTCTACTTCGGCGACGGCAAGGCCGGTGTGATGGAGACGAGCCGCTTCCTGAAATCGCGCATCAATGCCCGCTTTGCCACCCAGTCCGGACCGATGCTGGTGATCGACGGCCAGATCCACCCCAAGATACAGCCGGACGGGCCTTCGGAGAAGATGCGAAACGGGGTCGGCGTGCGCGACGGCAAGATCGTTATCTTCGCCATCTCGACCGAACCGGTGAGCTTCCACGACTTCGCCCAGCTCTTCCGTGACCGGCTGGGCACCCAGAACGCCCTCTTCCTCGATGGCTCGATCTCAACCCTCTACGCCCCACCCATGCCCGGCATCGGCGGCTGGAACAGCCTGGGGCCGATGGTGGGCGTAACGGAAGGACCGTGAGGCTGGAGTGGCGGTCTCCGACCGCCATTCTTCGCTGCAAGCGAAGCACTCTGTTCCGAAGAAAGACGGCGGTCGGAGACCGCCACTCCGCGTTTCCAGCGCTTCGATAAATTACCATGCGAGGCTGGTAGTTTTTACACTCTTTTCCAACGGCCCGTTTTTGACTAAATGACCGTCAAAATCACGTCACACGCAGGAAATGCCATGGCTCCCCGCACCCTCTACGACAAGATCTGGGACGACCACCTCGTCGAAACCGCGCCCGATGGGACAAGCCTGCTCTATATCGACCGCCACCTCGTGCATGAGGTGACGAGCCCGCAGGCTTTCGAGGGCCTGCGCGTCTCCGGCCGCAAGGTGCACTCGCCCCAGCGCACGCTGGCCGTCGTCGACCACAACGTGCCGACCACCGACCGCTCCAAGGGGATCGACGATCCCGAGAGCGCCATGCAGGTGGAAACGCTGGCCCAGAACGCCAGGGATTTCGGCGTTGAATATTATTCCGAGCTCGACAAGCGCCAGGGCATCGTCCACATCGTCGGCCCCGAGCAGGGCTTCACGCTGCCCGGCACCACCATCGTATGCGGCGACAGCCACACCTCGACGCACGGTGCTTTCGGGGCGCTCGCCCACGGCATCGGCACCTCCGAGGTCGAGCATGTGCTGGCCACGCAGACGCTGATCCAGAAGAAGGCGAAGAACATGCGCGTCACCGTCGACGGGAAGCTTCCCGAAGGGGTGACGGCCAAGGACATCATCCTCGCGATCATCGGCGAAATCGGCACCGCGGGCGGCACCGGACATGTGCTCGAATATGCCGGCGAGGCCGTACGCGCGCTTTCGATGGAAGGCCGGATGACGATCTGCAACATGTCGATCGAGGGCGGCGCCCGTGCCGGCCTGATCGCGCCGGACGAGAAGACCTATGCCTACCTCAAGGGCCGCCCCAAGGCGCCCCAAGGCGCTGCTTGGGACCAGGCGATGGCCTATTGGAGCACGCTCTACACCGAGGAGGGCGCGCATTTCGACCGTGAGGTGAAACTCGACGCTGCCTCCCTGCCGCCGATCGTGACCTGGGGCACCAGCCCCGAGGACGTCGCTTCGATCACCGGTACCGTGCCACGCGTCGAGGATGCCGCGAACGACCACAAGCGGGCATCGATCGAGCGCGCCCTGGCCTATATGGGCCTGAAGGGCGGCGAGCGCATCCAGGATCTCAAGCTCGATCGCGTCTTCATCGGCTCGTGCACCAACGGCCGCATCGAGGATCTGCGCGCCGTTGCCGGCATCGTCGCCGGCCATACCGTCAACGCCAATGTCAACGCCATGATCGTGCCAGGTTCGGGCTTGGTGAAGATGCAGGCCGAGGCCGAGGGTCTCGACAAGATCTTCCGCGCCGCCGGCTTCGACTGGCGCGAGCCTGGTTGCTCGATGTGCCTGGCTATGAACGCGGACAAGCTGGCTCCGGGCGAGCGCTGCGCCTCGACCTCGAATCGCAACTTCGAGGGCCGCCAGGGCTACAAGGGCCGCACCCACCTCGTCTCGCCGCAGATGGCCGCCGCCGCCGCCATCGCCGGTCATTTCGTCGATATCCGCGAATGGGAAAAGGTCGCGGCCCTGGCGTAAGGGTGCGACGCGAGCCTCCCCCACGAAGCTGGGGGAGGTGGGCTTGCGAAGCAAGCTCGGAGGGGGTGTGGTCAGGATAAGGCGCGTGAAAAGGAGACCGGGTCGATGGTTCCCTCACTCTATTCTGGCCACACCCCCTCCGTCACGACTTCGTCGCGACACCTCCCCCAGCTTCGTGGGGGAGGCTAGAGTCCCGCCCCTATACCTGACGTCGTAGCGCTCTCCGCAGGATGAGTCTTGCCAGGAAATCTCCCCAGCCCCGCCGATGCCCGCCGCCTGCCGTCCTTCTCGCCGGGCATGACCATCGGCCTGTTCGGCGGCAGCTTCAACCCGCCGCATGAAGGCCACCGGCATGCGAGCCTCGTGGCGCTGACGCGGCTCGGCCTCGATCAGGTCTGGTGGCTGGTCACGCCCGGCAATCCGCTTAAGGACAACCAGGCGCTGCCCTCGCTCGAGATGCGCGTGGCGGCGGCGCGCCAGCTGGCCGACCATCCGCGCATCGTCGTCACCGGCATCGAGGCGGATATCCACACCCGCTACACCTACGACACCATCGCCTGGCTGCAGCGCCGCTGCCCGGGCGTGACCTTCGTGTGGATCATGGGTGCCGACAATCTCGCAGGCTTCCACCGCTGGCAGCATTGGCAGGGCATCGCCTCGCGCGTCGCCATCGCCGTGGTTGCCCGGCCCGGCGCCACCACCAAGGGGCCCCTCGCCAAGGCGGCTCGCGCGCTCGCCGCCTTCCGCCTGCCCGAATATAAGGCGCGCAACCTCAAGCGCCACAAGCCGCCCGCCTGGGTCTTCCTGCACGCACCGCTCGACAGCAACTCCTCGACCGCACTGCGCGCACGGGGTCACGGCCTGCCGGCCAGCGAAAATTAACGCCGGATTCACCCTGTTGGGGTAGGTTTATCCCATTGGTGTCATTGAATCGACGCCATGACTTGCTAATATTGTGGAGCGAATGGAATTCGCGGAGGTCCGCGAATCAATGAGCAAGAGGGTGTGCCCCTGACCACGTTGGTGAGACGCGAAGCGGATGTGATACCGCTTCATCCCGTGAGCCGAGCGATCCGCCCGGACGTTGACGCCACGGTTCGCCTGATCCTCGAGAGCCTGGACGACATGAAGGCCGAGGAAATTGTGGAAATCGATCTGCGCGGTAAAAGTGCTATCGCCGATGTCATGATCATCGCAACGGGTCGCGTTGCGAGGCATGTCGGCGCGATGGCCGATCGCCTGATCAAGGATCTCAAGGACAATGGACATGGCAGTCCCCGCCTCGAGGGCATCCCGGTCTGCGACTGGGTGCTGATCGATACGGGCGATGTGATCGTGCATCTGTTCCGTCCCGAGGTCCGTGCCTTCTACAATCTCGAGAAGATGTGGTCGTCGGGCCGTCCGAACGAACTGCGCCCGAGCTAAACGCGAGATGCGCCTCCTGATCTGCGCCGTCGGCCGGCTCAAAGCCGGCCCGGAACGCGATCTCGTGGCCCGTTATGCCGAACGGCTGAATGCGACTTCCCGAAGCCTGGCGCTCGGCCCTCTCGACATCATCGAGATCGACGAAAGCCGCGCCCGCCGTGCCGAGGACCGCAAGGCCGAGGAGGCGGACAAGCTGCTCGCTGCGGCAGGCAGCGCCCAGGTCGTCGCCCTGGACGAGAACGGCGCCTCGCCAGGCAGCGAGGCCTTTGCCGCGAGGATCGCCGGCTGGCGGGATGGTGGCACTGCCTCCCTCGCCTTTCTGATCGGCGGCGCCGATGGTCATGGTGACGCGATAAGATCGCACGCGACCATGACACTTTCCTTCGGCAAGATGACCTGGCCGCACCAGATCGTTCGCGTTCTCCTTGCCGAACAGCTCTACCGGGCCTCGACGATCATCGCCGGACACCCTTATCACCGGGTCTAAATTCGGATGCCGGTGCACCCGGACTACGAGCCGATCGCTGCCTTGATCAGCGCCTTGGCATCGTCGCTCGCCCATTCGGCGGGGCCGGCCAGGGCGCCAAGACGGCAGCCCTGCTTGTCGACGATCACCGAGGTCGGCAGGCCCTGTCCCAGTCCCTCGTTCCTCAGGCTCTGCAGGATGCTGGTCGAGGGGTCGGCATAGCGGTGCAGCTTGTCGATGCCGGCTTTGTTGAGGAACGCCTCGACGCGATCCGTTCCCTGCGTGTCGATATTGACGGCAACGACCTCGAAATCCTGCCCGCCGAGGTCGGCCTGCAGCTTGTTGAGCGCCGGCATCTCCTTTCGGCAGGGAATGCACCAGGTGGCCCAGAGATTGAGCAGCACGGTCTTGCCCTTGAAGTCGGCGAGCGTCACCTTGGTGCCGTCGGCGTTCTGGAAGCTGATGGGCGTGAGCGGCTGGGGCGCTGGATTGACGTTGAGTGCTGCCACCTGGCCCTTGGCCAGGGGATCCATCTTCGCCGCGACCGCAGCGGCCCCCGGGCAGGACACGCTTTCCTGATTGCCCATGCCGCCCTTTGTCCCGTATACCGCGCCCACGCCAACCACGGCTCCTGCCAGGATGGCCGCACCAACCAGCCAGCGCCGGTTCGATCTTTGCGGGGGCCGCGCTTCGGGATTTTCCTGCCGACTGTCTTCGTTCACTGAAAGCCTATCCAGATGAGCAACAAAATGTGGGGCGGCCGGTTCCAGTCGGGACCGGACGCGATCATGGAAGAGATCAACGCCTCGATCGACTTTGACAAGCGCCTCTGGGCCCAGGACATTCGCGGCTCGCTGGCGCATCTCGCCATGCTGGAGAAGCAGGGGATCGTCGCCACCGCCGATGCCAAGGCCATCTCGGAAGGTCTAGAGGCGGTCCGTGGCGAAATCGAGAGCGGCTCGTTCACTTTCTCGCGTGCGCTCGAAGACATCCATATGAATGTGGAGTCCCGGCTGGCAGCCCTTGCCGGCCCGGCTGCCGGGCGCCTGCACACCGCCCGCTCCCGCAACGACCAGGTCGCGACCGACTTCAGGCTCTGGGTGCGCGACACGATCGACGACCTCGACGCCCAGCTGAAAGACCTGATGACGGCGCTCACCGAAAAGGCCTTCGCCTTCGCAGGCGCGGTGATGCCGGGCTTTACCCATCTGCAATCGGCACAGCCGGTGACCTTCGGCCATCACCTCATGGCCTATGTCGAGATGCTGGGGCGTGACCGCGGCCGCTTCGCCGATGCGCGCCGCCGCCTCAACGAATGCCCGCTCGGCGCAGCCGCGCTGGCCGGCACCTCCTTCCCGATCGACCGGCATGCCACGGCCAAGGCCCTCGGCTTTGATCGCCCCACAGCCAATTCGCTCGATTCGGTCTCGGATCGCGACTTCGTGCTGGAGGCCCTATCGGCCGCCTCGATCACGGCGATGCACCTCTCGCGCTTTGCCGAGGAGATCGTGATCTGGACGACTCCGCAATTCGCCTTCGTCGCGCTGTCGGACAAGTTCACCACCGGCTCCTCGATCATGCCGCAGAAGCGCAATCCCGATGCCGCCGAGCTGGTGCGCGGCAAGGCCGGCCGCGTCATAGGCGCCCTGATCGGGCTGCTGGTGATGATGAAGGGCCTGCCGCTTGCCTATGGCAAGGACATGCAGGAGGACAAGGAGCCAGCCTTCGACGCGCTGCAGACCCTGTCGCTCTGCACGGCGGCCATGGCCGGCATGGTCAGGGACATGGTGCCCGATCTCAAGCGCATGAAGGCAGCGGCGGGCTCCGGCTATGCCACCGCCACCGATCTCGCCGACTGGCTGGTGCGCGAGCTCAACCTGCCGTTCCGCGAGGCCCATCATGTCACCGGCCGCCTGGTCGGCATGGCAGCCGAGCGCAAACTGCCGCTGGAAAAGCTTACCCTGGCCGACATGCAGGCCGTGGAGCCCCGCATCAATGACGGCGTGTTCGGCGTGCTGGGCGTGGAGAAGTCGGTGCGCAGCCGCACCTCCTATGGCGGCACGGCCCCGGCCAATGTGAAGGCACAGGCGAAGCGCTGGCTGAAGGTGTTGAGCAGGGGATAAGAAAGGCGCGACGCGAGCCTCCCCCACGAAGCTGGGGGAGGCTTTGCGTGGCGCCCCTTGCCTTACTACCTTGCATCACATTTCGAATTTCGTGCTACACAGCGAGAAACATTGGAGTTCCCTATGCTTGGTAATGCGTTCCGCGTCGCTCTCGCTCTGGCGCTGGTTTCGAGCCTTGGCCTGGCTGGCTGTGGCCGCAAGGGCAAGCTTGAGCCGCCGCCGGAGCAGAACGTGCCGCAGAAGGGCGGTCTCACCGGCAAGAAAAAGGATCCGGGTTATGTCAAGCCGGACCGCAAGCTGCCTATGGACTTCCTGCTGAACTGATCGTCCGATGCATCATTTCACTTATCGAAACGGCGTGCTGCACGCTGAGGATGTCGCACTGCCGGCAATCGCCGCGGCGGTGGGGACGCCTTTCTATTGCTATTCGGCCGCAACCTTGCGCCGCCACTACAAGGTCTTCGCCCAGGCGTTCGCCGACGTGCCGTCCCTCGTCTGCTTTGCCATGAAGGCCAATTCCAACCTCGCGGTGCTGCGCGTGCTGGCCAAGCTCGGCGCCGGCATGGACGTGGTCTCCGAGGGCGAGTTGCGCCGCGCCCGCGCCGCCGGTGTGCCGGCCAGCAAGATCATGTTCTCGGGCGTCGGCAAGCTCCTGAGCGAGCTCGATTACGCGCTCGACGAAGACATCCTCTGCTTCAACGTCGAATCCGAGCCGGAGCTGGAGCTGCTTTCCCAGCGCGCCAGCGCCAAGGGCCGCACGGCGCGGGTCTCCCTGCGCATCAATCCGGATGTCGACGCCAAGACCCACAAGAAGATCTCGACCGGCAAATCCGAGAACAAGTTCGGCATTCCGATCGCCCAGGCGCGCGCGCTCTATGCCCGCGCGGCCAAGCTGCCCGGCATCGAGGTCACAGGCGTCGACATGCATATCGGCAGCCAGATCACGGCGCTCGAGCCCTACGACGCCTCGATCGAGCGCCTGGTCGCCCTGGTGCGCGACCTGCGCGCCGACGGTCATGTCATCGACCATATCGATTTCGGAGGCGGCCTCGGCATCCCCTACAAGGACGACAACGAGCCCCCTCCCCACCCGGACGACTATGCCGCGGTGGTGAAGCGCTATTCCAAGGATCTGGGCGCCACGCTGGTATTCGAGCCCGGCCGCCTGATCGCCGGCAATGCCGGCATCCTGGTCACGGAGGTCGTCTATGTGAAAGAGGGCGAGGGCAAGACCTTCGTCATCGTCGACGCCGGCATGAACGACCTGATCCGCCCGACGCTCTACGAGGCCTACCACGCGATCTGGCCGGTGAAGGAACGTCCGCTCGGCGGCGCCATGCTCACGGCGGACGTGGTCGGGCCGGTCTGCGAAACCGGCGACTACCTGGCGCTCGACCGCGACATCCCGGAAGTGGCGAGCGGCGATCTCCTTGCCGTGATGTCGGCGGGCGCCTATGGCGCCGTGCAGGCCGGCACCTACAACAGCCGTCCGCTGGTGCCGGAAGTGCTGGTGGATGGAGACAGGTTCGCGGTGATCCGGAAACGGCCGAGCTACGAGGAGCTCTTGGGGCTCGATAGTATCCCGGATTGGATGTGAGCTGGGAGCGCGGACGTCTCGTCCCCTCTTGTAAGCGACACGCTCAAAGGAAAGGGCGCGAAACTTATTGGTCGCGCCCTTTATGATGCTGCCGGTGCTTCAAGAGGCGGACGAGACGTCCGCGCTCCCAGGCTCAATGCCTGCGGCGGCGGCGCTCTTCGGTACCTCCGGCCTTGGGCGGTGCCACCAGCGGGCCGATCTCTGCGATGACCTTGGCGGTATCCGGCCGTTCGGCGCGGGTGTGGCCGTCGATGGCCTGGCGCATCGCCTTGAGATGGGCCGGGGATGTGCCGCAGCAGCCGCCGATGATGCGGGCGCCGGCATCGATGGCAAGGCGCGCATATTCGGCCATCAGCTCCGGCGTGCCGGAATAATGGATGTGGTCGCCATGGAACTGCGGAATGCCGGCATTGGCCTTGGCAATGACGATGGCGTCCGGATTGGCCTCCGTCATCGACAGCACCGAGACCAGCAGGTCCGAGGCGCCCACGCCGCAATTGGCGCCCACCGCTACCGGGTTGGGATCAATGCCATCGGCCACCTCTGGCATGGCAGAGGGCGGAATACCCATCATGGTCTTGCCGGCGGTATCGAAGCTCGCCGTCACCGTATAGGGCATGCCGGCCTTGACCGCGGCCTTCGCGGCGGCGCGCATTTCTTCGGAGGCCGACATGGTCTCGACCCAGATCACGTCAACGCCGCCTTCCTTGAGGCCCTCGATCTGCTCGTGGAAGATCTCGACGGCATCGTCCTCGGTCAGCGGGCCGAGCGGCTGGAAGAGATCGCCGGTCGGGCCGACCGAACCCGCAACGATCACCGGCCGGCCGGCACCGTCGGCGACGAGACGGGCATTGCGCGCGGCAGCGGCGTTGAGTTCCCTGACGCGCCCGTCGAGCTTGTGCAGGGCGAGACGCCGGCGATTGCCGCCGAAGGAATTGGTCAGGATGATGTCGGCGCCGGCATCGACGAAAGACTGGTGCAGCGCGTGGATGCGGTCGGGATGCTCGAGATTCCACATCTCAGGCGGATCACCCGACATCAGGCCCATCTCGAACAGATTGGTTCCTGTGGCGCCGTCGGCAAGCAGCACGGGCTTCTGGGCCAAGAGATCTGTGAGACGCATGGGGTATCCTTTAGCGAAGACCAAGTTTCCACATAGGCCTTTGCGGGGATGTTTCAAGCGGGAAATCCAGCAGCGAACCGCAAGGGTCTCCAGCGCCATCACCTGCAGCCGTAGAGGCGTAGTGGGACGAGCGAGATGAGTTCAATAGCATAAATATAATGATATCTTTATATGTCAATCTTTATAAGTTAAAGAACCTGATCAGCCAGGAAGCGCGCGTGGCGAGGATCCTGGGAGCGCGGACATCACAGCGACATTCTATCGAAGATAAATGTCGCGATGTCCGCCTCTTGAAACGGTACTGCCGGAAGCAAAAATGCCGCGGCTGATAACAACCGCGGCACTCAATTTTGTGACCTCAATGGCTCAAGAGCGGACATCGCGACATTTATCTTCGATAGAATGTCGCTGAGATGCCTGCGCTCCGAGATCAGTTCGGCACGCCGGCCTTCGGGTCGGGCGGGAAGAAGGCGCTCTTCTGGCTGCCGTGCAGAAGGTCGATCGCCTGCTGGAGCTGGGTATCGTCCTTCTCGTCGGCCGGCACATAGGCCGAGGAGCCGCCCTCCTCCGACTTGTCGTCGCCCGGATTGGCGAGATGCCCCTTGAGGCCCGCTTCGCCGCTGGTCTGGTCCTTGCCCTTCAGGTCGGCCGGCACGTTCTCCTGCACCACGATCTCCGGCTCGATGCCCTTGGCCTGGATCGAGCGGCCCGACGGCGTGTAGTAACGCGCCGTGGTCAGGCGCAGCGCACCATTGCCCTGCAGCGGGATGATGGTCTGCACCGAGCCCTTGCCGAAGGAACGCGTGCCCAGGATGGTGGCGCGCTTGTGGTCCTGCAGGGCGCCGGCGACGATTTCAGAAGCCGAGGCCGAGCCGCCATTGACCAGCACGATCACCGGCTTGCCGCCTGTCAGGTCGCCCGAGCGCGCCGTGTAGCGCTGCACGTCGTCCGGACTGCGCCCGCGGGTCGAGACGATCTCGCCGCGTTCGAGGAAGGCGTCCGAGACCTGGATGGCCTGATCGAGCAGGCCGCCCGGATTGTTCCGGAGGTCGATGACATAGCCCTTGATCTTGTCCTGGCCGATATCCTTGTTGAGCTGGTCGAGGCTCTTCTTCAGGCCATCGAAGGTCTGCTCGGTGAACTGGGTGATGCGGATATAGCCGATATCGTCGCCCAGCTTCTTCGAGCGCACCGACTTCACCTTGATGATGTCGCGCACGACCTTGACGTCCATCGCATCGCCCTTGCCGCCGCGCAGGATCTTCAGCGTGATCGGCGTGTTGACGGCGCCGCGCATCTTGTCGACGGCCTGCTGCAGGGTCATGCCCTGGACCGGATCGCCATCGAGGGCGGTGATCACGTCACCGGCCAGTATGCCTGCCTTGGAGGCCGGCGAATCGTCGATCGGCGAGACGACCTTGAGGTTGTTGTCCTCCATGGTGACCTCGATGCCGAGGCCGCCGAACTCACCCTTGGTCTGGACCTGCATGTCCTGGAAGCTCTTGGCATCCATGTAGCTCGAATGCGGGTCGAGCGAGGTCAGCATGCCGTTGATGGCCGCTTCCACCAGTTTCGAATCGTCGGGCTGCTCGACATAGTCGGAGCGGACGCGCTCGAACACATCGCCAAACAGGTTGAGCTGCTTGTAGGTATCGGTCACGGCTGCGTGGGCGCCGCCCATCAGCATAGGGGCCTGGGTTATCGCGACCGTCGCGACAACGCCGAGGGCCACACCGCAGAGTAGAATGGGAAGCTTGCGAATCATCCGCGTGCCTTCTCGCCTTGATTGGACCACCATGGTGTGGGGTCTATGGAAACACCGTCTTTTCTGAACTCGATATAAAGGGCTGGCTGATGCGTGCCGGAGGCAGCATTGAGCGCCGCGGTCATCGGCTCCGCCCCCAAAGCGGACTGGGCCCCGTTGTCTGTTCCCGGTCCTCGGGCCTGATCTGAACCCATGGCGGCAACGGGCTCGCCCGTCAAGACAAACTGGCCCAGCGCAACATTAATCTTGTCCATGCCGGCCATCACGACATGATATCCACCGCCGGCATTGATGATCAAGAGCTGGCCGTAGGAACGGAAATTTCCGGCGAAGACCACCCAGCCGTCGCAGGGCGCGGTAACGTTGGCGTCGGCCGCCGTGGTCAGCGTCATGCCCCTGAACTGGCCGCCATTGCCGTCATCGGAGCCAAAACTGCGGACGATCGAGCCGGTAACCGGCAGCCGCAGCATGCCCTTGGCCTGATCGAAGGGGACTGCGGGGGTAAGGCGGCTGGGATCCTGCAGCGCCACCAGGGACGATCTGGCGCCAGCGGCAGCCTGGCTGGAGGCCGCGTCCGCGCTGCCCGCGGCGCGCTGGGCCGAAGGCACCTCGCGTTCCATGCGGGCGATCAAATCTTTGAGATTGGCTGCCTGCTGTGCCAGCGCGGTGGCATGAGCCTGCTCGGTGGAGAGGCTGTCCTGTTCCTGCGCCAGCACCTTCTGGCGTTCCTCGACCAGGAGCTGGGTGCGCGTGCGGTTCTCGGCAAGATCCTGCAGCGCCTGCTTCAGCGTGTCGCGCTGGGCGGTGATCTCGCCGCGCACCCGCTGCAATTCCTTGAGGTCGGCGATGAGGGCCTGGGTTTCCTGGCGCATTTCCGGTAGCACGGCGCCGAGCAGCATGGCCGTGCGCACGGCCTGGAGAGCATCGTCCGGGCGGACCAGCATGGCGGGCGGCGGATTGCGGCCCATGCGCTGCAGGGAGGCGAGCACCTCGACCAGCAGGCCCCTCTTGCTCTGCAGGGAGACGCGGATGTTGTCCTCATTGCTGTCGAGCGAGGCAAGGCGTGCCTCGGCGGCCAGCACCTTGGCCTCGGTGTCGTGCGTCTGGTTGCCGGTGTCGACGAGTTGCTGGCGCAGCTTGTCGCGATCGGCTCCCAGCGACTGGATGTCGCTGCGCAGGCGCGCCAGCGTCTCGTCGGAAAGCTTGATCTCGCCCTGCAGCCGCGCGAGGTCGTCGCGCCTGGTGGTGGCCTCTCTGGCCGGATCGACGGCAGGCTGGGTCGCGGGAACGGGCGTCGCCGATTGGGCGAAGGCGGCAATGGGGGATAGCGAGAGCGCGACCGTCAGCCCGGCGAGCATGGCCAGGTTCCGCTTCACATGTGCGCCCGTTGCGATCATTCCCGACAGATGCAGCCCATAAGGTTAACGAATTCTTCATTCGTTAACGATTCTTCTTACCCACAAGAGAAACTGGCGAGCCATCGCGCCTTTTCTGGGGCAAATCCATGGAGCACTTCGTCCGCCCGCGATTCGCCACCTCAAACCTCATCCTGCGCTAATCAACGGTGGAGAAGATGCCTCGACCAACGGGAAGTTGATCATCCGGGGCGGTAACTGACGACACACCCCGGTGGATTTCCTTTGCCTGGCCCGCTAAAGCGTTTTGCGATTTGACGGAATCGTCAGGAACCGCAAAGACGCGTCGAAACATGGAGTGAGAGCAGAGCAGCGTTCACGCCTGAACGCGTTTTGCTCTAAGGGACTTGCAATCAATTAGGAAAGCCCATGCTGCGCCGCTTCTATGACTGGATGATTCGTGCCTCGGAAAGTCCCTTTGCGGTCTGGGTGCTCGGGTTCATATCATTCGCCGAGAGCTCCTTCTTTCCAATGCCTCCCGACATCATGTTGATCCCGATGTCGGTGGCCCAGCCGAAGAAGGCCTGGCTCTACGCCACCATCTGCACAATCACCTCGGTTCTGGGGGGTGTCCTCGGTTACATGATCGGCTGGCTGCTCTACGATACGGTGGGCACCTGGCTGATCAATCTCTATGGCTATCAGCACGGCGTCGAGCAATTCCGCTGCCTCTATGCGGAGAACGGCGCCTGGATCATCCTGATCAAGGGCCTGACGCCGATCCCCTACAAGATCGTCACGATCACGTCCGGATTTGCCGGCTACAGCCTGTTCTGGTTCGTGGTCTTTTCGGTGATCACGCGCGGCGCGCGCTTCTTCGTGCTCGCCGGCATCCTGAACTATTTCGGCGCGCCGCTGCGGGCCTTCATCGAGAAATATCTCACGCCTGTCGTGGTGGGCCTGGTGATCTTCCTCATCGCCGGCGTTTTCGCGTCGCATTACATTTTCCCCGAGAGCAGCACATGCCATTGACCAGCGCCTCACGGGCCGTTCTCGTGGCCGGACTGATCGGTCTCGTCGTCATTCTCGCTGCCCTGGTACTGCAATATGGCTTCGGCTACGCGCCCTGCCCGCTCTGCCTCCAGCAGCGCTGGCCCTATTATATCGGCGTGCCGATCGCCATCATCCTCGGCCTTGTCGGCAACCGCCTGCCCGGCAAGCTGCTGGCGCTGCTGCTGGTGCTGCTTGCCGCCCTGTTCGCCTATGGCTGCTTCCTCGGCGTCTACCAGGCCGGCGCGGAGTGGAATTTCTGGCTCGGGCCGGCGGACTGCTCGGCCGGCAATGTCGGCTCGAATCCCGACAATGTCGGCGGCCTGCTCGATGCCATCGACAACTCCACCGTCGTCTCCTGCACCAATCCGCGCCTGCGCATCCTGGGCGTGTCGCTGGCGGGCTGGAATGGCGTGGTGATGGCGGTGCTGGTGCTGATCACACTGTGGGGCGCCTTGCGGGCGGCGAAGGCGAGGTAGGGAAGTCGTCCTCAGCACATACTTGCGAACGAGCATGTGCGGGGACACGATGCGGCACGAACTGACGCTTCGCAGATCCGCGGCCGGTTGCCGAGAAAGATGCCCTTCCCGTCTTGCGGTTCCGGGTCTCGCTGCGCTCGCCCGGGATGACCCTCAGATCACATTCAGCTCGAACACCGGCTTGTTGTCGATCACGCGCTGATAACCGAACACGCTGAGATCCAGTGTCTCGAAACGGCCGGCGGTGATCAGCTCCGCGATCGCCCGCCCCGCCGCAGGCGATTGCTGCAGGCCGTGCCCCGAAAAACCATTGGCGAAAAAGAAATTCGGCATGGCCGGGTGCGGGCCGATCACCGCGTTCTGGTCGAGCGTGTTGTATTCGTAGTGGCCGGCCCAGGCGCGCACGAGCTTCAGTTCCTCCAGCGCCGGCACCTGCGTTGCGAGCGCCGGCCAGAGGGCCTCCTCGAACAGGGAATAGTTCACCTCGAAATCGCCATCGGCGCGCTGCTCGCCGCGCTCATCCTCGGCGCCGCCGCAGATATAGACCTCGCCTTCCGGGCGGATATAGATGCCGCCGGGCTCGACCAGCAGCGGCATGCGCGGCAGAGGCGTCTTGCAGCGCACCACGAAGACGGAGCGCTTTCGCGGCTCGACCGGCAGCGCCAGCCCGGCCATCGCGGCGACATCCCCGCCCTGCGGCCCCGCAGCGTCGACCAGCGCACCGCAGGCGATGCGCCCACCCGATTTGAGCCTGACGGCCTCGACGCGATGACCGTCGTGCTCGATGCCGACGACCTCGTCCTTGACATAGACGGCACCGGCATCGCGCGCTGCCTTGCGCAGGAGGTCCAGAAGCGAATGGGCGTCGAACCAGCCTTCGCCCCGGCGGCCATAGGCGCCGGCCGCGATGCCCTCGACGTTGAGCCAGGGGAATTCGCGCTGCAACGCCTCAGGGTCAAGCAGTTCGATTTCCGTACCCTCCGCCCTCTGCACCTGCCAGTTCTGCTCGAGGATCGGCTTTCCCGCCTCCGTCGCCAGCAGGAGATACCCGCCCTCATGGAAGCCGATATCGGCGCCGGGGCCGAAGCGTTCCTTCAGATTGCGCAGCATCTCGAGCCCGAACAGGCTCATGCGGATGTTTTCCGGCGTCGAGAATTGCTGGCGGATCGAGGCGGCCGACAGCGTGGTGGAGGAAAGGGCATAGGTCGGATCGCGCTCGACCACCGTGACCTTGCCGGCATAGCCCAGGGCGGCCTTGAGGAAATAGGCGGTGGCGGAGCCGATGGCCGCGCCGCCGACGATGACGATATCGGACGAAGAGGGATTCACGAGGGACTCGCAGGAAGTGCGGCAATTGCGCCGTGGAAGCGACCTTTCTATGATCGACGACGGGGGAAGTGCAATATGCTGGGAGCGCGGACGTCCCAACGACACTCAAGAGAGTGTCGGACGATCCGCTCTTCCCAACTTGCATCCGCTACGGTCTCAAGAGCGGACGAGGACGTCCGCGCTCCCAGGGAGAATCGCTTTGACCGCCTGGCGCCCGCAACCGGCCGGTGACCTGCCCGACGGGCTGATCCTGTTCGACGGGGTTTGCGTGCTGTGCTCGGGCATGGTGCATTTCGTGCTGCCGCGCGACAAGGCGAGCCATTTCCGCTTCGTGGCCGTCCAGACCGAGGCCGGCCAGGTGCTTGCCAAGCGCTTCGGCATCGATCCCGCATATCCGCAGACGGTTGCCGTAACCCGCAACGGCCAGGCCCTGTTCAAGAGCGACTGCGCCATCGCCATCGGCCGCGCCCTGCCCGGCTGGGGCTGGGCGGCCGCCTTCCGCCTCGTGCCCCGCCCCTTGCGCGATTTCCTCTACGACCGCATCGCCCGCAACCGCTACCGCCTGTTCGGCAAGCGCGACACCTGCCTCATGCCAACGCCTGAGGTGAGGAGCCGCTTCATCGACGCCCTGCCCGATTTGCCGAAGGCCGCATGATCGACGCCGACATCACCGTCCGCCACGCCGGCTTTTCGCTGGAGGCCGCCTTTACCGCCGATAGCGGCATCACCGCCCTGTTCGGCCGCTCCGGTTCGGGCAAGACCACGGTGCTGAATGCCGTGGCCGGCCTGCTGCGCCCCGACCGCGGCCATATCAGGCTCAACGGCGATACCCTGTTCGATGCCGCCGGCGGCATCTTCCTCAGGCCGCACCGGCGCCGTGTCGGCCTGGTGTTCCAGGATGCCCAGCTCTTCCCCCATCTCACCGCCCGCCAGAACCTTACCTTCGGCCGCCTCTTCAACCGCTCGGCGCGAGACAAGCTCGATTTCGACATGGTGGTCGGAGTGCTCGGCATCGGTTCGCTGCTGAACCGCCGCCCCGGCGCGCTTTCGGGCGGAGAAAAGCAGCGCGTTGCCATCGGCCGGGCCCTGCTGGCCTCGCCACGCCTATTGCTGATGGACGAACCGCTCGCCTCCCTCGACACGGCGCGCAAGCTCGAGATCCTGCCGCTGATCGAGCGGGTGCGCGACGAGATGAAGATACCGATCCTCTATGTCTCCCACGCCGTGGAGGAGGTGGCGCGCCTCGCCGCCCGCGTCGTGGTGCTGGAGGACGGCAAGGTCACCCGCATCGGCCCGCCGCAGGACGTGCTGGCGCCTGCGCCGGGCCCGCTCTCGGACCAGCGCTTCGACACGGTCTCGCTGCTGCAGGCCAAAGTGCGGGCCTATGACGAGCATTACGGCCTCTCGACGCTCGACCATCCGGCCGGTCCCATCAGCATCCCCGGCCGCGCCGGCTCGCCCGGCGCCAGCGTGCGGGTGGTGGTGCGCGGCTCCGACGTCTCGCTCGCCACCAAGCGCCCCGGCGGCGTCTCCATCCGCACCATGCTGCCCGCCAGCGTGAAGGCTGTCGAAGTCGACGACGGCCCGATCGCCCGCGTCGACCTCGCCCTCGACGGCGGCGACATCCTCTCCGCCTTCATCACCCGCAACGCCGTGGACGAACTTGGCCTGTGCCCGGGTGACAGCGTGCTGGCGATGATCAAGGCGGCCTCGATCGACGCGCGGTAAGGGCGGTTAAAATAAGCGAATCGGAGGGCCAGTGTTGACAGTGCGGGAGAGGCACGACGCTTGAGGCGCTTGTTTCAAGCGATCCCTTGCTGACCCGGTCAAACCGCTCGCCAGTGCTCGTGTCAATCGATGGTGCTCTGCGTGGCATCCTACCCCGCGGATGACACAGGCGTTGGATTTCGTTGAACATAGAACGAACGGATATTGACTTTCATTCGTTCCCATGCTTTATTCCGTAACGGAATGAGGCGTCAGCGGCCGGCGTGTGCGCAACCCGGCCCCGAACGCTTCCATCCACCCCAGCGGCCTGTCCAAGTGGCGGGCGCAAGCGGCGGTCCTGCTTCCTTCGAAGCCGGCCTCCAGGGGTGACGAGCGGGACAGACGGGATCGGCACCCCATGGAAGTGCCCTGGATCCCTGGACGGAGCGTGAAGGGCTTGAGCCCGGCAACGCCTTCGTCCCTCCTCCCGCCGATGCGGTGAAGACGGCTGATGCCACCGTCCGGCCAGGACGGACGTCGCTCAGCCCCTTTGCCGGGCCGGCTGGGCCGGGTTCGGATGGTCCGTGCCGTCCGCTCTGGGCTCGCCTCCGCTTTCAGAAGGCGGAAAAAAACAGGTGGCCATGCATGCTTTGTCAGCGTGCCGGGCCGCCGGAACGGGGCGATGGCGTCTGGCACCGACAAGGCGGCCTGCCATCTTCCATGATCCTGCTTTCACGGCTGCCCCGCAGCCGCCATCGCCCGGTCTCCTCAATCAACCCAGCCGGAAACGGCGTGGGAACGAGAGCGTGTGCGCATTGCGGTGAAAAGGTGGCGGAGGCGAGCACAAGCGTCGCGATTGAAGCGCTTAGTGGTCGTTAAAAAATAAGCGCATCGAAGAAGCTGTCATCCCCGGCCGGGCGTAGCGAGGGGAAGGGGATCAAGGGGCCACAAGTTGTGTCCTTCGAGCCCCTGGATCCCCTTCCCCTCGCCCTCTCTCGCTACGCTCAAGAGCGGCTCGGCCGGGGATGACAGTGCGTTTATTCATTAACGATTCCTTATTTTAATTATTCCGATGGCGAGACCGCTCTCAACCCTTCACGGCACCGGCCGCCAGGCCCTCGACCAGGAAACGCTGCAGATAGACGAAACCGAATGCAACCGGCACCACGGCCAGCACCGACGCCGCCATCAGCAAGCCCCAATCCGTCTGGTGCGAACCCCTGAAGATCATGATTCCCGGTGTCAATGTCCGGCGGGCATCGTCGTTGATCAGGACATAGCCGAACATGAACTCATTCCAGGCCGCGACGAAAGCAAAGACGCTCGTGGCGAGGATCCCAGGTGCCGTCAGGGGCAGAAGGATGCGCCAGATGAATCGCAGGCGCGAGCATCCGTCGATCTCGGCCGCCTCCTCCAGGTCGGCCGGAATACCGTCGAAGAAGCTCTTCAACATGAAGGTCACCAGCGGGATCATGAAGGTGCAATAGACGATGATCAGTGCCTGGTAAGTGCTCAGCAGTCCGAGATGCTGCATGAGGCCGTACAGAGGCACCAGCAGGAGGACGCCGGGTATCATCTGCGACACCAGCATGGCCCCGCCCACGACCTGGCTTACCGGATAGCTCCCCCAGCGACTGAGGGCGTAACTTGCGAAGACCGATACGATCAGCGTCAACAGCGTCGAGGAGACCGCCACGATCAGGCTGTTGCGGAAATAGGTCACGAAGTCGCTCTCGAACAGCACCCGGCTGAAATTCTCCAGCGTCGGGGAAGCGATCAGCAGGGAAGGCTCGCTGCTCATGACCTCGGAGGCCGGCTTCAGCGCGGTGTCCACCATCCAGATGAAGGGGAACAGGCAGAAGACGCATAAAAGGGCGAGAACGCCATAGGTCAGGCCCGAAGCGACCAGGCGTTGGCTGCGCGATACCACCATGGCTCAGGCCCTCGCTCGGCGGATGCCGTAGAAATAGACGAAGAAGAGGCTTGCCATGAAGCCCATCGACATCGAGGCGAGGGCACAGGCAGCGCCGATGTCGTAGTCCTGCATGGCATATTTGTAGATCATCACCGGCAGGGTCTGCGAGGCGTTGAGGGGCCCGCCCTCTGTCATCACCCAGATGAAATCGAAGTTGATGGCTGTCCAGATGATGTGGATGACGACCAGGGTGAGGGACACCGCCTTGAGATGCGGCATGGTGATCACCCAGAAGCGACGGATCGGACCGGCGCCGTCCATGGCCGCGGCCTCATGCAGGTCGGCCGGCACCGCCTGCAGCGCCGCCAGCAGGCTGATGGTGTAGAAGGGGAAGCTGCGCCAGATATTGACGAAGGTCACCGTCAGGAGGGCGGTGTCGATCTGGCCGAGCCAATCGCGAGGATGGTCGAGCAGGCCGAGACGCACCATCCAGGCATTCAGCACGCCATAGTCGGGATTGAGCAGCCACATCCAGTTCAGGCCGGCGATGGCGATCGGGATGACCCAGGGCACCACGATGATGCCGCGGAAGATCGCTCTGCCCCTGATGGGTTGGGCGAGGACCACTGCGGCCGTCAGGCCCAACAGATATTCGCCCGCGACCGATAGCGTGGTCCAGCTCAACGTGTGCCAGAGCGCGGGCAGAAACTCCTCGTCCTCCAGCACGGTGCGGTAGTTCTCGAGGCCGGCATAGCCCTGGATTGCCGGATCCACGAGGTTGCCATAGTTGAGGCTTTGCCAGAGCACATTGCCGAGCGGATAGGCGATCAGCGCGAGGATGAAGATGGCCGCAGGCAGCAGGAAGAGCGCTGCCGTCCTGCGAAGCTGGATCTGGCGTGACGTCGCTTGCCGTCTGGACACGGCCTTGCGCCGGACAGCCATGAATTCCGCATTCGCCATATCCGACTCCGTCGCAAGCTGGGCCGCCCGTCAAATCTGCCAGCATTTTCCGAGTTCCGGCCGATCCGCGCTTCGGGGCGGACCGGCGGAGGCGTCCAAGCCGTCAGTTCTGAGCCGACATCTGTCCGGTCTGGCGCAGGCTCTTGTTGATCTGCTTGCCGAGCCATGCCGCCACGGCGGCCGGATCCTCATTCTTCAGGAGCACCCGCCCGATCGATTCCTCCATGTCACGGGTGATCGAGCCAAGCGCCACCTGGGGAAAGGACACGCCGATCGGCGTGAGGGAGGTGAAGGGCGTGCCCCAGATCGAATCGCCCTGGATATCCATGCGGGGCGAGCGGTCAGGAAAAACAGTGGCCTGGAAATCCTTGCTGAGCATGAAGGACGCGAATTCCCAGGTCTCGTCGGGATGCTTGCTCTTGTAGATATAGAAGGGGTTGATCTCGAAGAAGGTGGCGGCCTTCAGGCCGGCAGGCGGCGGGGCGACGCGTACGTCCTTCATCTGTTCGGGATTCTGGTCGGCGCGGTTGCGTATCCATGGCCCATTGACCACCATGGCATATTGGCCGAGCGAGAAATTGGTGTCTTCCTCCTCCCAGCCCCAGCCGGTCGCCTGCGGTGCGATCACGCCCTTGTCGAGGAACTGTCGGTACAGGGCGAATACCTGCGTGGCGCGCTTCATCGCCTCGGGATCGTCGGCCCAGTCATTCTTGAACTTGCCGTCTGCCTGCCGCTTGGCGATCTGAACATCGTTCTGCGCAAGATACATAATCAGTTCCTGCGGGGAGCGCACGCCGCGGCCAGCAATGCCGAAGCCCGGCTTGCCGGTGACCTGCTTGATCTTCAGGCTGGCATCGACCAGTTCGTCCCAGGTCTTGGGCGGCGCGGCGATGCCCGCCTGCTTGAGCATGTCGGCGTGGTAGAGCAGGCCGCGCAGGCCGAGATAATTGGGCAGGGCCAGCAATCTTCCGTCGACGGTGAGCTCCTTGAGGGCGTTGGGATAGATTGCCTCGCGATCGGCCCATTTGGCGGCATAAGGCGTCAGGTCGGCCAGAGCCTTCATGCGATCGAACTCGCCAAGCCACTCGATCAAGCCCCAGCTGAGATCCGGTGCATCGCCGCTGGCGATGGCGGTGACGAGCTTGTCGTGCAGGGCCTGGAAGGCGATCGTCTGCGTCTGGATCTTGATGTCGGGATGGCTCTGCTCGAACTTGGCGATCTCAGCCATTGCGGCCTTGCCATCGGCCTGCGAGGGATCCCAGGCCACCCAGAAATTGAGGGTTACGGGCTCCGCCCTCGCCGGGCTCAACGCCAGTGGCGAGAGCAGGCCGCAGAGCAGCAGTCCGATCTTCAGGATTTTCATGATCTCTTCCTCCAGCGTGTTCCCGGCGGTTCATGGCCGCCCCGGTTTTATGGGGTTCAACGATCTAGGCGACGACCTGCTGGTCGGGCGAGACGCCGCCCTCCTTGCGGGTGCGTTCGGCGCGCAACTCGTCGATCGAACGCACGGGCAGGCGGGCCGCGCCTTGCCAGTCGCGCTTTGGCACCTTCGCCCTGGCGAGGCGCGCTTTGGCGCCGTCGATCGCATGGGCGTATTGCGGCAGCCATTTGGCCTGGGCGATCAGCATCTCATCGGCCATCTGCCAGACTTCCTCGGGCGTGCAGACGGCGCCCACCAGCGGATCATGCAGCATCGCGAGCTTGAGCAGGTCGACATCGCCCGTCATCGCCGCCTTCACCGCCATCCGCTGCACATTGATGGAGGCGATGCAGGGCGCCGCACAGGCATCCGGCAGAGTGAGGCCCGCCACCATGTTGAGGCCGAAGCGGTCGACGAAGCCGGTGCTCTCGACGATGGCATCACCTGGCAGGTTGGTGATCAGGCCGCGGTTGCGCACATTGAAGTGTCCGCGATACACGCGGCCAGTTTCGAGCGCCTCGATGATGTAGCTGGCGTGCTCTGTGGTGCGGCGGCTCGGATCGACCGGCTTGTCGGCATCGGCCAGGAAACGAGGAAATTCCTCCTCGAACCAGTTGCGTCCCTCGGTGCAGACCCTCAGATAGCCGCCGGTCTCGCCGTGGATCCACTCGGACATGTCGATCCAGCGCGCGATCTCCTCGGGCCGCTTGCGGTACCAGGGCAGGTATTCGGACAGGTGCCCGTTGCTTTCGGTGGAATAGACGCCGAAACGCCTGAGGACGTCGATACGAACCTTCTCCTGCCTGGAATAGACCGGATGGCGCTCATAGGCTTCCAGCAGTTCCTGCTTGCCGATGCGCCGGCCCTTGTGCCGTATGTCGATGTACCAGGTCTGATGGTTGATGCCGGTGCAGATATACTCGACCTCCCTCGGATCCTGTGCGCCCAGGACCTCGGCGATCTGGCGCCAGCCATGCTGCACGCCGTGGCAGAGGCCAATGGTGTCGACGCCGCCATATTCGATGGCCGCCCAGGTGTTCATCGCCATGGGGTTGGCATAGTTGAGAAGCCGCACACCGGGCTCGGCGACCTCCCTGATGTCCTTGCAGAAATCCAGGATGGCGGCGATGGAGCGCTGGCCATACATGATGCCACCAGCGCAGATCGTGTCGCCCACGCATTGATCCACGCCGTATTGCAGGGGAATTCGGATATCGTCGGCGAAGGCCTCAAGGCCCCCCACACGCACGCAATTGATGACGTAGCGCGCCCCTGCCAGTGCCTCGCGGCGATCCGTGGTGGTGGTAATGCGGGCCGCGAACCCATTGGTCTCGACCATGCGGCGCAAGATCTCGCCGATCATATCCAGATTGTGCCGGTTGATATCAGTCAGCGCGAACTCGACCTCCCGCAGTTCAGGCACGCAGAGAATGTCGCGTACCAGAGTTCGGGTAAATCCGACGCTGCCAGCTCCGATGATCGCGATCTTGATGGCACTCATGGCCTGAAACCTCCCTGCAACGCCGCTCCCACCTGCCACGGGCGGGAAATCACACCGGGTGCACGCCGATTGATCTGCCGGAACAGCGGCGTATCCTGACGGCGCATCCATCTATGCGCGGCACCGGGTGTCCGGAACAGAGGACGATGGTGCTCTTTAGGGTAATTTTGTGCTCGCCACCCTCGCCACCAATGGCCCCTTCCGTCACACGATCTCGCTGCCACGCCGGCGTGACCGGCTGCACGTGATGCCGACCAGCACCGGTTACGAAATCGCCACCGCGCCTTCCTACGACTGGGACGGACGCAAGCGCGGCAACACCCCTTTCTCGATCCTGCAGCACACCATCGCCGGGACAGGCAACCTGCATTACGAAAGGCGCCGCTACACCATCGGCCCGGGCGAGACCATGCTGGTGACGATTCCCCATGCTCACCGCTATTGGGTGGAGCAGGGCGAAAGCTGGTCATTCTTCTGGATTGCCATGTGTGGCCAGGAGGCGCTGCGCCTGCACCGGGCGATCCTTGCCGCCGCAGGCCCGGTCTTCCGGCTGCGTCCAGAGACGATTGACACCCTGGCGGCCATCTCCATCGGCCTCGCAGATGGTGGACTCGCCGCCGGCAAGGCCTCGGGCCTCGCCTACCATGCGACCATGGCGCTTCACGATGATCTGATGGCCCGCCATGAGTCCGGCCCGGATGCCGGCGGGCATCTGGCGATCGGCCGCGTCACCTCCCACATCCGCCGCCATCTCGACCAGGACCTGGAAGTCCCGGCGCTCGCCGACATAGCGGGGATGAGCCGCGCCCATTTCAGCCGGACCTTCCGAGCCGTCGCAGGGGTCGCTCCCTCTGAATTCGTGATGCGTGAGCGCATGCAGCTGGCCACGCGGCTGCTCGTCAACGGCCAGCTCAGCATCAAGGCAATCGCCAGCACCTGCGGCTTTGCCGATCCAAACTATTTTGCCAAGGCATTCCGGCGCACCTTCGCCATCAGCCCATCCGAATTCCGCACCACCGGTATGTACGCCGCCAGGTCGGCGGGAACCTGAAGCCAGCCCTTTATCTTTCCGATGAGCTTCTCACTGCCCCTTCTTGGCCTCGTCCAGCCAGCGCTGTGCCGCATCGTAGTGGCGTTGCTGCATGGAACCCGACACCATGCGGATGGCAGCGAAGAGGATGGCGGCGTCATCCGTGTAGCCGAGACCGACCATGAAGTCGGGGATGATGTCGAAGGGCAGTACGAAATAGGCGAGCGCGGCAGCCAGCGTCATACGCACCCGCATCGGGGTTTCCCGGTCGAGCACCGTGTAATAGGCGGCGAGCAGATCGAGGGCGAAAGGCACATGCGCCAGCACCCGCTTCAGCTTGGGCAGGAACTGCGCGCGCAGATCGCGCTCGCGCTGCTCGAAGCCTGCATCGGCGTCATCGGACATACGGGACTGCGTGACCATGGCACCTACCTTTCGCGAGAGGATGTGGCCCCGTTAGGGAAGGTTTCAATGGGCCGCATTCCATTGCTCGAAAATAATTGGGCAACGACTGGCGCGCCGGTTCCGCATCGGCCCTTGCGCTTCTAACATGGCAGGCAAACGCGATTTACGGCGCGAATCCATTGCGTCCGACCTCGCAACGGGATATCGCATCGCAACAAGATTATAATGGGTCGAAACTGGAGTTTCTTTCCCGATGGCCGATCCAAAGCTATCTGCCGACAGACCCCTTTCCCCTCATCTCCAGATTTACCGCTGGCCCATCACGATGACGATGTCGATCCTGCATCGCGTCACGGGCGGCGCGCTTTATGTCGGCACGCTGCTTCTGGCCTGGTGGCTGCTGTCGGCCGCGGCGGGCGCGCAGGCCTTCGCCTGGATGCAGTGGTTCATCGGCTCGCCCATCGGCCTGCTCGTGCTCTTCGGCTACACCTGGGCGCTGATGCACCACATGCTCGGCGGCATCCGTCATTTCATCTGGGATCTCGGCCATGGCCTCGGACCGGGCGACCGCGACCGTCTTGCCCGCTACAATCTCATCGGCTCCATCGTGCTAACGATCCTCATCTGGATCATCGGCATCTGGGCGCTCGGCGGCTCGAACTGAGGAATGGGCATGAGCAACAAAAGCCTCAAGACACCGCTTGGCCGGGTCCGCGGCCTGGGAGCCGCCAAATCGGGCACCCAGCATTTCTGGCTGCAGCGCCTCACGGGCGTGGCCATGGTGCCGCTCACCGTCATCTTCGTGTTCACGGTGATCTATCTCGCCCGCGCCAGCCAGACCACGGTGATCAACACGCTCAGTTCGCCCCTGATTGCCATCTTTCTTTATCTTTTCATCATCGCCGGCGTCATCCACATGCGGGCCGGCATGCAGGTCATCATCGAGGACTATGTCGAGAAGGAGGAACTGAAGATCGCGGCCGTGATGGCCAACACCTTCTTTGCCATCTTCATCGGGGCGGCCTGCCTCTATGCCTTGCTGAAATTGAATTTCGGGATTTGATCGATATGGCCGACGGCTCCGTTTCCCAGCCTGCCTCGAGCGGCAACGCCTATCCCATCACCGATCACAGCTACGATGTCGTGGTCGTCGGCGCCGGCGGCGCGGGCCTGCGCGCGGTGGTCGGCTGTTCCGAGGCGGGCCTGCGCACCGCCTGCATCACCAAGGTCTTCCCGACGCGTTCTCACACCGTTGCGGCCCAGGGCGGCGTCGCCGCCTCGCTCGGCAACATGGGACGCGACGACTGGCGCTTCCACATGTACGACACCGTCAAGGGCTCGGACTGGCTGGGCGACCAGGACGCCATCGAATATCTGGTGCGCAACGCACCGGCCGCCGTCTATGAGCTCGAACATTGGGGCGTGCCCTTCTCGCGCACCGAGGATGGCCGCATCTATCAGCGCCCCTTCGGCGGCATGACCACCGACTACGGCAAGGGCATTGCCCAGCGCACCTGCGCGGCGGCAGACCGCACCGGCCACGCCATCCTGCACACGCTCTATGGTGCTGCCCTCAAGCACCACGCCGAGTTCTTCGTCGAATATTTCGCCATCGACCTGATCATGGACGAGGAAGGCCAGTGCCGCGGCATCGTGGCGCTCAAGATGGATGACGGCACCATCCACCGCTTTCGCGCCCACCGCACCATCCTCGCCACCGGCGGCTATGGCCGCGCCTATTTCACCGCCACCTCCGCCCATACCTGCACGGGCGACGGCAATGCCATGGTGCTGCGCGCCGGCCTGCCGCTGCAGGACATGGAATTCGTACAGTTCCATCCCACCGGCATCTACGGCGCCGGCTGCCTGATCACCGAGGGCGCGCGCGGCGAGGGTGGCTACCTCACCAATTCGGAAGGTGAGCGCTTCATGGAGCGCTATGCCCCCTCGGTGAAGGATCTCGCCCCGCGCGACATGGTCTCACGCGCCATGACGATGGAGATCCGCGAGGGCCGTGGCGTTGGCAAGCTCAACGACCACATCTTCCTGCATCTCGACCATCTCGATCCGAAGATCCTGCATGAGCGCCTGCCCGGCATCTCCGAATCCGCCCGCATCTTCGCCGGTGTCGACCTCACCAAGGAGCCGATTCCGGTGCTGCCGACCGTGCATTACAACATGGGCGGCATCCCCACGAATTATCACGGCGAGGTGCTGACCAAGAAGGGCAGCGACCCGGATGCCGTGGTTCCCGGCCTGATGGCGCTCGGCGAGGCGGCCTGCGTCTCCGTGCATGGCGCCAACCGCCTGGGCTCCAACTCGCTGATAGACCTGGTGGTGTTCGGCCGCGCGGCGGGCCTGCGCTGCGCCGAGATGCTCAAGCCCGGCGAGAAGCATCGCGACCTGCCGGCGGATTCGGCCGAAAAGGCTCTCTCCCGCCTCGACAGCCTGCGCTATGCCAAGGGCTCGACGCCGACGGCGGAGCTGCGCCTCTCCATGCAGCGCGTGATGCAGAACGATTGCGCGGTCTACCGCACCGGCGTCTCGCTCGCCGAGGGCAAGGACAAGATCCACAAGGTCTGGAAGAGCGCCGACGACGTGCGCGTCACCGACCGCTCGCTGATCTGGAACTCCGACCTGATCGAAACCCTGGAGTTCGACAACCTGATCGCGCAGGCCGTGGTCACCATGGACGGAGCGGAGAACCGGACGGAAAGCCGCGGCGCCCACGCCCGCGAGGATTTCCCCAACCGCGACGACCAGAACTGGATGAAGCACACGCTCGCCTGGGCCGACACGGAGGCGAAGACCGTTACGATCGACTACCGCCCGGTGCACACCTATACCATGTCGAACGACGTCCAGTATATCGAGCCCAAGGCGCGCGTGTATTGAGAACGAAGGCCCGGTTCCACCGGGCGTTCAACATCCCTTCGGCATATAGCCCCAGCCGGACAGTTGTAGCAGACCTGCAAGAGACCTGATCATGGTTCAGCTCACCCTCCCCAAGAACTCCCGTGTCGTCAGCGGCAAGGTCTGGCCGAAGCCGGAGAGCCAGAAGAACCTGCGCGAGTTCAAGATCTACCGCTACGATCCCGATGGCGGCTCGAACCCGCGCACGGACACCTATTTCGTCGATCTCGACGATTGCGGGCCAATGGTGCTGGACGCCATCATCTGGATCAAGAACAAGGTCGATCCGACGCTGACATTCCGCCGCTCCTGCCGCGAAGGCATTTGCGGCTCCTGCGCCATGAATATCGATGGCTCCAACACGCTGGCTTGCACCAAGGCGATGGATGACATCAAGGGCGCCATCAAGATCTACCCGCTGCCGCATATGCCGGTGGTGAAGGACCTCGTGCCCGATCTCACGCGCTTCTATGCCCAGCATGCCTCGATCGAGCCCTGGCTGCAGACCGACACGCCGATGCCGGAAAAGGAATGGCGCCAGTCGCATGGCGACCGTGAGAAGCTCGACGGCCTCTACGAGTGCATCCTGTGCGCCTGCTGCTCGACCTCATGTCCCAGCTATTGGTGGAACGGCGATCGCTATCTCGGCCCCGCCGCCTTGCTGCAGTCCTATCGCTGGCTGATCGACAGCCGCGACGAGCGCACCGGCGACCGCCTGGACGAGTTGGAGGATCCCTTCAAGCTCTATCGCTGCCACACCATCATGAACTGCGCCCAGACCTGCCCCAAGGGCCTGAACCCGGCCAAGGCCATCGCCGAGATCAAGAAGATGATGGTAGCGCGTCAGGTTTGAATGGATGGGGCGCGATTGGAGTGTCGATCTCCAGATCGACATTCTTGGAAACGGCGCGTTTGTGGGTGAGGAAGATGGCAGTCGGAGACTGCCACTCCGTGTTTGAGGTCCCTGGCCTGGTGAGGTTAGCGCTCCCAGCTCAATTCACCGGTCCTGTGATATCGACATCGTCCACCGGCGCCTGCTTTGCGAGGCCGTCGCGCCCGAATTGCGGCGAGGCGGCGGCCGGGACGGTCGCTGGGGCGTGGATGGAAAGCTTGGGCAGATGGAGGGCCGGCTCGACCTGGCGGCCGGCTGGCGTCGCGGCGGAGGTCACCGTCGACAGGGCGACCAGCACGGCAAGGGCACCTGAGGCGGCCATCGATGTTCTCCGGCGAGAGTCACGTTCGGGCCACACCTTCTCGAATTTGATTTAAGCAAGCCTTAAGATCGCCTGGGTTATCAAAAAATCGACACAGAGTCGGTTCAGCACAACTTGAGCCGATCGGGAACAAATGACCTTCCGTAACGGCAGACATGCCTCGCATCGTATTCTTTGCTATCGAGGCGCTTCTTACTGTCACGCCGTGTGCCAATCTGGTATTGGCACCTTTGAGCGTCACCTGATTTGGAACCGGATGGACCGATGAAATTATACGCGCTGGTACTTCTTCCTTGTGCCCTGGCTCTGGCTTCCTGCGCGTCATCGACCCGTCTTGGAGACACATTCGATTTCGGCGCCCGCAAACCCCCGCCGGACAACCGCCCGATCGCCGCGCCCGAGCCGCTGATGGCCGCACCCACGGAGCAGGTTTCCTCAGAGCCGCTGCCCCCAGCCGGCGGCGGTGGCGTGACGCCGGGCTCCTCGGTGGCCGTGCCCGGCGGCCCCTCCTCGCAGAGCCAGGTCGCCGCCTTGCCCACCACGCCAGCGGCGCCCTCCACGGGCGGCATCGCCGGCTCTTGGAAGATCTCCGACGCGGCCCGCGGCAGCTGCGGCATCTCGCTGACCCGCCAGACCCTGCTCGACGTCTACCGCGCCACGCCGTCGGGCTGCCAGGCCGGGTCGCTTGCCAAGGTCAATGCCTGGCAGCAGCGGGGCCAGGAGATCGACCTGCTCGAGCCAGGCGGGCGCACTGCCGTGCGCCTGTTCCCCACTGGCGACGGCGCCTATGAAGGCGCGGCCACGATGTCGGGCGCCAAGATCCGCATGACGAGATAACTGGGAGCGCTGCTTTCCTGGGATCGCAGGCATCCCTGCCTGCGATCCCAGGAAAATCACATCCTGCTCACCGCCGGCGCCCGGCCATGCGGGTGGATCTGGGTGTCGTGCTCGGTGAGGAAATAGCGCCGCGCGATGTCCCAATAGCCATCGTAGATCAGCCCGCCATTCTCCTGGATCAGGCGCTCGCGGTTCTGCCGGTACCAGGCCGGGATCTCGTACCAGGGCATCGTCGGGTTGTCGTGATGCACCACATGCAAATTGTTGTAGAGGAACAGCAGCCCGAACAGCGGCGCATTCTCGACGATGGCCGTACGCTCTTCCACCTCGCTCTCCGCCCGGTGCTCGGCGAAGGAGCGCACCAGCATCAGCGCCGTGGCCGGATAAACGACAGCCAGGAAATAGACGAGCGGGTTGATGCCGCACACCAGCACCAGCCAGGCCAGCACCGCCAGCGCCTGGAGAGCATGGCTCGCCCAGATATGGCGGTGCATCGGCTCGTCTCTCCACACGGCCCGGGCTTCGCGGGCCAGGAAAGTCGACATCGCACGCGCGGGACCAATGGTCACGCGGCCCAGGAAGGTGGCATTGACCCGGATGAGCAAGGCATGGATCGGGCTCAGCCTGTCCCACTGCTCCTGCGTCCAGTAATGCGATTCAGGATCGTCGAGCGGGTCCGTCAGCCGTTCGTCGCGGTGATGGATGAGATGGCTGATGCGATATGATTCGTAAGGCAGCCACAGCAGCAGCGGCCAGCAACCGATGAAACGGTTCAGCGTTCGATTCGTGGTGGGATGGCCGTGAATGATCTCATGCTGCAGGGAGGCCTGCCACGCCACCGTCCAGCTGCCGAGAAGAATCCAGAGCCAAAACGGGATCGAAGCATGAAAATAGGTCAATAACCCCCAAAGACCATAGATTAAAGCAGAAAGAGCTACGGTCGGCCATTCGACCGCCCGTCGCGCCCTTCGCGCTTGAATCGCAGCCTTAGGCATTCAAATTACTCCACATTATCGCGAATCATGCAGGCAAATCACAAATTACACAAGGATGATGTTGTAGCAGGACATTGACATCTGTCGTTTTTTGTTCTCTTATGTGTACTCTTTCATCATTTGTTGATTGTTGTAACCAAATGGAGCGGCCATGGCACATCCCAGCGCGGCTCAAGGCTTCCGCGACCGACTGGAGCGCGTGATTGCGCAGACCGGCCTGAACCAGGCGGGCTTCTCCCGCCATGTCGGCATCGACCGCTCGACGCTCTCCCAGCTCCTTTCCCCCGAGAACGATCGCCTGCCCCGTGCGGAGACGCTTGCCGCGATCGCCAAGGGCTGCCGCATTTCAATCGACTGGCTGCTGGGCCTCTCTCAGCGCGAGCAGGTCGGCGCCGAACTGGTCGAAGCCGTGCTCACCATCGAAACGCAGGCCCACGCCCCCTTCGACGAGCGCTTCCTGCGCTGGCATGCCGAGGCGGCCGGGCGCAAGCTGCGCACCGTGCCGATGACCTTCCCCGACTTCATGAAGACCGACGACGTCATGCATTTCGAATATGCGGCGGCGCTTGGTCCCGATCCCAGTCCGGCGCTGGCGGATCGGCGGCGCCACGTCGTCGCGTCGGTCCGGGACGGTGGCGAGATGGAGGCCTGCGTCTCGATCCAGGCGCTGGAGGCCTTTACGGAAGGCGAGGCCCAGTGGCAGGGCCTCGACAGCGCGACCCGCCAGATCCAGCTCAACGCCATGGCCGCCCTGGCGGAGGAGCTTTATCCTACCCTGCGCCTGCAGCTCTACGATCTCAGGCAGACCTACTCGGCTCCCTTCACCGTGTTCGGCAATTCGCGCGCGGCCGTCTATCTCGGACCGACCTATCTGGTGCTGAATGCCAGCGAGCATATCCGTACGCTGACACGGCGCTTCGACGACATCGTGCGCACGGCGGTGATCCAGCCGCATATGGTGGCCAGCTATCTGCGTGAGCAGGCGGCGACACTGAGCCAGAAGGCGGCGTGACCTTCCCGGGACCGCCCAGGCGCACTAACTCTGCGGGGTGAGGCGCGATTGGAGTGTCGATCTCCAGATCGACATTCTTGGAAACGAGGCGTTCTGCTAGACAGAAAGATGGCGGTCGGAGACCGCCACTCCGCGTTTGGTGCGCTTCCTCCCACAAAGTTGGCGACATGGGCGAGATACCTGGGGTCTCAAGAAAGATGAACGCTGCATGAACGGCTGCTTGCGGGAGTATTCACACATTCCCAGTTAGGATGGTTTCACGATCTGGTTTGGAGTCGCATCATGTCCCGCCGAGCCCTTATCGGGGTTATAGCCGGTCTTGGCCTCCTGACCGGCGTGAGTACCGCGTTTGCACAGAACTACATGGATGACGACGCCCCGCCGCCCCCACGCATGGGCTGGAACCGCGCCGTGCCGCTGCCGCCGCCGAATGCCGACATCGGCGGTGACCAGTTGCTGCCGCCGCGGACGATCATCGGCAGCCTGTTCCGGCGCGGCTATCGCGATGTCGATATCAAGCGCGTGCGCGGCGACAGCTACATCGCCGAGGCGAGCGACCCGCAGGGCGGGCGCGTGCTGATCGTCGTCGACGGTCATACAACCGAGATTACGGGTCTGCGCCAACTTGGCGGGGACCGGCCTGCTGCTCCCCGTCGCTGGGACGACAATGGCTGGCTCCCCCCGCGACCCTGGGGTGGTCCACGCTGGTAGGCTCGAGGTCTTCCTCGATAGCACGGCGTGATCCGGAGTAGTCCGGCAGCCCGCCTGCGCCCGAGCGCAGGCGGGCTTGTTTTCGGCATGTCATCCCGGACGAGCCGCGATGCGAAGCAGCGTGGCGAAGATCCGCAAGCCTCAACAGGAGAGTTTCCAGTCTGCGGTCTCCGTACCTCTGGTTCGATCCGACTGCATCGCGGCACTTCTCTCAGCGGTTCGTCCGGGATGACCGCGGCGGAGAAATAGTGCTATGGAGCGGGTATCCCTCCATTCCCTAGGTTCCATGCAGCTCTTCGATTGCCCCGAAAATCCCTGTCCGGACGGCGCCGTCGTCGAGATGATCACCACCCGTGACGGGGTGGTATTACGGACTGCCCGTTGGCCGGCCCTGTCTCCCAGGCCCAAGGGCACCATCTGCCTGTTCCAGGGGCGCTCGGAATTCATCGAGAAATATTTCGAGGTGATCCGCGACCTGCGTGCCCGCGGCTTCGCCGTGGCGACGATGGACTGGCGGGGCCAGGGTGGTTCAGACCGTCTGCTGCTCGACGGCCGCCTCGGCCACATCGACGATTTCGCCCATTACGCCCCCGACATCGAGGCGTTCATGCGCCAGGTCGCGCTGCCGGAATGCCCGAGCCCTTTCTACGGTCTCGCCCATTCCATGGGCGGCGCCATCCTGTTCGCCAATCTGCCGCCCAGCACCAGCTGGTTCGAGCGCCTGGTGGTGACCGCGCCGATGATCGACCTCGGCAGCAAGCCGCCGGCCGCCCGCTTCCTTGCCCGCTTTCTCGGCGGCTTAGGCCTGTCCAGGCACACTGTGCCCGGCTTCTCGCCCCGGCCGGTAGGGTTGAAACCCTTCGAGGGCAATCCGGTCACCTCCGATCCCCAGCGCTATGCCCGCGCTGCCATAGTCCCTCGCGAGGCACCGGAGCTTGCCATCGGCGCGCCAACGATCGGCTGGGTCAGGGCCGCCTTCGCGGTGATGGACCATCTCATGGACCCGCGCTTCGGCGCGGACTGGCGAATCCCCACGCTCATCTTCCTTGCCGGCGAGGACCGGGTGGTTTCCTCCCCGGCGGCCAAGCATTTCGCCGCCAAGCTCTTCGCCACCAAGGCCGTGAATATCCCCGGCGCTCGGCACGAGATCATGCAGGAACGCGACACCATCCGCGATGTGTTCTGGGCCGCGTTCGACGCGTTCATTCCGGGAACGAAGTGAGGGCTGTGTCGCACGAGGTTCTCTCCGCGGACGTCGCGCTGCCCCTCACCTCTATCCTCTCCCCGTAAGGACGGGGCGAGGGGACTTTGTAGTCGGGGCTCGGCTTGAAAGGGCTCATCTCGCTCAACCGGCTGGGCGAGATGAGTCGGCGTAGAATAAATCTCGCCGATTGCGCCCCCTCGCCCTGTTCTTACGGGGAGAGGATGGAGGTGAGGGGCTGCACGACTTCAGGAGATAGTGAGGGCCAGCCCCCTCAATACTCCGCCTGCAGCAGGGACAGCGCCGCTGCATGCACACGGGCATCGCCGGCCGCCACGATGCGGCCGCCCGCCTGGGCGGGGCCGCCGTCCCAGGTGGTGATGACGCCGCCGGCGCCCTCCACGATCGGGATCAGGGCGCAGATATCATAGGGCTGCAGGCTCGCCTCGATCACAAGGTCCACCAGCCCCATCGACAGCATGCAATAGGCATAGCAGTCGCCGCCGTAGCGCGAGAGCCTCACCTTCTCCTCGATGACGGCGAAGCGCTTCTGCTCCGGCGGGGCCATCAGGCGCGGCGTCGTGGTGTAGAGCACCGCTTCGGCAAGGCTTGCGCAGGAACGCGTCTTCATCACGCGCTCACCGCCCGGGCCACGATATTTCGCCGAACCGCCGTCGCCGGAGAAGCGCTCGCGCGTGAACGGCTGGTGCATCATGCCGTAGCAGGGCTGGCCGTTGCGCAGGAGGCCGATCAGCGTGCCCCAGCCGACCATACCGGAAATGAAGGATTTGGTGCCATCGATCGGATCGAGCACCCAGACGAACTCGGCGTCGAGGTGCTCCGAGCCATATTCCTCACCCATGACGCCGTGGCTGGGGAACATGGCGCGGATCTTCTGGCGAATCACCGCCTCGGCGCCGCGGTCGGCCTCGGTGACCGGGTCGAAATTGACGCCGCCCGATTTGTCCTCGGCGACCAGCGCGGAGCGGAAAAAGGGCAGGATAGTGGTGCCCGAAACGCTCGCAAGCTCATCCACGAAGGCTTCGAAATCGACAGGCGCCATCATACTCTCCACGCTGCCTCGACAGTGACCGGCCTCGATGCTGTAGAGCAGTTTCGAGTGGGAGAAAACCGGTTTTAGAGCGTTTTGCCTTCGGAGTGTGTCATCAAGAATCGCAACGTGCCATTGATGCCAACACGTTAATTTGGAAATCCGTTTCCACCAGAATGCATTTTGCTCAAGAAAAGAAAACCCCGCCACGAAGGCGGGGCTCTTGTCCTATGCCGGCGGCAAACGCCGGCTCAGGTTACTACTCGTGAACTATCACTGGCAAACGCGCACGCGCTCGATGTGATAGCCGTAATCATACTGGTTCGGCACGCGCTGGCGCTCGAACCAGCAGCGGGGCTGAACATAGACCGGAGCAGGCGCGGGCTCATAATAACCGTCGTCATAATAACGATCGCGATTGGAAAGAGCGCCGCCCAGCAACAGGCCACCGACCAGGCCGGCAGCCGCACCGCCGGCGAAAGCGCCGTTGCGGCCATATTCGGCCTGAGCCGTACCGGTAGTAGCCACCGCAGCACCGGCAACCGTGGCGAGAACCAGAGCCGATGCAAGAACCTTCTTCAACATGATCCACTCCTCACAAGGGGTGTTTAGGGAAGCGCGGCCGCTCGGCAGCACTCTGTGCCCTTGAATTGATAGGGTGCACTCTAAAGCCTAGGACCTGAATGGACTATGAACACGACAGACAGGATCGGCTCATGGCCGTTCTAGACGGCGCTTTCCTACCTGCAACCGCCCTGAAAGCCAAGAGGGCCAAATATTACAATCCAGGATTGCGGCTAGCCCGGACTGGTGAAGTTCACGACATCGACGGCATCGCCGAGCCTTTCCTGCGCGATATCGACGACATGACGGTGGTGGGTGAACAGGATCTTCTGCAGCGAGGAACCCGGCACCGCAAGCACCTGCAGCGCGGCGGCGACACGATCCTCGTCGAAGGTGATCACCAAATCGTCACCGACGAAAGGCGGCACCTCGCGCCGGGCGGCCATGCCCTCGAGATTGGCCAGGCGCAGCGCTAGATAAAGCTGGTCGCGCGTGCCTTCGCTCAGGCCCTCGATGGGCGTGGTGGCACCATCGATACGCCGCGCGGCAAGACGCAGGCGGTCCTCGTCGTCATAAAGCGTGGCGATGCCGGCGAAGCCATTGCTCGTCATGGTCGAGAATAGGGCGCCGGCCCGGGCGATCAGCGGCCCCTGCTCGGATTTGAGCTGGCGCTCCAGCCCGACCTCGATCAGGAGCGAGGCCGTCTTCAGCACGAGATAGTCACGCGTGATGCGTTCAAGATCGCTGCGGGCGTCCTCGAGAGCCTGGGCAGCGCCGGCGGCGCCGGCCTCGCGTTCGATGGCCTCGCGCTTGCGGCGCAGATCTCCAAGTGCCAGGGCAGCCTGCTTGTCCGCCTCCATCAGGGCGGCAAGCTCGACCTGCACCGCTTCGGCCTCGCCAGCCGCTTCATCGGCGCCGATCTCGGCGGCTTCCGCCCGCAAGGTGGCCTCGTCCAGCCCGTCGCTTTGCGCCGTCAGCTCGGCCCGCGCCTTGGCGAGGTCCTGGCGCAGGGCGTTTCGCGCCACCAGATCGGCGGCCAGCGCGGCAAGGCCCGCCGGCTCGCAGCCGGTCCGCGACGCCAAGGTGGCAATGGCCTCGTCATGGCCGCCCTTTGCCACCGCGGCCTCGGCAAGCGCCGCCTTGCGACGCTCCAGCGCTTCCTGTGCGGCGCGACGCCTGGTCGCAGCCTCTCGCGCTCGCGCGAGACCGGCGGCCAGGCCGACGGCGATCTCGGCGGGTTCGGCCACTTCGTCAGGCGTCAACCGGCCCGCCAGGCCGGCGGCACGCTCTGCGAAGCCGGCCTGGTCGTCGCGGATACTGGCGATGCGGTGCTCGATGTTGTCGAGCTGGGCGAGCTTGCCCTGCACCGCGACCCACAATTCGCCCGCCTTGGCCGCTTCCTGCGGACTCGCATCAGCAGGCAGGCCGAGAGCGCCCAGCGCCGCCGACCATTCCGCTTCCATGCCGGCGAGCACCGTCTCGGCCTCTTCCCGTGCCTTGCCGGCCCGCGCGAGCTCGGCCCGGGCCGTGGCGAGCTGATCGGTCACGGAGCGGGCCTCGCGCGCACCCTGCTCAAGGGCGCCAAGGCGGTCTTCGATCAGGCGGATCAGGCTCGGCAGGCTCTGCGCCGCCGCGCCGGCCAAACCGGCCTCGGTAGCGAGCGCTTCCAGGGCGGGACGCTCCGCGGCGAGGCGCTGCCTGGCCTGGTCGATGCGCATTTCGAGATCACGCTGTGCCTGGCGCTCCTCGCGCAGGCGGGCCAGCTCGGAAAGGAAGCGGCGCATCACGGCGGGCGCGGCAGCCTCGCAGCCGAGCGGAGTGAACAAGGCCTGCCAGGTTCGATCGGCGGCCTCGCGATCTTTCGCCAGCGCCACGATATGATCCTGCAGCGTTGCCAGCGCCGCCGTTTCCTTCTCGCGCGTGCGCAGCATCACATCGCGGCGTGCGAGGCGCTCAGCCTGGGCCAGGCGCCTGTCGGCCAGCGCATCGACCTGCGCCACGATCTTGCGATACGCCTTGATCGCCGCGGCGGAGGGCTCGGCGGCGATCGCCTCGAACAGAGCATCACGTTCCGCGCGCTCTCCTGCAAGTTGCCCGCTATCGATCAGGCCATCCCCGCCCGCGGCTGCCTCCAGCGCCGTATCGATTTCGTCGATGACCCCCTTCAGACGGCCGGCTTCGGCCTCATATTGGCGCGCCTTAGCGTCGAGCCCCGCGAAGCGGCGCTCCACCTCGGCCAGCATTTCCTCACTGGGCTCTTGCCGGGACCAGAGCCTGGTCTCTTCCGGTACGGCAGGGGAGAGCCGCGCAAGCCGGTCCGCGAACAACCCACGGCGTCGCTCAAGCTCGGCCTCCTGCTCGCCAATGGTCGCGGCCTCGGCCAGAGACGGCTGCATGGCTTTCAGACGCTGGCGCAAAGGCTGGGGATCGGCACTGTTGCCGACGCCGGCCGCCTTGCGCTGCAGGGCCTCGATCGCCTCGACGGCCCTGACGGCTGCACGCTGGTTTTCGGCAGCGGCCTCCCCCGCCTTGCGTCGCCGCTCGGCTACCACGCGGATGCGCTCCAATGCGAGATCGTCGGGCCTGAGATCCGCCAGCGCCGCCCGGTCGGGCTGGCCCAGGCGCCGGGCGAGCTCGTCGAGGTCGCGGGTAAGGTCGCGCGCCTCCAATTCCCGACGCGGCAAGTCCTGCAGGGCCTTGGCGAGCGCGGCGCGCTCCTCGTTCAGCGCGGCGATTCTCTCGCCCTCGACCAGGAAATCCTCCTCGACGCGGATCGAGGCAAGGGCCTGCCCGGCCTCGTCACTCTCACGGGCGAGACGCGTCAGGGCTTCCCGGCCGGTCTCGGCCCGGACAAGGGCTGCCTCGATCTCGCCCGCCACGATGTCGGGCACATCCGGCAAGGTCTTGAGTGCGGCAAGCGCCTGCTCGCCCTGATCGATGCGGATGAGCAGCGGTGCGATACGTCGCACACGATCGATGCGCGCGCGCCTGATGCCGGCCTCGCGCAATTGTCCCGTCAATGCAAGAGCTTGCGCTTCCTGGGCGGCGATCTGCTCTTCCAGCGAGCGTACGTCGTCGGCCCGCAGAGACTGTTCGCGCAAGGCGCGGCGCGCCTGGTCGTAGCGCTCCTGGGCTTCATAGAAGGCCCGCTTGTTCGATTTGCGGCTGCCGAAGAGCCCATCGGCTTCCGCCTCAAGCCCGGTACGGACGGAAAGCAGGGTCTTCAAGCCCGAGGCGGCGGCGAACAGGCTTTCACCGACTTCGCCCTGGGCCGCCAGCATCTGCCGCGCGCCCTCTCGCAGCCCGGCCTGGTCGAGGCCGAAGGCCGCGAGAAAGACCTCGCGCGAGACGCCACTGAGGGCGCCGTCGAGCAGCCCGTCATCGAGCGGTGCGTCGGCGCCGTCGCTCAGCGAATTGCGCAGACGCTTGCGACGCCAGAAGGCGAGAGTGGTGCCATCGGCCCGCAGCACTTGCGCGCCGATCTTCAGATCCTCGTAGCGATGACGGAAATTGGCCGGGCTGCGCGGCTCGAAGCCGTAGAGCAGGTCGGTGATGGCGGAGAGCGCAGAGCTCTTACCGGCCTCGTTGGGGCCATAGACGATGTGCAGCGCCGCTTCCGGGCGGAAGTCCAGCCCTGCGTCTGTGAAGGGACCGTAGCGGGTAAGTTCGAGACGGGTGAGCTTCATACCGCGTCCCCGCCACCATGCCGCAGGCGCGCCAGCGCGACCGACCGGGCTTCCGTGACCAGCGCCGCCACAGTCTCTTCCCCGTCCCCGATCACAACCTGACGAATCTCATCCGGAAGCCTCGCCAGGATCTCCTCGATGAGGGCATTGAGGTGCTGGCTGAATTCGACTTCTCCCTCAAGGCCAGCCAGCAACTCCTGCGGATCGGCGAAACCGACGGCTTCGCCGCCTCCTGCCACGCGCGGCGGTAAAGTCGCGAGTTCGACGCGCTCGATATAGAGGCGGTCGCTCACACGGTCTGCCGCGGCCTGGACCTCGGCCTGCAGATGCTGGCTGTCGGCCGCGAGAGCGTCATGGGCCTGCGTCTCGCCCTGCAGGGTCAGGCGCAGGGCGAGCGGCCGCTCCTCGGCTGCAGCGAGTTCCATGCGCAGCGCCGACTCGACGAGCGCCAGCACCTCGGGAAGATCCGTGGCGCCGCCAACATCCATCCGGGCATGCGCCCAGCGGGCCTTGTCGAGCACCAGCGGCGTGGCCGAGACCACGGTGCCATTGTCGACCTCCACCAGCATCGCGCCCTTGGCGCCGGCCTCGCGCACATGGCGACCCTGGAGATTGCCGGGAAAGACCACATAGGGGTCCCTGGAAACCGTCTCGGCCGCGTGGATATGACCGAGCGCCCAGTAATCGTAATATTTGGCCCGGAGATCAGCCAGCGTGCAGGGCGCATAGGAGGCATGGCCGGCGCGCCCGTCGAGCGAGGTGTGCAGGAGGCCGATATTGAACCAGCCTTCGCGGGCGGCAGGATAGGCGCGCACGATATTGTCGCTCACGGAGCGATCGGCGAAACTGCGGCCGTGCAGCGCGACCTTGAGATCGGCGAGTTCCAGCGTCTCGGCCTTTCTGGTGCCGAAGAGATGGACGAGCGGGGGCAGCGTCACCTTGCGCGAGATTTGGCTCTCGGCGTCATGGTTGCCCTGGATCAGGAAGGTGGGAATACCCGCCCGCGACAGCCGCGCCAGCTGTCCGGCGAAGAACAGCCCGGTGTGATAGTCGCGCCAATCGCCGTCATAGACATCGCCGGAAATGATCAGGAAGGAGGCCTCGCGCGCCAGCACCTCGTCGATGAGCGCGACAAAGGCCCCGCGTGCCGCCTCACCGAACAGTGCCGCCAGATGCGGCTGGCGCGCGGTAAGCCCCTGCATCGGACTGTCGAGATGAAGATCGGCGGCGTGGACGAAGCGAAAGCGCATGGGAGGCTTTTAGGGCGTGGAGCGGCCGGAGGAAAGGCATCCCGGGAGTATCCGTATTCGGTCAAGCAGCTTTAGGCGTCCAAATCCGATTATCTCGCAAGAGGGCGTTAGCGAGGATGATGAGCTTGCGCATGATGGCGACGATGGCGATTTTTTTGGGTTTTCCGGCGGCGACCATGGCCTGGTATTTAGCGGCGAGGTCGGGGTTCCATCGGATAGCGGCGACCATGGGCATATAGAGGGCTCGTCGCAGAAGGGCTCTTCCCCCGCGAATGAAGCGCTTGCCATTTTTGCTGCCGCTGTCGCGTGGGACAGGGGCGAGGCCGGCCAGGCTTGCGGCTTGAGGGGGAGACAGGGTGCCCAGTTCAGGCATGTGGATGAGCATGGCGTGAGCTGTGATGGGTGCCACGGCGGGGATGGAATCGAGGATTTCGGCTCTGCGCTTGAAGGCGGGATCCTTGTCGGCCCGCCTGGCGATCTCCTCGTCGATGGCGTTTATCTGCGCTTGGGTCAGAGCCAGTGTCTTGGCGAGTTGGCGCTTGATCAGGGGGAGTTCGGCGGTTTGCTGGCGGGTCTGGGTTGCCACTTTGATCTTCATCAGGGCGTCCCGCGCCGCGGCCAATTGCTTCATCTCCTCAAGGGCCTGGCTGACGATGAGGGTCGGCTCGGGCTGGACGGCCTGGCCATAGCGGGCCAGGGTCATGGCATCGATGCGATCGGTCTTGGCCAGCCTGCCAATACCTTCGGCAAAGCGTCGGGCCTGGCGCGGGTTGAGCTTGACGGCCGGCAGGCCGGCCTGGTTGAGCGCGCGTTCGAAGGCGCGATGATAGGCCCCCGTTGCTTCGAACACCACACGCTCGACAGTCCAGGAAGAAAGCCAGGCAAGCAGGGCGCGATGGCCCGCCTGGGTGTTGGCAAAGCGCTTGATGAGGCCTGCCGGGTGGACAGCCACATCCAAATGATCCTTGCCGATGTCGGTGCCGACATTGTGTGCTAGGCTGCTCGTCATCTTTTCCAAGTCCTCTGCTTGTCTCCGGAGCAATGCCGGTATCCGTTCAGGCCTCATGGAAAAGAGAGGGGTGGTCAGACTCCTAAGTCAGTCCTTCGATTATCGCAGGCACGACCCGTCCCCTCCCGCCTCCAGCTCGGCGGCCACCGAGCTGGAGGCATCCAAAAGCTAGGCTTGCACGATGGGATTGAAATAGACAATCGCAGGCATCCCTGCCTGCTCTTATCCCCATCCGGAGCAATGTCCTGGAGAGGAAAAGCAGGCAGGGATGACTGCGATCCGAGGATGTAGAGCCCACTCATCCCAATATCGCCCCGAGATAATCCCGCTTGCTCAGCTCCACCCCGTTGGCGCGCAGGATCGCGTAGGTGGTGGTCACGTGGAAGTAGAAATTCGGTAGGGCAAAGAGGGTGAGATAGGCCTCCGGCTCGAACTCGCGCGGCTCGCCGCCGAGCTTCAGGCTGACCTTGCGCCCGGCCGCCGCCTCGACCGAAGCCTCCGGCACCGAGCGGATATAGTCGAGCGTCTTGGCGATGCGCGACTGCAGCTCGACGAAATCCTTCTCCTCATCGGCATGCTTGGGTGCCTCGACACCTGAAAGCCTGGACACCGCAAGCTTGGCCGAGTCGCAGGCCGTCGAAACCTGGCGCGAGAGCGGCAGCATGTCGGCCGTCAACCGCAAACCGCACATCACCACCGGGTCTATCTTCCGGGATTCCGCGTAAAGAGCGCCCTTTTCGAGGATGGCTGAAAGGTTTCCCAAAGCGTGAACGAACACCTGGGCCGAGGCTTGATAAAAGGACAGGGGCATATTTCCTCTCGATATTTGTCTGATTTATTTACACAACATCTTTCGATTGCACGATTGTGATTGCAAGGGAGGTAATATGGTAAGCTTTACCGGCTCTCTCTTTCACTAAACCACGGCAATCGTATGGACCCCGCGGCAAGGCTTTTGCTGGGGATCGCATGCCGGAGTGGTCCGATCCTGCAAGATCAACGCCATTCGATAACGCAAAACGACGAAAAGGGAAGAATCCATAGAGGCAGACGTAGGTTTGATGACCCGAGAACCCTTTGCATCATTATCGTTTCAAGAGCGTACAAGGACGTCCGCGATCCCAGCTACCCCCCGAAGATCGACCAGCCCATTCTTTGCGTCAGGATTTCCAGCGCGATCCGCCCCAGATGCGAATTGCCGGAGGCGTCGAGCCCCGGGGACCATGCCGCAATCGACGCCCTGCCGGGGGCGATGGCCAGGATGCCTCCGCCGACGCCGCTCTTGCCGGGCAGGCCGACGCGATAGGCGAACTCGCCCGAGCCGTCATAATGGCCGCACATCAGCATGAGGGCGTTGATGCGCCGGGCGCGCTCGGGCTGCACCACCCGATGACCGGTGGTGGGGTTGCGGCCATACTGGGCAAGGAACCGCCCCGCCATGGCGAGCTGCCGGCAGGACATGGCGATGGCGCAATGGTGGAAATAGACGCCGAGCGTGTATTCGACCGGGTTGTCGAGCACCCCGAAGGCCTTCATGTAGTTGGCCAGAGCATTGTTGCGGTAGCCCGTGCGCTGCTCGGAGGCCGCCACCGCCTCGTCGATGATGATGGCGGGATCGTCAGCGAGGAACTGCATGAAACGCAGGATCTCGCCCAGCGCCTCGCGCGGCTGGTGGCCGGAGAGGATGAGATCTGTGACGGCGATGGCGCCGGCATTGATGAAGGGGTTGCGCGGGATGCCGCGCTCGTTCTCGAGCTGGACGATCGAGTTGAAGGGGCTGCCGGAAGGCTCTCGGCCGACCCGCCGCCAGAGACGATCGCCGGCCTTGCCGAGCGCCAGGGTCAGCGTGAAGACCTTCGAGATGGACTGGATCGAGAACGGCATGTCGCCATCGCCGCCGACATGGGCATTGCCCTCGGCATCGATGACGGCAATGCCGAAATGCTTCGGATCGGCGCGCGCAAGCTCGGGAATATAGGTGGCAACATCACCGCGGTCGGGACGCGCGGCCATCTCCTCGGCGATTTCCTTCACGACTTGGTCAAGCTGGGGCAAGGCGAGGTCTCGGGTGGTGGTAGGGCTAACCTGCAGGAGGGCTGCCAGGGCGGGCTGCTTAGGCGGGGCGTGGGCCTATGTCCAGGGCTTTCCTGGGAGCGCGGACGTCCCGTCCGCTCTTGGAAACGAATCACTTTATGATTGACGAAGAGCGGACGGGACGTCCGCGCTCCCAGCAATTGACTCTCGCGCCCTTTTCCCCTATTCCCCGGCCGTTCTTACATCGGTAAGGCACCCGACCCGCCGACCATTCCTGGAGGATGGAGGCCAACGCCCGTCAGCGCGATGCGCCCACGGGCGTGTTTTGCGTTGTGTGCCTTGTCGCTGCCAGGAGCGGCTCCGATATCAGCGTCGTAGCCACAAAGGGATATGTGAATGTTCGATGGCCTCTCCGCGCGTCTTTCCGACGTGCTTGACAAGCTCACACGCCGCGGCGCTCTCAGCGAGAGCGACGTAGGCGAGGCGATGCGCGAGATCCGCCGTGCGCTGATCGAGGCGGACGTAGCGCTCGACGTGGTGCGCTCCTTCACCGACAAGGTGCGCGCGCGTGCTGTCGGTTCGGACGTGCTGAAGTCGGTCACCCCCGGCCAGATGGTCGTCAAGATCGTCAGCGACGTGCTGATCGAAACGCTCGGCGGCGAGGGCCAGGCCATCGACCTGCAGGCCGTGCCGCCGGTGCCGATCCTGATGGTCGGCCTGCAGGGGTCGGGCAAGACCACCACCACCGCCAAGATCGCCAAGCGCCTCACCGACAGGCTTGGCAAGAAAGTGCTGCTGGCCTCCCTCGATACGCGCCGCCCGGCCGCCATGGAGCAGCTCGCGGTGCTCGGCCAGCAGGTCGGGGTCTCCGTACTGCCCATCGTCGCCGGCCAGAGCGCCGTGCAGATCGCCAAGCGCGCCATGGATGCCGGCCGTTTCGGCGGCTATGACGTGGTGATGCTCGACACCGCCGGCCGCACCACGGTCGACGAGGCGCTGATGGCAGAGGCCGCCGAGGTCAAGGCCGTCACCGATCCGCATGAAGTGCTGCTGGTGGCCGATGCCCTCACCGGCCAGGATGCGGTCAACACCGCCCGCGCCTTCGACAGCCGCCTCGGCATCACCGGCATCGTGCTGACCCGCCTCGACGGCGATGGCCGCGGCGGTGCGGCCCTTTCGATGCGCGCCGTCACCGGCAAGCCGATCAAGCTGGTCGGCACGGGTGAAAAGGTCGATGCGCTCGACGATTTCCATCCCGCCCGCATCGCCAACCGCATTCTCGGCATGGGCGACATCGTCTCGCTGGTCGAGAAGGCCGCCGAAACCATCGACGCCGAGAAAGCCGCCAAGATCGCGGCCAAGATGCAGAAAGGGCACTTCGACCTGGAAGACCTGCGCGATCAGCTCATCCAGATGGAGAAGATCGGCGGCATGTCCGGCGTGCTCGGCATGCTGCCGGGCATGGGCAAGATGAAGGAGCAGCTCGCCAGTGCCAATATCGACGAGAAGGTGTTCAAGCGCCAGCGCGCCATCATCGACTCGATGACGCCGGAAGAGCGCCGCAAGCCTGAGATCCTCAAAGCCTCGCGCAAGCGCCGCATCGCCGCCGGCTCCGGCACCTCGCCCGAACAGATCAACCGCCTCCTCAAGATGCATCTGCAGATGGCGGATATGATGAAGAAAATGGGCGGCGCCAAGAAAGGCGCGCTCGGCAAGATGGCCTCGATGTTCGGACTCGGCGGCGGCATGCCGGCGATGCCCCCGGGCGCCATGGAGGCTCTCTCCAAGGGTCAGATGCCGCCAGGAATGCCTTCTGGCATGCCTCCCATGCCCAACCTGCCGCCGCAGTTGCCGAATTTCGGTGCCGGTGGCCCCAAGCTGCCCGGCCTCGGCGGCCCCAAACTGCCGGGCGGCCTGCCGCCCGGCTTCCCCTTCGGCGGCAAGAAGAAATAGCTGCCCGAACCTTTTCACCTCGACAACAAACAAACTGACAAACGGAGTATCCCATGTCCCTCAAGATCCGCCTCGCCCGCCGCGGCGCCAAGAAGCGCCCGTTCTACGCGGTCGTGGTCACCGATTCGCGCTCTCCCCGCGACGGCCGCTTCATCGAGAAGCTCGGCACCTATGATCCGATGATCGCCAAGGATTCCGGCCAGCCGCGCTGGACCGTCGATCTGGAGTCCGCCAAGGCCTGGATCGCCAAGGGCGCCCAGCCGACCGACCGCGTGCTGCGCCACTTCGCCGATGCCGGCCTGCTGACCCGCCAGGCTCGCAACAACCCGGCCAAGGCCGTTCCCGGCAAGAAGGCGCAGGACCGCGCCGCCGAGAAGGCAAAGAAGGCCGAAGCTGCCGCCGCCGAAGCGGCTGCGTAAGGATCAAAACCTGGGAGCGCGGACGTCCTCGTCCGCTCTTCCGCTATCCTAGAGCGAATCGGTTCCAAGAGCGGGTCGTCCGGCACTCTATTGAGTGTCGTAGGGACACCCGCGCTCCCAGGAGAGTCATGTCCACTGCCTCGCAAAATCTCGTCCTTCTCGGCGTGTTCGGGGCGGCCCATGGCCTCAAGGGTGAGGTGCGGCTGAAATCCTACACGGAAGAGCCGCTGGCAATCGCCAATTATGGGCCCCTCCTCACCAAGACCGGCCGCAAGATTCACATCACCAGCCTGCGCCAGCAGAAGGACATGCTGGTGGCACGGATCGAGGGCGTGAACGACCGCACGGCAGCCGAACAGCTCGTCAATCTCCAGCTCTTCACCGAACGCGAAGCCTTGGGTACCCCCGAGGACGAGGACGAATTCTTCCACGCCGACCTCATCGGCCTCGCCGCCCGCGACGAGAACGGCGCGCTGATCGGCACCGTCACCGGCATGTTCGATTTCGGTGCCGGCGATATCGTCGAGATAACCCCGCAGGGTGACGAGCCCAAGGATACAAAAACGTTGCTGCTGCCCTTCACCAGGGCCGTGGTGCCGACGGTCGACATCAAGGCTGGACATATTCTCGTCGTGCTTCCGCAGGAAACAGGGGAGGAGGACGAGAGGGATGGAAAAGATGAACGCTGATCACGTGTTTCAAGGCAGCCTTGCAGGCGATTTCGGCGCTCTTTCAGCCAACCCCGTCGCCGGCCTGATCTTCGACATGGATGGCACCCTCGTCGACAACATGCGTGTCCACAACGATGCCTGGGAAACCTGGTATCAGCGACACCAGCTTCCCTTCGATCGCAACACCTTCTTCCAGGAGACGGCCGGGCGCGCCAATCGGGAAGTGGTGAAGTGGGCCAAGCCCGATGCCACGGAGCTGGAGCTCGATACGCTCGGCCTCGAGAAGGAAGCAATCTACCGCGAGATCTATCGCGGGCAGATGGCGCCGCTGCCCGGCCTGATGCCGGTGATCGCCGCCTGCGAAGCTCATGGGCAGAAGATGTCGGTGGCCACCGCCGCGCCACCGGAGAACGCCGCGTTGGTGCTCGATGGCCTCGACCTGCGCCGCCATTTCGTCACCGTGGTCTCGCCTTCGATGGGCTATCGCGGCAAGCCCCATCCCGACCTCTTTCTCGCCGCCGCCAAGGCGATGGGCCTCCCGCCCGCGCAATGCGTGGTGTTCGAGGACGCCCCGCTTGGCATCGAGGCCGCCGCCAACGCCGGCATGCGCGCCGTGGGTGTGACCACCATGCTCGATGCCGCCGCCCTGCAGGCGCCGAATGTGGTGTTCTCGATCCAGGACTTCACGGATGAACGGCTGAAGGGACTGCTGAGGCTGTAGAAAGCCACCGTCGGCCAAGCCGATACCTATCGAGAGGGCGCGGGCAGCCTCCCCCACGAAGCTGGGGGAGGCTCGCGTCGCGCTCTTTTTCTTCGCGGAATTCCCCATGTGGCGCGCATCGATCCTCACCCTCTATCCTGAGATGTTCCCCGGCCCGCTCGGCGTTTCGCTGTCTGGCGAAGCGCTGGCCGCCGGCACCTGGGCGCTGGAGACGCGCAATATCCGCGATTTCGGCCAGGGCCGGCACCGCGCCGTCGACGATACGCCGGCCGGTGGCGGCCCGGGCATGGTCATCCGCGCCGATGTGCTGGCCCAGGCCATCGACGCCCTGCCCGACGATGGCCGCCCCCGTCTCCTGATGTCGCCGCGCGGCACCCCGCTCACCCAGGCTCATGTTCGCGCGCTGGCCGGCGGTGAAGGTGCCGTGATCATCTGCGGCCGCTTCGAGGGCGTCGACCAGCGGGTGATCGAAGCGCGCAACCTCCATGAGGTTTCGATCGGCGATTACGTGCTCTCGGGCGGAGAACTCGGCGCCATGGTTCTTGTTGACGCCTGCGTGCGCCTTCTGCCCGGCGTGATGGGTGGCCAGACCTCAGGGGACGAGGAGAGCTTCGAGAACGGCCTTCTCGAATACCCGCATTACACCCGCCCCCTCAATTTCGAGGATCGCGAGATCCCGGAGATCCTGCGCTCCGGTCATCACAAGAACATTGCCGCCTGGCGCCGGGCGCAGTCGGAGGCACTGACGAAAGAGAGGCGACCGGACCTGTGGTCAAACTTCGTGCAGAAGCCTCCCCGAATTAAATAGACTCAGCCTCCGATTTGGCGTATTGGCTCGCCTCCACATAAAGCAAGAGCAAGATGCGCCCTTCGGGTGCGCGCGGAGATCGATCATGAACCTGATTCAGACTATCGAGCAGGAAGAAGTTGCCCGCCTGTCGGCCGGCAAGGACATTCCGGAATTCCAGCCGGGCGACACGGTTATCGTGAACGTCAAGGTCGTCGAAGGCGAACGCTCCCGCGTTCAGGCCTATGAAGGCGTCTGCATTGCCCGCGATGGCGGTGGCCTGCAGGAAAGCTTCACCGTCCGCAAGATCTCCTATGGCGAAGGTGTCGAGCGCGTGTTCCCGCTCTACTCGCCGATGATCGATTCCATCAAGCTCGTGCGCCGCGGCAAGGTCCGCCGTGCCAAGCTCTATTACCTGCGCGATCGCCGTGGCAAGTCGGCCCGCATCGCCGAGCGTGTCGACAACAAGAAGCCCGAGGGCAAGAAGTAAGCTCGACGACGATCCAAGAGTTTTCGACGCCGGTCTGGAAACAGGCCGGCGTTTCTGTTTCCTGGGATCGCAGGCATCCCTGCCTGCTCTTGGAAATGCTGCGCTTGCGGAAAAGGAACAGCAGGCTGGAAGCCTGCGATCCCAGGGATGTGACGCCGCTCGTCGCCTCTGCGGCCAGCCTCGGTTCGGCCCTTCCTCGATGACATTGCCGCGTGCAAGCTGCCGCTCGCGGACAGGCCGCAACTCCTCGCGTTGCATCACATCTTCGGCTTGGCCCACCACAGATCCATCGCCCCGAGTTCATAGATCACGCCGGGGTTGCCGTGTTCGAACTCGTCCCAATAGGCGAGCCAGCGTTCGGTGCGGTACCACATCGGTACCCAGTAATAGCCCGCCCGCAGCACGCGATCGAAGCAGCGGCAGGCCGTGATCAACTCCTCGCGGCTATCAGCATTGCCCATTCGGTCCATCAGCGCGTCGAGCACGGGATCGGCGACGCCGCTGCGGTTGAGCGTGCCTTTCCGATTGGCGTTGATGCTGGCGTAATAGCCGCGCATGTCGTCGGCCGGCGTGGAATTGTAGGAGACACGCTGGGTGATCACGTCGAAGTCGAAATTGTCGGTGCGGATCTGCATCTGCGAGGGATCGACCACGCGGAAGGTGGCCTGGATCCCGAGGCGCTGCAGGTTCTGGATGAAAGGCGCCGTATGCTTGTAGAGCCCGTCGTCGTCCTCCAGGAACTCGATGGCGAACACCTCGCCCTTGGCATTCTTGAGAACGCGATTGTCGACGGTCCAGCCGGCCTCCGCCAGCATCTTGCCTGCGGCGCGCAGAAGATTGCGGTCGAAGCCCGAACCGTCGGACACCGGCGGCACGATCGCCTCGCCGAATACTGCCTCGGGCACCTTGCCGCGATAGGGTTCGAGCATGGCTAGTTCCTGCGGCGAGGGCTTGCCCGTGGCCTTGTAGGACGAATTCTCGAAGATCGATGTCGCGCGCTGGTAGAGCGAGTACATCACATGCTTGTTGGTCCACTCGAAGTCGAAGGCCATGCCGATGGCCTGGCGCACCCGGGGGTCGGCAAGCTGCGGGCGTCGCGTGTTGAAAAGCCAGCCCTGCCCACCGGAGGCGGTATGGTCGGGTACCGTTTCGCGCTTGATGCGCCCGTCCCTGACCGGCGGGATATCGTAGCCCGTCGCCCAGTTGAGCGAGGTATATTCCTCGCGGAAGAGGAAGTTCTTCGTGGAGAAGGCGATGAAGGAAGCGGCCCTGTCCTGATAATAGACATAGGTCTGGGTGTCGAAATTATTGCTGCCGACCTGGGTTGGCAGCTTCTCGCCCCACCAATCCCTAACGCGCTCGAAGCTGATGCTCTGGCCGGCCTGGACCCTGCCGATCTTGTAGGGGCCGCTCCCGAGGATCGGCTCCAGCGTCGTCTTGGTGAAATCCCTGCCCGTCCACCAGGCCTTGGAAAAAATAGGCAGGCCGGCGACGGTGAGCGGTGCGGTGCGCCCGCGCTCCGGCGTCAGGGTGACGCGCACGAGATCCGCCGCTTCGGCCACCGCCTCCTTCATGAAAGCCAGCGGCTCGGTGATATAGGGATGGCCGTCCTCCTTCAGCCGGGTGAAGGACCAGGCGCAGTCCTCGGCCGTGAGCGGTGTGCCGTCATGGAAGGTGAGGCCGGGCCTGAGGCGGAAGCGATAGGTCAGCCGGTCTGCCGACACCTTTACGGTCTCTGCGGCATAGGCATACATCGCATCCATCTCGTCCCAGGCACGCGCGAAGAGCGTGGCAAAGCACATGTCGATGCCAGACGCTCCCGCCCCCCTCAGGATATAGATGTTGAGATTGTCGAAGGTGAACAGGTTCTGGTTGTAGATGGTCTGCACCACCTGCTGGGAGAAGGCGCCACCCTTGGGAGCATCGGGGCGGACATAGTCGAAGGCCTTGAAATCCGGCCCATATTTGAGGTCGCCGAACAGCGAGAGACCATGGCTCTCGACCTCTTCCCCCCGCACGCCAGCCGGCAGCAGGGCGGCGGCCGCGCCGAGGAAACCCGCCTTGAGGACGGTGCGACGGGTCGGGTGGGTCATGGCCTCCGCCTGCGACATCCCCCTCACTTCGGCGCCCCCTTCCTGGCGGCGAGAGCCTGGTCGTACCACCACACGGTGGGGAAGCCACCGGTCGGGCTTTGTGTCGGCAGCACGTCGGGATGGCCGAAGCGGTTCCAGCGCAACGTGTGCCAGACGCCCGAATACCACATAGGCACCACATAATCGCCGGAGAGCAGCACCCGGTTGAGCGCCTTGGTGGCGGCCACCAGCTCGGCCCGGTCCTTGGCATAGACGATGCGGTCAATCAGGGCATCGACGGCGGGATCCTTGATACCGATGGAATTGCGCGACGTCGGCTTGTCCGCCGCAGCCGAGCTCCAGAAGTCGCGCTGCTCGTTGCCGGGCGATTGCGACTGGCCGGCACCGAATACGATCATGTCGAAGTCACGGTTGTTGACGCGCAGAGTGTACTGCGAGTCATCCACCACGCGCACATTGGCATCGATGCCCAGGCGCTTGAGATTCTGGATATAGGGCAGAGCGATCTTGGTGAAGGTGTCGTCGTCGAGCAGGATCTCGACGGTCATGACTTCGCCCGTCTTCACATTGGTCAGCTTGCGATCCCTGATCTCCCAACCGGCGTCCTTGAGCAGGCCGAGGGCCGTGTGCAGATTGGTGCGGCGGGCTTCGTCCGTGCCGTTGACGGGATTGGTGTAGGGCGTGGTGAACACCTCTGGCCGGACCTTGTCCCTGATCGTATCAAGGATTGCCAAATCCTGGCCCTGCGGCAGGCCGGAGGCGGAGAATTCATCGAGGCCGGCGAAATAGGAGTCGATACGCTTATACTGCCCGAAGAAGGTGGAGCGGTTCAACTCCTCGAAATCGAAGGCGAAGTTGAAAGCCTGGCGAACCCTTATGTCCTGGAATTTCGGCCGCCTGATGTTGAAGCCGAAGGCCTGCATGCGCCCGCTGGTATTGCTAGGGAAATCCTGCTTGACGATGCGCCCGTCCTTCACGGCCGGAATGTCGTACTGCGTCATCCAGTTTGCGATGACGTTCTCCAGCCGGAAGTCATAGGAATCGCTCTTGAAGAACTCCGGCAGCTGCTGGACATTGGTGTAGTAGACATAGCGCATCTCGTCGAAATTATACTGCCCCTTGGCGGTGGGCAGATCGGCGCCCCACCAATCCCTCACGCGCTCGTAGGTGGCGGAGCGGCCCGCCTCGAAGCTCTTGAGCTTGTAGGGTCCGGACCCGAGCGGCGGCTCCAGCGTGGTTTCGGCAATGTTGCGCGGCTTGCCGCCAGGGCCGTTGGCGAGCCACCAGTGCTTGGGCAGGATGAAAAGCTGGCCGACGATCTGGGGCAGCTCGCGATTGCCCTTGGTGGAGAAGGTGAAGGTCACCTGGTCGGGCGCCGTCACCTCGGCCTTGGCCACGTCATGGTAATACGCGGCCGTCTGGACATTGTTGGCCTTCTGAACGTCGAAGGACCAGACCACATCCTCGGGCGTGATGGCCTGGCCATCGTTCCAGCGCGCCTTGGGGTTGATGCGGAAGGTGACGGAGGAGAGGTCATCGGGATAGCGCACGGCATCGGCGATCTCGCCGTATTCGGTGGATGGCTCGTTCTGCGAATCCGTCATCAGGGTCTGGTAGACGTTGAGAATACCGCTCTCGATCACGCCCTTCACCTGCGCGCCCGAGATCGACATCAGCGCGATGTTGAAATTGTCGAACGTACCTGGGATCGCCAGCCGCACCGTGCCGCCCTTGGGCGCATCCGGATTGACATAATCGTAATGGTCGAAGGGCTTGGTGTTTTTGGGCTCGCCGAGCAGCGAAAGGCCGATGCGCCAGGGCGGGGCGCCCGCGGTACTGTCCTGTGCAGCGACGGGAGCCGGGACGACGAGGCTGCTCCAAGTGAGAGCTGCGGACAAGGCGGCGAGATGGACAAGACGCATAGAGATCCCGATGGTTTCAGCCGCCCGCGGCCCGGACGGCGATTCCAGTTCAGGATAGGGGGCATTGCGGCGGAAATGTAGGCAGTTTTTTGAACAATCGGAGAGTATTCTTGCCGTCCGGGCAGGGCTTTGCCCGTGCTGCTGATTCGGAGGGCCCGCCATGCTGGGAAGCAAGATCGCCGTTGCCACACTCCCGGTGCGGAGCCTGCCCGCTGCACGACTCTTCTATGAGGAAAAGGTGGGGCTGGAGATCGCCTTCATGCACGAGCCCAGCGCGATCGCCTACAAGGCCGGCAACTCCATCGTGCTGGTTTATGAATCCACCTATGGCGGCACCAACAACGCCACCGCCGTGACCTGGGTGGTTGATGACGACATGACTGTTCTGGTCGCCGAGCTGAAGCAACGTGGCGTCGCCTTCCAACATTACGACTTGCCCGGCGTCACCCGGGAGGGCGACATCCACCATTCTGGCGCGTTGCAGCAGGCCTGGTTCAAGGATCCCGACGGCAACATCCATGGCCTCGCCAGCGGCTGAAACGCGCAATCCCCGATTGACGCCGGACTCTCTCTCGCTATAGTGCGCGCCGCGTTGCCCCTATGGCGGAACTGGTAGACGCGTCCGACTCAAAATCGGATTCCGCAAGGAGTGCTGGTTCGATTCCGGCTAGGGGCACCACCAACCTGTTCGGCGAAATTCGCCAAGGTTCAGAAATATCCTAAAATCAATAACTTAAGTGAAAAATCTGTTCGCAACGGTCCGTTTTCGTGCGCCCGCAGCCGCTTCGAATGGTGGTATGCCTGGTGGTATCGGTGCGAGATGGTGATACAGTGTGGTGGTATTCGATACCACCAAATGGGTTCGCCATGCCTTTGACCGACGTTGAATGCCGCAATGCCAAGCCCTCAGAATCAGTGCGCAAACTCTCGGATGGAAAGGGTCTGCAGCTCTGGATCATGCCGAATGGTTCGAAGCTCTGGCGGCAGGACTACCGTTTCGCCGGCAAGCGCAAACTTTTGTCGATTGGCGCCTATCCGGCTTTCACCCTGATTGCCGCCCGCAAGGCGCGCGACAATGCCCGTGCGCTCGTTGCTGAAGGCGTTGATCCTTCCGAGGCCAAGCAGGAAGCCAAGGCGGCAAGAATCGCGCAGGAGGCCGCCGCTGACAGTTTCAAGGCCGTTGCCGATGCCTACGTGGCCAAGCTAAAACGCGAGGGTCGCGCACTCGCCACAATGGTCAAGATCGAATGGCTACTTGGCCTCGCACTATCCGATCTAGGAAAACTCAGGATTGGCGAAATCAGTTCGGCGAAGGTGCTGGCGGTCCTGCGCAAGGTGGAGGGGCGTGAAGCCTACGAAAGCGCACACCGGCTGCGCTCCACCATCGGTGCGGTGTTTCGCTATGGCATTGCCACGGCGCTTTGCGAAAATGACCCGACGGTCGCACTCAAAGGCGCGCTCACAACTCCCACTGTAACCCCGCGCGCCGCCATCCTGAAACCGACGGCCTTTGGCGCACTGCTTCGCTCAATGGACGATTTCGACGGGCAACCCACGACGCATGCAGCCCTGAAACTTATGGCCTATCTCTTCCCGCGCCCCGGTGAACTGCGCATGTCCGAATGGGCGGAGTTCGACCTTGAGGCAGGAATATGGGAAATACCGGCAAGCCGGATGAAGATGCGCCGGCCGCACAGGATACCTTTGCCCCGGCAGGCAATCGCTATCCTTACGGACCTTCGCGCGATTGCCAGCAAGGGCAAGCTTGTCCTACCCTGTGTGCGTACGCTCTGTAGGCATCCGGCGTAGGCCGCATGCTGGCTACTCGGTCCGGTCCCATCGTGTGAGTAGTGTCGGGTCGTCTTTGTGCATCTTGATGAGCTCGATCAGATTCTCGATTCCAAAGTCGGTGAACGCCATGACGCCATCTTCGCCAACACCGTAGACCCAGATAACGCCATCCTCGATTTCCATTTCATTGGCAACGTCGTGCAGCCAGTCCTCGTCTTCACCCAGGTCCTGGGCGACGCGAGCGATGGTCGTGACGTGATGGACCTTATTGATGTGCATGGTCAGGCCGCTCGAGCGCGGATCGCTGATGCTGGAGACGTCCAGTTCCATGGCAGCAACTCGTCCAGCCGGTGAACGGGATGGGCGGCGATGCGAGAGAGGACGTCAGCCAGCCAGGCCTGCGGATCGACGCCGTTCATCTTGGCCGTGACAATGAGGCTGTACATGGCCGCTGCACGCTGCCCGCCGCGGTCAGATCCGCAGAACAGCCACGACTTTCTGCCAAGAGCAATACCACGCAGACTTCGTTCGGCGGCATTGTTGGACAGGCAAACCCTCCCATCTTCGAGGAACAGGGTGAAGCTCGCCCACCGCTTGAGGATATAGTTGAAGGCCTTGGCCAGGTCATGCCCGCGAGCCAGCCTGGCTGCCTGCTCGCGCATATAGACATGGAGATCCTCGACCAAGGGCCGGCTTAGGGTCTGTCGAACCGCCAGGCGCTCTTCTGGGCTCTGGCCATTGATGGATCGCTCGATCTCGAACAAGGTATCGATGCGACGCACGACCTCGATCGCAATCGGCGACAACACGATCTCCTTCTTGCCCGCGGCCTTGCGACGCGCATTCTCCTCGATATCGGCCATGGCAAAGAACGGGCGCCGCGCATGCACCCAACATGCCGCCTCCCGGATAGGACCGGGATTGCGACCGGCCAGATAGAGCTTGTTATAGCCCTCAAAGGCATCCGCTTGCAGGATGCCGGTATATCCGGCCAGATGCGCCTGAGGATGTTCGCCCTTGCGATCACGCGAGTAATAAAACAGCGCCGCCGGCGGCCCCGTGCCCCCAAAAGGTCGGTCATCCCGAACATAGACCCAGCATCGACCTGTGTCGGTCTTGCCTGCTGCCAGTACAGGCACTGTCGTGTCATCCCCATGGAGACGCTCGGCGGCCATGACATGCGCCTCGATCCGTCGGCGGAGGGGGGTCAAGCACCGTACAGACCGATCCGACAGCGTCGGCCATGGTCGACAGAGCGATCGGCACGCCCTCCAGGTCGTAGCGCTCGGCTTGACGGTTCAGGGGCTGGTGCTGACCAAACTTCTCGAACACCATCATGGCCAGGAGGCTGGGCCCCGCCCATCCCCTTGCAATGACATGGAACGGCGCCGGCGCTTGCGTGATCTTCTCGCAGTCGCGACAGCTGAACTTCTCCCGCACGGTCTCGATCACCTTCCATTGCCGAGGGATCGATTCCAGTGTTCGGGTCACGTCCTCGCCAAGTTTGCGCAGGCGATGGCCGCCACAGCACTCGCACGCTGTCGGCGCCTCGATCACCACGCGCTCGCGGGGAAGGTGATCGGGGAACGTATTGCGCTCAGGGCGCTTACGCGTAAATCCGTTCACAGCTGTTGTGTTGGCAACCGCTTTCTCGGCCGCAAGCTCATCTTCCGTGGCGCTGGCTTCCAGCTCCTCGAACGAAAGCACCAGCTGATCAATCAGGCGAGAAGAGCGTTCCGATCGCTGCCCGCAGACCTGGCGCTCCAGTTTGGCGATCCGCAGCTTCTGCTGGGCGATCAACGCCAGATCCTCGGACGCTTTCGCGCGCGCGACCGCGAGCTCTGCCGCCATCTGCAAAGCCTGCGCGCGCTCGATCCTCAACGCCTCTTTCAGGGCGGCGATGTCGTCGGGAACGGCGTCGCTGGCAGCATTCATGCCAGGAAGTGAATCACAAATTCGGCGCGTTGTGATGCCCCAAAATGGTCCTCGCTTCGCATTTTTCTGCCTCAACCCGCGCGCTCGGGCCGCCATGTCAGTTGGGGATTTCGCCAGTCGATCCCTTCCAACATATAGGCCATCTGCGCCGCCGAGATCGACACCGCCCCAGCCGATGCCGAGGGCCAGATGAACTTTCCGCGATCCAGCCGCTTGGCGTAAAGAGACAGCCCGATGCCGTCATGCCACAAAATTTTGGCTAGATCGCCACGACGGCCCCGGAAGATGTAGAGATCGCCCGCATGCGGATCACGTTTGAGGCTTTCCTGCACCGTCAGAGCCAGGCCTTGCATGCCGCGGCGCATGTCCGTGTGGCCCGTCGCGATCCAAACCCTGACATTGCTTGGGATCGGGATCATCGTCGGCTCAGAACATCAAGAACCCGCCCCAACGCCTCAGCGTCGACATTCTCATCAACCCGGATACTTTTGCCGTCACCGAGTTTGATTTCGATCAGGCCGCGGCGTTTCCTGACGGGCGCCCCCAATGGCGGTTCCATGGAGGGTGCCTTCTCGGCCACGAGCTCGGCTGGGACGATCCGGACTGGAACAAGGTGTGCCGCTGTCGAAGGGCTGCTCGCAACACGGGCCTGTCGCCGCCACGTGAACACCAAACTCGTCGCAATGCCGTGTCTGCGCGCGATCTCTGCCACCACCGCGCCAGGCGCCAACGTCTCTTCAATGATCCGCATCTTCTCGTCGCGAGACCAGCGACGGCGGCGCTCAATTCCGCCCAGAACTTCAACTCGCATCAACCGACCTTAAGGCTAGCCTTAAAGCCGCATGCTTCGCCTCAGGCCGTCACCATGCAAGGCGGCCCTCGCCGGAGGCCTACTACGCTCTCGCGTCCGATCAGTGAAAACACGCTCAACGCGGCCTTGCGACGGCTAGGCTATGGCAAGGACGAAGCCACGGCGCATGGCTTTCGAGCGACTGCCTCTACCCTACTCAATGAAAATGGCAAATGGCGTCCGGACGTTATTGAGGCGGCACTCGCTCACATTGGCGCCGACGAAATTCGCCGCGCCTATTTGCGGTCGGACTTTTGGGAGGAGCGCAAGCAGATGATGCAGTGGTGGGCGGATTACATCGACGCGCTGCGCGAAGGCGGCAAGGTGGTGGCACTGAAGCTAGGATAGAGATCGTTCAGGCACCAGCAATGATCCGGTCAATCTGCGCGTACTCCTTTGCGCCGAACAGCAGGAAAAGGCTCTTCCCGCCCGAACGTTCCGCCCAAAGTTCACCAACCAGCTTCTTCTCCTTCGAGTCGTCATTCGTGATGTAGGGCGTTCCCTTGTATTCGATCACAAGAATGCGCCCGTCGTTCAGCAGCGCGACAAAATCCGGGTAAAATTTATCGGTCGCGGTTTGTAGCCAGAAGGAATGTGGCTGGCGAGACGTGTTACGAACCCAAGCCTTGACCTGCGGGTTGCGTTCAATCGCTACTGCGCATTCGTGCTCTTCGCCACTTGCGTCCAGATCGCCGACAATCCGAAACAGGTGTTTCTTGAAATCGGCACGGCCCTTGTAGGGCTGATTATAGGCGTAGCGACTTTCATCAAACACTAGCTCCATGTCGCTGCCGACTTGGAACTCAAGGCCACTTTGCGGGAACAACGCGCGTTCGAAAGCAAGTGTTTCGCGGCTGTCCCGGTGTTTGGCGATCACCTTCACGAAGGCTTCGACTAGCCGGAAATTCGATCGCCCCAGCGCTTCGAGCGACATGCCGTAACGAGCGGCGATCACATCCAGCGCTTGCGCAATGAAGAGCGTCGACGACAAACGCGTGATATCGCGCCGTGCCGAGTAGGGCAGCCGCCGGTCAAGCCAATTCACCAGCGCATTCTTTGTCCAGCCCCGGATGCCGAGCGCGAGCGAAAGCTGCTCATGCAGATCGGCAACGAAGGTCACCTTTATTTCGCGCCCTTCGTCGATATCAATATGGGCCTCATCGATGGCCCTTCTGGGTGGCATGAAGAAATCCAGAATTGAGGTCGGATCGTTTTCTTCAAGCTTCCATGGAATATCGAGAAAATGCGCACGGTCGAATAATTGCCAGTCTTTACCACATCGCACGGTCAATTGCGGCACCGCGAGGCGGATCGGCGCCGCAGTGGGATCAAGCACTCTCAGTCGTGCGCCACGTGAACGGTGTACGAGTGCGTCAATGGTCGCTGCCGCTCTTTCCGGCATGGCGAGCCTCATGGCGGTGCGGTCATAGTCGGTAAGCGCGCCGCGCGCCCGAATGATGCCCGTTTGGGGGTCAATCTGCACCCGACCGCTCGTCGCAACTTCGATATTGGTCTTGAACGTCGCGACGTCCAGATCAGCAGGAAGCATCTCTTCATAGACGAAGGCCGTTCCGCCCTCTTCAAAGCCAGGAAGGGCCGCAACGGCGCGCACCAGCGATTGTGCTTCGACCTTCTCGAACCCGTTGTTCACAAGCCCGTCTCGTAGGGTGTTAGCGGCCTGCTGAAAGCTCGTGGTGGTGGCAAAGGCGTAGGCGCGGTTCAGATCCTCATGTCTCTTGCGCGAGGCGCGCGGCAGGCGCAGCACGCGACCGAGCAACTGTTCCACCGCGCGTGGCGATTTTTGCTCGGCTACCGAACACAGCACGTAAGCAAAGAAGCAATCCCACCCTTCTTTGAGCGCCTGCTGCGTGATGATGAAACGCACCTTGCAGTCACGGTCGAAGAGATCGACGCCATCCAGTCCGCGCACATCGCCGGTGGCGATAACAATGTGGACTTCCGGCACTCGAAAGTCTTCGATCAGAAGCTTCATGACTTCTTCTGCGTGCAGCGTCGGCTTGTCCTTGGATTTGGCCTCGGACTGAAGCAGCATCACCGGCCGGACGAATTCGCCCGTTGCCCTTTCTTCAGCAGCCGCCGTCTCGCTGAGTTCGTCAAGCCAGGCGATAGCATCCCCGATGGTTTCTCGTGGATCGGCCCGGCCGCGTAGGATTACCGGCAGCTTGATCATGTCTGCGGCCCTAAGTTCGGCGGCGGAAACTTGGTGGAGCAAGTTGGAAGCGTAGATGCCCCTTTCGGGCTTGTGCTCTTCTGGCGTGACAGGTGTCGCGGTGAATTCGACGATCAGGGAAGGCTTCAGGCGTGCCAACGTGTCGAAGGAAAGATTGGTCCGCGCATTATGCGCTTCGTCGACGATAACCATCGGGCGGCGCAGGCGCAGAACATTGGCAAAAGAGGGCACTGGATCACCCAACGGGCCGGTCTCCAGAGCCTCGCTCAAGCCGTCGGCAAGCCCACTGAAATGGTCCATTAGTTCGCCATTAGCATCATAGACTTTGCGCCCCTCCGTCTCTTCCACCCGGAACGCCTGGATGGTTGCCACGATCACCACCACGCCGCCATCGTAATCGGCGCGCTTGGCGTAGAGTGCATCCGCAACCGTCATCACTCGGACATTCTCGCCGAAGCGATCCGCCAGCGCTCGGCGATTAGGATGGGCTCGATCCTGAAGCGTCGCCAGCGTCTGTTCGCGGATAGTCTGCGAGGGCACAAGCCAGAGCACCGTCGGAGTATCCGTGCGGAGGAAGCTGTCTGCGGCCACACCAACCGAATGCGCCGCCATAATAGTCTTGCCACCCCCGGTAGGAATGCGCAGGCAAACATAGGGCAGACCGGGCAGGTTCGGCGGCTGCACGAAGGGCCGCTTCGTCATGGCGTAAAATGCCGTATCCGCGTCGTTAAACTCCACCGTCTTCTCGAGAAACCGGCGTAGGCTGGCTAGCGTCTGAATTTGATAATTCTTCAGCGAAAACACGGGCAGACTCATAGCTCTTTCTTCCTCGGCTTGCCCGACAGCAACGCCTTGGTCGCGCGATCGAAATCACTGACATAGGCACGATCTTGCTCGACCCGGTATTTCTCGAATTCCGCCAACGCATTGGCGTCGGGCGCTGCCATGGTCACAGCCCCTCAATCTGGTAGGGGATTTGCTTGAAGGTAACGCCGAGCCGCGCAAGTCGGTCATCGGGTACGGTGCAGCCTTCGCCATATACGATGCGCGCACCAGCATAACCAGATTCTGGCAAGGGCAGGCTGTCAAGCGCGCTGCTGGTGAGCACGTTCCCCGCATCGGCACTTGCAACGCCCACGGCATCGGCATTGTGTAACAAATAGATTGCTCGCCCTTGGAACGTGCCGATCAGCGGCGTTGAGCCATCCACCCGGCGAGGGAGGGGGGAGCCCGTTTCGCAAAAGAAGACATGGGCTGCAATGTCGGAATAGGCGACGGCGGAACTGACATTGCCGTCGGCATCGAATAAAGGTTCGCCAAGGTGAAGGGTTTCGGGTGCCGTGAGGCGTACGAAAGCCTCTCATGCAGGAACCCGCGGGCCACAGTCGATGGCTATGGGGATTTCGATTTGCGACTGATGTCGGCGATGGCGCGACCGCTGCGGGGAAGCGCCGCGATAGACGCGGACAGACCGCTTCGTTGCGTCTCCACGTGATGTTGTCGGCCCGTCGCGCGGCCAGACGCGGCCCCTTCGGCATCGAGGATCACCGTGGACGCGCGTGGGCTCGTCGCCGAGGGCTGAGTGCCTGAGGCTGAAGGCTGGACCATGCCATGCCGGGTCATGGCGTGCGGCTCCCGGTCGAAGGGGAATGGTGGGGCGGTCCGCGCGGCTGCCTCCACCGTTCGAACACCTCGATGACGATCATGCGTCCGCCGCAGTATGAGCATGGCGGGCGGACGTCAGCCGGTTCTTTCGGCATATTGTCATCGGGCGGCGACGCCACGCTTAGCAATTCGCGGGCGAGCGCGAGGCCGGCCTTGCAGCCGCCTGCGAGCAAGCCGTAGTGGCGGATACGGTGGAAGCCACGCGGCAGGATGTGGAGCAGGAACCGGCGGATGAACTCGTCGGTTGCGAGCGTCATGACCTGCTGCCGGTCGGCGCCGTCGCGGCGATAGTCCTTGTAGCGGAAGGTGACGCCGCTCTCATCGAACTGGATGAGGCGCCCGTTCGAGATCGCGACCCGGTGGGTGTAGCGCGACAGATAGGCGAGCACCGCCTCCGGCCCGGCGAAGGGCGCTTTGGCGTAAACCACCCAACGTGTCTTCCGGACGGGAGCAAGATGGCGCAGGAATGCCCGCCGCTCGGTGAGGTGCGCCTGCGACCCAAAGAAGGCGAGCCGACCAGCCTCGTGGAGCGCGACCAGCCGGGTGAGGAACAGCCGGCGGAACAACTTGCCGAGAACCCTCACCGGCAGCAGGAAGGCCGGTCGCGACGATATCCATCGGCTTCCGTCCGGCGCGATGCCGCCGCCGGGCACGATCATGTGCACGTGCGGATGGTGGGTCATCGCCGAGCCCCAGGTGTGGAGCACTGCGGTGATGCCAATGCGCGCGCCGAGGTGCCTGGGATCGGCCGCGATCGTCAGCATCGTCTCCGATGCCGCCTTGAACAGCAGGTCGTAGACGAGTGCCTTGTTGTGGAAGGCGATGTCGGCGACGTCGGCCGGCAGCGTGAACACGACGTGGAAATATCCGACCGGCAGCAGGTCGGTCTCGCGCTCGGCAAGCCAGGTCCGCGCCGCCGCGCCCTGACACTTCGGACAGTGCCGGTTGCGGCAGGAGTTGTAGGCGATCCGCCACTGGCCGCAGTCCTCGCAAGCCTCGACGTGACCGCCGAGGGCGGCGGTGCGGCAGTGCTCGACCGCCGACATCACCTTGAGCTGCTGCAGGCTGAGGTGCCCTGCATGGACGGCCTTGTAGGCGGGCCCGCCAGTACGGAAGATGTCGGCGACCTCCACACAGGTGCGCACGTCAGCCGGGCGGCGTCTTGCCTTCCATCAACGACATCAGCCGGTCGAGCGGCCCGGCGACCGCATGGATCGTCCGGGTCGAGACCTTGGTGTAGAGCGCGGTGGTCTCGAGCTTGCTGTGCCCGAGCAGTACCTGGATGACGCGGATGTCGACGTCCTGTTCGAGCAAGTGCGTGGCGAAGCTGTGCCGCAGCGTGTGCGGACTGACGCGCTTGCGGATGCCGGCGACTTCGGCCGCTTCCTGGACCGCGCGGTGCAGTTGCCGCGACGAGATCGGCGACGTGCAGCCCCGCCCCGGGAAAAGCCAGCCATGCGGGAGCATGACCCCGCGCCGCTTGCCCTCACGCCACCACAGCCGCAACAGTTCAAGAAGCTGAGGCGACAGCATCGCGTTGCGATCCTTGCGGCCCTTGCCCTGCTCGACACGGAGCAGCATGCGTGTCGAGTCGACATCGTCGACCTTGAGGTGTGCAACCTCGGACACGCGCAGGCCCGCGCCGTAGGCGACACCGAGCGCGGCCTTGTACTTGATGCCCGGTGCCGCTTCGAGCAGCCGCGCCGTTTCCTCGACGCTCAGCACCTCGGGCAGCTTGCGAGGATGCCGGATGATTACCAGCGCACGCGCCAGATCCCGCCGCTTCAGCGTCGCCAGGAACAGGAACCGCAGTGCCGAGACTGCACCGTTGATCGTCGCAGGGCCGACGCCGTTCTCATGCTGGTACAGCTGGAAGCGGCGGATGTCATCGGGCGTCGCAGTATCGGGAGAGCGTCGGAGGAAGACTGCGAAGCGCTGGACGTGACGAACGTAGTCCTGCTGGGTATGGGAGCCCAGGCCCCGCATGAGCATGTCTTGCTGCATGCGCTGGCGCAGCGGCGTGATCGATGCATTGGTCGACAAGGTAGCCATGGCGAGTTCCTCTCGTTGAAGGAACTCCATGGTCAGATCGCGGCCTCTACCCGCTCAAGGCCAATGACGAGCCCGCCATCTCAGAAGGAGGCGGCACTCCCGCGGAGCGGGTTCGTGCATGGGTACAGAAGCGGACCCCGCCACCCAAACCCGCCGCAAATTCAGTTATTATCTTTTGTCCAGTGACAACAAGGACGCCATCATCAAGCTTTACATCGACATTATCAAAGCGCTTTGCATTCAATGCAACAATTTCATCGACCTCCAATAGTAAAGTTTCTGAGGAGCGTAGCTTTGTTAGTGTCAGTTTTTCTTCCAGAAGCTTATCGTTCTTTGTACCTTGATACTTATATCCGGTGATTTGGCGAGAAATCCGCGCTGTTGTCACTGACTCGGCTACCTCGCGATCCATCTCGACTAAAATGAATTTTCTAGTCCCTGCGTCTATTTTGTTTTGCTCCATCACTGCGCTTGCTGTCGTCCCAGATCCCGCGAACGCATCCAAGACAATGGAATCAAAATTGGAAGCAATTTGCAGAATTCGACGAATTAACTTTACCGGCTTTGGGGTATCGAAAACGTCATGCACATCCGAGCCGACTGCTTCACGCAACTCCCTTTTGGAATGGCGAGTGCTCCCTACGTCCTTCCAACTCCAAAGGGTTTGAGGTACCACTCCGTCGCGGACTTCACTAAGAAAACGCTTGATATTTGGTTCCGAAGTTCCGTCTGGCCCCCACCAAATTCGATTGTCTGTCACCAGCTCAGCGAACTTCTCTTCACTCACGGTCCAATATCGCCCCTGCGGAGGGCCGGATATCACTCTCCCCGTTGGGCTAGTTATGGGATAGACGCCCTTCGAATAGAAATTCCGCGCATCAAGGTCACTGACCATCCACGGGCCTCGCGGATCGCTATCGGGGTTTCGATACCGAGCGATCATCTCATCGGAGCGGGGGACAAGTTTAGGGCGCCAAACTGAAATATCGCGGGCATAAACGACAAGATGCTCATGGTCCTCACTAAATAATTGAGCGGTGTTTTTAGGACTATCTGACTTATGCCATATCGCATTGGTTACGCGATGTTTTCGACCGAAGATCTCATCCAACATAAGGCGTAGATTTGGGGCTTCGTTGTCATCTATTGAAACAAATATGGCACCGTCTTCGCTCAAGAACTCCCTCAGCAACCGCAAGCGCGGATACATCATACAAAGCCATTTATCATGCCGCGACAGGTCTTCAGCCTCCTTCCCCACGACTGACCCAAGCCAAGCTTTAATTTCCGGCGAGTTCACATTGTCGTTGTAAACCCACCCCTCATTACCGGTATTGTAGGGCGGATCGATGTAGATGCACTTCACCTTGCCCGCATAATAGGGCAGCAGCGCTTTCAGCGCCTCAAGGTTGTCACCCTGCACCAGTAGATTGCCCGCATCCGGATCGCCGACGCTCTTGTCCTTGTCGCAATGGATCAGCCGGTAAGGCACTTCGCGATGATGGTTCACGACGGCCTTTTTGCCGATCCAATCGAGAGTGGGCATGACTTAGTGATTCTCCTTTATTTGTCGGCGACCTTTACCCGCGTGGACGCCAGAAGCAATTGTCCAATTTGGATTGATTGTCGACCGAGAAGCTGCCGGCCAACGGTCTAGGCCCACGTCAGAACATATTACGAACATCTACTTGCCAAGACGCGCGCTCATTCGCCATAATTCGCCCATGTATGATATCGCCAAACATGATACCGACCCCCTCCCGACCGACTGGGAGCAAGGCGAGCACGCCCAGGGCGTCGAATTCCAGAGGCATGCAACCCCGCAGGAATATGACTTTTCATTACCCTTCGAGGGCCTTGAACGCGAGAGACGTGTGCAAAGCTATAGGCTTTCTCAGGAATGGCGGAAAACGCGAGAACTGTATCGGCAGCTTCAGGCGGATGATCGTGCACGCCATGACGCCATCGTCGACCAGATGGAGCGGCACTTTATAAATAGACGCATCGAAGCTCGAGCGAAGTTAGCCACAGAGCCCCCCTGCATGCAGCGTGCCCGCAAGAAGGCTGGCTTAGATTATTGGCAGCCTTACGACGCATGGAGGTTGCTACGCCTATACCATCTCGCACCTCTCGACGGCATGAGAACCATGGAGGACAAGCTGGAGGAACGTGCGCTTTGGCGAGCGCGACGTGAACGTGGCCAATATATATCGAACGGACTTGGACGCATGGAAGCGCTGGCGAAGCCAGATGAAGCTCTCAAGGATTGGAATCGTCATACCACCGCGAAAGCCCGCGAAGCCAAGGCCAACAAACCTCGACGCTTAGCTTTGCGCCGCATCATCGCCGAAGAGGCGGACCTACGATCGAGCAGGCTATCGAAGGAGGCGGATCGCATTTGGGATCTTGTCAATTCCAGACTCGTGCAAGAGGGGCACGACCCCGTGTCGATGAGAACTATCAACCGATACATATTGGCGTTGAGAGGCTGACATTCTGTCAGAACGCCGGTTTGTCTTCGGACATTCTGACAGCTTGTCAATGATGAAGGCGGACACGCGAACGTTCATGCGAATAGTTACGAACCATCGCCCTTTCGCGATGGAGATTGAAAATGAACGCGTCTCACTTGAAAGAATCCTCGCGCCCTTTATTGCACCGCATTAACGACGTGGTGCGTATGGCCAATGTCGGCCGCACCACCATTTATGGCGAGATCGCCAGCGGACGGCTTCGCATCGTCAAACTTGGCCGCGCCACGCTGGTTCGTGACGAAGACCTCCACACTTGGCTCGATGCCATGGCGGCGGGCACGCACCATGCAGCCTAATAGTTATGCATCGGGCAACCAAACAATGGGACAAGCCGCATGCGCGCATCTATGCGGAGTGGTTACTCCTTCCCGCGTGGAAGGCCCTGAAGCCGGAAGCCGTTACCTTGCTCATCACTGTGATGACGATGTACCGACCCAACGATGGCAACGAGTTCAAGATATCGGATCGGCGCGCGGCCGAACTGGCGCGCTGTTCACGCCCGACGGCCGTGAAGGCACTGGAAAGCTTGATAAGCACCGGATGGTTGGAAATCGAGAACTTTGGGAGGATGACAGGCGAACTCAACAAGCGCGCATTCCGCTACACGCTGACCTCCCAACCCCGATATCCCGGCGATCAGGCCAAGATGACCTTTCTTCACTGGCGGGGATTTTCCGACGGCAAAAAAAACAACAGGTCACGGCCAAAGTCGGCGCCAGAAGCGGAAAAGGACCGAGCCAATGAGATGCGATTACCGATACATTTTGCGGACGCCCAAGCCGTTGAAATCACGGCTATTCCTCCAAAGATTGCGGCGCGTTCGCATTAGGCTCGACATAGCTAATAATGCGCCCGCCCCCTCGTTCGCAGTAAACTACCCCAAAGGCACATTGGGGGTCCTTGGCCGAATATGGAACGCAGTATGACCACGAAAGTGAAAACGGCATCACCCCCGGCAGGGAAGAGAGACGAAACATCGGCAAAAAGCCAAGCGGCCCTCATGACGCACGCAGGTGTTAATGCCGCCGCTATCATCACGAAATTCAGCGCCAGCGCTTTCGGCGAGACTGGCTTAGACGCGATTGCCGAGGCAGTTTGCAGTTCGACCGACAAGGTAAAGGAAGGAAGCCTTCGCGGCTGCGAGGCGATGCTCATGGGCCAGGCTATGGCCTTGCAATCAATGTTCATGAGTCTGTCGAGACGCGCTGCCTCGCAGGAATATCTGAAGCAGTACGAGACCTATCTGCGTCTCGCACTCAAAGCCCAAAGCCAATGCCGCGCGACGCTGGAAACTCTGGCGACCATCAAGAACCCACCGGTGGTTTTCGCCCGACAAGCCAATATCGCCAGCGGCCCGCAACAGGTGAACAACGGCGCGGTGCCGCCAACTAATACGCGTGCGGAAGAAACAAGATCTGCGCCAAACAAACTATTGGAGGCAAGCCATGAACAACCCATGGACATCCGAACGCCGAGCGCGCCAAGCAGTGCTGATCCGCCGTTGGCAGCCTTGGCTGAAGTCGACAGGACCGCGTAGCTCCATCGGCAAATCAACCTCATCGCTCAACGCCTGGAAAGGTGGAAAGCGTGGAAAATTCAGAGAGCATATATCCGAGATCAGGCGAATGCTGCTCTTACAGGAATGGGCGCACGATGAGGAAGCAGAAACTAGTTTTGTGCCGTTGCGCCGCACCTTCCTGGAATAGCTGAAAGAGAGTATGTGAGGTGAAACAGCTTTGCAGGCTTGTACTCCGCCTAAGCCGGGTTAGGCTTCCAGTAGGTTAATCTTCGCCCCATCAGCGACCACTCGGTAAATTCATGGAGCGGGTCATATGCGTGAAAGAAACCAGCATGCCGGCGCCGAATCCCACCCAGCTTTTCCATATCACGGCAATCGATAACCTTCCGGTAATTGGGGCCAGCGGTCACCTTCTTTCAAAATCAATTCTCAATAGTGCCAAAGTGAATTCCACCAGCATAGCACACGAGACCATTCAGATTAGACGTGCACGGAAGGTAGTTCCAATTAATCCAGGAGGCACATTGCACGATTATGTCCCGTTTTATTTCGCGCCACGGTCGCCAATGCTCTTTACTATCAACAACGGAAATGTTGAAGGCTGCAACCTTAACCAAGACGACATCGTCCATCTCAGCACGACTGCCCAAACAATTGTGGAAGCTGGCTGTTCGACTGTTTTCACGGACTATCATGCAGTGATGGCAATCGCCAAATTTTACGATGATCTCGCCAAACTAGATGTCATCGATTGGGAGCTCTTTTTTGAAAGCCCTCGCATTGCGGGCTACTGCCAGTTTTGGCAAAATCGCCAAACTGTTCGGCATTTGATGCGAATGGAAACACGTCAGGCCGAATTCCTTGTGCGTGATTCGGTGCCGCTTGCTGCAATCACCCAAATCGGGGTACGTTCGGAGTTGATGGCTAATCGAGTGCGGGCTGCGCTGGCTAATACGGCATGGGACCCCGAAATTCTGGTGGTCCCTGGATGGTATTATTGATGGAGTCCTTATGACCGTGGAGATTGCAAAAGGTGATTTGCTAGAGCAGCGCGTCGATGCGATCGTGAATACGGTTAATACAGTCGGCGTGATGGGCAAAGGTATTGCCCTTCAATTTAAGCGCAAATGGCCTAATAACTTCAAGGCCTATGAAGCAGCTTGCAAGCGGGGTGAAGTGGTGCCCTGCAAAATGTTTATTTTTGATAATGGTCAACTCGCCGAGCCGAAATTTATTATCAATTTCCCTACTAAGCGTCACTGGCGTCAACCGTCGCGTTTTTCTGACATAAAGTGCGGATTAGAGGACTTAGTCAAGCAAGTTAAAGCGCTTCAGATTAGGTCGATCGCGATCCCGCCTTTGGGTTGCGGAAACGGCGGATTGGACTGGGCGGAAGTCCGTCCCTTAATAGAAAGTGCATTTGCCCAAACGCCGAATGTAGACGCATTCCTTTTTCCACCAAATGCGACGGACAGCGTGCGGGAACTGGTCCCGGAAGCAACAAAACCCCCCATGACGGCGGGACGAGCGGCCGTGCTCAAAGTGCTTTCGATCTATAGGTCTATGATGTACCCATTGAGCCAAATCGAGGTGCAGAAACTTGCTTATTTTCTATCTGTCGCTGGGCAAGACCTAGGCAGTCTAAAGTTTAGGAAATACACTTACGGCCCCTACGCCCCCTCATTGCGGCACGTGCTCACGAAGATGGACGGCGCTTATCTCCAGGGCGTCGGAGACGGCACCAAGCCATCAGAGATAAGTATCAAAGGGCCTGCGTTGGGCGAAGCTAACGCATTCCTTGACTCCCACAAAGACGCGGCCACGTCTGAACGCGTTCAGAAAATTTCGCGACTTATTCAGGGTTATGAAACTCCTTATGGGATGGAGTTATTGGCGACGGTGCATTGGGTGGCAAAAGAAAGCCGCGATGCAACTGATTTAGAAGAGGTTACGCGCAGGGTTCACGCCTGGAATGATCGAAAACGGCAGATCATGCGGCCATCGCATATTCAGGTCGCTCACGAGCGCTTGATGCAAGAGGGCTGGTTGAACTGATAGCCACAAGGGCTAAATTTGCGCAGTTCGCATTGGTCACAGACCGTCCAGGAAATTAATCGCGCGCTGCGGTCATGGCATCGACCGAATTTTGTCTGGTTCGACGAGAACTCACAAAAAGCAACTGACTGCCAACAAGCGGATTTGGTGGTATTATTGGTGGTATCGACGCTCGGCAAAATAAATTAAATCACATAAAATCAAACACTTATGCAGTTAATTTGGTGCCGGCTAGGGCACCACCAACCTGTTCGGCGACATTCTCCGGCGTTCACAATTATCTAAAATCAAGGATTTGGTTGAGACGTCACCTCCGTCGACGTCTCCGGTCTCCTCAACAGAATTTGGCAGTGTCCGCATTGCGGCAATTGGGAGCACCCGCTCAGGCACCAGGCTAGCGCCGGATCTTCATATAGTCGCATGAAGGAAGCGGACAATCGCCTATCGATAGAGGATTCACAGTCTTCGTCATCCTCCAGATAAGCCAAACCCTCAACCCGGGTGAAGCAGGCACCCAAAGTGACCAAGACCCCTCAGTCCGGCTCAGCCTTTTTTTTCTTCGGCCTGACGCTGGATAGTGGCAGCCGCACGCTGAACACCGTACCTCCGCCTTCGCGACTTTCCGCACGTATCGAGCCGCCATGCGCCTCGATGATGGTGCGGGTGATCGATAGTCCCATGCCCATGCCATTTGGTTTCGTCGTGAAAAAGGGCTCGAAGATTTGTGCGCGCTGGTCCGCAGCGATTCCTGGTCCCGTGTCGCAGACGGCAATCTCAGCCTTCCTGTCGTCAATTCGCCGTGTGCGAATAAAAATGCGTCTCACCTTCGATGAAGCGGTCCCGCTGATAGCATCAATCGCGTTCAGGACAAGGTTCATCACGACTTGCTGCAGCTGTATGGGATCCGTGCTGACGGGAAGCGGTCCTGCGGACAGGTCTTCGACGAGCTCGATGTCATGAGAAGTTGCCTGAGCCGAGACAAAGCCCAGGGCATCCCGAACCGGTTCGTTGAGGTCGACATCCTCTTTGCAGGGTTCCGATCTTTGCATCAGGCGCTGTAGCCTGACGATGACCTCGCTGGCGCGATGGTTGTCACGCTTGAGGTCAGCCAGAATCTCCTTGACCAACGGCATATCCGGACTCGGCGATTCGAACAGGAGCTCGCAAGTCTCGATGTTGGCGAGAACCGCACCGAGCGGTTGGTTGACTTCATGTGCGATAGATGCGGACAGAGCTCCGGCCGTGGCCCGGCGGTTGACGTGAGCCAGTTCGTGCGAACGTGCCCGCACCTCGTTTTCCGCCCGTCGTCGCCTCTGATGCTCATAGAGGAGCGCGGCGATGAACAGGCTCTGAAAGAACACGATGGCGACAATCGCTGTTGTCTGCGCCGGATATTGCTGCCAGATCGGCACAGGTCGGTTTTGAATTTCGCTACCCGGGGGCAGACGGCTTTCGGGTACGCCCCAGCGTTGCAGGCCCTGCCAATTGAATAGAGGCCGCAACGAATTGCCATTCGTGATGGGGATCTGGGAGGGTTTGTCGCCATTGAGGATCTGAAGAGCCAAGCCAGCCGCTTCGTCGCCGACGATGGCAGGGGACAGCATATATCCCCCCACCGCTCCGCGGTCGATATAGGTTTCGACGTTTGCGATAATCGGCCGGTTCGCGACTTCAGCGAGAAGAGAGACGGCGACAGCGGGGAGCAGCTGTGCGCCTTTTCCATCCGAGTAAATTGGCGTGTACAGAATTGCGCTCTTCTCAGGCAAGTTCGAGACGCGCTTTCGCAGTTCCGCCATGGGCAGGCCCGTCAGGTCGACAATTTTAAGTTCCTTGGATATCGCTGGGATTTCGGCGGGAAACTGCTTGAAAGGGATGGCTGGCTGGGAGGCAAAGGGTGCGCCGACAATCACCGCCTGATCGAGGTCGGGAACGATCGCACGCGCGGCTTCGACCATGTCCGCGAGCCGCAACTTTATAGTTCTGCCCGTGACATAGGGCGGCAGCGTGTCACTCCCTATCGAGGTGTCGACGGCATCTGCAAAAACGATCGGGGTGCTCGACCAAACCTCGGAACGCCAGGCGATGGCGCGCCTGAGAGCGCCCTCCCCGATGACGATGACAACGTCAATGGATCTGTCGTGGTATTTGCGCGCAAGAAACTGCTTTAAGGTGTCCTCGTATTCTGGTCCCTCAAAAAAAGGCAGATCCAAGTTTTCGACATAAAGAGAAATTGGTCGCTGCGATGCGTTGAGGCGCGCCCGCAATGCAGAAAACATCGCTATGTAGTAAGGCCCGCGAATAGCGTCGGCCTCTTCAATAACAAGGACCGACTTGGGAAGCGCTTCACCCCACGCTGGCGACGCGATGACAGCGTACAGCAGCGCGAGCGCGAAACATCCCCAAATTGTCCTGCAAAACGAAGTGGCCCGGAATAGCTTCTCGATTCCGATTTCAAGAACTTTGTCGAGCGAAAGGCGGGATCGCGAGCGCATCAGGCATCGGTCTACATTAGAACCAAGAGTTATATATATAGTCGAGTTGAGGCAACAGCGCGAACTTTCGTAATTCTATGGTGCCCTCATGCTCGCCGCGCACTGAGCTTCACGATGTGAACGACTACCGACGGCACGAGATGATCGGGGTGGGTTCTTCCGCCCCCTTGCATCATCGGAGTGGGATCACCTCGCACGCTGTCCATATCGCTGGATCACTTGGCGTTTCGAGCCGGAAATCCATGTGTCGAATATGGCACTGTCATAAGAGTGACATAATCTAATTCTCAACTAGATCTAAGATATTCTTCTATTTTTTGTGATTTGTCGCCTCGAACTGCCCAGATTACTCGTTCTTAGGCAGTCTTAAATTGTACCCAAGGCCAGTGATCGAAGGTACAATGGTTCTTTTCTGCTCAATTTGCTCGAATAAACCCCATTCAGGACGGGCTGCCCCGGCCAAGGATGCCTCGGAGTTCGGCCGGTGGGGCGGTCGTGGGACCTGGGTGCATACCATTGGCGGCTCGCAAACGGGCGGGCGATGCCGATGTGGGCTGCCCGCTTATCCTACCCACCGCCCCAAGCGCTACGTTAGAAGAGGGGAACGGTCATGGCGGACGTCGGCATCTACACCAAGTTCGAAGACCTCAGCCCATTCGAGATCAAGGACGAACTCATCCGCCTGGCGCAGGCCGACAAGTCCGGGCGTGCTTATCTCAACGCCGGCAGAGGAAATCCGAATTGGGTTGCAACGCGGGCTCGTGAAGCGTTCTTTCTGCTCGGACAGTTCGCACTCACCGAGTCCAAGCGAACATTTTACGATGAAGCAGCTGGGCTCGCGGGCATGCCGCCGACGGATGGCTGTTACAGCCGGCTGAAGTCCTGGGTCCAGAAGCGCAAGAATGATCCGGACACCCCTGGAGCGGACACGCTCGAGGCGGCGGTGGATTTTGCGATCAAGAAGTTCGCCTTCGATCCTGACAAATTCGTCAACGAACTGACGGATTCGATTATCGGCGACCATTACCCCGTGCCCGACCGCGCTCTCGTTCACAACGAAGCGATCACCCACGAATATCTGATGTGGGCCATGTGTGTTGGCCATCGTCCAAGCGCGAAATTCGACCTCTATCCCGTCGAGGGCGGCACGGCGGCTATGTGCTACATCTTCAAGGCGCTGAAGAATGCGCGGCTTCTGAATGCCGGCGACACGATCGCTCTCGTCACGCCGATCTTCACGCCTTACCTCGAGATGCCGCATCTCGAAGACTACGCATTGAAGCTGATCCACGTCTCAGCCGAGGCCGAGGACCGTTTCCAACTCACCGATGAAGATCTGAAGCCACTTGAGAACAAGTCGGTCAAGGCACTCTTCATTGTCAATCCCGGGAATCCTTCGGCCGTCGCGCTTGATCCTGAAACGATGGAGCGCCTGGTCAAATTCGTGAATACCAAGCGCCCGGACCTGATGATCCTGACCGACGACGTCTATGGCACCTTTGTGCCGAACTTCGAGTCGGTGATGGGCCATCTGCCGCATAACACAATCGGCGTCTATTCCTTCTCCAAGTATTTTGGCTGCACGGGCTGGCGCTTGGGCGTCGTGGCCGTTGCTCAAGACAACATATTCGACAAGATGATAGGCGCGATGCCGGAGGCGACGCAAAAGGTCGTCGAGGCCCGGTACAAGGCGCTGACCCCGAAGCCGCGGGATATCAAGTTCATTGATCGTATCGTCGCCGACAGCCGCGACGTGGCATTGAATCACACCGCCGGGCTGTCCTTGCCACAGCAGGTGATGATGTCCCTCTTCGGCCTCGTCGAGATGATGGACGACGCCAAGATCTACCAGAAGGCCTGCATGGCGATCTGCCAGCGCCGCTTCGACAAGCTGATGAACGGGATGGGAATTGAGTTTCATGCCCGCCCCTATTTCGACCGGTATTACGGCATTATCGACTACGAATACTGGGCGCGGAAATACGTAGGCGATGAAGTTACCGACTGGGTTAAGCAGAACGTTCATCCGCTCGATATCGCCTTCAAGCTCGCCGAAGACCACGGCATCGTGGTTCTGAATGGGTCCGGTTTCGATGCGCCAAACTGGTCGGTGCGTGTGTCGTTCGCCAACCTTCCCGACGAAGCCTACGACTCCATCGGGCGCGCAATAAGAGCGGTCGCACGTGGCTACCTGCAGGCTTACCGCGCAGCCAAGGGCGAACTCGCGCAGCCGTAGCCGGCCCACAAATCCCGCTCTGCACTTTGATGGGCCAAAGCCGCGGCCGCCCTGCGGAGCCCTGTAGCATCGCCTAGAGCAAAACGCGTTTAGGCGCAAACGCCGCTTTGCTCTAACTCTTTGTTTCGACGCGTCTTTGCGATTCTTGACGATTCCGTCAAATCGCAAAACGCTTTAGCAGGAGGTCATGTCGTCATGCTCGAGTGGCTCGCCGAAACACTTCGAAAATATCCCGAGATCGCGATCTTCCTGTCGCTCGCCGTCGGCTATTTCGTTGGCAAGTTCACCTACCGCGGCCTGGGCCTCGGAGCCGTCACTGCGACCTTGCTTGCTGCCGTGATCATCGGCCAACTCGGCATTACCATTTCACCAAATGTCAAATCGGTCTTCTTTCTGATGTTCCTCTTTGCAGTCGGATATGGTGTCGGCCCACAATTTGTGCGTGGCATTGCGTCCGACGGCCTGCCACAAGCCGCCTTTTCGGTGATCGTGAGCATCTATTGCCTGGCAATTCCGGTGATCGTTGCCAAATTGGCGGGTTATGAGGTTGGCTCGGCGGCTGGTCTTTATGCCGGGTCTCAAACGATTTCGGCCTCCATGGGCCTGGCCACCGACGCCATAAACCGCCTTGGACTGCCACCCGACAAGGCCACGGCAATGCTCAACGCGATGCCGATCGCCTATGCCGTTACCTACATCTTTGGCACGGCGGGTTCCGCGATTGTTCTGGCTCTCATTGGGCCACGACTGCTTGGCATCGACCTTGCGGCTGCCTGCAAGGACTATGAAACGCGCCACAGCGCCGCCTCGGAACTTGGTGGGGCCGGTTCAGCCTGGCACCGCTTCGAACTGAGGGCGTATCGGGTCAAGGCCGACGGACCGGCGGCTGGCTTGACGGTGATCGAAGCAGAGGCGCTGGTACCGAACGCGCGAGTATTCATCGAACGAATCCGTCGGGACGCTACGATCATGGAGGCTACCGCCGATACGAAGCTGCAGGCGGGGGACATCGTGGCCGTGGTCGGCCCACGCGAGGTCTTGGTGAATGTACTCGGCCAGGCCGCGGAAGAGGTGAATGATCCCGAGTTGCAGAATGTTCCTGCCGAAGGTGTCGACGTGTTCGTCACAAGCAAGGAGCTCAGCGGCAGGAAACTCTCGGAGATCGCCAAGCTCCCCGCCGCGCGCGGTGTGTTCCTTCGGAAAATTGTTCGGGGCGCAACGGCGACCACCATCCCGATTTTGCCGGACACGATCATCAATAGAGGCGATATCCTGACGCTTGTTGGGCGCTCCAAGGATCTTGCGGCGGCCACAAAAAATATCGGTCACGCCGACCGCGTCACAGACATCGCCGACGTTGCGTTCATCGGCGCGGCGATAGCGCTGGGCGCGCTTGTCGGCTCGCTCGTCTTGAATATTGCAGGCATCCCTTTGACGCTCTCCACTGCCGGCGGCGCGTTGATATCGGGCCTTGTATTCGGCTGGCTGCGATCTGTGCGTCCAACATTCGGACGAATTCCATCGTCAACCGTATGGTTCATGAACTCGGTTGGACTGAACGTCTTCATCGCAGTGGTCGGCATCAGCGCTGGACCTGGGTTCATTGCCGGCCTGAAGGAACTCGGCATCAGCCTCTTCCTCTGGGGCGTGCTCGCGACAACCATCCCACTGATCCTGGCCATGTATACGGGCAAATACCTGTTCAAGTTCGATCCGGCGATTCTGTTTGGGGCCTGCGCCGGTGCGCGAACCACGACAGCGGCTCTCGGCATGATCACCGATGCCGCCAAAAGCCAGGTGCCTGCGCTTGGCTATACGGTGACCTATGCTATTGGCAACACGCTCCTCACGATCTGGGGAATGGTGGTCGTGATGCTGCTTGGCTAGCGGGCGTCTTGGTTCATTCGGGAGTCTTCTGGCGGTTGCCAGTCAAACTCCGGGCTCTTCGGGCGATCAATCGATAGCTAGGAATGCGTCATTGCCTCCAATGCCATTGCGCAGAAAAAGGGCAAGGCCTTGCCGCCTTGCCCTCCGAGACTGAGATAATCTTATCCTGTCCGCCCTCACGGAGCCTTCTGCAGCGAGATCTGGCCAACGCCTGCGGCGATATTCAGGCCCGTCTGGCCGGAGACTGAGAGGGGTTGCAAGGCAATGGATTTGCCCGATCCACCGATCAGGACGTTGGCGCCTAACCCGGCAGCGAAAGTGGCCTCGGCCGTCGCACCGACATAGGTGCCACCGAGATCGGTCCGATGCGGTCCCGCCTCGAACACACCCCATGCGATGGTGCCCACCTTCGTCACCCCAATATCGAGGCCGAATTTCTGGATATGGCCGACATAGCGCTCGGGATGATGTTTCGCGGCCCTGAACACGCAGTCGAGGTCTTTCTTGGAGGTCACGATCAAGCCGATGCCTGCGCCTACCTTGCAAGTGAGAGTGCCCGTATGCACCCGCCTGGCTTCGGCATGCGCGAAAGTGACGCCGGCTGCCATGGCCCCGGTCACGATACAGATATGCCAGAAGAGTTTGCGTTTGCTAGTTTTCATCATCCATTTCCTTCGGCTCAATCAGCTCTGCGATAAACAATGACGTCTGTTGTCCTTTGTACCAAGATGTCCCGCATCACCTCCAAGTTGCATGAACAAGATGTAAACTGATTATTTCACGTACGTCTATAACTAGCTCCAGCCCAACGCTGACGAATTAGCAAAAAGAGAAGACTCTATATTATTATTAACGAGCCGCTTCGGCTCAGATCTAAAAATACTCATAGGTTATGACTCATAGAGCCTGTCAGTCAGCCATCGATGTCGTTGTGAGAATAAGGCGAACCCGTCCCCTGCCCCGGCAGAGAACGGGTGTTCTTCGTCAATCGTAGGCATAGCTTTCCATGGCAGCGGCGATCGCGAGGGCCTGCCTTTTCAGGGTCTGCAACGGGTCCTCCGAGGCGCGCCTGGCTATCGACAAGGTGCCCAGCCGCTCGGCGATCGAGACCAACTCCGCAAGGGAACGAACCTGCATCTTTTCCATCACCTTGTGCCGGTGGGCCTTGATAGTCCGTTCAGTTGTACCAAGTTCATAAGCGATCTGCTTGTTCAGCTTCCCCTGCACGACGAGTTCATAGACTTCCTTCTCGCGGGGCGTCAGCGTGCCGACGCGCACACGCAACAAGCGCAGTTGCGCCTCCCGCTCCCGAACCGCGGAGAACGTTCCCATTGCGTGGTTGATCGCATTGAGAAGGGCATCCTTGGGCACGGGCTTTGTTAGGAAGTCCTCCGCGCCAGCTTTTATCGCCCGCACACTCATCGCAATGTCGCCATGCCCGGTCAGGAAGACGATGGGAAGGGTGGACCCGAGCTTTGCCAGGCGCTCCTGCAGTTCTGGGCCGCTCAGGCCGGGCATCTGCGCGTCGAGCAGGATGCAGGACGGTATGTTGTTGTCGGGCCTTCTCTTCAGGAACTCGCCGGCGGACCGATATAGTTCGACATCATAGCCAAAGGTGCGCAACAGACGGCCAAGTGCGGTTCGGAACGACATGTCGTCATCGATAAGGTGTATCAGTATGCGCATTGGAATCACCCCCGTTTATTGAAGCAAAGGAAGTCTTGCTTGAAACTCGGCTCCCCCCCGGGGCCGAATCTCCACCCAAATCTGCCCGCTATGGGCAGCTACAATCTTTCGGGCAATGGAAAGACCCATTGCCATTCCTTCGGACATTCTCGTATAGTAAGGCTTAAGGACGTTGTTCAACTTTGCCGGATCGACGCCCGGTCTATTGTCGACAATCGATATTTCTGCGGATACCTGATTCAGCCTCGCGGCAAGACCCGCGATCTCGCGACGCCCATTTGTCTTTTGCCTCATCGCGTCGAGAGAATTCATCACGAGATTGCGGAGCACCTGCTCAAGCTGAATTTCGTCCCCCCTCCCCTTCAATGGCCCGACGGAGCATTTCGCACGAAGATGGTTCTGCGGCCTGTCCTCATAGGCAGGCCGGTTGAAACGGCGAAGATCAAGGTTCTCCACATGAAGCGTGATGGGCTCGGTGGCATCCCAGTTCACGGTCTTGCGCATTGCGGAAAAGTTCTCCGCGTAGAAGGGGCTGCGCACATCCGATTGCGCGCGCACCAGAATGGCGCCAACAGCCACCCCCCTTGCCAGGAAAATTCTTGCAGCAAGAAATACCACGATATAGAGCATAAACTTGTCTAATGAGCACATCTGACAGTCACTGTACACGCCATCGCGGATAGTCAATTGCATTAAAGCATGCATATTAAGTTGTGGCACTACATATTGATGAGCCACGATGACGCTATATCGCAAGCAGGGGTTGGCATATATTTATATATGGTATTATTATACCCTGACCGCGATATCTCCTCGTATCAGATGCCGTAAAATACGCAAAATAATCCAGATTCACCAAAAAACACGAAAATTGAGGGGGCCCGCTATTGCCCCAAAGTACAATGCCTATTTGGACAATAGAGGCCAATTGTTCAGCGTTGTAGCCTTTTTCAGAGTAGGCACAGCACGGACGCCTAGTGCATAAAAATTTGCCATAACGCCTAAATATTTATCACAAATGCCCTCCTCTGTCACGCGAACGTTCGGCATTCCGTCACCACATGCCTCACGACATAGAGATAGTTTAAAATATTACCTCGTTCTTCTAATACATGTTTGATCTATTTTAAAGTATAAAATAGAAAATGGAAACAAGGAGGTTCTGATATATAAGACCTGCAAATATATATACCTGGTATGGCCGTTTGATTGAAAAAATAATCTCCAGGAGATTATAACCAAGATACCATGATCCGTGCAATATCTGAGCTATGTGATCCAGGAGATAGAACAACGTTTCGACGTCATATACGCTCAAGCAACCAATGACTTAGCGTAATGTGCTTTTCGAGGTGGGAGGTGAAAAGTGATAGATTTTGGAACCAAAAGTCTATCCGTTGCTTTGAAAAGAACAACGGCTTTCACTTTGCTCGCCGTCAGTCTTTCTGTGCCATTCCCGCCAGTGCTCCTGGCGGCGGAGGATACAGGGGTTGCGGTCGTGGCGGCACCGGCGGAGCGCAAGCCGATCTCAAACGCTCAGGAGTTCGTAGGACGCATAGACGCTCCCGAGAAAGTGTCCATCCGCGCTCGTGTCAAAGGCGTACTCGAGGAGGTGCTCTTTCGCGAAGGCGATACGATCAAGGCGGGAACGCCGCTCTACAGGATAGAGAAAGCCCTATTCAACGCCGATGTTGAACAGGCTCAGGGCACGCTCGAGCGAACTCAGGCCGAACTCACCCTTGCCAGCATCCAGCGCCAGCGCGCGCAACAATTGCTCGAGCGTAATGCCGGAACCGCCGTCGCTTTCGACCAGGCCGTTGCCCAGGAGGCACAGGCCAAGGCGGCCACGACCTCAGCCGGAGCCAATCTCGACACGGCCAAGATCAATCTTGGCTATACCGACATCACCGCGCCCATCGACGGCCGCATCGGACGCACGGCCGTGTCGAAGGGTAACGTGATCGGGCCTGACAGCGGCGAGCTGACGACCATGGTCAGCCAGGATCCGATGTATGTCACCTTTCCTGTGAGTCAGCGGGATATCATGGCCGCGCAGAAGGCCAACAAGGTCAACGATCCGAAATCGATCAAGCTTCGCATCCGTTTTTCAGATGGAACGCTCTACGACCAGATCGGCCAGATCAGCTTCGTGGATGTGAGCGTGGACCGCTCCACCGACACCCTGATCGTGCGAGGCGATATCGCCAATCCTGGCAAGACCCTGGTCGATGGGCAACTGGTGAAGGTTGAGCTGGAGGCCGGCAAGCCGGAAGAGCGTGTCGTCGTTCCCCAGGCCGCCCTGATCGCCGACCAGCAGGGTGTCTATGTCTTTATAGTCGAGGACGGCAAGGCTGCGATCCGGCGACTCAAGACGGCAGGGAGCAGCGGCCCGAACGTTGTCGTGTCGAGCGGCCTTGATGGAGGCGAACTGGTCGTCACAGATGGCTTCCAGAGCCTGCGTCCCGGCATCGCCGTACGAGCAAGCCCGCCCCCAGCCTTGAACACCGGAGGCTAGGTCGATGCTTTCATCGGTTTTCGTTGATCGGCCGCGGCTTGCCATCGTCATTGCAATCGTCACCGTTATCGCCGGGCTGCTCTCGCTACTGGCCATCCCGGTCGCGCAGTATCCGGACATCGTGCCGCCGCAGGTTTCGGTAACGACCAATTACCCCGGTGCCTCCGCCGATGTGGTGGATTCCACCATCGCTCAACCGATAGAAGCGCAGGTCGTTGGTGTCGACAAGCTCATGTACATGAAGAGCGTGAGCGGCAATGACGGAAGCTATACCCTTACCGGTTCCTTCGAACTGGGAACGGACCCGGACATCAATACCGTCAACATGAACAATCGCGTCCAGACCGCGATTTCGAAGCTGCCCCAGGACGTCCAGAAGCAAGGTGTGACCGTCAAGAAGAAGTCATCGGCTCTGCTCGGTGTGCTGGCGGTCTACTCGCCGAAGCACAGCTACGACCCGCTCTTCATCTCAAACTATGTCACCATCAATATTCTCGACGAAATCAAGAGTACGCCTGGTGTCGGCGACGCCACCCTCTGGGGGCCGCAGGATTATGCCGTGAGGGCCTGGATCCGCACCGATCGCCTCGCCGGCCTCAACCTCACCACCAATGACATCATCAAGGCCATCCAGGCGCAGAACATCCAGGCAGCCGTAGGGCGCGTCGGCGCACGCCCGATATCCGACGACCAGCAACTGCAGCTGAACCTGCAGACCAAGGGACGCCTGTCCTCGATCGCGGAATTCAATGCCATTGTTCTCCGGACCAACCCGGACGGCTCTCTCCTGCGTCTGGGCGATGTTGCCCGGGTGGAGATGGGAGCGGCCAATCTCGACCGCGAGACCCTGTTCAATGGCGGCCCCTCCTCGGTGCTCGCCATCTACCAGTCGCCGGGCGCCAATGCGATTACCACGCTCGACGCCATCAAGACCCGCATGGGGGAGCTTGCAGCACGCTTTCCAGACGATCTGGAATGGAAGATCACCTACGATCCCACGGTTTTCGTGAAGGACACTATTCACGAGGTACAGAAGACCCTGATCGAGGCGTTCATCCTCGTCATCATCGTGGTCTATCTCTTCCTTGGCAGCATCCGCGCAACGCTGATCCCCACACTCGCCGTGCCCGTCAGCCTCATCGGCACCTTTATCGTTCTCAATGCGATCGGCTATTCCGCCAACACGGTTTCGCTCCTCGCTATCGTGTTGTCGATAGGCATCGTCGTCGATGACGCCATCGTGGTCGTCGAGAACGTCGAACGCGTGATGGAGGAGAATCCTTCGCTCTCGGCGGCAGAGGCCACCAAGAAGGCAATGAGCGAAATCACCGCACCGATAATTGCCATCACCCTCGTATTGCTGTCGGTTTTCGTGCCGGTGGCCTTCATCCCCGGCCTGTCGGGAGAACTGTTCCGCCAGTTTGCGGTCACCGTGGCCGTGGGCATGTTCCTTTCCGCCATCAACGCCCTTACCTTGTCCCCTGCGCTCTGCGGCGTGCTGCTCAAATCCGGCCATCACGGCCCCAAGCGTGGCCCGATCGGCGTGGTCATGCGGGCTATCGATCACGTCCGCGACGGCTATGGCGCGGTCGTAGCCCGGCTGGTTCGCTTCGCCATCATTGGCCTTGTCTGCGTAGCGGCATCCATTGGAGGAATCTACGTCTTCGGCAAGGCGACACCGACCGGCTTCCTGCCGGAAGACGACCAGGGTGCTTTCTTTGTTGTCGCACAACTGCCCGGCGGCGCCTCGCTGAGCCGGACCACCGATGTGATCACGCAGACCGAAAAAGCCCTGCGCGAGGAAACGGCGGTCGCCGACTTCACCTCCGTGATCGGCCTCAACTTCATCGATAATTATTCGCAGCCAAATGCCGCCTTCATCGTCGTCACCTTGAAGCCCTTTGAAGAGCGTTCGGGAGAAGGACAGGGTGCCGCGGCCATCCTGGCGCGCCTCGGCGCGCGCCTGCGCCAGATCCAGGGCGGCACCGTCGTGCCGATTGCGCCACCCCCGATCATCGGCCTTGGTACGGGCGGCGGCTTCACCTATGTGCTTCAAGACCTGCGCAGTTCCGACCCCAAGACCCTGGCGCAGGTGCTGCGCGGTCTCATGGTCGCCGCCAACCAGGATCCCCAACTCTCGCGGGTCTTCAGCACCTATTCGGCGACCAATCCATCAATTTATCTCGATATCGACCGCGACAAGGCGCAGATCCTGGGCCTTTCCCTCAGCGACGTCTTCCAGGCGCTCCAGACATCTCTCGGCGGCTTCTATGTCAACGACATGAACCTCTTCGGCCGTACCTGGCAGGTTCAGGTGCAGGCCGAGGCTTCCGATCGTACCTCCGTCGACGATATCTACAGGATCAATGTCCGCAACGCCCAGGGCAACATGATCCAGATGCGCTCGCTTGTCGAAGCGCGGGTAGTTGTCGGTCCACCGGCGCTCATCCGCTACAACAACAAACGGGCCGTGACGATCCAGGGCTCACCGGCTGCGGGCGTGTCCTCCGGCCAGGCCCTGGCGGCCATGGAGAAGGTTGCGGCGGCGACACTTCCAGACGGCTATAGCGGTGCCTGGACGGATACGGCCTTCCAGGAGAAACGCGCTGAAGGCAAGACGGCCATCATTCTCGGCTTTGCCGTGCTGTTCGCCTTCCTCTTCCTCGTAGCCCTCTACGAGAGCTGGACGATCCCGGTGCCAGTGCTCCTCTCGGTCACGGTGGGCATCCTCGGCTCCTTCGCGGCAATCGTGATAGCCCACCTCACGCTCGACCTCTACGGCCAGATCGGCATGATCGTTCTGATCGGCCTTGCCGCCAAGAATGGCATCCTGATCGTCGAATTCGCCAAGGAGCAACGCGAGCGCGGCATACCGCTGCTCAAGGCTGCGACCGAGGGGGCACGGCTGCGCTTCCGCCCAGTGATGATGACGTCCCTCGCCTTCATCCTCGGGCTCTATCCGCTGGTTGTCGCGCACGGCGCCTCTGAGATCGCCAGGCGCAATGTCGGCACGCCCGTGTTCGGCGGCATGATCCTGGCCTCCTTCGTCGGCATCTTCGTGATCCCGCCGCTCTACGTCCAGTTCCAGGCCTTGCGCGAGCGGCTACGGCCCGGCTCACGTCCCAAGACCCCGGAACAGCCACAGCCTGAATCCGCCAAGGACAAGGAACCGGTTCTCCCCGCAGTTACGCTCCAGACAGGAGGGCACTCATGAAAAAAACGGCAGTTCTACCGGCCATGACCGTATTCGGCTTGCTCGCCCTCGGGGCGGGTGGTGCCAACGCAGACAAATCGCCCGGACTGTCGTCACTGCAAGGTGCCTGGGTTGAGCAAAGCATGAACTGCGAACAGGTCTACCGACCAGCCAAGCGTGGCATGGCCTATCGCAAGGATGTCAGCGTTTTCGCACCGGCCATCCTCGTATCCGGCCGCCGGCTATCGACCCCCGGTGCGAGCTGCAGCATCCAGAAAGTCTCCAACAAGGGCGACCGGATGATCCTGGATCTCGCCTGCACCACCACCATCACGACCAGCCACGTCAAGGCCTATGTCTCGGTCTCGGACGACGGAGCAGCACTCTATCGCTACAACGACGATATTGAAAAAGTCGGCAGCAGATACGATTCCTGCAAACCATGAACAACAATCAACCCATGGGAGGCTGAACCATGAACTCTCAAGCTTCGCCCAAACCTCCGAATACGGAGGTACTTCACGATGACAGCTTCATGTCCGCCGATGATCTGCGGAAATACATGACCGAGATGCGAATGGCTCAAGCTTCCAAAGAGCTCAACGCCATGAACAAGGCGGAGGAAGCTCGTAAGGAGCTCATGCGCTCCCTCGAGGCCCATGTCGATGTGACGCCGGAGAAGATCGTCGAGATCAAGCAGCGCCTGCGTGGAGTGATCCAGCGCGCGATCGAGAACGGGGAATCGGAGGCGATGGTGATGCGCTTTCCCAATGCCCTGTGCAGCGACGGCGGCCGGGCCATCAACAACACGGAGCCGGACTGGCCGGATACGCTAACCGGCCGCCCCCGGCAGGCCTACGAGTTCTGGAAGGAACATTTACAGCCGATGAAATACAAGCTGAAAGCAATGATCATCGAGTTTCCCGGCGGCTTTCCCGGCGATGTCGGCTTCTTCCTGAGCTGGTCGTGACACAAGGAGCAACGGGATGGACAAGAAGGTCGAGAAGCCGCTGGGTGACAAGGCCTATCTCAGCGCCCTGAAGCAGGCCCATATCGAGTTGGTCAAGCTTCAGGAGTGGGTGAAGCACAGCGGCACCAAGGTCTGCATCGTGTTCGAAGGTCGGGACGGCGCCGGCAAGGGCGGCACGATCAAGGCTATCACCGAGCGCGTCAGCCCCCGTACATTCCGCGTGGTCGCGCTCGCACCGCCAACCGAGCGTGAAAAATCACAGATGTATGTGCAACGCTATTTGCCTTATCTGCCGGCGGCTGGTGAGGTGGTGATCTTCGATCGCAGCTGGTACAACCGCGCCGGCGTCGAAAGGGTCATGGGCTTCTGCACCGATGACCAGGCTAGGAGTTTCCTCAACGCCGTTCCCGGGGTCGAGAGGGCCATCGTCGACTCCGGCATCATCCTTCTCAAATACTGGCTCGAGGTGAGCCCCGAGGAACAAACCCGACGCATCGAGGCACGCATCACCGATCCACGTAAGATCTGGAAGTTGTCGCCGATGGACCTGAAGTCCTACAGTCGTTGGTTCGACTACTCCCGTGCGCGCGACGAGATGTTCACCGCAACCGATACGGAATGGGCGCCCTGGTATGCGGTCCATTCGGATGACAAGAAGCAGGCGCGTCTCAATGTCATAGCTCACATCCTCGAATCCATCCCCTACAAGGAGGTGCCGCGCGAGAAGATCAAGTTACCTAAACGCCAGAAATCCGATGGCTATGAGGAACCGATCTTCGCCAGGCATTGGGTGCCGGATGCGCATGCCTAGCTGAGCAGCTGGTGGTTCATCGTCGCGACGAGGTCGGAGCGGAGAATCCATGGCAAATTGCTGACCCCGAGCGCGGCCGCGATCGCGGCAGTATTGTTCTCCGTCCTCATTTTGTCGGCCCTGCCGCTTCTGATCCACATGGTCGGGCCGGGCCTGAATTACTCCGGCGAGCGGCTCCGCAGCGACGCTTGGAAGGTCGCGCTCGCCCATAATCTGATCCCCTGCGCCGGCGTCGCCTTCCTTTGGTTCATCCATGGGCTCAGACACATGCTCTGAGATGCGGAGGACCGCCTCCTCGCGACCGTATTCCTCGGGAGGGGCTTGCTTTTCGTGGGCCCGCTCTTCGTGGCAGTCTCTGCACGCGGGGCCTGGAATAGACCCACGGCGTTACCCGATGTCATCACCTCAATCGGAATGCGTGATTGGGCTCATATCGGTCGATGATCAAGGCCCTTGGTATAAATCGCTCGCGCGGGGACCGCAGCTGAGACGCTCGATTCTATTGCGAGTCTGGACGAGAGGCCAGCCGAGCGCCGGCCGATTCAAAACGGACTCTTATTACATTTGTAACAACGTAGCGGCTGTCAGAAATGAAATTGAAACGTTGTTGGGAATATTCTCAGCCTTTGAGACAGTAATATGTTGATCTCGTATAACATTGAGGCAGAAATGACAATCAATGCTGCGTGCTGTTACCTTGACGACAGCAAGAGATGGAGCAAAGAATTCACCGGAAGTGCCGATCTAGGCACCAGCGACAATAAACATGCGGAGAGAGCCGCTTACGACGCAGCTGCCTCGAAAAAGTCTAATGCGACGACTTTCATCATAGTACAAAATGCCTTCCCGTGTATCAAATGTACGATGCACTTTTTAGGAGAATCAAAAAAGGGTAAGAAGTTTATTTTTCACTGCGAAAGCAATGTTGGTCACTATGCCAAAGAGTGTGGCTTTCTATCCAGACCTTTCGTGAAGGATCCTGACAATCCAAGTTATAGCGAAGCACAGTTGAACGGATTCATGTACTTCAAAGAGGGAAAGATAACCGCGAAGGGTAAGATGTTTACAATCGAGGGTGAAACCTCGAGCGATCCCAAGATTACGTCTTCACGAGCTGTGGGTGGTGATCTTAGACCTCCCGAACTCATCTCATTGCCCGACGCAAAGAAGGGGTAATACTAAAGGCCTCGATTTTTGACTCAGGGGGATTCCGCAACTCATCATGACCTGATCCCATGGCGTTGGGAGCGGTGAAACTATGATCGGATTACACGCCAGCCGAGTTCCAGTGGCTGGCGGCCAGTGGTAAGCATGCCAATAAGAGCCCGCGGGCTGGTGTCGCTGGCAGCGGTGTTGGAAGGACGCGGCCGCAAGGAGGAGGCGCGGATTGGCGGCGTGGGCCGGTCAAACGCTGCGCGACTGGGTTCACCAATTCAGCGAGCATGGTCCGGATGACCTCCAGGAAAGGCATCATTGCTTTGGCGGAAGCCACTTGCCGATATTGATGATCTGGACGCGACGATTGATGGGATTTGTCGGGTTCTTGGTGTCCTGCAGCGCCTCTTCTCCGAGGCCGACCGCTTCCAACCGGGACGGATCCACCCGGAAGGTTGTGATCAGGGCTTGGGTAACGGCATCGGCTCGTGCCTGGCTGAGCTTCATGTTGTCGGCGCGATCACCGCTGGCATCTGTATTGCCGGCCACTACGAATTTGTAACCGCCGAGAATGGGATGATGCAGGGCATCAGCAATGGCCCCTAGCGTAGCGTAGGATTCAGGCCGGATGATCGCGGAATTTAGCGCGAACTGAATCTGCACATTGATCTGCGCCAGATTATTCAGGCGAACACCCATGGGTTTCCAGGTCTGCGGCAATCCCGGATTGTCTTTCATGTGCTGGAGTGCGGCTTGCTGGATGATGGCGCCGCTCAATCCCTCAGGCGCAGCATTTGCAGCCTTCGTCAGGTTTCGCAGCATCTGGTCGCCACCGATCTTGGTTTGGGCGGAAGCTGCCAAGGGGAACATGCCAGAAGCCGATACGCAAACGGAGACGGCAATGACAAGACTGTTGAGACGGGACGTCATGAAATTGGCCTTTCTATGGACATGGGACATCGCACTTAGTTCCAACCGGCGTCTGCCAGCGCCTGCGTACAATCGGCACTGACAACGCGTTTGGACTTGTTCAGACAGCCCAGGAAATGCCCGTTGCCATAGGCGACACCGTTGCAGTATTGGCGCGCATCGGCCTTGCAGACATTTGGTACGGCAGCTTGAGCGGCTGCGCGTTTGGCAAGGGAAGCGGAAACCGTCTTATAATCCGCGACGCATCGTGGACTGAGCTTGGCCTGGGCCTGCATCATGCAATCATGGAGCGCGCCGCCGCCCATGTTCGCGGACGGACAGAACCTCGCTATGTCCTTGCTGCAGCTGCTGGCGATCAGGGCGCCAGCCTGGGAATAGCTCATCGTCTGAGCCGAAGCAGCCCCGAAGCCACCAGTCGCCATGAGCGCCGTGGCAAGTGCAATCGTCATCAATTTCATCGTCTGTCCCCGCAAGGTTTTATCTGGCTACGCAGCTCACTATCAACGACACGAGCAACTCATCTCCTCCGCCCTGATTATCTCCAAGGAACAGAATTGAAGCCTGCCCCGTTACTTCATCTACAGTTTCAGTTACCTATCTTTACACTCGATCAGCTCGAAGAACCTTCAGCTCCACGACAAAGAGCGTCACCACGCAATCGGGAAACCCAAGTGCGGCCGACATCCGCAACTTCCTACTTCTGCGACGAACGGTGCCTGAACGCGATCACGGCCTCCTCAAGATCGTCGAAGATCATGGCTTCGCCAATACTCTCGATGGTTCCCGCCCTTGAGAGAACTTCCATCGGCTCATGATGAAGTTGGGCGATGCCAAGCCGCAGCCCCTGCTCTGCAAGATCAGACCGCAAATCACCCAGCATTGCCGCTGCCGTCGAGTCGACTTGCGCAACAGCGCTGGCGTCGAGCACGAACCACCGCGTATTCGCCGGAAGCGCCTTCGCCACCTCGATGAGACGGGTTCGGACATAGTCGACATTGAAGAAGAGGAGGCTGCCCTGCACCAAGCAGACCGCCAGCCCCGGAATGGGAGCGGCATTCATCGATCGATGCAGCTTGTAGAAGCCCCGCCGCCCAGGCACGCGCCCCAACATTGCGTCACGCGGCCGCATCTCCTTGAGGAGCACATAGAGCAGTGTCGCAGCGACCGCGATAACCACACCGTTGAGCACGCCAAGGCTGATGGGCCCGGCCATGCCGATCAGCGCAAAAAGGAACTCCATCCGGCTGACCTGCCAGATCTGACGGAGGCCGGCCACGTCCAGGAGGCTCATTGCGGCGGCGACGAGGATGGCGCCGAGGGCAGGAATGGGCAGCAGCCGCACGGCGTCCTGCAAGTAGAGCAGCATGGCGGTGAGCGTCAGCGCCGCGACAAGGCCCGAAATCTGCGACTGGCCACCGACTGACAGGTTCACCGCCGTTCGAGAATCGGAGATCGTCACCGGAAAGCCGCTGAACAGACCGGAGGCGACATTGGCGGCTCCCAGCCCGACAAGCTCGGCATTGGCGTCGACTTCAAATTTGTCGCGCGCGCCGAAACTGCGAGCACCGACAATTCCGGAGCCAAAGCTGACGAGCCAGACGGCGCCAGCTCCGAGAATGATCTCCTTGACAGGCAAATTGGCATTGAAAGGAAAGGACGGGCTCGGAAAGACGCGCGGCAGATCGCCCACGACAGCGATGCCCATTCCGCTGAAATCGAAGAGGGCGGAGGCTGCGATAGACACCGCCACGACGACCAGCGGCGCCGGCACCGGCGAGCGCCAGCGCGTCAACAGCGTCAGGAAAGCGATGAGACCACCCCCCAGCGCCAGGGAAGGCCAGTGTATGAGCCCTATTTTCTGCAACAGCTCCCAAAGGGGTGGGAACAGCCCGTCCGCCTCGATACGCACGCCAGTCAGGCGCCGGATCTGCCCGATGATGATCGAGATTGAAACGCCGCTGATGAAGCCTACCAGGATTGGCCGTGACAAGAAGGCCGCGATGACGCCGAGCCGAAGCAGTCCCGCGGCGATGCAGAAGACCCCCACCGTCACCGCCAGGGCCGACGCCGCAACAACACGATCGGCGGGCGATGCCAGCGGCATAGTGGCGAGAGCCGCCGCGAGAACCGTCATCGTCGCGGCATCCGGCCCAACCATGAGTTTGCGGGAGGGCCCGAACAGGGCGTAGCCGATCAAAGGCAGTATGCTCGAATAGATTCCCACTTCCGCCGGGAGGCCTGCGATGGCCGGATAGGCAATGGCACTCGGTATTGCCACGGCCGCCACCGCCAGGCCCGCCGTAAAATCAGACCGCAGGAAGGCCACTCTATAGCCGCGGAAACCGCCGAGGACCGGAAGCTGTGTCAGCATCGACCGATCCTTCCGAAAATTGGGAGCAATCCCACATCACGGCGCGATGAGTGGTTCAGCTTCATCAGGCGCTCCAAGGTCGGCCAGCGGCGGAGAGGAGAGGTCAATGACAGGCGGCGAACCGATCGGCCCGCTCGATGAAGGCCACCTGCCCCGTCCATACGACCTCATTCATGCACCACCTCCCAGCCTTTGGTGGGATCGAAGGTTTCGATGTGCACGGCCTGGGGCGTGGTGTCCGGCCCTAGATTGCGCTGATAGACCACCCCCTGTTGATCACACAGGAAGGTCATCACGCCGGTTTCCCCCCAGCGCTCGGGATAGGCGATCATCGCAAACCCGGCGAGCATTCGGCCGCCCACGATGTAGCTGTAGGCACCGCCCGGAGCGGCCGCACCCTGCTTCGTCAGGATACGGTAGATATAGCCGTAATAGGGTGTCGGCTTATCATTCGAGGCGACCTTCTCGACCGCCGCGGCGGCGATGGTATCGCCAAGGGGGCTTTGGTCGCGGGGACTCTCCGACTGCCACCACAGACCATCATGCCGGCCAGCTGAACTGATGAACCGGCGAGCAAATTGCCGGACTGGCTCATCGTCGTGCAGGCTGTCATAATATTCGCGCTGCGCCCCGACATAATCCCCGCAGGCGGCGATGGCGGTCAATTCGTTCCGGCCGATTGCCCTGTCGCGGATCTCCTGCTTGCCGGCGGCAAGATCAAAGGTCCACTTGCCGTCCTTTTCCCGGAGGGGGACCGGAAAGCTCCAGCCATCTTGACCGAAAGTCAGGGTCGCAATGCCCGGCTTTTCCTGAACGACCCCTCTGCCGGCGTTGGCGAGAGCAAGGAAGTCGTCGATGCGTTCGCGGTCGACGTCCTGGTCGCCTGAACTGAGGATTTCTTTGGCACCTTTTCCGAATATGTCGTCCAGCGCCCCCTTGCCAGGGTTGCGGGCTGCATCGACCAGCGCATCGCCTGCCTCCTGAGGTGAGGCGAACACCCGCTGCGCCAGGCACGCCTGGCTGCCGCTTACCAGAAGGGCGGCGCTGAGAAGGGAACCGGCCAGTCCTAACTTAAGATTGAACATCGCTCCGCCTCCCTATCGACGCCGTCCACCACCGCCGCCGAAGCGCCGGCCACCACCGCCGCCCCCGAAGCCCCCGCGACCTCCGCCCCCGCGACCTCCGCCACCAAAGCCCCCGCGACCTCCGCCACCAAAGCCGCCGCGACCTCCGCCAAAGCCGCCGCGATTGAAACCACCGTAACCCGAAGGACGGAAAGCGCTGTTCCGGCTGGCCAAGCCACGCTGCGAGGCGAAGTTGGAGGCCCGGCCGCCCATGCGCGCGTCACCAAAGGCCGTATTGCGAGCTGGGCGATTGGCGCCCGGCCGGCGCGCGGGCCTTTGCTGGGCGCGATTTCCCTGCCCGCGATTGGAGATGCCGCCCCCTGGCCGATTGTTGCCGAGGCCGTTGCCGATCTGGCCGCGATTACCGCCCTGGTTCATGCGATCGGCAACGCCGACCCTGTCATTACCCGGGCGCGGGCTGCCGAGACCGGGTTTAGTGCCCTGTCCCGGACGATAACGGCCATTATCCGGCCGCCACGGCCGCGAGTCGCCGCCGATGTCAATCTTGTTGCCGATATTGATGTCACCGGCTGGGAGATGAGCGGGGCGGTTCCCTCCATAGCCCGGATAGCCACCATAACCCGGCGGATAGCCGCTCCAGCGCGGTGGATAGACCCAGCCATTGTTCCAGTTCCAGTAGTTGGACAAGCCGGCGCCCACGGCGACGCCGAGACCGAAACCAAGCAGCCCGGCACCGACAGTGTAAGCCGTAGAGTAATCATATTCCGGCACGTAGATCACACCCGGCTCAGCTGGTTCGACCGCGATATAGGACTTGCCGTTCTGGGTCTCCGTCTTCACCCGTTGCTGCTTGGTCGTCTTGAGCGTGCCGGCGGCCTGTGCCGCCTGCCGAAGCTCCTGGATCATGGCGGCGACATCAGCGGGCTGGTTGACGAAGGCGTCGCCGAGGTCACTGGTCGCGTTGAGATCCGTGTTGAGCAAATCGATCACCGTCGGAAATCGCGCCAAGGCTTTGACTGTTGGATCCAGGTCCAGCCGGTCAAGATCGGCAAAGTCATTCTTGGCCGCTGCCGCCTTGTTGCGCGCCAACCATCGGGAAGCCTGCACGATATCGAGCGGATATGCGGTTGCCGGCAGGAGTTGCGCCAGCAATGCGTCGGGATAGAGGGCGTAGGGCGCCAGCAGCTTGCGCAGCTCCTCCTTGCTGAAGACGCTGTCGGCCTTTTGGGCTGCCGGCGCCGGTGGGGCGGCAGCGTTCGGCTGTGCAACCGGAGCGGGGGCAGGTACCGGGGGCTCGGTCTGTCCGAAGGCTGAATTCGCCTCCGCCATGACGAGCATCGCGCCAACCATCAGCGCTGGCATGCACGTCCTCGACAACAATGTCCTGTTAAACCAAAGAGGCATGTAAGTCTCCCTTGATACCGGGACTGCATTGAAGAGCGGTCTTCCGGCCTATTTGATATGCGCGGAAAAACCTTGACCTTTGGAGGTGACAGCGGCCGCGCCGGCCGGCGGCCATGGGCGAAACTGGCCGAAGGGCAAGCACCAACCCATCCTGAAGCAGCATTCGGAGTCAGGGCGATAGTCTGTCTATGCTACTTGTGAGAACCGATTTTAATATTGTCCTCGAAGCCAGTGTCCCTCAGAACAACAGTCCAGGAATTCAAGAAGACGAATTTGGCGCAGCAGTGATTCACCATCTTGAATAAATGAGAAAAAAGAAACGCTTCCAGACAGGTCGTCGAGAGGAATGTCGGCACTCATGACATAGCGGTATGGATGCGGAGACATCACAAAGAGCTCCAAAAAATCGAGCAAGCGATCGACATCCAGACAAAACTGACCTGTACCCTGGGACAATAGCCCCGAGGGACCCCGGACGGCATAACTTCGCCGTAGCCGCGCTCAGATCATTAGGGCGATCGAGGCGGACGCCCTTAGGCCAGGAATTGGCCACTGTTTCACGAATGAATCCTCGACGCGCTTCTTCGACACTTCATGAGAGGCGAATGGCGTCACGTGCGGTGGCCTCACTTGTCGTGAATGTCAGGCGATCCGGGCCCACCGCCGGAAAGGGGTGATTGCAATGGTGCCCACCCTGCTAGTGCTGAACGCTGGCTCATCGAGCTTGAAATTCCAGGTGTTCGAGCAGCATGAGGGCAAAGAACCTCGACGGGTATTCCGCGGTCTCTTCGATGGCCTTGGAACGGCGCCAAACTTCATGGTGCGGGATGGCAGCGGTACCCGCCTTGATGAAGGCAGGTGGGAATCCGGCGAGCGCTTCGGACACGAGCAGGCGCTGCTGCATCTTGCAACATGGCTGAGCGAACATCGCGGCGGCTATCGCCTCGCGGCGGTCGGGCACAGGGTGGTCCATGGTGGCCCGGTCTTTCGTAAGCCCGTGCTGGTCGACGACGCGGTCCTCCGGACTCTAGAACAGTTCATACCACTCGCCCCACTGCATCAGGGTCACAATCTCGAGCCGATTCGCGTTGTCAGCCGACGGTTTCCGCAACTGCCGCAGATTGCCTGCTTCGATACGTCCTTTCACCAGACGCAACCTGAGATCGCAAGGCTCATCGCCTTGCCACGCGAGATCCGGGACAAGGGCGTGCAGCGCTATGGCTTCCATGGCCTGTCCTACGCCTATCTCGCGTCGGTATTCCCGAACTACGGGGCGCCGCTGGCCTCCGGCAAGGTCGTGGTCGCGCATCTCGGCAACGGGGCAAGCCTCTGCGCGATGGCAAATGGCGCGAGCGTGGCGACCACCATGGGCTTTTCGGCACTCGATGGACTGCCGATGGGAACGCGATCCGGCTCCATCGACGCCGGCGTGATTTTCTACATGCTGAGCGAAATGCGGCTCGACGTGGCGGAGGTGGAACAGGTTCTCTATTCCAGGTCCGGCTTGCTCGGGGTCTCCGGCGTCTCGAACGACATGCGCAAGCTCAGAGCTCTTGCTCCTACCGATCCAGATGCCAGGCTTGCCATCGATCTCTTCGTCTACCGGATAAACCGGGAGATCGGATCGCTCGTGGCCGCACTCGGCGGCCTCGACGCCCTCGTCTTCACTGCGGGCATTGGAGAGAACGACCCTGCAACCCGGCGCGAGGTCTTGCACGCTGCGCGCTGGGCGGGATTCAAGATTGATGAAGAGGCGAACATGCGCGGCACCGGTCTAATCACTCAGGAGGGAAGCCCGCAGGCCTGGGTCATTCCCACCGACGAGGAACTCATCATGGCGCGTGACATGCAGCGGATGCTCGCTGGCGAACAGCTCGCAGAGGCAACGGGATGACGACTGAAATAATGCCCCCCGATCGAACAGGACAGCGCCCTGGAGAACGATAATGCCGCACACACCAGCCGATATCTTGTCGAGCGTCGCCACCGTAACGGCAGCCGAAGCCATCACCCGCGCGCCGACGGGCGAACTCGCCGACATCGACGATATCCGCTTCACCGCGGCCCTCCCGGCATCCCCGTTCGCACCACGGCCGACCGGTATGACTGCACATGCCGACAGGGCCCTCAGCATCATCGCCTGAAGCATTGGACGGTCCGCCGGCATCGGCGGCAATGGCACGAACGTTCGACACAAGGAGTGACGGCAAGGAAGCGTCTCCAGCGAATGCGCTTGTTCAAAGGCGACCGAACCGTTTGCTCCACCCGGGTCATGGGCATGAAACAAGAGGCAACTTCCCTGCGGCGGACCGCGTGGCGCTTCATCGAGGCGGTGAAGCACTTTGCCATGTCCGATGTGGGCTGGAAGGCCGGCATTGTTTCGGCCGTGCTGATAACCTTGCTGTGCGGCATCAACGGCCTCAATGTCGTCAACAGCTATGTCGGCCGAAACTTCATGACCGCGATCGCCGATCGCAATCATGCAGAGTTCATCCGGCAGGCGTTCCTCTATATCTGTGTTTTCGCGGGCTCGACCCTGGTTGCCGTAACCGCGCGGTTTGCCGAGGAACGGCTGGCGCTGCTCTGGCGCAATTTCGCGACTCGGCGGGGGATCGATCTCTATCTATCCGAGGGGACGTACCATCGCCTGGATGTCTCCGGCGAACTCGCCAACCCCGATCAGCGCATCGCCGAGGACGTCCGCGTGTTCACAGCGAACACGCTGTCTTTCGTCATCATGGCATTCAACAGCACTCTCACCATTCTGGCGTTTTCCGGGGTGCTCTGTTCCATCAGCCCCCTGCTTTTCGGCGTGGCCGTTCTCTATGCGGCCATGGGATCGGGTCTGACGATCGCTTTGGGGCGCCCCCTCGTACGGCTGAACTACAATCAACTCGACAAGGAAGCGAGCTTCCGTTCGGCACTCATCCATGTCCAGGAAAATGCCGAAGCGATCATGCTGGCACACCGCGAGGAATTCCAGAGATCACGGCTCATGCGGCTCCTCGATGAGCTTGTCACGAACTTTCGGGCCATGACGCTAATCAATCGAAACGTGGGCTATTTCACCACCGGCTACAGCTGGCTGATCCAGATCATCCCCGCCCTGATCATTGCACCGGCCTATATGAGAGGCGAGATAGAGTTCGGCGTAGTCACCCAGTCGGCGATGGCGTTCTCGACGCTCGTGGCTGCGTTTTCACTGGTCATTACGCAAATCCAGCCCCTGTCAAACTTTGCCGCCGTGGTTTCGCGCCTCAACTCCCTGATCGAGACCATCGAACCATGGCAGACGGTGGCAAGTCCCCCAATCACGATTGCGGAAGCCAAGGATCAGCTGGCATTCGAACAAGTGACCCTGTTCTCAACCAGCGGCAACGATCTTCTCCTCAAGGACCTGTCGATCTCGATTCCCGCCGGCACCCGCGTTCTGATCACCGGTCCCAACCAGGCGGCGCGAACGATGCTCTTCAAGGCGACCGCCGGTGTTGCCGCTACCGGTCAGGGGCGCATCCTGCGTCCTGCCGACGACGAGATTTTCTTTCTTACCCAGCGGCCTTACCTGCTGCCCGGCATGCCGTGGCAAGCGATGACCCGCTCATCGCGCCGAACCGAGATCCCGGAGGAGCGTATCAGGGGGCTTCTGCGTGCGCTGGGTCTCGAGCAGGCTCTGAAACAGGCGGGCGGATTGGACTCGCCGGAGAATTGGCCGGCGCTGCTGTCCCCACGCGAGCAATATCTCCTGGCCATCATGGACATTTTGCTCGCGGCGCCGCGATTCGCCTTTCTTGACAGGATCGACGCGGTGCTGAAGGCCGAAGAGGTCGGCAAGATCTTGGATTTGTTGAACGAACGCGAAATCGCCTACCTCGTGAACGCGGATACCCGAGAGGGCCTTCATCGTTATGACACAGTTCTCGAATGCGCAGATGGCGGTAGTTGGAGATGTGGGCCTCCTCGGCCTTAGGTACAATTGACATGAGCCTCGCTCAACGCGAGCTTTACCCCACCATCATAGGGAGGATCATCATGACAAATTCAGATCCGAACAAAGAATTGCTTCTCCTGGATGCCTATTGGAGAGCAGCCAACTATCTCTCTGTCGGACAGATTTACTTATATGACAATCCACTTTTGCGTACACAGCTCACAAAAGACCATGTAAAGCCCCGCCTGCTCGGACATTGGGGAACGACGCCTGGATTGAATCTGATTTACGTGCATCTCAACCGGATCATCAAGCAACACGACCTGAATATGATCTATGTGATCGGCCCGGGACATGGTGGGCCGGCCATCGTTGCCAATGCTTATCTGGAGGGCACCTACAGCGAAGTTTATCCGAATATTCCACGCGATGAGGAGGGCATGAAGCGGCTCTTCACGCAATTTTCTTTTCCGGGCGGCATCCCCAGCCATGTCGCGCCGGAGACGCCAGGCTCCATTCATGAAGGCGGAGAACTCGGGTACGCTCTCTCCCACGCCTATGGCGCGGCTTTCGACAATCCGGATCTGATCGTTGCCTGTGTCGTCGGTGACGGTGAGGCCGAAACCGGCCCCTTGGCGACCAGCTGGCACTCGAACAAGTTCCTGAATCCCGTGACCGACGGCGTGGTGCTGCCAATCCTGCATCTCAACGGATACAAGATCGCCAATCCCTGTGTCCTGGCCCGGATCAGCGACGAGGAGCTGGACCAACTCTTCAAGGGCTATGGCTATACGCCCTATTTCGTCGAGGGAGACGAACCGGCCAAGGTTCACGTGTTGCTGGCGCAGACGCTCGACACGGCTCTTGCGGACATCAAGCGGATCAAGGCCGATGCCGCGGCCCACGGCTTCACCGAGCGCCCCCGTTGGCCAATGATCGTCTTGCGCACGCCGAAGGGCTGGACCTGCCCCAAGGAGATCGACGGCAAGCGCACCGAAGGATATTGGCGCTCGCATCAGGTGCCGATGGGTGAGATGCATGAGAACCCGGAGCACATCCGCATCCTCGAGGAGTGGATGCGCAGCTACCGGCCCGAGGAGCTCTTCGACGACGATGGTTCGCTGAAAGCGCATCTGGCCGAACTCGCGCCTCAGGGAAACCGCCGGATGAGCGCCAATCCCCATGCCAACGGCGGACTGCTTCTCAAGGACCTCCGCCTCCCGGATTTCCGCGACTATGCCGTCGCGCTGGATGCCCCGGGGAGCGCAATCGCGGAATCGACGCGCTCCATGGGCAAGTTCCTGCGCGATGTCATGAAGCTCAACCAGGACGCTCGCAATTTCCGGCTTTTCAGTCCGGACGAAAACAATTCCAACCGGTGGCAAGACGCTCTGGAGGTTACGAACCGCGCCTGGGTTGCCAACACCTACCCGTTCGACGATCATCTGGCGCCTGACGGCCGCGTGATGGAGATGCTCAGCGAGCATCAATGCGAGGGCTGGCTCGAGGGCTACCTCCTGACTGGCAGGCACGGCTTCTTCTCGTGCTATGAAGCCTTCATTCACATCATCGACTCGATGTTCAACCAGCACGCCAAATGGCTCAAGGTCTGCAACCACATCCCCTGGCGGCAGCCGATCGCATCCCTGAACTATCTGCTGTCGAGTCATGTCTGGCGACAGGACCATAACGGTTTCAGCCATCAGGACCCCGGATTCATCGATCACGTCGTGAACAAGAAGGCCGAAGTGGTCCGGGTCTATCTGCCTCCGGACGCCAATTGCCTGCTGTCGGTCACCGATCACTGCCTGCGCAGCCGAAACTATGTCAACGTCGTCGTCGCTGGCAAACAACCCGCGCCGCAATGGCTGACGATGGATCAGGCAATCAAACACTGCACCGCCGGGCTCGGCATCTGGGAGTGGGCCAGCAACGATCGTGGCGCGGAGCCCGATATCGTGATGGCCTGCTGCGGCGATGTTCCGACGCTGGAAATGCTCGCGGCGGTGGCGCTGCTGCGCGAATATGCCCCCGAACTGAAAATGCGTGTGATCAACGTCGTCAATCTCATGAAGCTGCAACCTTCCGACGAGCATCCGCACGGTATGTCCGATCAGGACTTCGACACGCTGTTCACCACAGACAAACCGATTATTTTTGCCTTCCACGGTTATCCGTGGCTGATCCATCGGTTGACCTATCGCCGGCACGGTCACTCAAACCTGCATGTGCGGGGCTATAAGGAAGAAGGAACGACCAGCACGCCCTTCGACATGTGCGTAATGAACGAGCTCGATCGTTTCCATCTGGTCGCGGACGCCATCGACCGCGTTCCAAAGCTGGGCGCGCGCGCCGCCTACGCTAAGCAAGCGATTCGCGACAAGCTGCTGGACCACAAGGCCTATATTGCCCGGTACGGCGACGACATGCCTGAGATTGCAAACTGGCGGTGGGGCAAGGCAAGCGCCTCGGCGACACAGCGCTCGACGGAGGCCGATAATGTGTAGAGCTGAAGGGGTCCGCCGTTTCTGGGGAGGTTCGTCGTAGGACGTGCTCGATTGGGAGCTGCGCAGGCAAGAAGACGTTCAACGGCCCATCACGCGGCATTCCGGATCGATGAGATCCTCGCCGTGTGCATTCATGGCAGAGCCTGCTTGGCTGGCGAGAACATAAAAGCCCTCCTGGCCATTGGGAAACGTCGCTCCTACGACGACGATCGTCATCAAGCCCATATGCCCGGAGGCGCCTGGCAATCCCTGCGCAACCAACCGAAAGGGGTTTGTGTTTGCGAGACTATCCTCGACGAGGCGAAGAACTGCGTAAGGATGATTCGGAGGCGGAAGATCAATCTCCTTCCATTGAGAGCCAGATGTCTGGTCATTCTCGTTCAATTTGGTGCGGACATCCGCGCGGACACAATCAATATGAATATGAAGCTGATCCTGGCTCCGATCCTGCATGGAATTGATCGCCAGGGCGATCATATCCCGTTGTGGACTTGTACCGAGTGACTTACCGATGAAGCGACGCGCCTCCCAAGCGTCCTCAAAGTAGTTGGGCGCTGACGGCTCGATCAAGCGAGGATCCTCGATCCCTGCAATACGCGTGGTGGGGATCAGCAGATATTCGAATGGCTTGCTTGTTGCGTTGTCTTTCAGAACCGCGAAGCCATGGTCGAGACCTTGCGAAATATCGACCTGCGCGCATGTCTGCTGTGGCCCTTGTTTCCCTTGCTCGGGGACACATTTGCCGCTGACAATATCCCACAGAGCACTTCGGTTACCAGCAATGGCTGTGTAACCCGCATAAAGAAAGGCGAGCAGGAGCAAAGTTAGGATGATTATTTTCCTGAGCACCATAGCTTTGCCTCACCATTTTAAGTTGCGACGTCCATGATTTAGCTATCAAAGCCATTGTTTGGACAATCACAGGCTTTTCTGTATGACCATCTCGCATGCCGTGCATCGCCCAGGCGAGATGAACGCGCGACTCCAGGTGATCTACATAAATTTAGTAATTATGATATCATTTTCACAGATTTTTACAATAAGTTATGAACTCACTAGAAGGACGAGTCACGTATAATTCGCGTTTATCGGCTTTTTGAGATAGAATAGAACCTTCGGAGGTTGGTAACCTGCTTTCGAATTTATGCACCTTAGTGTTATCATTGGATAGCTCAAGCTTCTAGGCATGTGCTTGGAGTAGTTTCTCGCCTTACCTGGTACAGTCGTTATTTGTATTTCTCATATCGGTAATTGACCACAATGCAGCCGCCAGGGCTGCCAGCCCGTGGGGTGCGAACGGGAAATTGAAACGCACGGAGCCGCCCAGGCGCGTGCGGTGAACGACATGGTCATACGGTGAGGTGCAGTCGATCTTGACGTACGCGCCAGCGTCGGGCGCACCGGGTGTACGCAACCGAGTGGCCGTCCAGGCGCTGCCAAGCAGACACCCGCCTCTACAAACGCCTGCATGGAAGTTCGACAGGTCAAAGTCCTGCTGCAGCGCCAGGGCACCGCCGCCTGTGGCCCGCGGCAATAGCAAGCATCGATGGCATCACAACGACGATAGCGAGAAATGATTACGACGAGTTATTTTTATACATCCTCTCCTTGTACAAGGATGCATATGACGTCTCTATCTCTGCCAAAGAAGCTTGTCTGACAAGGGGCACTCAAGAGCCAGCCAGGGACCTTATCTTTCAGGTCCTAGTTCAGAATAAACATCCGTGCTTCATGCAAGGCAGCGACCACGGCCTTGCGGGCGTCCTTGACGGAGCGCCTTCCTTCTATCGCAGCGACAAGCACTCGTTTGGCAGCCTGGCAGTACGTCCCTGCTTCCATCGGCCAGCTCATGGACAGGTAGCTAATCGCCTCGTCGAGATCGGCAATCTCCCGCACAGTCTGCCGGCTCACCATAAATCTTATCGGATTGGCGAATTGACTGTTGCCCATCGCAAGCACCCGGAGAGGCTAGAGCAGAAACTCTAGCAGGGCGCCGTGGTGCAGGCCTGCCTGACCCTGGTGGCGCCGAATCGCCTTTTCCATGGAAGCCCGGGAAGCAGCTGACATGGGGGACTGGCTCGCCGTCATCAAAGCGCCCATCAATTGCAGCTCAATCTGACCGGAGGTCATCGCCGGAGCGGAGCGACGCATCGAAGGGGGCAATGGGTTCGAAATAACTTGGAATGGCGGTGACATTAGAGCCCCCTGGGACGCTGGCAATCGACTTCTTGTGGCGGCTATCCGCCCTTTACGTCGATAGTACGTTGGTAAGTGACGATTGGATTTGCATATGTGCGAAAACGCACACGGCAATGGTCGCCGAAAGTCTTCAAGGGCCGGCAATTCACGGAGGCAAAAGTCTTTCCGATCAGCTGACGGCCTAAGTCATACAAGGACTTCCTTCGCGACGGGTTCGCCCGCCTCTCCATGACCATCGATCAAGATCGGCAAGACAGTCCCTCACTTGCTGTGGACCACCACAGGAGCAACCTGCGCCCCTACAGTAGCGGCCTTCGGCGCCGTCATCGAGGCCCACAACGCCGAATCAGCCAAAGCCCTGGTAAAGCGCTCCACCCGAAACGGGAGGGTGAAATCCTCGCAAGGACCACCTCAGCTCCGGACGGCCGGCAGGGCCGCATCCTCTGCGGCCAGCTCAGCCGATGCCCAGGAGCTCGTTGCTCTTGAAGATCAGCTCGGTGCGGTTCCGGGCCTTGAGCTTGCGCATCATGTTGCGCAGGTGAACCTTCACGGTTGCCTCGCTCATGCTCAGCTTGAAGGCGATGATCTTGTTGGGATCACCCAACCGCGCAAGTTCGAGCACTTCGAGCTGGCGCTGGGAGAAACCGCCCGTCTTGGGTGCGGGAGCAGCTGTTGCCGCCACCTGGGCCGCGCGGGCGGACATCAGGCCGCTGGCGGGAATGAAGGTGCCGCCCACGCTGACCAGCCTGATCGCACCAAGCGTAACGTCGAGATCGGTGTCCATGGTCACGAAGCCACGCGCGCCCATGGTCAACGCTTCCATCATGTGAGTCGGGCTCTCCTCATCCGATATGATGATGACGCGAGCGCCGCCGACATTGTGCAGGACCTCATTGAGATCGTTCCGGATGGCCGCTTCGGTTGCCTTCTGGCCCGTGGCGCAGAGCAGCACGATCCCGTCCGCGGGCTCCTCGCCGCCGGAAAGCCAGGCCTGCGCGCCGTCATGGCAGGAGACCTCGAAATCGTGCGTCATGGTCTGCAGGCAGCGCGCAAGACAGGTGCGGAAGATCTTATTGTCGGAAAGGATGGTGATGGACATCCTTCCGACGCCGAGGCGGGCTGCCGGAGTAGCCGGGAGGGCTTCGGGCATGGACACGGGATACCCAGCCAGGAGGTGGGAGGTGGAAGCGGGGGTATGAATGGACATATTCATAATCGACCTTGTCTCGGCAGTACTCGTTAGGTCGATTGGTACATGGAGTGCGTGAAACGGTCGTTAGCTATAATTCCTAAGATGTAACAATGCGTACGAAAATTCGTCCTGAGGGCGATTCCTGAACACCGCATAGGCCTTCGGCCTGCTCACAGATTCCCAATTGGTAATCTATGTACTTAAGATTGATGGCAGGGTGTAATTTCTGTCCGAAAGTAGTAGTCTCAGGCCCTCGACAAAAGGCGGCCGAGAGGTATGATCCTAATTAAGCGCGCGCTATGGACGTTCAGGGTTTGTGGGCCTTTTTTACCGGTTATTGCCTCATTCGAGAGGCGGTTAGGCGTAGAGCTGGCTTGTGAACGCACGTCCCTGACAATTATGTATAATCATACTTTCGATCGGGGGAGGAGGCTTACGTCTCCTCCCTTTTCATTTGAGTCCATCCTCCGGAAGGAGGCCGATGGCCCGAATGTCCTCCGAAGGCGCGGGTCTATCGCGACAGGCATCGCGATTTTTTCCCAGGCCCTGCCGGCCCGGACGGAACCGGCGCTCCCCCACCTCGTTTCATGGTTATGGGAGGGTAGGAACCATGATGACTCACCCCTTCGTCGGCGCCGTTCTCTTCGCCCGCGGCATGGGTGTGGCCAGCCATGTCGGCAACACCGAGGCGGCTCTTTACTATCTCGAGAACAAATGGCCGGACCGAAAAGGGACCCGGCACGATCGGGCCCGACGGATCTGCAAGCGGACGATCGCCGGCGAGGCCACGATCCAGGAAGCGAGGGACGCCTTCGTCCAGGCGCTGGCCGAAGCCCAATTCGATCTGCTCGATACCACCTCGTCACAGAACCCGCGAAGAAGGCCACGCAATCATTGAGGTGGATGTTGTGCCGCCTTGTAGGTGAGATAGGCGATGATGGCATCGAGATCGGTATCGCTCAGGGCCTGCCTGTCGAAGCCGGTCATCTTCATGTCGGGCCAGGTGCGGAGGGAGGCGGGTGCGCGGATATAGGCTCGCAGGGCCCAGGGCTGGAAATATTCGGTCGGGTTCCGCGGGCTGTTGAGGTCCGGCCCAACTTTCGCATCGCCCGAGCCGCCCAGCTGGTGGCAGACCATGCATTGCCGGGCGAAGACGGCCTCGCCCGTCCGGATGGGCGAAGCCGCGGGCACATCGTTCCCCACCGCGAGTGCGGGCCACTTCGAGGCCCATGTCGGCACGAAGCGCAGCGTCTCGACCGCGAAGGGCCATTGCTCGCTGGTCACGCCCGAGGCCGAGGGATCCAGCCAGACGAGATAGAACGGACCGGTGGCCTTGCCGCCCGGCGTAGGCGGCCAGGGGCTGTCCGCCGGCTCGATCGCCAGCCACGGCACGGCGCCCCCATCGCCGGGCGCATGGATGAGACTCGTTGGCAGATCGGTCACGAAACCATCCGTTGCGGTGATCTGGACATCCTGGTCCGCCGGCAGGCCCCCTGCGCCCAGCAGCGCCCGCAACGGAACGGCACGGTAGGTCATGGTGCGCCCATAGCTCACATCCGCCGGAACCTGGATGGTGACGGCGTCGGGCCGGCGCAGCAGTTCCTCGCTCGAAAGGACCGTTCTCGTGCCCATATCGACGACAAGGTCCGCGGCAAGGCCCGATGTGGCCGCCGACAGGATGTCCAGGACAAGCAATCCGCAGATGAACCAGCGGGCGAGAAGGATCTGCATGCTGAAAGCGTTGAGTTGGCCGTTTCTTACAATAGCGATACTCAAACGTTCAGGTCAATTGAGACTCGGCGGAGATTTTTTAAAAATCGCTGCAATATTTTCTTCGCAAGATCGAAAAGCCGTGTTCCTTTTCTTGCGAGCCGGCTGCAAGCCGGCCGAAGCTCGGCAGGTTTGCCTGATTTTTCTCTCACAATCGGCCATATGGGGTCGCCCAACCGCGATTCAGTTCTGCTTTCGGAGCCGATCGGATGCTCCCCCTTCGATTCGGCAAATGGACTTCGCTCCTCGTACCCATCCATCCGAAAAAACCGCCAAAATCACAAAGTTTTATTCGCCGGTCGGTTAAGCAATTAGGGCTTCTCGCATCAATATCGCTTTCCACAAGAATATCAGATTGATTTTCAATACTGTAACCAGCCTTAATGCACCATTCCGACTCGTCGAAGCGACGGTCACAGATTCTAGAAGGCATGCAATGACGCGCAATGCGACTATCGGACTTCTCATCATCGCCGTCGTCGTAGTCGCTGTCGCCGGCATCATGTATTACAACGCCACTCGGAAGGCGGTCGAGATCAATATCGGCAGCTATGAGAGCAAGATCTCGCTGAATAATAGCATCTAGAGCTAGACATAATACCGTTTAGAGCTGGGCGGCGAAGTCGGGCGTCCAACCGCGGCGACGAGGCCTTCCTCGGGACCCTCGCCCCCTTCCCATGGCTGGAGGGGCGTGACAGAGTTGCTGTCACAACAACGAGGGAGCAGCGGCCGTGAGCGAGGCAGGCGCGATCATCATCACCGGTGCGGCCGGCAATCTCGGAGCGGCGGTAGCGGACATATTGGCGCGGCGCGGGGCAAAGCTCGCCTTCATCGACCGCTCGCCGGAAAAGCTCGAGCGGCTCCTCGCCAGCCTGCCGGCCGGTACCGAGGCTCTGCCCCTCGCGGGTGTCGATCTCACCTCGCAGGAGGCCTGCAGTGTCGCCGTGGCGCAGGTGGCGGGAAGGTTTGGCAGCGTCTCAGCCCTGGTGAATACGGTCGGGGGCTTCCAGGCCGGGCCGGTCTCGACGGCTCTGGAGCAATGGGATGCGATGCTCACCGCCAATGCCCGCACGGCGCTCGCCATCAGCGCTGCGGTCCTGCCCGTGATGCAGGCGGCACGGCACGGACGCATCGTGCATGTCGCCGCCATGGCCGGTCTCAAGGCGCCGGCGGGGCTGGCGGCCTATGCCGCCTCCAAGGCGGCGCTCATCCGGCTCACCGAAGCCATCGCGGAGGAATATCGCGGCGACGGCATTACCGCCAATTGCATACTGCCGAGTGTGATCGACACGCCGCAGAACCGTGCCGCCATGCCCAAGGCCGACACGTCAAGCTGGGTAGCGCCCGAAGCGATCGCCCGGCTGATCGCCTTCCTTATCTCGCCGGCCGGCGGGGTTGTGACGGGCGCCGCCATCCCAGCCACCGGCACTGACGGAAATGCCTGAGCCATGCTGTTCATGGTTATCGAACACTTTCGCGACCAGGACGCCAAGGCGGTCTACCGGCGCTTTCGCGAACGCGGGCGCCAGGCGCCGGACGGACTCGCCTTCGTATCGAGCTGGGTGAGCGCGGACCTCGGCCGCTGCTTCCAGCTGATGGAATGCGAGGATGTCACGCTGCTGCAGCGCTGGGCGAGCGCCTGGTCCGATCTCGTCGAGATGGAGATCGTGCCGGTCGCGCCAGGCAAGGAGGTTGCCGCGGCGCTCGGCCCAGACCTTGACGCCTCCCCTCCCCTGGCCTGAACCCGCGCCGGTTGAACAAACCCGTGCTATGCCGCGTTTCGATAACGGAGGTCGGTGCGAACTTGTGGCATTCCCGCTCGGAACGCGAAACATGCCGGCCTCGATTTCTGGCGTTTCCGTCCTTGTGACGAGGTAAGGCAGTGTTGATGGAACAGGTCGAAGCACCGCAGGCCCGCCACCCCGACGAGGGGAGCTATCGCTTGCTGCTCGAAGCGGTGACTGACTACGCCATCTACATGCTCGACCTCGACGGCAGGGTGGCGAGCTGGAATGCCGGTGCCCGGCGCTTCAAGGGTTATGAGGCAAACGAGATCATCGGCCAGCATTTCTCGCGCTTCTACACCGAAAAGGATCGGGTGGACGGGCTGCCCGCGCGGGCCCTTGCGACCGCCGAGTCCGAGGGGCGCTTCGAGAACGAGGGCTGGCGCGTCCGCAAGGACGGTACGCGCTTCTGGGCTCACGTCGTCATCGATCCCATCCGGGATCCTGCCGGCCGGCTGGTCGGCTATGCCAAGATCACTCGCGACCTTACTGAACGCCGCGAGGCGGAAGACAAGCTCCGCCGCAGCCTGGAACAGTTCCGCCTCCTCGTTCAGAGCGTGACCGACTATGCCATCTACATGATCGACAAGGATGGCTTCATCTCGAGCTGGAACGCCGGCGCCGAACGCATCAAGGGCTATGACGCCGAAGAAATCATCGGTCAGCATTTCTCGCGCTTCTACACGCCGGAGGACCGCGCGGCAGGCGAGCCTGCCAAGGCGCTGGAGACGGCGGGTCGCGAAGGACGCTATGAAAGGGAGGGGTGGCGCGTACGCAAGGATGGCACGCGCTTCCGCGCCAGTGTCATCATCGACGCCATCACGGGCGATGACGGCACGCTGATCGGCTTCGCCAAGATCACCCGCGACATCACCGAGCGTGTCGCCGCCCAGCGGGCACTTGACGAAGCACGCGAGGCGCTGGCCCAATCGCAGAAGGTGGAGGCCATCGGCCAACTCACGGGCGGCATCGCCCATGACTTCAATAACCTGCTCACCGCCATCCTTGGCAGCTTGACCCTTGTGCGCAAGCGCGTGGGTGACGACGCCAAGGTGCTCTCCTTGCTCGACAACGCCATCCACGGGGCGGAGCGCGGCAGCGCCCTCGTCAAGCGAATGCTGGCATTCGCCCGCCGCCAGGAACTCAGCCTGGTCGCGGTCGACCTGCCCGAACTCGTCAGGAGCATGAAAGACCTCATGCAGACCTCGATCGGGCCGATGATCACCATCGACATACGCTTCCCTCCCGATCTCGAACCGGTGCGCAGCGACCGCCATCAGCTTGAATCCGCCCTGGTCAATCTGGTGGTCAACGCCCGCGACGCCATGCCGAATGGCGGCATGGTGACCATCTCGGGCCTGGCGGAGGAGATCCGTGAGAACCACCGCACCCGCCTGAAGCCCGGGCGCTATGTCTGCCTGAGCGTGGCGGACACTGGCATCGGCATGGACAAGGCGACGCTCGTCAAGGCGGCCGAGCCCTTCTTCACCACCAAGGGCATCGGCAAGGGCACCGGCCTTGGGCTACCGATGATCCAGGGTCTGGCGGAGCAATCGGGCGGGCGCCTGGTGCTGGAGAGCGACCTCGGTCGCGGCACCACGGCAAGGATCTGGCTACCGAGCGCCTTCGCCTCCACGGAAGCGCTCGCCGCGGCCTCCGGGCCTATGTCGGCGTCGTCCCCCATCGACCGCCGCCTCACCATCCTGGCCGTCGACGACGATGCGCTCGTGCTGCTCAACACGGCTGCCCTGCTGGAGGATCTCGGGCATGAAGTGCTGCCCGCCGCCTCCGGCGCCGAAGCACTCCGCCTCTTCGCGGATCGGCCGGACGTCGAGCTGGTGATCACCGACCAGGCCATGCCACACATGACAGGCCTGCAGCTCGCCCGCCAGATCTGGTCCATTCGGCCCGATCTGTCGATCATCCTCGCCACTGGCTACGCCGAACTCCCGCCCGACGCCGACCCGGCTCTCGCCAGGATCGGCAAGCCTTATGGCCAGGACGAGCTGGAGCGGGCGATCCAGGCGATCATGAACGCGAAGGGCGCCGTCTGAGAGCCTCGTTCCCTTCGCTGCATATCGGATCCTCCCGGCTAAGCCTGGCGCACGGGGCAGGGATGTCCGCGATCCCAGGAAGCCCTACTCCGCCAGCGCCGCGTTGAACTCGGCGCCCAGCAGAAAGGCAATCGCCACCAGCCAGAGGAAGAACAGCGCGGCGAAGACGCTGCCCAGACCGGCATAGAGCTTGGAATAGGTGTTGAAATCGGTGATGTAGATGCTGAACACGCCGCCGCCCACCAGCCAGAGCACCAGCGTGAGGAGGGCACCGGGCCAGATCTGGCGCAGTGGCGGGCTGCTCGCCACAAGGAAGATGTGCACCAGCATGATGGCGCTGCCGAGCACGAGCAGGGTGATGCCGTAGCGCGCGATCTGGATTATCGGTGCCAGCGGTTCCAGGAACGGCGCAAAGGTGATGGCCGCCTGCCACATCACCGGCCAGAGCACCACCAGAAGCGCCAGAGTCACCAGGGCGAGCGAGGCGACGAAGACGAAGAGCAGGCTCTCCAGCCGGCATAGCCAGAAGGAGCGCGTCTCCACCAGCCCATAGGCTCGGTTGACGCCGATGCGGATCGCCTCGACGCCATTGCTGGCCAGGGTGATGGCGACGATGGCCGAGATGGTGACGAGGCCGGGGCGCGAATTGCCCAGTACATTGTTGACTTCCTCGGCGATCGGCTCGGACACCGCATGCGGCCAGGTCTCGAACAGCAGCTTTACCACCTCACCCTGCAGCTGGCCGGTGCCGAGCACGCCGGCGAGTGAGGCGACGAAGATCAGGAAGGGAAACATGGCCGTAAGCGAGGATAGCGCCATATGGCTTGCCAGCGCAAAGTCGTCATGGGCCGAGGTCCGCACCACCATCCGCCAGATGAGGTTGAAGAAACGCTTCATGCGGAGGGCGCCGTCATGGGGCAGCCATCGGCGCAGCGATCATAGCGCGAGGAGCGGAGCCGAACGCCGGACTTCCCGAATACAAACCCCAAAGGATGGTGTTCATGGATTCTGGGTCTCCTCGCGGTCGCCCTGAACGACGAGAGTCGTGCTGCTGCCCTATCCAATATCATTTCTCCCCTAAGCAGATACCGGGAAAGTGTCCTACGGTTCTCCGACAGGAATCTACGACAAAACAAAGAACTGAGCGGACAAAGCGTTAACCTGCCAACGAAAGCGTGCCTGGTTCTGGGATATAGGAGTGGACTTGCCGCGTTCCATATTCGCAACGCGTTGCCGAAGCCTTTGTTTCGCAAGAGCGGCTGGAGGCCGGCCCGGGCGATGAGGGCGACCTGCCCCGCGGCCTGCCAACCCGCCGGGCAGTTGTAGCGAGGCTGAGGTGCAGCTCACGCCCCATCACGAATCGCGGCGCGACCGGCAACTCACCACAGCGTTACTCGCCCATTAACTTCGGGCAAGGTATGCCTTGCAATTGAAGGAGCCGAAAGTTTACCTGATTGCAAACCGGACGAGATCGATGCGTCGAACTGTTGTTGCAACCCTGTTCTTGTCGATCGCCTGCGGTCCGGCGATGGCGCAGCCGCGCGCGGTGATCGAACTGTTTACAAGCCAGGGCTGCTCATCCTGTCCGCCCGCCGACAAGATGATGGGGAACTGGTCGAAAGACCCCACCCTGATCGCGCTCTCCCTGCCGGTTGATTACTGGGACTATCTTGGCTGGAAGGACACGCTGGCCAGTCATAGCTTCTCCCAGCGCCAGCGCGCCTATTCTGAAGCGCGAGGCGACCGGGCCGTCTACACGCCGCAGATCGTCGTGGATGGCGTGCAGCACGTCGTCGGCTCGAATGACGAGGAAGTCCGCCGCGCCATCGAGGTGGCCGGCGCCCGCGCCAACGTGCTGGCCGTGCCCGTCGGCATCACGAGCAGGGACGGTTCCTACAGCGTCACGCTCGGCAAGACCAATTTGAGGGGCGAGATCTGGCTGGTGCCGGTGGAGCGCCAGGCCAAGGTGGTGATCGAGCGAGGCGAGAACACCGGCCAGACCGTCACCTATTCCAATGTGGCGCGCGGTTTCCGCAAGATCGCCGATTATGACGGCGCTGCCGCAACCCTCACCCTGAAGTCCGAGGACGTCACCGCGCCCGGCGCCGACAGCTTCGTGGTGCTGGTGCAGGCCACCACGGGCGGCAAGCCGAGTGAGATTCTCGGTGCGGCGATGCAGAGGTAGGGCGGCGCGGAAATCCCAGCCACGACCATCCTGATGGTTGTGGCGATGTCCGCCTCTTGGAAACGGCGCGCCCGCAGGATAGGAAGGGCGGACAAGATATCCGCGCTCCCAGTGGTCCCCCATGATCTCTCCTGACGATATCCGCGCCGCTTTTGCGCGCGTGGCCCCTCACATTCGCCGCACGCCCATCCTTGATCTCGAAGCCGGCGCCTTCGGCATCCCGAGTCCCCTGCAGCTCAAATTCGAATTCATGCAGCATGCAGGCTCGTTCAAGCCGCGTGGGGCCTTCAACAACCTCCTCTCCCGCCCGGTGCCGACGGCGGGGGTGGCGGCGGCCTCTGGCGGCAATCACGGCATTGCCGTCGCCCATGCGGCGCGTGCCCTCGGCCACAAGGCGCGCATCTTCGTCCCGGTCATCTCCAGCCCCGCCAAGATCGCTGCCATTCGCGCCCGCGGGGCCGATCTCGACATCGGCGGCGAGCGCTATGCCGATGCGCTGGCGGCCTGCGAACGCTATGTCATGGAGACCGGCGCCCTCTCCGTGCATGCCTTCGACGCCTGGGAGACCATTGCCGGCCAGGGCACGCTCGGCCTGGAATGGGAGGAGCAGGCGGGCGGGGCGCTCGACACCGTGCTGGTCGCCACTGGCGGCGGCGGGCTGATCAGCGGCATCGCTGCATGGTTCGCCAGGCGGGTGAAGGTCGTCTCGGTCGAGCCTGAGGGCTCGCAATGCCTGAAGGCGGCGCTGGCGGCGGGCGGGCCGGTGGATGTCGGTGTCGAGAGCGTCGCCGCTGATTCGCTGGGTGCGCGCAATTGCGGGCCGAGAGTCTATGAGGTCGCCAGCCGATATGTCGCCGAAGCGCTCACGGTGCCCGACAGTACCATCGTGGAAGCCCAGAAGCGTGCCTGGGCCGATCTGCGCGTGGCGCTGGAGCCTGGCGGCGCCACGGCGCTGGCCGCGTTGATCAGCGGCGGCTACCGTCCGGCGCAGGGCGAACGCGTGGGTGTGCTGATGTGCGGCGCCAATGTGGGGCTGGCCACAATTGAGGGGTAGGCACACCTGAGCGAAGGGCGCGGCGCAAGCCTCCCCCCCACGAGGCTGGGGAAGGTTTTGGGCGGCGTCCCTTATTCTGGTTCAGCCCTTGTTGGCCTTGTAGCGTTCGATAGCAGCGAGGATCATGCTCTCGGCTTCCTTTGCGTCGCCCCAGCCCTCGACCTTCACCCACTTGTTCTTCTCGAGATCCTTGTAATGCTCGAAGAAGTGCTCGATCTGCCTGATCGTGATTTCGGGCAGGTCAGTGTAACTATGAACCTTCTCATAGCGACGGGTGAGGCGCGGCACCGGAACGGCGATGATCTTCTCGTCACCGCCGGATTCGTCCCTCATCTTGAGCACGCCGACCGGGCGCACGGCGATGACCGCACCGGGGATGATGCCGCGCTGGTTGGCGATCAGCACATCGATCGGATCGCCATCGTCGGACAAGGTGTGGGGAATGAAACCATAATTGCCCGGATAGCGCATGGGCGTGTAGAGGAAGCGGTCCACCACAAGCGCACCGGCTTCCTTGTCCATCTCATACTTGATGGGCTCGCCGCCGACCGGAACTTCGACGATCACATTCACTTCGTGCGGTGGGTTGCGTCCCGTCGAAACGGCATCGATACGCATCGGCATCACATCCTGTAGAGCGGGTCTTGGCACACGATGCGCCAATCCCCCGGTGGGGATGCAGGCTTATGCGGAACCGAGCCACGTTTCAACCGGAAGATGACACAATTGTTAACTTGGCGTGTCGAAGACGTGAGCCGGCCCTGCCACATTGAGCCGGACGCGCGCGCCGGTCGGCGGCAGCTCCAATCCGGTGCCGGTGATGCGCAGTTTCATGCCGTTCGAAATCAAAACAACCGTGACGGCTCGCAGCGCCCCGCCAAACTCCACCTCCACGACACGGGCGAGGCACCCCTGCTCGGCGCCCTGCTCGACCGGCGTGAAACGGATCTGCTCAGGCCGCAGCATGATCTCGACCTCGCCGCGATGGCCATGCGTGCCGGCCGGCAGGCGGCCGAGCGCGCAGTCGACCCAGCCGACCCCGGCCTGGCCCTTCATCAGCACGGCTTCGCCCAGGAACAGCGCGGTCTTGCGGTCATGCGGACGGCGGTAGAGTTCGTGTGGCGCGCCGGCCTGCGCCAACCTGCCCTCGCTCAGCACCGCGACCTGATGGGCGAAGGAGAGCGCCTCTGTCTGGTCATGGGTGACGAGAATGGTGGTGACCCCGGCGGCCTCCAGCATGGCGGCGACGGCCTTGCGCGTTGCCTCGCGCAGGCCGGTATCGAGCGCCGAGAAAGGTTCGTCCAACAGCATGAGCCGGGGCTGCCTTGCCAGGGCCCGGGCAAGAGCGACACGCTGCTGCTGGCCGCCGGAAAGCTGGTGCGGCCGGCGTCCCAGCATGACCGGATCGAGATCGACCGTGCGCATCAGCGCCTCGATTCGGACTGCACGGTCGGCGAGGCTGCGTTCCAGGCCGAAGCCGATATTCTGGGCGATGGTGAGATGGGGAAAGAGCGCGCCGTCCTGCGTCACGAAGCCGATGCCGCGCCGGTGGGCGGGCACGATGGCCGACCCGTCGGCCAGCACCGCGCCATCGAGCGTCAGGCGACCGGCATCGGGGGCCTCGAAACCGGCGATGAGGCGCAGCAACGTGGTCTTGCCCGAGCCCGAGGCGCCGACGATCGCTGTGCGACTGCCGGCCGGCACCTCAAGGCTTACATCATCGAGCGCGGCCACGGCGCCATAGCGCTTGCTGGCACCTTCTATGGTGAGGAACGTCATTGGCCGATCGAGCGCCTGGATTGGAAATGGAGCAACAGGGTGAGCGGCAGGGCCAGCAGCACCATCATCAAGGCATAGGGCGCCGCGCGGGCGTAGTCGATATCGTTCGTGGCGGACCAGAAGCGCGTGGAGAGCGTCACCGTGCCACTCGGCGCCAGCATCAGAGTGGCCGTCAGCTCGGTGGTGATGCCGAGCGCCACCAGCGCCATGCTGGCGGCGACACCAGGCGCCGAGAGCCGCAGGGTGATCTGCCAGATCGCCTTGAAGGGCGTGCGCCCGAGCGCCATGGCGGCGCGTTCCAGCTCGACCGGCGCCTGGGCGATGCTGGCGCGCAGGCCGACCAGCGCACGCGGCAGGAACATCAGGGCATAGGCGGCGAGCAAGGTCGCCATGGTTTGGTAGAGCGGCAGTGCGACGCGCACGGTGATCGTCACCAGCGCCAGCGCCACCACGACGCCAGGCAGCGCGCCGACATAATAATGGCAGGCCTCCAGCAGCCTCTGCAGCCGCCCAGGGGCGCGTACCGAAAGCCACGCCATCGGCAAGGCGAGGAGCGAGGTCAGCACGGCGCCGAATAGTGCGAGGCCGAGCGTCTGGCCGAGGGCGCCGGCGATGCTATCGAGCGGCCAGACCCCGGCGCCGCCGATGGCAAGCCAGCGCGCCAGCGTCACCAGCGGCACGCCGAGCGACAGCGCCGCGGTAGCTGACGGCACCATCAGCCAAAGCAGCGTCGTGCGTCCGAGCCGAATGCGCGTTGCCGGCCGCGCTGCCCCGGAGCCGACGCGGGCATAGCGCTCGCGTCCACGCAACAGCGCCTCCAGCCCGAGCAGAAGGAGGCAAGCCACCACCAGAACGCCGCCGAGCATATTGGCGGCCGGGCCGTTATAGGACGACTGGAACTGGTCCACGATGGCGGTGGAGAAGGTGTCAAACTGGATCATGGCATAGAGGCCATATTCGGCCAGCAGATGCAGACCGACCAGCAGCGCGCCGCCGAGAATCGCCAGCCGCAGCTGCGGCAGCACCACGCGGAAGAACACGCGCGACGGCGAGAGGCCGAGAGAGGCGGCCACGTCCTCCAGCGCCGGGTCGAGACGGCGGAGCTGCGCCGAGACGGGCAAATAGAGGAAGGGGAAATAGGCGAGCACCGAGATCAGCACGCCGGCCGATAGTCCGCCCATGCTGGGCACTACGCTTACCCAGGCATATGAATGCACGAAAGCCGGCACACCGAGCGGCGCCACTGCCAGCCAGGACCAGATCCGCGCGCCTCTGAGGTCGCTGCGCTCTGTGAGCCAGGCGAGCGTCACGGCGAGGGCAATGGCGATTGGGATGGTCGAGGCCCCCAGGAGGAGCGTGTTGACCAGGAGTTCTCCCACGCGCGGCCGGAACACCAGCGCCGAGGCGGTCTGCCAGCCGATCTGGACGGTGATCCAGATCACGAAGCCGAGGGGCAACAGGGCAAAGAGCGAGACGAGGACCGCGGCGCCAGCAACCGCATCCCGTCCGGTGAATCGGGAGATGGGAACAAGCCTGAAGATGTCGGCCTGGAAACGCTGACTTGAAAGAAGAGACACCGGACGTCCTGAAACTCGAAGGCCTCCGGGTTACCCGGAGGCGCGATATTTCGCAAATAGGCAGGGATACGCAATCAAAACCTGGGATCGCGGGCATCCAGCCTGCTCTTGCGAGCGGTTCGCACTCCAACAAGGGAAGAGCAGGCTGGAACCTTGCGATCCCGGGAATCCTCTTACAGCAGTCCCGCAGCCATCATCAGCTCTGTGACCTTCCGGCTGTTGAGATCCGCCGGCTCCACCTTCGGAGCCTGGAGATCGGCGAGCGGCACCAGCTTCGGGTTGGATTGGTCGCCCTCGCCCACCGCATATTCATAGGAAGTGCCGGTCTTCAGGATTTCCTGGCCGCCCTTGCCGGTGATCCATTTCACGAAGGCCTGTGCCTCCGCTTGATGCTTGCTGGAGGCCAGCACGCCACCGCCGGAGACACTGACGAAGGCGCCCGGATCCTGGTTGCGGAAATAGTGCAGCGCCACGTTCTTGCTGTTCTCGCCGGTCTTGGCCTGATCGCCGAACCAGTAATAATGGTAGATCACGGCGCCCTCGACCTGGCCGGCATTGACTGCCTTCATGGCGGTGCTGTTGCCCTTGTAGAACTTGGCATTCGCCTTCATCGCCTTCAGCCAGTCGGCCGTGGCGGCCTCGCCCTTGAGGCTGAGCAGCGCGCTGACGATGGCCTGGAAATCGGCCCCGGAGGGGGATGCCGCCCAGCGGCCCTTCCAGGCAGGATTGGCGAGGTCGAGCAGCGATTTGGGCAGCTTGTCCTCGGTCAGCTTGGTCTTGTCGTAGGCGAAGACGGTCGAGCGGGCGGCGATGCCGGTCCAGCGGCCATGCGCCGGGCGGTAATTCGCGGGCACTTGGGCCAGCGTATCTGCCGGCAGCGGGGCGAACAGCTTGGCATTGTCGACCAGCACCATGGCCGGGGAATTCTCGGTCAGGAACACATCGGCTGGCGAGTTGGCGCCTTCCTGCACGAGCTGGTTGCCGAGCTCGGTGTCGCTGCCGTTGCGCAGCGTGACCTTGATTCCGGTCTCCTTGGTGAAGGCATCGGCCCAGGCCTGGGTCAGGTCCTCATGCTGTGCATTGTACACGGTGATGCCGGCATCCTTGGCCTGCGCAGCAAGGGGGGCGGTGAGCAGGGTCGCGGCCAACGCAGCTGCGCTGGCAAGGACCGCGCGGCGATGCGGCAGGAAAGCTCTCATCTGGACCTCTATCGGAATCGGGCTGCCGGTCGCTCACCGGCAGGACGGGAGCTGTGTAAGCGCGAGATCTTGGGAAAGTCAAACAATTTAGATTGGAATTAGAATTGTTAAAAACTGGAATGCAGTAGAATTAACTTGATATTCGATGGAATTCTTTTAGTTGCAATTAGAATTAGGACAGAATTAATAAAACCTTTTCTTTCTTCATTTTCCAGCCACTCCGAATAGTTGGCAATTTCGGAGCATTCCAGCGAGAATCACAGATGATCAACTCCGACGCCAGCAGTCGCGGCTACAGCCTCTGCGACGATGGCGGCCTGATGGCGCGAGCGAACCCCTGCCGTCGGAGAACCTCCATCCCGGCGGCGAGATTCCGTAGGCCAAGAAGGATGGCGGATGCAGGCTGGGCAAGCTATGAGGCCTTTCCCCCATCCGGCAATTGCAGTCGCTTGCCCGATATTGTAGCCCTTCACCATGCCGCCCGAGCCGGATGATATCCTCGCCAAAGCCTGGGAACACCATGCCCAGCTCCATCCCGTGCATCCGGATGAACGCTTCGTGCCCGACCACACCCATCGCATCAAGGCACCAGGCTGCTGGCTCATCCTGAGCGGCCTGGTGGGACTGCTGATGCTCGTGGTGATCTGGCGTGCGCCGGTCGATCTTGGCAGCGCCGAGATCCGGCGCGCGATCTTCGTCCTGTTCGCCACACTCGCCGTAGGCGGCGGCCTCGTCGCCCTGCGGCGCCACCGCCTGAACCTTGCCCGTCGGCCTTCCGCCGATCCCTTCGACAAACCGGAGCGGCCCTTCTCGCTCAGCGCCCTGCAATTGCTGTTCGTGCTTGCCTGCTTTGCAGCGATGATGGCCGTATTGCTGCTGACGGCCCCGGCGAGCCTGGTTTCCGCCGTGCTGCTGACCGCGCTCTTCGTCCTTCTCGTCGCGATCCTGTTCACCTGCGCCATCGCCACCTTGTTGCATGCGCTGCGCTGGCGCTTCGCCCGGCGCGCCTACGCCCTACGCTACAACGAGCCGGATCTCGGCTATTTCGCGGTGTGGGACAGAACGTAACCCTGGGATCGCGGGAGATCAGCACTGTCTTGACAAGGCGAGGCGCACCAAGCGCGGAGTGGCGATCACCGATCGCCATTTTCCTCATTCGCAAACGCCACGCCCTCAATGATGTCGATCGGTGATCGACACTCCAATCTCGCGCTTCCAATTGGCAAAGTCAGCGTGCATGGGCGTCGCTGCCTGCGATCCCAGGCTTCAAGCCGCCCAGCCGAAAGCGATCTTTTGCAGCTTGCTGTCACCAAAGCGCTCGACCATGGCGTCCACCTTCACGCCGCCGAGGCGCTGGTAGAAGTCGCAGGCGCGCTGGTTGTCCGCCAGCGCCCAGATCACCATGCCCTTGACGTCGTGGCCGCTGAGGTCACGGCGCACGGCATTGAACAGGCGCTTGCCGAGGCCGATGCCCTGATATTCCGGGCGCAGATAAAGTTCGAAAATCTCGCCCTGATAAGGCAGGCTCGCGGCGCGATTGCGCCCATAGGTGGCGTAGCCGGCGATTACGCCGCCGAAGGACATCACCACGATACGGGTCTTCCGGTCGATGGCGTAGCGCCACCATTTGGCGCCGCGCCGCTCCACCAGCCGCTCCAGCTCACGTCCGGGAATGACACCGCGATAGGCGTTGCGCCAAGCCGCATCATGCACATCCGCGATGGCATGGGCGTCGTCCGGTCGAGCCAGACGGATCTCTATGGCGTCGATGCTCATGGGGGAAGGATAATCGGGAGGGGGGCGATCCTGCAAGTCCTTTGCGGGGAGGCCACCGGGATTTGATCGCCTGGGAGCACGAACGACCCAAGACGGCAGGCTTCCGGCCAGCATCTCGGAAACGGGACCACCCGATTATTCTGTTGCAAGCCAGGCTCGCTCCCTGTTGAAAGGCGGCGAAAGGCAACCGCATGTCCTCCTTCCCCGTAGCCAGCCCCCTTCCGGTGCCCTCCGACCACCCCAGTCGCGCCAGCGGCAGGATCGGCGTGCTGCTGGTCAATCTCGGCACGCCAGATGCACCGACCTATTGGCCGATGCGCCGCTATCTCAAGGAATTCCTGTCCGACCGCCGCGTGATCGAGGTGCCGCGCCTCTTATGGTGGCCCCTGCTCAACGGCATCATCCTGACAACGCGGCCGGGCAAAAGCGGCGCGAAATATGCCTCGATCTGGGACAAGCAAGCCAATGCCTCGCCTTTGCTGGTGATCACGCGGCGCCAGACCGAGAAGCTCGCCGAGGCCATGGCAGCGCGCGATCCTCGCCTCATCGTCGAATTCGCCATGCGTTATGGCAAGCCCAGCATCGCCGAGCGTCTCGACGGCCTGCGCGCTGGGGGCTGTGACCGCATCCTGCTCGTGCCGCTCTATCCCCAATATGCCGCCGCGACCACGGCGACGGTCTGCGACAAGGCCTTCGAGCATCTGATGACGCTGCGCTGGCAGCCCGCCCTCCGTGTGGCGCCGCAATGGCATGACGATCCCGTCTACATCGAGGCGCTGGCAAGCTCGGTACGCCGGCATCTCGCCGGGCTCGATTTCGAGCCGGAAGTGCTGCTCGCCTCCTTCCACGGCGTGCCGAAGACCTACCTGCTCCAGGGCGATCCCTATTATTGCTTCGCCATGAAGACGGGCCGGCTGCTGGGCGAGGCGCTCGGCCTCGACGACAGCCGTTTCAAGATCACGTTCCAGTCCCGCTTCGGCAAGGAGGAGTGGCTGAAGCCCTATACGGACGAGACGGTGGATGCCCTCGCCAAGTCAGGCACCAAACGGCTCGCCATCGTCGCCCCCGGCTTCGTGGCCGACTGCCTGGAGACCCTGGAGGAACTGGGCGAGGAGAATCGCGAGATCTTCCAACATAATGGAGGCGAGAAATTCGCCTATCTGCCCTGCCTCAACGACAGCCCCGAGGGCCAGCGCGTGCTGGAGCATGTGGTGACGCGGGAGCTAGGAGGCTGGGCGTGAAGCGATAAGGGTAAGGGGCTGCACGACTTTCGAGTCTTGATGCGAGCCGACTTCGCGCCACTTGAAAAACCACATAAAATGTTCCAAGTCCAAAAAATCAGCGGCGGCCCCGCCGTTCCAGCGTGTGGGTAATCTCAATGGCCGGGACTCTTCGTAAACGTGACCGGCAGCAGGCGATCCTGGCCGAGCTGCATGCCTCGCCCTCGATCCGCATCTCGGAACTCGCCCAGCGCTTCGATGTCGTAACCGAGACCATCCGCCGCGATCTCGATGAACTCAGCGAGCAGGGCCTGCTCAGCCGCACCTATGGCGGCGCCGCCGGGCCGCCGCTCGACCTCGAGCCCTCGCTCGATGACCGCTACCGCACCAAAGTCGACCAGCGCTCGGCCATCGCCCGCGCGGTGCCCAGCCTCCTGCGCAATGGCGACACCATCATGATCGACGCCGGCGCCACCACCATCTATGTCGCAAGGCGGCTGGCGGCCGAACTGAAGAACCTCACCGTCATCACCACCAGCTTTGGCGTCGCCTCCGCGCTGGCCGTCAACCCGAGCATCCGGGTAATCGTTTGCCCCGGCGAGTTCGACGTGGGAGACGGCGGCGTCGGCGGCCCGGATACGCTGGCCTATCTGCGCAAGTTCAACCCCACCTACGCTATCATCGGCGCCAGTAGGGTCGACGCCAACGGCCCGAGCGACGAGAACTCGATGTCGGCCTGGAACAAGCGAGTGATGATCGAGCGGGCCGAGGCGGTGATCCTGGTGGCGGATCATTCCAAGTTCGAGCAGGCGGCGCTGGAGCATGTCTGCGCACTGGATGAGCTGGACTATCTGGTGACGGACGGCAGCCCTTCCGCGCAATTCGCCGCGGCCCTGAAGAAGGCAGAGGTCGGGGTGAAGGTGGCGGAGGTGTAGGCGCGGGGCCCCGAATGCCTTCCCCGCTCCGCAAAAGGCCTCCCGTGGCCTACTGCGCTCTCGCCCCGATCAACGCTTCCGCGAACTCTGCAAATCCCCGGCTGCCGCGCCTCGACGTCACCCATCTCGGCGGAGCGCTGAGCTGGTCGCGGAAGTCGAGCACATTGGCCACTCCCACCGAATTGGCGAAGAAGCCGAACATCGGCATGTCGTTGGGACTGTCGCCGATATAGGCGACGGCTACCGGCGTCCGATCCACGTCGACGCCCAGGACATCGGCGAGAAAGACCTTGCTCGTGGTCAGCTTGTCGTAGTGGCCGAACCAGCCATTGACATGAATGGACGAGACCTTGGCCGTCGCGCCCGCCTGCGCGAAGATCTCGACGATCCGTCCGATGGCCGATGGCAGCAGGCGCGGCACGTCCTCGCAGAAGTCGATGGCGAGGTCCGCCTCGCGATAGGCCTGGTCCGCGGAGACGGCGGCTCCGGGCACTTCGGCGAGCACCGTCCGGCGAACAGCCTCGAGCTTCTCGCGGTCGACATGCCTCTCTGTCCGGTCCCTGGCGTAGTGACGGATCATGGTGCGGCTGGCATCGTCATAGCGGAAATAGAAGGCGCCGTTTTCGCCCACCACGCCGGCCACCGGCCATTGGCGGGCGATAAGGTCGCACCAGCCGGCCGGACGGCCGGTGACGGGTACCACCGTAATGCCGGCCTCGGCCAGGCGTGCCATGGCTTCATAGGCGACAGGAGGCAAGCGGCCGTGGTCGGTGAGCGTATCGTCGATGTCGGTGAGCACCACCTGCACGGCGCGCCGGGCGTCAAGCGGGAATCCGGCGAGGGGCTCAAGCATGGGCGGCAGGCCGGGCCATCTCGGCCGCGACGAAATCGTCGAGCTCTCCGGCGGCCTCGGCGAGATCCAGCACGCCGAAGCGGTCGCGGATGCGGCGAGCATTGCGGAGCGCCTCGCTATAGAAAGGGTCGGGAATGCCGACATCGGCGGGCTTGACCGGGGCATCTACGCTCTGGAGCGCCGCCTTCACCTCCGTCGAGGGGCGGCTGACGGCAAGGAGGCGCCGGCGGATATCGGGCCAGTCGGCGGCAAGCCGCCGATTGAGCGCAGCGGCACCCTCCTCATCGAGCAATTTGGGCTCGAAAGCGCTCCAGCATTCGGCGCCGAGCTGGGCCCCGAATTCGCGGGCGAACAGGGCCGGCGTGTCGGCGCTCGCACGGATGGCAAGGCTGGTCCGGCCGAGCATTCGCTCCTGCAGCCGCGCCACCGTCACCGTGGTCACCGCGATATGTTCGCCGTGATAGGCCCTCGGCAGGTTCTGGCCACGCATGTCGATGTAATGAGCGACGAGATGCTCGCTCTGGCTGGCGGGATAGGACCCGCCCGCCAATGTCATGCCGAAGCCGGAGAGCACCAGCATGCGGGCGAGCAGGGCGACGGCCTCGCGATCGCCGGCGATCAGGCGGCCGGGATGGGCCATCAGTGCCGCCTCCTCCTCCCTCTGGAGCGCGAAGGGGATCTCGCGATAGCGCGTGTCGCGGATCAGGTGGGACATCAGCCAGTCGGTCTGCGCCGTGCAGCGGCAGATGGAATCGCCGAAACCGGCAGCGATCAGGCGCTTGGGCGCGGCCGCCAGGACGTCGAGGTCAAGGAAGACGCCCTGCGGCGCGGTGGAGGCGAGCGACTTCTTCAACCCCTTCTCGGTGATGGCTGCGGAAGAGGAGGTGTAGCCGTTCATCGACAGCGCCGTGCCGAACACGGCATAGGGCTTGCCGGACAGATGTGCCGCGTGCTTGACGATATCGTTGATCGAGCCCGAACCGACGGCGATGAGCCCATCCGCCTCGCGGCTCATCGCCCGGACCTCCTCGACAACCTCCATGTCCGGATGGGGATGGGCATCGAGTACGATGCTTTCGACGAGATGGCCGGCGGACAAAGCCCCGGCAACCGCCTCGCCCATGGCGCGGCGCGTGTCGGGATCCATCACCACGGCGAGACGCCGGCCAAGACCGAGCGACGCCACCAACTGGGCAGCGACGGGGCCGAGACCGGTACCGATCGTCACCTTGCGGACGGGTACGGACAGGCGCTCGCCGGTTTCGCTATCGGTGAGGGTTCCTTCGAGAAGCCGATGGAGAAGCAATTGCGACATGGGTATTCACACGCGGGGTATCAGCAGGGGCAGGCAAGACATCGCCGCAGTCCAGCATATTCAGGCACGGCGCCCGGAACTCCCTTCCCCCTTGTGGGGAAGGGTCGGGGATGGGGGTCAAGCAGAAAAGGTGAATCCTTGACCGATGGACCCCCACCCTTCCATTCCCTCCCCACAAAAGGGAGGGAGGACTTCGACGATGCGGCTCTCTCCTTGAAGACAGCATCTCGCGCAACCGTTTGGCCGGGCCACCAGCACCTTCAGCCCACCCGTCGTTCCCCGGCTTCGCTGCCGCAGGCTGCAAGCACGTCGGCGAGCTGGGACAGGGTCGAGCCCTTGGTCGGGCTGAACGAACCGTCGAAAACGGCCGAACCGATGGTGAAGGCGTCTGCCCCGGCCGCATCGAGAGCACGGATCTTCTCCACCGAGGTGACGGAGCCGGCGGCAATCAGGAGGCCCGAGCCAAGGCCCCGCCGCGCTGCCCGCACAAGCTCGAGCGGATCGGCCTCGGTGGCGCGATAGGCGAGAAGGTCGGCGCCGGCGCAACCCTTGCGCATGAAGGTGCGGCAGTGCTGCTCGATCTCCAGCGGGTGGCCACCGAGTTTGGTGGGATGGCCCGCCGGCCGGCCCGGGAACGGAAAATAGGCGGTGGGGCTGCCGGCAAGGATCTCCAGCGTCTCGTCCACCAGCGTGCCACCGAGCAGACGGTCGATGCCGAGGTTGCGGGCGATACGCGCCGAGCGCAGACAGTCCTCCGGACTGGTGGAGACCACCTCCATATAGGAGGTCGCGCCGGCATCGCGGATCGCCTGCGCCAGGCGCTCCAGTACAGGCAAGGGCACTCCGACATCCTTGAACCCGACATGGCCGAGGCGGAGCGGCCTGATCTCGCGCACCAGTTCCAGGCAATCCTCGACCGTCCTGTCGCTGCGCGTCAGCATGAAGACAAAATCCATGGCGGCGGCTTCTCCTGGTGTCGGCGATTGATAGTTGGAATTATCACATTTTATTTTGGAAGAGCAACATATATCCAACAAAGGTTGGTGCGGCGAGATGACTGCTACGGTGCGACGAAAAGGCAGGAGGCATCTCAGGAAGGGATTCGAGAAGCACCTTTGTCATCCCCCGCGGGGGCCGGGAACGACAACTGTGTTCCCAGTGCGATAATGCTGCCTCGCCCACCTCTCCTTCAAAACATCGGCGTCAGGGTTTCGAACAGCGTCCGGTAGCGCTGATAGGCCATCTCATAGGCTGGGACATCTGCGGCAACGGGTAACGTGCGGCTTGTCGGAAGCGGCAGGCGGGCGGCGGCTTCGGCGAGGGAGGGTTCGAGGCCGGCGGCGGTTGCGGCCAGCAGCACGCCCGCCATCGGCGCCGCATCGACGCTTTCGGCCCGCTCCACCGCCTGGTCGAGCACGCCTGCCCGGATCTCGGCCCAAAGCGTGCTGCGCGCCCCGCCGCCGACCAGAAGGATGCGATCCGTCGCGACGCCGAGTTCGCGCAGCCGGTCGATCACATCACGCATGGCAAAGGCGCAGCCCTCCAGCACCGCCCGGGCGAGGTGGCCGCGATGGTGGTGGGCGGTCAGCCCGTAGAACACGCCCCGCGCGCCCGGTTGCCAGACTGGCGCCATCGCCCCATTCAGCGCCGGAATAAAGGTCACGCCCCCGCTGCCTGCCGGCACGTTGGCAGCAGCCTCGGTGAGAGCGGCGGGATCGGCAAACCCCACGAGATTGCGCAACCAGGTCACCGCGCCGCCCGAGAGCCAGCCTGGATTCTCGATGAAGGAAAAGCCGGAGACAAAGCCATGCGTCTCGACCAGGTTGAGGGGATCGATGACCGGATGGGGGTGCACCGCTCCCACCACTTCGGCCGTGCCGAGAGAGCACACAACCGTGCCCGGGATGACGATGCCGGCGCCGAGCGGCCCAGCGAAATCATCGCCCGTTCCCATCGCCACCGGGACGCCCTCGCTCAGGCCGGTGAGCACGGCACCCGCTGGCGTCAACCCGCCGGCGCAGGCGCTGGCCTCGCCGATTTCGGGCAGTTCCCCTGCTGCGATACCAAAGGCCTCCAGCAATTCCGGGCAGAGGCGGCGATTCGCAAGGTCATAGAGCATCGTGGTAGAGGCCAGGCCATGGTCGAACACAGCCCGGCCGGTCAGCCTTTCCACGACATAGGAGACGGGCTGGTGGAAACGCGCGGCATCCGGCCGGCGCTGCTTCAGCCAGCGGATCTTGGCGGCCATGTGCGAGGGATCGAGGACGCTGCCCGTGCGCTCCCGCACCAGACCGGCCGGGATATCGGCAATTTCCGTTTCGGCGCGCCGGTCCATCCAGATCAAGGCCGGCCCGAGAGCACGGCAGGTGGCGTCGACGGCAATGCAGCCGTCGAGCTGGCCGACAAAGCCGAGCGCGGCGACGTCGCCGGCTCTCGCTCCCGCTGCCTCGAGACAGCCGGCGATTACGGGCCTCAGGGCGTCGAGCCAGAGCTGGGGATCCTGCTCCGCTTCACCTGGCGCTGGCGTCTCGAAGGGATAGGCGACGGAGGCGCTGCCAAGGGGACTGAGGTTGCGATCGGCGGCCACCGCCTTCAGTGACTGCGTGCCGATATCCACCCCGATCACGATCATGCAGGCGCTCCAACCAGGCACATGCCTGAATACATGCAGAAACGACAATCTGCCATTGTTGGAATATTCCACAATAAATATTGCAAGTCCAACATTCTTGGCGCAGTCTGTCACAAGTTGATGTTTGTGGCCGGCAGCCCGTCCAAACGTCCTTGCCGCCGCGAACGGACAGATGAAAGAGGACCATCAACGGTCCCGCATGCCATCAGCGGAGATCCTTCCATGTCGTCAGTCACTTCGGCAGAACCGGCGCAGCTACGGCGCAATTCTGTCGGCCTCGCCAGCGCGGTTATCATGTCCGCCGCCATCATGGGGCCGGCGGTCTCGACCTTCTTCAACCCGCAATTCTCGACGCCCTTTTCGGGCGAAGCCACGCCCTTCGTCTATGTCGCCTGCCTCGTCGTGATGCTGATCACGGCGAGCGGCGTGATGGAAATGGCGGCGGTCGCTCCCAGTGCGGGCTCCTTCTACACCTACGTCTCGCTCGGCCTTGGCCCCACCATGGGCTTTGTGGCCGGCGGGCTGATGTTCGTGGCCTATGCGCTGCTGCCGCCGATCGAGATCGCCCTGATCGGCGCCTATCTGCAGCAGACGATCAAGCAGGCCTTCGGTTTCGACCTACCCTGGATTGCCATATCCATCCTGCCCTGGATTGCCATGACCGTGCTGGCGCTGGAGGGCATCCGCTCCACCCTGCGAACCGCAATGACTCTGTTCGTCCTGGAAGTGGCCATCGTGCTCCTGATGGCGGTGATCGTCATGGCCTCGGGTGGCGTGCATGGCGTCACTGCCACGCCGCTGACGCCGTCAGCCTCCCCCAATGGATTGCAGGGCCTGATAACGGGTGGCGTGTTCGCGGCGCTCAGCTTCGTCGGCTTCGAGGGCGCCACCACCTTGGGAGAGGAAGTGCGCAACCCCCGCCGCAACGTGCCGCTCGCCATCGCGCTTTCCACCCTGGCCGTCGGCCTCATCTACATCTTCTGCATCTGGGCTGAGGTGATCGGCCTTGGGCCGGACAAGGTCAACGCCCTCACCGGTTCCTCCACCCCCTGGAACGACCTTGCATCCCTCTATGCCCCCTGGATGACGCCGCTGATCATCGTTGCCTCCGTGTCCTCGATGGCGGCGGTGATGGTCAACGGCAACACCGGCGTGGTCCGCGTGCTCTTCGCCATGGGTCGGGAGGGCATGCTGCCCACAGCACTTGCCTTCATCGATCCCAAGCATGGCACGCCGCGTAACGCCGTCTATTTCCAAAGCCTGTTCAGCGCTTTGGTGGTGATCGCGGTAGGGGCGCTTTCCGGGGGGCTCGCCAATCCCGATGGCGGCAGCAACGTTTATGGCTATTGCGGCTTCGTGCTGACGCTGGCGATCCTGCTGGTCTATATCCTCGCCAATCTTGCGGCGATCGCCTTCTTCCGCCGCCGCGGCGACGGGCTTTTCCTGCGACAGATGCTGTTGCCCGCGCTCGGCGCGCTGCTGATCGCGGCGCTGTTCGTCGCCCAGATCATCGAACAGACGGATCCGCCGTACACCTGGATGCCCTGGATGATCGTGGCCTGGCTCGTCCTGTGCATCGCCGGTGCTTGGTGGTTGCGCATGAACCGACCCGACGTGCTGGCGAAGGCCGGTGCCGTGCTGGCGGCGGAGGATTAAAGGGCAGAGATGGAGTGGCAGTCTCCGACTGCCATCCTGCCCTCGCTTGCATAAGCAATGGTCAGGAGAATGGCGGTCGGAGACCGCCACTCCAAATCACTTCGCGATGGCCAGTGCGCGATCGAGCGCCGTGCCGAAGCCCTTGAGCGAGACGGTGAAGACCAGCGGCTTGGCTGTGGCATCGACCGACCTGGTGTTGAGCTTGATCTGGCTGCCGTTGCGCAGCGCCGCGATGGTCCGGGCGTCCAGGCTCAGCGGCACAAGGCAGCCGGCGGGGATGCAAGTCTGGAAGGGCAGCGCCTGCCCGCTGGGGTTCTGGTCGAGGGCTAGGGCGACGCCGGCCGAGAACAGGAGGCCAAAGGGCATCACCAGATTGCCCGTCATACCGCCATCGGGCGTGGGCGACAGTTCGACGGCCAGGACACGCTGGCCGCTCTTCTGATCGGACAGCACCTGCTGGAGGGTGCATTGCCTGACATTGTTCGGCGCGCTGCAGAACACCCGCCAGTCCTCATAGGTCTCCTGGATCGAGGAGGCGCCGCCAGGCAGCGGCGGCGGCGCGGAGGCGGGGGTCTGTGGCTGAATGGGGACCGTGGGCTGGCCTTGGGTCTGGGGGAGGGACTGGGCTGGCGGAGTCTGCGGTGGTGTCTGTGCTTGGGCAACACCAGCGAGAAGAACGAATGCAAGGCTCAGGACGGTCTTCAGCATCATGTCCTCGAAGGGGCCGTGCGCACGCCCCGATTGCGAAAGGGAAGGCAGCCAATACACAGTTCTGGCATCCTGGCTATAGGCTCCTGTGGAAAAGTAACCACTCTCAGCGGGCTGTGTAATGCGACACCCGGATGTCACCGGCATGCCGAAACGGTGACAGCCTTTCGCCTTGACTTCACACCCTCTCCGAACTCAACTTCCCCTGGGATATTTTCCGGAGCAGGTGGCAATCATGGATGTTGAAAAGGCTATTGCGCTGGTCACCGCGGCCGGCATCGGGGTCACCGACCGGCGCCGCAACGAGGAAGACAGCGGCTGGTGGCTATGCTTCGCCAATGGCGCGGAACTCGAAGTAAAGGATAATGGCGAGCTTGCCGCCTCCGGCAAGGGCGCTGATGACGTGGCCAAGCTCCTCGACCTGCCGGGCAACCCGGGCGTCAGCTGAGACTGGTCCGCAGGCATCCCGTCCGCTCTTGCTTGTCAGCGAATGCTGCAAGCGAAAGCGTTTCGAGGCAAGGGCTTACGCCCCAGCCACCTATTTTGGCGCGCCGGTGCTTCCAAGAGCGGACGAGACGTCCGCGCTCCCGGGCTTGTACCCATCGGTGAGGGTGCCCAGGAAAGTCACGACATCATCGATCTCGCTGTCGCTGAGCGCTGGCTTGTCGCCCTGATGCCGGTCGAAGGGCGGGTCCGTATTGAGGTTGGCCTGTGCGCTCTTGGGCAGGTCGTTGTATTTGTCGATCGTGCCGTCGGGCTTGCGAGGATACCATTTGCCCGGGTCGGTCTCACGACCGACGTAGAACTCCACCGCCTGGCGCAGCGAGTGGAAGACACCGTTGTGGAAGAAGGTCTGGCGCAGTGCCACGTTCCGCAAGGTCGGCGTGCGGAACAAGCCGCAATAATCGGGCCGATCGCGGAAATCGGTGCGCAGAGGACCGCACAGGCCGAGATCGTAATAGTTCGGATCCTTATTGGCGGGAATGTCGGAATTGCGCGGTACGCCGAGCGCAATCAACCCGTAATCGGTGAATTGCGGGGGCGTGCCGTCATTGCCGCGCTGGCTGACATGGCAGGAGGCGCAATTGCCCTTGTCGGGATCGTTGAAAAGCTGGAGACCACGGGCTTCCTGCGCCGTCAGCGCGGCCGTACCAGCCAGGTAGGCGTCATATTTGCTCGAATAGGGATAGAAGGTCTTGTAGTCCTGCTCATAGACCTCGATCGCCTTGAGTGCGGTCTGTAGCAGGACACGCGGATTGGAATGTGCCGCAGGGCCGGCCAGTTCGGCCAGCTTCCCGGCATAGGTTGCCGCCTGCAGGCGGCCTATCAGCGCGGCCTCGTCCTTGTTGCCCATCTCGAAATCGGAAAGCAATGGGATCATCGCCTGGTCGCCGCCGCGGTCGACGCGCCCATCCCACGTCAGGCCGCCAGTCGGTCCGTTGTCGATGCTTTCGTCGGCATCGTCCTCCGATTCGAAGAAATGCTCGGTAAAGGGCGGCACCACCTGCAGGTAGGTAAGCGAGGGCACGGCGCGCAAGCCAGGCTGCCGCAGGTCGCCTCCACCCATCTGCACCGCCAGCGCATTGACGGGGCCATAGGCATGGGCGGGATCGTGGCAGGAGGAACAGGCGACCTTGCCCGAGCCCGACAGCGAGGGATCTCGGAAGATGTCGTGCCCCAGCGCCGCCAGGGCCTCCACCTGCCGGTTCACCGCGGCCCGCGACATCACGGGGCTGTCCGCCGCCTTGCCGTCGGGATCATTCGCCGCGACCACGCCAGAGGCCAGGCCGGCAGCAGCCAGCGCCAGCGTTCCCGCTACCCAGTGCTTTATTGTTGTGTCGTAAAGTGGCTTTATGTTGAATTTCATAGCCCGCCCTGAGGCACGTTTTCGGACGTTTCACGAGGCATGGTGCAAGATGCATATGAAGATATCAACACAAGTGGAATAGGAAGGGTGTCAGCATGCGGGCGCGGTTTATTGGAACGGTCTCGGCCCTCGGCCTCATCGTGGGCGCCATGACCCCGGCACTCGCGGGCGGGTACAATGACGATCCTTCAGTCAACCTGAAGCTGATCGACACCGTCGTGGTGATCTATGCCGAGAACCGCAGCTTCGACAATCTCTTCGGCAATTTCCCCGGCGCCAACGGCCTGCAGAATGCGTCCAGCACCGCCACCCTCCAGCTCGACCGCGACGGTACGCCGCTGAAGGAGCTGCCGCCGACCTGGGACGGCTTCACCGCCAAGGGTGTGACGCCGCCGGTGACGCAGGCCCAGACCGAGCATATGCCCAACCGTCCCTTCCGCGCCGACGATCCCCAGGGCCTCAACGTTAGCCTCGGCACCATCACCCACGACATGTGGCACCGCTTCTATCAGAACCAGATGCAGATCGACGGTGGCAAGAACGACAAATTCGTCGCCTATGCCGATGCCGGCGGCGCGGTTATGCAGACCTGGGACGGCTCGAAGATGGCGATGTGGGGCGTCGCGCAGAAATACACCCTTGCCGACAATTTCTTCATGGGCGCCTTCGGCGGCTCCTTTTTCAACCATCAATGGCTGATCTGCGCCTGCGCGCCCTATTACGCCAATGCCGACACCAATCCGGCCAAGCCTTCGATCGCCGCGGTCGAGGCCGACGGCGTGACGCTGAAGCTGGCGGCGAATTCGCCGAAATCGGCCATGGACGGCATCCCCAAATTCGCTGCCGACGGCAATCTCACGCCGGACTTCTATGCCGTGAACACCATGCAGCCGCCCTACCAGCCGAGCGGCAATGATCCTGCCAAGGGCGGCGATCCAGCCACGGCCGACCCGGCCAAGCCCACCACCCTGCCCCCGCAGACCGAACCCACCATCGGCGACCTGCTCAGCCTCAAGCACATCACCTGGGCCTGGTATGCCGGCGCCTGGCAGGAGGTGCTGGACCACGGCAACAAGACGCCGGTGCCCAACTTCCAGTACCACCACCAGCCCTTCAACTATTACGCCAATTTCGCCCCGGGCACCGCCGCTCGCACCGAGCATCTGCGTGACGGCGGCCTCGTCGGTGCGGAGTTCATCAAGGCGATCGATGCCGGCACCCTGCCGCAAGTCTCCTTCTACAAGCCGCAGGGCAACCTCAACGAGCATTCGGGCTATGCCGACATCCAGTCGGGCGACACCCATCTTGCCGACCTGATCAGCCATCTCGAGAAGAGCCCGCAATGGCCGCACATGCTGGTTGTCGTCACTTATGACGAGAATGGCGGCATCTGGGACCAAGTCGCCCCGCCCAAAGCCGACCGCTGGGGACCGGCCACGCGCATCCCGGCGATCATCGTCTCGCCTTTTGCCCGCCGCGGCTTCGTCGACCATACGCCGATGGACACGACCTCGATCCTGCGCTTCATCACTCGCCGCTTCGAACTGCCGACGCTGCGCGGCATCGAAGTGCGCGACAATGCGGTCGCGGCTAACAACGAGCCGCCACTGGGCGACCTGACAAGCTCGCTGGACCTGAAGGGCAAGTGAGCAACTTCCCGGGATCGCAGGCGTCCTTGCCCATCGGCGCTAACTTTGCTGGAAGGGCACGCAATTGGAGTGTCGATCACTGATCGACAATTTCGCAAACGATACGTTTTGCGGGGAGGGAAGAGGGCGATCGGTGATCGCCCCTCCAGTTTCCATCGCCTACCCCCGCAAAGTTGGCGCATATGGGCAAGGATGCCTGCGATTGTCTATTTCAATCCCATCGTGCAAGCCTAGCTTTTGGATGCCTCCAGCTCGGTGGCCGCCGAGCTGGAGGCGGGAGGGGACGGGTCGTGCCTGCGATAATCGAAGGACTGACTTAGGAGTCTGACCACCCCTCTCTTTTCCATGAGGCCTGAACGGATACCGGCATTGCTCCGGAGACAAGCAGAGGACTTGGAAAAGATGACGAGCAGCCTAGCACACAATGTCGGCACCGACATCGGCAAGGATCATTTGGATGTGGCTGTCCACCCGGCAGGCCTCATCAAGCGCTTTGCCAACACCCAGGCGGGCCATCGCGCCCTGCTTGCCTGGCTTTCTTCCTGGACTGTCGAGCGTGTGGTGTTCGAAGCAACGGGGGCCTATCATCGCGCCTTCGAACGCGCGCTCAACCAGGCCGGCCTGCCGGCCGTCAAGCTCAACCCGCGCCAGGCCCGACGCTTTGCCGAAGGTATTGGCAGGCTGGCCAAGACCGATCGCATCGATGCCATGACCCTGGCCCGCTATGGCCAGGCCGTCCAGCCCGAGCCGACCCTCATCGTCAGCCAGGCCCTTGAGGAGATGAAGCAATTGGCCGCGGCGCGGGACGCCCTGATGAAGATCAAAGTGGCAACCCAGACCCGCCAGCAAACCGCCGAACTCCCCCTGATCAAGCGCCAACTCGCCAAGACACTGGCTCTGACCCAAGCGCAGATAAACGCCATCGACGAGGAGATCGCCAGGCGGGCCGACAAGGATCCCGCCTTCAAGCGCAGAGCCGAAATCCTCGATTCCATCCCCGCCGTGGCACCCATCACAGCTCACGCCATGCTCATCCACATGCCTGAACTGGGCACCCTGTCTCCCCCTCAAGCCGCAAGCCTGGCCGGCCTCGCCCCTGTCCCACGCGACAGCGGCAGCAAAAATGGCAAGCGCTTCATTCGCGGGGGAAGAGCCCTTCTGCGACGAGCCCTCTATATGCCCATGGTCGCCGCTATCCGATGGAACCCCGACCTCGCCGCTAAATACCAGGCCATGGTCGCCGCCGGAAAACCCAAAAAAATCGCCATCGTCGCCATCATGCGCAAGCTCATCATCCTCGCTAACGCCCTCTTGCGAGATAATCGGATTTGGACGCCTAAAGCTGCTTGACCGAATACGGATACTCCCAGGCCCTTACCCCCTCACGATCTCCAGGAACCGTTCGACCTCGCCTTCCTTCGTGGCGAAGGAGGCCACAAGCCTGACCAGGTCGGCATCCGTGCCGGGGCGCTCGCTCTCCGACAGGGTCGCGGCCGGCCATTCATAGAGCTTGGCGCCTTCCTGCCGCAGACGCGCGATCAGCGCCTTTGGCAGCACGGCGAAGACCTCGTTGGCCTCCGTCGGAAAGCCCAGCGCATGGCCTGATGCGACCAGCCCCTCCGACAGGGCCACCGCCATGGCGTTCGCGTGTCGGGCGAGTTCGAGCCAGTGGTCGTTCTCCAGCATGGCCAGGAACTGAGCGGCGATCGGCCAGGCCTTTGAGACGACATGGCCGCTGCGCTTGCGCAGCCACTCGATCTCGGCCGCCTTGTCGGCCTCGAACAGCACGACGGCCTCGGCCATCAGCGCACCGTTCTTGGTGAGGCCGAGGGAAAGCGCATCGACGCCCGCCTTCCACGTGATATCGGCGAGCCGCGCCCCGCGATCGGCCTTCTCCAGGAAGGCGACGGCATTGGCAAAGCGCGCGCCATCCATATGCACCTTGAGGCCGCGCGCCTTGGCAATGGCGGTGAGGGCGGAGATCTCCGCCTCGCGATAGACGGTGCCACTCTCCGTCGCCTGCGATATCGAGAGTGCCGCGGGTCTGGGGATAGGCGAGCCGGAGCCGCTGCCGCGGGCCACGGCCGCCTCTAGCGCCTCCGGTGTCAGCTTGCCGGCCGGACCGGCGAGCGGCATAAGGCGCGCACCGTGGGTGAAGAACTCCGGCGCGCCAGCCTCGTCACCCACGATATGGGCGTCCTGATGGGCATAGATGGCGCCGTAGGACGGGCTGAGCGAGCTCAGCGCCAGTGAATTGGCGGCCGTTCCCGTTGCCGCGAAGAGCAGGCCGACATCGCGCCCGAACAAGGCCGACAGCCGCGCCTTCAACTCGCGCGTAAGATCGTCATTGCCATAGGCAGGAGCAATGCCGCCCGCGCCGCGGGCGAGGGCATCGATGATACGAGGGCTGGCTCCAGCCCAATTGTCACTGGCGAAATTCATGCTTTGAAGTAGAGCGGGCGGGGAGGAGGATGCAAGTGGATAGGTCGGACCAAATGTCGCTCCTGAGAAGTTACCGCCCCCTCACCTTCGCGATCAGCGCATCCAGCGAAAACACCCCGCCGCCCCACTTGATCAGCACCAGGCAGCAGACGGCCCAGGGCAAGTGCTCGTTGTAGTTCTCGGGATAGATGCTCTCGATCACCGCCGTCATGCCGAGCAGGCCGAGGCCGGCGAAGCGCGTGCCGAGGCCGAGGACGAGCAGGATCGGGAAGAGATGCTCGCAGGTCATGGTGATGGCGGCCATGACGTCGGGCAGCGGAAAGCCGAATTCAATGCCACCGGGCAGATGGACCTTGAACTCGTTCTCGAACAGATAGGTGGTGGTGTCGTTCAGCGTGAACCAGGTGCCGGGCACGACGCGCGTGCGGGCCGACCACCAGAACACTCGGATGAGGGCGACGCGGGCGGCGATCGCGATCAGCCAATAGGGCAGCAGCGTGCACAGCTGGATGACGCGGTCGAGCAGAGTCGTGGGCGCGGGCGCGGCGGCCGGCGCAGCGGATGGCATGCTCATGATCTTGTCCTCGATGCCGTCAGCCCGGGAGAGCCGCGGTTTCAGGTTGAAGCTCGAACCGGCAGGCGATGCCGGCATTGACCAGCGCCGCCAGGGCGCTGGGAAGATCGAAGTCCGCCGACTCGGCAAAGGCGCTTTCGGCGGCGACACCCAAGGGCTCGCCAGCCTGCAGCGAGGCGAGGAAGGCATAGCCACCGGGCGGCAGGATCTGGACGGTGACGTCGAGATGCGGACGCGTCACCAGTATCTCCTCGCCGGACCAGTCAGCGATCTCCCTGATCTCGCCGCCCGAATTCATTTCCCAGATGGTCGCCGCCGGGAAGGCCGAGCGCAGCAGGCGCACGGCTGGATGTAAGATCACACGGACTTCGCCGAGCTGTTCGGGCGGAAAGGCGCTTAACGCATCGAGTGAGCCGGGCTCGGCGTCGGCAGCATGATAGGCCTGGCTGCGCGCGATCTCGAGCCGCATGACATCCGCGAGATAGGGCACCTCGCGCGCCGGCTCGAAGCCTTCGGTGAAACCTGGCAGCTCGTCGCCGTAAATCAAGAGCAGCGGCGAGCGCGGCGGGTGGGCCCGCACGAACAGCGTGGCGAGCGCCCGGAAGAACTCTTCGCCCACCAGCGCGATCGAGGCGGGGAAACGGCTCTCCACCGCCCCGGCGAGGCCGACCGTCACGTTGTTGCGGTAGACTGCGAAGCGCCGGCGCGGCGCCACGCCATTATGGGCGGTGAGGCCGGGAGGCGTCGCCACCGCCGGATCGAGAACGGCCTCGCGGAAGGCGGATTGCAGATCTGCCAGCATCTCAGGCCGCCCGCTTCTTGGCAGCACGATCCATCGCTGCCTCGGCCAGGGCGGCCTCGCGGGCAAGGACGGGCCATTCGGGCACGTCGTTGTCCCATTCGATCAGGGTGGGGAGGCGGCCTGCCTTGCGGATGACGCGTTCATAGAGCGCCCATACCGGATCGGCGACCGGGCGGTCATGCGCATCGATGAGGAGCGGCGCGCCGGCATCGTCGACCGTCTCAGCGTGGCCGGCGAGGTGGATTTCCGCCACGAGATCGAGCGGGAAGCGATCGAGATAGGCCTCGGGCGAGGTATCGTGGTTGGTGGAGGAGACGAAGACATTGTTCACGTCGAGCAAGAGGCCGCAGCCGGTGCGGGCAGCGATGGCGCGCAGGAAATCGGTCTCCTCGATCGTGCTCTCCTCGAACAGGAGATAGGTGGAGGGGTTTTCCAGCAACATCGGCCGGTTCATCGCCTCCTGGACCTCGTCGATGTGGTCGCACACGCGGCTCAGCGTCTCCTGCGTATAGGGCACCGGCAGGAGATCGTTGAGGAAGACATCCTCATGGCTCGACCAGGCAAGATGCTCGGAAAAGCTAGCCGGCCGGTAGCGCTCGTTCAGCGCCTTGAGGCGGGCAAGGTGCTCCTTGTCGAGGGGCCTGGCGGCGCCGATGGACAGGCCGACGCCATGCAGCGACAGGGGATAGGTCTCGGCAATGGCCCTGAGCTGGGCATGGGGCGGACCGCCTGCACCCATGTAATTCTCGGCATGGACCTCAAAGAAGCCCATCTCGGGCCTGCGTGCCAGGATATCGTTGATGTGCTCGGACTTGAGCCCGGCGCCGGCGCGAAGGGGCAGCGTGTTGAAGCGGTCGGTGCTCATGGGGCTCTCCCTGACATTCGAAGCTTACTACGGCGGCGAGGGGGAAGGTGTTACGATTCGAAACCCTCAACGCCTCGCCTCCGTCCCCTCTCCCACCGGGAAGAGGGGAAAAAGCGCAGCGATCAGCTCTTGACGGGGGTCAGCGAGCCCATGCCGGTCGGCGTCTTCATGGTGACGCAGCTGCCCTTCGGCACGAGCTTGAAGGACTGGCCGTCATAATCGATGGTCGAGGTGCCAGCACAGGAATGGTTGCCGGCGGCGCAATCGTTCTGGCCCTTGAGCGAGACGCCGTAGCACTTCTCCTTGGCGTCGTCGGCGCGGGCGGGAGCCGAGAGAAGGGCTGCGGCGCTGGCGACGGCGCCGGCGAGGGCGAAAGCGGTGGTGGCCTTGGTGAAAACGGACATGGGATGTTCCTTCTGAGTCTCTGGTGCAGGGACCGGGGGAAGGTTGGCGTCCTCTGCATGAACGGGACTATGCCTCTTTTCGGTTCTCACTGCCAAATCAAGTGAGCGTGGCAAATTACGCACTTTTTGCGCGAAAAAATGTGATATTTCAGCTTGTAACAAAGGGAATGGCGAGTTCGTAGGAGGGTGTTCGGCATCGGTGCACGGGGCTGCGGACCCGCCATGAATCAGGTCTCGGGGCGCCGATCTCCAGATCGGCATGTTTTCCGACAGACGAGACCGGTTCGGATGACGCGGTGAGGCCTCGAAGTCGTTTGCCGTTCCCGCCACATCGACTGAAAGTCTATGTGGCTGAGAAGACCGGGACACCAGTCCTGCGGCTCACTCCGAAACGGAGCGGAACTATCGCCTCTTGCATACCCCATGATCATTGACAGCAACATCAATGCCCCCGATATAGCCAGCGTTCCCTTAGACCCGCCCGCGCTCCTCGAGGAGGACCTGCCATGGCCGCCCTTTCCGATCTTGCTGACAAGCCGCACCAGGCCAGCGCCGTCCGCGCCGTCTTCATCGACGGCGAGGCCGGCACGACAGGGCTCGGCATCCGCGAGCGATTGGCCTCGGTCCCGGGCGTGACCCTGCGCAGCATCGCGCCGGAGCTGCGCAAGGATGTCGCCGCCAAGAAGGCGCTGCTGCGTAATGTCGACCTCGTGGTGCTCTGCCTGCCCGACGCTGCTGCCAAGGAGACCGTTGCCCTGGTGCAGGAGCTCGGTGCAGACGGCCCGAAAGTGCTCGACGCCTCCACGGCCCACCGCGTCGCGCCGGGCTGGACCTTCGGCTTCGCCGAAATGGCTCCCGGCCAGGCCGAAAGGATCGCGAGCGCCCGTCTCGTTTCCAACCCCGGCTGCTACCCCACCGGCGCCATCGCGCTGCTGCGCCCGCTGGTCGACGCCGGCGCGATCCCGGCCGACTATCCCGTCGCCATCAATGCGGTGAGCGGCTATTCCGGCGGCGGCAAGTCGATGATCGAGGCCTATGAGGCAGGCACCGCGCCGGCCTTCGAGCTCTACGGCCTGACGCTCGAGCACAAGCATGTGCCGGAGATCCAGGAATATGCCCATCTCACCCGCAGGCCGATCTTCGTGCCTTCGGTAGGGAATTTCCGGCAAGGCATGCTGGTCTCGGTGCCGCTGCATCTCGACACCCTGCCGGGCAAGCCCAGGGCCGCCGACCTGCATGCCATCCTCGCCCGCTACTACGAGAGCGCGCGGCTGGTGAGGGTCCTGCCGATTGACGGCTCCGCCAAGCTAGAGCCCGAGGCGCTGAACGACACCGACCATCTGGAGCTGCGCGTCTTCCCACATGAAGCGCACGGCCAGGCCATCCTGGTTGCAAGGCTTGATAACCTCGGCAAGGGCGCTTCTGGCGCCGCAGTGCAGAACATCCAGCTCATGCTAGGGATGTGATTCCAACGGCCCTACGCGATGACACGAATGGGTCGTCCTATGGCGGATCGGCATTACCCTGCCAACACCTCGTCCACCCAGCCAAGCAAGTGCGCTCGATCGAGCGGCTGGGTGGTATCGACGTCGAACATCGGTCCGCAGCGGAGCGGTTCCGCGCGCCGGGCGAGGGCGTCGAGCTCGGGCAGGAAGGCCTCGCCCGGATGGCCGGCGTGGCGCAGGTCCAGTCGCGCACGATAGCGCTCCACCAGCACCTCCGGCGGAGCATGGCACCAGATCTCGACGGTGATGCCGACCCCGGCGCGGGAAAGATGCATCTCCAGTACCTCGCGGGGCTGGAAGCCGAACCAGGCGTCCGCGATGAAGGTCATGCCCTCCGGCGCATCCCGGACGACCGACCACATCGCCTGGTAGCTCGCCCGCCCAAGCTTGCGATTGAACTCGCGGTCGCCGATGCCGAGATGGTCGAAGAAGGGCTCCTTGATGCTGTCGAGGGCAAGGATCGCCCAGCCCCGCGCATCCGCCAGCGCGCGGGCAACGCTGCTCTTGCCGCTCGCCGGCACGCCATTGACGAGAACGGCCTTCTTCATGACACCAGCATGTCTCGCTGCGCTCCGGCCAGGGCCGCGCCGATGACGCCGGCATCATCGCCCAGCGTCGCCGGCCTTACCGGGCACTGATACCACGGTGACACCGCCGGCGCCCATTCCAGGGCCGCGCAGGCCGCCTGGCCGAGGCCGCCGCCGAGCAGGAAGAGCTCGGGGTCCACAGCCGCGACGATGCTGTCGATGGCCGCCCGAAGTGGCGCGGCCCAGGCCTGCACCACGTCAATCGCCCTGGCCTCGCCACTACGGGCGAGGGCGAGCAGGCCATCGGCCGTAACGTCGGGGGGCAGGCCGGCCTCGACGATATGGCGGCCAAGGGCGGTGCCTGAACTCACGGTCTCGACGCAGCCCCGCCGGCCGCAATTGCAGGCCAGTCCCCCGGCCTCGACCGTGACATGACCGAGCTGGCCGGCGCTGTGCCTGCCGCGCAGCACGGTTCCTTCCAGTAGCACGGCGCCGCCGATGCCGGTGCCGATGGTCAGCATTGCCACATGGCGGCAACCGCGCGCGGCGCCGATGGCGACCTCGGCGGTCAGCGCCATGTTGCAATCATTGTCGATGAGGGCGCGTTTGCCCGTCTCACGGCCGATGATATCGGCGAGGGAGACGGCAGAAAGGTCGACGTAGCCACCCGAGAGCACCAGGCCGCGACGGGCATCGACCCGGCCGGGCACGCCGATGCCCACCGTCGAGACCCCGGGCCGGTCTAGCTGGCGGACCATGGCGACGAGCCGGGCGAGAAGCGCAGGCGCCTCCCGGCTGGTCCGCTCGGTGACATAGTCGAGGATCTGCCCGGACGCACTGACGCAGGCGGCCCGCACATTGGTGCCACCGATATCGATGCCGATCGCCGGGTATGGGGGATGCATGACCGGTCCGGCGTCCTCAGGCGGCCTGCGCCGGGCTGGCGGCGTAGCGAGCGATCACGGCCTGGATCTCGCGCAGGCGCGGCACGGCGACATTGGCGAGGCGCCTTGCCTGCTCGCCGCGATCGAGCGAGATGCAGTCCTTCCACAGAGCGCGCCCGGCGATCACGCCGGAGGCGCCGTTGCGCATGGCCGTCTCGACCTGGGCGAGGAAGGTCGTATGATCGACGCCGGCCGAGAGCACCGCCCACGGCACGGAGCCGGCAAGATGCGAGACCGCGGCACAGGCTTCGGGCGTACCGGGATAGGGCAGTTTAAGCACCTTGGCGCCGCAGTCGAGGCAAATGCGGGTGCCCTCGATCACCAGTTCCGGCACCTTGGCCGCATAGTCCTCGCGGCTCTCGCCCGGCAAGTCATAGGTGAGGAACTCCACCACCAGCAGCAGGTCCTCCCTGGCGAAATCGGCAATGCAGCGTTGCAGGATCTCGATATTATGTCTGTTCGCTCCCACCCTGTCGGCACGCAGATATACCATGATCTTGCCGCCAGTGCCGCCCAGCTCGCGCACACGGCGAGCGTCGATGCCCGGCACAAGGCGCGACAGACGGTAACCCTCCGGCGTCTTGTCGAAGCCGGAAGCGTCGAGACCGACCAGCAGTGCCACATCGCGCGCCAGCACGCCGTCATCGACCACCTTCGGTACGGCGCAGATCGGATCGAGCAGCACGCAGGATGCCTGGTTTGCCAGATACTTCACGATGTCCGACTTGGTTTCGCCGAGTGTAGCGTCACTGATCGCGGCCTGATCGGCAGGTTCGCTCGCCAGCAAGGTGCGCATGCCGCCCCGCTGGTCGCAGGCGACGACCATCATCGCTCCGTTGGGGCCGCAGATCTGTTGATAGCCGCGAAGTTCCGACGTCGTCATTCTGGCCATGGGCCTGTTCCTATCCTTGTGCTCGTACCCCGCAAGGGGCGGATCGGTCAGCCGGAAAGCGCACTGAGGGCATGAAAAACTTGCGGCCGATGATCGATTTGCGTTGAGCAGGCAGCAATTTTGCGGCACCGCTCGTGTTCTGCCCGGAACGGACAAACACTTTTGTTTCACCGAGTATTGTGTAACATGTTTCTGAAAGGAATTGCAAACTGTCTGACAACGCCTCCACGGACGGCTCGGCCACGCGCAGGACGCTGCATATGGTCGCGCGTCTCCACTACGAGTCCGACCTCCCGCAGATCGAGATCGCTCGCCGGCTCGGCCTTTCGACGGCCACCATCTCGCGCCTGCTGCGCCGGGCCCGCGAGGAAGGCATCGTGCGCATCGAGATCCGCGATTTCGCCGCGCCGGACGAGATCACGCGCGAGCTGATCGAGGCCCTTGGCCTAAAGCAGGCCGCGGTGGTCGATACTGTCGAGGTGGGACTTCTGGGCTCGCTCGCCCAGCCGGTCGGCTCGCTCCTCAGGACGGCCGGGCTGAAGGACGGCTCCGTGCTCGCCATCGGTTGGGGTCGTGCCGTGCGCGAGGTAATCCGCGCGGGTCTCCCACGTATTCCAGGCGTCATCACCGTTCCGGCCACCGGTGGCATGCAGCAATCGGCGCCGCATTTCCAGATCAACGAATTCGTTCGCCTGGCGGCCGAGCAGCTCGGCGGCGTGCCGAAATTCATCTTCGCGCCCTATCTGCCGTCCCCGGAATATCGCGATGCGTTCGTGAACGATCCCACCGTGCGCGATCAGATCGCACTGTGGGACCGAATCGACGTGGCGCTTGTCGGCGTCGGCCTGCCGCACACGGTGGATCCGATCCATGCCGGTACCGTGACGTCCAGCGAGAGGGCGCTGGCCCATGTCGCGGGCGACGTGATTCGCCATTATTTCGACGAGGCCGGCAATATCGTGCCCTGGGAGGGCGACAAGAGCCTGATCGCCGTCTCGCCGGCGCAACTGCGGGCCGTGCCGCTGGTCATCGGCGTTGCCGTCTCGCCTGAGAAGGCCAGGGCGATCATCGGCGCCGTGCGGGCCGGACTCATCAATGCCGTCGTGACCGATGTTGCCACCGCGCAAGCGATCCTGGGCGTGCTGCAGGGGTGAAAGGCATGCGCGCTTCGGCTTGAAATGCCGGCACGAAATGGCGTCTGATGCGCCACGCCCCTTCAGAAGCCTTTGCCGGGATTGACATGAACATCCATTCCAACCTGCTCGACAGCGTGCCGGAACTCGTGGCGATCCGCCGGGACCTCCATGCCCATCCCGAACTTGGCCTCGAGGAGGTCCGCACATCCTATCTGGTGGCGCGCGCGCTCGAAAGCTATGGCTATAAGGTCACGCGGGGCATCGCCAAGACCAGCGTGGTCGCCACGCTGAGCAACGGCACCAGCCGCAAGTCGATCGGTATACGCGCCGACATGGATGCCCTGCCGATCCTCGAGGAGACCGGGCTCGATTATGCCAGCAGGACGCCGGGCCTGATGCATGCTTGCGGCCACGATGGCCACACCACCATGCTTCTGGGCGCCGCCCGCGCCATCGCCGAACGCCGTGCTTTCGATGGCACCGTCCACCTGATCTTCCAGCCCGCCGAGGAAAACTTCGGCGGCGCCCGCATCATGGTCGAGGAAGGCCTGTTCGAGAAATTTCCCTGTGACGCCATCTTCGCCCTGCATAACGAGCCGCGCGCGCCCTTCGGCCAGTTCCTGCTGCGCGACGGCCCGGTCTGCGCCGCCGTGGACGAGGCCCACATCATCGTCAACGGGTCCGGTGGGCATGGCGCCGAGCCGGAGGCCACGGCCGATCCCATCGTCTGCGGCGCCAGCATCGTGATGGCTCTGCAGACCATCGTCTCGCGCAATATCCATGCCTGCGCCCCCGCGGTGGTGACAGTCGGCAGCTTCCATGCCGGCACGGTGAGCAACATCATCCCCTCGCGCGCCGAAATGGCGGTGGGCATCCGCTCCTTCGACCCTAAGGTGCGCGACGAGCTGGAGCGGCGTATCCGAATGATCGCGACGGCGCAGGCCGAAAGCTATGGGATGAGCGCGACGGTCGATTACCAGCGCTTCTATGATGCCACAGTCAACCACACGGCTGAGACCGATTTCGTGCGCGACCTCGCCCAGCGCTTCGCCGGGCCGGAACAGGTGAGCGAGCTGCAGCGCCCCTTCCTGGGCAGCGAGGATTTCGCCTTCATGCTGAAGGAAAGGCCGGGCTGCTATTTCTTCCTGGGCGGCAGCCGTGGCGATGGCAGCGACCGCCCGCTGCATCATCCTGGATACAACTTCAATGACGACCTGCTGCCCATCGGCGCGGCGTTCTGGACGGAGCTGGCGGAGGCGTTTTTGAAGGGATGAGAGAGCGGACGAGGACGTTCGCGCTCCCGGGTTACTTCACATATTCCCTCGCGGCCTGCTCGAGCTGGCCGTGCAGGTACTCGGCAAAGGAGCGCCAGACTTCGATGTGGAAGTCGTTGACGCCCTTGCGCCACAGCACGATCTCAGCCTTGGCGAACAGCGTGCGCGTGGCCGTGCCGATCGGGAAGGACTTGGGATCGAGATCGAGCATCACGCCGAAATTCAGGACGTCGGCGGCGAGCGAGCCGGAAACGAGGATGCCAACATTGCGGTGGCTGACATCGACGAGGGAATGAGGCTCCTGCACCGCGCCTTCGATGGCGGCATAGGCCTCGGCCTCGCCATTCTCCGGTGCCAGCAGCAGCCATTCGTCGGGGCCGAGCTTGAAGGCCGTACGAGTGCCATCGGTCGTCGCCGTATTCATCTTTCGCGGTAGCGCCAACCCGAAGGCCTGGCCGGCGGTCGCCGCGGTGCTGTCGGGCCCGCGCAACACCAGGCGGGCGCCGCGCGGGGCGGCCTCGATGGTGAGGCGGCTGCGGGCGGTGAGCGGGGCGACGCCGTCGAGCGGATCGCGGCGGGTTGCAATATCAGCCATTGAGCCGCGTTCCTTCCTTGTCGATGAAGATCGGGTCAACCACCTTCACAGCGATCGAACCGCCGGGCATCGGCACATAGACCGTCTCGCCATAGAGCGAGCGGCCGCGTTCGAGATTGCACAGCGCGATGGAACGGCCGAGATTGGAGCTCCAATAGGCCGAGGTGACATGGCCGATGGCATGCTCGCCGAGGGCGGGCTCGGCCATCCCGGTGATCTGTGCGCCCTCTTCCAGCACCACGCCGGGATCGGCGGTAAGAAGGCCGACGAACTGCTTGCGGTTCGCGTCCAGCAGGTCCGGCCGCATCAGGCCACGCTTGCCGACGAAATCGGCCTTGGCCTTGCCGACCGCCCAGCCCACGCCCGCCTCGTCCGGCGTCAGGGTGCCGTCCGTATCCTGACCGACGATGATGTAGCCCTTCTCGGCACGCAGCACATGCATAGCCTCGGTGCCATAGGCGCAGCCGTCATGTTTGACGACCTCGGCATGGATGGCCTCCCATACCGCGCGGCCATAGGCGCTGGGCACGTTCACTTCGAAGCCGGTCTCGCCGGTGAAGCTCATGCGGAACAGACGGGTGGGAACGCCGCAGATGCGGCCTTCCTTCACCGACATATGCGGCATGCCGTCCTTCGAGATATCGATGCCCTCGACCAGGGGCGCCAGCACGTCGCGGGCATTCGGGCCCTGCACGGCGATGACGGCCCATTGCTCGGTGGCGGAAGTCAGCCAGACCTTGAGATCGGTCCACTCGGTCTGGAGATAGTCCTCCATATGCGAGAGCACGCGCGGCGCGCCCCCCGTTGTGGTGGTGACATGGAAGCGGTCGACAGCCATGCGGCCGACCACGCCGTCATCGTAAACGAAACCATCGTCACGCGTCATGATGCCGTAGCGCAGCCGCCCCGGCTCCAGCTTCATGAACGGATTGACATAGATGCGGTGCATGAACTCGGCTGCATCCGGGCCGACCACCTCGATCTTGCCGAGCGTGGTGGCGTCGAACATGCCGACCTTGTCGCGCACCGTCTTGCATTCGCGATTCACCGCCTCGTGCATGCTCTCGCCGCGACGCGGATAGTACCAGGCGCGCTTCCACAGACCGACATCCTCGAAGGCGCCGCCGAGTGCAGCCTCGGCGTCGTGCATCGGCGTCTTGCGCACGGGGTCGAACAGGTCGCCACGCGCCGTGCCGGCGAAGAGGCCGAAGGTGGTGGGCGTATAGGGCGGGCGGAAGGTGGTGAGACCAACCTGCGGCACGGGCTTGTCGATCGCCTTGGCGGCGATGGCAAGCGCGTTGATGTTCGAGGTCTTGCCCTGGTCCGTCGCCATGCCCGTGGTGGTGTAGCGCTTCACATGCTCGATGGAGCGGAAGCCCTCGCGGGTGGCGAGCTTGATATCCTTGGCCGTGACGTCGTGCTGGAAGTCGACGAAGGCCTTGACGCGGTTGGCGTCGCGCTCATGCGGCAAGGCGCCTGTGTAGAAGCCTTCCGGCGCGGTGGCATCGTCGACGTCGAAAGTCTTGAGAGCGCCGTTCGAGAACCCGGCATCGCGGCCCGCTTCATGGCCGGCGGCGAAGCCGTCGTTGATGACAGCGTCGAATTCGAACACGCCGCGGCAGGCACCGGCGGAGCGTTCCTCGTCACGGGCCGTCCCGGGGATGAAAATCTGCTTGGATTCGTCGAACTTGAGCTTGCCGCGCGACTGCGAGAACAGATGCACCGTCGGCGTCCAGCCGCCGGACATCAGCACGAGGTCGCAGTTTACCATCTCGCGGTCATTGATGCTGACGCCGTCCGTGCCGACGCGGCCGAGGCTGATGGCGCTGACGCGCAGGCGCCCCTTGGTGCCGCGCACCGTGGCGCCCGTGATGACGCGGATGCCCGCGCTTTCGGCTTCGTTCATCACAAAGCCGCCGTGCGGGCGAATATCGGCAATGACAGGCACATCGACGCCCGCTGCCTTGAGATCCAGCGCGGCCTGGTAGGCACTGTCGCAGGCGGTGACGACCACGGCGCGGTTGCCGGGCTTGACACCATAGCGGTTGAGGAATGTGCGGGCGGCGTCGGCCAGCATGATGCCCGGGCGGTCGTTCTCCGGGAAAACCAGCGGGCGCTCGATGGCGCCGGCAGCGATCACCACCTGCTTGGCGCGAACCTGCCACATCCGCTCGCGCGGCATCCTGGCATCGGGCTCTGCGACATGGTCGGTGAGACGCTCGCAAAGTGCGACGAAATTGTCCGAATACCAGCCGAAGGCCGTGGTGCGCGCCATCAGGCGCACGCGGTCGTTGAGGGCCAGCGACATGATGACATCGGTGGCCCAGTCGCGCGCAGCACGGCCTTCGATGGTGGCCTTGGTCTCCGAGAGCAGCGAGCCGCCAAGTTCGGCCTGCTCGTCGCACACGATTACCGAGGCGCCGCTCTCGGCCGCGGCGATGGCGGCGGCTAGCCCGGCCGGGCCGGAACCGACTACCAGCACATCGCAATGGGCAAAGCGGTTGAGGTAGCGGTCGGGATCGGCTTCCTTGGGCGCCTCGCCGAAGCCGGCGGCGGCGCGGATCTTCGGCTCGTAGACGTCCTTCCAGAAGCTCTGCGGCCACATGAAGGTCTTGTAGTAGAAACCCGAAGCGAAGAGCGGCGAGAGCTTGTCGTTGATTTCGCCGGCGTCGACCTTCAGCGAAGGCCAGCGGTTCTGGCTGATGGCGGAGAGGCCCTCATAGATCTCGACCTGCGTGGCGCGCAGGTTTGGCGTGGTGCGGCCGGCGTCACGGATGACGGTGACCATGGCATTGGCTTCTTCCGATCCCGCCGCCATGAAGCCGCGCGGCCGGTGATATTTGAAGGAACGGCCAACCAGATGCACGCCATTGGCGATCAAGGCCGAGGCGAGCGTATCGCCACGCACACCCTGATAGGCGACGCCGTCAAAAGTGAAGTTGATCGGCTTGGAACGGTCGATGCGACCGCCGGAGCTGGTGCGGAAGGAGGCGCTCACGAGCGGGCCTCCCGATTCACCGGGGCGGACGCCGCAAGCCGTTCGGCCAGGGCGGCCAGGTCCGGCTTGGGCTCGCCCTGCTTATAGGTCACCACGAATTTGTCGGTCACGGTGTGGCGCACGGCATTGAAGAAGCGAGCGCAACCATGGATGTGGCGCCAGCGCTCGGCGATCAGCCCCTTGGGATTGGAGCGGGTGTAGAGGAAGCCCTCCCACTCAACGTCGGTGATCGCGTCGGAAAAGGTCGGGCGGGCAATATGGGCCTCGCCCATGTTGCGGAATTCGAGCTCGGGACGGTCCTGCTCGCAGTAAGGGCAGCGGATGAGAAGCATGTCTTCCTCAGTGCGCGACGGCGGCTGCGGCCGCTTCGTCGATCAGGCGACCGGTGCGGAAGCGGTCGAGGCTAAAGGGAGCGGCGATCGGATGGGGTTCACCCGTAGCCACCGTATGGGCGAAGACATGGCCTGAGCCGGGAGTCGCCTTGAACCCGCCGGTGCCCCAGCCGCAATTGACGAAGAGACCTGGCACGGGGGTCTTGGAGAGGATCGGCGAGCGGTCCGGCGTGACGTCGACGATGCCGCCCCAGTTGCGCATCATCCGGGTGCGGCGCACCACCGGGAAGAGCTCGCAGATGGCGTCCAGCGTGTGGGCTGCGATATGCAGGCCTCCGGTCTGCGAATAGGAGACATACTGGTCGGTGCCGGCGCCGATGACGAGGTCGCCCTTGTCGGATTGCGACATATAGGCGTGCACGGTGTTCGACATCACCACGCAGGGCATGATCGGCTTCAAGGGCTCGGAGACTAGCGCCTGCAGGGGATAGCTTTCGAGCGGCATGCGTACGCCTGCCATGTCCATCACCACCGAGGTGTGGCCGGCTGCGACGACGCCGATCTTCCCGGTCTTGATCGTGCCCCTGGAGGTCTCGACCCCCTCCACCGCGCCGGTGGCATCGCGCAGGATGCCGGTGACCTCGCAGTTCTGAATGATGTCGACGCCGAGCGCGTCGGCGGCACGGGCATAGCCCCAGGCCACGGCGTCATGGCGGGCGACCCCGCCCCGGCGCTGCAGGGCGGCGCCCATGATCGGGTAACGGATGTCCTTGGAGATGTTGAGGATCGGGCAGAATTCCTTCGCCTCTTCCGGAGTCAGCCATTCATTGTCGATGCCGGCGAGGCGATTGGCATGCACGTGGCGCTTGGTGACCTGCACGTCGTGGACATTGTGCGCCAGCATCATCACGCCACGGGCCGAATACATCACGTTGTAGTTCAGCACCTGGGAGAGATTCTGCCAAAGCTTCATCGCGTGGTCGTAGAGCTTGCCGCTCTCTTCCCACAGATAGTTGGAGCGGATGATCGTGGTGTTGCGGCCGGTGTTGCCACCGCCGAGCCAACCGCGCTCGATGACGGCGATGTTGCGCATGCCATGCTCGGAGGCCATGTAGTAGGCCGTGGCGAGACCATGGCCGCCAGCGCCGATGATGATGGCATCATAGCTCGCCTTGGGCTCGGGCGAGCGCCATTGCTCCGGCCAGTTCTGGTGACCGCTCAGCGCGTTGCGCGCCAGGGAAAAGACAGAAAACCGCACGTCTTGCCGCCAGTTCGAGGAATCGTGAGGGGGCGACTATCAACATCCCCCGACGCCACGTCTAGCACGGAAGCGACGCGCCTTTTGTCGCATCAGAAGAAAATGTTCTACGACGGCCATCGCTGACGTCGCTGGAGCGGCGCTTTCAGGACAGTATTTGACCAAGAGGTCGCAAGCGAGCGCCTTGCATTTGTCAAATTACGACATTAAAAGCGACATCCCGTCGATCCCAAATCAGAACTCTTCCAGAAATGTCGCAAGATCGCCCCCGGCTGTCGTTTCCAACAAGACGGCTAAAAGCAACAAACGTTGTACCCAGGACGCATCAGACGTCCGCCACCAGTCCCGAGGGTGATCGCTCCATCCGGTGCGCTTTCCCGCTTTCTTTTGTTTCGCATGGCCGGCCTCGAGCCGGCCGTGACCCAATGGAGAACAGCGTATGAATATCCGGCCGGATATCGGCGCCACGCACACCGTCGGCTTCCTGCTCACCCCCAATTTCTCGATGATCGCTTTCGCGGCAGCGGTCGAGGTCCTGCGCCTGACCAATTACGTGACAGGCGCCAAGGCCTTCGCCTGGCGACTTTATTCGCCGGACGGCCAGCCGATCGAAGCCTCCAACGGCGTGGCCGTTGCTGTTGACGGCGCCTATGGCGATGTCGGCCCGATGCCCGAGATCATCGTCTGCTCCGGCCTGGACGTGCAAAAATACGACCATAGCGCCCTGATCGCCAAGCTGCGCAAGCTGGCCTTCTACGGCGTCTCGATCGGTGCGGTGTGCACCGGCACCTATATCCTCGCCAAGGCTGGCCTGCTCGATGACCATCGCTGCGCCATCCATTGGGAGAATTTCGACAGTTTCCGCGAGGAATTCCCGGAGATCGACGCCACGCAGGAACTGTTCGAGATCGACCGCAACCGCTTCACCTGCGCCGGCGGCACGGCCTCGATCGACATGATGCTTGCCTTGATCACCGCCAAGAAGGGCGCCGTGATTGCCGCCCTCGTCACGGACGAGCTGATCCACCACCGCATGCGCGACTCGCATGAACGCCAGCGCATGGAACTGCGAGCCCGCCTCGGCGTCTCCCATCCCAAGCTCCTGGCGGTGATCGGCGAAATGGACAAGCGCCTGGAGCGCCCGGTCTCCTGCGCCCAGCTCGCCCGCACGGTGCGCCTCTCGCCCCGGCAGCTCGAGCGCCTGTTCCAGCGCTATCTCGATACCACGCCGACGCGCTACTACCTGGAAATGCGCCTCAATCGCGCCCGTCAGCTTTTGCGCCAGACCTCGATGCCGATCCTCTCAGTGGGCCTCGCCTGCGGTTTCGTCTCCGCCTCGCATTTTTCGAAGTGCTACAGCGAGCATTTCGACCGCACGCCATCGGAAGAGCGCAAGGGCATGCGTGTGGAGCGGAATGTGGCGACGGCGATCGCATAACCTGGGAGCGCGGACGTCTGTCCGCTCTTGAAACGATAGCGCTATAGAAATGATGAAGGCGGGTCTCGCAACGGGCCGGCCTTTTTCTTTGAATGTCCCGGTTCAAGAGCGGACGAGACGTCCGCGCTCCCAGCGTCAATTCCCGCCCAGCAATCCCGCCGCGATGTTGATGGCCAGCGCCAGCACTGTCGCGTTGAAGAAGAACGAGAAAATCGCATGGGCCGCCACCAGGCGACGCATCACGCGTGAGCGCAGATTGGTGTCGGAGGTGGCGGAAGAAGCGCCGATCGCCACAGAGAAATAGACGAAATCCCAATAGTCGGGCGGCGCATCGTCGCCGCCGAAGTCGAGGCATGGCTTCGCTTGATGGCCGCCGTCGTTGTAGAAGACATGGGCGTAGTGGATGGCGAAGATGGTATGGATGAAGAACCAGGAGCAGACGATGGTCGCCACCATCAGAGGCAGGGCGAACGCGCTCTGATTGGGCTGGTTGTGGATCGCCTGCAATTCGAAGACCACGCCTGCGAAGCTCGCGGCCGCCGCCAGCATGCTGAGGGCAAGGATGGTGACCGCGCCCTCATCGAGATCATCGACCCTGCTGCCGAAGCGCTGAACAGGCAGCGTGCCGAGCCACCAGCTCACCACCACGACGAAGAAGCTGGTCGACACGCACCAGCCCGCCAGCAACCGCTCCAGGAGGGGCACGTCGGGCCAGACGAAAGCGAGCACGAAACCGGCCACGAAGGACCACACCAGCGTCGGCCGGGTGGTGATCGACCGGAGGATCCGCCTCATGAACGCCGTTCCGCCGTAAAGTGCGCGGCAGCCCGCAGGATGTCGGCTTCCTCGCCGAACAGGTCGAGGGCGTGCACGGCCTCGCCGACCAGACGGGCGAGTTCCGCCTTGGCCTTGTCGAGCCCCCACAATCCCACCAGAGTGCCCTTGCCCTGGCCGGCGTCCTTCCCGGTGGCCTTGCCGAGCTCGGCGCTGGAGGATTCCACATCGAGGAGGTCGTCGGCGATCTGGAAGGCGGCGCCGAGCGCCCTGCCGTAGGAAAGAAGCGCCTGATATTGCTGGGAATTCGCCCGGCCAATAGTCGCACCCATTTCCACCGCGCACGACAGGATCGCGCCCGTCTTCATGGCCTGGAGCTGGCGGATGGCGTGAGCGTCGAGTTCCATCTCGGCGCTGAAGCGGCCCTCCGCCTCGAGGTCGAGCATCTGGCCGCCGGCCATCCCGGCTCCACCGGCTGCCTTGGCCAGAAGCAGGACGAGCTCCGCCCGCATGGCCGGATCGGTGCTGGTGGCGGGATCGCTCAGGGTCTCGAAAGCCAGGGTCTGCAGGGTATCGCCCGCGAGGATGGCGGTCGCCTCGTCGAAAGCAAGATGCAGCGTTGGTTTGCCTCGGCGCAGTTCGTCGTCGTCCATCGCCGGCAGGTCGTCATGGGCGAGACTATAGACATGCACGAATTCGATCGCCGCCCCGGCGCGCAGGGCCGTGCCGACGTCGCCATTGAGAAGGCCGGCCGTCTCCACCACCAGGAAGGGCCGCAAACGCTTGCCCCCACCAAGCGCCGCATAGCGCATGGCGTTGAGGAGACGAGCTGGAACCGGCGGATCGGTGGCGACATCGAAGATCGTCACGAGCACATCCTCGATCTCGCTTGCCACTGAAGCGAGACGGCGATGGAAGTCGATAGTCATGGAACGCTCATTGCAAAGGCCCGCCTGGGGTGAGCTTAGCGCGGATGGGGCTGCGGGCGAAGCCATTCCGAGCCCAACAAGGCAGGAGCCCTCCGCAGGTGCTGGGGAGGGCCCGTGCTTCACGCCTTGAAGTCTGCCCTCATGCCATGTTCTGGCCGCCATTGATGCTCAGCGTCGAGCCGGTGATGTAGCCGGAATCGTCCGAGGCCAGGAACAGCACGGCGCGGGCGATCTCCTCGGGCTGGCCGAGGCGGCCGGTGGGGATCAGCGGCAGGATGCGCGTCTCCAGCACCTTGGGATCGATGGCCTGAACCATCTCCGTGCCGACATAGCCCGGCGCAATGACATTGGCGGTGACGCCCTTGGCCGCGCCTTCCAGCGCCAGCGCCTTGACGAAGCCGATATCGCCCGCCTTGGCGGCGGAATAATTGGTCTGGCCGATCTGGCCCTTCTGGCCGTTGATCGAGGAGATGACGATGACACGGCCGAAACCGCGGTTGCGCATGCCCTCGATCACCGGGCGGGTCATGTTGAACAGGCCGTCGAGATTGGTGCGGATGACGGCCGACCACTGGTCCCGGGTCATCTTATGCAGGAAGCCATCGCGCGTGATGCCGGCATTGTTGACCAGGATGTCGACGGGGCCCAGATCCTTCTCGACCTCCGCCACGCCGGCGGCGCAGGCGTCGAAATCGCCGACATCCCATTTGTAGGTCGCAATCCCCGTCTCGGCTTTGAACTTCGCCGCGGCCTCGTCATTGCCCGCATAGCTTGCGGCAACCTTGTAGCCAGCAGCCTTCAGTGCCTTCGAAATGGCAGCGCCGATACCGCGCGTGCCGCCCGTGACGATCGCAACTCTGGTCATGGTTCCTCCTTGGTGATCTCGATGGTGTTCTTGAGGGGGATATTCATGTCATCCCGGACGCGATGCGTCACGCAGTGACGCTTCGCAGATCCGGGACCGTAGGCAAATGGGGCGCCAGCAATACGCGGTCCCGTGTCTGCGAAGCGTCACTGCGTGCCGCATCGCGCACGGGATGACTAGCCTTACCGTTCCACGGTCAGCGCGATGCCCATGCCGCCGCCGATGCATAGCGTGGCAATACCCTTCTTGCCACCACGGCGGGCGAGTTCGTGCAGCAACGTGACCAGCACGCGGGCGCCGGACGCACCGATCGGGTGGCCGATGGCGATGGCGCCGCCATTGACGTTCACGATTGAGGGATCCCAGCCCATGTCCTTGTTGACGGCAAGAGCCTGGGCGGCGAAGGCCTCATTGGCCTCGACGAGATCGAGATCGCCGATTTTCCAGCCGGCCTTTTCCAGCGCCTTGCGCGAAGCCGGGATCGGGCCGGTGCCCATGATGGCGGGATCCACGCCTGCGGTCGCCCACGACGCAATGCGGGCGAGCGGGGTCAACCCGCGCCTTTCGGCATCCTTGGCGCTCATCAGCACCACGGCGGCGGCACCGTCATTGAGGCCGGAAGCGTTGCCGGCGGTCACCGTGCCGTCCTTGTTGAAGGCAGGGCGAAGCTTGGCCATGCCTTCGAGCGTCGCGCCGTGGCGAGGATACTCGTCGGCATCGACGATGATATCGCCCTTGCGGCTGGCGATCGTCACCGCGGCGATCTCATCCTTGAGGCGGCCGGCCTTCTGGGCGGCTTCGGCCTTGTTCTGCGAAGCGACGGCGAAAGTGTCCTGCTCCTCGCGGGTCAGTTGCCACTTGGCGGCGATATTCTCGGCGGTGACGCCCATGTGATAGCCATGGAAGGCGTCGAGCAGGCCGTCCTTCAGCATCGAATCGAGGAACTTCATGTCGCCCATCTTGGTGCCGGCGCGCAGATGCGCGACATGCGGCGCCAGCGACATCGATTCCTGGCCGCCCGCCACGATGATCGAAGCATCGCCATTGGCGATCTGCTGCAGGCCGAGGCCGACGGCGCGCAGGCCCGAGCCGCAAAGCTGGTTGAGGCCGAACGCCGTCTTCTCCTGCGGGACGCCGGCTTCCATGGCGGCCTGGCGAGCGGGATTCTGGCCCTCACCGGCGCTCAGCACCTGGCCGAGGATGACTTCGTCCACTTCCGAGCCTTCGACCTTGGCGCGGGCCATGGCTTCCTTGATCGCGACAGCGCCGAGCGTATGGGCGGGTGTGGCGGCAAAGGCACCGTTGAAAGAGCCCACGGGCGTGCGCGCGGCGCTGACAATGACGACATCACTCATGGCAATTTCACTCCTTTGAAGCTTTTCTCCGGCAGCCCGTTCGCGGGCCAACTCCCCTGGGCATATGGGCTGGTTCAGATGTCGGCGTCAATGCGCCAAGTGAGTTTACCGCGCTTGCACAAAGATGTTTTCGCGGTCGCGAAAAGAGCCTAGATTCAGGTTTCGGGTAGAGGCCAGAGGCCTCTCCTTATGGCAAGGGCGACGGCGAAGGGCATGCTGGCATGGCGAAAGCGAAAGAGCCGACGACAATCAAGAAATACGCCAACCGGCGACTCTACAATACCGGTACCTCTACCTATGTCACCCTCGAAGACCTGGGCGCCATGGTAAAGGCGGGCGAGGATTTTGTCGTGCATGACGCAAAGACGAATGAAGACATCACCCGGCAGGTGCTGACGCAGATCATCTTCGAACAGGAAAACAAGGGCCAGAATCTGCTGCCGATCACCTTCCTGCGCCAGCTGATCCGCTTCTATGGCGACAGCATGCAGGCCCTGGTGCCGAGCTTTCTGGAGTTCTCCATCGACAATCTGACGCGGGACCAGCAGAAACTGCGGGAGCAGATGACGCAGCACCTCACTTCGGGCTGGGGACAGGCGCCCTGGGTGAACGGCGGCTTCGGCGCCCTTGAGGAACAGGCCCGCAACAACATGGCTGCCTTCCAGCGCGCCTTCCGCATGTTCTCGCCCTTCACCCAGCCCGTCAGCGACGAGGTGTCGGAACCGGCTACCACCGCCACCTCGCGTGGGGGTGATGATCTCGATGACCTCAAGAAGGAACTGGCCGAGATGAAGTCGCGGCTGGACCGCATGACGGACGAGAAAAAGTCGTAGGCCAGCGGCTGGGCGTCACGTCCCCGTCAGCGTCATCGGTGTCTGGCGCCCAGCGCCGCGCGGGCGGGGTAGGTCGAGCCGTAGCGGGCCGGCCACCATGCCGAGCAGCCTGTCGCACCCCCAGCCGATAAGCTGGCGGGCGATCGTCTCGTCGTCGACCCATTCGGCCCCGACGCCGATATCCTGGCTGGTTGCCGCCTCGATCAGGCGGCGCAGGGCATAGCGTCCCTGGGCGACCTGGCCGGCGGTTTCCACCAGCGTGCCGTTGAGGGTGACGTGGCCGACGCCGAGGCTATTGAGATCGGCGAAAGAGAGATGGCCACCGCCGAAGCCGGAGATGGCGAGCCGTGCGCCTGAAGACAGAATGGCGCGGCAATAGCGGCCATTGTTGTGGAGATCGGCCCTGGCCAGCGTCTCGCCGAGCTCGATGTTGAGCCGCTCATAGGCATTGCCGCTGCGCCTGGGCGGCTCGACCACCACCGGCAATGGCAGCATCACCTCGACGCCGGGATGGCGGGAAAGCACGGCTCCAGCAAGATCGACCAGGCGCAAGGCAAAGCGGCGGGCAAGGGCGCGATCGCAGTCAGGCGTCAGATGTGCCGGCTGCAAGGGCGCCGCGCCGGCCTCATCGCGGATGAAGGCGCGGGCGCGGAAGAGGGCCGGTCCGGCCTGGCGCGCCCGCAACACTGGCTCGAAGGCGAGGAAGATGCGCTCTTCGTTCAGCGCCGCCGCGAGCCGCTGCGCCGCACCGGCGGCGGCAATCCTGGCGTCGTCCTCGGCAAAAGCGGCGAAGCCCCCGGGCGTCTCGCGCTCGCAGCGGTCGAGAGCGCATTGGGCAGCGTGGAGGGCGGTGCCAGCATCAACAGAGGCCGGCGTGATATGGACGCCCCCGATGGAAACGCTTGGGTCGATCTTGCCCTGCCCGGCCTCGATGCGCACCTTGCCGACGGCACGGTGCAGGCGCTCGGCGGCCTGGCACAGATCTTGGGCGCCGCAGCCTGACAACACGAGGGCGAACTTGCCGTCGGCGACGCTGGCGAGGCTGTCGCCGATGCGCAGCACGGCGCGCAGGCCGCGCATCACCTGGGCACTGACGGCATCGGCGACCACGGGGCCGAATTCGGCATGGATGCGGCCAAGCCCCTTGATCGAAACCAGGAAGAGGCCGGCCTGCCGCCCGCTTTCGCAGGCCTTTGCGAGGGAGGAGGCGAAGGCATGGTCGAGAATGCCACCGGTGGGCCCGCGCAGGGCGCCGGTCTCGTCGTCGGCGCATTCGGCCACTACCCGGACAAGGCCGCGCGCGTTGGCTGGGCGCCCATCGGGACCAGCGAACCAGCGCCCGCGATCCTCGATCCAGCGCTTCTTGCCCGTACCATGCGGGCGATAGGCATAGCGCAGGCAATACGGCACGCCCTCGACAGGGCCTGCCGATACGCCTTGGATCATCGCCTCGTGCCGGCCGCCGGGCGTGTCGAGATCGATCAGGCCGGCAAAGGCCTTGCCACTGGCGATGGCACTCTCGTCATGCACGCCGAGCACCCTGGCCGCGCCGGCGCTCCAGGCGAGGCGGTCTGTCTCCAGGCACCATTCATAGCTGGCCTGGCCGAGGGCAATCAGGAGAGCTCGGGGATCGAGCTTAGCCTTTTCAACACAAGTGCCAAAGCCCGGCACGGCACTATCAAACATCTTACGCGTCCTGCGCCCGAGCGAGCGAACACCATCGGAAAGCAAGAACAATGCCGGAAAAGAATTAACGGGCGGTGTTGGCAAACGGGTGGTCCCGGGTCTGCGACGCGACATTGCATGTTGCATCGCGCACGGGATGACGTTCTCGCTCACACGCTCCCCGCGACCATGGCGCGGATGACAACCCGCAGGAGACGGGCCAGGCGCTGGTCGAGTTCGTGACGGTTGGCGTCGCGATCGGCGTGGATGGCGACGGGGTCGGTGAAGCGATGCAGCGCATCGGCGAGAAAGGCGATCAGCCTTTCGTTCGAGCGGGCGCGGAAGAGTTCGATGGAGCGCCCCTCGTCCACCACCCGCTCGATCAGGGTACGGATGCGGCGGCGATGCTTGCGGACCACGGCCCTGTTTTCGTTGATGGCCGAGAGCCAGGCAGCGTAAAGATTGGGCTCCTGATCGAGCCGCTCGCGATAGAGCCGGGCGAGGAGCAGCATCATGCGCTCGAGCTTGTCATCGGCCGGATCCGGCGCGTCGGCGACCACGGCGAGCTGCGTCTCCACCACCTTGTGCCAATCGGCGGTGACGGCGTCGATAAGCGCGTCCTTCGAGGCGAAATAGCGGTAGACTGCGGCGTGGCTCACCTGCGCGTCCCGAGCGACCGCCACCACCGATGTGCGCTCCAGCCCATGCTTGCGCACATGGTCGGTGGCGATGTCGAGCAGCCTTGCGCCGGTGGGTTCCGCCTTGCCCATGCCAGACCTAAGTGTCGACCAGAGAGGATTTCGGCGGTGCCTGATGAGGCTGCGCCAGGTAGGCCTCGGAGCGCATTTCGATCAGGCGTGATTCCGTACGCTGGAACTCGAAGGCCTCGCGCCCCTCCTGATAAGGATAGAGCCCGCCAGGTTCGGCGGCCGCCGAAACAACCAGCTTGACGCCACGATCGTAGAGGCAGTCGATCAGCAGGATGAAGCGCTTGGCCTCGTTGCGCTGCGACTGGTCGATGACCGGCACATCGTCAAGCACCAGCGTATGAAAGTGTTCGGCCAGCGCGAGAAAGTCGGCCGCGCCGCGGGGCTGGTTGCAGAGCTCGTCGAAGGAGAAACGGGCAACGCCCATCGCTGCTTGCGGTACGACGAACTCGCGGCCCTTGACGGCGAGCACCACCCGCCCGCCCTCACGCTGGCCGGTTAGGCGCTCGAAAGCCTCATCCATCCTCGCCCGCACCTCGGCGCCGCCGCCGACGATATAAGTCTCGCCGCCAGAAAGCTTCTCCAGCCGGTAGTCGGTGCGCGCCTCGAGCTTCACCACGTCCATATGCTGCTGCAGGAGATCAACGAAAGGCAGGAACAGCGCGCGGTTGAGCCCGCCCTCATAGAGTCGGTCAGGCACGACATTGGAGGTGGCGACCACGGTGACGCCGCGCTCGAACAGATGCGTGAACAGGCGCCCAAGGATCATCGCATCGGCGATGTCGGTGACAGAGAACTCGTCGAAGCAGAGCAGGCTCGCCTCGTCCGCCAGCACTTGGGCGACCGGGCCGATCGGATCGTCGCCCTTGATGCGTCCAGCGCGCACTTCGTTGCGATAGCGGAAGATGCGCTCATGCACATCGTTCATGAAAGCGTTGAAATGTACACGCCGATGGGAAAAGTGCGCCGGCACAGCCGCGTAGAAGAGGTCCATCAGCATGGTCTTGCCGCGCCCGACCTCGCCCCAGATATAGAGTCCCTTCGACCGCTCCTGCGGCTTGGCGCGTCCGAAAAGGCGGCCGAACATGCCGGATTTGGCCGCTGGCACCCCCTCGCCGAGCCGATCGAGCAGCACCTGCAAGCGGGCGAGTACCGCCTCCTGCGCCTTGTCACGCTCCAGCCCGCCGGACGCGACAAGGGCAAGATAGCGTTCGAGCAGGGATGTCGAGGCAGGCGCGTGCAAGATCAGCCTCTCGCCTTGGGGGCGTGGGAAACCATGTCGTACGGTGCCCTCCAGCCGGGCATGGCGGCGATGCGCCCGCGCCACGCGAGGATGTTGGGATAATCGGCGAGATCAATGCCGGTCTCCTCGTTGAAGAAGATGTAGCCGGCGAGGGAGAGGTCCGCGATCGTCAGGCGATCGCCAACCAGGAACTCGCTCGCGGCCAGATGCTTGTCGACGATACCGAAGGCCGCCTTGGCCCGCCCGCGCAGGAATTCGGTGACCGGACTTTCGCCGCTCTTTTGCAGGCCCACCAGGAAGCGCAGCGTGGCGTAATAGGAGGTGAATTTGTGGTTGTCGAACAGCATCCAGCGCAGGATCTCGCGCCGTTCGTCCTCATTCTCAGGCCCGAAGCGGCCGGTCTGGGCCGCAAGGTAATCCAGAATGACGCCGGACTGGCTGAGCACCTTGCCATTGTGCAGCAGCACCGGCGCCTCGCCCATTTCATTTATGGCCCGAAAGGCCTCGCCCCGCGTCTCACCGTTGAAATAGTCGACCGGAAGGCGCTCCCATTCCGTTCCGGTGAGAGCCAGCATCATGGCCACCTTGTAGCAATTGCCGGATTCGCCGAAGGCATAGAGCTTGTAGTCGGCCATGCTGGTCTCCTGTCAGAGGCGTCACTCATAGCCAATGATAGGGCGGCGGCATAGGGGCGGGTTGGCGGTACGAGATTTTGCAGAAAGGCTTTTTGGCGGGCGCTCTCGATGCCGGTGCCAATCATTGCAAGCTTGCGGCTGGCACCATGCAGACCCATGTTTTCCGGTAACGGGCGCAGCCACAAGGGAGTGGACATGCTGGAAGCCACCACACTCGGCATTACCATCGACCGGTCATGGCGCGAACTTTATGACGCGATCTGGGAGCCGCAGTTCTTTCCCAAGTGGGCCTCGGGCCTCAGCCAATCCTCGTTGCAGCGCGAAGGCGATCGTTGGCGTGCGAAGGGGCCGGAGGGCACGGTGTGGATCCGCTTCACGCCACCCAACGAATTCGGCATCATGGATCACCATGTCGATGTGGGCGGCGGACGCGAGGTCTATATCCCGCTGCGGGTGATCGAGAACGGCGAAGGTGCCGAGGTGATTCTGACGCTGTTCCGCCAGCAAGGCATGTCGGACGAGAAGTTCCGTGAGGACCAGGACTGGGTGAAGCGCGATCTCGAAGGGCTTCGGGCGCTGATGTCGGCTTAATGCGTATCGAGCAGCGACAGGTTCAGATGCTGCTCGGCGCGCCGCACCCTGCTTCAAGCTAGTCCTTTCGCTTGCTCCCCATTTGGATACGCATCTCACGAAGCATTTTCAGAATCCGGCAATCGGCTTCGTCACTCAATCCGTCCCCAAACCATGGCGCTTTTCGTAGGATAGCCGATCGGCCGGTGCCCAGGCCGTTGACATCCCGCCGCCTCGCCGCTAGAACCCCGCATCTTTCGAATTTGGGAGCTCCTGCGGTTCATTCGCGTGCTCCAACCTGAGGCACGAGAACCATGAAGATCCGCAACTCGCTCAAGTCGCTGCGCGGTCGCCATCGCGACAACCAGCTGGTCCGTCGCAAGGGCCGCGTCTACATCATCAACAAGACGCAGAAGCGCTACAAGGCCCGCCAGGGTTAAGCCCACTCCGGCTTGCCGCGTTTTCAAGGCCCGGTCACGGTGACGTGACCGGGTTTTTTGGTTTGAAATCGCCACAATCAACCGGCACACTCGCTGCCATGAAGATCGCGATTCTTGCCCTGATGGGGCTGCTTGCCATCCCCGCGGCTGCGCTGGCGCAGGACCAGCCGACGGCGGCGCCTACGCTCGACCATCTCTATGAGCGGCTCGGCAAGGCGCAGTCGGAGACGGAAGCGCGCAACATTGCGATGCAGATTGAGCGGATGGAGCTGAAATCCGGCAGCGACACCACCGATTTGCTGATGGACCGCGCGCTCACCGCCATCCAGGCCTCGAACACCGGCAAGGCGATCAAGATCCTCAGCGCTATCATCCACCTCAAGCCCGATTATGCCGAGGCCTGGAACAAGCGCGCCACCGCCTATTTCATGCAGAAGAACTATGTGCGCTCGATTGCCGACATCGCGGAGACCCTACGGCGCAATCCGCGCGAATATGGCGCCTGGAGCGGCCTGGGCATGATGCTGGCCGACATGGGCGACAAGAAGCATGCCTATGAGGCGCTGAAGAAGGCGCTGGAGATCAATCCGCAGATCCCGGGGGCCCAGAAAGTCCTCGATGACTTGAAGACAGACGTCGAAGGAAGGGACATCTAGGGGTCTGCCGGCATCGGAAGCTTCCTGTCAGCGCTGATTTTGCTGGTGGGGTGCCGAAACACGGAGTCGCGATCACCGATCGCCATCTTCCTTTTCGATAAGCACACCGTTTCCAAGATTGTCGATCAATGATCGACACTCCAATACTCCGCAACGCCTGCGATGCCAGGAATGGGCTTCCAGCGCCCTTTCAAACGGATTACGTTGGGTGACGAAACGCAGGGCTTTCGGCCTGCGCACCCGGATTCCCTGAAGGCCCTGATTGACCGTCTTCCTGCTTTTTCTTCTCGTCCTTGTGATCGCCCATGTGCTTGGTGCCATCCAGGCCACCCATATCATTGCGGCCCGCATTGCCGAAGAGAACCCACCCGAGGGAGCCTTCGAACCCGTCTCGGGCGGCCGGCTGCATCTGTTCGATCTGGGTGCCGGCCATGGCGACGGGCGCCTGCCCGTGGTGCTGCTGCATGGCGCGACTTCCAATGCGCGCGACATGGTCTATGGCCTGGGCGAGGACCTTTCCCGCCACCGGCGCGTGATCGTGCCGGACCGACCGGGCCATGGGTGGAGTGACCGGCCCGGTGGACGGCGCGATGCCTCGCCTGCCGAGCAGGTCAAGCTGATCGCGCAGGCCCTGAAGCAGCGCGGCGTCGATCGCTTCATCGTGGTGGGCCACTCGCTGGCCGGCTCGCTCGCGGTCAACTTCGCCTTGGAACACAAGGACAAAGTCGCCGGCCTGGTGGTGCTGTCGGGCGCCACCCATCCCTGGCCCGGCGGCATATTGTGGTATTACCGTCTCTCGGCCATGCCGGTACTGGGACGCATCTTCGTGCATACGGTGATGACGCCTGTGGGCAGCTGGGGCCTGCGGAGATCAGCTGCGGAGGCCTTCACTCCCGGCATCGGGCCGGCCGATTACATCAGCCGCACCAGTGCCGCCCTGGTGCTCCGGCCGAAGGAATTCCGCTGGAACGGCCAGGACGTCGCCATCCTCAAATCCTTCCTCGAAGTTCAGTGCAAGCGCAATGGCGAGATCACGGTGCCTACCGCCATCATCGCCGATCCGGCCGACCACGTCGTCTCGACCGCCTTCCATTCCGAGGCGCTGCATGGCCAGGTTGCGGGGTCGCAGCTGGTTCTGATCCCAGGCGCGGGACACCAGATCCATTATATCGCCAAAGATCAGGTCCTGGCGGAAATCGAGCGTGTTGCCAGCGAGGCGGAGGAATTGGAGCAGGACGGACTGCGCAAGGCCGCGGAATAGGGAGCCGACCGCAGAGGTTCAGGACGCACGCGCCAGTGCAATTTGGACCGCGCTTGATAGGATCACACAATGTCTTTTGCCGGCTATTTAACAGAGCCATGAATGAGCTTTATGCCGGCAACATAGACGAATGAGCCCATCCAGCGAAGATCAAGTGTCGCTTCTGCGGCGCCCGGAATGGCGGGAAATCGCGCCAGGATAGACAGAAAGTGGCAAATCGATATCGAGGCCTCCTGATTTGCCGGCAAATAAAAGGGCGCGATGAAAAAGCACCGCGCCCTGCCAATCGACGTGCGAGAGCCGTTCTCAGGCGCCCTCGGCATCCTCTCCTTCCACGACGGCGATGCGCACCATGTTGGTGGCGCCGGGGGTGCCGAAGGGAATGCCGGCCATGATCAGCACGCGTTGGCCGGGCTGGGCGAAGCCATCGCGCGAGGCATGACGGCAGGCGCGGTGGACCATATCCCTCTCATCCCGAGCATCGTCGGTGAGCACAGCGTGGACACCCCAGACGAGGGCAAGGCGCCGGGCCGTCGAGACATTCGGCGTAAGCGCCAGCAACGGCTTCTCGGCACGCTCGCGGGCGATGCGCAGACCCGTCGAGCCCGAGGCCGTCCAGGCGATCAGGGCGGCGATGTCGAGCGTCTCCGACACAGTGCGCGCGGCGGCTGCGATGGCGTCGGCGCCGGTCTGCTCGGGCTCGTTGCGCTGGGCGTTGATGATCGTGCGGTGAAGCTGGTCGCGCTCCACCTCCTCGGCGATGCGGTTCATGGTCGAGACCGCCTCGAAGGGGAACTCGCCCGAGGCGCTCTCGGCCGAGAGCATCACCGCATCGGCGCCTTCATAGACGGCTGTCGCAACGTCGGAGACTTCGGCGCGGGTCGGCACCGGCGAGGCGATCATCGATTCAAGCATCTGCGTGGCGACCACCACCGGGCGGCCGAGGCGGCGGGCACCGCGCACGATGCGCTTCTGCAGGCCAGGCACCTTTTCGAGCGGCAACTCGACGCCGAGGTCACCACGCGCCACCATGAGTGCGTCGGAGGCCTCGATGATCTCCTCCAGGCGCTGTATCGCCTGGGGCTTTTCGATCTTTGACATCACCAGGGCACGGCCGCGCACAATATCGCGCACCTCGTGGACGTCTTCCGGCCGCTGCACGAAGGAAAGCGCGATGATGTCGACGTTCGCCGGCAAGGCAGCTTCAAGATCGGCATGGTCCTTCGGCGTCATGGCCGAGACCGGAATCTCGGTGTCGGGCAGCGAGACACCCTTGCGGTTCGACATCTTGCCGCCGACGATGACCTGCGTCACCGCGCGGGTGCCGGTGGACTCCGTGGTCTTCAAGCGCACCTTGCCGTCGTCGAGCAGCAGCGTATGGCCAGGGCGCAGGGCGGAGAGGATCTCGGGGTGAGGCAGATAGACGCGCTCGACGGTGCCGGGCGTCGGATCGGAGTCGAGCACGAAGCTTGCGCCGTTGACGAGCTGCACCGCGCCTTCGGCGAATTCGCCGATGCGCAGCTTTGGGCCCTGCAGGTCGACGAGGATGCCGATAGGGCGGCCGAACTCCTTCTCCACATCGCGGATCAGGCCCACCATCTCCCGCATGCGATCATGCGACGTGTGACTCATATTGATGCGAAACAAGTCGGCGCCGGCGCGGAAAAGCTTGGCGATCATTTCCCGCGACGAGGAAGCAGGCCCTAGGGTGGCGAGTATCTTGACTTTTCGCTGGCGTCGCATGCGGCTACTTCTCTCTTTTCCTAAAGCAAAGCGCGTCTATCTGGAAACGCATCTTGCTTTACTTCTTTATTTTGGTGCGTCTTTGCGATCCGACAGGTCTGGCAAATCGAAAAACGCCTGGGACATTTTGTGCGGATGTCGCCGCCGCAAGGCAACGCACCCACAAGGGTGAGTTCAAACTCTAACCTTATTTTCACGCCAGAAACGTGACATAAAAGACACGGCCCGGCGCTAATTCGCTTGAGGTGACGTTCCGGGAGGGGCGGGGAGCTTTTCCGGAGCAGGGGTCGGCGATTGCTGCGGCGTCTGGGGCGCCGGCGCGGCCGGTGAAGCTGGAACGGGTGTGGCAGGGGTCACCGGTGTGGCAGGCGCCGGCGCAACGGTGGGAGCGGGTGTTGCCGGCTGCGCCGAAGGCCCGTCGGGCGCTGGCGGCGTATCGCCAGGGGCGTCCGATTTCGGGTTGGCACCATTCTGGGCCTGTTCGGAGAGCTGCACCGTCCATGCCTTCTGTTCGCCTGTATCGATCTCGAAATAGCCGGTGCGATCATAGCCGCGCGCCAGGCAGTTCTCGAAGCCGCGAATGGTGAACTCCTTGTCACGGGTGCACATGAAGGCGCTGCCGCTCCATTCGCCGCCCTGGTCGTAGTCGACCGCATAGACATAGTAATAGCGCGAGGCCAGCGGGCCCTTGAGGATGGATTCGCAGCTGCGCGCCGCCACATTCCACCACCCTTCAGTCAGCCAGCCCTGCTTGTCCTTGTAGCCGACGGCCACGCCGACGCGGCTCGAGGTATTGTTGCAAAGGCGAAAATCGGCCCAGGCGGGCCCGGTAACCAGGAATGGCGCCAGGCAAATGGCAGCAACCACAGGCAAGAGGTGGGCAGTAAAGCGTTTCATCCAGAGCGATTCGACCTTGGGGGCTGTCATCATTACAGATTCGTTCGGGCGCAAGAAAGGCGGCAAAACGGCGTATGCCTACGCCATCCGAGGCCGCGCGATCCAGATGCCGGCAATGATGACCAAGCCGCCCAGCGCCTGCAGCGGCGACACGGCTTCGCCCAGGATGAGCCAGCCGAGCGCTGCGGCCGCCACCGCCTCCAGGAAGATCACCAGCGAGGAGAACACCACGGGCAGCGAGCCGAGCGCCACCGACAGCAGGCCCTGGCCGCCGGCATGGCTGACCCAGGCGAGCGCGAAAAGAGTAAGCCAGCCGAGAGCGCCCGAGGGCATGAAGCGCTGGCCTAGGCTGTAGGTGGCCCAGAGCGCCACCAGCGCCAGGATCGCCGCTGTGAGGACGGACATGTAGAAGGTGAGACGCGCGGCCCGGTGGCGCAGCCGTGCCTTTTCCACCGCCAGGAAATAGAGACCGAAGAACACCGCGGTCGCCTCGGCGAAACCGTCACCGACGAGATGCCCGGGCGCGAAGGCGAAGGACTGGCCGACCAGCGCCAGGCCGCCGAGCAGGCAGAGGCCGAGGCCGATGAGGGCGCCGGGGCTCGCTTTTCGTCGAAAGAACAGCCAGCCAAAGATCACCACCCAGACCGGCGCCGTTGTGGCGAAAAATGTGGCGTTGGCGACCGTGGTCTTGGCGATGGCTAGATGCCAGAAGAAGAGATCGGCGGCAAAGGCGAGCGCGGTGGCGATTACCGGCAGCGAAAAGACGGGTCCAGTGTCGGGCGTGCCGGCTTGTCGCTCCTCCAGCCGCATCCAGGCATAGAGAACCGGCAAGGCGAGGAAGACGCGATAGAAGGCGCTGGCGAAGGGGCCGACGTCGGACAAGCGTACGAAGATCGGCGAGATGCCCATCGCCATGGCACCGCCGAGCAAGGCGGCGAAGGCGGGCCAGAAGGCATTGCGTGCGGGGCTCGCCGGCTGCGCGGCAGTGCTCATTGCGATGTCCGATGCGAACTATACTCAAACAAGGCACGTCTTTATGCTGCCCCGCCCGATCCCACAATGTCAGTGATACCGTGCAGTCCGATTTTCCGCCTATCGAAACGCTGGATGGCCATCCCGAATCCGGCCTGATCCTGCTGTGCGACCACGCCTCCAACGCCCTGCCGAAAGAATATGGCACGCTCGGCCTGCCTCCTGCCCAGCTGGAGCGCCATATCGGCTACGACATCGGGGCACGCATCGTCACCCACGCGCTGTCCGCCCGCCTGCAGGCCCCGGCGGTGCTTACCCGTTATTCGCGGCTGCTGATCGACCCCAATCGCGGAGCCGACGACCCGACCCTGGTGATGCGCCTGTCCGACGGCGCCCTGGTGCCGGGCAATGCCCGTATCGGCCATGAAGAGATCGTAAGGCGCATCGAGCGCTACTACCGGCCCTATCACAACGCGATCGCCGATCTCGTCAACGCCCGGCTGGAGCGTGGCATCGTGCCGGTGATCTTCGCCGTGCACTCTTTTACGCCGGTTTGGCGTGGCCTGCCGCGGCCCTGGCACGTCACGCTGCTCTGGGACAAGGATCCGCGCGTCGCGAGGCCAATGATCGAGGCCTTCGCCAGGGACGCCTCCTTGGTCGTCGGAGACAATGAACCCTATGACGGAGCACTGGAAGGCGACACGCTCTACCAGCACGCGACGCTGCGCGGCCTGCCGAACGCCCTCATCGAGGTGAGGCAGGACCTGATCGGCACGCAGGAGGGCGCCGAGGACTGGGCCCATCGTATCGCCCGGGCGCTCTCGCCTCTGATCATCGACCCCGCAATCAGGCGCATCGAACATTGGGGAACGCGCACGGGTACTTGACCCGACTCGGCTTTTTCAGCCACATCGCGCCCAAATTTCTCAGGAGTAAGACATGACGGACGCAACCTCGGTCGCCGCCGACCAGCTTAAATCGATCATCGAGCGCATCGAGCGCCTCGAAGAGGACAAGAAGGCGATCGCCGACGACATCAAGGAAGTCTATGGCGAGGCCAAGGCCAACGGCTTCGATGTCGCGATCCTGCGCAAGATCGTGTCGCTACGCAGGAAGCCCGCCGCCGAGCGCGCCGAGGAAGACGCCATCCTCGAACTCTATCTCCAGGCCCTGGGCATGGAGGGCTGAGGCTCCCGGCTGGTGGTCTCATAGTCCGTGCCCGGAACCAAAGGCAGCGGACAGACACGAACTCGGTGCGGTTCCGTGCGAGTTGCACCGATATCTCCAATACGGCGGCGTCAAGCCGCCACCCCCTTCGGAACCGGAAGGGCAAGATCCCCCGGAAGGTCCGGCACGCCGAACAGGGCTTCGTGAAGCTGGCTCAAAGCTGCGGCCAATGCTCCGACGACGCCAGCGCGGTTCTTGAGGGCGCTGGCTCGCACCTCGATCATGCGAGGGGCACAACCCTTCAGGTCCTCCCGCACGAGGTCGAGAATCTCCTGCCGGCCGCCGATGGAGCCGCCCAGCACAAGCAGCTTCGGGTCCAGCACGGCCGAGACGCTGGCGATGGCCAGGGCGATCATGCGCGAGGTTTCGCCGATGACCCTGCGGGCGATCTCATCACCCTCTTCGAAATATTCGAAGATCTGACGCACATCTGCGGCGTTCCGGCCGCCGGCGGCATCGTAGCGTCTGACGATCCCCACCGCGCCGACCTCGAATTCGAGGCTGCCATGAATGCGGGCCTCGGACGTGAAGGGATCGCGCCCCAGGGGCAGGAAGCCGATTTCGCCAGCGGCTCCCGTCTCGCCACGAATGAGCTGGCCGTTAGAAAAGATGCCGAGGCCGATGCCGGTACCCAGGGCGATGAAGGCGACGTTGGAGACATCATGGGCACAGCCCTGCCAGATCTCGCCCAGCAGCGCGAGATTGACGTCGTTCTCGATCCTAACCAAGCCCTTGAACTTCTTGCTGAAAAAGCCCAGCGCATCGACGCCGCCGAGTTCGGCGATGTTGGGCGCGAGGTCGATTCCCCCGGTCTCCATGCTGACGACGCCGGGCGTTCCGATTACGACCGAGCGCACCTGCTTCAGGCTGGTGCGCACGTTCCTGGTCAGCTGCGAAGCGAGCGCCACCACCTGGTCCAGAACGGCCTGACCTCCGCGGGGGTCGGTCGGCTCGGTGATCTCCGAGAGGATGTCGCCGGCGATGTCGGCAATCGCCGCCGTGACCTTGGTGCCTCCGAGATCGACTCCCACGACATAGCCCGTGTCACGAGAGATCTCGTAGAGAACGGCGGTGCGGCCGACATTGCCGCTCGTGCGGCCGGTCTCGCGCACCCAACCCTGCTGGTCGAAGCTGTCGACAATTTCCGAGATAGTCTGCTTGGAAAGGCCGGTTTCCTTCGACAGATCCGCCCGGGAGATCGGACCCTTATGCAGGAGGGATTCGAACACCAGGCGTCTGGAAATCAACCTGGAGACACGGTGCTGGGGTACTTGTTGCGTCATCCCTAGTCTTCTCCCGAAGCCCGCAGAATTAGTTCGTTTGATTGCCGAATGAGAGGAGTCTGCGGACGGCATCTTGTCAAGGGTCGCATCTGCGGGGGCATTCGGGCGCACATCTCTTGACGTTGTCTTCCATCTGTCCTATTAGTTCGGTATGCGAATGAATTAATAGGCAGCCCGGTGAACCCACGTCGCCCCTCCCTGGTCGGTCGCATCTCTCGCCGCATGGTCGCAGAGATCCTCTTGCGCAAGACGCCTCTGTCGGGGGAAGCGCTGGCGCGTGAGACGGGCCTGCCCAAGCGGATCCTGCGGCAGGCGATCGTCGAGCTGGAAGCGCAGGGCCTGATCGAGCGCAGCGCAGTGGCGGGGCGAGACGATGCCCTCTACAGCGTGCGGGGCAGCGCCGCCTATTGCATAGGCGTGGATCTCGGCGGCACCAAGGTCACGACAGCCGTAGCCGACCTCTCGGGCAGTATCCTCGCCGAGGCCACCGAGCCGACGGACCGACGCGGCGGGCACCATGTGCTGGAACAGATCCGCGATCTGTGCCGCCGGCTGGCTGCGACGCGGAAGATCGAACCGCATCATATCGACAGCGTCACCGTCGGCATGCCCGGGGTGATCCATCCTCTTACGGGGGCGGTCAGCCTGGGACCGAACATTGCGGGCCTGGCCGACCTCGACGTTCCCAAAGCCCTCGGTCGGCTCTTCGGCCAGGCGGTGCAAGTGGAAAACGACGTCAACCTCGCCGTGCTGGGCGAGACGTGGATGGGGCACGCCCAAGGCTGCCTGAATGTCGGCTTCCTGGCGCTGGGCACGGGCACTGGCCTCGGCCTGGTCGTCAATGGCAAGCTGGTGCGGGGCGCCAGCGGCGCGGCCGGCGAGATCTCCTATCTTCCGGTGGGAGACAACCTGACTTCTCCCGCTGCCCTCGATGTTGGCGCCTTCGAACTCGAGATTGGCGCGGCCGGCATCGTGGAACGCTACAAGGCCCGCGGCGGCGCGGGGGCGAAGACGGTCCGCGACATCTTTGCCCTCCTTGAAGCGGGCGACGGCCTCGCTACGAGGGTTATCGACGATGTCGCCCATGTCGCGGCACTGGCCATCGTTGCCCTGCAAGCCGCGCTCGACCTCGAAAAGATCATTCTCGGCGGCAGTATCGGCGCCCGGCCCGAACTGGTGCAGCGCATCCAGAAAGCGATTCCGCAGATCTTCGCGCGTCCGGTCGATATCGCTGCCAGCGCCCTCGGCAGCCGGGCAGGCTTGGTCGGCGCCGTGGCGTCGGCTATGAGTAAGCTGCACCGGCAATATGCCGGTCTCACCGGCACGGCCCATGAAGATTTCTTCCCTGAACTTGATTTGGCGGGGGCTGCCGAATGACAATCGACACCGGCCTGATCCAAACCCTCGAGGCGGCGCTCGACAAGAACGCGGCGCTTGATCTTCTGCGCCGCGCCGTCGGTACGCCGAGCATCACCGGCACCGAAGCCGCATTCGCCACCATGCTCGCGGCCGAACTGACGTCCCTGGGCGCCGAAGCCGTCACCCTCACGGAGTTCGCGCCCGGCCGTCCCAATGTCCGCGGCCTACTCAAAGGAGCGGGGTCAGGGGGGACGCTGCTGCTGACGGGGCATACGGACACAGTGCATGTGCGCGGCTGGGCGGAACGCTGGGCGGGCACGGAGCGCGAGAGTCCTTTCGCGGCGCCGATCATCGACGGCGAGATGTGGGGCAGAGGCGTCGGTGACCTCAAGGCCGGCATCTGCACCGTCGTGGCGGCGGCGCGCCTGCTCGCCACCGCAGGGATCAAGCCCCCGAGCGATCTGTTCTTCGCCTTCATCGGCGACGAGGAGAGTGGCGAGCCGGGATCGGGCATCAGCGCCGGTTTCAAGGCGCTCGTCGAGGAAATCGAGGCCGGTCGCACACCCAAGCCGGATTTCGCAATCTATGTCGAGCCGACCCAGCTCAACATCTACGCTGCCCAGCTTGGCTTCCTGATCTGCGACATCACCGTCAGCGGCCGCTCCGCCTATTTCGGCGTGCCGGAACTCGGCATTGACGCCCTGAAGGCCTCGCACGCCATCCTCTCAGCCCTGTTCGCCCATTCGGCAGAACTCGAAAGGAGGGCGCTACACGATCTGGTCGGGCATCCTTTCGTGCTCGTCACCGCCTTCGAGGGCGGGGGCTACATCGCTGTGCCCGGCGAATGCAGGATGAGCCTGATCCTGAAGCTCATTCCGGGGGAGACCCTCGACAAGGCTGTCGCCGATCTGGAAGCCGCCGTTCGCGGTGCACCGGTCGAGGCGGGCATCTCGATCAGCCTCGCCTATCCCGCCGGCCGCGATCACGAGTTTGGCGGCACGCCAAGCGAGATCTCGCAGGACCTGCCCGCCGTGCGCCTGCTCGCGGAGGCGGTCAAGGCGGTCCGTCCCGATCGCGGCGCCATCGAGGGAGCGCCCTATTGGTCGGAAGCCCCCTTCCTGATCAATCGCCTAGGCGTCCCGGCCGTCTACTGCGCGCCAGGCGACATCCGGGTCTGCCACACGCTGGAAGAACGTATTTCGGTTGAAGAATACCTCGACGGTATCATTGTCATGGCCGCCTTCCTGGCCCGCTTCGGCGGCCGGTAGGGCGGGGCCGCCAAAGCCAAAGAAGAGGGACGTGGAACATGTTGAAGAAAAGCCTGTCAGCGCTTGCCATCGGCGCCTTCCTGACGATGGCCTATCCCGCTCTTGCCGGAGAAACCGTCGGACCCGGCGGCGAGAAAGCGACGCCTTCGTCCGAACTGGTCCTCTCTGACGCCGAGGCTGCCAAGCTGAAGGAGGGCAAATACACCGCAGCCCTGCTTTGGCATACCTCGTCGGATTTCGTGAACGCCGTAACGGCCGGCGCCAAGGATGAATTTGCCCGGCTCGGCATCGAGGTGGTCGCCCAGACCGATGCCGGCTTCGATGCCGCCAAGCAGAAGAGCGATGTCGAGACCATCCTCGCCAAGAAGCCAAGCGCGATCCTGGCCTTGCCGCTCGATCCCGTCACCTCGGCCGAAGCCTTCAAGCCGGCTGTGGCGAGTGGTGTGAAGATCGTATTGCTGTCCAACAAGCCCAAGGACTTCGTCCAGGGCAAGGACTATGTCACCATCGTCACGGATGATCTCTTCCAGATGGGCAAGCACGCGGCCGATGCCCTTGCCGCCTCGCTCGGCAAGAAGGGCAAGATTGCCTGGATTTATCACGACGCCTCCTATTACGTGACCAACCAGCGCGACAACGCCTTCAAGGCGACGATCGAGTCCGACTATCCCGACATCAAGATCGTAGCGAGCCAAGGCATCTCCGACCCGGCCCGTGCCGAGGATATCGCGCAGGCGCTGATCCTCCAGCATCCCGATCTCGACGGCATCTACGTCACCTGGTCCGAACCGGCCGAAGGCGTAATCTCGGCCCTCAGGGCGGCCGGCAATACTCACACCAAGGTGGTAACGCTCGACCTTTCCGAACCCATCGGCCTCGACATGATCAAGGGTGGCAACGTCACGGCGATCGCCGCCGACAAGGCCTATGAACTTGGACGCGCCATGGCCGATGCGGCCGGCTACGGCCTCCTCGGCAAGCCGGCGCCTGCCTTCGTAGTGGCGCCTGTGCTGACCGTAACCAAGGACAATGTCGCTCAGGGCTGGAAGGATTCCCTGCATCGCGATGCGCCTCAGAGCATCCTCGACGCGATCAAATAACCGCCTCCGCCGAGGAGCATGGCAGTGATCTTACAGGAGCGGCAGCGAAGTTCGCTGCCGCGTTGAAACCGGCTGTTTGCGCCAGATGGCCGGGAAACGACAGGGCGAACACACCACGGGAGACCCAAGCATGCTTAGCCGACGCAGTTTTCTGATTTCAACAAGTGCGATGGCCGTCTTCGCCTTCGCCGGTCCGGTCCATGCCGAGCTCAAGCCGAGCGCCGGCCCCAATGGCGAGCCCATCACGCTGGCCAAGTCGTTGACGCTTGCGCCCGAACAGGAGGCCAAGGTCAAGGCCGGCGCCTTCACGGTCGCCATCGTCTGGCACGAGTCCTCCGACTGGTCGAAAGCCGTAATCCAGGGAGCCAGCGACGAATTTGCGCGCCTCGGCATCAAGGTCGTGGCCCAGACCGACGCGAATTTCGACGCCGCCAAGCAGAAGAGCGACGTGGAGACCGTCATGGCCAAGAAGCCGAACGCCATATTCTCGGAGCTGGTCGATCCCGACACGGCGCCTGAGGCGTTCAAGCCCGCCAAGGACATGGGCACGACCCTTGTCTTCGTCGACCAGCCGCCCAAGGACTTCAGGGCGGGTCAGGACTATGTCTGCGTCGTCTCCGATGATTTCGCCCAGATGGGCAAGCATGCTGGCGATGCGATGGGCTCCGCGCTCAACGGCCAGGGCAAGATCGCCTATGTCTATCACGACGCCAATTTCTTCGTGACCAACCAGCGCGACAGCGCCTTCAAGCAGACCATCCTCGACGACTACAAGGGAATTCAGATCGTCACGGAACAGGGCCTGGCCGATCCCACCCGCGCCGAGGACGTCCTCAACGCGCTCGTGACGAAACATCCCGACCTAGACGGCATCTACGCCACCTGGTCAACGCCGGCCGAAAGCGTCCTGGCGGCGCTGCGCAACGCCGGCAACACCCACACCAGGATCGTGACCTTTGATCTCTCCGAACCCCTGGCGCTCGACATGGTGAAGGGTGGCAATGTCGCCGGCATCGTCGTCGATCAAGCCTATCAGATCGGCCAGACCGGCGCGCGCGCCGCGGCCCTCGGTCTGATCGGGGAGAAGACGGCCCCCTATTATGCGGTGGACGCTCTGACCGTCACCAAGGCCTCGGTCAAGCAGGGATACCAGGATTCGCTCCACCGCGATCTGCCGCCCTCGATGACCGGCCAATAAGCTGCGGTATTTTACTGTCGGATTGCATCACCAGGACTCTGAGAATGCTTCTATCTCCAATATCCTAGTCCCGAAGATCGTTGCGACCCGAACGCATATTGCTCCGGGCGGCGCAGAGGATCTGCGCCTGCCATCTTCCATTGGCCTTTGCCATGCCGCTGCCGGGATCCACCCATGCTCGCTTTTCTGCGGAACACAAATCCCAGCCGATATGTCATCTATGTCGGTTTCCTGCTGATCTTCCTGGCCTTCTCCGTCATCCTGCGTGACGATGGCTTCCTGACCACGTTCAACCTCTTCAACATCGTGCAGCAGGCGGCGCCGATCACCGTCATGGCCGTCGGCATGGTCTTCGTGCTGACCGCGGGCGAGATCGATCTCTCGATCGGGTCGATCGTCGCGGTCAGCGCCCTGCTCGCTGCCATGGTCCTGCGCAACTGGCCCTGGCCCCTCGGGGTCGCGGCGGCCCTCGCCGCCGGCGGCCTGATAGGGGCGCTGAACGGCGGCCTCGTGGCCTATGCCCGGCTGCCGTCCTTCCTGGTCACGCTGGCGACCATGGGCGTGTTCGCCGGAGTGGCGCGCCGCTTGACCGCCCTGCAGTCCGTACCGATCGAGAATGACGCCTTCAACGCCCTGTTCGGATCCGGGAGCCTATTCGGCATCCCCTCCCTCATCCTGTGGACGATCGTCGCTGTTGCCGTCGGTTCATTCGTATTCCGGCAGACCCGCTACGGTGCCCATATCCACGCCACCGGTGATAGCGCGCGCGCCGCCCGTGCCGTCGGCATCAAGGTGCTGCGGGTGCGCTTCAGCGTGCTGGTTCTCAGCGGCATGCTAGCCGGCCTCGCGGGGATCCTCTATGCGGGCCGCCTGCATGGCGCGCGCTACACCCTCGGCGAAACCGACCTGCTCACTGTAATCGCCGCCGTCATCGTCGGAGGAACGCGTCTGAATGGCGGCATGGGGACCATCATCGGCGCGCTGATCGGTTCACTCCTGATGAGCATGCTGAACAACGGTCTCATCCTCATGGGCTACCAGCCATCGGACCAGATGATCGCCCGGGGCCTCATCATCCTCATAGCCGTCGCGCTGACCTTGCGCGAACCCAACCGCTGAGGAGCCGACTATGTTTCTCGACCTCATCCGCCGCCGCAATCCGGCGCTCATTGAACAGTCGATCGCCCTGCATCAGGCCGGCAAGCTGCCCGCCAACACCTATGTCATCGATCTCGACGCAGTTGAGGCCAATGCCCGCCATATCGCAGGAGTCGCCGACAAGCATGGCCTGAAGGCCTATGCCATGACCAAGCAGATGGGCCGCAACGGCTCCTTTTGCAGAGCCATCGTCAAGGGCGGCATTGCCAAATCAGTGGCCGTCGACATGGAATGCGCCCGCGCCACCCACAAGGCCGGGATGGGGCTCGGTCATCTCGGCCATCTGGTGCAGGTTCCGCGTGCCGAGGTCGATGCGGCGGCGTCCCTGGCACCCGACAATTGGACAGTGCTCAGCCTCGAGCAGGCAGAGATGGCCGGTGCGGCAGCCCGGAAGTTCGGCCGGACCCAGAATATTCTTGTCCGCCTGGTTGCCGATGGCGACAAGTTCTACCGCTGCCAGGAGGGCGGGCTACCGGCTGCCAATGCGGTGAGGATTGCCGACGAGATCGACGCGCTTCCAGGTGCGCAATTTGCCGGCATCACGACCTTCCCATCCCAGCTTTTCGATCACGCCACTGGCACGGTGAAGCCGACACCCAATCTCGCCACCTTGGAGCGTGCCGCCGAGGCCCTCGCGAAGGCCGGGCGCAACAGCATCGAGATCAATACGCCCGGCACGACCTCGTCCGAGATCCTGCCTCTGCTGGCGGCTGCGGGCGCCACACAGGTCGAACCCGGCCATGGCCTCACCGGCACGACGCCGCTCCATGCAGTGCGGGACCTGCCGGAAAGGCCGGCCGTGGTCTATCTCAGCGAGGTCTCTCACCACATCGGCTCGGAATCCTTCTGCTTCGGCGGTGGGCTCTATATCGATCCGGTCTTTCCCGATTATCCCGTCAAGGCGATCGTCTCCTCCGAGCCGACCGCCGCCGAGAAGGACCTGCTCGGCGTCGAAATCCCCGTGCCGGCCTCCATCGACTACTACGGCATGATCGATGCCCGTGTCCGCCGGCCGGCGATCGGTGATAGCGTCGTCTTCGGCTTCAGGCCGCAGGCCTTTGTCACGCGCGCCTACACGGCCGGCGTCTCCGGCCTCTCGAAGGGCAATCCCCATGTCGAAACCATCTATGATGCCTTCGGCCGCCCGGCCGACTGGCCCCTGTGAGGATCGGCCATGAGCACAGCAGCGGCAATTGCGGAAGACAGGGCCGAGCCGGTCCTCTCCCTGCAGAACATCCACATGGCCTTTGGCGGCGTCATCGCCATCGAGAAATTCAGTCTCGATATAGATGCCGGCGAGGTGGTTGCGCTGGTCGGCGATAACGGCGCCGGCAAATCCACCCTCATCAAGATCATCGCCGGCGTGCAGCAGCCGACCAGCGGCCACATCCTGGTCGATGGCAGGGAAGTGGCATTCCGGGATCCCTCCGACAGCCAGGCCCTCGGTATCCAGGTCGTCTACCAGGACCTGGCACTTGCCGACAGCCAGCCCGTCTACATGAACATGTTCCTCGGCAAGGAACTGGTCATCGGCCCATTGCGGCGGCTCGATCGCAAGCGCATGATAGCCGAGACCGAGGCCCTGGTGAAGGAACTCGACGTCCGAATTCCCTCGGCAAAGGCGACAATCCGCGAGATGTCTGGCGGCCAACGTCAGGGCGTCGCCATCGCGAGGGCCACGCATTGGGCCACCAAGCTCGTGCTGATGGACGAACCCACGGCGGCGCTCGGCGTGGCCGAGACGGCCAAGGTCGAGAAGATCATCGAGGGCTTGAAGGCCCGTAACCTGCCGATCCTGATCATCAGCCACAGCCTCGACCAGGTCTTCCGCCTGTCGGACCGCATCTGTGTTCTGCGGCGCGGCAAGCAGATCGGGGTACGCAAGACCAGCGAAACCGACAAGAACGAGATTGTCTCCATGATCACTGGGCTGGCGACATAAGCATCTATTTCCGACAGTTAAATATGCTCTTAATACCAGTACGTTAGTGCCAAAAATCCGCTCCCACCTGAACGCATTCCAGGGTCCATGGCGTAAGGCAGGTTCACCCCGGCCAGACGCGTTCGATGAGGAATTTCGGCACGATCAGGCCGAAGGCCATGGCGAGCAGGATGAGCAAGGCGGTTCCACCGTCTGCGATAATGCCGGCGAGGAGATCCGTGGGAGCCTTGGAGCCGAGGGCGACGAAATCGACCAGCCCGCCTGCCATCCGGAACAGGAAAACGCCGGGCATCAGCGACACGACAGAGGCAAAGCCGAAGGCGGCGAAGGGCGCGCGCAGCCGGTCGGCGATCGGGGTGACCAGGATGCCCACCAGGAGGCAGGCCACGAAGGCCGCCGGTGCGACACCAGCGCCTGCCTTCACGATCAGCAGCCAGCGGCAGGCGTGGGCGAGCATGCCGATCAGGATAGGCACCGGCAGGTTCCGCCATGGCATGGAGAAGAAGCTGCCGAAGGCGGATACGGCGATACCGGCGGCGATGAGGTCCCAGAAGAAGGGCACGGCGACGCTGGCGCCCTCCACGTCGAGCGTTTCACCGCCGAGGGCGAGGCCTGCCAGCAAGCCGGCGCAAATCATCAGGATGATCACGCCGGCATAGGTGAAGCGTGCGAGACCCAGCGAGATGCGTCCGCGCGCGAGGTCAAGGGCGCCGTTGAGGAGATGCGGCCCCGGCACCAGGATCATGCAGGGGCAGACCGTAACGAGATGCAGGGCCGAGGAGAGCTGCAGCCGCTCGGCGCCAGCGCCGATGATGCCCGCCAACAGTGCGGCGCAAAGCGGCTGGACGAACAAATTGTGGCTCATCCCGGCCAGGCCCCGGCGCAACAGCGCGCCCGCGCCGGCCGACAGGGCGATCAAGGCGAGGCTGAGAAGCTGCGTCTCGCCGAAGATCACCGCGAGGGCGGCGGCGCCGGCAGCGGCCATCACGGCAAAGCGCGGGTTCGAGGCCGGCGGTAGATGCGCGATGGCGGTGAGGGAAGACCGCGCGGCAGCGATATCGGTGCGGCCGGAGGCGATGTCGTCGACCACCGCCATGCAGCGGGCCACGCGGTTCATATCGACGCCGGCGGGCTGCGCTTCGGTGAGGTCGAGGCGCCCGGATCCCTCGATCTCGATCGCGAGCTCGCCCCAGCGCGGCAGCACCCTCACATCCTGGCCGAGCGCCTTGCCGATGCGCTCGGCCGCCTCGACGGTGCGCGCCGTCGTTTGCCCGTTCTCGAACAGCAGAGTTACCACCTGCCGCACCAGCGCCAGGGCGTCGCCATCGCCGATCCGGCCCGAAGCGGCACCGGAACCGGGGGCAACAACCTCTTTCTCGCCAACGTCGGCCATGGCAGACATTTTCCTGATATGCGCGAATATTGCCCGCATGGGCGCACCAAACGCGGAGTGGCAGTCTCTGACTGCCAGATTCCTTGCCAACAACCTCGCGGTTCCAAGAATGGCGGTCGGAGACCGCCACTCCAATCTTGCGCCCCGCTCCGCGGGGTTGGCAGCTATCCCCCTGCCCCATTCATCACGCGGCATAGGCGGGATGATAGACCCGGGAAGCGATCAGCCCGGCAATGTCGGCTGGCCGTTCGATCCGCGCGAGATTGTGGTCGAAGATATATTCTGCCACCCGCGCCGCGACATGGAGGGAGGCTTGGAAGATCTGGCTCTGCGGCGGGTAGATCAGACCGGTCGCCAGGCTCTTGTCAGTAACCTGCTCGGCCACGGCCTTGGCCGCCACGATGAACATCTCCTCCGTCACGCGGGTCGCCTCGGTGGCGAAGACGGCCATGCCCATGGCCGGGAAGATATAGACATTGTTGCCCTGGCCCGGGACAAGGATTTTTCCGGCGATCTCGACCGGGCCAAAGGGGCTGCCGCTGGCGAAGATCGCCCGCCCCCCGGACCAGCGATAGGCCTCCTCTGCCGTGCATTCCGAGCGCGATGTCGGGTTGGAATAGGGGAAGATGATCGGCCGCTCGTTGATCTCGGCCATGGCCTCGATGACCCGCTGGTTGAACAGCTTCGGCACGGTGCTGACGCCGATGATACCGGTGGGACGCAGGGCGCGGACGGCCTCGACGAAGGTCGATACCGGCGCGTGATCCAGGGCGAAGGGCTTCTGGAAGTCGGCGAGATCGGTCCTCGACCTGACCATAAGGCCGTTGATGTCGAACAGCGTGTTGCGCGCCCGCGCCGCGGCGATGTCCAACCCCTCCAGGGCCATGGCCTGGCTGATCAGCTCGGCGATGCCGGTAGCCGCCGAGCCGCCGCCGAGGAAGAGGAAGCGCTGGTCGGTGAGCTTCTGGCCGGAAATGCGCAGGGCGCCGTACATTCCCGCGAGCGCCACGGCCGCCGTACCCTGGATGTCGTCATTATAGGTACAGACCTTGTCGCGGTAGGTTTCGAGGATCGGGACGGCGTTGATATTGGCGAAATCCTCCCATTGGATGCAGCATTTGGGATAGAGAACCTGCACGGCCTGCACGAATTCGTTGATGAAGGTCATGTAGTCGGCCCCGCGCACCCGGTGCTGGCGTAGGCCCAGATAGAGCGGGTCCTCCAGGAGGCTCTCATTGTTGGTGCCGACATCGAGCGTTATCGGCAGGCAATATTCAGGCGGCACGCCGGCGCAGGCGGTGTAGAGCGCGAGCTTGCCGATGGGGATGCCCATGCCACCGACGCCGAGATCGCCGAGACCGAGGATACGCTCGCCATCGGTGACCACGATGAAGCGCACGTCCTTCATCGGCCAGTTGTCGAGCAGCTCCTTCAGCCGTCCCCGCGCGGTGATCGGCAGATAGAAGCCACGGGAGGCCCGGAAGATATGGTCGAACTTCTGGCACGCCTCGCCCACAGTAGGCGTATAGACCAGCGGCATGAAGGAAGCGGGATCCGACATCAATACCGCGTAGAACAGGGTCTCGTTGCGGGCCTGCAGGTCGGAGAGCAGCAGGTATTTCTGCAGGTCATTGTCGAGATTGCCGAGTTCGGCGTGGATGCGGGCGACCTGGAGCCCAAGGGTGGTCGGCACCGGGGGCAGCAGCCCCTCCAGGTCAAGGGCGCGACGTTCTTCCTCGCTGAAGGCGCTGCCCTTGTTTAGGCGGGGATTGCGCAGGAGGGCGTAACCGGAATCTGCACTCTGGTCAGGCATCGGGTGGGCTCCAGATGATTATCTTAATCGCTTGAAAGAGTGGATCAGCCCTCAGCCGGCGGTGGCTACATAGGGCTTTACCATCTTGGCAGGATCGACCACCCGGTCGAACTCTGCCTCGCTGACGAAGCCGAGCTCGAGTGCGGCGGCCTTGAGGGTAAGATCGTGGTCCATGGCGTGGTGGGCGATCTTCGAGGCCTTGTCATAGCCGATCACCGGCGCCAGCGCCGTGACGAGCATGAGCGACCGCTCCACATATTCGGCGATCTTCTTGCGGTTCGGCTCCGTACCCTCCACGAGGAACTTGCGGAAATTGGTGCAGCCGTCGCTGAGCAGAGTGATGGACTGGGCGATATTGGCGATGATCAGCGGCTTGTAGACATTCATCTCCAGATAGCCGCCGGCGCCGCCGAAACCGACCGCGACATCGTTCGCCATCACCTGCACGGCGAGCATGGTGAGGGCCTCGGCCTGGGTGGGATTGACCTTGCCGGGCATGATGGAGGAGCCTGGCTCATTCTCCGGGATGATCAGCTCGGCAAAGCCGGCACGCGGGCCGCAGGACATCAGGCGGATGTCATTGCCGATCTTGTAGAGCGAGGTCGCCAGCGTGCGCAGCGTGCCAGAGAGCTGCACCAGCGCGTCATGCGAGCCCTGCACGGTAAACTTGTTGGGGGCGCTGACGAAGGGCAGGCCCGTGTTGCGGGCGATCTCCGCCGCCACGGCTTCGGCAAAGCCCGGCGCGGCATTGATGCCGGTACCAACCGCAGTGCCGCCCAGCGCCAGGCGATAGACGCCCTTCAGCGCGTCGGTCATGCGCTCGAGGCCATCCGTCAGCATGCCGGCATAGCCCGACCATTCCTGGCCGAGCGTCAGCGGCGTTGCGTCCTGCATATGGGTTCGGCCGATCTTGACGATGTCGTCCCACCCGCTCGCCTTGGCGGAGATGGCATCGCGCAGGGCGGTGACGGCGGGGACGAGGCGTGAGGTCACACCGACGGCGGCCGCGATATACATCGCCGACGGGAAACTGTCGTTCGACGACTGCGACATGTTCACATGGTCGTTGGGATGAACCGGCGTCTTGCTGCCGAGCGCGGTACCCGCAAGCTGGCAGCAGCGGTTCGAGACCACTTCGTTGACGTTCATGTTGAACTGGGTGCCGCTGCCGGTCATCCAGACATGCAGGGGGAACATCTCATGGTGCTGGCCGGCCAGCAGCTCGTCGCAGACCTTGAGGATAAGGTCGTGACGCTCCTTGTCGAGCCGTCCGCCCGAGAGATTGGCCTGGGCGGCCGAACGCTTGAGCACGGCATAGGCAGTGATCATCTCGCGCGGCATGAGGTCCTTGCCGATGCTGAAATGCTCCAGGGAGCGCTGCGTCTGGGCACCCCATAATTTGTCGGCCGGAACCTCCACCGTGCCGAGGCTGTCGGATTCGATGCGGATATCGGACATCACCTTTTCCTTTGTTCAGAGATGGGAAGCGCTGGGCACGGCCACCGGCTGCGGCGCCGCCCGGAACGTCATGGCGCAGAGCCTTTCGGCGGCGATTGAGCCGCTGACGGCAAAGATGAGAGGAAAGAGAAAATCCTGGCCCACACGGGTGAATTCGAGGATCAGGGCGATTGCGGTCAGCGGCATGTTCATGGAGGCGGAGAGAAAGGCCGCCGCGCCGATCAGGGCAAAGGCACCGAGGGGTGCGCTAGGCCAGGCAAAGGTCCACAGGCACCCGAGCACGGTAGCCAGCAGGGCGCCGATCGTCATGCCGGGGGTGAGCAGCCCGCCCTTGGCGCCGGCACGCAGCGCCGCCAGGGTGACGGCGAGGCGCAACACCAGCAGCGTGGCGGCAAGGCCGAGGGAGAGATCGTTGGCGAAGGAGAGCTGCAGCGGCCCCCGGCCATTGCCAAGCAACTGCGGAAAGCTCATGGCGGCAAGGCCGATGCCGGTGAAGACGGCAAGGTTCCACGGCACCAGGCGCCAACCCTCGGGAGAGCGCGCCGTCATCGCCGTCGAGATGCGCTTGAACCCGTAAGCGGCGGCGCCGAAAAGCGGGCCCGCCAGCACGGACCACACCACCAGTGATGGGCTGATGTCGAAGGGCATCACCGGGTATTGCACCTCATCGCCAAGGCCGACCCAGGCAACGAGCGCGGCGATGCCGGAAGTGACGATAGCCGGCAGCAGCGCGGGCAGGCTAAAGGTAGCCAACAGCACTTCGAGGACGAAGAGGGCACCGGCAAGAGGCACATTATAGACGGCGGCAAGGCCGGCGCCGGCGCCGCAGGCGATGAGAATGCGGGCTTCCTCGGCGTTGAGGCCGGTCTGGCGAGACAGCCAGCCCGTGAAGGCGGCGGCGATCTCGCGCGGGGCGACCTCGCGACCCAGCGGCGAGCCGAGAGCGACCGTGCAGATCTGCAGGAGGACGTGAAGGGTCGTCTCGGGCAACGGCATCGCCTCTCCAGGCACCCGCACCGCCTTGGCGATGCTGACCAGGGGTCGGCCAAAGCGATAGAGCGCCCACCAGCCCCCGCCGGCCACCAGACCGCAGAGGACAAGAACGGCCGCCCGACGCCAAGGCGGCGCGGCGCTTACGCCCTGCAGGAAGCTCTCGCTGCTGATCACGGCATCGAGACTGTAGCCATAGGCAACGTGCTGGATGAGATGCAGCAGCAGCGCCAGGGCCATGCCGCCGAGCCCTGCTCCGACACCGGCCAGGACAGTGACCACGGCAAGTCTGGCAAGAGGAGTCTTCTCGGGGAGGGACATGGGCTGGTCTCCACGGCGGGATAGAACACCGGATCCGGCTCCGGTTCAATCCGGTGCCGGAGTGCTGCCGCGGGGCATCGAGCAAAAATTTGGATCGAGTGACGTGGAAAAGGCTGACGAAATCCGCAACGACAGGCGAAGCGAGACCCCAAACACCAGACGGGCCTCCGATCGCGAACAATCGGGGGCCCGACAGGTCATCATCTACGGCAGATAAGATCAGCTGCGCTGTTCGGCAGGTGGAATGACTTCGCGGCCGGCGCCAGGAACGACCGAATGCATGCTTTCGGGCCTGCCCCGGAAGTTCTGCTGGGAGGGCGGGATCACGGTGCGGCCAGAACTAGCCTCGGCCATGGTGGCCGACAGCGACAGGGCCATGGCAACGAGAGTGGCAGTGACGAGGGTCTTCCTCATGATAGGTCTCCTGGGAGTTCAGGTTGGTGGTCAAGATCGAGTCATGGCGCCACCCGATGATCTTCCCGCGAGTCGTCGTTTCGCGAAGGCATCCACGGTGCAGTATTGGTACCCTGACTTCTTGCCGGATCACCCTGCGCAGCGGAAAAGGGCCGCTTTTCGGCAAAAAAACTGCGATAACACAGATGTGTGGGGATCTGTCCGAGCCGTGATTGCAGTTGATCAACCTCGGGCGGGAAATCGGGCAAAGTCGATTTCTCAAGAGATGGAAGCAAGGACGGCCAGCAACTCCCGAGCCTGGCCAGGGCCATGCCATAACAAGGCATCTCGGCGTTTGATGCGCCTTACATCGCCAGGTTAGCATCCATATAGGGCGGCTCGATCTTCGAGGTGCCCGCCACGAGCTGCAGCGAACAGGCGAGGGAGTGGGCGATGGGTGCGTATTCGAAGCCGGATCGGCAGCCGTGCGGCGTGCAGCATATCGCCATCGGCGAGGCCGTGGTGAGCGTCGTCAATGACGGCACACACCCCGTCGATTTTCCGGACCTCGTCACGACCGAGCCGGAAGCCTGCGAGAAGGCACACCGCGACGCCTTCTGCATCGTGCCACCATCGCTCACCATCAGTTGCTTCGTCATCCGCAGCGGTGGCAGGCTGGTGCTCGTCGATACCGGTTTCGGAAGCAAGACGCCGGCTACCGGCAGGCTTCTCCACAACCTCCGGTCCATCGGCATCGCGCCCGATGATATCGACACCGTGCTGATGACGCATATGCATCAGGATCACGACGCCGGCCTGGTCGATTCCGCCGGCAAACCCGTCTTCACCCGGGCCGAGCTGGTGTTGCATGAGAACGAATATGCCTTCTGGGGAAACGATGGGGAGCGTGCCCGGGCCACAGGCACAAGATTCGTCGAGTTCGGCCTGGCGGAGGCCGCCTTCGCCGCCTACGGCGAACGGCTGCGGACCGTCAGCAATGGCGAAGTGCTGCCGGGCATCCGCGCCGTTCCGACACCGGGTCACACGCCCGGCCATACGGCCTGGCTGGTGGACTCGGGTCGCGATGCCCTGCTGATCTGGGGCGACATCATCCATTTTCCCGGCATCCAGTTCGCCATTCCCGACGCGAGTGTTGCCTTCGACCATGACAGCGCGGCGGCGGCATTGGCACGCCGCAAGGTGCTGGCCTTCGCCGCCGGCGAAAAGCTGCGCGTCGCCGGCGTCCACCTCGACTTCCCTGCCTTCGGCCATGTCGTGACGGAGGGCAGCGCCTACCGCTTCATTCCGGAAATCTGGCGCCCGGTGCTGTGAAGGGAGCAAATTAGCGGATGGGGCGTCCCGCCTTGCCAGACGACAGTAGCGGAGCAGCCGTGGATTTGCTGAGATACGCGGTGTTTCGGGGAGAGGCTTTGCAATGGTCAGCGATGTTGCCATCATCGGCGCCGGAGTGGTCGGATGCGCGCTGGCCCGACGCTTTGCTCTGGAAGGCATAGGCGTCACACTGATCGAGGCCGGCTCCGACATCCTCTCCGGCGCCAGCAAGGCGAACAGCGCCATCCTGCATACCGGCTTCGATGCCCCACCAGGCAGCCTGGAGCTCGCCTGCATCAAGGCCGGGCACGCCGAATATCTGGCGATCCGCGAGGCGATGGGCCTGCCCCTCCTGCGCTGTGGCGCGCTGGTGGTGGCCTGGAACGAGGCGGAGGAGGCGGCGCTGGAGGGCATCCGCGCCCAGGCGCTCGGCAATGGCGTCGGCAATGTCGAGCTGGTTGGCCAGGAGAGGCTTCGCGCAGTGGAACCGGAGCTGTCGACGCAGGCCCGGGCAGCGCTATGCGTGCCCGACGAGGCGCTGATCGATCCCTGGAGCCCCTTTCTTGCCTATGTCGAACAGGCGATGGCACACGGCGCCACAGTGAAACTCAACACCCGCGTGACCGGCGGCTCCTTTGACGGCGAGGCCTGGCACCTCGACACGAATACCGGAAGCCTTTCCGCCCGCGTCGTGATCAATTGCGCGGGCATCCAGGGCGATGTGATCGAGAAACTGCTGCTCGGCGCCTCCGATTTCGAGATCCGGCCTCGCAAGGGCCAGTTCGTTGTGTTCGACAAGGCGGCCCATGGCCTTGCCTCCGCCATCATCCTGCCGGTGCCGAACGAGCGCACCAAGGGCGTGGTGGTGACGCGGACGGTGTTCGGGAACCTCCTCGTCGGCCCGACCGCCGAAGAGCAGGAGGACCCCGAGTGCACCGAGGTCGACCATGACCAGCTCGAGGCGCTGATTCGCCGCGGCGTCGAGATCCTGCCGGCCCTCGCCCACATGCCGGTGACCGCCTGTTATGCCGGCCTGCGCCCGGCGACGGAAAAAAAGGACTATCGCATCGCCTCCAAGCCTGGCCAGAACTGGATCAGCGTCGGCGGTATCCGCTCGACGGGCCTGTCTGCGGCGCTCGGCATCGCCCGCTATGTCTTCGGCCTCTATGCCAGCCGAGCCAGCAAGGGTAGGCCTATCGACAACCCCACCATCCCTGTGGTGCCGAACCTCGCCGAGAATTTGCCACGAGACTATGCCAGCCCAGGCTACGGCGAGATCGTCTGCCATTGCGAGATGGTGACTCGTCGCGAGATCGAGACAGCACTCGCGCGGCCACTCCCGCCCGGCGATTTCGGCGGCCTCAAGCGCCGCACGCGCTGTGCCATGGGACGCTGCCAGGGCTTCAACTGTGGTGCGCGCCTGGCGAGCCTGACCCGGGGCCGGTTTCCCGTCTCCCTCGATGCCGGGGAGGCCCGCTGATGGTGGAGGAGATTGTCGAGGCCGATGCTGTGGTGGTCGGCGGCGGTCCGGCCGGCTTGTCGGCGGCCACGGCGTTGAAGCGACTCGGCGTCATCAGCGTGGTGCTTCTCGAACGCGATTCTGTCGTGGGCGGTATCCCTCGCCATTGCGGCCATTCACCCTTCGGCATGCGGGAATTCCACCGGATTCTGTCCGGAACGCGCTATGTGGCGCGGCTGGAAGCAGAGGCGAAAGAGGTCGGCGTCGATATCCGCACCCGTCACTCCGTGCTGTCTGTCGGCGAGGGCGAGGTCTCCGTCATCTCGCCGGATGGCCCGCTTCGGGTCCAGGCCAACCGCACGGTCCTGGCGACGGGCGCGCGGGAAACGCCGCGCTCGGCCCGGCTCGTCTCCGGAGAGCGTCCGCTCGGCGTGCTCAACACCGCCGCCCTGCAGGCCTATGTGCATCTCGAAAAGCTCGTGCCCTTCAAGCAACCGGTGATCGTCGGAACCGAGCTGGTGGCGATGTCCGCTTTGCTGACCTGCCGTTCGGCGGGGATCCGCCCGGTCGCCATCGTCGAGCCGAATGATTGGCCGACCACCCGTTTCCCCTTCTACCTGCTGCCGCGCCTCCTGGGCGTACCCCTCCATTATGGCACTTCCCTCGACGCCATCGGCGGCAAGGGGCGTGTATCCGAAGTTACGATCAGGAACGGCACGCAGACCCGCACCATCGCCTGCGACGGCGTGCTCTTCACCGGTGCCTTCACGCCTGAATCCGCCCTCGCCCGGATGTCCGGTCTTGCCATCGACGACGCCAGCGGCGGGCCGATGGTTGATGGCTTCGGCCGGACGTCCTCGGCCTCGGTCTTCGCGGCGGGAAACCTGCTGCGCCCGATCGAGACCGCCGGCTGGTGCTGGGCCGAAGGAAAGCGCATAGCCGCCAGTGTGTTCGCGGATATCAGGCAGAGACTTCCCGACCGCGGGCGGACCGTCCGCGTACATGCCGGGGAGGGCATCAAGCTGGTGATGCCGCAGGAGATCAACCAAGGCACCGCGCGGCTCGCACTGCCCGATCTGCAGGTCCGCCTCAGCGCCAAGATACGGGGGACGTTGAAACTTTCGTTGGGAACAGGCACGATATGGTCGCGCACGATCGACAGCACTCCGGAACGACGCATCCTGATTCCAATCGCCGGACTCACCATTCCCGACGGGGCGACAGACCTGACGCTCAGCGTCGATAGCCAATAGGTCCGCCGCGATGACACGTATCGTCTCCATCGACCAGGGAACCACATCGACTCGCGCATTGGTGGTCGAGGAGGATGGCTCCATTGCGATCGCCAAAGCCATCAGGCACGGGCAGCACTACCCTCAAGCTGGATGGGTCGAGCACAGTCCGGAAGAGCTGCTTGCCAATGTCGTGGCCTGCCTGGAGGCCGCCGGACCAGCCGATGCGATCGGGCTCTCCAACCAGGGCGAGAGCTGCCTTGCCTGGGATGCGGTCAGCGGCAAGCCGCTGTCATCGGTGATCGTCTGGCAGGACAACCGCACGTCCCCCGCGATCGAAGCACTCCAGGCGGCCGGCAAGGCGCCTCTGGTGCTGGATCGAGCAGGCCTGCCGCTCGATCCGTATTTCTCAGCAAGCAAGTTCCGATGGTTCATCGACAACGTGCCGGCCGTCGGGGAGGCCCTGGCTGAAGGACGGCTGCGGCTCGGCACCACCGATGCCTTCTTCCTGAGACGCCTCACCGGCGAGGCCGCTACCGATGCGGCGACGGCATCCCGCACTTCGCTGATGAATCTGAAGACCGGCGCCTGGGATCCCGAACTCTGCGACCTGTTCGGTGTGCCGCTCGCTTGCCTGCCCGAGATCAGGCCGAGCGTCGGCGCCTTCGGAAAGGCGGCGACAGGGCCGATCACCGCCTCCATCGTGGACCAGCAGGCCGCGCTCTACGGCCATGGCTGCCGACAGCCCGGCGATCTCAAGATCACCTTCGGCACCGGCGCCTTCTGCCTCGCCTTGACTTCGGGAGTGCCCGATGCGCCTTCCCTTGCCGGTGGCCTGCTGCCGACTGTGGCCTGGCATATCGGCGAGGAGACCGCCCATGCCCTCGACGGCGGGGTCTACGATGTCGGCTCCAGCCTCGAATGGGCGCTGAAGGCGGGCGTCGCGCAGGAAATCGGCGATTTCGCGGGCTTCGACCGGCCCCCGGCGATCGAACGCGGCCTCGTCTTCGTGTCGGCCTTCTCGGGCCTCGCCTGCCCCTATTGGGACCGCAGTGCCGCACCTGTCCTCATCGGCCTGACCCCTGCCTCGGATCTCGCCGATATGCGCCAGGCCCTGCTGGAAGGCATCGCGCTGCTGACCTGCGGCATCCTCGAGGCGATGAACCAGGAGGTGGCGATCCGCGACACCGTCTCCATTGACGGGGGCGTCTCGCGCAGCCCCTATTTCTGCCAGTTCCTGGCGGATGCCTCGGGCCGTAACATCGCTCTCTCCACCCTCGACGAGATCACCGCCTTCGGCGCCGCCCAACTCGCAGGCTTGGGCATCGGACGAGAGATCGCGGCACCTGCCGATGCCAGGGGGCAGATCTATCGGCCCCGTGAGGTGCCACGAGAGGTTTGGCGGGCGCGGTTCCAGTCCGCCGTGGGACGGACGTCGGGCTGGCGGTAGCACGGGCACGACCGCATCCGGGACCCCACTGTTTCCTTCCAATCCGGGGAAAGGGGCTCAATGGGAGGCCTTTCCGGCTTCCTCCTGATAGGGGCCTAAAGCGTTTTGCGATTTGACGGAATCGGCAAGAATCGCAAAGACGCGTCGAAACAAAGAGTTAGAGCAAAGCGGCGTTTACGCCTAAACGCGTTTTGCTCTGGGGATCCCCGACTTCATTCAAGTTTCAGAACTATTTCAGCGTCGTTTCCGGACTCGCCTATTGACCTCTGCCACCATCGCATTGCTTGACGGCAAAGTTTGCGCCGGGATCTGCCGGTCCCGACGCTCGCGAACAGGGAGGGTGGCCCCGCACCGGCCGATCCAGCCTTGAGGCAGCGTGCCCTGGCATCCCCTCGGAAACCCGGCTCGCAGGGGGCGCATTGGCACGCTGTCGCTTCAAGCGGCACGCTGTCGCTGAAGAGACGCGGCACGATCAAGCAATGCGATGTTGCGGGCTGCCGGATGAGATGGGCGCCCTCATGGCGAGGAGCGCCCATGTCGAGAATGCTGGCAAACTGCCTGCTGTTGCTCGCAGCTGCGTTGTGGGGCTTCGGCAATGTCGCCCAGAAAACCGTGCTCGAGCATCTCGATCCCTTCAGCGCCGTCGGTTCGCGCTGCCTGATCGGCGGCCTCCTGGTCATGCCGCTGCTGTTGATGGAGCGCCGCTGGCGGTTCGGCCCCGGCCACCGGGCCTCGCTGGTGCGGCTCAGCGCCCTGTTCTCGATCGCCATCGTCCTGCAGCAGGCAGCCTATCTCACGACCACCGTCACCAATGCGAGCTTCCTCGTCAACACCTGCACGGTGATGACCCCGGTCGCCGCCTGGCTGGTCATCGGCGAAAAGCCGACCCTCGTCGTGGCCTTTGCGGCCAGCCTCACGCTGATCGGCATCCTGCTCCTGTCGGGTGGCCTATCCGGCACCATCAATTCGGGCGACATGGCGGCGCTGCTCTCGGCCGTGTGCTACGCCCTGTGGATGGTCGAGCTAAGCCGGCACATGCAGAATTATGGCGGCGCCGTCTCGACGGCCATCGCCCAGTTCCTGAGCTGCGCCATCGTCGCGCTGCCGCTCGGCGTCCTCTATGGCAATTTCTCGCTGCAAAGCGCCTGGGCCGCGGCACCGGAACTGGCGGTGCTCGGCATCTTCTCGACCGCAGTCGCCTTCGGGATCCAAACCATCGCCCAGCGCTTCACGCCCGCCAGCCATGCCGCCGTGATCGTCAGTGGCGAGAGCGTGTTCGGCGCAACCGGCGCGGTGCTGTTCCTGGGCGAAAGCCTGAGTGTCGTCGCCGCGCTCGGCGGGACGATGGTGCTCGTCGCCATCGTCTACCTCGCTATCGCAGGCCAGCCGCGCGAGGCTGCAGGCCCGGCGGCCGCGAGCTGAAGCATCGCGCTTCAGCTCCAGCCTGCCTTCTCCAGCGCCACGCGCAGCCAGGCATTGTCTGCCCCGCCTTCTTGCATGGTGACGTGCTGCACCATCGCGGCAGTCAGGCCTGGCTCCAGCTCCCGCGCCTGGCGGACGCTGGCCGCGGCGCCCTTCATATCGTCCTGCAGGGCCTGGCAGACGGACAACAGGGCCCAGCGGTTGACATCCCCCAGCGGCAAGCGCGAGAGGGTCTCGGCTGCCTCGCCATGACGCCCGAGCAGCAGTTGCACCACGCCGCGATCAAGATAATACCAGGGCGGATGTACGGGATTGAGCTGCATCGCCCAATCCACCAGTTCGAGCCCGGCAGCCGGGTTCCCCATTATCGCCTTCAGCCAGCCCATCTGAGCGATGGTGTCGGCGTCATAGGGGTTGAGCTCCAGGGCCTGCCGATGATGCAAGTCCGCCGCCAGGAAATCGTGGCGTAGCATCAGGATCAGGCCGAGGATACGATGGCAGCGCGCCTCGAAGGGGCTGAGCGAGACGCCGCGCAGCGCGTTGTCGAGGGCCGGGTCCAGCAGTTCCGGCGAGGTTCGGCCATAGCCGTTCTGCACCGCATCGGTCCAGGCGAGATAGGCAAAGGCAAGTCCCGACTGCGGATCGAGCGCTATGGCTTTCCACAGATGGGCCCGGGCCTGCCCGACCGCCTCCTCGCCATGAGCCCGCAGGAGCAAGAGCGCCTGCATGAGATGAGTATAGGCCTCGACATTGCGAGCGGGCGCCGGCGCCACGCGATATGCGGCCGCGCTCTCGATGTTGAAGACCAGAGCGGATGCGATCCGCCTGGCCACGGTCTGGTGGAAATCGAAGAGGGCATCCGCTTCAAAGGAAAAGGCCTGCGTCCACAGCCGCCGGGCGGAGCGGGTGTCCGATAGGGTGATCACCACGTTGAACAGAGGGTCACCGCCATCGATCCGGCCTTCCACCATGAAATCGACGCCCGCCTCCTGGAGAGCCACCTGCATTCCGTCGGGCTCGGTGCGGGCCAGGGCGAGCGTGGAATAGCGCTCCAGCACGGACAAGGTCCTGAAATAGGACAGCGCGGTGGTGATCTCCTCCGCCACCGCGTCGAAGGCGGATTTCAGCGGCTCTTCCAGCGCCTGGCCACGGAAGGGAAAGACGGCGATGCGGGGTTCGGCCTGGCGTCTCTCAAGTCCGACCGGCAGCTCCGCCGAAGCTGGCCCCTCAGCCAGGGTGCCGGACGGCTGAAACATGTAGCCGCGTCGCGGCATGGTGCGGATGATCTGCTGCTGCTCGTCGCCGATGCATTTGCGCGCATCACGGATGCATTGGGTCAAGGAATCATCGGTCACCGTCGTGGAGGGCCAGACGACGTCCAGCAATTCATCCTTGCCAACGACACGGCCGGGATTGCGGGCGAGATAGGCCAGGAGCTGGAAGGTCTTGGGTCGCGGCAGTACCAGCTCGCCGGCTCGATAGAGCGTTCCCCGGCTGACGTTGAAGACGGATTCGCCGAGTCGATAGGTCAGCTCCTGTTCCATGATGAGCCCTCTCGGTATTTTCGGTCTGGCCATTCGTCCGGCCCTTGCCTCGATTCTGTTTGAGGGTGCGGCCGGCCATATCCACCAGGTGACGGACATGATGGCCTCGGAAGGCGGGGCTCATCCGGGGCGACTCGGCAGGCCATGAAGCCGCGACCATATAGTCCAGACCAGGCCCCATCGGCCGCATGGGGAAAGGACAGCGTGTCCGCGGGCGGCGCGCCAGGACTTGGGTAAAGTGGCCGGATCAGCCACCGGCAAAAAAGAATCTGAGAGCCGAGCCGGCTTGATCGGGCATAACATGTCGACCGCGCCCCCCGCGCAGTTCAGCATTCGATGACACTCTAACGCCGGCATCGTTATTTGAGAGTGATATCACCCCTTGGCAATCGAGAGTTGCATGATCTAATCTGCATTGCCAGGAATTATGATTATCATCAGAGTGTTTTGGCCCTGGTTTGTTTCCGGTCTTACTTAATGGTATTCGCACCGGCGCGAGCTTAGCCTTGGATCAAAGAAAGCAACAAGCACGACGGACGCGGGCCATGGGCGCTAAGATTGCGGGCAGAGGCACACCAAACTCGGAGTGGCAGTCTCCGACTGCCATCTTCCCTCTGTATAAAATGCTCCGTTTCGAGGAATGGCAAAGCATCTTCCGTCTGAATCGGCCGGCGGACGCATGGGCGTCCTTGCGGACAACGGGCGTGCTGCGCAACTACCGAAGCCGATGCCTGTCCAGCCAACGCGCAAGGGCCGTTGCGATCGCTTCCGGCTGATCCTCAGGGGCGACGTGGCGGGCCGGGCCGCAATTCTCGATCTCCAGGGCGGCAATATTCGCGGCGCACCAGGCGGTCATGTCCTCGCCGATCAGCAAGGTTTCCGGTGGGCCCTCGAAGGTCAGCAACAGCTTCGGCACATCAATGCTCCGGCTGAGCCAGGCGTCATAAGCCTCGATGCGCGCAACCACGTCGGCCGGCTCTCCCTCGATGGGCATGGCGCGCGGCCAGGCCAGCAGGGGGCGGCGGCTCTCGCGAGTCGAAAAGGGCTTGCGATATTCCTCGAGGTCCTCGTCGCGGAGCCCCTTCAGCACGGTCGCCTGCAAGGCCTGCTCAATGAAGAAATTCTCGTCGAGCACCTTGGTCTCACCGGTTCCCGCCCCGCGCAGCATTTCGTAGCGCTGACGCGCGCCAGGCGGGAAATCCGCCCAGACGAGCGGCCGCATGATGGTTTCCAGGAAGGCAATGCCCCGTATCTGGTCGGGATGCCGACTTGCCCAGTCGAAGGCGAGAGCGCCGCCCCAGTCATGGCCGACCAGCACCACATCGTCCAGACCGAGACGATCGAACCAGGCATCGAGATAGCGGGCATGGTCCTCGAAACTATAGGCGATGGCGGGCTTGCCCGAGCGCCCCATGCCGATGAGGTCCGGTGCCAGCAGGCGGCTCGGCTGTCCGATCCCGGGCAGCACGTTGCGCCAGAGATAGGATGATGTCGGATTGCCGTGCAGGAAAACCACGGGTCTGCCGCTGCCTATCTCCGCATGGAACATCGACGAACAGAGAATATCCAGGATGGGCATGATGCCTTTCTCCAGATCAAATGGTAAGGTACCTGACTAGATTAGCAGATAGACAGGTACCTGTCCATTATGGATGAAGGCGACGCGCATTCCCGTTCGCTCGGGCTGTTGCTCAGACTCGTGCACCAGTATTGGACGCAGGCCATCGAGGCTGCGCTGGAAGAAGCCGGTTTCGGCGATATCCGTCCACCCCACGCCAATGTATTCACCTTCACGCGGCCGGAAGGCATCCAGGTCAGCGAGCTCACCCGGCTCGCCCATGTCCGCAAGCAGACCATGACTCAGGCCGTGGAGGAGCTGGAGCAGCTCGGCTATGTCGAGCGCCGGCCCGATCCCAACGATCGCCGCGCCCGGCTGGTGTTCCTGACCGAACGGGGCAGAGGCGTACGGCCGGTCGCCATGGCCGCCGGCCAGAGGGTAGACAGGCAATGGGCCGAGCTGACCAGCCGACAGGAGATCGACGCGCTGCGAGACGCCCTGCTGGGAATACTCGAGCAGTTGCAGCATGCCGCCGACCGGCAGGCCAAAGCATGACGTTTGGTCATGCCACTTGCCGAAAGGCGAGCCCCCGCCGACGTCATGAGGACGTCATCGGTCAACCCTAGATTTCGCCTCGGTAAATTTCCCCGCAGACGGAGCAGGTCCATGATCGATCGTCGCGCCTTTTTGACTATCAGTGTTGCAGTTGCCACAGTTGGAATGCTACCTGCAACAAATGCTCTTGCAGCAACCAAGCTCGATATCTTCACCGATAGCGACGCCAACATCTCCGACTGGCTTGCCAATGTGGTGAAGCCGGCGTTCGAGAAAGCGCATCCCGAATACGAGATCAATGTGGTGATCGCCCGCGACGGCGGACTCGACGCCGTGGCGCAGCGTGCCCTGGCCGCCCTTCAGACCAAGGCCGATCCGCAGATGGACTTCGCCGAGGAGCACGACCCGAACCTGCCGAAGGGCGGGATCGAAGCCGGCCTCTGGACCAGGTTCGACGCCTCTATCGTGCCGAACTACGCCCATGTGAACAAGCTGGCGATCCAGTCGCCCTATTCGATGCCCTATCGTGGCTCGCAGGTCCTGCTGGCCTATGATTCGGCCAAGATATCGCAGGCCAACCTGCCCAAGACCTGGGACGCACTGGTCGCGTGGATCAAGGCCAATCCGGGCCAGTTCATCTATAATCGCCCGGACAAGGGCGGTTCGGGCGGCAATTTCGTCCGCCGCGCCATCCATGAAGTGAACGGCCGGGATCCGCAGGTCTTCAAGATCGACAATTTCTCCAAGGAGGAGGCGCAGAAGCGGCTGACGCCGGCCTGGGCCTTGTTGAGCGATCTGGCGCCCGCGCTCTACGGCAAGGGCACCTATGCGGCAGGCAACACGGCCTCGCTGCAATTGCTCGCCAATGGCGTCGTCTCCATGGTGCCGGCCTGGTCCGACCAAGCCCTGCAGGGGCTTTCGCAGGGCGTCCTGCCTTCGACCATCAAGCTGGTCCAGTTGCAGGACCTGGCGCTCTGCGGCGGCTTCTCGGCCTCGGTGATTCCCTCGATCGCCGCGCATCGGGATGGCGCGCTGCTCTTCGCCGACTTCCTGCTCTCGGAGGAGGTCCAGACCTCCATCCTCAAGGATCTCGGCGGTTTCCCGGGAGTGGACTGGAAGTTCCTGCCGGAGGCGTTACGTCAGCAATTCGCCGACGTGATCCCGACCGCCATCCCGACCTTCCCGCAAGGCGACTGGGAGACTGCGGTCAATGACGGCTGGTATCGCAACGTTGCACCGAACCTTCAGCGCAGCTGACATCGCAACGCGATGACGGCGCTTCCTTCCTCGGCATCGAAATCCCAGGCCCGACCTATCCCCGTCGGGCTTGTGCTCGTTGCGGCGCCGGTGCTGCTTGTCCTGCTCTTCGTGCTGATGCCGGCGCTGACCGCCATTCTCTACACCTTGCGCGCGAGCGGTGACGGTGACTGGTCGCTGCAGAACTACCGTGTGTTCCTGTCGGATCCGCTGAGCATCGGCAATGTCCTGTTCACCCTGCAGACGACGCTGATCACCGCCATTCTCCTCCTCGGGCTTTGCCTGCCGATCGCGCTCTATCTGCGTTTCTCGCAGGGGCGCCTGCCGGCCTTCGTGCAAAGCATTGCCGTGTTTCCGCTGTTCGTGCCGGGCATCATCATCGCCTACGCCCTGATTCGCTTCATGGGCCCCAACGGCACGCTGGCGACCGTGCTGCATCATATCGGCGTGGACGGCTACCGATCGCCCTATCTCACCGGCTGGGGCACGATCATCGGCCTGGTGTGGGAGGGCATGCCACTCACGCTGCTGGTCCTGCTCTCCGGCCTGGCCCAGATCCAGGATGCAGCTGTCGAGGCGGCGCGCGATGTAGGCGCGGGCCGCCTGCGCATCCTCACCGGCATCATCCTGCCCCAGATCCGCAACTCGCTGATCGTCGCATTCTCGCTGTCGTTCCTGGGCGCGTTCGGGGCGTTCACGTTGCCCTATGTGCTCGGTCCGGCTTCACCCGAGATGATGGGCGTGTTCATGCAGCGCACCTTCACGCAGGTGATGGATCCGGTCCAGGCCCAGACGCAGGCCGTGGTGAGCTTCCTGATCTGCGCCATCGTCGGCATCGTCTATGTGCGCTCCGTTGCTCGCTCGCACGGGGCGGCACGATGACGGGGCGGTCGCAATCTCGTGCGAACCTGCTGCCGGGTATCTCGCTCGCCGGCTTGCTGACCATTTTCATTCTCGTGCCAATTGCGGCCGTGTTCCTCTGGGCTTTCGCCGAGGTCTGGCGCTATCCGTCGCTGATCCCGACGCAATGGGGCCTGCGTTTCTGGTCCGCCATGCTCTCCCGGGCCGATGTCCGGACGGCGCTGCGGACCTCGCTCGCGCTGTCGGCCGTGGTGACGGCGCTGTCGGCCTGCATCTGCCTGCCAGCCGCCTATGCGTTCGCCCGGCTGGAATTTCCAGGCAAATCGGCGCTGTTGCTCTCTTTCCTCGCCACGCATGCCTTCCCGAAGTTCGGTCTCTACATCGCCATTGCCACGATCATGTACTCCTTCGGCCTGATCGGAACCTTTGCCGGTGTCGTGCTAATCCAGCTCGTCAACACGCTCCTTTTTATGATCTGGATCCCGGTCGGTGCGTTCCAGACCATCGACCGCAGGCTCGAGGAAGCCGCCCGCGACGTCGGGGCATCGGCCGCCCGCACCTTCTTCTCGATCACCTTGCCGCAGGCGGGGCCGGCCATCGGCGCGGCGCTGTTGCTGACCTTCGTCGGCACATTCTACGAAACCGAAGGCGCCTTCCTGATCGGGGCGCCTCATATCCGCACCATGCCGATCCTGATGATTTCGCTGATCAACAACCAACTCATCGTCCAGTACGGCGCCGTGCTTTCGGTGCTTCTCTGGGTACCGTCCTTCATCGCGCTGCTCCTGGCGCGCAACATCCTGAGCGCACGCACGATTGCCGGCGGTCTCGGTGGCTGATCGGAATCCCGGCCAAGCGCATGTCGAAGCTCATCGTCGAAAACCTGACCAAGAATTTTTCCAGCACCGCGGCCGTTTCGGACGTTTCGGTCTCGATCGACGATGGCGAGCTGCTTTGCCTGCTCGGTCCCTCGGGATGCGGAAAATCGACGGTGCTTCGAATGATCGCCGGCTTCGAAGCACCGACATCGGGCCGCATCATCATCGATGGCGAGGATGTCGCTCATCTTTCGCCGGACAAGCGACCGACCGGCATGGTTTTTCAGAGCCATGCCCTCTGGAGCCACATGACGGTCTTCCAGAACATCGCTTTCGGCCTGAAGTTGCGAGGCCTCGCGCGGGAGGCCGTTCGCAACAAGGTGTCCGAAGTGCTCGAACTCGTGGGATTAGCCGGCTACGAAAGGCGCTATCCCGGCCAACTTTCGGGGGGCCAGCAGCAGCGCGTGGCGATCGCGCGCTGCGTCGTGCTCACCCCGAAGATCCTGCTGATGGATGAGCCGTTCTCGGCGCTCGATGCGCATCTTCGGGTGAGGCTGCGCGAGGAGGTTCGCGGCATCCAGCAGCGGCTCGGCCTGACCACCCTCTTCGTCACGCACGACCAGGAAGAGGCGCTCACGCTTGCCGACCGTATCGTCGTGATGAAATCCGGCCGCGTCGAGCAGATCGGCTCGCCATCAGCCATCTACGCCCAGCCGGTGACGCGCTTCGTGGCGGAATTCATAGGCACCATGAACATGATGGAGACGACCGTCTCGGCGGGCGCCGCACGGGTCGCCGGCGTGTCCTTCTCGGTCGACGGAAGCGATGGGCCCTATGCGCTCGCCATCCGGCCCGAGGATATCGGATTGTCCCATGCTCCAGGCGGGGGCCTCTGCGCCGTGGTCGAGCGGATTCTCGACCTGGGCGCATTCCGGATGGTCGATGTTCGACTCGGCGATGGGCAGATCGTCAAGGCCCAGATCGGGAAAACCGAACCCTGCCGCATGGGCGACCGAGTCTGGCTTGCCGTCAACGCCATGGTCGCGTTCGACGAGGGCGGCGCGGTTCATGCCGCCCGGCCTTTCCACCCGGGAACACGCCTCCATGGCTGAGGCCGATGGTCCAGGGAAGGCGGACGGTGTTTCACTCCTCGGCGGCGCCCATCGCGTTCGTCTCAAATGGCATCGCATGAGGCGGCGCCTCGACGACACTCCTTTCACGCCGGCGATTCTGGCCGAGGCCTTGGCAGCCGGTGCATCATCGGAGGTTGATCTGCGGGCCCATGGCGAGGCGGGTCTTGCGGTGCTGCATGACGAGACCCTCGACCGGGAGACCACGGGCACAGGCCCGGTCGCGACGGCCACCGAGGCACAGCTGCGCCGTCTGCACCGGCGCGGAGCCGACGGGCGCCCGACACGGGAGCGCCTTCTGCTGCTGAATGATCTCGCCGATCTGGCAGGCCGCGAGGCTGCGCCTGGAGCGCTGGTTCAACTCGACCTCAAGGAAGATGCTGCCGCCATCTCCCCCGCGCTCGCCAGGAATTTCGGCCGCACCATCGCTCCGGTTGCTGCGCGCTTCATCCTGTCTGGCCATGACTGGGAGGCGGTCGGCCGTCTGGCGGAAGGAGCGAAGGTGTCTGGGGCAAAGGGGCTTGCCCTCGGTTTCGATCCTTGCGGTGACGAGGCAATGGAACACCTCGAAAGCCTCAGGGATTTCGAGGCGTTCGTCGACGGGCCGTTGCGGAGGGCGCCGGAGGCTTCGACGATCTACCTCGACTACCGGATCATCATCAAGGCCGCGGCCATCGATTACGATATCGTGGGCGCCTTCCATGCCGCAGGCATGCTAATCGACGCCTATACGCTCAATCTCTCGCACCCGCAGGCGGAACAATCGCTCCGTGATCTGGTCGGCCTGAAGGTCGACCAGATCACCACGGACGAACCGATAGCGCTGCAGGCATGCTTCGAACAGGGCTGACAGCCTGCAGGAGCGGATCTTGGCAACTCGGGCGGAATGACGGCTTGGCCTGAGTTGAAAGGTCTTCACAACGTCTACCGTCCGCCATGCTCCAGCTTCTGTTCAGCCTTGAGATTGTCGAGGTCACGGCCGATAGTCGCGATCGCCGTGAGGTGTCCGTCGGAGTGAAAGCGCACCGCAGCGTCTTCCTTCTTCACCGAACCGGCGACCTTGTGGGGATCGCTGCCTTTGGCGTGGCCCGTATAGCTGATCATCTTGTCGTAATGGCTCGACCAGAAATAGGGTGGGTCGTGGAAGGGCCCGTCCTCCCCCATGATCAGCCGAGCCAGATACTGGCCCTGGCGCTCGGCATGCACCCAATGCTCGACCCGGATCGGCTTGCCTGAGACCGGATCGGGATAGCGGGCGATGTCACCGGCGGCGTAGACGCCATCCGCCGAGGTTCTGAGGTGATCGTCGGTCACCACTCCGTTGTCGACGTTCAGTCCGGCGGCCTCGGCGAGCTCAGTGCGGGGCTTGACGCCGACCCCCAGCACGACGAAATCGATATCCGGGAGCTTGCCCTTGTCCAGGCGGAGCGTGCCGTCCGAAAAGCCGGTGACCTTCCGACCCAGATGGAAGACGACACCCTTCTTCTCATGGACCTTTTGCACCCAGGCGCCGATCTCTTCGCCCATCACCTTCTCGAGCGGCACCGTTTCCGGTGCCACCACATGCACATCGAGGCCGCGCTGCTTCAGTGAGGCCGCGACCTCGAGGCCGATGAAGCTGGCGCCGACAATGGCGACGCGTTTTGCCTTCCCGGCGGCCGCGATGATCGCCTCGGCATCCCTGAGGCTGCGCAGCGTATGAACATTGGCTCCTTCCAGTCCCTCGATCCGCGGGCGCTGCGGCTCTGCGCCGGTGGCAAGGACCAGGATTTCGTAGGTGAGTGTGGCACCATCGGCGAGCACCACTTTGCGTGACTTCGGATCGAACCCCGCCACCTCGGTCTTGAGTCGCAGGTCGATCCGTGCGTCCTTGTAGAAGGCCTCGTCCCGAAGCGGCATCCAGTCCTTGGGCGCCTGGCCAGCGAGATAGTCCTTGGAACAGTTCGGCCGGTCATAGGGCGGATCGGCATCTGCGCTGAGGAGCGTGATCTCACCTTCGAAGCCCTCGCGGCGCAACAATTCCGCTGTTGCGAACCCCGCTGCGCCCCCGCCGACGATCACCACCCGCCTGGTCTGCGGCCGGGGATGTTCTGCGGAGGCGGCGGCTTCCTTTTCCCGCCGGACAAAGGCCTTGCCGCTTTTCTCCTCGACCAGCCAGCAAGCCACCGCATCGATGGCCGGCGCCGCCAGTGCCTTCCCTGTCCTGAGGTCGAAGCAGGCATGATGCCAGGGACAATGCACCTTGCCCTCGGCGAGCAGCCCTTCGGCGAGCGGGCCATGATAATGACTGCATTCGGCGCCGATGGCATGGAGCGCACCATCGCTGCGAGCCAACAACACCGGCTTGTCGCCGACATGGCCGAGCAGCATCGCGCCCTCCTTTATGTCGCTCGCCAAAACGCCGCGTGTAAAATCCGGCCCCGCTGGTTTCTTGTCCTTGCTCATGAGTGTCTCCCCGAAATTTGGAAGAGAACGCATGAGGCGGCGCTTTGATCCCCGGCGCGATGGTCCCGGTGGAGAGACCCCTCGTCGGCCGGGCGAGAGAGGCTTATGAGAAGAGCTCCGCCGTCAAAGTCCCCCCGCTATCCAGCCGGCCGCCTTTTCGGCAATCATCAAAGTGGGGGAATTGGTGTTGCCGCTGGTGATCGCGGGCATCACGCCGGCATCGACCACGCGCAGGCCCGCCACGCCGCGCACGCACAGATGTGGATCGACCACCGCCATGACATCATTGGCTCTTCCCATCCTCGTGGTGCCGACCGGGTGGAAGATGGTGCTGGCGATGTCGCCTGCGAGCCTCGTCAGTTCCTCGTCGCTCCGGAACGCAGGGCCCGGCTTCCACTCCACCGGCCGATACCGGGCGAGCGCCGGCTGTCCGACTATAGTGCGCACCTGCCGCAGGCTGTCGGCGGCCACCTTTCGGTCTTCCTCCGTGCTCAGATAGTTCGGCGCGATCGCCGGGGCGTCGCCAGCCTGGTTCGAGCGGATGCGCACGCTGCCGCGGCTGGTGGGATTGAGGTTGCAGACGCTGGCGGTGAAGGCCGGAAAGGCATGCAAGGGCTCGCCGAACGCCTCCAGGCTCAGCGGCTGCACATGATATTCGAGATTCGGGTGGCTGAGGCCGGGATCCGAACGCGTGAAGGCCCCAAGCTGAGAGGGCGCCATGCTCATCGGCCCGCTGCGCCGGAGCACATATTCGAGGCCGATGCGCGCCTTGCCGAAAATATTGCGCGCCAGGGTGTTGAGCGTGGGCGCGCCGTCGATCTTGAACACGGCGCGGATCTGCAGATGGTCCTGCAGGTTTTCGCCGACGCCTGGCAGCTCATGAACGACCTCGATGCCGTTTGAGGTGAGAAGCGGCGCCGGGCCGATGCCGGAGAGTTGCAGGATCTGCGGCGAGCCGATGGCCCCGGCGCAAAGAATGGCCTCGCGCCGCGCCGTCACCTCGATCGCCTCTCCATCCCGGAGCAGCCGCACGCCGGTGCAGCGTGGCCGACCGTCGTCGCCGGTGACAAAAAGCAGGCGCTCGACCTGGGCCTGCGTCCATACCGTCAGATTGGCGCGCTCGCGGATGGGGCGCAGGAAGGCCTTGGAGGTATTCCAGCGACAGCCCGAGCGCTGGTTCACCTCGAAATAACCCACGCCCTCATTGTCGCCGGTGTTGAAATCGGCCGAGCGGGGGACGCCGGCCTGCACCGCTGCCTCGGCGAAGGACTCCAGGATGTCCCATTTCAGGCGCTGCTTCTCGATGCGCCATTCGCCGCCATGGCCATGCAAGTCCGAAAAACGGCTGTTGTCGCCCGTCAGCGGGTCGGCGCCATCATCGAGACGGTAGTGATCCTCATGCGCCTTGAAGTCTGGCAGGCAATTGGCCCAGCTCCAGGCCGCCTCTCCCGTCTCCGCCGCCCAGCCATCATAGTCGCGGGCCTGGCCGCGCATATAGATCATGCCGTTGATCGAGGAACAGCCGCCCAGCGTCTTGCCGCGCGGATAGCGCAGGCGCCGCCCGTTCAGCCCAGGCTCCGCCTCGGTCTGATAGAGCCAGTCGGTGCGCGGATTGCCGATGCAATAAAGATAGCCTACCGGAATGTGGATCCAGGGATAGGTATCACGCGGACCAGCTTCGAGGAGCAGCACGCGCCTGGAGGGATTGCGGCTGAGCCGGTTGGCAAGGAGACAGCCAGCGGTCCCAGCGCCGACGATGATGAAATCGAACGGCTCCCTCTCACTCGACCTGTCACGCGGCATTGCTTCCACCCTTGCACGCCGGACGGCCTTGCAAGACCGCCCGTCCGCCTTCGAACGCCGCACCGGTTCTATCGCGTTTTCCGCACAAAAGAGAAGGAGCGGCCGCCGGGTGCACCGGCGGTCACCCCGTTCCTGTCACATCGTGTGCATGGGGTGATGGCTGTTATCGTAGTAGCCGCGGCCATAGCGCATGAGCAGATGGTCGAGAGCTTCGATCGAATGCTCGATCTCGTCGATCGCCTCGATCGTCATGTCGGTCCAATCGGTGCCAAGGCGCTCCTTGACGCAGAAGCGACCATCCTTGAGCGCGTCGAGCCGTTCATGCAGCCTTTCCCGTTCGCTGAAGCACCAGCTGGTCAGGTCCGTCATTTCGGTCATGGACATCTCCCACAGCTTTATCTTGCTTGCTTGGGCGGAGCAGCCTCCGCCGACAGTACGAAGGCCGGGGAAAATGCGACTCTCATTCGGCGGATCTGAGGCGCGAAGGCCCTCAAATATGCGTTGGATGAGTGCCTGCGCCGCTTTGTCGCAAGGCCGTTATCCATACGCGAAGCGTTGATGTCAGACACCGACAATCACCGTGGCTTTCCAGTTCACAATGGTTTACAATCCGTTACATATCGTGATGTGTCGATGCGCCATCCAACCGATCGTTCCGGGCGAGGCAGGCTATGTCGCTTCATTCTTATCAGTGGCCCACCAATCCAAACTACCCAGCCAAGCATGCGGTGCGGGACTGCGCCTATAATCTGGCTTGGCACAAGTTCCAGGAGTCCCATCGCGTGATCGATGTGAGTCAGCGCAAAGCCTATGAAGCCGCGTTGAAGGACATCGTCTCGCATCTGTGCGATCATGGTGACCTCGATACCATCATGCTGTCGCACCGCGCCTATTCGCAGCTCCTGAAGCGCACGAGGTCGTAAGCAACGCTGGGTCCTCAAGAGCCCACCCAGCAAGGGCAGCGAAGCAATCCAGGGCGGAGCCTGTCCGCCCGTGGTTTGCCTGGGCGCGCTCGCGATAATCGGCACCGCGATCTTTTCGAGCAGGCTCTTCCATTCACGCATAATTGTTGGACAAATAATGCCTTCCCGGGCTGATATGGCGCCGCACCATTTGCGGATGCCTGCCCATGTCCTCCGTTACGCCCGATCTCCTGCGCCTCTACAGCCATAGCGACGCCCTCGCCCTCGCCGACCTTGTGAAGAGAGGCGAGATCTCGCCTATCGAGCTGGTGGAAACCGCCATCACTGCCATCGAAACGCTCGATCCCCACCTCAATGCCGTGGTGATCCGGCATTTCGAGATGGCCCGCGCCATGGCCGCGGAGATGAAACCCAATGGACCTTTCGCCGGCGTTCCCTTCCTCCTCAAAAATCTCGGCTCCCATTGGAAGGACACGCGGCTCACCGGCGGCATCGGTTTTCGCGAGAATTTCGTCTGCGACACGGATTCCGAGATGGCCCGCCGCATGCGTGCCGCCGGCCTCATTCCGCTTGGGCGCTCCAACACGCCGGAGAATGGCTGGTGCATCGCCACCGAGCCCAGGCTCTACGGCCCCACACTCAACCCCTGGAACGAGGCGGTCACACCCGGCGGCTCCAGCGGCGGATCGGCGGCGGCTGTGGCCGCGCGCATGGTGCCGCTGGCCGAAGCCAGCGACGGCGGCGGTTCGATCCGCGTGCCCGCGTCCTGTTGCGGCCTTGTCGGCCTGAAGCCCTCGCGCGGGCGCATTTCCTATGGGCCGCCCGACGCCGACATCTGGTTCGGCAGCGTCTATTTCTTCGCGGTCACGCGCACGGTCCGCGACAGCGCAGCCTTCCTGGACGCCACGGCCGGCACGTTGCCGGGTGATCCCTATATCCCCCCGACGACACCGGGCACATCCTGGCTCGCCAGTCTCGCCGACAGGCCGCGCCAGCTCAGGATCGGCTACACGCTTACCCCGCCCTGGGGGCCGGCCTTTGCGCCGGACGTCTCGGCGGCGCTGAGGGATACAGTGGCGCTGCTTGAAGCCTTCGGTCACAACCTCGAGGAACACGCCTTCACGACCGACCTCGAAAAGGCCTGGATCGACTATAATCAGGTCAATTCGGTGGAGATCGCGCGCGATCTGGACGCGCAGGCGGAATGGGCGGGGCGGGCCCTGCGCGAGGATGACCTCGTGGCCTTCAACTGGGCCCAGTACCAGCGCGGCCGCTCGCAATCGGCCATCGCCTTCAGCGCTGCCGTCGATGGCATCCGCCGAGCAAACCGCGCCATCGCGACCGAGCTTGCGCCCTTCGACGCCTTCCTGACGCCGACGCTGACGCAATTGCCGAGGCCGGTCGGCTACTGGGACATGAACGAGCCAGACTTCGACGCCTATATCGCCCGCTGGACCGACGCCGCCTTCATGTTCGCCTTCAATATCTCGGGCCTGCCGGCGATCTCGCTGCCTGCGGCCTGGACGGGTGACGACGTGCCGGTGGGCGTGCAACTCGTCGGGCACTATGGCGATGAAGCCACGCTCCTGCGCCTGGCTGCCCATATCGAAGAGGCCCGTCCATGGATCCAGCGCACAAGCCGAAGAACTGCGTGGATTGAGGTGAGGCCCCGCCGGCTACCGCGACGAAAACCGGGAGGGCCTCACCCGCAGGGGTCCGTTGTCATGACGGACCCCTTACTTTGCTAAGCCGCTGCTGCGCGGGCAGCGCCACGCGAAACAGTCACGGCGTTTTGCAATCCGGCGTAACCGGGAAGCCTCAGATGCTGCCACCCTTCTCTATGGCTTCATGCAGGTCTTCATATTCCTCGCAGCCCGTGCCGCAGATCGTCTGGATGGTGTTAAGCTGCTCCTTGGCAAGATCGAGCCGGCCCTTGATCACATAGGCTTCGCCCAGATATTCGCGGACTTGCGCGTAGTGCGGATCGGCCTGGACTGATTTCAGGTAATAGCCGATGCCCTCGTCGGTGCGACCGAGCTTGCGGGTGGCATAGCCGCGATAATTCAGCGCCTTGGCAGTGTTGGGATCGTGCAAGAGGTCGAGAACCTCGAGCGACTCGCCATAGCGGTCGGCCTTGGCCAGCACCCAGGCGTAATTGGCCATATCGTCGTCATCCATCGCGTCGGCCTTCATCTTGAGGCAGGCCTTCTTCTTCGTGCTCCAGACCTGGCCCTTCGGGCAGGTGGTCATGTCGGTAATCGGCTTGCCGTTGCCACCACCGTTACCCATGCCACCCCCGCCGCCTGAGCCCCCGCCCGAACCACCGCCGCTGGAGCCGCCACCTCCACCACCACCGGAGGCGAAGACCGCGCCGGCTGTGAGCATGAAGGCTGAGGCTAGGGCTGTGACGGCCACCTTGCGGGCCGTCGATGACATCAGGGACATGGTGTTCCTCCATTGGGTGAATGTGGGAAGAACACGCATGCTGGGAAATTATTCGCGGGGTTGGTGTACTGGTCCTAAGTCCGGCACCCCAAATCCCCTTCACTTTCCTTGACTCTTCGACTTATCGCTGTATAAGCCACGCCAGCGCGCGGCCTTCGGGCCGCGTGCATTTTTTCGTGGCTGCCCCCGCAATGTTCGGAGGCGGCAGATATCAACGACCTGGAAAAGCCGGCCGTTCGGGATGTCCGTAAGGAAGCCTCGAACAGAATGCCGGGTCCGAACGAGGATAATCATGTTCGCGGTCATCAAGACGGGCGGTAAGCAATACCGCGTCAATCAGAACGACGTTCTCCGTGTCGAGAAGCTCGACGCCAAGGTAGGAGAAGTCATCGTATTTCCGGAGATCCTGGCTGTTGGCGGTGACGCCGGCCTGACTTTCGGCACCCCTACGGTTGCAGGTGCTTCGGTTGCCGCCGAAGTGGTCGAGCATGACCGTGACGACAAGGTCATCGCTTTCAAGAAGCGCCGCCGCCAGAATTCAAAGCGCAAGCGCGGCCATCGCCAGCACCAGACCGTGGTGCGGATCTCCGAGATCCTCACCGGCGGCGCCAAGCCCTCCAAGGCTGCTGCGAAGGCTGTCGAGGCCGATGAAGCCCCCGCTGCTGTCGCCGCCGTCCCGGCCGGCGAGCTCGACGTCTCGAATCTCTCGCTGATCTCGGGCATCGGCCCGGCCATCGAGAAGAAGCTGCGGGCCGCCGGCATCGTCAGCTGGAACGAGATCGCCGCTTGGACCGACGAGGACGTCGCCAAGTGGGACGAGGAACTCGCCCTGCGCGGCCGCGCCACCCGCGAAGAGTGGGTCACCCAGGCCAAGGAGCTTCTGGCCGGCAAGCCGCCGCGTGCCAAGGTCGATCAGGCCGAGCTAGCTTCGGGCAAGGATCTCTGATTTCCTTCCGCCCGTAAGGGCTGACAGGGACGAGATTTCGTTTCATGGGGTCGACATTCCGCCCGCTTTCGGGCATTGTCGCCCCGAATTGATGGATTTCACCGCCGCGTCACAGCACCGGCGTAGACAGGATTCGAGGAGTTATCGCCATGGCTCACAAGAAAGCAGGCGGTTCGTCGCGCAACGGTCGTGATTCGCGCGGCCAACGCTTGGGCGTCAAGAAGTTCGGTTCGGAAGAAGTCGTTGCCGGCAACATCATCGTGCGCCAGCGCGGCACGAAGTGGCATCCCGGCGTGAATGTCGGCATGGGCAAGGATCATACCCTTTTCGCCCTTTGTGACGGCCGAGTCGACTTCCGCACGCGCGCCAACGGCCGAATTTACGTCAATGTCGCCGCCCCCGAGGCCGCGATGAAAGTAGCAGCAGAATAAACCCGGCGGGACGTCAGCTCCGCCGGCTCCACTGGACCCGGCGGACCTGAAAAAGCCCCAAATGGGACTGAGGTTGCAGCGGGGGCGGTGGAGAGATCCAATCGCCCCTTTTTCATGCCTGGAGCTGCCCCAAATGTCCTCTCTCGAAATTCTCCCGGCCGAGATCTTACCCACCATCGAGATCGAGACGGAGCGCCTGATCCTGCGCTCTCCGCGTTTCGCCGACGTGCCCGCGATGGCCGCCCTTGCCAATGATCCAGCCGTCGCCCTGATGACGGGCCGCCTGCCGTTCCCCTACGGCGAGAGCGACGCGCTGGACTTCGTGCATTTCCAGGCGGAAGCCCGTCAGGCCGGCAAGGAACTGGCCTTTGCGATCGAATGCAAGACGAGCGGCGATTTCCTCGGTTGCGTCGGCCTGCGCTTCCCCAAACGCGACAACGCCGAGATCGGCTACTGGCTGGGCCAGCGGCATTGGGGCCAGGGGCTGGCCACGGAGGCGGCCCGCGCCCTGATCGATCACGGCTTTTCGACCCTTGGGATCGCCGCCGTCACCGGCGAATGCCGCGTCATCAACGAGGCCTCGCGCCGCGTGATGGAGAAATGCGGCCTGCGCTACGTCAATTCGGGCCTGCGTCATGCGCCCGCCCGCGGCGGCGCCTTGCCGATCGATCGCTTCAGTCTGACCCGGTCCGACTGGGCCAGCTTCAAGGCCTGGCGGCCGGCGATCGTGCGCGGCATGACACCGTCGAGCGAATTGATGGCATAGGCCTGGGAGGCGCGGAACCGCTAAATCGGACAGAAAACGCCGACTTGGAGGTCGGCACACCAGGGACGCGGCATCGCACTGGTGTGCCGGTCTCCAGACCAGCATGGAACCTCTCTGTCGGACCAAAAAGATGCCGGTCCGAAGACCGGCACACCCTCACGTCACGCTCGCCAGCGCTTGCGCGACGCGCATATCACCCCAGGCCTTCGGCGGGGTCGGAGGGGCGCTCTTGCTCTTCAAATCCGTGCCCTGGCCATTGGTCAGCGAAACCTGGCCTCCGCGGGTCTTCACCGTCACCAGCCCGTGCTCGACGAAGACGCCGAACACACCATTGCTGGGCCCGGCGAAAAATTTGGTGCCGCGCGCCGCGATCAAACCAAACGGCGTGGTGACATTGAGCGTGCCCGAGGGCTTGTCGTCGGGGCGGTCGAACAGGATGGCGCCGCGCTCCAGCACGAGTTCGCCGCCACGGTCGACCAGGAACTTGTCGATGCGCACGCGGGTGCGCTCGCCCAGCGACAGGCGGGTCATCTCACCGAGCTTGGCGCCGAGCCGCGCGCCGGCACCCGTGGTGAGCGTGTCGTCGATGAAGACTGAATCGCCGACCGAGAGGGTGCGCTTCTCGCCCTTGAGCTGGCCGGTGCTCTCGCCGGTAACCTGGACGACCGAGCCCGCCTCGATGATCTGCATGGCGGCAGCCGCGAAGCCGGGGCGCGCACCGGCAAGGGCCAGCCCTATCAGCAGGGAACGGCGATGAATGAGCATGTTGACGCTTCCTTGTCGAAACCCGCCCGCTTCACGGCGAAGCAGGCGGAAACCCAGCGAGACAAAATCTTCTTCTGCAGGCGATATGGCAAGGATCGTGTCTGCGCCGTGACAGGAAACACGTGGCGATGACCTAGTAGCTCTGGTCACACACGCGCTGGCGGCGGACGACGTAGCGCCCGTAATAATCGTCATAGACCTTCACATTGCGATAGTAGCAATGCGGCCGGTACTGCTTGTAGCGCGGCTGATAATCCTGATTGTAGCCGCCGCCATAGCCGTTGTCATATTGCGCCAGGGCCGGCAGTGGCGCCAGGGCACCCAGCGCCACGGCGGCGGCGAGCAGCGCCGGGCGAATTTTCAGGCTGGAAGTCGTCATTGCGAATCTCCTCGCTCGAACACGACACCAAGGGCGGGGCCCGACAGCCCGGGCCGGCCTTTGATAAATGGCAGTTGAGACGGATAGTTGGAACGTTGGCCCGGTGAAGTCCGACCAACGCCACCGCATCGCCGGCCCGCGGGGTCGGGCAGGCAAGTTGAGGCACAAGCACTTTGACGGCCTCATCCTAGCCGGTCTGTTTCCGTTGAAACAGATCAACTTTAGGGTGAAGTCGCGTCTGCCCTACACGTGTGGAGATCATTGGGCGGAGTTGGGATCCTGCGGCTTGTCGGCCGTCTTCCAGAGCGAGAATACGATACTGCCCGCGATGATCGTCACCGTTACGGCCAGCGCCAGGGCCGGATCCACCTTGCCGACGAGATGGCCCCAATAGATCTTGCCGCCGATGAAGACGAGCACGAGGGCGAGCGCATATTTCAGGTAGTGGAAGCGGTCGATCATGGCGGCGAGGGCGAAATAGAGGGCTCGGAGGCCGAGGATGGCCATGATGTTGGCCGTGTAGACGATGAAGCTGTCCGTGGTGATGGCGAGGATCGCCGGCACCGAATCGACGGCGAAGACGATGTCAGCGGCGTTGATGACGATCAGCGCCAGGAGCAAAGGGGTCGCGTGGAGCAGCATGCGACCACTGGCGGGTTCCGCCTGGCGCACGAGGAAGCGGTTGCCATGCAGGCCATCGGTGACGCGCATATGGCGGCGCAGGAGGCGCAGCAGCCAGTTCTCCTTGAATTTGGAGCCCTCGTCCCGAGCCATCAGCATGCGGATGCCGGTGAGGATCAGGAAGGCGGCGAAGAGATAGAGCACCCAGTCATAGCGCTGCACGATGCTGGCGCCGGCCAGGATCATGATGCCGCGCAGCACCACGGCAGCCAGGATGCCCCAGACGAGCGCACGATACTGGAAGGCCGGCGGCACGGCGAAATAGCGGAAGATCAGCGCGATTACGAAGACATTGTCGATCGACAGCGATTTTTCGATGAAGTAGCCGGTGAAATAGTCGAGCGCCGGGCTGGTCCCATCGGGCCGCTCGCCCAGGCCCCACCAGATCGCGCCGCCGAACAGCATGGCGATGACGACATAGACAGCCGAGAGCCTGAAGCTTTCGGCAACGCCGAGGACCTTGTCGTCGCGGTTGAGCACCCCGAGGTCGAAGGCGAGCAACAGCGCGACGAAGGCCAGAAAGCTAAGCCACATCCAGACGGGCTGGCCGGCAAAATCGAAAAACAGGAGATCGAACATCGGAACCGGACCCATATGCTTCGAGAGATCGAAGCCGGCTCCGACATCGCGGACAAGATCCGCCAGAGGGGCCCGGCAGCCGGCGCGCCTTGATCGCCGATTTCGGGCACGGGGGTCAAGGGGCGGCGGATTAAGCTTTGGTTAGGCGAGGAAGATCTTCCCTGGGACCGCAGGCATCCCAGCCTGCTCTTGGAAACGATAGGCCTTACAACAGAGGAAGAGCAGGCAGGGATGCCTGCGATCCCGGGAAGCAAGCCCCACCAGCCGCGCTCTGCAAACGCAAAAAGGGCCGAAGCACCAGGCTCCGGCCCCAAACGTCCACAAGACCCATCCGCTTACTAGGCGGCGGTAGCGATCTTCTTCTCGATCTCGCGCTTCAGGCGAACGGCCGTGGTCGACAGCTCGGAGCTGCTGGCCTTGATCAGCCAGGCGTCGAGGCCGCCATTGTGCTCCACGGTGCGCAGGCCGGCGCTCGACACGCGCAGGCGCACGGAGCGACCGAGCACATCGGAAATCAGCGTGACATTGTGCAGGTTCGGCAGGAACTTGCGCTTGGTCTTCACGTTCGAATGGCTCACCTTGTGGCCAGACTGGACGCCCTTTGCGGTCAGCGAGCAACGGCGGGACATGGTACTATCCTTCTTGATCAGAACGGCGCCGCTCACGCGAGGCCTCAGGCAAATAGAAAACCGCCACCCGGGATGGGTGCCGGTCCTCCGCCAGAAATTGTGTGCGTTGCTATAGTCGGGCCCTTGCACGGCGTCAAGAGTATCCGCGAGAGGACTTGCCTTCTGACGCGCTTGCCTGTATCAGGGCGGCGCGTCTCCATAGCCTGCGCCGAGCATCGGCAACGGCCCCACCGGAAGACGCCTTGGCGCCGCTTTAGCTCAGCCGGTAGAGCACATCATTCGTAATGATGGGGTCGCGTGTTCGAGTCACGCAAGCGGCACCAACAATTTCAATAGTTTACGGTGTACTCCAAAGATAGACGAGGCATAGCTGGACACACTGAGGGCGTACCGTGGGAGGTATTCGCAACTCCTGGTGCAATTCAGGGTGTCTTGAGATTGCGCCTACCACCGAGCATCATCGAGCTTCGCCTCCTCAAATACCTCAGAAACACCGTTCGACGCCGATTACGCTCATGCCTTGATTGAGGTAGAAACGCGAGGGGAGAGGCCGGCCCGAGACCTTCGCCGTTGAGCATGTCGGGTTAGCGCCTTGAATTAGAGAATGTGCTGCGGCTTCTTTGCACGGCGGTGAACTTCGCAGCCTTACCCCCAGAGTTGAAAAATAACAGCTGAGCCTAGGTCCGTCCGAAAATCACCCGTACCAACCTAACTGTGTACAACATTCGGCATCCAATTGGGGGGATAGATGGCAAAGGACGGACCATACCGGGAGGTTGTTGTCGAGAGCTTCTACTCTGGTGGCAGGGGCGTCCAAATACGTCCAATTGAGGGCCAAGCATTCTCACAACATCTTTTAGTCGAGTGTTCGAAAAGCTTGATCGATGACTATCCAGTAGGCACCAGGTTCAAAATTCGTGCTAAATTGACAGATCGACTAGGTAGTGGGGATTTCTTGTACTCTTATCATCGTTGGAAGGTGGAAGTTCTTGGAAAACCCTAGCTAGCAACATACGGAGATTGATTAGGTCAAACTCTCGTCTTCCGCTCCAAAATAGTATGTTATACGCGGCTAGGATCGCATCCCACCCGCCAATCAGCTATTGTGAAGCGTGGGCCTGCGCGGCTGCTACTAGAAAAACATTGCCGACTTGGAACCCACCAACGTCGATACCAACAGTCCTCGATCCAACCTGGTATTGCGGGCCTCACACGATGTCTCGGGCACGAGAATGCATGCGTGACAAGCAGCACCATGAAGCGGCCGCTCATCGAGATCTGTCCCCGCGTGGTGGTCCGCGCATATCGGGTCGTTCGAGCAAAGCTCGAGACCTTGAACTGCCTTCGCCAGGATCTCCGGTAGGCGCTCGGCCATACCGCTCAGGCCGCCAAGAGTGCCCTGAGCACCGGCAGTTGAGGTGTAAATGAGTATGCCGAAGCGTTCGGGCTGGCCAGCGCCGCTGGCGTAGATGCGCTCTTTCAGGGAGGAAATCGGATAGCCACACTCCAATGCCAGTTCCGCCATCAGGGCGTGTGAGAGTGAGTGCAGAGCCCAGTACGCTACGCCGAGATGCCTCGGAGGGCGGTTAAAATGTGCAGCCTCCTGGGCCTCACTGCGGTGAAGCTCGCTGGCGTGGTCGACGACGTCGGCGCGGTCGCGCCAGTTCCGAATGAAGTCCGGATTCACATGCAGGAATATCCCTTCACCGAACTGCTCGATGGCTGGCAGCCACTTCACTTGTCGGTCGAGGGGAGCGCCGTCAACCTTGAGCCGGATTTCATCGAGCTCGCTCTCGGCCGGCGTTGGCGGTGGCTCGAGGCGGGTGAAGCCGTAGAGGCAAGTAACCTCCCGCAAGCGACTTACCTTGACGATGTTGCCGATGAATCCGTCCCAGGGCGCCGAGAGCGTCAAGGAGGTCCGGTCCAGCGTCTCTGCGAATAAGAATGCCCCCGCATCGTCGTAGCCGATCGTTGGTGCGCCGGATGCCAGCGCATCGAACTCTGCGATCCGCGGATTCGTTGACGGGCTGTCACCACCCTCAGCCATCGTCGCTAACGCACTCGCTATTTCCTGGTCGGAAAAAGGGGCAAAAGGCTCCTTTGTTTGCGGGAGAGATCTCAGCACCTGGATAAAGTTTGGCAGACTACGAAGAGACTCGACCGTTTGGCGGTGTTCATCAATCGTCTGACGCACACGATCATCTGTGCGTGTCAGTGAGATCACTGTCACAGTCTGCGCAAAGTAAGTATTGGTCGCCGAGCGGGATAGGAGTCGAAGGTCCTCGATGCAGCTCTCCCCGGCAACATACCGGGGCATGAGCCACGGGCTCAAAGCGCTGCAGGTGCCGAGAAATTTCGGCTTGTAGAGGTCTGCCATCGTAACCCGCGAGCCGCAGTTGCATTGCACGGAAATGTCCGAGGGATCAGAGCTGACGCCTCGTTCAACCCAAAACATCGGTTTACGGCAGCTTCGGTCACCGCCGCGATGCACCAGTCCCCTCCAGTCGATATCTTCGAGATGTCCTTTCGCACATGCACCGACAAAGCGTATCGGATTGACACCCAGGCGTTTGCCGTTGGCAGAGTCCACGTAGCTCAGCCGATCGCCTCGCGTTTGGAGGTGCTCGAACTCGACCATTCTACGCCGTGTTTCGGAGGTCGCGGGCGCCTGGCCTGTAGCTGCCGGTACATCCTCGACCGTAAACCAGGTGGGGAACACCATGACATCAACACCCGGTCGGCGATCGTCGTGCCGGTCATCATCGTGTTCCGGCGGCGGGCGCAGCCCCTCGAACTCCGGCCCGAACGCGAGTTGTTGGCGGAGTAGGGGGACGAGGCGCTGTTCCTCTATTGGCTGCCACTGACCTCCGTGGTGCCAGCCCTGAAGACCGGAAACGACTACAGCGTGGTCGGGCAGATCCAGCATCGCGCCGGGGCCGTAGGTCAGCAAAAGCTGCGAGAAGCTCTGTGTGGTGTCGGGCATGGTAGCTCGCAGTTAGAGGGTTTGACCTTTTGGTGTTTTCAGGCGAAGCAGGGCCACGGGCTCCGTATCACGCATCGATCGGCCCGCAACGAACAGGCGCCGCTCGGGCGTCATATTGGTCTGTTGACTCTGCGGGTCCTGAAGCAGGCGCCGCACTGGCTGTTCGTTCGCATATTTGAACGGGTCACCGCCTCTAGTTTGTGCATCGGCAATGTCGATCCAGGCGGCCTTGAGTGTATCGAGACGGTTGAGACACCGATCGACCTGTGATTGTGGTGCGCCTCCCTCAGCCATCTTGCTTCGCACAGCCGCAGCAAGCACGGCGAATGTCTTGTCGTGTAGCGCGACGCTAGCGGCTGCATCGTTAGGAGTCAGGTTCGGCTCGAAGTGACGAACCGCGGCAACCATCATGGCTGCCAGAGCGCGATCCAGGGCGCGGGTCGAGAACGGCGTGACGCTGGTTGCTTCTACTGCGCGGTAGAAACTTTTATGGAAGGCACGGAACTGTTCGTAGTGCATGCGGTCACGCGGCTTATGCACGTTGAGCAGAGTGATAACCAATCCAGGTTTATGACCCTCGCGGCCGACACGCGAGGTCGCTTGAATATACTCGGCAGCAGTCTTGGGCTGTCCTTGGACGACCATCAGACCTAGCCGGCCTATGTCGAGCCCCACTGAGATCATATTAGTGGCTAGGGCGACATCTACTGCCCCCTTCTGGTTTGCAGGACGCCCAAGTTTGGTCCTCGCTTCGGAAACCTTGTCCGTGCTGTAGCGCGAGGTCAGCTCCTCGACTTCCCTTAAGCGGCGATTGGCGAACGGCCTTCCAGTCGGTTGAAGGCGCACACGGCTCGATCCATAGCTTCCCAGGTGAGCACGAACCTCATCGTCCACGATACGCCTTGCGCCACCCAACTCGCGGAGCGCATTGAAATAGCATAGCGCCGTGAGGTAGGGGTCTGCTGGATCATCGGCACTGCCACTGGCGAGTGCCTCCGCGCCGGCGAGCAACGTTTGCAGCGTCCTGAGGAAGACGAGCTTTGGTCCCCTGCCAGGCGAAGCCACACCAACGTAGAGCCGCGATGGCGATGTCGTGTCGGCCTTGGCGAAGAAGGAGTCGCTGCGGCTTATACCCGGTGGAGGAAAAATCGCCGTGCTTGCACGTCCGAAGAGGCTTCGTATCTGCGCGCTAGCGCGGCGCACCGTGGCGGTAGAAGCCACGATCTTTGGCCCACGCGGCGCGTCATTGATATTGCGCGAGGCCAATAGATCGAAAGCCGTTTCGTAGAGCCCGGCAATTGTTCCGAGAGGGCCCGAGATCAGGTGCAACTCGTCCTGAATTATGAGATCGACCGGTGGTAGAGGTGCCGGCAGCCTCGTGCCCTTGTTTGGCTCAGCTGCGCCGTAGAATCCTGTCCCGTCGTGGCGTGTGACATTGCCGAAGAAGGCGCCTGCGCCTCCGACCCAGGGGACGTTGGCGAACTTGTCGATGGTTGCAATCATGAACGCCGGCAGCCGCCGATAGATTTCTTCGTCGACCACCACGATCGGCAGCCTATCGAGGCTGGAGAAATCGCAGTCAATGCTATCACAGCGGATATCGAGACGTTGCGGATTCTGTTGGTGTGGATACAGGTGGAACGCATCGGGCTTTAGCTCGCCGCCACACCAGGGGCAGTTCTTGAGCGGTGCTGGTGCGGGACCGCGGCCATTCCGGTAGCTTCGCACCCATTGAATGGCAGACTTTGGCGTAGGATTAGCGGCGCTGCCGAAGGTATTGGGCGTGGCGCCCGCTCCGACCCAGAGGCCAATCTCTATCGGCCACTGGCCAAGGCGCCCTCGGTCGCGCCGCTCCAGCTCAAGCGCGCAGACAAGGCCAGCGGCCCGCTGAAGCTGATCCAGCGTCAGCAGGCGAAGGGTGTAACGCATCACGACCGACAGACCGGCTCCGCCAAGATCGGAATGGTCCAGTCGCCTCCGGGCTATCGCGAAGGCGGCTAAGCCCAGATAGGCCTCGGTCTTGCCGCCGCCTGTGGGGAAGAACAGCAGATCTACCGTCGCTCGATCCCGATGAAGCGGATCGACGAGACCGTCAAGATTGAGAAGGATGAAGGCGAGCTGGAAGAGGCGCCAGCCAGGCGCTGATTGTTGGTCAGGTGCCTTACCGTTGATCGTGTAACTACGCTGGCGGTTGGCTCGCGCCATGGTGCGGTTCATGATCGTGAAAGCTTCCCGACTTATCGGATCGGCCACCAACCGTGCTATGCCGCTCGCGATGCGTTCTCTCGCGACCTCGATATCCTTGAGAAGCTGGCGCGCAACCTCTTGGCGCTTTTTGCCGTTGATTTGGCCTACCGCCTTGGCCTGTTCCAAAGCCCATGCTGAGTACGCAGCTGGCAACTGTTCGAGTGCTGCCCGCAGGCTCTCGGCGTTCTCGGCGGCGGCAGCCAGAGCCTCCATCTTGCGCTCGACGCTGGCAAGGTCGATGTCGGCGCCAAGTTTCTCGACGTCCTGGCAGGGGATGGAGTTTGTGAACACCGTCGTGACACGGCGGTCGCCGTTCGTCGTATCCCAATCGCTCGAGCTGTTGTGGCCCGTCGCGTAAGAGACGACATCGGCATAGTGGAGATCCGAGAGGCGCTCGTCGAAGTCTCCGGCGTCGTAGGACGCGCGATCGTCGTTCGGCTCGAAACCGAGCGGCGATGTCAGCTCCAGCCGGGCCTGGAAGCAGAACGACAGGTCGCCGTAGCGCCGGAGAGCCTCAGAGCGTCTGTTGACGAGGAAGACCGAGACGGCAAGCAGATCGCGGCGATGGCCGTCAATCCCGGCAGTGTGCGTGGGTCGCACCGAAACAGCAAGCTCAAGCCCGCCTCCGGGGTAAGCGGGCGCCGTACTTTCGGGAACAAGATATTTGTGCAGCCCATGCTTGATGGGGATCGGCACCCGCCTCTCTCGCGGCAGGCGGCGCCACTGCAGGCTGCTGCGCGCAGGCTCATCGAGTTTCCGCTTTTCCTTGGCTGCAGCCTCGCGCTCCTCCGGATTGACCAGGGTGGAGGCCAAGGGAGGCTCGGTGACATAGTCGCCCCAGGTGATACGGGCCTCGATCGACGTAGCCTCAAGTGGCAACAAAACGGTAAGGCCAATGGAGGACGGTACGAACGAGCGGCGCAGCGGCGGCTCCGTCGTGCCGGCATCTTCGCCCGCGCCCGGACCCGGTGCTCCCTGTTCGAGACCTTCCGTCTCTCGCAGCGTCTCGAGCGCAAGCTCTGCTTGCTGCTCGTCCGCAAGTTCGGCGCGCCTGACCGCAACCGTCCTCCGAGAAGGGGCAAGGAAGCCCGTCAGATACCAGGTCGACGGGCTCGTTCCCTCCAGCACCTCGAGCGCAAGGTCCGGGTCGAGGTCCGGATGCGGGCCTACGAGATCGCGGCGCACGATCTCAACCAACCGCTCGCGAACTTCGACGGGCGTGCCCGGCTTGGAAAGGATGCTTAGTCGGTCCTGAGGTATCGCCGGTTCATCGCCTGCTGCCATCGCGTCCACCGCGTCATTTCCTCTCGAACTGCGCCAGTTGTGCCAGCGTCTGCTCCAGCCACTTCTGGGTGTAAGCCACTTTAAGTCCCGCCCTGGGCCGGAAGCCGGCGTCGCCCAGTAGCCGCTCTAGCGACATGAGACGATCCCTGAGGCCCATGCGGATGCCGATGCGAAGGCTGGCCTTGTCCGGGCCGCACAGCACCCAGGCATCCTTGCGTTCTATGGCATGGGCCCAGAGCGACTGTTCACCGGGATCGAGGAACCCGATCTCGGGATCGCGCACCAGTGCGCTGGCAAGCTCTTCAGCCCCGACGGGGTGGACCTGCCTGAGCGTCATCGCCATGACCGTGCTGTCGATCTGCTCTTCCGGGCGCCGCTTTTGGAAGCCGGTCTGGGTCTCGATGAAGCACATGGCCACCGTCTCTACCGCATATGCCCCAGTCAGCGCCTTCCACGCGCCAATGCGCCAGCACTCGATGATGACGTTGGTGTCGACGAGGACGGGACCGCTGTGGCGTGCCATGTCAGCATCACAACTCGTACGGCGCTTCCACGCCGTGCGCGGCGAAGAGAGCCGCAAAATCGTCGATCGCGACATTGACGATAGAGGCCACCCGGCGCATCGACGTCTTGCCCTCGTCGAGGGCGGTCGCGACGATCTGCACGAATGGCTTCGAGAAGAGCGCTGGTGGCATCTGTTTTTCTGGCTTGATCCTGCCGTTGTTCCTCAGGCTGTCATCCGAAATAGCATCGTTCTGTGTGCGGTCCAGGCGACCCATGCCGAACAGCCGCCAACGCAAGGCCTGCGAGGTCACCAGCAGCTCGTCAGCCACTACATTTAGACGATCGACCAACGCCTCGTCGGCCAACTGTGCCCAGTCGCCGAAGCGGTCCAGCACCGCCGACGGCATCAGCAGGGCCGAGGCGAAATTGTCGGCGAGGTGTTCGACGCGATTACGCTTTGTCGGCCTTGTCTCCTCGATATGCTCGGGCGGCATCTTCTCCCAGGTAAGGATATGGAAGAGTTCGTGGGCGAGGTCGAAATGCCGCCGCCCGGCGATTTCGTTGCGATTGATGAGCACGACATCCAACTCAGGCAATTGGCAGGCCGCACCGGACACGCCCTCAATCGGGTCGACCATCAGTACCAGCATACCGAGCCTGTCAGCCATGATCTCGGCGAGCCGATGGGCGGGCACATCACCCAAGCCGAACTCGGCCGCGAAGCGCTCACCGGCTGCGACGGCCTCAGCGTAGTTCGATTGCTTCGTCAGGCTCAGCGTCGGCCGGATCAGCGGCGGCTGGTGACCGACCTGCCGTCCGAGCACGCGAAAGGCCGCAATAAATCGACCGGCCGCCTCCTCGTAGCCGCGAAGCCTGTCGCTGTCGACGCCGGTCTGGCGCCAGGAGAAGCGGCCCTCCCCAGCCAGCATGAACGGGTCAGTGAAGTAATCTAGGGACACTCCGAAGATCCGGACAGCGCGCAGCAGTTCATCCGCCGAGACCTTACGTTCGCCGGTCTCAATCGCAGACAGGGTCTGGCGATCATTGAAGCCGAACTGCTCGGTAAGGGCCTCCTGGGACAGCTTGCGCTGCTCGCGTAGCGCCCTGATGCGCGCGCCGATGGTCGTGGTCATGTGAACCTCCGGCAATCAATCTAGTCTTGCGGAATTGAAGTTGCAAGATTTTCTTGCATTAGGTCGTTTGCCAATTCAAGCGCATCAGGCACTCGGACCCGGCGGACGCTAGACTGCTCCTTACGAGGGAGTGAGTGTGCCGGTTTCGATAGAAGCCGATCCTCCTTGCGGTGGATGAGGCGCGGCGCCAGATCAGCGAGAAGTGATCTTCAAAGTCAGGTGACTTTCGGAAGAATTTCGGGTGCTCGTAGAATACCTCACGGCAGTTGTCTGCCCTCGACGGGTCACCGTAGAAGTAATGCACCCACCTTTCGCATAACTGCCTCGAGCGCACTTTGAGCAACAAAAATAGGATGCCCGCAATCACATCTGCCAATCGGTTCGGCCGAAGGTAGGGCGGCTTAGTCATATCGCGTTCTAGTCGTAGTCTTCATCCTCCTCATTCTGCATACGCTTGAGCCCCTTTTCGTGCAGGCCTTGGCGCAGTTCCTCCTCACGGCGTGCGGCATTAAGGGCGAGGAGGCGGGAGAGGACGAGGTCGCGTTGGGCGGCGGGCCAGAAGTACCGACCCTGGTAGGTGTGATCGTCTTCGGAGTCTTCGGCGAGGAACTCGGGCTTGAGCGTCTCGGCAAGATCGTCCCAGCCATAGGCGCGCAGCACAGCGCGATCCATCTCGTTGTGGAGGTCCCGCAGGTGCTGAATAGCTGGGCTGGTCTCGTTATCGTTGTGAAAGCGGTTGTATGTCTTGGTCATGCCCTCATTAGCGGCGATCATAAGCTCGGCGCGGTGGTCGTGATAAGCCTTACCAATGTCCTTGAGCGCGTCGTCAGTCTCGTAGCCGATAGGAAACGGGTAAGTCTCGAAACATTCGGGTGGGCTATACACGGGGGTTTCTCCCTGTCGTGAGCCCCAGCGCAATGCCCATAGCATGTGGACCCGACTCTGCATTGCCGCGAATGTCGGCTCGAATGCTTTCGCGGCTATAACTATGAGCTTTTGGCTGAAGATTACGTTCCGGGGCAAGCGTGCGAACGCAATATGTGCGGTGGTCTGAGAAATGGCCATTACGCTATGAAGTCCAGTTGTCGCCGCCCGCAGAGCTGGAGTATCCGTTCCATACTGCCACCAGAATTTTTTGCGCCTCTCCGCCACAGCGTAGCCACGAAGATGAGCCCGCTTCGGCTTAACCTTCTCTTCAACTATCGAAAAAAGCACTGGCCACCTCTGTGCCTGGGATAGAGACATATCTCTGAAATTGATTGCCCAGCGAACGCTTTGATGCCTGGGACTACTCGTGACCTCGTCACCACCTATGTAGGGCAAAAGGACTTCGGTGATGCCCGCGCCCTCTTTTAGAATGCGAGCGGCGTCGGCCAACGTGCCGGCGTGTTCCTCGTTGCCCTCGTCTGCGAAAATAAAACCCAAGCCATAAGTGTCTGCACCTCGGAATGCCTTCGCTCCGTTGGCTTTGAGCGGTATGGGGCTGTCTATTTCGTCCCCCTCGAAAAGCTGCGAGTTTATTGCTGCAACAGCACGTCCGTTTATCATACAGGGACCCGACACGCCCTTGGAGATGACTACAGATGAGACTACGACGGACGCCTCGCCTGGCCACGGAAAATTCCGTTCAACCTGACGCAGGTAACCCCCTTGCTTCACAATCCAGCTAAGACCCGCGAGCCGAGTATCGCCTTCCGAGATTGTCTTTGTAGCGAGCAAGCCGATCAAACCTCGTTCTCGGCACAACGAGAAGGAGCGCCGAAAGAAATGAGCAACGAGATCGACCGCTTTGCCCCCACTGTTCTGGTGAATTGATCGCAACCAATCGGGGTACGCCGTCCCTAAGGCCGCCCAGACCTTCGCCCCTCCTAGGAACGGTGGGTTTCCCACGATCGCATCGAACCCCGGATTGTCCCGCACGAACACTTCCGGAAACTCGATCTGCCAATGAAATGGTTGCCATCCCTGCTCAGCGCGGAAGCGCTTTGCCACGATTTCGATCTTGTCCCATTCGGGGCGAACAAATGCCGTTATCCAGCTCTCGACCTTGGCGCGCGCCTGTTCTCTACCTTTCGCCTTGTCAGCAGAGAAGAATGCAGCGATCACCGCGTCGCCGACTTGCCTCGCTGGCTCGATCTTCTCCTCTACGCGCCGATGTCGCGACTCCTGAATGGCTCGGGTCACGTCGTCGGGCGCTGAGCGGATGGCCTCGCGGCCTTCAAGTGCACTTCGAACCTCGTCGCGTATCAACTGCCGGTAGAGGGGCAGACCAGGCTTGCTGTCATCCCAGTTTGCCGCTTCGATCTCATGCTGCGTCAGCCCAACCAAACTGTCTCCCGCCTTGATCGCATGATCGAGGAAGGTGAATTCGTGCTCGCGAGCGAGCGTCGCGAGCCAGAGGGACAGGCGCGCCAAGTCGACGGCTAATGGATTGCGGTCGACACCGTAAAGGCAACGTTGCGCCACCAGCCGACGCGCATGGATGACCTCGTCTTCGTCGGCTGGAATGGTCGGCTTTTCCGCCTTGTGCATATCCCAAGCTTGCTCGAGCCGCGCGCCGAGCTGGCGGCAGGCCTCGACGAGGAAGGCGCCGGAGCCGCAGGCCGGGTCGAGCACCTTCAATGACATCACGGCCTCTGGCGAGGCATTGTTGCCGATGCTCTCGAACGCCGGTTCCAGCGTGTGGCGCACGATCGGCTCAGTGAGCGAGCGCGGTGTATAGTGCGATCCGGAGCGGCGACGCTCGTCGGTCGGCTGCAGATAAGGCACGCCCACGCCGATCGGCATAGCCCTCGGCGAGGCGCGTTCGTCAACGGTGTTGCCAAGCCCTTCGATCAACGCTTCGACATCCTTCGCCACCTTCACCGCGGCGGCCTGTTTCGCCGTGAGCTTGATCGACTGGTCCTTAAGCCATTTCTGCCGGTCGGCCGGCTTCTGCGTCAGCAGGGTCTCGAGACCGATGAAGTTGGGAAGCTTCTTTTCGTCCCTCAGCGCAATCATGCGCTCGCCGGCCCGCCTAGCGGTGAAGCCCATTACCGTCTCGTAGACCGAGCCGATGCTTTCCACATCGAGGGAGCGATAGGAGAGCCGCTCGCGCACGCGCGCGCTATCGACGCCGCGCCCCTCGACGGTCATCAGCCCATGCAGGATTCGCAAGATCGTGCCGTCCGACACCGGCAGCACCTCGACAGCGTCGGCGGCGGAGCCCCGCCCCTCTATGAAGGGGAAGGCGTCGGGGTCGAACAGCTTGCCGCCGCGCCGTGACACCCAGTTCGAATAGCCGCGATGGATGAGCCGGAACACGGCGAGTAGCTGCCCCCAGGCGCCGCGCCGCTCGTCCATGGTGTCGGGGTTCAGCGCCTCGTCGTCGAGCAGGCGCGAATAAAGTGTCTTGATCGAGTAGCCCTGTTCCCACAATTCGCCCAGTCCGTCGTCCTTGTGGGTCGGCAGCAGGTCGCGGTCCTCGGCATAGAGCAGGAACACCAGCCGCATCAGGCAGGTGAGCAACCCTTCGTAGAGGTGGTGCGGATCGTTCGCTGCCAGCGCCTCGATGCGCGCGAGATCGGCGCGATGCATGCCGCGCAGCAGCTCGTAGAGCGCCTGCAGCACCTGGCTCGACAACTTTTCGGAAACCTCATTCTGGGCCTCGCGCGACAGCCTCAGCAGATGCCTCAGCCGAGTTTCGTTCGCTCCGGTCCAGAAGGCACTCCGCCCGAGAGAGAGCTTCAGGCCCGCCAGCATTGGCCGGCCCTCCACCCGGCCTAGCGCTGCCAGCGGCCAGGTGATCCAGCCCGCCGTCTCGCCGCGCGGAGCATGGACCAGCCGCAGCGTGTTCCTGGCAATGAGGATGCCAGTGCCAACGCCGGTCTCGCGCAGCAGCCGTTCCAGCCGTTGATGCGGGCTCGCCTCCCATTCGTCGGCGCCGAACTGGCCGCGCGCATCGGGATCGAGATCCGGATGGACCATCACCAGCGCTTGCACCGGCACGTCCGCCTCCTCCTCCCTTTCGCGCCAGAGAAGCGCCATGTGCGGTTCGATGAGCGTGCCATGCTCCGGCAGTGTGCGCGAAAGCCCCGGCGGCATCGCCGGACCGCCCGGCGCCCCCGCAACATATCTGGCTGGCCAGGCGAGTAGCGTGTGGACGAAGCGCCACGGATCGCGCAGCACAAAATTCCTGTCGTCCTCGCGCGCGGACGTCGGCGGTAGACCGAGGGCGTGCGCGGCCGCTTCGGTGTCGAGCGGCCCCTGTCGCAGCGGCGTCAGTCCGCTGTTGCGCAGCACATTGGCGCCGAGGACCAGGCCCTCGGGTTGCAGATAGTTCAGCCACTGGCTGGTTTCGTCGATATCGCCCGGTGCCAATTGTTGCCTCAGCTTGTCGTGGGCCAGAGATAGACCAGCCCGATCGGCTCAAGCTGGCGCGCCGCCACCACGTAGTTACCGCGGACTTTTTGCGGCTCACTGTCGAGATCTTTCTGAAGACGCACGAGCTTGTCGTCCCAGGAGCGGCGGTCTGACTCGAACTGCCGCAGCTCACGCTCGGCCTGCTGCTTCTGCTCATCGCTCTGGTAGAGATCGAACGAAAGCTGTGCAGGCGGTTCGGCATCGCGCATGCATTCGCGAACGCGCCTGATCTGCCGTTCAAGCAGGTCGCGCAGCCCGTTGGCCTCCCGTTCGCCGTTCTCCGCCAGATCCCTGATTGCGGCGGCCTCCGCGGCCGTGGCGCGGCGTTCGAGAGGTGGCCTGAGATCGGCAATGTCGGCGTCCACCGACTGCCGAAGTCGCTCAATGACGCCGTCACTGGGCGAGCGCGAGGTGCGCAGCGCCTCTTCGAGCTGGGCGATCGTGCTCGCCTCTCCAGTATCGCCGAAAGGTTCCAGAAGGGTATCCCGGCGCACGTCGCGCCAGGCGGCCGTTACCGGGATGATCTCCTCATGCAATCGCCGCCCGTCCGGTCCGAACAGCGACAGCCGGCCGATCAGCACAACGCGCGGCTGCGCACCCTCCCCGACGATCGCCGTCACGCGGCCAATATTCGTGCGGAAACCCTGGGAAGCAAAACGCGATACCAGCCGCTTCACCAACCGGTGTTCGAGATGCAGCTGGACGATATCCTGCGGCTCCGGCTCGCCGTCGGCCAGCACAGGCGGGTCGAAGACCAGCCCGCGCATGGGCGTCTCGCGCCGCCACCGAGCCCGGTCGCGCTGGCGAGGGGGCCGCCCGGTACGCAGCTCGTCGAACAGCACGGCCCAAGTGGAATCTTTCGCGAAGGCGGGCGACGCCGGATCCAGCGTGAGCGCTTCGGGAACGGCGAAATGTCCAGGTTCGAGCCTGGTGCCATCGTCGGCCAGAGCGATCTCGACGATCCGCTTCACGTCCGAACCCGCGACCCCAACGCGCTGGCGCGCTTCCTCGAGCCTCCGCTGCAGCCAGTCCTGCTCTTCCTTCAGCCGCTTGATCCTGCGATCCGCTTCGTCGTCGAGATCCCGCTGCGCTGCGCCGACGCCATCGTCGCTCACATTGTCGATTTCGTCCGCAAGCCGGGCGGCGTCGGCGCGTGCGATCCCACCCTCCGCGAGGCGCGTCTCGATCTTCCGTCGCAGCACTTCGCCCGCCGTGCCCAGCTGCTTGCGGATGATCTCGGTCTTGCGGATCAGCGTGTCCAGCACGCGATCCTCAATACGCTGCTTGTAGAGGAAGTATCGGCAGCTCACCGTGGCGGCAGGCTGCAGCTTACGATCGATACGGCCATTGCGCTGCTCGAGCCGGGATGGATTCCATGGCAGGTCGATATGGATGAGGTCGCGGCAGCGCGTCTGGAGGTTGAGGCCTTCGCGGGCAGCGTCGGTGCAGACGAGGATGCGGATAGGCGCCTTGTCGAACGGCGCGTTGAAGTTCTGCTTGATCCGGTCTCGCTCGTCCAGACTCGTGTGGCCGGTGAAACTCACGATGCGACCGCTCAGGTCGGCACGCCCCTTGGTACGCTGGAGAAGGCCTTCCTCCAGACGCTCGACCACCCAGCGCCGCGTGTCGTCCCACTCGGTGAACAGGATCAACCGGCGATCCTTCCACGCGTGCTTCCCGTCCAGCATTTCGGCCTCGATCCAGTCGAGAAGCCTCTCGATCCTCTGGTCGGGCTGATCCCGGTGTGCCAAGGTGATCTTCAGCATCGCCTCGACATTGGCAATGGCCGCATTGATATCGCCGAGTTCGCCGCGCGCGTCGTCGGTCACGACCTCAATGAGATCGTCGCTCTCGATCACATCTTCGGCAGTATCTTCGGCGCTCACAAGCTTCTCCTGGCGGCGTTGCAGCGCCCGCAAATGCGTCCGCAGGGTCCGGTCAAAGGCTGCGATCGAAGAGAATAGGCGCTGCTGCAGGTTGGCGAACATGAACCGGGCGCGGCTGCCACCCATGTTGCCGGACCGATATTCGTCCAACATCATCGCCAGTCTTAGCTCGGGTGCATCGGACGGCAACCCATCGATGACGATCGGATCGACCAAACGCTCGGGAAACTTATGCCCAAGCCGACGCAAATCCTCTTTCAGTCGCCGGACCATAACAGGCTCGAGATCCCTCGCGCTGACATCGATGCCGCGGGTGAAGCGCTGTGGGTCGAGAATATCGAGGAGCGTGGAAAAGGAGTTGGAATGGCCGTTATGCGGGGTGGCCGACAGGAACAGCCGGTGCTCGAACGGCGTTGCGATCTCTCGCACTGCGCGCGTCAGCTGTGACTCAGTGGCCCAGGCGAGCCCCCCCGCCGGCGCGGCGTGATGCGCTTCGTCCAGGATGAGCATCGAACGCGCCCGATAGGAACCAAGGATGTCGCGCAGACCGCTCATATAGGTCTCGTCCGCCAGTACGCTGTGCGAGACGATGAACCGTGACCCGATGCTCCAGGGATTTGCGGAAAAGCCGCGCCGACGCCGGCTCTCGAGAAGGTATTCGCGGTCGACGATGGTGAAGTCGAGGCCGAACTTCTGAGAAAGCTCGTCGTGCCACTGCGACTGCATCGACGCCGGCGCGGCAACGACCACGAAGCTCAAGCGTCGGCGTAGCATCAACTCGCGGACGATGAGACCGGCCTCGATCGTCTTGCCCAGACCTACATCGTCCGCGATCAGCAGGTTAACGCGAGGAAGCTCGAGCGCCTTTGCGAGGGGAAGCAGCTGGTATTGCTCAAGCCGAATACCGGAGCGAAACGGCGACTGAAACAGACGGCGGTCGGCCGATGTGGCGGTACGCCATTCGGTGGCGCGCAGATGTGCACCGAGGCGCTGAGGATTCTCGAAGGTGTTCTTGAGCAAATTCGACCAGTCCGACGTATCGATCGGCTCGAGATCAAGCTCTGCCTTCAAGGCCAGGCGAATTGCATCTCCTTGGGAGTCGTCCTCGACCGAAACCAAGTCAATCGTAGTCACATGTTCAGCCTTGCCCAGCCCCTCGACAATCCAAGTGGTTGATCGAGCTCGAACAAAGTCGCCCGGCCGTATTGAGATATCGCTTCCCACCTGATTCCCCCACGCATTTAAATGAGCGAGTCACTTGGCCAAAAGCAAATGCGGTTTTTATCGTGAACACACTCATATCCCCAGTTGGCTCTGAGGCAGGCATCAGCGATCACGGAATTTGATGCTTCAAGGGTATTCTGCTGCACCAGCTTCCCAGCCCGCCCACCGTAGAGCAAATTTTGTCGGGGCGTCAGATAGAAAGACGTTGGCAGCGCCCTGGTGCATGCCGGGGGGAGGGTGGTCATTTCGTAGTAAGCGCGCGCTGCCTGATGTGTTGCATCACCCTGAGAGCTGTTCCGAGGGCCAGGCTCTGCGCCTAGCATGCGAATAGGGTGCAAGAGCCCGCGGACACTTTGTCCCAGCAGACGCCAAGGCTCCAATATCGGCAGTTCGCAGCCGTGACATCGCGCCAACGGGTTATCTAAACATCTGCTTGTCTGTATTTCTTGAGAAATACAGACACTCGTTCTATACAAATGTATGGTTTATCATCCTGATTCCCTTGTTGGTCGTAGCCACAAGGCCCGAACCGAAGCGGTTGCCTATCTCCGCACATCGAGTGCTGCAAACAGCGGCGGAGACAAGGATAGCCACCATCGTCAGATCGGGGCGATCGGGGCCTTCGCAGGGCGAGCGGGCGTGGAGATTGTTGAAGTTTTTTGTGACGTAGCCGTCAGCGGCGCCGATCCCATTGAAAGCAGGCCGGGGTTTGCAAAGCTGCTGGACCGTATTGAAAACAATGGGGTACGCGTAGTTCTGGTAGAAGACGCATCTCGCTTCGCCCGCGACCTGATCACGCAGGAGTTAGGCATACTGTCGCTTCTCGAATTAGGGGTCACTGTGCTGACCGCCACCGGCGACGATCTCACCGTGACAGACGATCCATTCAAGGTCGCGATGCGCCAGATTGCCGGTGCCTTCGCGCAACTTGAGAAGGCCAGGCTTGTCCATAAGCTGAAGGTCGCCCGAGAACGCAAACGCTCTCGCGGTCTTAAGGTGGAGGGTCGAAAGTCCTATGCCGAGACTGTTCCAGAAACTGTAGCGCTTGCGCGTTCCCTTGCCATCCGCAGGGGCAAGCGGCAGAGCCTCTCTCTGCGGGGTATCAGCGCTTGGCTGGCTGAGGCCGGCCATCTCAACGGTAAAGGCCGGCCATATGGCGCTCAGGCGATCAAGGACATGCTGCATCGGAAGCCAAGGAAGGCCCGTAAGGGTCCCCTCGGGCCTATCTCGTCATCGACAGAGGGAATATAGGCCATGACACACACGGGACTTGCGATCGTTAATCCGGCGGCAGAGTTAGGTCTGGTGGGCTACGACCAGTTGTGTCGCGCACTCGCCGTCGCTGCCACGGTCGACGAAGTGGCGAAGATCCAGGACAAGTCCAAAGCCATGCAAGCCTACGCGAAGCAGGCGAGGAATCGAGGTTTGGAAGCCGACGCCAGCGAGGTCCGCATGAGAGCTGAGCGCAAGCTCGGAGAGATGATGGACAGCTTCAGACAGGCCGGACACATGTCCAAAGGCGGCAGACGGCCTCAAGCGGAAACCGGGGTTTCCGGAACCCTGGTTGGTTGGGGCGTGAGCCTGGCTGAGATCGGCATCAACAAGAACCTTGCTAAGGCTGCCCGCAAGGCTAGTGGGTTGGACGATATCGCCTTCGCCCAAGCTTTGGTCAACAACCGCGAACGCATACTGTTCAGGGATGATCGTCCAGTCTTCAGTACAGCCAAAAAACAGGCCTTGCGTGCCGATCGAGAGAGAGTACTGGCTGGCAGAATTAAAGCCCTCCCAAAAAAACGCTATGGGGTGATCTACGCAGACCCGGAATGGCGTTTTGAGCCGTATTCGCGTAGTAGCGGGATGGACCGCTCAGCCGACAATCACTACCCAACCTCCTGCGTTGAGGCCATAGTCGCCCGCGATGTCCCCTCGATCGCCGCAGAAGACTGCGTACTGTTTCTTTGGTCGACCGCGCCCATGTTGCTTCAAGCACTCAAGGTCATGGCGGCCTGGGGGTTTGCATACAAATCCCATATTATCTGGGACAAGCAGCGGCCCGGCACTGGCTATTGGGCTCGGAACCAGCACGAACTGTTGCTTATCGGTACCCGGGGGCATATGCCCGCCCCGGCGCCAGGGGAGCAGCCCGCTTCAATCTTGAGCGTCCCTCGGGGCGAGCATTCCGCCAAGCCTGCCGAAGTCCGGAAGCTTATCGAGCGCATGTTTCCAAACGTCCCCAAGGTCGAATTGAATCGCCGAGGGTCGCCAATCCCTGGTTGGGATGCGTGGGGTAACGAGTTCGACTTGGCAAGTGAATCACACAAGCTTGAAGACTCGGCCTGAGAACTCCTTTTGAGCAAGTAATGGCTATTCCCTAAGCAGGACCAATAGGCACGAACTGGCCGTCAATCAGCGCAAGCTTCCAGCGAAGCGGGGGCAGAGCCTGCGTAGGTGCCGCGACGCTACCGGCTGAGTCCAGTTGTTCGTTTGCCCCCTGCTGGGCTAGACGTTCACGGGCGAAGGCGATCAAGCTTTGGTCCCCCCAAAGTTCGCCTTGTCTCAAGGCAGCCCGCGCTAACGCCATAGATCCCGGCGACAAGCGAGGAGAACTCTGCTCCAAATCCTTTGGAGTATCGCCCACATGAAGGGCTGGTCGATTCTCTTGGCGCCCATCATTAGTCATGGCGACAAAATGCAAACACTCTGGCCTTGCGACAAGAGCAACTTCCGAGGCTTCCACAAATTCCAACAGGTTTTAGCATGGCCCCCAGGGCGGCTTAGCTTGCCCGTGTATCACCGCGTAGGCTAGCACCACCCTGTCCAGGTCGTTACCTAGCGATCTAGGGGGAATACGAAGTGACTGGAGAGCGTTGATAACGATGCTCGGATCACCCTCCTCGCGTGACCGCAGAGCTTCCGCCACCACAGTTGCCCTGCGTTGCCAGTTGGCGAAACGGAAACCACGACTTTCGAAAAGAACGTTTAAGCGCCTTGTATTGATGAGACCCGCTACGAGCCTCTTGAGCGCTTTTCGCCCCGTGTAAGTCGGCGAAAGACGACCCGACAAAAACATACCGCCATGTTTGCAGCACCGGTTTGTCCCTCGCATAGCTTCACGTCTGCAGAGTTTGCCGGTACTGCGGGCGATAGCTTCGCAACGAGGCGTCTGCCACATGGCTTCCAACCCGTTTTGCCAAACTGGAGATGCCGCGCCGCGAAGAGCCACTGACTGAACTGACATCATGTTCCGAGTACCCCGGAGAGGCAACCTGGCAGATCCTATTGGCTTGCAAGCCTCTCGACCAGATGTGCGGAAGTCTCAGCGCGTGCCGTCCAGGCCACTTCGAGTTGATAAACCGTTGCTTGGATGGACCCCCTGCGCCAAGTGTCGTGGGCCGCCGCCAAATTAGATCCTATCAACGTCCTTTCTAACATTCGAATTGGTCGTATTTGGCGCGGCGGCGACCTTAGCGGCTCCCAGGGCTGGGCCACAACTGCACATGTTCACCGCCCCGCGTAATGGTAACCTATATGTGTCCAGCTACAGGTACGCTCTATTGAGAAAAATGCCTCTAATAGTCCTGCCACAGGGACGGTCAGGCTAAAGTTGACATGCCTGTCGTCCGGCGGGAAGTACGGTCGAGTCCGAGGTGAGGGACGGTATGGTCCAACTACGGGTACGGGAGATTAGTTTTCTTTAGGGCGCCATCGTTCAAAATCCTTTGTTGGGAGCTTACCGTTACAGTCGAACTCTGTTAGTCGATATTCAGTTGCGGCTCGCAGATGGTCCGCGATCGCGAAGTGACCTTTCCTGACAATAGCTACAAACCCCCGTTCTTCTAGAACACGAAAAGCGGTCGCTGCAGTTGACTTGCTTATGTGCAGTTCGGTCGCGACTTGACGAGCACCGAGCGAAATCCTCCCGTTGTTCGCACCATTGTAGCGAAAGAGAAGCTCCATATAAACGCAGCGCTGCACGGTATTAAGGCTACGCCATGCGTCCGTTTTGATGAACCAATCCTGGATAGCGTAGTAGCGAGTTCGCTTTTCCGATCGGCCGATATGTCTAACGCTCCTTTTTCTACCGCTCATCTTGGCGCCTCTACGATTTGATTAGCCAACAAGCGGGGGTAATCGCGGCCAACAACAGCGAGAGCTGCCTCCGAAAAGTACGTGGCATCACTGCGCCTGGTCCATTCCGCCGCTGCATCTCGCTGAAGCTTGCCATCGATATAAACGGGCTTGCCACGGACCAGGCGGGCTCGGCTCGGCAACAGAACGGCAAACTGCTGTGCGCGGCGAGTGCAGACCAGCGAGCACTCACGGAGCAGAAGGTTGAGACCGACAATCTCGATATCGAGATGTGCAATCAACCCCCCGCGGTGGATTGGCTCGACCCGGCGGATGGCGAGGTCGAATAACGGTTGGGGAGGGGTGCTGAGGATAGTGTGCATGCGAGGCTCCGCTTAGGAGCCGCCAACTTGATCGGGACCGTTCAGATCGGTTATGATAGTGGTCTGTCAGGCAAAGGACATGACCCTACCGCGCCGTCCGGTCCCTAACCGGGCGGCGTCTCACTTCTTGTCTTTGTGGTTGTCTTGCACCCACACGCGGACAGAGCCGATGCGGTAGCCAATCTTCCGCCGGCCGAGCCAGACGTAAGCCGGCCCCGTCCCTTGGGAGCGCCATCTTTCAAGGGTCGCAATCGCTACTCCTAGCGTCTGGGCCGCTTCCGCCGGGGTTAGGATAGCGTCAGCTCCCATAGCGAGTGTCGGGCGCAGCCGTTGGGCGATGCTGTCGGCCAAGGCATCCAGGCCATCGGGCCCGAGTAAAGCCACCGTCGTGTTTGCCGGGATAGAAGGAAGGAGGAGTTTGGGGCTGCGGGCGGTCATCAGAAGGCCTCCACACTTGCAGCAGGATTAAAGGTCCTGGGTTTTCGGGAGGCGCACAGCTCCCACAAGCGGAAAGCTTGCGGCGTGATGGTGGGGACGTCTGCCACGAGGGCAACATCCGGCACCTCACCAGTGAGCATACCTGCAACGAATGTTTCCCAGCGACCGTCCAGATATTGCTGGACGAACTTGCTGACCGGCATACCGGGTGGGTCGTAAGCGGATTGGGTGTGCAAGGTGGTAACTCCTATCGGGTGATATCGATGGCCCGATGGGAGCAGACTGACGACGGCTCATAACCGACAAAATCAGGCGCAGATTTTGCCGTTGACAGGGCGGTGCCGTCAGCGGCGTGGCTGCCTGCGACGCCACATCCCCCGGACCTCTGCTAGCACCTGCTCATGGCTCCTGTCGCCGAGCTTTAGATAGTGTTGCAGCGTTTCCTGGTCGCCCCCACCAGAGAAGAATTCATGCATCAGCTCGGGTGACGGCTTGCACGATTGAAACATCAATTCCACGATCTTGACCATCGGACTCAGCGATTTACAAGCCTGCTTGAGGCGTTGCCATGTTCGAAGCTCAACCCCTATGTTTGCCCCACGAAACACAGCGATCTCGATTTCTTCAGCGCCCTGCGGGGGCTTCTTGAAGCCCAGCAAGCCAAGGCGCCTACCAATCTCCTCCTTCCGCACAGGATCGTTCGACTTCTTTCCCCCATGCAGCGCCGCCGCATAGCACCACACCGTCGCTACCAAAACATCCTCCGACTTTTTGTCATGCTTGGCGCGACGAATGCCACTGGCAAGTACGGAGGGAAGAGGAGACCCGCTCCTGATGCGGCTAAGATCGGCGGCAATTAAACGAAACGCATCCCGCCCTATCACAGGCTGAAGTAGGGCCAACGCCTCGGTGATAATTGCTACCTCCACATCGCCATCCTTGAGAGGAGAGTTGGAGGAAAGGATCTCCGCTGGTATGGGCCCTCCACATCCCTCGGGATACACTTGGCGGCTTATCGCAGCGTGAACCTTGTCTCTCCCCAGCGCATCTACAACAGCGGCAAATCGCCGACTCAATTCCGCAAGAAGGAAGCGATCCGTTTCCTCTTGGCTGACACCACCCTCCGTGCTCATCCCGCCTTCCTTCGTCTGCCACCCGAAGACTTGATACCCCTTTCGCGCGCGCCTTTGTCCTTGAACTCAACCCTCGCCGGTTTTGCCTCCCTGACGGCCTTTTCGATCTCCTGACACCAGCGCGCCATAGCGTCAGCGCGCGCTGCCTCATGAGCTTCCAAATTATAGATAGCTTCCAGCGTGCTCTGGGAGCGGTGGTTAAGCATCAGCTCCGCCACTACGGTCGCGATCCCAAGCCGGGACCAGTGTGAGCGAGCCGTCTTGCGCAAGTCATGCAGAGTGAGCGGTCCCTCTACGTCGTATTCCCTCGCTACGTTCAACAGACGAGGCCAAAGTTTGCTCCACCCAGAAATCGGGGCGCCCAGCCGGGAAGACGGAAACAGATGCATTTCGTCATGAAGGCGCGGGACGCCATCAATAACCGCCAAAGCAAATTCCGGCAGCGGGATGAAATGGGCCTGCCCGTTCTTGGTGGTGGCAGGCGGGATGCGGAGAGTTGCAGCCGGGTGAGCAAACGGGCGCTTATCATTTCCCCTATGTTCCGCATGCCGTGTCAGCCAGTCGAGCTGCGCCAACGCGGTTTCATTACGTCGTGTGCCTGCCACCAAAAGGAAACGCACCATGCCGCCAAATCCAACCGGGATCCGCGCGTCCAGCGTGGCCTGCCACAGGCCTGCGATCTCTTCCATGGTGAGTTGGCGCCCTTGTCTGGTCTTCTCCACCCGAAGGCGCTCGGCCCGTGTCCGCCGTTCGCGCGGCCCTCCTGCCAGAACGTTCGCCGGCACCCGGCCCTGATCGAGAGCGAAGGCTAGCAGAGCATGGAGTTGAAGCCTAAAGGCCTTGGCTGCTCCAGGCTTGTTTTTTCTCACTGCCTCCACTCGCTCCATCAACTCAGCGCGTGCAAGGCCGGCGATATCGATATTCTGGCCAAGTGGCTCTAGTAGATAGCGCCGTAGGCAGGAGGCATTCTGCTCGACATTAGTGATGCCGGCCTGCCGCTGTTTGGCGATATAGGCATCTACCAACTCCCCGGCAGGGGCCAGTGCTTTGCGCCTTTTCTCGGCCTGCGGGTCACCCCCCGCTGCCACCGAGGATGTGACCTTGAGGGCGATCTCTTGCGCCTCTTTCAGCTTCACCTTGTCCACCGGACCGATGGTGTAGCGCCGCTCGGGACTGCCACGCCCGCCAAGACGGTAGCGCACCATATATGTTATCTTCCCGCCCGGCAGGATACGTATGCCCAGGGGACTTTCTGTGTCCCGCACAAAGCGTTCTCGCTCCCCTGCGTCCTTCGCCAGCGCCTCGATCCGCTTTGCCGTCAGCTTGGTCCGCTCTGCCACCACTTAGCCTCCAAATTTGACATGAACACATGCCATAGGCATCACCCAGGACGTACCGGGGACGCACGGGGGTGCTGGCTCATGCGGGCTTGTGATAGCGTTGAGAGAAACGAAAGTCTAGAAATTACAGTGGTTTGCAGGGCGCAAACTGGCTTATGATGGCTCACGAGGGCTATAAGTCTCATGTTTCGTAATGATGGGGTCGCGTGTTCGAGTCACGCAAGCGGCACCACTTCCCTCAAGCACCGAACGGCTTATTTCCCCCTGTCTTGGCGCTCGCTTGCGGTATCGCCGCCATCAATAGCTCGCTGCATTCTGGATCTGTGTTCCGTCGGGTCTGAATAGATAGGTTGGACCGACGAACGGCCCTCTGTCAACGGTATGTAGGTACCCGTTCTCCACAAGGGTTTGCAATTGGACGGCCGCCACAAGGGAGACCCCTGCTGCTGCCGACAACGCCTTCATTAGGGCCGGTCCATCGCCCGTCAACATCTTCCCATTTGAAAGGGTATAGGTTGGGCCAATATCCGCGGCTGCACATCCGAAGACGATGATCAGCCCATTTGCCGCGAATCTGCCTTTCAAGGAAGACCATTCACGAACGGTCAATGGGTTCAGGCTTTCAGGCGTCGCAGTATTGGCCGTATGTTACATACTTGTATCCGGTATACACCCACGATAACCTCGTCCCGGATCTGTTGCATGCCGCCCAAGAGCGGTGCCTGACGATGGTTCTGGGAGGATACCAGGTGAAGATCAAAGCGATCGACGTGCTGCAGGCGGATGCCGGCTGGAGACTTTTTTCGTTTGTGAAGATTACGACGGACAGCGATATCGTCGGCTGGTCCGAATATAATGAGAGCTTCGGCAGCCGGGGCCTCGCCGAGGTCATCCGCGCTCTGGCGCCGCTGGTAATCGGGCTCGACCCGATGCGCAGCGAGTTCATCTGGGCGCATCTCAACACGAACAGCCGCCAGTCGCGGGGCGGGCTCAACCACCAGGCCATCGCGGCGATCGAGAACGCGCTGCTCGACATCCGTGGCAAGGCGCTGGGCGTGCCGATCTGTGCCCTGTTCGGCGGGCCAGTGCGCGAGCGCGTGCCGGTCTACTGGTCGCATTTCGCTACCTACCGGGTCTATACGCCGCAGTATCTCTCTGGGCCGGAACCGAAGAATTACGACGACCTCGCCAAGCAGGCTGCCGAGGTGAAGGCGGCGGGGTTCAAGGCGCTGAAGACCAATATCCTCCCTTTCGATGGCCAGAAGCTGCAGCCCTTCAATCCGGGCTTTGGCCGCACGTCGGGCCATCCCGAGCTCAACTGGGACAACAGGCTGCTCCTTGGCGTCGCCGACCAACTCGGCGCGATCCGGGAGGCTGTCGGCCCCGAGATGGGGCTGATGCTGGACATCAATTTCCACTTCAAGACCGAGGGCTTCCGGCGCGTGGCCGATACGGTGGCGCCCTTCAAGCTTACCTGGCTCGAGATGGACACCCATGACGCGCCTTCGCTCGCGCTTATCCGCCGCGGCGCGCCCTGCCCGATCGCCGCCTGCGAGACGCTGGTCGGACGGCGCGACTTCAAGGCCTATTTCGAGAACTACGCCATGGATACGGCCATCATCGACGTGGTCTGGAACGGGCTGGGCGAGTCCGTGAAGATCGCCACCATGGCCGAGGTCTATGAGATGAATGTCGCCCCGCACAATTTCTACGGACATCTCTCCACCATCATGAGCGCACATTTCGCCGCCCTGGTGCCGAATCTGCGCATCATGGAGATCGACATGGACAGCGTCGCCTGGCGCGACGAGTTCTATACCGACACACCGAAGATCGAGAACAGCGAGCTGATCGTGCCGACGGGCCCGGGCTGGGGGCTCGAAGTCAACGAGAAGGCGGTGCGGGCGCGGCCGCCGAAGGGGTAAGGCGCAGGATTGGTGTGTCGATCGTACTCAAACGCATCGACTCTTTTCAGGACACACCGTTTCAAGAGCGGACTGGAAGTCCGCGCTCCCAGGAAAGTATCATGGCCAAGCCGCAATTCGATTTCAGCAACCACCGCGTCCTCGTAGTCGGCGCAAGCAGGGCCGGCATCGGCGCCCATATCGCCGACGGCTTTGCCGCCTGTGGCGCCGAGGTCACCATCACCGGCATCGAGAAGACGCCGATCGAGGATTACGTCGACCGCTACCCCTACCGCCAGCTCGACGTCACTGACGAGGCGTCGGCCCGGCGCCTGTCAGCGGAGATGCCGAAGCTCGACGTCCTGGTCAATTGTGCAGGCATGGGCAGCCGCGAGACGGAATGGACGAATGAGGGCTTCCGGCATGTCCTTGATGTCAACCTCGTCGGCATGCTCAACCTCGCGAACGCATTCCAGCCGCAGCTCGCCGCCAGCCAGGGGGCGGTGGTGGCGATCGCCTCGATGTATTCGATCCTCGGCAGCCCGATCATCCCGGCTTACGGCGCCAGCAAGGCGGGCCTCGCCCAGCTCGTGAAATCGCTGGCGCTCGCCTGGGCGCCGCAGAGGGTCCGCGTCAACGCCATCGCGCCCGGCTTCATCGTCACCGAGCAGACCGCCAAGGGACGGGCTGATCCCGTGCATTACAACCGCGTCCTGAGCCGCACACCGATGGACCGCTGGGGCCAGCCGGAAGACCTGGTCGGGCCGGCACTGTTCCTGGCCTCAGACCAGGCGGCGTTCGTGACGGGGATCCTGCTGCCGGTGGACGGCGGGCTGCTGGCGAATTTGTGACAGACGCGACGCCGAGCCTCCCCCTACCAGACCGTATAGCCGCAATCGACCACCACGACCGCGCCGGTCATGGCGCTGGAGGCGTCGGTGGCCAGGAACAGGATGGTGGATGCGATTTCGTCGTCGCGGGCGACGCGCTTCATCGGCGTCATCTCCATCCAGACCGGCATCATGACCGGATTGGTGAAGCCCGAGCGCGACATCGGCGTGTCAACATAGGTCGGCGCCACGCAGTTGACCCGGACCCCGCGCTCCGCCCATTCGCCCGCGAGCGACTTGGTGAGGTGATGCACGCCAGCCTTGGCGGCATTGTACTGGGCCTGGCGCTGCGGCTTGTTGGAGATCAGACCGGACATCGAGCCGAGCGTGACGATCGAGCCGTGCCCGCGCTCGAGCATGGGGCGGCCGAATTCGCGGCAGGACCAGAACACGCCGTTGAGGTCGACATCGACGACCTTGCGCCAGACATCGTTGGCCATCTCTTCGCCGGGCGTGTCCGGCCAGGCAATGCCGGCATTGGCGACCATGATGTCGACCGGACGCTTCGCGTTCGCTTCCTTCGCGGCTTGTGCCACCGCCTCCGGATTGGTGACGTCCAGCACCACGCCCTCGACGTCGTGGCCCTTCTCGCGCAGCGCCGCCTGGCCGGATTCGAGGATCGAAGCGTCGTAGTCCGAGATGATCACCGAGGCGCCGGCCTCCAGCAGGGCTTCGGCGGAGGCGAGGCCAATGCCGCGCCCACCCCCGGTGATGAAAGCTGTCCGGCCGTCGAGCTTGTATTTCGCAAGATACATGGTCATTCCCATTTCTAGAGGAAGATGTGTTCAGGCAGGAGCGGTCATCCAGGTTAACGCATTGGTTTCAAAGAATTTTGCGATTCTTGGTGATATGGCGGTGAAGGCGAGGCCCAGCGCGCTGACGACCGTCATCACGAAGAAAGGGCCGACCACCGGGAGGCGGGTCAGCCACCGACCGGGAAAGGCATCGTTGAACACGACCGCGATGAAGACTCCGAGGGAGATTGTCAGGAAAAGCGGAATCGCCACCAGGATCACGGTGTTGCGAAGCACCATCGGCAGGCCGGGACCGGTGAGCGTGAAGTAGAAATTGCTGAAGTCAACGAAGACGCGCGATAGTTTCCTTCCTGATGTCTATCCCCGGATGCCAATAAGGCTCAACAGGCGCTTTATGCAAAAGTTAACATACTGTATGGTAGATGGCAAAATTAGGAAGCCTGTGCGGGAGGGGGATGGAGTGATCGCCGGCAACAGGTGGGCGCCATGAGCGAACGGGAATCCGGTGGCCCTGTCCTACTCGACCGGATCGGTCGTCCGCGATCCCTCGCGGCAATCGCCGCGGATCAGATCCGCGAACTGATCATTACCGACCGCCTGAAGCTCGGGCAGCAATTGTCGGAGGCGAGCCTGGCCGAGCAGCTCGGCATCAGCCGCACGCCGGTGCGCGATGCCCTGCTCCGCCTGCAGGCCGAAAGGCTCGTGGACATCCAGCCCCAGCTCGGCAGCTTCGTGTTCAACTATGACGCCAAGCAGCTCCACAGCGTCCTCGCCGTGCGCGAAATCCTGGAGGTCGGCGCCCTGCGCATGGCGCTCAAGGCCGACCGGGACAAGACCCTCACCGCTCTTGCCACCGCGGCCGCCTCGGCCCGCATGGCATTGGCTGCCGGGGCGGAGGCCTATCAGGCGTCGGATACCGCCTATCATGAGGCCTTGGTCTCGGCGAGCCAGAACCTCGAGCTGATCGATGCCTATGGCCGCATCTCCGGCCGCATCCGCGCCATCCGCTTCCGGGTGAACCGCAGCCACGCCAAGTTCCTCGAATCGCAGGACTCCCATGAGGCGATCGTGGCGGCGTTGCGCGACGGGGACGACCAGAAGGCCAAGGAGATCCTTGAGAAGCATGTCTATAACAGCTATTTTGGCTATCTGGAGGAGATCCGCCGCGCAGGCGGCCCCGCCGAAGGCTAAGGCATTTTCGTTCCGATCGGATATGGCTCTAACTTCCGCGGCCTCGCCTAATTACGGCTCGAATCCCTCCGCTTGTAAGACGAACCGGCGCGTTGATAGGATCGTCGCTACTACAAGGGGGCCGCTGCCTCCACAGGCGGAGGGAGCCCCATGAAATTCGAGGAGAACTACGATCTCACCGGACAGGTCGCCATCGTCACCGGCGCGGCCAACGGCATCGGTCATGCGATCGCCGGGGTGCTGGCCGAGCGGGGCGCCATCGTGGCCATGGTGGATCGCAGCGAGACCGTAGCCGAGGCGGCGCAGGCGCTCGGCGAACGGCATCTGGCCTTCCAGATGGACGTTGCCGACGAAGCCGCCATCGAAACGATGGTCGAGGATCTCATGCAGCGCCAGGGACGCATCGACATCCTGGTCAACAATGCAGGCATCGGCCGCACGGGTCCTTCCGAAGCGCTTTCTACCAAGGACTGGCACGAGCAGCTTGCCATCAACCTCACGGCGCCCTTCCTGCTGACACGGGCGGTCGGGGCGCGCATGAAGGCGCGGCGCTATGGCCGCATCGTCAGCATGGCCTCGCAGGCGGCGCTCGTCGGGCTCGACGGGCATGTCGGCTATTCCGCGACCAAGGCCGGCCTGCTCGGCATGACGCGGGTATGGGCACTGGAGTGGGGTCCTCATGGCATCACGGCCAACGCCATTTCCCCCACCGTGATCGAGACACAGCTCGCCAAGGCGCATTGGGCCGGCGAGATCGGTGAGAACTTCCGCCGCAAGATCCCGGTAGGCCGTTTCGGCCAGCCCGAGGAGGTCGCCTATGCAGTGCTGCATCTGGTCAGCAAGAGCGCCGGCATCATCAATGGCGAGAACATGGTGATCGACGGCGGCTACACGGCGACGTGAGAGTGACGGGGGCGACCTTCAAACCCGACTCTTGACCATGCTTGACCGGTAGAAGGCCGGGTCTGAAGACCGGCCCCCCGTAGTTATCCGGCGAGCCGCACCCTGTCATGCAAGGCGGAGATGTCCTGCAAGTCCGTGGCGATCATGCGGTCGATGAGTTCGGCCACGCCCGCGCCGCGTTCCCCTTCGGTGATGATGTCGGCTTCCTTGATCAGCGCGGGGATGGCGTTGGCCACCGCCACTGCACAGCCGCAGGTCTTGATGAAGGCGTGGTCGTTCTCGGCATCTCCCACGCCCACCACATGCTTGGCCTCGATGTCGAGACGCTTCAGCGCTGCGGCCAAGCCCGTGGCCTTGTTGACGCTGGAGGGCAGCACCATCACAGCCCCCTTGTTGAAGATGATCTGCAGCTCCAGGCCAAGCTCGCGGATCGCCTCGAGCACCTGCACCTCATAGGGCTCCCAGGTAGCGACGATGGCCCGGCCGACGGAGAGACCCGGTACCTTCGCGGCCTCCAATTTCCTGATCAACTCGGCAGACGCGGGCTCGGCCAGGAGCGTCTCCTCCTTGCTTTCGGGGTCGTAGAGCAACGCCCCGTTCTCCGCGACGACGAGGTCGAACAGGTCGAGCCGCGGGCAGACCTCGATGAGGTCATCGAGCTCGCGACCGGTCACCATGATCGGCCGGCGCCCGGAATAGCGCAGGCGTTCGAGGGCAGAAGCGGTTGCTTCATCGAGAATGCCGTCATGGGCGAGGGTGCCGTCATAGTCTGTGGCGAGAGCTCGAAAATACATGGATCACCAATCGGTTGGACCAGACTCAACTAACTGCGATTGCCGGCTAATTACTTCTGCTTAGCCGCCTTGTTTGTATAGCGGGCGTTGCCAAGGCCGGTACCGATGGTCAGGACACCCCAGCGCTTCACATCCTGCATGAAGGGCACCTCGGAAAGGCCCTGCACCACCGCATCATTGTGCAGGATGACATAGGTCGGCTCGCCGGCAATGTCGGGAATGGCCTTAGTCAGAACCGCCGGCAGGTTGAATTTCGGGCTCTCCCAGTTGGAGCCGGGCAGATTCTGCCCGCCCCAGGCAATCGAACCGTCCGGTTTGATGACGCCGGGACAGCCGACGCCGATCACGGGCGCCAGGGCGAGCTTGCCCTTTCGGGCACGGGTGATGAGATCCTTCAGCATCTCGACCATGCGATCGATCGCGGCGCCTCGCGCGGGCTCGTCGTCGACATGGTGCCAGAGCTCCGACTTCCAGATTTCCGCCTTGGCGAGATCGGCATCGTCCCCGATATGGCTGATGACCACGCCGGCGCGAATATTCTTGCCGCCAATATCGACGGCAAGGATGCCGTCATGCCCCGCCAGGCTCCAGGCTGGCATCAGATGCAGCGAACCGATCAGCCCCGCCTCGTTCGGGTGGTGGCGGATGGGCCGAAGCTGGATCGTGATCTTTTCGGCCTTGAGCAGCGTCTCCGCCCGGGCGATGGCGAGCTTGCCGACACGGCTCTCCTTGAAACCGCCGCCGATGGCGATGCGCTCGGTGCTTTTCCAGGCGTCCGTGCGCAGATAGCGCTGGATCACCGCGGCAAGTGACTGCGCGAACTCCTCGATGGCGCCATGCACCAGCGCGGCGGCCCTCAGGTCGTCGCCGGTGAGAAGATTGTCGATCTGCTTGCGCTTGAGCTCATCCGTTGCGGCTTCGCCGAGGGGATCGTCGCCCTGCTTGCGGAAAAGCCTGCGCAGCTCCTCCAGCTTGTCGAGGAAGGCGCCGGTATTGGCCCGGTCGCCGATGAAGCCTTCCTTGTCGCGCAAGCCGATATTGTAGCCGTCGATACTGACGGAAGGCAGTTCAGCCGCACCGTGAATCAGGAACTGATGGCTCTTGTGCTCGTTCATCGGGTCGCTCGCGATCGGGGCAGGCGGTTGCATCGCCTTGCAAAACCCCCGATCGTCCGCGAAAGTTCCTGCGCGCTCCGGACGTCACCGTGGCGCTGCGCACCATAGATAGCGCGTCTCCGTCCAGCGAGAGGCGGCGCCACCTTCCAAGCGGCGGCTACCTTTACTCCTTCACCAATCGAGCAATCAACCGCCGATATTGGCCGCCGCCAGCACGGCCATGTTCACGAGATCGGAGTCCTTGGCGGCGAGCGGCACGATCTGCACCGGCTTGTCCAGGCCCACCAGCATCGGGCCGATCACCGTGGCACCGCCGAGTTCCTGCAGCATCTTGGTGGAGATCGAGGCGGAGTGGAAAGCCGGCATGATCAGCACATTGGCTGGTCCACTTAGCCGGCAAAATGGATAGAGCGCCATGGCCTCGCGGTTAAGCGCCACGTCGGCGCCCATCTCGCCGTCATACTCGAAGTCGACGCGCTGCTTGTCGAGGATGCGCACCGCCTCGCGCACACGTTCGGCCCGCTCACCCTCTGGATGGCCGAAGGTGGAGTAGGCCAGCATGGCGACGCGTGGCTCGTAGCCGAGACGCTTGGCCACCGAAGCCGCTTCGATGGCGATGGCGGCAAGCTCCTCGGAGGTCGGCATGTCATGCACGGCCGTATCGGCCACCAGCACCGTCCTGCCGCGTGCAATGGCGATGGAGAGGCCGATGACGCAATGGCCCGGCTTGTCGTTGATCACCCGGCGCACATCCTCCAGCGCGATCGAATAATTGCGGGTGAGGCCGGTGACCATGGCATCGGCATCGCCCATCGCCACCATGCAGGCGGCGAAATGATTGCGGTCGATCGAGGCCAGGCGGATGCAGTCGCGCATCAGATAGCCGTGCCGCTGCAGCCGGTCATAGAGATATTGGGCATAGGCATTGGTGCGCGGGGAGATGCGGGCATTCTGGATCACCATGCCCTCGCGCAACTCGACGCCGGCAAAGGCGGCGGCCGCCTCGACCCGATCCTCGCGGCCGACCAGAATAGCTGTGCCCAGTCCCTGGTTGACGAAGGATGCGGCGGCGCGGATCACGGCCTCCTCCTCGCCCTCGGCGAAGACGACGCGCTTGGGCGAGCGGCGAACCTTGTCGAAGAGGCGAGCCAAGGTGCCGGCTACCGGATCGCGCCGGGCGGAGAGCTGGACGCGATAGACTTCCAGATCCGCGATCGGCTTGCGGGCGACCCCCGTTTCCATCGCCGCCTTGGCCACGGCCACCGGAATACGGGTGATCAGGCGCGGGTCGAACGGTGCGGGGATGATGTATTCGCGGCCAAAGCGTGGCCGGGCGCCCTGATAGGCGGTGGCGACCTCGTCCGGCACATCTTCCTGGGCGAGCTCGGCCAGGGCCTGCGCCGCCGCGACCTTCATTTCCATGTTGATCGAGGTGGCGTGCACATCGAGTGCACCCCGGAAGATATAGGGAAAGCCGAGAACGTTGTTGACCTGGTTTGGATAGTCCGAACGGCCTGTGGCGATGATGGCATCGTCGCGGACGGCATGCGCCTCGTCCGGCGTGATTTCGGGATCCGGATTGGCCATGGCGAAGATGACCGGATTGGCCGCCATGGAGCGCACCATATCCGCCGTCAGCGCGCCCTTGGCGGAGAGGCCGAAGAATACGTCGGCGCCCTGCAGCGCTTCTGCGAGCGTGCGCTTGTCGGTGACGGCGGCATGGGCCGATTTCCACTGGTTCATGCCCTCGGTGCGGCCCTGGTAGACCACCCCCTTGGTGTCGCACAGCAGCACGTTGTCGGACGCAAAGCCCATGGCCTTGACGAGCTCGACGCAGGCGATGCCGGCGGCCCCGGCGCCGTTCACGACCAGCCTGGTGTCGGTGATGTTACGGCCGGTGAGCTTGAGACAGTTGAACAGGCCGGCGGCCGCGATGATGGCGGTACCATGCTGGTCGTCGTGGAAGACGGGAATATCCATCAACTCCTTGAGCCGCTGCTCGATGATGAAGCATTCCGGCGCCTTGATGTCTTCCAGATTGATACCGCCGAAGCTCGGACCGAGATAGCGTACCGCATTGATGAAGGCGTCGGCATCCTTGGTATCGACTTCGAGGTCAATCGAATCGACGTCGGCGAAGCGCTTGAACAGGACGGCCTTACCTTCCATTACGGGCTTGGACGCCAGCGCGCCGAGATCGCCGAGGCCGAGAATGGCGGTACCGTTGGAGATCACGGCAACCATATTGCCTTTGCTGGTATAATCATAGGCTAGAGCGGGATTCTCAGCGATGGCGCGTACGGGCACCGCCACCCCCGGTGAATAGGCGAGCGACAGGTCCCGCTGCGTCGCCATGGGTTTGGTGGGGTTGACTTCGAGCTTGCCTGGCTTGCCCTGCGAATGGAAGGCGAGCGCCTCCTGATCCGTGAAGCTGGGACGGACTTGGCGCGGCGGTTTCTTATCCGACATTCTGGAGGCGTTCCTCTGGGTAGGGCGCAGACCCTAGCGGCAAGGCGTGTCGGCAACAAGATATTTGGTGTCGCTGATCGTAGGCGACGATTTCCGCCCCTTTTTCTTCGGCTAACCGGCTCAACAAGGCCGGTTTCCGGGGGCATTCATGAGGTGAGCCAGCATCCATGGAATGCCGAATCGTGCGGTCGGCTTGCCCAGAAACCTGGGGCACGGAGTGGCGGTCTCCGACCGCCATCTTTGAAGCACGGCGTCATATGCCGGGGCAGGATGGCAATCGGGGACTGCCACTCCGCGTTTGGCGGGCCCATGCAGGTCACGCCTTCCCGTTCATGCATGACCAGAAGATGGCTGGGCTGCAGATTGCCGTACCGCCGTTACCAGATCGCCTGCGGCATAGGCCTTGCCCGCGATGCCCCAGGCGCCGTCGGCGGCGTAGACGATGTTGGTCCAGATGTGATCGCGCTTGAGCCTGCCCTCTGCAGCCTTCTCGACAATGTCGGTTGCAGCCTCGATGAAGGCCCGCTTCGCCTCGGGGGTCGCCAGGGCGATCTCGGGTAGCTTGAGCTCGACGAAGGCGGCCGGCGCGGCCTTTCCACCGGCGAAGACGTGATGCCGGGGCAACACGTTCAACGAGCCCACGACATTGGCGGCCATGAAGCTATTGCCGGAGAGTTCGGCGACTTCGAGCAGGGCGTCGGTCAGTTCCGCGAAAGCCTGGCTTTGGGCCTGCGCGTCGAGAAGACCTTCGGGAATCGTAAGTGTGATCGGCATGGTGTGATTCCTTGCTTGGCTGGAGGGAAATTGCGCCTATATAGATACTGGACGCTCTCTATCAATAAACACCGATCGCTCTCTATGCAAGCATAAAGAGCAATCACTCTGAATATATGGGAACCGATGCGTTACAGCGCCGAACATAAGCGCGAGACCCGGGCTCGCATCCTCCAGGCGGCAGGCCAGATCTTTCGCAAGGAAGGCTATGGCGGCTCGGGCATCGATGGATTGACCAAGGCAGCCGGCGTCACCAACGGCGCCTTCTACGGGCATTTTCGCTCGAAGAGCGAGGCCTTCCGGGAAACTGTGCTCACGGGCCTGGAGGAGCTGCGCCAGGCTATCGCCCAGCTCAAGGCGGACAAAGGCCGTGGCTGGCTTGGCGCCTTCGCCAGCTATTATCTCGGGGCCAAGCGCGTCTGCGATCTCGGCCAGAGCTGTGCGCTGCCGAGCCTGTCGCCAGAGGTCATGCGTGCGGACAACGAGACCCGGCAGGTCTATCAAGTGGAACTGCAACGCCTGATCGAGGAGGTTTCTGCCGGTTTGCCGGACGAGCCCGGCGAGGAGAACACCGACCGGGCCATTGCGCTTCTCGCTCTGCTGTCCGGTGGCGTGACGCTTGCCCGCGCGGTTTCCGATCCCGCCTTGTCCGAGCGGATCGCAGCGGCCGTCAGCCGGCAGGCGCATGCCATCGTACCCGTGCCGAAGGACTGAAAGCGTCGGCGGGCACGCTTCCACGTTGCGCTCTTATTGGTTTGTAGGGACTTTTGCCCTATATGACTGCCTCAACAGTCTTTCGGAACCCATCATGTCTGGCCTCGCCAACCGCCCCTATCTGAAGATGAACGGCATCGGCAACGAGATCATCGTGCTGGATCTCACCGATGGCTCGCATGCCGTCACACCGGCGGAAGCGCGGGCGATTGCCGCGCGCGAGCCCTTCGATCAGCTGATGGTGCTCTATCCACCGCAAAAGGCCGAGACCGACGCCTTCATGCGTATTTTCAACACGGACGGCTCGCAATCGGGCGCCTGTGGCAATGGCACGCGCTGCGTGTCCTGGTATTTCATGCCCCTCGCCGGCAAGGACAGGCTGCTCCTGCAGACGCCGACCAGCCTGGTCGAATCCCGCCGCGCGGGCCAGGGCTTCACCGTAGACATGGGCCCGCCGGCGTTCGAGTGGCAACAGATTCCGCTCGCACGCGACACCGACGATACCAAGGCCATCGATTTTTCCTTCGGACCCGTCGACGCGCCCATCCTTCAGGCGCCCAGCGTCGTGAACTTGGGCAATCCCCATGTCGTGTTCTGGGTCGACAGCGATCCCACCGACTATGATCTTGGCACCATCGGGCCACAGATCGAGCATGATCCGCTCTTTCCTGAACGCGTAAACGTCTCGCTCGCCCAGGTACGCAGCCGCGACCATATCGTGCTTCGTGTGTGGGAACGTGGCGCCGGTCTTACCAGGGCCTGCGGTTCGGCGGCCTGCGCCACCGCCGTCGCTGCGGTCCGGCTCGGCAGGACGGAGCGCAAGGTGCGCGTGACCCTGCCCGGCGGCGATCTCCTGATCGAATGGCGCGAGAGTGACGGCCATGTGCTGATGACGGGCAGCGTCGAGCTCGAGCATGAAGGCCGCTTCACCGCCGACTGGTTTGCCCACGCGGCCTGATAGTGTGCCGATCTCCAGATCGGTGCCTTTTCAACATAGGAGTCGTGCCGATCTGGAGATCGGCACACCGAACCCGTCCATGACCGAGATCGTCACCTTCGGCTGCCGCCTCAACATCCATGAATCCGAGGCGATGAAGGCCGCGATCGGCACGCGCGACGATCTCACCGTGATCAACAGCTGCGCCGTCACGGCCGAAGCCGCGCGGCAGGCACGCCAGGCCGTCCGCAGGCTCAAGCGCGAGAATCCGGAGCGCCGCATCGCCGTCACCGGCTGCGCCGCTCAGACTGATGCCGCGCGTTTCACCGCCATGCCGGAAGTCTCCTTCGTGGTCGGCAATGCGGAGAAGCTGAAGTCCCAGACCTGGCGCACGCTGGGCACGACACCCGACAAGCTGGTCACCTCCGACATCATGGCGGCGCGCGATATCGCCCTGCCCGAGATCGCTGGCTTCGAGGGCCGGGCGCGCGGCTTCGTGCAGATCCAGAACGGCTGCGACCATCGCTGCACCTTCTGCATCATCCCCTTCGGTCGCGGCAATTCCCGCTCGCTGGCGCCGGAGACGGCGATCGCCCAGATCCGCCGCCTCACCGAGGCCGGTTATAAGGAGATTGTGCTCACCGGCGTCGACCTCACCAGCTACGGCCCCGACCTCGCCGAGCCCCTGCCACTCGGCGCGTTGGTGCGCCGGATCCTGAAGGACGTGCCGGAATTGCCCCGGCTGCGGCTTTCCTCCATCGACTCGGTCGAAGCCGATGCCGAGCTTTTGCGCGCGCTGGCGGAAGAGGAGCGGCTGATGCCCCATCTCCACCTTTCGCTGCAATCGGGCGACGATCTCATTCTCAAGCGCATGAAGCGCCGGCATCTGAGCGCCGACGCGATAGCATTCTGCGCAGAGGCCCGACGCCTGCGTCCCGACATCGTCTTCGGGGCTGACCTGATCGCCGGCTTCCCCACCGAGGACGAGGCAATGTTCGCGCGCTCGCTCGATCTGATCGAAGCCTGCGGCATCAGCTACGTGCATGCCTTCCCCTTCTCGTCCCGTCCAGGCACCCCGGCTGCCCGCATGCCACCCGTGGACGGCCTGGCGATCAAGGAACGCGCGGCCCGGCTGCGCGAAGCCGGTGAGGTGGCGCTGACGCGCTTCCTCGATGGCGAGTTCGGCAAGAGGCATGTGATCCTGACGGAACGCGGTGGTATCGGCCGAACCGCACAGTTCGCTCCGGTGCGTCCTGAGACGGCACTGCCGGCAGGCGGACTGTTTGAGACCGAGATCACCGGCCGCAACGGGCGGGAACTCGTGGGCAGGATTCATCCCCGGTTCAGCCGTCACCCAGCATGATGGCTCGCAGCAACGTTTACGTAACATTTACCCTGTTACAATGCGTTCAAGATCGGCCGGCGACCCGGCCGGGGAGACCGGCGTGACCCTAACGACTTTTTCCAGATTTGCTCTTGGCACCGTCTTCAGCGCGCTGACCGGCCTCGCGCCAGCCCTTGCCTCGGCCGGTAGCGCCGCCACCACCATCCGATACGGCGTGACGCTGGCGGGCCTGCCCATCGGCACTGCCAATCTTAGCATCAATCTCTCGGACGGCGGCCCCTACCAGATCAATGCGGCCGCCAAAGTCGGTGGCGTGATCAGCCTGATCAGCGACGGCCGCGGTTCCGCCTCGGCATCCGGCCGACTCACCCCAACGGTACCGATCCCATCGGCCTATGCCCTGAACTCGATCGCCGGCAAGAAGCCGCAAACGGTCCAGATGGCGCTGGCAAGCGGCAACATCACCGCGGTCGAGCTGCAGCCGGAATTGCCGCCGCGCAAGGACCGCGTGCCGGTGACGACTGCCGACAAGCACGGCGTGCTCGACCCGCTCTCCGCCATGCTGGTGCCCGTCTCCGGCAGCGGCGATGCGCTGGAGCCCGCTGCCTGCCGGCGTACCCTACCGGTGTTCGACGGCGCCACGCGGTTCGACGTCAAGCTTTCCTATGCCCGCACTGAGAACGTGGACGGCAAGGGCTATAGCGGCCCCACTATCGTTTGCTCGGCCCGCTATGTGCCGATCGCCGGTCACCGCCCCGACCGGGATCAGACCAAGTTCATGGTCGCCAACCGCGATATCGAGCTCTGGCTTGCCCCCATCAAGGGCACCCATGTACTGGCGCCCTTCAAGATCATCGTCGGCACTCAGATCGGCCGCCTTACGCTCGACGCCACCCGCTTCGGCGGCAGCGGTGGGGATGACTGAGGCGACGTTTGCAACGAGGTCGCCCTGTTGCTCGTCAGTGCCAGAATGGTACGGCCGGCCTTAACAATCGTAGCCGACGGTCTAAGGCAGAATGCGTCTACGCAGGGGCGGATTTCCAAGTTGACGTGTTGGTGCCAAGGGCATTCTGTGCTTTGCCGCAATCGGCGCGACTCTCAAAGACGCGTCAAAACAAAGCGTTAGTGCAAGACAGCGATTACGCTTAACCACGCTTTGCTATGGACCGCAGGGGAAGAAGACACCCATGCAGCCGGAAGAAAGCGCCCGGCCTCATGCGGATAAACCGTGAACCTTGATCATGCACCGATTCGTCGCCGATTCGTTCGCGGTTCGGGCGACGAAATCGAGCTTGGTTAACGCGCGCCCAGCGGACAGGTCACTCGATCTCGAATACCCCCGTCACCGGCACATGGTCCGACGGCTTTTCCCACCCTCGGGCCTCGGCGAGGATTTCGATCGAGCGGGCCGCGTTGGTGAGGCTAGGACTCGCCCAGATATGGTCGAGCCTGCGGCCGCGGTTGGAGGCGAGCCAGTCCGCGGCACGATAGCTCCACCAGGTGTAGAGCTTCTCCGGCTCGGGCGTGAAATGACGCATGACGTCGATCCAGCCATGCTCGGCGATCATCGCCTTCATAGCCTCGGTCTCGACGGGCGTATGCGAGACGACGTCAAGCAACTGCTTGTGGCTCCACACATCATGCTCATGGGGCGCGATATTGAGATCGCCGACCAGGATCGAGCGCGGATTGGCATTGGGGAAATCACCGCCGAACCACGCATGCATCTCGGCGATGAAATCGAGCTTGTGGCCGAATTTCGGATTAAGTTCGCGGTTCGGAATGTCCCCACCCGCCGGCACGTAGAAATTATGAATAGTGAGGGGCTCTTTAAGCCCCGCCGCAGTGCCGAAGCGCGCGGAGATGTGGCGCGCGTCGCCCATCATGCAGAATTCGCGCTTGTCGATTGTCTCGAAAGGCAGTCGCGAGAAGATCGCCACGCCATGATAACCCTTCTGGCCGTTGAAGGCGATGTGCTCGAAGCCAAGTTTGCGAACGTCCGAGGTCGGGAACTTACCGTCTTCGACTTTGGTTTCCTGCAGGCAAAGTATATCGGGGTTTCGTTCCTTAACGAACCTTCCGACGAGGCCCATGCGGAGGCGAACGGAATTGATATTCCACGTGGTCAAAGTGATTTGCATGAGAACTTATTCTTGAGAATACCTTAGATGAATGGAAAGGCGGCCGAGCGAGGCGCCATTTCCCGGGTGCGCGGACATCTTGTCCGCCTCTTAAGACCCCTTATCCGTAGTGACAGAAGAGGCGGGCGAGACGTCCGCGCAACCCGGGACGATCAATCCCTCAACCGACGGCAGAGATCGTCGAGCTGTTCCAGGGAATTGTAGCGAATCTTCATCTCGCCGCTCTCGCCGCGGTGGTCGAGTGTAACCTTGAGGCCGAGCACATCGGAGATTGTGCGCTCCAGCGCGATCGTATCAGGATCCTTGTCGACGCGGCTGCGGGCCCGCAGGGTCTTGCCGGCGCTCTGCGCCTCGTCCTGCACCACGCCTTCGGCTTCGCGCACCGACATGTTCTCAGAGATGATGAGCTGTGCCACCGCCTCGGGGTTGTTGACCGAAAGGAGCGCGCGGGCATGCCCAGCCGTGAGCTTGCCCTCCATGACACTGCTCTTGATCGTTTCAGGCAACTTGAGCAGACGCAGTGTGTTGGCCACATGACTGCGGCTCTTGCCGATCACCTTGGCAAGGTCGTTCTGCGAATAGGCGAATTCCTCGATCAGCCTCTCATAGCCGACCCCTTCTTCGATGGCGTTGAGGTCGGTACGCTGGACATTCTCGATGATCGCAAGTTCGAGCGCTTCACGATCGGAAGCCTCGACAATCGTTACGGGGACATCATGAAGTTCGGCGCGCTGGGCCGCCCGCCAGCGCCGCTCGCCGGCGATAATCTCATAGGAATCGATGGCGCCGGAAACCGCCCGCACCAGTATTGGCTGGATGACGCCCTTCTCCCGGATCGAATTAGCGAGATCCTCCAGATCCTCATCGCTAAAGTTCTGGCGGGGATTTCGGGGATTAGGACGGAGGAAACTCGTCGGAATTCGGCGTTGGCCACGGGCCCGCTCGATCGCGGACCCTTCATCGCCAGCGTCACCGATCAGGGCGGCGAGCCCGCGCCCAAGGCGCGGACGCATCTTGTCATCGGAATTCATGGGTCTTCCCTTACCTGCCGTATCAGGCCGCGCGCAGCAGCTTTTCGCGCTGAATCACTTCGGAGGCGAGACGAACATAGGCCTGGCTACCTGGACATTTCAGGTCATAGAGCAGCGAGGGCTTGCCGTAGGAAGGTGCCTCGGAGACCCGCACATTGCGCGGGATCACCGTCTGATAGACCTTCTCGCCAAGAAATTCGCGGACATCGGCCATGACTTGGCCCGAGAGGTTGTTCCGGGCATCATACATGGTCAGCACCACGCCGTGAATGCTGAGATGCGGATTGAGTGAGTTCCGCACCTGCTCGACCGTTCTGAGCAGCTGGGCCAGGCCTTCCAGGGCGAAGAATTCACATTGCAAGGGCACCAGGACGGCGTCCGCGGCGCTCATGGCGTTCACAGTGAGGAGATTCAGCGAAGGCGGGCAGTCCACCAGAATATAGGAGCACGGAAAATCGGAGGAAGCCGCCAGGGCGTGAATGGCCTTGCGAAGGCGGAAGGCCCGATCCCGCTCTCCGGCGATCTCCAACTCGACACCGAGCAGATCCATGTTGGACGGCGCAATGTGCAGACGCGGCACCACAGTCTCGATAATTGTCGAACGCAGGTCGTAATCGCCCACCATTACGTCATATGTCGTGCGGACACGTCGCTTCTGATCGATGCCAAGACCTGTCGAGGCATTACCCTGCGGATCGAGATCGATGATCAGCACATCCTCGCCAATTGCCGCGAGAGCCGTGCCGAGGTTGATGGCTGTCGTCGTTTTACCGACGCCACCCTTCTGATTGGCGATTGCGAGAATACGCGGCAAAGTCATGGCATTCTTCCTTCTGCCCCGCTGCAGATTCGGTTCCCGGCTTCAGGAACCTCCAGTCCGTCTGGTCGCGGCTGTGATCGAAACAATTTGTCCGGCTGAATCCGTCAGGCTCGGGATCAATTCTGTCCGCATACTCCAATATTTAGTTGCTTCGGTCAATTCAGCACCTACATCTTGACCCTTGAGAAACAGCGCACGCGTGCCTGTTTTCAACAGCTCCGCGCTCAGCTCCATAAGATCGAGCAAAGACGCAAGGGCTCGCGCCGTAACAAGATCGGCCTTACCGTCCCATTTGGCCGTAAAATCCTCGATGCGCATGGGGTGAATGGTCGCCGGCGCGCCTGTCGCCCTGGCGACTTCCCGAAGAAACGAGGCCTTGCGGCCATTTGACTCAACCAAGTGAACGTGAAGTCCCGGCATGCCGATACCCGCAATAGCAATGACCAAGCCCGGAAAGCCAGCACCACTGCCTAGGTCGACGATCGTGCGGGCATGGCCGAGATGCGGCAGAAGCTGAGCGCTGTCGGCGATATGCCGAGTCCAGATCTGGCTCAGGGTCGAGGGGGCGACAAGGTTCTTGACCTTTTGCCAGCGCTGCAGGAGGTCAACATAGATGTCGAAGCGGCTCACTGTTTCACGTGAAACAGTCATATACTTGAGGGCTTCGGTTCGATCGGCATCAAGAGTCATGTCTGCACGATGCCCGAAAGGCGTGATTCCAGCAAGAGAGCCAATAATCACGTGACCAGTGCTATTCCGCAGTGCAGTTGCGCCCGCTCACGCCTAGACCGACTATAGGCGACACCTGGGTCAGGTCCTTCTACAGTGGTTATCGTCTCGGATAAGCAGATTCGATCCGGACCCGGATCGGTCAGTTGGCAGCCCTTGGCTGTCTTCTCTTCCGCAGTGCTGCCATCAGCAGTGTAGTCGCGGCCGGTGTGATGCCATCGATTCGACCCGCCTGGCCGATGGTACGGGGACGGACGGCAACAAATTTCTGCCGTGTCTCGTTCGAGAAGCCAATGACGCTGCCAAAATCGAAATCGCTAGGAATCTCAATATCTTCATCGCGACGAAAGGCTGCCACGTCCGCCTTCTGGCGTTCGAGATAGACGGCATACTTTGCCTCTATCTCCACTTGCTCCAAAACCGGGGCCGCGAATTGTGTCGCTTCCGGCCAGAGCCTGGCGAGATCTGCAAAGCCGATATTCGGATAAGCCAATAGATCGAACGCGCTGCGGCGGATGCCGTCGCGATTGATGTGGATGCCCGAGGCGTCCGCTTGGTTGGGTGTCACCGAAACGGACTTGGCCCAGCTGAGGGCTGCGCCGAAGGACGCCTTTTTTGCTTTCCAGGCCTTTTCGCGGGTGGCGCCCACCAGACCCATGGCCAGGCCGCGGTCCGTCAGGCGTTGGTCTGCATTGTCTGCCCGCAGCGTCAGACGATATTCGGCTCTCGAGGTGAACATGCGGTAGGGCTCGCTGATGCCACGGGTGACCAAATCATCGATCATCACACCGAGATAGGATTCCTCCCGGCCAAAACGGATGCCGTCGTTGCCGCCAGCGCGGCGAGCCGCGTTGAGGCCCGCCACCAGGCCCTGGGCACCTGCTTCTTCATAGCCGGTGGTGCCGTTGATCTGGCCGGCAAGGAACAGGCCCTGCACGCGCTTGGCTTCCAGCGTGGCGTGAAGCTCGCGCGGATCGACATGGTCATACTCGATGGCATAGCCCGGGCGGATCATCCGCACCTTTTCCAAGCCCGGAATGGTGGCGAGCATGGCCCGCTGCACATCCTCCGGCAGGGAGGTGGAAATACCGTTCGGATAAACGGTATCGTCCTGCAGGCCTTCCGGCTCCAGGAAGATCTGGTGGCCGTCACGCTCGCCGAAGCGCACGACCTTGTCCTCGATGGAGGGACAATAGCGCGGGCCGCGGCTTTCGATCTGGCCCGAATAGATCGGCGCGCGATGGATGTTGTCCTGGATGACCTTATGGGTCTGCGGCGTGGTGCGGGTGATGCCGCAGGCGATCTGCGGATTTGGCAACGCGGTCGTCAGCGTCGAGAACGCCTCAGGAGGCTCGTCGCCGGGCTGCATCTCCAGCGAAGCCCAGTCGATCGTCTTGCCATCGAGACGGGCAGGCGTGCCGGTCTTGAGCCGGCCCAGCGCGAAACCTGCACGAGCCAGCGTCCTGGAAAGACCGAGCGCTGGCGCCTCGCCGACGCGGCCGGCAGCGATGCGCTTTTCGCCGATATGGATCACCCCACTAAGAAAAGTGCCGGTGGTCAAGACAACCGATCCGCATCCGAATCGATCGCCTGCTGCCGTCACCACTGCCGTCGCGCGGCCAGATTCGATAAGGATATCATCGGCTTCTGCCTCGATGACAGTGAGCCCGGCCTGCTCAGCAATAGCCTTCTGCATGGCGCTCGCATAGAGCGCGCGGTCGGCTTGGGCGCGCGGGCCACGAACGGCCGGTCCCTTGCGGCGATTGAGGACACGGAACTGGATGCCGCCCTGGTCGGCCACATGGCCCATCAACCCATCCAACGCATCGATCTCGCGCACCAGATGGCCTTTGCCAAGGCCCCCGATCGCCGGATTGCACGACATGGTACCGATAGTGTCGGCGCGATGGGTAACCAGCGCGGTACGGGCGCCCAGCCGCGCGGCCGCAGCGGCCGCCTCACAGCCGGCATGGCCGCCACCCACCACGATCACATCAAATTGCCGGTTCATCGCTCTTTGTTCCTTCGCGCGGCCTTTTACGCTGAAGAACGAAAGGGGTCAAAGGTTCCTGGGAGCATGGACGTCTTCTTCCGCGCTCCCAGCTATTTACCGATACAGAACTCGCGGAAGATGACGTCATAGAGCTCGTCGATATCGACCTGCCCGGTCAAGCGGCCGATAGCTCGCACGGAAAGGCGCAGGTCCTCGGCCACGAATTCGACCGGCGTGGCCTCGTCCGCGCTGCAGACGAGGCTGAGATGATGGGCGATGCTCTCGAGTTCCCTGCGATGTCGCGCGCGCGTGACCAACGCGGATTCACCGCCCTCGAGAGCATCGCGCGCGAGCTGTTCCAAGCGGCTGAGAAGACTGGACATTCCGACACCGGTCTTTGCCGACAATGCAAGATCGAAGCCGGGCGCCGGCTCGCCGCCCTCATCCCGCTTCGTCGTCACTCGCAGCACAGGCCCCGACAGGACGGGCCGCTCGCTTCGAGCATCCTCCGCTTCCAGCCAAATCACCAGATCGGCGCGCTCCAGGCTGGCTCTGGCCCGCTCCACGCCAATCGTCTCCACCACGTCCTGCGTCTCGCGCAGGCCCGCCGTGTCGATCAGCGTGACGGGGTAGCCGTGGAGATCAAGATGCACCTCGAGCGTGTCACGGGTGGTGCCGGCAATGGGCGAGACGATGGCCACATCCCGCCGGGCGAGAGCGTTGAGCAGGGTCGACTTGCCGGCATTCGGCGGACCTGCGATCACCATCACCGCGCCTTCCCTCAGCCGCTCGCCGCTTCGAGCGCCCGCCAGGGCGGCATCGATCTCGGCCAACAACGTTCCCGCCCGATGCCGCACCTCGGCGAAAAGGGCCGGGACATCTTCCTCGTCGGGAAAATCGATCTCGGCCTCGATCAGCGCCAGCATGCGGGCCAGACGTTCGCGCCAGGCTATGGCGGCGCGCTCCAGCGCCCCGCCTGCCTGTCGGAGGGCCTGCCGGCGCTGGCTGCCGGTCTCCGCCTCCACGAGATCGGCGATGCCCTCCGCGGCCGTCAGGTCCATGCGGCCATTGGCAACAGCCCGGCGCGTGTATTCTCCGCGCCCGGCGGGCCGGAAGCCGGGCAGGGTGACCAGCGCATCGATCACGCCGGCGATGATGGCGCGGCCACCATGCACATGGAACTCCGCGACGTCCTCGCCCGTGAAACTGCCGGGCGCCTCGAAGAACAGCACCAGCGCCTCGTCCAGGATCTCCTCACTCTCAGGTACCTTCAGCCGCCGAAGCGAGGCCTTCCGTGCTGCCGGCACACCGCCAGCGATCGTTTCCAATCCGAATCGAACGCCAGGACCGGAGATCCGGATCACCGCGATGCCTGCTCGTCCGACGCCGGAGGCCAGCGCAACGATGGTATCAGTCATCAACACCCCACATTGTGGTTGCCATGCTCGCGCCAGCGGCAGGGTCCATGCTTATATCTCCCGCGAAAGAAGGGGTGCCACCTTGTCTCCGACGCTGCAGAACAACCTCGCCCACGAAACCAGTCCCTATCTGATCCAGCATGCCGGCAATCCCGTGCATTGGCAGCCCTGGGGCGAGAAGGCCCTGGCCCTGGCCAAAGCCGAGAACAAGCCGATCCTGCTTTCGGTGGGCTATGCCGCCTGCCACTGGTGTCACGTCATGGCGCATGAAAGCTTCGAGAACCCCGACATCGCCGCCGTCATGAACGAGCTCTTCATCAACATCAAGGTCGATCGCGAAGAGCGGCCCGATATCGACCAGATCTACATGCATGCGCTGCACGCCCTCGGCGAACAGGGCGGATGGCCCTTGACGATGTTCCTGACGCCGAATGGCGAGCCTTTCTGGGGCGGCACCTATTATCCA